>NZ_CP184361.1:0-1980000 GCF_048595745.1 Pseudomonas stagnisoli
GGTGAGAACATTGCCCTGCACATCGTGGGTGTAGCGAGTCTCGTAGCCCAGCGGATCACGGCTGAGGTTGCGGTTACCCTTGTCGTCGTAGCCGTACTGCCAGCTTGCCGCCGGGGTCTGCGCCGCAGCGTCACCCGGCTTGTCTTCCTGTTCCAACTGACCCAGGGCGTCGTAGCGATAGCCGGTGCGCGTTTCTTCCGGTAGCCCCGCCGCCTCGATCAGCTCGATCAGGTTGCCCTTGGCGTCATAACGGTACTGGGTCTTGATGCCGCGCTCGTTGATTTCTTCGGCGACGCGGTTGGTCGCCGGGTCGTAGCTCTTCCTGATCTCGCTGCCATCGGCGTACTGCACGCGGATGACCTGACCATAGCGGTTGTACTCGGTCAGGGTGCGGTTGCCGTGGGCGTCCTCTTCGGTCATCTGCGCCACATAAGGCGACGGCGTGCGGCCCTGGCGCTGGGAGATTTCCTTGCTCACCGACAGGCTCTTGCCGCTGATGCGGTAGGCCTCGGCCACCTTGCTCATGTCGCTGGAGCGGTCCGACAGCAGATAGCTGCGGCTGAACTGGGTCTCGCCGCCCAGCTGCTCACGCACCAGTTGCCCCAGACGGTCGTACCAGCGTTCGGTGACCAGGCCGGCTTCGTTCACCGTGCGCAGGTAGTACTGTTCCTGGTTCTCGTCGTAGCGGTAGCTGTATTGGGTGAAGCGGCCGTCGGGCAGGCGGTGTTCCTGAACCTTGTCGTCCTTGCCGAGGATCAGAGTCGTGCGCTGTTGCAGCGGGTCGGTATAGCCGGCCAGGCCGTTGGTGTCGTAGTGGTACTGCCAGCGTTTGCCCAGTACGTCGGTTACCGCGCTCAGGCGGCTGCCGCTGTACTCGTACTTCACTTCGCGGCCGCTGTAGTCCTTGACGCTGGTGAGGTTGGCGCCGCTGTAGGTCAGGGTGATCAGGGTGACGCCGTGGTGGTCCTTGATCTCGGCGATACGACCTTCGGCGTTACGCACCAGGGTCGTGCGGATACCGTTGTGGTCGGTGTAACCGGTCATCCGGCCCTGGGCGTCGTATTCGTTGCGGTTGCCCTGGGTGTCCTGCCAGCGGTAGCCGGCCAGGCCACGCTGCAGCGCGATCAGGGTGCGCTGCGGCAGGTTGTTGAAGTGCACGTCCTGGCCCTGGGTGGTGCTGCTAGAGCGCAGGTAGCTCTGCCCGGCGCGCACGATGGCGTAGGGTTTGTCGGCGTTGGCCGGGTCGGCGGCGCCCTGTGGGGCTGCCGGGTCCGCCGCGCCGAGGATCTCCAGATTGCCCCAGCGCTCGTTCCACACCCACTGGCCGCCCTTCCAGCTGCGCAGGATGCGTACTGGGCCGCCCAATGCCTGCACCTGCAGGTCCAATACGTTCAGGCGCAGTTCGCCCTCGGCGTAATGCGGCGTGGTGAACTGGTGATCCAGGCCCGGCTTGGCATAGGCCAAACCAGCGCCCACTGCCATCACGCCCCCACACAACCACAGGCCCACTCGGCCAATAATGCCCTTCAACACTGCTCGCACTCCCTTGAACCGCGCCCTCCCGGGCGTGGTGTCCCTGTTTTCGTTAGGTCTTACTTGCCGCCGCCATTGGCGCCCGGACAGTTACCGCTCTCGCAGTCAACTGGCGGAACGCACTGTTGGCTGCTGGTGGGCACCGGTCGCGGAATAATGCTTCCGCCACCGCCACCCCAGCCGCCCCAATTGATGGCGCCACCGCCCGCCCCCGGGCAGTACCCCCCACGCGAGAACCAACCCACGCTGGCACTACCCGGCACCATCGTGCCGTTGGCGCAGTAGCTCGAGTAGGTCACCGTGCCCCGGTAATCGAAGCTCCAGCATCCGGCCGCGCCATTGAGTTCATCGTCCGGATCGAAGCTCTGCAGTGCCACGATGCGGTAGGGCACGATCACCACATCACCGGCATGCAGCACGTTCGGCACTGCCTTCAGGTACTCGATCTTCGCCCGCGCATCCCCCACCGGCAGCTTCGCCTGCACGTTGTCGGCGCGCACCAGTCCATAGTTGGTCAGGGTCAGCTCACCCTGCAACACATCGCCCTTGCGCATCGCCGGCAGGTTGATCGACAGCGGTTCGATCATCACCAGCGCCGTCGGCACGTTGGTCTTGAAGGTCGCATCGAGGATCACTTCGTAGCGATCTTCCAGGGTGATTTCCTTCACCGACCATTCCACCGTCACCAACTTGCTCATCAGGAACACCGGTTCGGCCTGGGTCACGCCCGGCTTGATCCACAGCTGACCGGCCAAGTCTTCGTGGTCCCAGGCCGACACGCGATAGGTGTATTCGCCCGCCGGGATGTTCTCCAGCAGGGCCTGGCCGCGGTTGTCGGTGACCAGGCTGTATTCCTCGGTCAGCACATTGCGGTTCTGCAGTTTGATCTTCGCGCCGGCCAGGCCCGGGATCAGCTGGCCGTTGTCGTCCTTGGTGCCGGTGTAGATGTCCGACGCCTGGAAGATCACGCCACCTTCGCCCGACTGGGTGACCGCGGCTTCCATGGCGATATCCACTTGCGGGTGGTTGTCGCTCTGCAGGCGCAGGGTCACGTAGTAGTTGCCCTCAGCTACGGTTTCGCCCGGTTTGAAGGCGATGCTCAGCGGAATCGCCGAGCCCACCGCCAGGTCGCCCAGGCGTTCGGCGTTGCGCAGACTGACCCACGCTGGCAGGGCGCCGCCTTCGCTGTTGAGCAGGCTCAGGCGCACGTTGCGCAGCACGTCCAGGCCGGTGTTCTTCAGCGTCACCGTCTCGACCTGCTCCTCACCGCCACGTTTGAGGCCGGTGCGGATCTGGTTCGGGCTGACGTTGAGCACCGGCCGTGCTTCCACCAGGCTGTACTGGATTCGCGTCTGGCCGATCGGCTTGTTCAGCCCATCCGCCACGATGCGGTAGTCCAGCAGGCCGTTGGCCGCCGCGCTGTTGTCGCCACTGATGCGCAGGGTCAGGTTGCCGCGCTTCTTCGCCGCCAGGTTCATGGGCGCACTGGTCACGGCCTTGATCCCCGTCGGCAGGCCGTTGCTGCCCGCCGGCTTGACGTACTCCAGGCGCAGGTTGGTCAGCGGCGAGTCGTAACCCGCATCGACCACGATGGTCACCAGCTGCTCGTAGTTGCGCGGGAACTGCGTGTTCACGCTCGCCGGCGAGTAGCTCGCACCGGCAATGGTGAACTGGCCGTGCTGCGGACGGGTGGCGATACTCGGGTGCACCACGGACACCTGGTAGCTGCCGGAATCGTCGGCGGCGGTCTGATGTTCGTAGCGGAACTTGCCCTGGGCATCGGTGGTGACGCTGACCACCCGCTCGAAGCCGCGCACGGTCAGGACAACCTTGAGCTCGACATCGGCCAGCGGCGTGTCGTCGCCACGCTTGAGCGCGCGGCCGCTGAGCAGCACCTTGTCGCCCGCCTGCACCTGCTGCGGCGCGACCTGGGTCAGTTCGCCGTAGTAGGGGCTTTCCACCAGGGTCATTTCCCGGCTGCTGCGCAGGCCGCGGATCTTCTGCTCGGTGGGCAGACCGGTCTGGTAGTGCAGGAAGTCCGCTTCCAGACGCAGGCGCACCTGCTCCGGGGCAGTGGCCGGCACGTTGATGCTGAACGGACCGGTTTCCAGCATATCCAGCGCACCGACCCGGGCTACGGTACGACCGTCACGCACGGTGATCAGGCCGTTGCCGATGTTGGCCTTGATCGGCTGGCTGGCCAGCACGTTGCCCTGCAGGTCCTCCAGCACCAGGCGCATCTCGTCCGAGGCCTGGCTACCGTTGGCCTTGGCGGTGACCAGTTCGGTGGCCACGTCGGAGGGGTTCTCCAGGCGCAGACGGACCTGGGCAGCGCCGCCACGGGTCAGGTCGTCGGCCAGCAGCTGGACCAGCAGGGCGCTCTCACCGGCCTGCAGCGATTCGCGACGCTGGACCAGCACTTCCTCGCCCGACTGCGGCGCGTAGACCAGTTCACTGCTCAGCGGCACCACACCCGGCAACTCCGGGTAGCCGCCGATCACGATCGGCACTTCGCGCAGGCTGCCCGGGGCCACCTCGAAGTAGTCGGACAGGTGCTGCTTGAGCTGGCCGTTAACGTCGACATTGACCCGCAGACGCAAGCGGCCCAGGTCACTCTGGCTGTTGTTGCTGACCCGGTAGTGCAAGGTATTGAACAAGCCACGCTGCAGTTGCTGGTCGGCGCGCAGTTCGGCGCGCAGCGCCGGCAACAGCAAGGCATGCGGCAGGCTCTCGACCCCCTGGGCATCCACCGCGGTGACGCTGTAGCGGCGGTCCGCGCTCAGCGGCTGGGCCAGCCCCTGGTCCTGGTACTGCTTGCTCTGCAGCAGCTGGTTGTTGAGTTTCTGTGCGCTGCCATCGGCACCGACATAGACGTTGTAGCCGACTACGTCCTTGCCGCTGTGGTCCCACTGCAGCTGCGGCGCCTCGCCCTCGCGGTAGACGATCTTGAGGTCGCGCACTGGCAGCAGACCCGCATTCAGGTAGGCGGTGCCGGCCGGCGCCGATTCGTTACCAGCGGCGTCCACCGCAGTCACGGTGTAGGCGTGCTCGCTGTCGGACGGCTTGCTGTCCAGGGCGATCAGTTCCGGGATCTTGCTCTGCAGCGCCGTAAGCCCGGCGATGACGATCGGCTCGCCCTGGCCGACAGCGGCCCGGTACAGGTTATAGCTGTAGCTGCCCGGCTCCTCCGGCGCCTGCCAGCGCAGCACCACACCGGCACCGTTCATTTCCGCCTGCAACTGTTGCGGGGCGGCGGAGGCCTGGCTGTCTACCTCGACTTTTACCGCTTCACCGGGCTGGCTCACCGCCTCCTTGCCGTCATGCTCGCGGATGCTCGCTACCTGGTAGAAGTAGGCACCATCGGCCTGCCCGGCGAGCTGCAGATTGTCCTCAAAGGCCGCCTCGCGCACGCGCGCCAGCTCGACGAAGCCTTCCTCCGCCTCGGCGCGGCGCAGGATGCGATAAGCACTGGCGTCAGCCACGGCCTTCCAGTTCAGTGCCACCCGACCGCCAGACAGGGCCTTGCCGGTCAGCCCTTGCGGGATGTCCAACGGCGGCAGGCTGCCCTGGTAGACCTGGAAGTCGCGGCGCCCCTGGATGCGCTCGCTGCGGTTGCCCAAATCGTCCACTGCCTCGTAAGCGAAACCGAGCAGATCGACCTGCTGCGCACCCGCGCTGCTCGGCAGGCGGAAGGTACCGCTGTAGATCGGGTTGCCCGGTTGCGACTGGGCATCACGACTCAGGGGCACGGCATTGCCGATGGCCTGGCCACCCAGCTCCGGCACCAGTTGCGGCGGGCCAATCGGGTCGTCGCTCAGGCGCAGGATCACTTGCACTTCGCGGCCCCGGTTGTTTTCTACCAGGTTTTCCACCGGACTCTCCGGCAGCAGCGACAGCTGCTGCACATCCGGACCCTGGGTATCGATGCGCAGGGTCTTGCCGTCGAGAATCTCAGTACCTTCGTTGCCCACACTGTCATGCGCGGAAATCCGCGCATACAGCAGGCCCGCTGGCAGCGCGTTGGTGATCTCGAAGCTGCCCTGGTAGTACAGCGGGTCGTTCGACGCCTGGGTCATGCGCACCGGAATGGAAGTCCCTTCCGGTACGTCCAGGCTAAGGAACGGAGCGTTACGTAACGGCTCGCTGACCTTCAGGCGCACGTCCACCCGGCCCGGCGCATGCCGACCGTCAGCCGCCACCTGGCCCTGCGAGCTGTAGGTGATGTTCTCGACCTGCGGCAGTACACGATCCGTCGTCGCCGACTTCTGCACCGACAGTGCACTCTCCGAGCCCAGCTTGTTCACGCTCGCCACGCGGTAGTAGTAAGTACCGTCCGCCGCCGGCTGGTGGCTGTAGCTGGTCGTGGTGATCGGCTTGCTATTGACGCGGCTGGCCCCCACGGCCTCACTAAATGGCTGGCTGGACACATACAGGTTGTAACCCATTGCGGTGTTCGCCGCGACCGCGCCCCAGTTCAGCTGCACCGCACCCTGCGCCTTGCCCACCGCCTGCAGCCCCTGCGGAGCATCCGGCAGGCTGGTATCAAGGGCCACCCGCAGCGGCGCGCTGTCATCACCAAACTCGTCACGACTGGCATGCCGCAGGCGCGCCACCAGCACGTTTTCGCCCTCGGCCAGGGTCACCGGCAACGAGGCTTCACCAGCACCGGACAGGGTGAACTCACCGGCCAACAACTCGCCATTGAGCTCAACCTGGGCCAGGGCACTGGCCTGACCTTTCACCACCAGCACCTGCTGCGCCGTGTTGGTGCTCGCGGTTTGGCTCTGCAGACGCAGCGTCGGTTTAACCGGTGCGGCCAACTCGATCTCCAGCTCCACGCTGGTCTCGCTCAAGTTATCCAGGGTGTCGTACAGCTTCAGGCCCAGTACGTGGTCGCCATCGGCAATACGACTCAGGTCCAGCGCCTGGCGATAACCGCTGCCACTCTGGACCGCCTGACCCAGCGGCTGACCGTCCAGGCTCAGTTCGATGCGGGCGATACCCGACTCGTCCTTGGCCTGCAATTGCAGCTCGCCCAGCGCGACCAGTTCGCCGCCATCGAGTAGGTCGACATTGCCAGCGCTACTGTTCCACAGCAGCTGGGTCAGTTGCGGCCCTACCGCATCAGCCTCGGGCGTAATCGGGAAGGATTCGACCTGCGGGCTTTCGCCGCCCGAACTGTTCAGCGTGGTCACGGCCACGTGGTAGGTCTGACCGTTCTGCAGACCCGCCACCGAGCCAGTCAGCTGCGTAGCCGTGCGCGACAGACGCGGGGTCATGCCTGCCACCGAGCTGAATGGTGCCTCGGCCACATACACGCGATAACCACTGAGCAGCGCCGCCGGCTCCACCGCCGACCAACGTACGTCGAAGCGACTGGCGAACGCCTCCAGCTCCACACCCTGCGGATTAGCCAGCCAGGTCACGCCCGGGTTACGCACACCGGCGCTTTCGTTGTTGTCGCCATCCACCGCCACCAGCCGCAGCGGGTAACCCTTAGCGGGCGCCAGACCCGTCAGGCTGTAACGCAGGCCATCGCCAAGCGCTGCCAGCGGCAGCTCAATACGCTGCTCACCATTTGCCCCCACATACAGAGCGTAACCGGCCAGGTCGTTGGCTTTGTTCGCGCTCGCCTGCCAGCTCAGCTCCAGGCGATCCGCACCCGGTTGCACCTGAAGGCCACTCGCCTCTTCCGGTGCCAGCACGTCCTCCGGAGTCACCGCCAGGGACGTCACCGCCGCCTGCTGCAGACCCTGCAGATCCACCGCCAGCACCGCGTAATGACGCTGCTCCTTGCGTGTCAGCCCACTCAGCGTCACCTGCTTGGTGCCACCAGAAACCTTTTGCAGCAGCTGCGCATTCGCCACCGAAGTGAACGGCTGCGCCGCTCCGTAGACCTGATACTCCTTGATGTCATTGCCGCTCGCCGCCTCGTCGTACGAGGCCCAGGACAGCTTCACTGACGTACCACTGCCCTTAGGATCTGCGCTCAGCACCACAGGACCCGGCGCCTGGTTATCGAAGCGGATCTGGATCGGCGTACGTGGACTCACGTTGCCCGCCGCGTCCACCTGCTCCATCGTGAAGTAGTTGTCGCCGGGTGTCAGCGTCAGGTCGTATTGCCAAGCGCCGGATCCACCATTTATAGAAACAATCCTGGTTCCGACAGAATTCAGCAGATAGACCGAAGTGCCTGCTTCATTAGTTCCAGAAATACGCTGCTTGCCGTTAGTGGTCACCGCTGGATAGCTGTTCACTACTACCGCTGCAGGAGCGGTGTAGTCGAGCCTGAAACTCTGGGAGCCGGCCCACAGATTACCGAAGTTGTCCTGCAGACGGATGTCGTAGCTGTAATTGCCCTCCAGCAGCGGACTGCTGGGGGTAAGACGCAGAGTGTCACCCTCCAGGCTCAGCTGACCGTTTAGAGTAGTCCCGGACTTCTTGAAGACGATGCTGCTATTGGCCAGGTCCAGTCCGCTACCCGTCTCGCTGAAACGCACCCAGATCGACGTGGGAACCGTCCGAATATTACCGGAGGATGAATACTGCACCGGGGATGGCTTCAGGCTATCCACATCGACCTTAACCAGCACCGCCGAGGAAAGGTTGCCGGCCGCATCACGGACCTGAAATTTCAGTTCGCTCTTGCCTTCCACCAAGGCATGGTCCTGGATAGTCCATGGGCCGTCACCAAGGACAACCTTTTCCACACCATCCACTAGAACGCCAGTCTGACCTTCTCGTTCACCTTTGATGGTCACCTTCCGGGCGGTGAGATTGTTGACTGCCGGGGCTACCAGAGGCGCCGTAATCAGCGGGGCAGCCGGAGGCGCACGGTCAATGGTGAAAGCACGGACGAATACATCGCTATCCTCGTCCTCGATACCGTTGCCGTTCTGGTCCATACCGCGCCCCTGGGCCGAGCGGATGCCCAATACGCGGAGCTCATAGTCACCGTCCGCCAGCGCGCTACCCAGCTGGAAGTTGTACTTGGTCGGAGAGACGGCACTAATCGCCGTGATAGGCACCATGCCCGAGGGTCCGTGCAGCCTGACCGTGTCAGTATTGATAGACGAGGAAGACACAGCGCTGATGAAGTCCAAGCTGAACTGCTGGACATCCTGCTTCATGTGATCGGTAAAGCTGGTACCCAGTACGGCCGTCGAGCCGAGCCGGTGCTCCATATGCAACGAGCCAACACCGCCTGCACCTGTACCACTACCTGAAGCGACGCTGATCTGACTGATCGCATCGACACCCTGCATACCCGCAAAATAGATGGCGACGCGACCACCGCCGCCTGCACCACCACTCTGGATGCCATTACCACCCCGAGCCTGAATGCGAGTAGAGGAGCCACCGATCAGTTGCTGGGCATTGACCCACAGGGAGCCCCCTGCGCCACCACCCGCAGTACTTGAATAGGAATAGGTTGCGCCGTTCGCCAGGAGCTGGCCTTCAAGCCTCAGAATTCGGGTAGTCAGTGTAAGAGCCCCGCCTCCTGGCACCTGAGTCGAGGAGTTGCCCACGCGACCACCGACGCCAAAGGTAGTCGGCATCAATGCATCGCCAAAAACCGGATTGGTGGTGTAGTTACCGTTCAAAACCCCGCCCAGTCCACCATGGCTACCACCACTGAAATTGCTTACCTGTGACGAAGCTGGAGAGCCTTTGTCGCTAACATCGATTCGCGAGGTTGCATCCACCTCGACGGCATCCACGCTCAGGCTTACATATCGCTCTGGAGGAGCCGTGAGCACCGCTGCATTGCGTAACACCATCGAATCATAGGCATGGGCCCCTGCCAACGTCAGAGTGGCCGCATCAATCACCAGATCCATGCTGTTGCCAGTAGCTGAGTCGTAGGGGGTTTCGCCCTTGATTTCGCCAACCACCTTGCGCCAGATCAACTTACCGCCGTAGCTAGTACCACCACTCAGATCCAGCAGAGCTAGCTGTGACGTGCTCGGCACGCCCTCGTTATCGAACACCAATTCTTCTTCGCCAGTAACGGTGTTCTTCAGGTAGATCGAGCCCGCTGCACCGGCCTGTGCATTCTGGGAAAGACCACCCCGGGCCAGTACTTGGCTCGCCAATGACCCCTGCGGCACCGCTCCGTAATACAGAGCTACACGCCCCCCGCCGCCGCCGCCAAACAGCGAACCAGTCGTGCCTCCGCCGCCATTGGCTTCGATACGAGCCTGCGGCCCAAAGGTCAGAGAACCCACCCGCAGCAGCAGAGATCCACCACTACCTGAGCCGTAGTTGCCGCCCGTAATTACCTGGCCATTGGCCTGAATCAAACCATCCAGCTTCAACTCATCCGTCGTCAGCTCAAAAGCACCGGCACCACGGGTGTAGCTGGAGTAATTGTTTCTACCGCCTGAACCCAGATCTCTGGGCTCCCGAAAATCTCCATAGGACTCATTGGTGGTGCGCCCCGATAAGACGCCCCCGCGACCGCCATAGCTGCCACCAGAGAGGTTGTCCACGACAGCAACACCTTGCCGCCCCTTCTCACTCACATTGATTCGCGAGCTAGCATCCACATTCACCGAGTCGGCACTGAGCTGAATCTTCTGCTCCACCGGCGAGGTCAACACCGCCGAGTTGCGCAACTCAATAGACTCGTAGGCATGAGCACCAGAAAGAACCAGAGTGGCGCTATCAACTACTACCTCTGTAGCGCGGCTAACAGCAGGGTCGAAGGGCACTTTGCCCTTGATTTCGCCAATCACCTTGCGCCAGATCAACTTACCGCCGTAGCTAGTACCACCACTCAGATCCAGCAGAGCTAGCTGTGACGTGCTCGGCACGCCCTCGTTATCGAACACCAATTCTTCTTCGCCAGTAACGGTGTTCTTCAGGTAGATCGAGCCCGCTGCACCGGCCTGTGCATTCTGGGAAAGACCACCCCGGGCCAGTACTTGGCTCGCCAATGACCCCTGCGGCACCGCTCCGTAATACAGAGCTACACGCCCCCCGCCGCCGCCGCCAAACAGCGAACCAGTCGTGCCTCCGCCGCCATTGGCTTCGATACGAGCCTGCGGCCCAAAGGTCAGAGAACCCACCCGCAGCAGCAGAGATCCACCACTACCTGAGCCGTAGTTGCCGCCCGTAATTACCTGGCCATTGGCCTGAATCAAACCATCCAGCTTCAACTCATCCGTCGTCAGCTCAAAAGCACCGGCACCACGGGTGTAGCTGGAGTAATTGTTTCTACCGCCTGAACCCAGATCTCTGGGCTCCCGAAAATCTCCATAGGACTCATTGGTGGTGCGCCCCGATAAGACGCCCCCGCGACCGCCATAGCTGCCACCAGAGAGGTTGTCCACGACAGCAACACCTTGCCGCCCCTTCTCACTCACATTGATTCGCGAGCTAGCATCCACATTCACCGAGTCGGCACTGAGCTGAATCTTCTGCTCCACCGGCGAGGTCAACACCGCCGAGTTGCGCAACTCAATAGACTCGTAGGCATGAGCACCAGAAAGAACCAGAGTGGCGCTATCAACTACTACCTCTGTAGCGCGGCTAACAGCAGGGTCGAAGGGCACTTTGCCCTTGATTTCGCCAATCACCTTGCGCCAGATCAACTTACCGCCGTAGCTAGTACCACCACTCAGATCCAGCAGAGCTAGCTGTGACGTGCTCGGCACGCCCTCGTTATCGAACACCAATTCTTCTTCGCCAGTAACGGTGTTCTTCAGGTAGATCGAGCCCGCTGCACCGGCCTGTGCATTCTGGGAAAGACCACCCCGGGCCAGTACTTGGCTCGCCAATGACCCCTGCGGCACCGCTCCGTAATACAGAGCTACACGCCCCCCGCCGCCGCCGCCAAACAGCGAACCAGTCGTGCCTCCGCCGCCATTGGCTTCGATACGAGCCTGCGGCCCAAAGGTCAGAGAACCCACCCGCAGCAGCAGAGATCCACCACTACCCGAGCCGTAGTTGCCGCCCGTAATTACCTGGCCATTGGCCTGAATCAGACCATCGAGCTTCAACTCATCCGTCGTCAGCTCAAAAGCACCGGCACCACGGGTGTAGCTGGAGTAATTGTTTCTACCGCCAGAACCCAGATCTCTGGGCTCCCGAAAATCTCCATAGGACTCATTGGTGGTGCGCCCCGATAAGACGCCCCCGCGACCGCCATAGCTGCCACCAGAGAAGTAGTCCACCGCTGCAACACCTTGCCGCCCCTTCTCACTCACATTGATTCGCGAGCTAGCATCCACATTCACCGAGTCGGCACTGAGCTGAATCTTCTGCTCCACCGGCGAGGTCAACACCGCCGAGTTGCGCAACTCAATAGACTCGTAAGTGTGTGATCCCGAAATAGTCAGAGTGGCCCCTTCCACCACTAGCCGACGACCATCGTACAGGTAGTCTGATGCGCCAATGGTCGTGTCACTACGGATCAGTAGCTCCTCGGCAGCTGATCCGTCGAAGGCGATGCCAAGCACAAGAGAACTAGCAACGACGAGGCCACTGATTCCTTTCATGACTTTTCCTGAGCTAAGTAGGCCGTATGCGCACGAGCCGAACGCGCATGCACGTTTCTGGCCCTAGGCATGTGCAATGAGAAGAGGGGGATAGAAGCGGCGCACCAGGGGGACAATGAGTGCAGACCAATTACGAAAATACGCGGGGTATGGCTTTGCTGGCCGCAAACACGGGCGAAACGTATTGATCCCTGCACACAAATCCCTTTGCATACAGCTGGAGGCCACGAGCCCCAAGCATCGATAGAAAAAGCGCTCTAACAACCCGCCGGCTAAAACGCCATTACATCCTTCGCGACCTATCCAAACATTACGCTCAGGCAAACATGTTGCCGCGACTGTCGGGGGCCGTAAACTCGAACGACTCCAGGTGAGACGCTGTATCGAACTAGGGCCCGCGAGGGGCGCTCGCGGGCACACAGAAAAAACCCCAGAACTTCTCCTGGGGCCTTTTCATTTGTTTGGCGCATCCGGCGGGATTCGAACCCACGACCCCTGCCTTCGGAGGGCAGTACTCTATCCAGCTGAGCTACGGATGCGTTGCGGGGCGCAATCATACGCATCCGCCTTGCGGGCGTCCATGCGGGCTATCGATCAACGCGCCTTCTGATAGAGCCGGCCAGCGACAGCATATACCCCAAGCGACGCCGAGCAGCCCAGGAGCACTCAGCCAAGCCCCTGATTCACAGCCTGGCAGCGCTGTAGTCGGTAGCAAACGGCACTACACTGAGAACCTGCACGCGCGTTCTATATATCGAACATCCACCATCGACACCCCGGCGCCCGACCTGATGCCTGTAATCCCCGCCAGGGCTGGCCTGCCGTAACGCGTTCGGACAAAATCATCGGCCCCCGGGACACCTCATACTTTTTGGTTATTTTGTTGGTTTTATCGAACAAGGCTCTTGCCCTTTGCGCAACTCGGCCCTAGCATTCGTTTGACATTTCAAACGCAACGCCCGCCCTCCCGGCGGGCGAACTTTATGCCCTTACTGCCTTGCCTCCATGGTGGCGCGTACAGGAGAACGCCATGCAACTGAAAGACGCCCAGCTGTTCCGCCAACAGGCCTTCATCGACGGCCAGTGGCTGGACGCCGACAGCGGCCAGACCATCGCCGTGAACAACCCGGCCACGGGCGAGATCCTCGGCAGCGTGCCGAAGATGGGCCGCGCCGAGACCCGCCGCGCCATCGAGGCCGCCGAGCGCGCCCTGCCGGCCTGGCGTGCGCTGACCGCCAAGGAGCGTGCAGGCAAGCTGCGCAAGTGGTTCGAGCTGATCATGGCCAACCAGGACGACCTGGGCCGCCTGATGACCCTGGAGCAGGGCAAGCCGCTGGCCGAAGCCAAGGGCGAAATCGCCTATGCCGCTTCCTTCATCGAGTGGTTCGCCGAGGAAGCCAAGCGCATCTACGGCGACACCATCCCCGGCCACCAGCCGGACAAGCGCATCATCGTGATCAAGCAGCCGATCGGCGTGACCGCGGCCATCACCCCGTGGAACTTCCCGGCGGCGATGATCACCCGCAAGGCCGGCCCGGCCCTGGCCGCAGGTTGCACCATGGTGCTCAAGCCGGCCTCGCAGACCCCGTATTCCGCCCTGGCCCTGGCCGAACTGGCGCAGCGCGCCGGCATCCCCGCCGGTGTGTTCAGCGTGGTCACCGGTAGCGCCGGCGAAGTCGGCGGCGAGCTGACCAGCAACCCGATCGTGCGCAAGCTGACCTTCACCGGCTCCACCGAGATCGGTCGCCAGCTGATGGCCGAATGCGCCCACGACATCAAGAAGG
This sequence comes from Pseudomonas stagnisoli, assembly GCF_048595745.1. Classification (NCBI taxonomy): domain Bacteria; kingdom Pseudomonadati; phylum Pseudomonadota; class Gammaproteobacteria; order Pseudomonadales; family Pseudomonadaceae; genus Pseudomonas; species Pseudomonas stagnisoli. The sequence continues at coordinate 13,820 of NZ_CP184361.1, forward strand.
TGTCCCTGGAGCTGGGCGGCAACGCGCCGTTCATCGTCTTCGACGACGCCGATCTGGATGCCGCCGTGGAAGGCGCGCTGATCTCCAAGTACCGCAACAACGGCCAGACCTGCGTCTGCGCCAACCGCCTGTACGTGCAGGACGGCGTGTACGACGCCTTCGTCGACAAGCTCAAGGCCGCCGTGGCCAAGCTGAAGATCGGCAACGGTCTGGAAGACGGCACCACCACCGGCCCGCTGATCGACACCAAGGCCGTGGCCAAGGTCGAGGAGCACATTGCCGACGCCGTGAGCAAGGGCGCCAAGCTGGCCCTCGGCGGCAAGCCGCATGCCCTGGGTGGCAGCTTCTTCGAGCCGACCATCCTGATCGACGTGCCGAACAACGCCGCCGTGGCCAAGGAAGAAACCTTCGGCCCGCTGGCCCCGGTGTTCCGCTTCAAGGACGAGGCCGAGGTGATCCGCCTGTCCAACGACACCGAGTTCGGCCTGGCCTCCTACTTCTACGCCCGTGACATGGGCCGCGTGTTCCGCGTGGCCGAGGCCCTGGAGTACGGCATGGTCGGCATCAACACCGGCCTGATCTCTACCGAGGTCGCACCGTTCGGCGGCGTGAAAGCTTCCGGCCTGGGCCGTGAGGGCTCCAAGTACGGCATCGAGGACTACCTCGAAATCAAATACATGTGCCTCGGCGGCGTATAAGTCGCCCGGGTAACGAATCCGTGGGTGTCGGGTGACAGGCAGGAGTCGTGGTCACCCGGCGTCGGCGTTTCCGGTGGTGGCACCGGCTAACCCAGCCGACGGCCAGCGAGTAGACGGCAGTTCGATCATCGTTAGCTGCAGCGTCGCCCGCCCCGTCATCATCCTTGGAACGAGCCGTGAGTTGCGGCTTATGAGGACCACAATGAGCAAGAACGAATCCCTCCTGCAGCGTCGCCAGGCCGCCGTGGCCCGTGGTGTCAGCCAGATCCACCCGATCGTCGCCGAGCGCGCCGAGAACGCCACCGTGTGGGACGTCGACGGCCGCGAGTACATCGACTTCGCCGGCGGCATCGCCGTGCTGAACACCGGCCACCTGCACCCGAAGGTGATCGCCGCCGTGCAGGAGCAGCTGACCAAGCTGACTCACACCTGCTTCCAGGTGCTGGCCTACGAGCCCTACATCAAGCTGTGCGAAGAGATCGCCAAGCGCGTGCCGGGCGACTTCGCCAAGAAGACCCTGCTGGTCACCTCCGGCTCCGAAGCCGTCGAGAACGCCGTGAAGATCGCCCGTGCCGCCACCGGCCGCGCGGGTGTGATCGCCTTCACCGGCGCCTACCACGGCCGCACCATGATGACCCTGAGCCTGACCGGCAAAGTGGTTCCGTATTCCGCCGGCATGGGCCTGATGCCGGGCGGCGTGTTCCGAGCCCTGGCACCCTGCCCGCTGCACGGCATCAGCGAAGACGAGTCGATCGCCAGCATCGAACGCATCTTCAAGAACGACGCACAGCCGCGCGATATCGCCGCCATCATCATCGAGCCGGTGCAGGGCGAAGGTGGTTTCTATGTCAACTCGCCGGCTTTCATGCAGCGTCTGCGCGCCCTGTGCGACGAGCACGGCATCCTGCTGATCGCCGACGAAGTACAGACCGGCGCCGGCCGTACCGGCACCTTCTTCGCTACCGAGCAGCTGGGCATCGTGCCGGACCTGACCACCTTCGCCAAATCGGTTGGCGGCGGCTTCCCGATCTCCGGCGTGTGCGGCAAGGCCGAGATCATGGACAGCATCGCTCCGGGCGGCCTGGGTGGCACCTATGCCGGTAGCCCGATTGCCTGCGCCGCAGCACTGGCCGTGATGGAAGTGTTCGAGGAAGAGAAGCTGCTGGAGCGTTCGCAGGCCCTGGGTGAAAAGCTCAAGGCCGGCCTGAATGCCATCGCCGCCAAGCACAAGGTGATCGGTGACGTACGAGGCCTGGGTTCGATGGTTGCCATCGAGCTGTTCGAAGGCGGCGACCACAACAAGCCGGCCGCCGAACTGGTCGGCAAGATCGTTGCCCGTGCGCGCGAGAAGGGCCTGATTCTGCTGTCCTGCGGCACCTACTACAACGTCATCCGCTTCCTGATGCCGGTCACCATCCCGGATGCCCAGCTGGAAAAAGGCATCGCCATCGTCGCCGAGTGCTTCGACGAACTGGCCTAAGCGTCATGGCTCCCGCACAGCGGGAGCCTCGATCCTGCGTGTCGCCCCTGCCGGGGCGATGCCCGATTCGCCTGTGGCTCACCAGGCCAGGCGTCTCCCTTACGACCCGCCCTTCGGCGGGTCTTTTTTTTTGTGGTCTGCCATCCCCCGGTGCCATACGGGAAGCAGGCAACACCGCCCCCGGATTGCATCCGGGCTACACCAGCGCTCAGGCCTGCCGCGCTTCGCGGGCTGGGGCGGGGGTGAGAAAAGATCTCACCCCGCCTGCAGCGCCTCGCGCACGAAGTCCAGGCGGTCCTGGCCGAAGAACAGCTCGTTGCCGACGAACATGCTCGGCGCACCGAACACACCACGCTTGATCGCCTCGTCGGTGTTGGCCTTGAGTGCGTCCTTGATCGCCTGCTCGGCGATCAGCCCCGGCAACTGCTGAGGATCGAAACCGCCAGCGGTCAGCACCTCGGCCAGCACAACCGGGTCGCCGAGGTTACGCGCCTGCACCCACATGGCCTCGAAGATCAGTTTGAGGAAGGCCTCGAAGCGCTCCGGCAGGTGCTGCTGCACGGCCACCGCAGCGCGCATCAGCGGCAGGGTGTTGATCGGGAAGTGCGGATTGAACTGCAGCGGCACCTGGTAACGCCGGGCATAGCGCGCCAGGTCCTGCAGCATGAAGCGACCCTTGGCCGGAATGGTCACCGGCGAGGCATTGCCGGTGGCCTGGAACACGCCGCCGAGCAGCATCGGCTTGTACACCAGGGTCGCGCCTTCCTCGGCGCACAGTCTAGGCAGCTGGGTCCAGGCCAGGTAGGTGGTGGGGCTGCCGAAATCGAAGTAGAACTCGACGGTCTTGCTCATGGCGTTTTTCCTTTTTGGCTTGTTGTTATCTGCCTGGAGTCGAGGCTGAGCGAGAGGCTGCTACCAGCGCTCGATCCACGGGCGCAGGTCCAGCTCGAAGGTCCAGGCATCGCGCGGCTGGGCGTGCAGGAACCAGTAGTTGTCGGCGATGTGTTCTGGATTGAGGATACCGTCCTGCTCCTTGCGCGCGTACAGGTCGGGAAAACTGTCGCGGATAAAGGCGGTGTCGATGGCGCCGTCCACCACCACGTGGGCGACATGGATGTTCCGCGGCCCCAGCTCGCGCGCCATGCTCTGCGCCAGGGCGCGCACGCCGTGCTTGGCACCGGCGAAGGCGGCAAAGTGGGCGGCACCGCGCAGCCCGGCGGTGGCCCCGGTGAAGAGGATAGTGCCGCGCTCGCGGGTCACCATGCGGCGCGCCACCGCCTGGGCGGTGAGGAAGGCCGAGAAGCAGGCCATTTCCCAGATCTTGAAGTACTTGCGCGCGGTTTCCTCGAGGATGCTGCACGGCACGTTGGCGCCGATGTTGAAGACGAAGGCCTCGATCGGGCCGATGTCGCGCTCGATGCCCTCGACCAGCGCAGCGACTTCCTCTTCCTTGCGCGCATCGGAGGCAAAGCCATGGGCCTCGCCACCGGCGGCACGGATCTCGTCGACCAGCGGCTGCAGCTTGTCGGCACTGCGCCGGGTCACACAGGCCACATAGCCTTCGCGGGCGAAGCGCTTGGCGATCGCCCCGCCGGTCGCGTCACCGGCGCCGATCACCAGCACCACCTTCTTGTCGCTCATGCCGCTCACCTCATTTGATAAACGATCGTTTAGTTAACGGACGTTATGTTACGCTTCCGCACCCGTCAAGCAGGAGTTTCGTCATGCGCTATTCCGCCGAACACAAGGCGCAGACCCGTGACAAGCTGCTCGCCAGCAGCGCTGCGCTGGCCAAGCGCGGCGGCTTTTCCGCAACCGGGGTGGACGGCCTGATGAAAGCCATCGGCCTCTCCGGCGGCGCCTTCTACGGCCATTTCGCCTCCAAGGACGAGCTGTTCGCCGCCATCGTCGAGCGCGAGTTGAGCCACAGTGTGGCGCTACTGGGTAGCGCCGGCAGTGCGGCCGACAAGCTGCAACGCTGCCTGGATATCTACCTGAACATGCAGCACGTCGAGCATCCGGACAGCGGCTGCGCATTGCCCACGCTGGGCGTGGAAATTGCCCGCGCCGACCACGCGGTGCGCGAGAACGCCGAGCACTGGCTGGTGCGCCTGCAGCAAGCCTGGGGCGAGGTCCTGGATGACCCGCAGCTGGCCTGGGCGATCCTCGCCCAGTGCGTCGGCGCACTGCTGGTGGCGCGCATGCTGGCCAGCCCAAAACGGCAGGAAGAGGTGCTGGCCTCAAGCAGGGCCATGATCGCCGCCAGCCTGACTGCGACGGATTGACGCAATAGCAGCTTGGACGCCGACATAGAGCGGTTGCGCGCAGTATTCTGACGAACCAATCAGCATTCCGTCGGGCACCGCTGGCCCGCCAAGCGCCGATCCGTACAATGACGCGCCGCGCCTCTGGCGCCATTATTTCGCCATCATCGAGATCCCCATGTCCGCCCCGGCCGCAGTACCGGAAGTTCTCATTGCCGAAGCCGACCCCTGGACCGCCGACCTGCTCACCCAGCTTGTCCTGGACATCCGCAGTGATGCTCAGGTGCAACACTTCGCCGACGGCGAGGCCGCCCTGGCCCGCTGTCGGCGCAAACTGCCCGATCTGGTCATCGCAGACGGCGAGCTGCCCGGACTGGACGGCATCGAACTGCTCCGTCAGCTGCGCCGCCACCCCCGCATTCCGGCGCTGCCCTGTGTGCTGATCAGCAGCCGGGTGGATGCCGCCAGCGTACGCGCGGTACTGCCACTGGCACCTGCCGCCTACCTGGCCAAGCCATTCAACGCCGAGCTACTGCGCCAGCGCCTCGACGGCCTGTTGCCGGCGGCCGGCGGCGAGCGCCTGGCGGCACCGGCGGCGCTGCTGGTCAGTGATCTCGGCCAGTACCTTGACGATGTACGTGAAGAAGGCCAGGGCGCGCCGCTGCTGGCCGACATCCGCAGCGCCGTGAGCAGCAGCCTGCAGGCCTACGACACCGACCTGGGCCAGCTGGCCCGCGAATTCGCCCGCGACCCGCAGATCACCGCCCGCCTGATTGCCGCCGCCAACAGCGCCGCCGAGCAGCGGGCCAGCATCTGCCAGACGCTCACCCAGGCCCTGCAGCGCCTCGGCGTGGCACGCGCACTCAACCTGGTGCTGGGCATGGCGGTGCAACGCAACGCACGGCTGCAGGACCCGCGCCTGGCCGAGCTGGCCAGCCAGGTGGGCATACAGGCCCAGCGCTGCGCCGAGCTGGCCCACTGGCTGGCCGCTCAGCTGCGCCTGGACCACGAGCTGTGCTACACGGCCGGGCTGTTGCACAACATCGGCGAGCTGGCGCTGCTGCGCAGCCTGCAGGACTGGCAGGAAGCGGGTGGCGAGCTGAGCAACGACGATATTGCACTGGCCCTGCAGCAGCGCGCGGCCGGCTTCGGCTCGGCCCTGCGCATCCGCTGGCGCCTGCCCTTCGGCCTGCGCGAGCTGATCGCTGCGTACTACGCCCTGGGCAGCGGGGTCTTTTCCCGCGAGGCCCTGGTGCTCAACCTGGTGGCTCAGTTGCTGGCACTGCCGAGCAACCAGCCGCTGGATACGCTGCTGGACAGCCGGGCCACACGCATGCTCGGTCTGCGCGGGGATTTCCTGAACCGTATTCCCGCGTACCTGCTCGACCGTCGTGGCAGTTAAGGCGTTGCCCTAGCGCGGCAATGAGGGCTCCGCGAACAGCGCGTCGGCCAGCTCCGCCAGAGGGTGCGGACGACCGATGAAATAGCCCTGCGCGTAGTCGATGCCAAGCTCGCGCAGGCAATCCTGGGCTGCCGCGCTCTCGACGAACTCGGCAACGGTACGCAAGCCCAGCTGGCGGGCAATCTGCACCATGGAGCCGACCATGGCGCGGTTGATCGGATCACGCTCGATGCCGCGCACGAAGGTGCCGTCGATCTTCAGCAGGTCCAGCGGCAAATGGCGCAAGTAGGCATAGGAGGCAAACCCGCTGCCGAAGTCATCCAGCGCCACCCTGAGGCCACGCCGGCGCAAGCGCTCGATCCAGCCGGCGGAGCTGCCCAGCTCGGCCAGGGCCACCATCTCGGTGATTTCCAGGCACAGCCGGGTGGCTGGCAGACGATGGGTATCCAGCAGTTCGTCCAGCAGGTCATGGAACTCCGGATCGAGCAGCGAGGGTGCGCTGAGGTTGATGTTGACCTGGCCCAGCTCCATTTGATGGCGGGGATTGGCCGCCAGCCATTCGCAGTAGCGGCGCAGCACCCAGCGGTCGATCTGGGCGAGAAAACCGTAGCGCTCGGCGGCGGCGAAGAACTGCCCGGGCGCCACCCACTCGCCGGACTGCGGATCGCGGTAACGCAGCAGGACCTCGTAGTGGAGCCCCTCCTCGCTCCCCTGCAACGGTCGCACCGGCTGGTAGAACAGCTCGAAGTGCTGCTGCTCGATGGCCTCGCGCAAACGCGCGATCCACTGCAGCTGGCGCTGGTGCTCGACAAGCGCGCCATCGGCCGGGTTGAACAGGTGTACACGGTTACGCCCCTGAGCCTTGGCCATGCTGCTGGCGTTGTCGGCCCAGTTCAGCGCTTCCTCCCAGTCGCGCACGCCGGACTCCAGTTCCAGCACACCGATGCTGACGCACAGGCGGAACGGGCGGCCGCCATAGCTGAAGACAAACTCCTCGACCGCCTGGCGCAGCCGCTCAGCCTGCGCCAGCGCCTCGTGTCGCTCGCAGCCGGCGAGCAACACAGCAAACTCGTCGCCGCCGATGCGCGCCAGTTCGGCCTGGCTCGGCAGGCAGCCGAGCAGGTGGCCGGCCAGCTGGCGTAGCAGCTGGTCGCCGGCCGAGTGGCCACAGAGATCGTTGACCTGCTTGAACTGGTCGAGATCAAGGAACAACAGGTGGCTGAAACCCCGGCCATCACCCTCCAGGCTGCCCTGCAGCAGTCGCTCCAGCTCGCGGCGGTTGACCAGGCCGGTGAGCGAGTCATGCGCCGCCTGGCGCGCCAGGCGCTGCTCCAAGGCTCGTCGTTCGCTGAGATCAACGACTATGCCTTCGATACAGTGCTGGCTGCGCTGCTCGTGAAGCGACAGATGTACCCAACGACTCTGCCCGTCAGCGGCCTTCAGCTGTACCTCGCCACTGGCGGTGGGCTGCGCCTCACTCAACTGACCGCACAGACGCTGCCAGTCGCCGGGGGCCAGCAGGCCCTGGATCGGCTGCGCCTGGAGCAGCTCGGCAGCGGACTCGGGACGGCCCAGCAGGCGCAGAAAGCTGGGATTGGTCTCCAGCAACAGGCCCTGGCGATTGCAACGGAAGATGCCCTCGGCGGCATTGCGAAACAGCCCGCGATACTGCTCCAGATTGACGATGGCCTGCTCGCGCGAAGCCAGCAGGGCCTGACGCACATCATCCAGCTGGCGGCCATTGAGCATGCCGAAGAGGAACACCGAGATCACCGGCAGCCAGGCATGCAGCAGGTCCAGCCAGAGATTGCGCGGCATCACCCCGGCACGACTCAGCCCCAGCATCAGCATCAGCAGGATGGCAGCGCTCCAGAACAGCGCGAACCAGCCGGCATAAGGGCGCCGCAGGTACAGGGCAACCAGGGTCAGGCCAAGCTGGAACAGCCCGGTCAGCAACATCATCAGGTTGACCGCCTCGGCCGAACCCTGGCGCCCGCCGCTGATCTGCACCCAGATCAGGGCGATACCGTGCGCGGCAATCAACAGATGGCGCACCAGGCGGGGCAGCCCTTGGTCCAGGCGCAGCGAGGCGCTGATGAACAGGGTACTGCAGACCAGGGTGAGCACGCCGAACAGGTTGGTCTCGAACGGCGCGACCCAGGGCACATGGCGCCACAGCAGCAGGTTGGTCAGGTCGTTGATCGATGCGGTGTACCAGGCAACGCTGAAGATGGTCGCGCAGTAGTAGCCGAGGCGCCGATCCGGCGAAGCAACGAACTTGAGCAGATGGAACAGGGCCATCACCAGCAGGGCGCCGACGATCAGCCCATTGCCCAACCAGCTGGTCGCCAGCAGGCGGTCCTTCTGCTCGGCGGGTATCAGTTTGAGCGGCAGGCCGATGGAGGAGCTGCTGGAGATGCGCAGCAACAGCTCCTGTGGCGCACTGCCCAGGGTCGGCAACGGCAGCAGGAAAGCACGCCCCGGCTCGTCGCGCCGGGCGAAGGGCAGGCGGTCGCCGACCTGGCGGTAGAGCTGTAGCTGGTCGCCGACCAAGACCCACAGCTGCACATCGTCGAGGAAGGCGTGATCCAGCCACAGGTAGTAACGCTCACCGGCCCGCCCCTGCAGCTTAAAGCCCAGCCACCAGGCACTGTCGCTCCAGCCCAGCGAGGGCACAGCGCGCAGTTCCGTCCCCTCGCTCAGGAGGCGGCCACGCGCCTGGTACAGCGACAGCTGGCCCGAGGCGTCCTCGAGCAGACGCACGGCCGGCACCGTGTCGACATCGGCGCGGCGCAGATCGAGCAGCGGCAACTCGGCCCGCACGACACCGCTGACCAGGCACAGACACAGCAGGAACAGGAGCCGGCGGAAGGCGAACTGCATCGGGACGACCTGAAAACCAAGAAGGGATTGCTGGCAAAACGCCTTCTTTCAGCTTAGCCCAAGCCTCAGACCACGCCTGCGGCCTGGCGCAAAGTCCCGAGATCGCTAATCTCGATTTCGCCATAGGTGAGACGTAGCGCACCCCGCGCTTCCAGGTCCTTGAGGATCTGGTTGGTGGTCTGCCGCGACAGGCCGAGCATCAGCGCCAGCTGCTCCTGGGCCAGGTGCAGCACCCGACGCGGACCGGTCTCGCCATAACCCTCGGCCATCATCAGCAGGCGCCGCGCCAGACGTGGCGCAGCCGGCAACAGGCTCATCTCTTCCAGCGCGATGAAGGCCAGGCGCAGCTTCTGGCTCATCAGCAGGGCGAAGTCGCGCCAGTAGCCGGGCTCGCGCGCGAGCAGGGCCTGCAAGGCGGATTGTGGCACTTGCAGCAGGCGTGCCGGGCCCTCGGCATAGGCATCGTGGGTACGCGGCTGGCCATCGAACAGGGAAATCTCGCCAAACCAGTAAGGCGGCTCGACCAGGGTCAGCAGCGCCTCCTTGCCGTCACGACTGACCGCGCCGACGCGCATCATGCCCTCCAGCACCGCGTACAGCCCGCAGGGTGGATCGCCGCGGCGGAACAGGCGCTGACCTGGCTCCAGCTGCAGCAGCCGCGCCTCGCCCAGCAGCGCGTCACGCAAGGTAGAGGGCAAGTGGCTGAACCACTGGCCGCTTTCCAGCAGCAGGCGAATCTCGGTCATGGTCATTGTCGGCTAGGTGACAGTCGTGCAGCGGGGGCTGGCGAGATCATGCCACCACCCTGCCTTGCTGAGGACCTACAAAAAATGAAAACCCTCGTCGATCATCTCGGCCAATACGCGGAATACCACCGCGACCGCCGCAACATATTCAGCCACTTCATCGGTATTCCGATGATAGTCGTGGCCGTCGCCGTCCTGCTGTCACGCCCCGGCTGGGAGTTGGCCGGCCTGTGGATCTCACCGGCGCTGCTCACGGCACTGGCCGCTGCAGTCTTCTATCTACGCCTGGACCTGCGCTTCGGCGTCCTCATGGGCGCGCTGCTGGCGCTGTGCCTGTGGGCAGGCGCTGCGCTGGCGCAGCAGACCACCGCACTCTGGCTGAGCGCCGGTCTCGGTCTGTTCGTGGTGGGCTGGATCATCCAGTTCATCGGCCACTACTACGAAGGCCGCAAGCCGGCCTTCGTCGATGACCTGATGGGGCTGGTAGTCGGCCCGCTGTTCGTGGTCGCGGAACTCGGCTTCCTGCTCGGCCTGCGCGCCGAAGTCCAACAGGCCGTGGAGCATCGCGCCGGCCCCACCTGCATCCGCCCGCGCAAGGCGCTGGCATCCTGACCCCGCCGCGGCTGCATCGCGGCCGCCACCCGGCCGGCGCACCAGCGTAGTCTGGCGTGCCGGCGACTACATAGCGTCGCCTCCGCGACATTTTCTGCCGCCTGCCGCAAGCCACCCCGTCCATCCGGGCAAATCGACGAACGGCCATTCACGCGCCGAATGCCGCTCTGCGCCGCGATCTGCCGCAAATCGCGGCGCGCACCAGCAATATCGGCACTTTGCGAACCAACACAGGAACTACAAGTCATGCCATGACTTGTAGTTATTAATCAGTACCGCTTCAGAATTTCTTGAAGGCCTTCGCAATCGCCTGCAAAATGCCGCGCCCGCCCTCTTCCGGTGCGGCTTTGTGCTGATCCCACACACCCGCGTGCCACACGTAGTGCGCTGGTTCACCAAAACGATCACGCAGGAGATTTCTCAGTGCACATCGGTGTTCCTCTCGAGACCCACGCCGGGGAGACGCGGGTTGCCGCGACGCCCGAAACCGTCAAGAAGCTGGTTGGCCAAGGCCATCAGGTGACCGTTCAGGCAGGTGCCGGCGTTAGCGCCAGCATCCCGGACAGCGCCTATGAAGCCGCCGGCGCCAGCATCGGCAACGACGCTGCCGCCTTCGGTGCCGATCTGGTGCTGAAAGTGGTCGCCCCGACCGAAGCCGAACTGGCCCACATGAGGACCGGCGCCGTGCTGGTCGGCATGCTCAACCCGTTCTGCAACGACACCATCGCGCGCATGAATGCCCGCGGCATTACCGCCTTCGCCCTGGAGGCCGCGCCGCGTACCTCCCGCGCGCAGAGCCTGGACGTGCTGAGCTCGCAGGCCAACATCGCCGGCTACAAAGCCGTGATGCTCGCCGCCAACCACTACCCGCGCTTCATGCCCATGCTGATGACCGCCGCCGGCACCGTGAAGGCCGCCCGTGTGCTGATCCTCGGCGCCGGTGTCGCCGGTCTGCAGGCCATCGCCACCGCCAAGCGTCTGGGCGCCGTGATCGAGGCCTCGGACGTGCGTCCGGCGGTAAAGGAGCAGATCGAGTCGCTCGGCGCCAAGTTCGTCGACGTGCCGTTCGAGACCGATGAGGAGCGCGAGTGCGCCCAGGGCGTTGGCGGCTATGCCCGCCCGATGCCGCAATCCTGGATGGAGCGCCAGGCCAAGGCCGTGCACGAGCGCGCCAAGCAGGCCGATATCGTCATCACCACCGCGCTGATCCCGGGCCGCAAGGCACCGACCTTGCTGCACGAGGCCACCGTCGCCGAGATGAAGCCGGGCTCCGTGGTCATCGACCTGGCCGCAGCCCAGGGTGGTAACTGCCCGCTGACCGAGGCCGATCAGGTCGTGGTCAAGCATGGCGTGACCATCGTCGGCCACACCAACCTGGCCGCCATGGTGCCGGCGGATGCCTCCGCCCTGTACGCCCGTAACCTGCTGGACTTCCTCAAGCTCGTGATCGACAAGGAAGCCCAGTTCCAGCTCAACCTCGAAGACGACATCGTCGCCGCCTGCCTGATGTGCAAGGGCGGTGAAGTCGTGCGCAAGAACGGTTAAGGAGTCGAGACATGGAACTGATCTCCCCCAGCATCTACAACCTGATCATCTTCGTGCTGGCCATCTACGTGGGCTACCACGTGGTGTGGAACGTCACCCCGGCGCTGCACACCCCGCTGATGGCCGTGACCAACGCCATCTCGGCGATCGTCATCGTCGGCGCCATGCTGGCCGCCGCCCTGACCGTGACCCCGCTGGGCAAGGCCATGGGCACCCTGGCTGTGGCACTGGCCGCGGTCAACGTATTCGGTGGTTTCCTGGTCACCCGCCGCATGCTGGAAATGTTCAAGAAGAAGGCGCCCAAGGCCAAGGCGGAGGGCAAATAAGATGAGCATGAACCTGATCACCCTGCTGTACCTGGTCGCTTCCGTCTGCTTCATCCAGGCGCTCAAGGGCCTCTCCCACCCGACCACCTCGCGCCAGGGCAACGCCTTCGGCATGGTCGGCATGGCCATCGCCGTGGTCACCACCATCTTCCTGGTGTTCAAACTCGGCGCCGAAATGGCCGAGGGTGGCGCTGCCAAAGGCCTGGGCTACGTGCTGGTCGGCCTGCTGGTCGGCGGCACCGCCGGTTCCATCATGGCCAAGCGCGTCGAGATGACCAAGATGCCGGAACTGGTCGCCTTCATGCACAGCATGATCGGCCTGGCCGCCGTCTTCATTGCCATCGCCGCCGTGGTCGAGCCGCAGTCGCTGGGCATCGTCCATGCACTAGGCGACGCCATCCCGGCAGGCAACCGCCTGGAGCTGTTCCTCGGCGCGGCGATCGGCGCCATCACCTTCTCCGGTTCGGTGATCGCCTTCGGCAAACTGTCCGGCAAGTACAAGTTCCGTCTGTTCCAGGGTGCCCCGGTGGTCTTCAAAGGCCAGCACATGGTCAACCTGGTGGTCGGCCTGGCGATCCTCGCCCTGGGCCTGTACTTCACCTTCACCGGCAACATCACCGCCTTCGCCATCCTGGTGGCCCTGGCCTTCGTGATCGGCGTGCTGATCATCATCCCGATCGGCGGTGCCGACATGCCGGTGGTGGTGTCCATGCTCAACAGTTACTCGGGCTGGGCGGCGGCCGGTATCGGCTTCTCGCTGAACAACTCGATGCTGATCGTGGCCGGCTCGCTGGTCGGTTCGTCCGGTGCCATCCTCTCGTACATCATGTGCAAGGCGATGAACCGCTCGTTCTTCAACGTCATCCTCGGCGGCTTCGGTGCCGACGCTGATGCCGGCGGCCCGGCCGGCGCCCAGCAGGAGCGCAACGTGAAGTCGGGTTCCTCCGACGACGCCGCCTTCCTGCTGACCAACGCCGACACCGTGGTCATCGTGCCGGGCTACGGCCTGGCGGTGGCCCGCGCCCAGCACGCGCTGATGGAACTGGCCGAAAAGCTGACCCACCGTGGCGTGACCGTGAAGTACGCGATCCACCCGGTAGCCGGCCGTATGCCGGGCCACATGAACGTCCTGCTGGCGGAGGCCGAAGTGCCCTACGAGCAGGTGTTCGAGATGGAGGACATCAACTCCGAGTTCGGTCAGACAGACGTGGTGCTGGTGCTCGGCGCCAACGACGTGGTCAACCCGGCGGCGAAGAACGATCCGAAGTCGCCTATCGCCGGCATGCCGATCCTCGAGGCCTACAAGGCCAAGACCATCATCGTCAACAAGCGCTCCATGGCCAGCGGCTACGCCGGCCTGGATAACGAACTGTTCTACATGGACAAGACCATGATGGTGTTCGGCGACGCGAAGAAGGTCATCGAAGACATGGTGAAGGCGGTCGATTAAGACTGTTCGTCCCAACCAAAAAAACCCGGCCACCTGCCGGGTTTTTTATTGGCTCAAGAACTAGCTCTGCGCTTGACTGACAACCTCACGGTACAGGTGAGCCATTTGTTGTCCCATGCGTTCAGAGGTGAACAGACTTTCATAATGAGCCTGGGCTTTTCGCCCCATGCTGCGACTTAGCTCCGCGTCCCCCCACAGCTTATCCATGGCGGCTCGCAAGGCCCGTGGTTCGCTGGGTGGCACAACCAGACCAGTCTCATTGTGTACATTGATGTAACTGGTGCCAGTGCCAATCTCGCTAGATATCATCGGCTTGCCAAACATAGCGCCTTCCAGCAGCGAGATGCCGAACGCCTCGGAACGCAAATGGGAGGGGAAGACTATGGCGGTGCATAACTGCAGTAACGCAATCTTGTCTTCGTCAACCAGACGGCCGAGGAATTGAACGTTATTCAGGTTTAGGCGTTCAGCCTGACCTTTCAGCTCGATCTCCAGCGGCCCGGCACCGACGATAACAATGGGGTAGGGCGCACCTTGTGCGGCCTCCAGCAGAATATGTAGCCCCTTGTAATAGCGCATTACCCCCACAAACAAGAAGAAGCGTTCCCCGCAGTGCTCCCGCCAGTGTTGCAGGCGCTGCTTGCTCGCCGGCGGGTAGCTCTTTCTGTCCAATCCGTAAGGGATGACTACGGTCTTGTGCCGATAGTGATGCAGCACCTTGCTGGTCGCCACGTAGTTGGGCGAGGCAGCGACAATACGGTCGGCGCGCTTGAGAAAACGATGCATCAGCGGGCTGTAGAGGCGCATCAGGTTCTTCTGGCGAACGATGTCAGAGTGGTAGGTGACTACCACCGGCTTCTTCACACCGGCTAGGAAGTGCAGCAGATCCATTAGGGGCCAGGGAAAGTGGTAATGGATTACATCGGCCTGCGCGGCTAGATGGCGAAAGCGCTTTAGCACGCTGTAGGAAAGCCCGGTGGAAGCGATCTGCAGGTCGAGCTTGGCACGATGCACTCGGTGATCGGCCACCATCAGCTCGCTTGGTTGCGGATCGTCGCTGAGGGTCAGGACTTCACTGTGGATTCCGTGGGGGAGGGTGCTCTGGCAGAGCTGGAAGATCACCTGCTCGATGCCGCCCATGGAGTCGGGCAGGTAGGTTTTGAAGAAGTGCAGGACGCGCATCAGGTATCCATTAATTGTTGGTACACGCTTGCGGTAATCTGCGCACAGCGCGTCCAAGTGAAGTTTTTTGCTTGTGCCAGGCCAAGCTCGTGGCGGACTTGCCAGTCTGACTCATCTTCAATCAGCTGTTGCAGGGCCTCGGTACAACCCTGAGGGTCTTCAGGGTCAATGTAGAGCCCGGCGGCTCCGGCAACCTCCGGCAGAGAGGCACGACGACTGAGAACAACGGGGGTACCACTGGCCATGGCCTCCAGCACGGGAAGGCCAAAGCCTTCGTAGAGCGAAGGAAACAGCAGGAGGCGAGCTCCGGCAAGCAACCCGGCCAGAGTTTCGTCGGGCTGGTAACCGAGCAGGCGCACCTGGCCGCTGGCCAATGCACGCTGCAGACTGGCCTGCATTTGCTCACGCCCCCACCCCGGCATACCGGCGATCAGCAATGGATAGCAACGGCGCAGCGCCTCAGGCAATGCCAGATAGCCCTCGATGCCCAGCTGCAGATTCTTGCGCGGCTCGAGGGTGCCGACGCAGATCAGATAACGACGTGCCTGCAGACCAAAGGATTGCAGAGTTGAGGCGAGCTGTTCTTGGCTGCGCGGGTGAAAGCGTGGGGCGTGCCCTAGCGGCGCTACTACCAACTTTTCCGGGGAGACACCGTAGTGGAGTGAGACCTCGTCGGCGATGAATTGCGAGTCCGTCAGGACCCGCGAGGCACGCTCGAGGCCGCGGACCACCTGACGCTCAATCTCGCGCAGACGATCGGCCGGCTGGGTGTGTGGGTAGTGCACATGGGTGAGGTCGTGCAGAGTCATCAGCATCGGCCCGTCGAACTCGAAGGGCCACAGACTGGGCTCGTGGTAGAGCGCTGGACGCAGACGCCTGCCCCCCTGTTCGAATCGGGCTTGCTGCAGGTGGCGGCGCAGGGCATAGGCATTCGGCAGGCGCTTCACCAAAGCGCTCAGTCGAGAGTAACCGGGCTGTGCAGCGGCGGGAACATCCCTGCGCCAATGCCAACCGTCGAAAAGCTCCAACTCGATGTCGCTATCCGCCTGGAGGGCTGTGGCCAGCTCGGCCACGTAGTGACCGATACCTGTGCGGGGTGCCCGCAGAATGCTGGCGTTAAGTGCTATGCGCATTGCGTTGCCCTGAGGGCGCATGCGGACGAACCACGCCATCGACAAGCTGCAGAGCACTGGCGTGCCAGTCTATCCAGTGCCATGCATCAAGCGAACGGGCAGCAGGGAAGGTTCCGCTGGCCTCGAAACGCTGAATCAGCTCTGCCAGTGTCTGCGGATGGTCCAGATCGAAATAGGCCATGCAGTCACCGCCGATCTCACGAAACACCGGCAGGTCGCTGCCCATCGCGGGAAGCCCGCGCTGCATGGCCTCGACCAGCGGCAGACCAAAGCCCTCTGCATGAGATGAAAAGACCAGAGCCGAAGCGTGTTTGTAGGCGTACTCGAGACCGCTGTCGTCGATCTCGTTGAACATGAAAAGCCGGTGGCCGAACTCGCCATGCTGACGGATACGCTGAACCAGCGCCTCACATTTCCAGCCTATGCGCCCGATGATGCAGAGCCTTGCCTCGCTACCCGCAGCCCAGGCCAGTTCAAAAGCGTCCAGCAGATAGCTGTGGTTCTTGCGCGGCTCGATGGTGCTGACAGCGAGAAAGACCTGCGCACGTTGCTGGAAAAGGTCACTCAGCTGCTGTGCTGGAGGTTGTCCGGCCTGGCGCAGATCCAGCTCGGAACCCAGATGGAAGTAGCCGTGGGACAGCCTGTCCGCAGCCTGCTGGCCGAGCCGATGGCTGAGTTCCTGATAGACCTCGTCGCGGACGGCTTTGGAAATGGACATGTAACCGTCGGCCTGGTGGCTGATCCAGTCGAACCATCGACAGAAAATGCCTTTCAGGCGTTCCTCGAAGAATTCAGGCCGAGTGATGGGAATCAGATCGTAGATCACGGCGATGACTCTGATGCCCCTCGCCTTGAGTGACTCGACTAAGGAGAAGTGCTGGGCATGCCACGAGGAGTCGAGCAAGATCAATTGATCGCCAGGCTGCGGCTCGAAAGGCTCGGCGCGCTGCACCAGCGGGTCGTAGCCACACAGGCGCAAAGCGCGTAGAGCCAGCGCAACTGGAAGGCTTACGATCCGCCCGGCCACGAAGAAAACCCGTCGCGCGTTGTGCCAGCGCCGCATCGGCCAATACTGCTCGTAGCGCCCATGCAGGCGCCAGAACGCCTGGTTCAGACGCTCCAGCCAGGCATAGGCACGTGCTGGCGGAGTTTTACCTTCCTCGCCCGGCAATAGCTGACGAACCCTGTATAGCCGATTGTGCGCGAACAGCACGGGCACGCACTCGACCTCGCCGGAGGCGCTATCCAGTTGGCTCACGATATTGCGCACAACGCGCTGGATACCGGAATTGACGCCGGGGCTGCGGAACACGTTGGTGCATTCAAATAGCAGACGGGTCATTCTGCGCCGCCTGGCATGACGCTGACCTTGGCATTCAGCCAGGTATTGCCGACGAATTGTTCATGCCGGCGATTGTGGACATGCACTATGGCAGCGTAATCACGCCATTCATAAGTTCCGTCCAGATGCGAGTCCGACTTGGAGAGGCTCAATGCCAGTGAATAGGCGCCAGGACCGAGCAGCATGGTGAAATCGATACGGAAGGTGAAACGCTCCCCGGACTTCGGTTCCAGGATACTCTGCTTTAGCCGATGGGTATTGATGCCATACATCGCGAGGCCGAATCTGTCCTTCAACATGAAGCCAAGGTCCAGCCGCTCAATGTCGGTATTCACCTCGATGTCGACCTCCATCGACATGGGTTCTCCCACCTCAAACACCTCGCTAGCGCTCCCCTCGGCATCGAACATGCGCACTGCGAGGATGCTGGCTTCTGCGGTGCCGGAAATGGTTTGCACGTGGCCGGTTTCCAACACTTGCTGACGTATCGACTGACCCTCGCGGTCGGCCATCAGTGCGTTGTAGTAGTCGAGCACTGCTTCCGGGCTGCCCTGCATCAGGAGACGCCCTTGATGCAGAAGGAGGGCTCGATCGCAGATCGATTGGATCGCGTAGCGGTCGTGGGAAACGATCAGCAGGGTAGTGCCCTGGCGCCGGAACTCGCGAATGCGCTCGAAGCTCTTGTGCTGAAAATAGGCATCGCCAACCGAGAGGGCTTCATCGACGATCAGGATATCGGGCCGGCGGGCTGTAGCTACGCTAAAGGCCAGGCGCATCTGCATGCCGCTGGAATATGTTCGGACCGGCTGGTCGATAGCCGCACCGATCTCCGCGAAAGCCACGATCTCTGGCAGCAGCTGCTCAATCTCATGGACAGCCATGCCGAGCAACTGCCCGGCCATCAGTGCATTCTGCCTGCCCGTGAAGTCAGGATGGAAGCCCATGCCCAACTCCAGCAACGCTGCGACTCGGCCCTCAAAGCGGATGCTTCCTGTGCTGGGCAGGCTGGTGCCGGTAATCAACTTGAGCAGTGTGCTTTTGCCCGCGCCGTTTGCACCGACAAGGCCTAACGCCTCACCCGGCCGGACATCGAAGCTAACATCGCTGAGCGCCCAGGCCTGCTGATGGCGGGTCCCGCTCCATGGCATCAGCCATTCCGCCAGGCGCGCCCAGCGCGTCGGGTATTGCTTGAAGGCCTTGCCTAGCCCTTGCACATGAACCCAGCCCATCAGAGCTCATCCAGCATGTCGGAGGTCTTGGCCCTGTAAAGCAGCAGCGCGAGCAGGCAGCTGACCAGGCCGGCCAGGGCAATGGGCGCCAGTTGCTGCCAGCTCGGCCAGGCATCGTGCAGGAACAACATCTGGTAGGCCTGCATCAGTCCTGTCATCGGGTTGAGCGCCAGCCAGGGCTGGAGAGCGGGTGGCAGAATGTTCATCGGGTAAACGATGGGTGTCAGCCAAAACCAGAGCTGCAGCGCGATGGCGAACAGCTGGCCAACGTCGCGAAAGAACACGTTGAGGAGACCTAGCAGGAGGCCCAGCCCGAGCGCAAAGAGCAACTGCAGGCCGACCAACAATGGCAGCGCCAGCACAGCTTCGCCTGGGAAGCGGCCGATCAGCGCCAGCACCAGGAGAAACAGTCCCAGGGTGATGGCAAAGTTGAGCAGTGCCGTGAGTGCCACCACGATCGGCAGGCACAGCCGCGGAAAACTGAGTTTCTTGAGCAGATTGGCGTTGTCGAGGAACATCGACAGACTGCGATTCAGGACCTCGGCAAACAGCCCCCAGGTCAAGATCCCAGAACAGATGAAGATGCCGTAGGCCAGCCCATCATCCACGCCAGGAAGGCGCGCTCGCATGACCTGGGAAAAGATCAGCGTATAAATCAGAATCATCGCCAGAGGCTGCAGCAGGGGCCAGAGAGCCCCTAGCAGTGAGTTCCGATAGCGACTCTGAAACTCACGTTTGACACTACTGAAGATGAAACCGCGGTAAAACCACAGGTCGCGCCGGAACAATACAAGCACTAGCGCACCCTGCCATAGTGGTCCTCGAAGCGCACGATGTCGTCTTCCCCGAGGTACTCTCCGCTCTGAACTTCGATCATCACCAGATCGATCACTCCGGGGTTCTCCAGGCGGTGCCTGTGTCCGGCCGGGATAAATGTCGACTCGTTGGTGTTGATCAGCATTTCACCCTCGCCATTGACGACTCTGGCCATTCCACTGACCACTATCCAGTGCTCGCTACGGTGATGGTGCATCTGCAAAGAGAGAGAGCCACCGGGCCTGACCACTATGCGCTTGATCTTAAACCGCGGTCCTTCCTCCAGCACGGTGTAAGTGCCCCAGGGTCGAGACACGGTACGGTGCAGCCTGTAGGCATCATGGTTGCGCAGTTTCAGTTGCTTGGCTACCTGCCGCACTTCCTGCGCACGGTCCGCGCGCGCCACCAGCACCGCATCGGCGGTATCGACCACGATCAGGTCATCGACACCCACGGTAGCAATCAGGCGGCTCTCACCGAGCACGAAGGTATTGCGTGTATCGACCAGAACGGCCTCACCCTGGACACGGTTCTGCTGTGGGTCAGCCGCAACCAGTTGGGACAGCGCATTCCAGGAGCCTATATCACTCCAGTCGAAGGTGGCGGGAATAACCGCCACCTTACGGGAACGCTCCATCACCGCGTAGTCGATGGAGATATCCGGCAGTTGCTTGAAGGACGAGGCTTGCAGTTCACGCAGTACGATGCCTGCGCTCTCTTCTGTGCAAGTCTTCCGCAGACATTCTTCGGCCAGGCCTGAGATGTCTGGCGCATGCTCCTCAAGCTCGCGCAGGACGCTACCGGCGCTAAAGCAGAACATTCCAGAGTTCCAGAGAAAGCGGCCGCTCTGCAGATACTGCTCGGCGGTCTGCAGGTCCGGTTTCTCGACGAAGCGCAGCACCTCTGCACCGCCCTTGTCATCAAGGGGGTTGCCAACTTCGATATAGCCAAATCCAGTTTCAGGTGCGGTCGGACATACGCCATATGTGACCAGGTGCCCCTGTGCGGCGAGTTCCAGGGCATGTGCCGTGGCTTGCTCAAAGCCGACGGCATCCTGGATCAGGTGATCGGCCGCCATCACCACCATCAGGGCATCCTCGCCATACTCTTTGGCGATCACGCTGGCTGCCAGTGCGATAGCCGGCGCCGTATTACGACCCTCGGGCTCGAGGAGAAAGTGGGCGCGATGCTGCGGCAGCTTGGCTTCCTGGAACTCATCCTTGCTCGCAAAGTAGTGCTCGCGGTTGGTGACAGTGAGGATCACCCCCCCTTGCGGAATCAAGGCTGCTGCTCTGGCGTAGGTCTTGCTCAGCAACGTCTGCCCATCGGGCAGGCGCATGAACGGCTTGGGGTGACCCTCACGAGAAACCGGCCACAGCCGCGTCCCGGCACCACCCGAGAGGATCACTGGAATCAGCGTCATCTGTTTACTCCCGCCCGACGCGCCGCAGATCGGCTTCCATCATCATCTGGATCAATTCACTCAGGCTGGTCTTGGGCTTCCAGCCCAGCTGCCGCTCAGCCTTGGCCGGGTTGCCCAGCAGGATGTCGACCTCGGCGGGTCGGAAGAACTGCGGATCGATGACCACATAGTCTTGGTAATTCAGACCGACATGCTCAAAAGCCAGCTGGCACATGTCTCGCACGGTGGTTGTAATACCGGTGGCGACCACATAGTCGTCGGGTCGGTCCTGCTGCAGCATTAGCCACATGGCTTCGACATAATCGCCGGCAAAACCCCAGTCCCGCTTCGCATCGATGTTGCCAAGGCGCAATTCGCTCTGCTTGCCGAGCTTGATGCGGGCGACGGCGTCGGTGACCTTGCGCGTCACGAACTCGATGCCCCGCAGCGGCGATTCGTGGTTGAAGAGGATGCCGCTGGAGGCATGCAGATCGAAGCTTTCACGGTAGTTGACGGTGATCCAGTGACCGTAGAGCTTAGCCACGCCATAGGGGCTGCGAGGGTAGAAGGGGGTGCTCTCGTCCTGACGCTCTGCCTGGATCAGGCCAAACATTTCACTGGTAGAGGCCTGATAGAAGCGGGTTTCCGGGCTGAACTGCCGAATAGCCTCCAGCAGATGGGTCACGCCCAGGCCATCAACCACTCCAGTAGTAACCGGTTGGTCCCAGGAGCTGCCAACAAAGCTCTGCGCGCCCAGGTTGTAGACTTCCTGCGGCTTGGCTTTGATCACTGCGCGCTGAATTGAGCAGGCGTCGGCCAGATCGCCTTCCAGGTAGCGAACGTCGCCTTCGATGTTCAGCTCTCGCAAGCGCCAGCGGGTATCACTACTGCGCCGAGCGACCAGGCCGTACACCTCATAGCCTTTTTCGAGCAGCAGCTTGGCCAGATACGCGCCGTCCTGGCCAGTAACCCCTGTGATCAATGCAGATTTGTTCATTCGTCTACTACTCTCGCTTCCCAGTCAGAGAGGATGCTCTGCAGGGACTCCGTGATTGAAATGCCAGGTGTCCACCCGGTCTGTTGTTGTAATTTCCAGGAGTTTCCCGCCACTCGGCGCTGCTCACTGGGGCGCATGCGCGCCGGGTCTTGCAAAAGCTCTACGTCAAGATTGGTCAGTTCAACCATCTGCTCAATCAAATCGCGAACCCGATATTCCATTCCCGAACAGACGTTGTAAATCTCTCCATTCCGGCCGTTTTCGAGCAAACGAAAATATGCGCTCAAAACATCACGCACATCGAGAAAGTCACGGGTGACATCTACATCGCCCACCTCGATACAGGGCGCCTGCTGGCCGCGGCGAATGCGAACCAGCTGACGGGCCACAGCGGGAATGACGAAGTCTGCTCGCTGCCCCGGGCCTATATGGTTGAAGGGGCGCGCCACCATGATGCGCCAAGGCTCAAGGTAGCTCCACTGCAGGCAGAGCAACTCGGCAGCAACCTTACTGACGGCGTAGGGGTTGCGCGGCCTGGGCGGAAGACTCTCATGTATGGGCAAATCCGCCTCTGCCACCTGCCCATAGACATCGCCGGAGCTGACATACAGCAAGCTGCCGCTAAAACCAGACTGTTTCAGCGCCTGAAGAAGATTGAGCGTGCCGAGCAGATTGATCTCGATGGTCTGCCTCGGTGCACGGAAAGCTTCCGGCACAAAGGTCTGTCCCGCCAGGTGAATGACGGCATCCGGGCAATCCCTCTGCACAATCTCCGCAAGAGAGCTCGGGTCAAGCAGTTCAAGCCGCGAATAATCCAGCAGCTGCCATTTGGCACGCTGCGGATGCTGCAGTAGCCGCTGCCCGACGAAGCCACTGAGGCCTGTTACCAGTAACTTTCTGGTCATGTCATCAACCTCCGAACAGCGGACGATAAGCATGGATCAACCAAGCCATCGCCCCCCCAACCAGCAGTCCCGCCACAATTTCCAGACGGCTATGTCCGATGCGCTCGCGCAGCAGAGGCTGCTCCGCCGACAGACGGTTGAGGCGCTCAGCCTGCAGGCCGACCTGACGTCTCAGGCTGTTGGCATCCAGAAGAACGATATAAGCGAGGGTCAGGGCCACGCCAAACGCCGGGTGGTCAATGCCTTCGCGCAAGGCAATTAGGGTCACCATGCTGCCCACAATGGCGCTGTGGTTGCTCGGCATTCCGCCATAACCGATCAGATCGAATGCCAGGCGCCGGGCCCGCAGGCTGTTAATGGCGAACTTGCTGCAACCTGTGATCAGCCAAGCCGCGAAAGGTGTAATGAGATAGGACAGATCCATCAGCTTGGCCATAAAGCGCTTGCGCATACGGCGCCCCAAACAACAACGGTCAGCTGCAGCTGCCAGTCACCAAGCAGGGCGTCAGTAGGCGACTCACCTTCGTTGCGCGCCTCGACGATGAACCAGTAGCGGTAAAGCCCGAACAGCACCAGAGGAATGGTCAGCACCAGCTCCGGGCGCGTCTGCATGACGAACAGGCTATAAAAAAGCAGGGCCCCTGTGGCGGCCATCTCAGCGTAACGATCAATAAGCTGGGGCGTGTAGTGCCCCAACACCTCGCGGCTATCGTCGCCGTGACTGGCCAATTCCTGGCGGCGCTTGACGGCAGCCAGGTACAGGGCAAGACAGAGCGTTGTGACAAACATCCAGGCCGAAACGGGCACATCCAGGGCCATGGCTCCGGCATAGACACGCAGCACGAAACCGATGGCGACCGTGAAGATGTCCACAACCGGTTGGTGCTTCAAAACGAAGGTGTAAGCCAGATTTAGCAGGAGGTAGCCAACAATCACTGGTAGCACACGCGGGGAGAGCCACCAGCTGACGACCAGCAAGCCATAGAGCAAAGCCAGGACCACCAGCGCCAGTGAGACAGGCACCAGCCCGGACGCCAGAGGACGGGTCAAGGACTTCTTGGGGTGCCGTCGGTCTCGTTCTATATCATGCAGATCGTTGACGACGTAGCAGGCCGAGGACGCTATGCAGAAGACCGCCATGGCGAACAGACTGTCGACAAGCGCCGAGGCGTAAACGAACTGACCGGTAAACAGCAGGGGCGCCAGGACAAAGGCATTTTTGACCCACTGCCGTGGCCTTAGAAGAGCAAATACCCCTTGAAGACGCGCTAGAGTGCCGCGCGACGCTGCGTTAGCATGCATGCCATTTTTTCCGGATGGCTGATTGTTATGAAGTTAGCGGCGATCTACACCTTGCTGGCGGCCTTGGCGACCATCTGCAATATCGCCGCGCAAGACATATTCCTGTCGGTCTACAGGGGCCCTTATGACATTTTCTTGTCTGTCCTGTCGGGCACGGCAGCGGGGCTGATTCTCAAGTATGTGCTCGACAAACGCTATATCTTTCGCTTCAAAGCCGACAACATGACGCATGATGGTCGAGTTTTCCTGCTCTACAGCCTGATGGGCGTTTTCACTACGGCGATTTTCTGGGGATTCGAGTTCACCTTCCATCTAGTGTTCCAGACTGATGCCATGCGCTATCTCGGCGGAGTCATCGGCCTGGCGATAGGCTATTGGGCCAAGTACGCACTGGATAAGCGCTTTGTTTTTCGTGCCACCGGAGGCAATTGATGGTGTTACAGGGCTGGGGGCGTTATCCGCGAACTGAAGGTTTAACACTTTGGCCAAGCGCGCTCGGCGACATCCCTCAGATGCTGGGGCAGCCGCTAATCCCCAGAGGCTACGGACGAAGCTACGGCGATAGCTCCCTGGCTCCAGTCGCACTGGAAACCAGGCGCTGTAATCATCTACTGGCCTTTGACCAGAGCAATGGGCTGTTGCATTGCCAGGCAGGTGCGAGCCTCAGCGATATCCTGGCTGTTTTCGTCCCGCTCGGCTGGTTCCTGCCAGTCACTCCGGGTACGCGCTTTATCAGTGTCGGCGGAGCTATCGCTAGCGATGTGCATGGCAAAAACCATCATGTCGATGGCTGTTTCAGCACTTGCCTCGAAGAAATGGAACTACTGCTGGCGGACGGCAGTCGGGTCACCTGCTCCCGCTCCGAGCGGGGCGAGCTCTTCCGGGCCACCTGCGGCGGCATGGGGCTCACCGGGATAATCTTGACTGCCAAGTTGCGCCTCAGAAGAGTCCCCAGCGCCTTTATCGAGCAAACCACGCACAAAGCCAGCAATCTTGACGAGGCGCTGGATTTATTCGAGCGCCACCATGCCAGTACTTATTCTGTGGCCTGGATCGACTGCCTGGCCCGGGGCAAAGCGCTGGGACGATCCCTGCTGATGCTGGGTGAGCACTCTCCGGAAGGAGGGCTTCAACTGCCCGTGAGGCCGGCGCTTGGCATCCCGATGGACATGCCGGGCTGCTTGCTCAATCGCTACTCGATACAGGCATTCAACGCCCTTTACTACAACCGGATCCAGCGTCCGGAGAGCCATCAGCGAGTTTCCTATGAGAGCTTTTTCTATCCCCTTGACGGCATCAACCAGTGGAACCGTCTCTACGGGCGAGAAGGCTTTGTTCAGTACCAGTTCGTCATACCTCGAGAGGCAGGCCTGCTCGGGCTGCGCGCCATCCTCAAACGCATCGCCGACTCACAACGCGGCTCTTTTCTCGCCGTATTGAAAGCATTCGGCCCCCACAACGGCAATCTGCTGTCCTTTCCTCTTGAGGGCTATACCCTTGCGCTGGACTTCAAGATGGAGCCGAACCTGCTTCCTCTTCTGGATGAGCTGGACGCCATGGTGCTAGACCATGGCGGCCGCCTCTACCTCACCAAGGACGCGCGCATGGGCGCTGCGACCTTCAAACGCAGCTACCCCAACTGGCAGCAATTTCAGTCCGTACGCGCCTCCGTGGGTGCGCTGGGCCGCTTCGCCTCGCTGCAGTCCCGTCGTCTCGGCCTGGATGAATGACATGAAAAAGGTTTTGATCATCGGCGCCACCTCTGCGATCGCCGAGGCCGTCGCCCGAAAATTCGCCAGTCGCGGTGATCAGCTGTTTCTCCTGGCACGCAATGCAGAGCGCCTCGACTCCTTGCTACAGGATCTGCGTGTACGTGGCGCAGCCAGCGCGCAGGGTGCTGCGTTTGATGCCAACGCCACGCACGAACATGAACGCCTATTGAGTGAAGCAATGGCCGCTCTGGGCACTCTGGATATTGTCCTCATAGCGCATGGCACTCTGGGCGATCAGAAAGCCTGTGAAAGCAGCGTCGACCTAACATTACAGGAGCTTCAGACCAATGCCCTGAGCGTGATAGCTCTGCTAACGCGCCTGGCGAACCATTTCGAGCTTCAGAAGCATGGCAGCATTGCTGTGATCAGCTCGGTGGCAGGAGATCGCGGCCGTCAATCGAACTACGTGTATGGCACTGCCAAGGGGGCTCTCACATTCTTCCTGCAGGGGTTGCGTAACCGCCTGAGTCGGAGCGGAGTGCAGGTGCTGACGATCAAGCCGGGTTTTGTCGACACCCCAATGACCACCATTTTCCCCAAAGGACCGCTATGGGCCAGCCCGGAAAAGGTGGCTAGTGACATTCTGGGCGCGCTCAATAAGCGCCGAGATGTCCTCTACACCCCAGGATTCTGGCGGCTAATCATGCTGATCATCCGAGCTATTCCGGAGGCAATCTTCAAAAGGCTGTCGCTTTGAGAGCATCAACGCCGAGTGTCATTTTCCTGCAAGCAACCTTTGTTGCTGCGGGAATTCTTGCTTGGCTAGGGGCAAGCCTTTTGCTGGACGGCGGCGTCCCCTTTGGCGACTTCGCTGCCGATATGCTGCTTGCCAATCGCCTTTCCGATGACGGCGTGTTACTGGTCGGGCACTACTCGCGCTTTGGATTCAACCACCCTGGTCCGTTCTGGTTCTATTTCAATTGCCTCGTCGAGTGGTCGTTACAGGTCACAGGAGCATCCCGCCCTCAGCTTTGGGCCATAGGCCAAGTCACACTGGCAGCGCCTCTTCTGGCAGTCTCCGGCTGCCTACTCAGTCATCTATTGCTGGGTAAAGTCAGAGTTCTACCCGTCATGCTGGTCGTCATAACCCTGATTGGCTTCGCAGGGTGGACGCTGGTCAGCATATGGATGCCGCACCGTCTGATCATTGTGTATGCCGCATTTCTGGTCTGTTGCTGTGGCCTAATGCAGGGCATACCCAGACTCCTCCCTCTCGCCGTAGCCCTGGCCGGCATGCTGATTCACGGCTATGCAACCATGCCAATTTTCACGCTGCCATTTCTGGGCGCAGCCTTTCTGTACGGCTACCGTAAGCGCAAATCGCCTCCTCATTGGCCAGAAATAGCCATTTCTGGGCTTATTGCCGCACTCTTTGCTGCCCCCTTGATCTACGACGCACTAAGGGTCTCACCCAGCAACTTCAGTAAATTGCTATATGTACAATTGGGATTCGCTGGACTTGTAAAGCCGACCTGGCAGGAGCTCGGCAGATTCATGAACGAATTGATGCCAGTCGGCAGCCCATGGGCGCTTGGCTTCTCCCTCCTGGCCTTGGTCGCTTTCCGGGCAAATGGGCGCAAGGCCTGGGGCATATGGCTAATGCTGGGCTGCGTCACTCTGGTTTTTGCGCTCTACTACAAGAGCACACCTGCCCCTCTGTATGCCTTCACCGGCCTGTTCTACTCGGCAATACCACCATTGTTTTTAGCATCTGTGTTACTGGCTGTCATCGCCCATGCAGAACAGCAATGGAGTAGTCGCACTCACCTGTCGACAGCATTGCTTGGTTCGGGCTTGTGTCTAGTTTTGTACTTCTCTCCCTTTGCTCGAAGTCCGGATATGGGAGGAGGGCTTGACGAAGAGTTAGAGCAGTTCGCCAAATACATCAAAAGCATCGCACATCCTCAACGCCCCGTTGCACTGGACTATTCCCAGCATGAGTTATGGACTTTCCTCGCAGGGCTGATGCTAAGACTTGATGAACAGGCTATCCCCATCTGCACAACATGGCAGCACATGGGCTATCTCTACACGCCGAAACACATATGTCCAGTTAACCATAAACCAGACTATCGACTTGTCTCCGCCGCAGAATGCGATGAGCACTGCGCTCTGGTTACTTCTTCATATGGCATGCGCAAAACAATTCCCAGCTTGTTGCGAACAGATCAAGTTGCAGGCCCTGAAAGTGAAACACTTACATTCCTAGGCTGGTATCCCCCAGAAGCCGAGCATCGCTGGAGCCATGGAACAAGCGCACGCATTCTGTTCACACCAGCAACGAGCCCTCGCATGATCAAGGCGATCGTCCTCCGCTTTGCGAGCTTGGGACAGCAGCGAGTTCTCATCTATCTAAACGGGCAGATTCTGCACCAAGCAATCCTGGACGGCGGAGAGGTTGAATTGCAGCTCCCACTTGCAGTTGACAGGCTTAAAAATGGCAGTAACGAATTACACTTTGAACTGCCGGACGCTCATCGCCCCGGGGGAGCAGATGCTCGGACGCTTGCCCTGTCATTCAAGAGCATCCAGCTTTCCGCTTACTGATGACCCATCAATTCACTTTGGCACCACTAGCGCTGTCCGAATAAAAACTTAACCCACAGCGCGGGATGGGTTGATCACTGAATCACCCCTACTATTCGACTCTAAGGCCACCAATCTGCGCCTAGCTCGTTCGGCACCCATGCGCCTCAAAGGCTCTTCGACAAACCGGAAGTTGAGCTCTGCCAGCACCACGATGAGCGAGCCGGCAACGAGCAAGAGCAGTGGCACCAACTCGACCGTATAGGCCTGGCCGGTAGCCTCCAGATAGCGAGTCACGCCCTCATGGGTAAGGCGGAATGCCGGCAGGTGGATCAGGTAGATCCCATAGGATCTGGCACCGAGCCATACCAAGATACCCGTCAGCGCTTGGTAGCCGAGCAGGTAGCCTCGTCCGTAGGAGGCCAGCCAGACAAGGACGGCAGCGGTCATCGCCAGCAGCCCCATGTTTATCGACCAGGCGAACAGTAGTGCGGGGACGGTAACCAGCAAAACAAACAGCAGCAGCGTGACCAACAGGGCCAGAGGGCGTCGGCACAGGGCGCTGGGTTCCAGGCGCTGATACCATGGGCTGCGGGACAGCATGAAAACCAAGATGCCCCAGGCGAAGCCATCTATGCGAAATGAGGCAAGGTACTGCGAAGTCAGATCGCCGAATGGGTTGCGACTAAGCGGGAACTGGATCGCCACCACAAGCAGGAGGGCCGCAATCCTGGCCCGCTTGCCTGTGACCAGCAGCAGGAACAACGGCAGCACAAAGTAAAACTGCTCCTCCAGCGATAGGCTCCAGTAGACGTTGTTCGGCGCCAGCCAGCCGTACATGTGTGCGATGTTCGCGGAAAAACTAAAGATGGCCAGCGCACTTTTAAGGTTTTGCTCCAGATCCATGAACACGCCGGTTCGGTTGAAAACGACGGTACAAAGCATGCCAACCAGAACCCACAGCCAGGCCGATGGGAGCAGGCGATAACAGCGACGCACCCAGAATGCGCGAGCCGCCGGCCAGAATGCGCCAGCGGCTCGATGTTGATCGAAGTAGTCGCAGTAGCTTCTGGCCACCACGTAGCCAGAAATACAGAAGAAAAGGTCAACCCCAACGCCGAAGCTGGCGTACCGAAACACTGGCATGAGGTGTTCGGCAATGAAGGGGGAGAGCAGAATGGAATGGGCAACCAGTACCAGACAGATCGACAGCGCCCGCAGCTTTTCGACTTCGAGATTTTTCACTTCACGGCTCACCCGTCACCTCCTTGTTCAGGCGCGTGATAGTACAGCCGCTATCCTCGCTCTTGCGCGGAAAGCCGTCCCAGTCATAGAGCGCAAGGTATGCCGGAATCATCACGCTGTCGCAAAGCACTCTGTAGTCCAGCGTGCGAGGGGGAAACACTTTGGTCACGCTATATGCCGAGCCCGACCAGAGCGCGCCTGATGCGGCAAAATCAGCAAAGAAATACGGCTCAACACCTGAATAGCCAAAGGACACCGTAGTCCCTGGCGGTAGGCTCCTAACGAAGGAGCGCACCTTGTCAATCTCGGTGTCCGGCAGAAAATCACGCACCAACTTGCCCAGAGAGGGCTTGAATGGGTCATGTTCCGGCGTGCTGCGATAACTGTAATAACCCTGGGCGGCGATCATCATCACCGCCACGGCAATACAAGCTGACTTGGCAAAGGGTGCGGCCAACTCCCGGCTGCTTGCCAGTGCGCCAAGCGCGAGCAGCCAGAAGCCGAAGCTAAAGGCAAAGTAGTACCACATATTGTGGCCGTTCAGCGTCATTGCGATGAAGGCCACGCCGTACAGAGAGAGCAGCGTTTCTGCCGCAAATCGGCGATGAGCGAGCAACTGCAATGCCGGAACGCACAGACAGAGACCCACCAACATCCAGCCGCTGCGCCCCCCCATTACCGGAGAGCCTAGTTTGTAGGCGAACTGAAACTGCATGTCCTCAAGGAAACCACCGATGTTCTTGAGCACAAAGAGCCCATAGCCAGCCAGCGCCGCCACTGCCACCACCAGCGCCAGTAGCTCCCACGACCCAACGGTAAGACTCTCGCGGCGCAGGATCTTCCAGGCGACCAACACCGCATAGGGCAGCAAAAAATACACTGCATTGAAATGCACGGTGGCTGCGAGCAACACCAGTGCCAGGCCCAGCGCATACTGACGCTTCAGCGATGCCAGCAGAGATAACAGGAAGAGGAGGCTGTAGAGAGTCTCCATCCGCGCGATGTTGGACGTGACCAAGGCAAAGGGCGAGAGAAAGGCCATCAGCATCAAGAGCATGCCCAGATGGCGCCGCCATCCTTGCAGGCTGATGCGCAGAACCAAAAGCGCAACGGCAGCCATGCCGAGATAAAGCACGCAGGAAACCCAGCGCGACACTTCAAAGCTGTAGCCAAATACCTTGTAAACGCCCGCCAGCAGCAACATGAAGCCTGGCGGCATCCACATCACCGTACGCTCACTGTTCAAACCATAGACATAGAAGCTGCCGGTACGACTGAACTCGAATGCTTGAGAAATGAATGCGGTTTCATCGTTCCACGGAATGGGAAATTCAAATCCCAGCGCGAGACGGACGAAGAGCACCACGCACACCAGAAAAATCATGCAACCCGCGGTATACAGCCCTTCCCGCGACTGCAATGCTCTGCCAAGCGCCCGGGCTGTCATGATGGTTTACGTGCGATGATTGCCTGGCTCTTGGGCATCGCTTCATCCAGTGCTTTCTTGATGCGCGGACCATCCGGCGTGGATAGGAGAATACCCCAGGTGCGTTGCCAGGTTTCCAGCAGAGGGTGCCACGGCGGCGAAAGCTCTTGCTTGCAAGCCCAAAAGAAGAACCACCAGATGGACCAGTAGAAGCCGTAGTAAGCACGTTTCTCGACAATCAGCCCCGCATCGGTAAGCAGCTTCTCGAACTCGTCGCGCTGGAAGACGCGGATATGATTAGGTCGCTCAAAGTAGGATGCAGGCGCCAGGTGTTTCTGTACGTTCTCGGCCACCGCGTCGGGCACGGTAATCAGATACTGCGCGCCGGGCTTGCCGATCCGCACCAGCTCCCGTACGAATTGCGCCGGATCCTCCACGTGCTCCAGCACTTCCATGGCCACAACTTTGCTAACCCTTGCATCGGGTAGCGGTAGCGGGTTGGCATCAGTGACCAGCGGAACAATTGCCCGCGCCCGAGAACCCTGAAGGGAGCGCTCGACGCCGGCAATCTTCTCACCGTCGATATCAGCGAAGATCACTTCCGCGCCAAACTCGGCGCAGAAGCGAACGAAGGTGCCATCACCGCAACCGATATCCAGAACACTGTCTTCGGCGGAGATGGGAAAACCCTCAAAAAGCTCCTGGCTTTCACGGTGAAACCAGCCACTCAGATGTGCGTCGGTCAGCGTGGGGTCATTCGGCAACTCGGCGGCAGCCGATTGTACTGGGGTGCCAAGCACCCGGCGGCCGACTCGTTTCAGCAATCCCAGCATGGGATATCCTCGCTTCTAGTTATTCGAATCAGAGTGGCTTTCGCGCGACTATCAACTGACTTTTGGGAAGCAGATCGTCGAGCGCATGTTTAAGAGGAGAGGCCTCCGGCATATCAATCAAGGTATGCCAAACCCTCGTCCAGTCATCGAGCAGAGGAGGGTAAGGGGGATTGACGACGTCCAGCGACTCTCCTTTCAACTCTATGCCGTTGGACCTCGCCCATGCCCAGTAGAACATGGTCCAGAGAGACCAGAAGAATCCGTATGTTGTGTGTCGCTCGACTTCCAGCCCCGCATCCTCAACTAAGCGGACAAAATCATCGCGCTCGAAGATATGGATATGATTAGGAGGAGCAAAATACGCATCCGGCGCGATGGACTTTTGAATGTTTTCACCGCGTGCGTCCGGCACAGATAACAGGTACAAAGATCCTGGCTGCCCCACACGAACCAATTCCCGCAGCATTTTTGCAGGGTCTTCTACATGTTCCAGAACTTCCAGGGCCATGATTCTAGACGCCGCACCATCAGGGATTGGCAGCGGTGTACTGTCGCAAACTATGCCTGTGGCGCCCTTCGTCGATATCTGCTGAACTCGCTCGCGCAATAGCTCAATCTTTTCCTCGACCACATCAACAAAAACAACCTCTGCCCCTTGTTTCGCGGCCCACAGAGTTGCCGCGCCCGCCCCGCAGCCTACATCCAGCACAACATCCTCTGACGAGATCGGAAAACCGGAAAACAACTCGCCACTATCATTCTTGAACCAACCGCTCTGCACCGCATCGACCAACCCACAGGCGCGGGAG
The DNA here is from genome assembly GCF_048595745.1 of Pseudomonas stagnisoli. Taxonomy (NCBI): domain Bacteria; kingdom Pseudomonadati; phylum Pseudomonadota; class Gammaproteobacteria; order Pseudomonadales; family Pseudomonadaceae; genus Pseudomonas; species Pseudomonas stagnisoli. The sequence continues at coordinate 46,145 of NZ_CP184361.1, forward strand.
TCGAAGTATTGACCAGCATGTCCTTGGGCAGAACTATCGGCCTGAGGCTCCCCCCCCCCGCCACCAAGCTCTGAGCTTTTGCATCAGCACGGTTTCCCATCTCCACTCATCAGCTCCTTCAGCATCACCTCTGCCGCAGCTCTCGAACAATGCCCGCGCATCCTCTTGACCGCATTACGCGACATCTCGGCATAGCGTGCGGGCTCATCGCGAATACAGCGATAGGCGTCATTGTAAGCCTGAACCAAAGATTCCCAATTAATCTGTTGCTGGCAGGTACGGAAGGCAGCTCTCGGGTCCTGAGGCCAAGCCCTGGCTTCCTGCCAGCCATTCACTACGAAGCCGACTTCGGTGTCCATATAGTCGAGCATTGCGGAGTTGCAGGGAGCCACCGCAGGCCGGCCGCAAGAGAGGAACTCCATCAGCGGTAGGCACTGGCCCTCACCGTAAGATGCATTCACTACGAAATGGGTCGCCTCGATAAGCTTCTCGAAATCCTCACCCTCGAGGAAGCCATTGAATACCACGACCCTGCAGGCGAACCTGGGCAGCCTCGCCATACAGACAAGCATGTCATTTATTTCCGGCTGGCAATCGCTGTTACCCAGCTTGAACACTAGGGTGGCGTCAGGGCAGTCATGGAAGGCCGTGCAGAACGCCGTCAGCATGTCCACCCAGTTTTTTCGACCGTCGCTGGGGTTGAACAGTGAAGTGAAAACCACGCCAGAGAGTTCCAGGCGCGGCGTTTTCGGGAACCAGCTCTCGGGCATCGGCGGCTTGATCGGTTGTACCTTTGGTGGCAGCGGATGACCGAGTAGTTTGTGCTGGGCATGCAGGCGCCAATCGGCGAACAGCTCGCGCCCCACAAGGCGATACCACTCCACGGCATAGCGATAAGTGATGCGCAGCAGCGACTGCTGACGCTCTCGCGGTAGCGCCGCCGCGGGACTGCCCCCGCCGCGGGGCTGGCGTGCAGCTGCCACTGCAGCAATCACCGTCTCGCGATCCGGGAGCTGCTTTGCGAAGTCGACGGAGTGGCTATCAATCAGCACACCAGAACCAAGATGCAGCTCAGTGACTTTCTGCGCCAGCGGCATTGCAAGGCGCTCACGCAGCGCGGCGTACTTGTCCCAGACAGGTGCTGGAATGGATGCGACAGGATAGCCAGCGCCCATCTCTCGCCGGATCAGATCAAGCGTCATGCCCGAGTGCGTGATTGCGTGACCGCAGTGGGCTAGCACATGACGCCAGTCCTGATGGCGCTCGCCAAACCAATGCTCGGTGGGGATGCTGTCGAACTCCCAGGCCAGCACTGGCCAAGTGGGGCAGCGAAGGCCGAGTGGTGTCTTGTGCGGCGGCGTGAAAGATAGGAACACGCACTTCTCGCCTAGCTTGCGGGCTTTGGCGTAGAGCGCATCAACCTCGCGCAGGGGATCCTTCACCACTTGCACGTCGCCAAGCTGGCGCAGGACAGGAAGGAACTCCTTGAGCACGAAATAATAGCTGTACTCGGACTGCCCCAGATTGGCGGAAATGGTGTCGGCATTGACTTCGGAATAAACCAGAAACTTCATCGTTGCCGGTCCCCGCGCAGCTCGATAGATGAAGATTGCGCTGACACTTGCGCCAGGAATCTCTGCAGCTCGTCCACCACCCGCTCCACCGAACTGAACTCACGAAGACGCTCGCTCGCCTGCCTCGACATCTCCGAGTAGCGCAGCGGATCGCTAGCGACCCCGTGACTGGCGCTGTAGAGCTGCATCAGCGACTCCCAGTTAAGGCGATGGCTATGGGTCAGATGTATGCCGGTCGGGTCATGCGGCCAGTCGGTGGGCTGCAGGCAGGAATCGACGAGAAATGCACAATCCTCATGCAGATAGTCGGCCATCGCCGTATGGGCAGGCGCAAGAGCAGGCCTACCGCAACTGAGAAACTCCATCAGCGGAATGCACAGCCCTTCGCCAGAGGACGCATTCACGTAGTAGGTAGTGGCCTTGATCAACTCAAGATACTGCTCATCATCGAGGAAGCCATGGAGAGCAACGACTCGGCAACTGAACGGCGACAACCGCGCCAAGGTGTTGAGAAGAGTGCCGCGATATAGCTCGATGTCCCGATGGGTCATCTTCAGGATCAGCGTGGCATCCGGCCGATCACGAAAGGCCCAGCAGAAGGCGCTCAGCATCTCTATCCAGTTCTTTCGCCCATCCGCAGGATTGAGCACGCTGGTGTAAACGACGCCATCGACACTGATTGGGCGCAACTCTGGTAATGGCGCATCTTGCGGGTGCAGGCCCGGGCGCGACCTGGGTAGGCGCACCTCATGCCACCAGCCCTGAAACAGCGCCTTACTGATACGTTTGGCCTCGGAATAGGGGCGATGGGCGACGCTCTCGGGATCCAGTTTCAACTGCCTGCTGTCGATAACCTGCCCAGCGAAGCGAAAACTCCTAGTGCCTTTCTCAACCGGCCAGCCCTGCACCGGACAGACATTCGCAAAGCGCGACCAGATCGGCGCCGGCAGCGCGGCAACCGGCACGGTTCCCTGGCAACTGCGCTCGACGAGTGCTGCCGTTTCCCTACTAGTCGGAATCACCCCAGACAACTGAGCGAAAACACGGCCCCAGTCATTGCTCTGATCAGCATGCCAGTCACCGGGCTTTGCTTTGGCGGCCTGATCCTCCGAGATACTCGGCAGCGAGTCGAACTCCCAGGCAAACACGCAAACGGTTGGGCAAGCCAAACCCAGCGGGGTCTGATGAGGCGGGGTAAAACTGAAGAAAATGACCTGTTCGCCGGCTTCTTTATGTTGCTGGTAGAGCGCTTCGACCTCCTCAATGCTTTTCACGCTTATCACTTGGCCTAAGCGTTCAAGAGCGGGAAGAAAGTCCTTCAGCAAAAAGAAGTAGCTGTATTCCGGCTTGCCCAGCGCCGCCTGAATACTGGTTTGGTCAATCTTGGAGCCAACTAGAATGATCATTAGGAATCAGCCCACACCCCGCACCTCGATTGATCTGGATGCGGCACTACCTTGCAAAATAAACGCGCACTCAAACAGCAAATGCAGGCCAAAGCAAGCAGTCTCGACTGATAACGACTTATTCGCCTCTGATGTCGACCACTCCCACCTCAATAAGCCCTTGATAGCCCAAAAGCCTCGTGACCCGCCTCGCGCCACGAGGCCCGCAGGCTTGAACTGGTAGGGACTATTCTCGTCCAATAGGCAATCCCGACCGTTCAGCCTGCCCGGAGTCGCCATGCGCCGTCTGCTGCCCACACTCCTCGCCACCACCCTCTGCCTCGCCACCGGTGCCCAGGCCCAGACCCTGGTGGCCACCAGCAACATCCTTGTCCGAGCCCTGGACCGCAGCCTGGATTTCACCTCCGACACCACCACTTCGGTGCGTGACATGAAGGTGGTGCTGGCCGCGCGTGACGATGCCGCCAGCTTCGTCGCCAGCCAGGGCGATATCCGCGGCGCGCGCCTGGAAGCGGCCTTCGCCACCCTGCGCGAACAACTGCCGGAAGCCCGCCACGCCTCCGACCAGCAGCTGGCCGAAGCCATCCTCGCCCTGTGAGCCTGCGTGCCGCGCGCTGGCTGGTCGCGCTCCTGCTGCTGAGCGGCGCCAGCGCCCAGGCCGGGCTGCGTCTGCAACTGAATGCCAGCGGGCTGTCCAGCGCCGAACGCCAGGCCAGCCAGGCGCTGCTCGACCAGGCCAGCGCGGCGCTGCCGCCAAGCTTCATCCAGCGCCTCGACCGCCAGGTGACGGTGAGCTGGTCCGACGACCTGCCCCGAGCCGCCTTTGGCCGCACCACTCGCCGCGATGCCCTGGTGCTGAATGCCGGATTGCTGCCGCGCCTGATCGATCCACAACAGGCCGCCGCGCCGAGTGGCCGAACCCACGGCACCCTGCAGCGCGAGTTGCTGGCTACCGTGCTCCATGAGCTGACCCACCTGTACGACCGTGCCGGTCTCTGGCCAGAGGACCAGCGCCGTCTGCAGTGGCGCTGCCGTCAGGCACACCAGGCCAGCGGCCCGGTCGGTCAGCGTGGCCAGTGCCGCGGCCAGGAGGCCCGCCGCTTCAGCCTCAGCGACGACCCGCAGCTGCTCGACCTGGCCGGCTGGCAGCAGCAGGTCGGCAAACGTGGCGCCCGCGAGCAGGACAACGGCCAGGTGGCGCGTTCGCCGGACAGCTACGAGCTGAGCAACCCGCGCGAGTTCGTCGCGGTGAACATGGAGTACTTCCTCCTCGACCCGACCTACGCCTGCCGCCGCCCCACCCTGCAGCGCTATCTGCGCCAGCACTTCGCCTGGCAACCGGCGCAGCAGGCCGAGTGCAGCACCGATTTCGCCTACCTCAACGCCGGTCGCGACTTCGCCCGCCAGCCGCTGGGCCGGCTCGATCCCGAGCGGGTCTACGAGGTCGACTACCTGCTCGCCGAGCCCAACCAGCAATGGGCCAGCCGCTGGGGCCACAGCATGCTGCGCCTGGTGGTCTGCGCACCGGGACGGCCGCGCGGCCCGGCCTGCCGCCTGGATCTGGACCAGCACCTGGTGCTGTCCTACCGCGCCTTCGTCGGCGACGTGCAACTGTCCAGCTGGGACGGCCTGACCGGCGCCTACCCGTCGCGCCTGTTCATCCTGCCGCTGGCGCAGGTGATCGAGGAATACACCAAGGTCGAGCTGCGCGGCCTGTCCTCGGTGCCGCTGCGCCTGTCCCGCGAGGAAATCGAACGCCTGGTGCAGCGCTCCGCCGAACTGCACTGGAGCTATGACGGTGACTACTGGTTCCTCTCCAACAACTGCGCGGTGGAGACCCTCAAGCTGCTGCGCAGCGGCACCGGCCGCAGCGAGCTGCAGGATCTCGACAGCATCATGCCCAACGGCCTGCTCGACCTGCTCGAAGGCCGTGCCCTGGCCGACCGCAGTGTGCTGGACGACCCGCGCGAGGCACTGCGCCTGGGCTATCGCTTCGACTCCTTCCGCGACCGCTACCAGGCCATGTTCGAGATCCTGCGTAACCGCCTGACCATACCGCAGCAGACGGTGGAAGACTGGCTGGACCTGCCGGCGCGCGAGCGCGCCCGAGGGTTCCCGCGCGCCGACCTGCGCGCCAGCGCCGCCCTGTTGCTGCTCGAACAGGCCGCCCTGCGCCGCCAGCTGCTGCTCGCCCAGGAACAGCTCAAGCAGCGCTACCTGGGCGCACGCGACGACCCGCAGGACCGGCGCTTCGTCGAAGCCGACGCCACCCTGCGCGAAATTCTCGCCAACAGCGGTTTCCTCAGCCGCCCGGCCGAGCTGCTGAGCGCCGGCTACGGCCTGCCGCAGCCCGCCGAGTGGCAGCAACTGGAAGCGGCCAGTAGCGAACGTCAGCTCAGGCTGCGCCAGCTCAGCGACGACCTCGACCAAGAGGTGCGCCACCTGCTGGAGCCCAGGCTGCTGGCCGAGATCGAAGCCGGCGAGAGCAACCTGAAGCAGCTCGGCCAGCACCTGCGCGAGCTGCACAAGGCTAGCGGCGGCCTGGTGCTGCCTTAGGTCTACAGCTGCTCTTCGTTCTCCTCGGGGAGCCCCGGGTCCAGCTGCAGCCAGGGCAGGCGACTGCCTACCCAGATATGCCGGTCGGCCGGCGCCTGCTCGGGGTGATCGAGGCTGGCCACGGTGATGTCCAGGCTGTCCGGGCTGAGCGCCGTGAACAGCGCCAGGTGACAGCCGCAGTGCGCGCAGAAATAGCGCAGGCAGCTGGTCGAGGAGGCGTACGCCGCGGCGCTGCCCTGGGTCCAGCGGAAGCTCGCCAGCGGCAGGGTCAGCCAGGTGGTGACGATGCCGCCGGTGGTGCGTCGGCAGATCGCGCAATGGCAGTGGGCGATATCCTGCAACGGCGCCGCGAAGGCATAGCGCAGGCGGCCGCAGTGGCAGCCGCCGGTGTGGGTCTCGGTCATGGCGAACTCCTCGCGCTGTTGCTCATCACCCTAGCGCGCGCCAACGCACTTGCCCATGATGACCAGATGCTTTCCGCACGGATGTCATCGTGACCGTTCTCCTGTACTCGCTGTGGCCCCTGTTCGCCCTGATCGTCGGCGGCTACCTGCTGCGCCGCCACGAATTCCCCGGCGAGGCCTTCTGGCCGGCCGCCGAGCGGCTCAACTACTTCATCCTGTTCCCGGCCTTGCTGTTGAGCAGCCTGGCCAGCGCGCCGCTGGACAACCCCGCCCTGCCGCGCCTGGCCCTGGCCGTGCTGCTCGGCCTTGGTGGCGGCTGGCTGGCCCTGTTGCTGGTGCGCCGCCTGCGCGGCTGGCCGGCGGCGCGCTTCGGCGCCTTCACCCAGGGCATCCTGCGCTTCAACACCTACCTCGGCCTGGCGGCCATCGGCAGCCTGCATGGTCAGCCCGGCCTGGTGCTGGCCGCCTTGCTGCTGGCGCTGATGGTGCCGGCGGTGAACGTGCTGTCGGTGTGGTCGCTGAGTACCGACCGCGCGGTGAGCCTGGGCGGCCTGCTGCTGCCGATTCTGAAGAATCCGCTGATCCTCGCCTGCCTGGCCGGGATGGCGATCAACCTGCTCGGCATCGGCCTGCCCGGTGGCAGTGACCGCCTGCTCGGCCTACTGGCCGCCGCCAGCCTGCCGCTGGGGTTGCTTTGCGTGGGGGCGGCACTACGGCCGCAGGAGCTGCGCGGCGAAAGGCCGGCCCTGGCCTGGAACTGCACCCTGCGCCTGCTGGCCATGCCGCTGCTGGCCTATGTCGTGGCCAAGGCGTTGCACCTGCCGGCGCTGGAGAGCAGCGTGCTGGTGCTGTTCTTCGCCCTGCCCACCGCACCCACCGCCTATGTGCTGACCCGCCAGCTCGGCGGCGACGGCCACCTGATGGCCGGCATCATCACCCTGCAGACCCTGCTGGCCGCCCTCAGCCTGCCGCTGGTGCTGATCCTCCTCGCGGCATGAACGGTACTGCGCCGAAAGCGCGCTGAAAGCTTGAGCCCCTAGCATCCGTCGACCGCCGGCCCCGGACCGGCGTTTCGACAACAACAAGATGGGCTCCCCACGCACTGCATTCACGCAGCCACCGCGTCGGTCATGCCCGTCCGGAGACTGCCTGATGCTGACCTTCCTCGGCTTCGCCATGGTCATGACCTTCATGTACCTGATCATGACCAAGCGCCTGTCCGCCCTGATCGCCCTGATCATCGTGCCCATCGTGTTCGCCCTGATCGGTGGCTTCGCCGCCGGCATCGGCCCGATGATCCTCGAGGGTATTGGCAAACTCGCCCCGACCGGGGTGATGCTGATGTTCGCCATCCTCTACTTCGCCCTGATGATCGACTCCGGCCTGTTCGACCCGCCAGTGCGCGCCATCCTGCGCATGGTCAAGGGCGACCCGCTGAAAGTCTCCATGGGCACCGCCGCGCTGGCGCTGATCGTCTCCCTCGACGGCGACGGCGCTACCACCTACATGATCTGCGTCGCCGCCATGCTGCCGCTGTACAGCCGCCTCGGCATGAGCCCGCTGATCATGGCCGGGCTGATCATCCTGGCCGGCGGCATCATGAACATGACCCCCTGGGGCGGCCCTACCGCCCGTGCCGCCAGCGCCCTGCACGTCGACCCATCGGACATCTTCGTGCCGATGATCCCGGCCATGCTGGTCGGCTGCATCGCCCTGTTCGGCATCGCCTGGGTCTACGGCCAGCGCGAGCGCGCCCGCCTCGGCGTGCTGCACCTGCCGGACGATCAGGACAATCACGCCGAGATCAGCGTCTCGCAATACCCGGAGGCGCGCCGGCCGAGATTGCTGTGGGTCAACGGCGCACTGACCGCCGCCCTGATGGTGGCGCTGATCGCCGGCCTGCTGCCGCTGCCGGTGCTGTTCATGATCGCCTTCAGCATCGCCATGATCATCAACTACCCCTGTCTGCAACAGCAGAAGGAGCGCGTGGCCGCGCATGCCGGCAATGTCCTGGCGGTGGTCGGGCTGATCTTCGCCGCCGGCATCTTCACCGGCATCCTGTCCGGTACGGGCATGGTCGAGGCCATGTCGAAAAGCCTGTTGGCGGTGATTCCCGAAGCGCTGGGCCCGTACCTGGCGGTGATCACCGCACTGGTAAGCATGCCGTTCACCTTCTTCATGTCCAACGATGCCTTCTACTACGGCGTGCTGCCGGTGCTGGCCGAGGCAGCCGGCCATTACGGCATCAGCCCGGTGGAAATGGCCCGTGCCTCGATCGTCGGCCAACCGGTACACCTGCTCAGCCCGCTGGTGCCCTCCACCTACCTGCTGGTGGGTTTGGCCAAGGTCGAGTTCGGCGACCACCAGCGCTTCACCCTCAAGTGGGCGGTGCTGATCTGCCTGGCCATACTGCTGGCAGCATTGCTGCTTGGCGTGTTCCCGCTGTTCGGCGGATAGTCCGACGGGAGACGGCATTTTCCCGCAAAGCCAGCTAGAATCGCGCGCCATCGCGGCGCCCGCCGACCGACTCTTCGACACGCAAGGAACCAACAATGGAATGGCTGACTAGCCCGGAAATCTGGGTTGCCTTCTTGACCCTGACCGCCCTGGAAATCGTCCTCGGCATCGACAACATCATCATGATCGCCATCCTGGTCGGGCGCATGCCGCCGCATATGCAGGCGCGCACCCGCTTCTTCGGCCTGGCCCTGGCCATGGTCACGCGCATCGCCCTGCTGCTGTCGATCACCTGGATCATGAAGCTGACCAATGACCTGTTCCACCTGTTCGGCCAGGGCATTTCCGGACGCGACCTGATCCTGTTCTTCGGCGGCCTGTTCCTGCTGTGGAAGAGCAGCACCGAGATGTTCCACAGCCTGGAAGGCGAGGATGAAGCCGAGCCGACGCCGGGCAACACCGCCGCGCGCAACTTCATCGGCACCATCATCCAGATCGCCATCATCGACATCGTGTTCAGCCTGGACTCGGTGATCACCGCCGTCGGCATGGTCTCCCACGTGCCGGTGATGGTCGCCGCGATCATCGTCGCCGTGCTGGTGATGATGCTGGCCGCCGGCACCATCAGCGACTTCATCGACAAGCACCCGTCGCTGAAGATGCTGGCCCTGGCCTTCCTGGTGGTGGTCGGTACCGTGCTGATCGCCGAAGCCTTCGAAGTCCACGTGCCGAAGGGCTACGTCTACTTCGCCATGGCCTTCTCGCTGGGCGTGGAAGCCCTGAACATCCGTATGCGCGTGCTGCGCGGACGCAAGGAAGACCCGGTCAAGCTGCGCAAGGATATTCCGGGGCAGTAAGCCGGAACGCGTGGACAAAAGAACGGGGCCGAATGGCCCCGTTTTCTTTTGATCCGCTATCGCAACAAGTACTAACCATGATTGCGTAACGATCTAGTGCTTTTCTGCCACCGGTCCTAACTGTTCAAGAGCCTGGCATTCAGCCGGCCATACACGACAGGGACAAGGAGGCAGTTATGAAAAAGATACTGAGCATTGATGGCGGTGGCATTCGCGGCATTATCCCAGCGCTGGTACTGGCCGAGATCGAGCAGAAGACTGGACAACCGATTGCAGATCTATTCGATCTGATCATCGGGACATCTACTGGCGGCCTACTTGCACTGGGCCTCGGTAAGCGCGATGCAACGGGCAAGCCGCAGTACTCGGCCAAGAATCTAAGCGCACTGTATGAGAAACGAGGGGAAGATATCTTCTCGCGATCACTCTGGAGAAGGACTCCTGGTTACAACATCGCCGACGAAAAATACTCGCACGATGGCCTGGAGACGCTGCTTGAGGAGTACTTCGGCAATGCCACACTCGGACAGTTGAAACCACATACGGTAGTGACCACCTACGACCTTCATCAGCGCGATCCGCTGTTTCTGAAAAGTTGGTCCGCGCCCCATCAGGACATCAGAATTCGCGAAGCGGCGCGCGCCACATCTGCTGCCCCCACCTACTTCGAGCCCCTGCCACTAAGGGTGAACGACAAGAAATGCGCTCTGGTCGACGGCGGCGTTTTCATTAACAACCCTGCGGTTTCCGGCTATGCCGAGGCACACAAGATCTTCCCCGGTGAGGATCTATTCTTGGTCTCGCTGGGCACGGGGCAGATGACCCGCGAGATTCCATTCAAAGAAGCCAAGGACTGGGGCCAGGCAGCATGGGTTATGCCGCTGCTCAGTTGCATGTTCGATGGCGTTTCTGACGCAGCGGACTACCAGATGCAGCAGATCATGCCGGCTGGAACTTACTTCCGACTTCAGGTCAATCTGGGGAAGAAAAGCGACCCGCTTTCTGCCAACGATGATATGGACGACACCCGCGAGCAAAACATCCAGGACCTGAAGGCGCTTGCGGCGCACCTCATCAGTACTCGTCAAAACGACCTGAATGCCATTTGTACGGCACTCGCCTAGCAGGAGTCTGCTATGGAAAAGCTCATCGTGGGGCAGATGCGCGAAGGCATTACGGTGAACGCCAGGCTGCGCTGGAATGCCACAGGACTTCAGGTCGCCCCTGGAGAGTCTTATCGAGTGCAAGCGTCGAGTGACCTGTGGCACGACGCGGGCATACCAGCGACGGCAGACGGCCAGGATGGGAACATGATCCAGAGGATCTTCAAGTGGACGATTCGCTGCAAGCAGGCACGCTGGTTCCAGCTGGTCGGCGCACTAGGACAATCAGACGAGCAATTGTTTCCTCTGGGCATAGACGCACAACTGAAAGTCCCGCCAGGACCGGAAGCCGAGCTGACGCTGTTCGCTAACGACGTACTTTTCATGTACGGCAATAACCAAGGCAACATTTGGGTCAACATCACTCGTATTGCTTAGGAGATCAGGGCCCTCCCAGAGGGCCCTGTTGCCGTCTGCTAGAACAGTCCCAACTGCTCGCTTGGCAGGTTCGCCACAAGATCCGATGGCTCATCGCTGAACTCGGAGCGCAAGCGCTGCGCCAACCCCGCCGCTCGTTCCGCTCGGGTATTCACCGCCTCGGCCAGGCGCACCGGCAGGCCCCAGATCTCCACCTTGTGCTTGGCGCGGGTAATGCCGGTGTAGAACAGCGCGCGGGTCAGCAGCGGGCTGGGACTTTCCGGCAGGGCCAGCAGCACTTCGCTGAACTCCGAACCCTGGCTCTTGTGCACGGTCATGGCGAAGGCGCTGTCATGGCTGGGCAGGCGCGCCGGGGAGAAGGCGCGAAAGCCCTCATCACCCTCGAAATAGACGCGCAGGCCATGCTCGCCGGCCAGGCACAGGCCGATATCGCCGTTGAACAGGCCCAGCGCGTAGTCGTTCTGCCGCACCATCACCGCGCGGCCGGGGTACCAGCGTTCACGCTCGGCCAGCGAGTAGCGGCGCTTGATCCGTGCCTCCAGGGCCTCGTTGAGACCGCCGACGCCCCAGGGACCTTCGCGCTGCGCGGTCAGCGCGCGGAAGGCGTTGAAGGCAGCGAAGGCTTCAGCCGGATCGCCACGGCGTGCGGCCTTGAGGTAGGGCGCATAGCCCTGCTCTAGGCGCTCCAGCAGCGCGGCCTGGCTGGGTTCGGCCTGCCAGGCCAGGTCGGCGCGACCTTCACGCAGCAGATTGAGGGTGCCGGCGGCATCGCCACCGTTGATCCTGCGCGCCAGCTCGCCGATGCCGCTGTCGCCAGCGAAGCGGTGGCTGTGGCTGAGCAGCACCACGGCGTCGCCCAGAGCCGAGCGTGGCGTCTCGACCGGCACCGTCTGCCCGGTGATGCGCTGCAGCTCGGCGGCAGCTTCGGCATCGAAGCCGCGCCCTTCGCACAGCTCGGCGAATACCGCACCGGCCTCCACGGCGGCCAGCTGGTCCTTGTCCCCGAGCAGGATCAGCCGCGCCTGCGGCGGCAGGGCGTCGACCAGCTTGGCCATCAGCGCCAGGTCGACCATCGACGCCTCGTCCACCACCAGCACATCCAGCGCCAGCGGCCGCGCCGCATCGTGGCGCACGGCCGGGCTGTCGCCACGGCTGCCGAGCAGGCGGTGCAGGGTACGCGCCTCCTCGGGCAGCAGCGCCTTGAGGTGATCGGCCAGCGGCAGGTCGGCCTTGGCATTGCGGATCGCCTCGGCCATGCGTGCCGCCGCCTTGCCGGTCGGCGCGGCCAGGCCGATGGCCAGGCGCTCGCCACCAGGCTGCTCCAAGAGTGCGGCGAGCAGGCGCACCACGGTGGTGGTCTTGCCGGTGCCGGGGCCGCCGGAGATCACCGCCAGGCGCCGACGTACCGCCTGGGCGGCGGCCAGGCGCTGCCAGTCCGGCTGCTGTTGGTTGAAGGCGAACAGGCGCGCCAGGCTCTCGCTCAGCAGCGCCTCGTCCACTGCGGGGCGCTCGGCGGAAAGCGCCAGCAGGCGCTCGGCCAGGCGCTGCTCATAGGCCTGGTAGCGCGCCAGGTACAGGCGCTCGCCTTCTAGGATCAGCGGGGTGAAACGGCCGGGCGCACCGACCAGCACGGAGCCTGAAAGAAGGACACGCAACTCGGCCAGCGGCGGCAGGGCGAAGTCGAACTCCGCCCAGGGCCGGCGGCCGGCCACCCGCACCAGCGGCAGGCACACGTCGCCGGCGGCCAGGGCCTCGCTGCACAGGGCGGCGCAGGCCAGCACGGCGTCCGGCGCCTGCGGCTCCAGGCGCTGCAGGCTGGCCAGCAGGGCGCGTTCCAGCGGACCGAAAGGTAGGGTGGACAACGGCGCAGCCTTGTCCACCTGGATGCCTGGTGGATATTCGCTGCGCGAGATATCCACCCTACTCTCCGTGCTCATCGGGCCTCCTCCGCAAACAACCGATCCAGCGCATCCAGCAGCGCATCGCTCGGCCGGGCGAAGTACACGCCGGCCTGCGGCATGCCGCGCAGGAACAGGTACCAGGCGCCGCCCAGCTGCGCGTCGCCGAAACCGGCCAGGCGCGTGCGCAGGAAACGGCGCAGCGCCACCAGGTAGATCAGGTACTGCAGGTGGTAGTGCTCAGCGGCGATGGCCTGCTCCAGGCGTTCGGCGCCGTAGTGGGCGGCGGTCGGGCCGAGCCAGTTGGACTTGTAGTCGAGGATGTACCAGCGCCCGGCGTGCTCGAAGGTCAGGTCGATAAAGCCTTTCAGGTAGCCCTTCAGCTCGTCGAACTGCAGGCGCTCGGCGGCCTGGCGCATGGGTTCGGGCAGGCCAAAGGCCGGATCGGCCAGCAGCGCGCGCAGGTGCTCTACATCGAGCCGTTCGACCGGGAAGGTGAAGCCCAGCTCAGGCAGGCGACGGTTGGGCTGCAGCGCCGACAGACGCAGGCCCTGGCCATCCAGGTCGGTGTCCAGCACCGCCTGCAGCTGGGCGATGGCGATCGCGCCCCACAACTCGGCGTCGATGCCGTGTTCCTGCAGGGCGAGCGGCACCAGCTGTTCCAGGCTGCCCTTGCCGCGCATCCAGTCTTCGAGAATGGCGTGCAGGCAGGTACCGGCGCGGGCGCCACGCGGGAAGGCGAAGAAGCCGGCGCCCGGCTCGCTGGCATCGACCAGGGCCAGGGCGTCGCGGTCCGGCGCCTCCATGTGCATACCGGCGGCCAGCCCCGAGAAGCTACCGATGCGCCAGGCGCTGTGCAGGCTGCGCTCGAACAGCTGCTGGGCCTGGGGCGGCTCGGCGCGGCCCGTGCCGGCGGCCTGGGCTTCCTCGGTAAGCGGGGCGAGACGGGCGATCAAGCCGGCGCTGCTGTCAGACAGCTCGTCCAGTTCGCCAGCCAGGGCCGGGCCTTCCTGGCCCGCCAGATAAGTAGCCAGCTCGCCCAGGGCATCCACACCGGGCAACTCGCGGCCGTGCAGCAGCCAGGCCAGGGCGCTGCTGTGCAGCCCCTCATCGGGCAGCTTGCCGGTCTTCTGATTCGGCTTGGGCAGGGCGACCGGCCCCCAGTGCAGCCACAGGCGGTCGCGGGCGCGGGTCAGGGCCACGTAGGTCAGGCGCAGCTTCTCGGCGAAGCTTTCGCGCCGCGCCGCCTGCAGGCGCTCGTCCAGGCGCGCGCTACCCAGGTCGAGCAGCGGCTGGCCATCCTCGTCGTGGCAACGGGCGCTGTCGGTGTGCTGGCCGAGCAGGCGGCCGTCCCACAGGAAGGGGCAGAACACCAGCGGGTATTCCAGGCCCTTGGAGGTGTGGATGGTGACGATCTGCACCCGCTCGGCATCGCTTTCCAGACGCAGCAAGGCGTCCTCGCCGGCGCCCTCGCTACCGCGCTGGGCGGCGAACCAGGCCAGCAGCGGCTCCAGCCCCGGGCGTTGCAGGCTCTCGGCCTGCAGCAGTTCGCCGAGGTGCAGCAGGTTGGTCAGCCGTCGCTCGCCATCGATGCCGGCCAGCAGGCGCTCGGCCACCCGCTCCTGGTCCAACCACGCCCTGAAGACGCGCATAAAGCCCTGCTGCTGCCACAGCTGGTGGTACTGCTCGGCAGCGGCGCGCTCGCGGTCCCATTCCTGCTCGACTTCCTGGCAGCGGGCAATCTGCGCCGCGTCGCGGCCCAGCAGGCGAGTCGCCAGGGCATAGCGCAGCACGCCCTCGCGGCCCGGCTCGGCGTAGGCCGACAGCACCGCCGCCAGCTCGGCGGCCTCCTCGCTGTGCCAGACGCTGTCGCGGCCGCGACGCACACTGGGCACGCCGCGCGCCGCCAGCTCGGCGGCGACGCTGGCGGCCTCGCGGTGGTTGCTAACCAGCACGGCGATATCGCCACCTTTCAGCGGCTTTCTGCCGCCATCGTCTTCGAAGTAGGCCTTGCCCTGGACGCTGGCGGTGAGCAGCGAGGCGATCCGCCGCGCCGTATCCAGCGCCGCCAGCTCGCCGGCACGCGCCTTGCTCAACCCCTCGTCACCGAGCCAGACCAGGCCGAGCGGCGCGGCGCCATCCTGCTCGCGCAGCACCAGCGTGGCCCGCGACTTCTTGCCGGCGCTGACCGGCGGGTAGCTCAGCCCTTCCTCGGCAAAGGGCTGCGGGCGAGCGAACAGCTGGTTCAGCGCCTTGATCAGCGCGGGGGTGGAGCGGTAGTTGAAGGGCAGGTCGTACTGCCGCTCGGCAGCCTCGCGGGCCTGCAGGTAGGTGGCCAGGTCGGCGCCGCGGAACGCATAGATCGCCTGCTTGGGGTCGCCGACAAAACACAGGTCGCCACGCGGGCTACTGCGCGACTCGCCAGCGTTGTCGATCGCCGTACTCGCTGTACTGTCTCGGCCTTCGCTCGAAGCCCTTCTAGCTGGCAAGCCGCTCGCTACGCCCGCAGCTTTTGGGTAGATACGGTCGAAGATGGCGTACTGGATCGGGTCGGTGTCCTGGAACTCGTCGATCAGCGCCAGCGGATACTGCTCGCGCAGGCGCGCGGCTAGGTCTTCGCCGGCCGCGCCCTGCAGGGCCTGGTCGAGGTTGTTGAGCAGGTCGTCGAAGGCCAACAGGCGCTGGGCCGCCTTGCGCTGCGGCAGCTCGACGTTGAGACGGTCGAGCAGTTCGACCTGCAGGGCGATCAGCTTCTGCCGGCCGGCGGGCAGGGCGCTTTCCAGGGCCGCGCCAAGGACATCCAGGGCTTCGGCCAGCGCGCTGTGCGGTGCCTCGAAGTTCTTCTTGGTGGCCTTGAGCAGGGCGGCGGCGCCCAGTTTGACCAGGCCGTCCGGCGCCTCGAACAGCGCCGCCGGGTCGGCGAAATAGGCGTCCAGCTCAGCCGACCACAGCGGCAGCTTGGCCGCCTTGTGCGTGCTCTGGCTGAGGCCACCGTGCTCGCGCAGCACCTCGACCCAGGCGTAGCCCTCGGCGCGCCACAGCTCGGCGGCGGCCTGCCAGGCGGCGCTGGCGGCCTGCAGCTCGGCCTCGCCCACACGCTCGCGTGGCTCTACGCGCAGGTAGGGCTTGCCCAGGTGGCTGCGCAGGGCCTGGCGCAAAGTCGCGGGGGTGACTTTCTGCTTAGCCAGGTAGCGCGCCCAGGCCGGGTCGGCGCCGGCCAGCACATGGCGCCAGGCGTCGCCGAGCAGGGCGTCGAGCACCTCGCGGTCGTCCTGGGTCAGCTCGGCGTCGAAGTCGCCGCCGGCCTCGAAGGCCGAGTCCTGCAGGGCGCGCTGGCAGAAGCCGTGGATGGTGAAGATGGCCGCCTCGTCGAAGCCATGCACGGCCAGCAGCAGACGCCGCCGTGCCGCCTCGCCGGGGTGGCGGCGGTGCAGCTCGACGAGGAAGGCATCGGTGCTGCTGCCGCCCTCGTAGAGCGCCAGCAGCTCGGCCAGGCGGGCACGGATACGCTCCCTCAATTCGGCGGTGGCGGCGGTGGTGTAGGTGACCACCAGGATCTGCCCGACCGACAGCTCGCGCTCCAGCAGCAGGCGCGCGTACAGCGCGGTCAGGGTCCAGGTCTTGCCGGTACCGGCGCTGGCCTCGATCAGCGAGCGGCCAGTGAACGGCGAGTCGTGCAGGTTGAGGTCGTTCATTCGCCCTCCTCCTCGCCGCCAGCCAGGGCCTGCAGCGCCGGGCCCAGCAGTTGCTCGGCCAGTTGCTCGAAGCGCTCGCCGAGCGGCTCGCGCTCGCGGAAGGCCAGGGCATACCAGGGGTCGAAGACTTCCCCGGCCAGCGGGCTGAATTCGGCGCCGAGCCAGGCGGCCTGGGCCTTGTCGCGGGCGGCGGCGATGGGCTCCTTGCGGCTCTTGGCGCTGGGCGTGACCAGCGCCTTGGCGAAGTCGTAGCTGCTGCGGGTGATGAAGGGCAGCGGCTCGCACAGCGCCTCGCGGTAGGCGGCCAGCCAGGGTTCGAGCAGTGCTGCGGGGTTGTCCAGCGGGCCGAGCTGCCAGTCACCGGCCGGCGACACCAGCAGGCTCTCGCGGGCGATGTCAGGAGTGGCGGCGACGTTGAGCAGCAGGTGGCGCAGCCAGAAGCCGGGCAGGTCGCGCGCGTCCGGCGCGCGCAAGCGCCAGTCGAACAGGCCGCTGGAGGTAACGCCGTCGAGCCAGCCGTGCAGACGCACGCCGGCCAGCTGAATGTCCACCAGCAGCGGCTCCGGGCTCTCCTCGGGGCGCGCCTCGAACAGCCGCGGGGCAAAGGCGCGCACCGGGCCGCGCTGCTTGCCCCACAGGGCATGGCCCAGCTCGCCGGGCGGCAGCCAGCCGGCGGCGCGGGCTACGCGGCGCTCCTGCTCCTCGCTCCAGCCGCGTTCCACTGCCTGCAGCGCCAGCTGGCGCAGGCCGAGGTAGGCCGAGCGCTCCAGGCTGAAGGGTTCGTCGGCGGCGATGCCTTCCTCGGCATCGGCCAGGCGCAGGCCCAGGCGTTGTTCGAGGAGGAAGCGCGCCGGGTGCTTGAAGCAATAGAGCAGCTGGCTGGGCTCGAGGGTCAGCCAATCGTCATTGGCCTCCGGCAGGCGCTGGATAAAGGCCGGAGCCGCTGCCGGGGCTTCGGCCAAACGCTGGGCAGCGCGGAACCAGGCGCCGGCGAAGCCCTGGCGCGGGCCGCTGCGCTCGAAGTTGCCGGGGGCGAAGGGCTGCAGCGGGTGTTCGACGGTGATGCGCGCGCTGGCTTTCTGCTCCTGTGGGAGCGGCCTTGGCCGCGATGCTTGTGATGTGGCGTCCACATCGCGGCCAAGGCCGCTCCCACTAGAAGCCACCACCCCGGTCAGATCAACCGCCTCCAGCAGCTCGCTGACCAGCACCGAGGGCGGCAGCTCGGCGTTGTCGCGCGGGTCGCGGCCGACATAGCTCAAATACAAACCATCGCGGGCGCTGAGCAGGGTTTCCAGAAACAGGTAGCGGTCGTCCAGGCGCCGCGCGCGGTCGCCACGCCGTGGGCGCTTGGCGATCAGATCGAAGCCGGCGGCCGGGGTGCGCCGGGGCAGGGCGCCGTCGTCCAGGCCGAGCAGGCAGACCAGGCGGAACGGCAGGCTGCGCATCGGCACCATGGTGCAGAAGGTCACCGCGCCGGTGAGGAAGCCCGAGGCGCCGCTGCCGCTCTCCAGCGCCGCGCCGAGCTGCTGGCGCACCAGCGCCAGTTCCACCGGGCGGGTGATGCCGGCGTCCGTGGCCTGGCGGCCCAGCGCCGCGCAGGCCTGGCTAAGCAGCAATAAGGTATCTCCCGCCTCGCGCTCGTCGAACAGCGCGTCGACCAGCCCCTGCAGGTCCAGCGCCCAGTCGGCCAGCGGGCGGGCGCGCTGCAGGCGCTCGGCCAGCCCGGCGAGCAGTTCGACAAAGGCACACAGGCGCCCGAGCAGCTGCGCGCGCGCGCCTTCCAGGGCGTCCAGCGGCCAGCTGTCACCCAGCAGCGGCAGGCCGTCACCGGCCAGCTGCGGTGGCGCGGCGAAACCGAGCAGCAGGCGATCCAGGCCCTGGCGCCAGGTGAAGGCGTCGTCGGCCGGCAGGTCGAGCGCGGCACGGTGCTGGCCGTCGCGGCCCCAGCGCACGCCGGCCTGGCGCAGCCAGTCGCGCAGCAGCGGCAGGTCCTCGGGCTCGATGCCGGCACGGCGGGCGATGGCCGGCTGCTCCAGCCAGGCGAGGATTTCCTCGGCGGCGAAGCGGCTTTCCGGCAGGCTGAGCAGGCCGAGGAAGGCGTCGAGCAGCGGCGTCTCGGCGCGCAGGCTGCGGTCGGCCAGGCTGTAGGGCACATAGGGGGCGCCTTCGCGGCGAGCGAAGACGGCCTCGATGAAGGGCGCATAGCGCTCGATGTCCGGGGTCAGCACCACCACCTGGTCCGGGCTCAGGCGCGGGTCGGCGGCAAAGCGCGCCAGCAGCTGGTCATGCAGGATTTCCACCTCGCGCAGCGGCGAGTGGGCGATGTGCAGCTCCAGCGAACGGTCGTCGGCGCGCAGCGCCAGGCGCTCGTCGGGCATGCGGGTGCGCAGGCGCAGGATGTCGTTCTGCAGCGCATGCAGCAGGCTGTCGTCGGAAAGCTCGGCGTCCTGCGGGTAGATGCCGTGCTCCTCGGCGATCTGCCCGAGCAGGCTATCGAAGAAGTCGCGGCCCTGCTTGCCCAGACTGGCCAGCAGCGGATGACCGACGTCGAGGTACCAGTCATCCGGGCTGACTTCGGAGTGGGCCAGCTCGCGCACGTCGCGGATCTCTCCCCAGGCCTCGCGGCAGGGGTTGAGGGCGCAGATCACCACATCCGCGTGCCGCGCCAGCCCTTCCAGCACACGCAGGTGGTGCGGCGGCAGCGAGCTGATACCGAACACCAGCAGGCGCTCGGGCAGACCCTCGATGACAGCATCGCCGTGCAGGCGCGCCAGCAGCTCGCCGAGCAGGCGCGCGCGGTGTGGGTGGCCGTCCTTGGTCAGCTCGGCCCAGAGCAGTGCCTGCCAGGCCTCGTCCGGGCCCAGGTCGCACAGCTCACCGCGCTCCCAGGCGGCCAGCCAGTCGTCGCGGTAGAGCAGGTACTGGTCGAAAACGTCGGCGATCTTCGCCGCCAGGGCCAGGCGGCGGCGCTCGTCGCCGCCCTCCAGGTAGCGCTGCAGGCGCTCGGCGCGGGCCAGGTTGGCCGGCTCGCACAGCCAGTCGTAGAGGCGCCAGGTCATCGCCTGCGGGTTGAACGCCGACTGCTCCGGCAGGGCGCCGAGTACCTGGCGCGCCAGGGCCCAGACGAAGCTGGACGGCAGCTGCACCTCCAGGTGCATGGCGATGCCCTGATCGCGCGCCAGCTGCAGGGTCAGCCAGCGGCCGATGCCCTGGCTTGGCACCACCACCCGCGCCGGCGCCAGCACATCCGCCTGCGGCTGGGCGAGCAGGCGGCAGGCGAGGGCGCCGAGGGTTTCCAGGTCGGGGGCGTGGTACAGGCTGAGCATGGGCGGGCATCCGTTCGATGGCGGCTAGGGTAGCAGGCCGGGCCGCAGGCCCGCGACGGCTGACCGACGCGGACGTTGATGCGGGTCAAGGGCAATTCGCCAGTATCCGCTACCGTGCAGTCTCCATAAGTCTTTGTGCGGATCACCATGCCCTGCCCGAAAGCGCGCGTCGCCTGCAGCGACCCGCAGCTGGCCCAGCACCTGCGCCGCCTGCTTGGCGACTGCGAGGTGATAGAGGAGCCCCACCACTGCAGCCAGGCACCGCTGTGCCGCTGGCTGGACGAGGCCCCCCTGGGCCCTGGCGGCCAGGTACAGGCCGCTCTGGCAGAAGCCGTGGCCACACTGGAGCGCACCCGCCACGCCTTCCGCTCGCGCGAGCTGGGTCAGCTGCGCCAGCGCCTGGAACAACTCTTGATCGAATTGTCAGCAACGCCGGATTGAGGTAGAACAGCCTCCAGCAAGGTTTCGCCGCATCGGCGAAGACCGGCTTTGCCGGGCAGGACGAACGGGCCTGCAAGACGAAGCGCCGCGACGTCGCATTCAACCGAATGCGCCGTGCGGCGCTTTTTTTGTGCCCGCAGAAAACAACAATGCAAGAAGGGTTCTCATGGATTCAGCGCAAGTACTGCGCCAGTTGATGCGCCGCATCGGCCTCGACCGCGAGGAAGTCGACGAGCGCTGCCGCCTGCTCGACTGGCAGGCCAGCGATGGCGTGCGGCTGAACCAGGCCGCCCCCGCCATGGACGATGTGCACCAGCAGTTCGTCGAGCAGCTCTACCAGCATCTCGGGACCTTTCCCGGGCCGGCCGGCCTGCTTGCCGCCGATCAGGTGCTCACACGCCTCAAGCACAGCCAGCTCGACTACTACCAGCGCCTGTGGCACGGCCCCTACGACCGCGACTACCTGACCGGACGCCTGCATGTCGGCCTGATCCACCAGCGCGCCGGGGTCGAGCCCAAGTGGTACCTGGCCGCGTACCGCCTGTACCTGGAACAGATGAGCCATGCGCTGTTCGCCGCGCATCCGCAGCAAGCGCTGTTCGCCAGCCTGCTCAAGGCGGTGTTCTTCGACATGACGCTGGCCATCGACACCTACGGTGCCGCCCAGCGCCAGGCCCTGGAAGACAGCGAGGCACGCTTTGCCCGCGCCCTGCGCGGCGCCCACGACGGCCTCTGGGACTGGCACCTGGAACACGACCGGCTGTACGTCTCGGAGCGGTGGGCCGGCATGCTCGGCCTCAGCCGCGACGGCCTCGGCGAGAGCAGTGCGGCCTGGTTCTCACGCGTGCACCCGGACGACCTGCCGGGCCTGCGCCAGGCCATCGACACCCACCTGGCCGGCAGCACTGCGCAGTTGCACCATGAATACCGCCTGCGTCGCCAGGACGGTGGCTACCTCTGGGTGCTGGCCCGCGGCGTGGCCGAGCGCGACCACGAGGGCCAGCGGCGCATGGCCGGCTCACAGAGCGACGTCAGCGCGCGCAAGGCGGTGGAACAGCAGCTGCGCCACGCCGCACGCCATGATCCGCTGACCGGCCTGGCCAACCGTCTGCGCCTGGACGAGCTGCTGCAGCAGGCCCTGCAGCAGCTCGGCAAGCACGGCGCGCGCGAGGCGGCGCTGTTGTTCATCGACCTCGACCGCTTCAAGCTGATCAACGACAGCCTCGGCCACCAGGCCGGCGACCGCGTGCTGGTGGAAGTCGGCCGGCGCCTGCAGCAGTGCCTGCGCCCCGGCGACCATCTGGCACGCTTCGGCGGCGACGAGTTCGTCGTACTGCTCACCGACCTGGCCTGCGGCAGCGACGCCGAGCAGGTGGCCCAGCGCATGCTCGATGCCCTGCACCAGCCGCTGCATCTGGGTGAGCAGACCCTGGTGGTCAGCGCCAGCATCGGCATCGCCGCGCTGCCGGCGCGCACCGCGCCCGAGCAGGCGCTACAGGCCGCCGACCTGGCGCTGTACCGCGCCAAGCAGGCCGGCAAGGCGCAGTTCGCCCGCTACAGCCAGGAGCTGCAGGCCGCCGCACGGCGCCAGTTGGAGCTGGAAAGCGCGCTGGGCCAGGCCCTGGAGCGCGACGAGTTCGTGCTGCACTACCAGCCGATCTGCCGCATCGACCAAGGCCAGCCGCGCCTGGTCGGGGTCGAGGCGCTGCTGCGCTGGCGGCACGCTGGCCGACTGATCGCACCACAGGAGTTCATCGCCTCGCTGGAAGAGTCCGGCGAGATCCTGCGTGTCGGGGACTGGGTGCTGCGCGAGGCCTGCCGCCAGGTGCGCACCTGGCAGCGGGCCGGGCACAGCCAGTTGCGCTGCGCGGTCAACCTGTCCAGCCGCCAGCTGCAGCAGGAAGACTTCGTCGCCCGCCTCACCGACATCCTCATGGACAGCGGCCTGGCGCCGTCCAGCCTGGTGCTGGAAATCACCGAGAGCCAGCTGATGCAGGACTGCACCAGCACCCTGATCGCCCTGCGCGAGCTGGGCAGCCTGGGCGTGCGCCTGGCCCTGGACGACTTCGGCACCGGCTATTCCTCGCTGGGCTATCTCAAGCGCTTTCCGCTGCACATCCTCAAGGTCGACAAAAGCTTCATCGGCGGCGCCGACGCCGAGTCGCATGCCATCAGCCGGGCCATCATCGGCCTCGGCCGCAGCCTCGGCCTGGAGGTGGTGGCCGAGGGCGTGGAGCGCGACGAGCACCTCGACTTCCTGCAGCACGAGAGCTGCAGCCTGGCCCAGGGCTACTGGTTCAGCCGGCCCCGCCCGGCCGCTGAGCTGCAGCGCCTGCTGGCCGGCGAAGATTGCTTCGAAGGACTCTGGTGCCTGCTGCCGGAGACATCCGCTCGCCAACCCTGCCGAGACCCCCAAACATGAAGATCAATCTGCCGGTCAGCCAGCGCGAGGTCCCGGTGGGCCCGCGCGCCAACATCCTCTCGACCACCGACCTGAAGGGTGTGATCACCTACGTCAACCCGGACTTCATTGCCATCAGCGGCTTTGAGGAGGGCGAGCTGCTCGGCCGCAGCCATAACCTGGTGCGCCATCCCGACATGCCGCCGGCGGCCTTCGCCGACCTGTGGCGCACGCTCAAGGCCGGGCGCTCATGGATGGGCCTGGTAAAGAACCGCTGCAAGAACGGCGATCACTACTGGGTCAGCGCCTTCGCCACCCCGGTGATCCGCGACGGCGCGGTGGTGGAGTACCAGTCCGTGCGCAGCCAGGCCGACGCGCAGCGGGTGGCCCGCGCCGAGCCGCTGTATGCCGAGCTGAGCGCCGGCCGCACGCCACGCGTGCTGCGCCGGCCACGCCTGGACAGCGCCAGCAGCCTGGCCCTGCTGGTGGGCGCAGCACCGCTCGGCGCAGCACTGTTGCTCGGGCTGGCCGGCGCGCTGCCGCTGCTGCCGGCCCTGGGCGGCGGCGCGCTGTTTGGCGCCGGCCTGGCCGCCCTGGTGCGCTGGCGCCTGCAGCCGCTGGTGGCGCTGAGCCGCGAGGCCCGGCGCATCGCCGACAACCCGCTGAGCCAGTGGGTGTACTGCGGGCGCAACGACAGCTTCGGGCAGATCGCCTTCGCCCTGCATAGCCTGGAGGCGGAATCGGGCGCCATGGTCGGGCGCATCGCCGACTCGGCGCGCCAGCTCAACGAGGATGTCGGCGAACTGGCAGCGGCGGTGGACTGCAGCCGCGGTGCCAGCGTGCAGCAGCAGCGCGAGACCGAGCAGGTGGCCAGCGCGGTGGAGCAACTGGCCGCCAGCGTGCAGGAGGTGGCGCGCCATGCCCAGCTCAGCGCCAGCGCCGCCGCCGAGGCCAACCAGGCCACCGACAGCGGCCTGCGCCAGGTGGAACAGACCCGTCGGCAGATCGCCGCGCTGGCCGAGGAGGTGGTGCAGGGCAACCAGGTGATCCAGCGCCTGCAGGCGCACAGCCAGGAGATCGACCAGGTCATCGAGGTGATCCACGGCATCGCCGAGCAGACCAACCTGCTCGCGCTCAACGCCGCCATCGAGGCGGCGCGCGCCGGCGAGGCGGGCCGCGGCTTCGCCGTGGTGGCCGACGAGGTGCGCGGGCTGGCCAGCCGCACCCAGCAGTCCACCGCGCAGATCCAGGCCATCATCGAGCGCCTGCAGCAGGGCACCATGGCGGCGGTAGCTGCCATGCAGCGCAGCCAGGCGCAGGCCGAGGGCAGCGTCGACAACGCCCTGCAGGCGGCCGAGGCGCTGAGCGGGATCAACCTGCAGGTGGAGGCCATCAGCGGCATGAGCCTGCAGATCGCCACCGCGGTGGAGGAGCAGAGCGCGGTAGGCGAGGACATCCAGCGCAACCTCGACGGCATCCGCGAGGCCGGGCAGAGCACGGTGGCCGCCAGCGGCCGCAGCCGCCACAGCGCCGAGCACGTGGCCAGCCTGGTCGAGCGCCTGCAACTGCTCGCCGAGCAGTTTCGCGGCAATGCACAACGGGGCTGAACCGGGCATCGCCGCGCCCGCTGGCGATCTACACTGACAACAAACGGGAGGGCGCCGGGAAACCGCACCTAGAAGAAGAGCGAGCCACGAGGCTGCGCCATGCTCACCCTGCTCAACCTGCTGTCTGCCATCGCCCTGCTGGTATGGGGCACCCACATCGTGCGCACCGGCATCCTGCGCGTGTACGGCTCGCAGCTGCGGCGCATCCTCAGCCACAGCGTGGCCCGCCGCCCACAGGCATTCGCCGCCGGTATCGGCGTCACTGCCCTGGTGCAGAGCAGCAACGCCACCGCCCTGCTGGTCACGTCCTTCGTCGCCCAGGGCCTGATGGCGCTGCCACCGGCACTGGCCATCATGCTCGGTGCCGATGTCGGCACGGCGCTGATGGCGCGGGTGCTGACCCTCGACCTGGCCTGGCTGTCGCCGCTGCTGATCTGCGCCGGGGTAGTGCTGTTCCTCTCGCGCAAGCAGAGCCGCGCCGGGCAGATCGGTCGCATAGCCATCGGCCTCGGCCTGCTCCTGCTGGCCCTGCAACTGATCGTCGAGGCGGCGCGACCGATCGCCGAATCCAACAGCATCGAGGCGCTGTTCGCCTCGCTGACCGGCGACCTGCTCCTGGACGCCCTGGTCGGCGCGCTGTTCGCCATCCTCACCTACTCCAGCCTGGCCGCCGTGCTGCTCACCGCGACGTTGGCCGGCAGCGGCATGATCAGCCTGCCGGTGGCCATCGGCCTGGTCATCGGCGCGAATGTCGGCAGCGGCGTGCTGGCCCTGCTGAGCAGCAGCATGCAGTCCGCCGCCGGGCGCCGGGTAGCCCTCGGCAGCCTGCTGTACAAGCTGCTCGGCCTGCTGCTGGTGCTGCCTCTGGTTGAGCCGCTGGTGCACTGGATGAGCGGGCTGGGCTGGTCGGCGGCCAACCTGGTGATCACCTTCCACCTCGCCTACAACAGCCTGCGCTGCCTGCTGATGCTGCCCAGCGTGGGGCTGATGGCGCGCCTGTGCAGCCTGCTGCTGCCCGAACGGGTGCAGGACAACGGCGTGGCCAAGCCGCGCCACCTCGACCGCGCGGCGCTGGACACACCGAGCCTGGCGCTGGCCAACGCGGTGCGCGAGACCCTGCGCATCGGCGATCTGGTGGAGCAGATGCTCGCCCACCTGCTGGAGGTACTGCGCGCCGACTCGACCGAGGCCGCGCAGCAGGTGCGCAAACTCGACGATGACGTCGACGCCCTGTACGGCGCGGTCAAGCTGTACCTGGCGCAGATGCCGCGCGACTACCTGCCGGCCCACGACAGCCGGCGCTGGGCCGAGATCATCGAGCTGGCGGTGAACCTGGAGCACGCCGGTGACCTGATCGAGCAGATGGCCGGCAAGCTGGACAGCCACAAGCGCGCCCGCCACCACTTCTCCAGCGACGGCCTGGCCGAACTGACCACCCTGCACGGCCTGCTCGCCGGCAACCTGCGCCTGGGCCTCAACGTGTTCCTCAACGGCAACCGCGACAACGCCCGCCGCCTGCTGGAGGAGAAGCAGCACTTCCGCCAGGAGGAACGCCGCCTGGCCCATGCCCATGTCGACCGCCTGGCCCAGCAGGTGGTGCAGAGCATCGAGACCAGCGCCCTGCACCTGGAGCTGATCGCCGACATGAAGCGCCTCAACTCGCTGTTCTGCAGCAGCGCCTACGCCCAGCTGGAGGCGCTGGCGCCAGTGCCCGGCGACCCGCAGACACAGCGTTGAGACGCGGCCTGACGGCACGCGGGGTGGCTGGTATCCTGCCGCCCCTGCCGTCACCACCTCGCGCTCCCCGATGCCGCACTGGAAACCCCATCTGCTCCGCCTGCTCGCCCTGCTGCAACGCTACCCCGGGCTGATCGCTGCCTTCGGCTTCTGCTCCGGCGTGGCCAGCTTCATCCTGGTCGATCGTCAGGCCGGGGTGGGCAAGGTGATCGCCGTGCTGATGCTGCTGAGCTGGGCCTGGCTGCTGCTCGAGGGCCTGCTGACCCGCAGCGCGGCGCGCTGGCTGGGCATCGAGGTGCCGCCCTTGCTGCTGCGCTACCTGACCCAGCTGATCCACCAGGAAAGCCTGTTCTTCGCCCTGCCGTTCTTCTTCGTCACCACCGCCTGGAACAGCGGCCAGGCGCTGTTCACCGGCCTGCTCGGCGCCGCCGCACTACTCGCCATCACCGACCCGCTGTACTACAAGTGGCTGGCCGCGCGGCGCTGGCTGTACCTGAGCTTCCACACCCTGGCGCTGTTTGCCGTACTGCTGGTGGCGCTACCGCTGATCGTCCACCTGACCACCGCCGAGAGCTATCGCCTGGCCCTCGGCGTGGCCCTGGTGGTGGCGCTGCCCAGCCTCGGCAGCAGCCTGCGCATCCAGCGCTGGTGGCGCTGGCCGGTGCTGGTCGGCCTGCTCCTGGCGCTCGGCCTGGGCGCCTGGCTGGCGCGGCCCTGGGTGCCGCCCGCGACCCTGTGGCTGACCCAGGTGGCGGTCACCGCCGAGCTGCAGCAGCGCAACCCCGGCCGCAGCCTGGAGCAGGTCGAGGCTGCCCAGCTGCACCAGGCCGGGCTTTATGCCTACACCGCGATCAGCGCGCCACGCGGTCTCAACGAGCGTATCTACCACGTGTGGAAGCGCGACGGCGGGGAGATGGACCGCATCGCCCTGGACATCCACGGCGGGCGCAAGGCCGGCTACCGGGCCTGGACGCACAAGCGCAACTTCCCGGCGCAGGCCGCCGGCAACTGGCAGGTGCAGGTGGTCACCGAGGCCGGGCAGCAGATCGGCGTGCTGCGCTTCGTCGTGACCGACCAGGCCGGCCCTGTCCGCCCGTAGGTAATCCGGGTCAGAGTCGCCGGCCGGTCCCGGACTGCATCCAAGCCAAGCTCGCAGCAGCCCGGCAACCGCAGCCTAGAGACGGAAGCGCTGCACCATGCCGTTGAGGTCAGTGGCCAGGCGCGCCAGCTGGTCGCTGGCCACCGAGGTCTCGTGGGCGCCGGTGGCGTTCTGCGCGGCGATATCGCGAATGGCTACCAGGTTACGATCAACCTCGCGCGCCACCTGCGCCTGTTCCTCGGCGGCACTGGCGATCACCAGGTTCATCTCGTTGATCTGGCTGACCCGTTGCGCGATCTGCTCCAGCGCATTGTCCGCCTCGCTGGCCAGGGCGCTGCTACGGCTGGCGTAGGTGCTGCTCTCGCCCATGGCGTCCACCGACTCGCGACTGGCGCTCTGGATCGCGCTGATCATCCGTTCGATTTCCTGGGTCGAGCTCTGCGTGCGCTGCGCCAGGGCACGCACCTCGTCGGCGACCACGGCGAAGCCGCGGCCCTGGTCGCCGGCACGTGCCGCCTCGATGGCGGCATTCAGCGCCAGCAGGTTGGTCTGCTCGGCGATGGTGCGGATCACTTCCAGTACGCGGCCGATGGCGATGGCCTCCTCGGCCAGGCGGGTGATGGTGCCGGAGGTATTCTCCAGGCGCTGGCTGAGCTGGTCGATGGTGCTGCGCGTGGTGTTCACCTGCTGGCGCCCGGCCTCGGCGCTCTGCTCCGCCTCGCGCGAGGAGTCCGAGGTGAGGTTGGCGTTGCGCGCCACTTCGTCCACCGCGGCGGACATCTCGGTCACGGCGGTGGCGGCCATCTCGATCTCGTCGTTCTGCCGGGTGATGCCCTGGGACGAATCCTCGGTGACCGCATGCAGTTCCTCGGCGGCCGAGGCCAACTGGGTGGCGGCGCTCTGGATACCCTGCAGGGTGTCGCGCAGGCTCTCCTGCATCTGCTTGAAGGAAACCTGCACGGCGGTGATCTCGTCGCGACCGCTGCACTGCACCGGCTCACGCAGGTCGCCGGCGGCATTGCGCGCCACCACCTCGCGCAGCTCGGAGAGGCGCAGGTTGATGCCGCGGCTCATCGACCAGGCCTGCAAACCGCCGCCGATCAGCAGCAGCGCGAGCAGCCCGGCGACCAGGTTGAAGTTGCGCTGATACAGGGCCACGCCCGCCTGGTACTGGCGCTCGGACTCCTGCAGCTGAACCTCGATCAGCTTGGCGAACTGCTCGGACAGGGGGTCGATGTAGGGGTAAAGCTCCTTGGCGGTGAACGTTGCCAGGGCCTCATGGTCATCGGCCTGAAGTATGGCCTTGAGGCGCTGCAGGGGCTCCCTGGCCTTGCTCATCAGCGGTTCGATACGGGCGATCAGAAGCTTCTCTTCATCGATCAGGTGAGTCGCCAGGTAGGCCGTCCAGATCGACTGGATCCTCCGCTCTGCCTCGTCCACCTGCCGCGCGGCCTCGGCTGCGGGCATGCCGCCGTTACGCGCTTTGTGGCTGGCATCGACGATATTCACCGCATACAGGTCGGAAATCAGCTTGAGATCGCGCAGAGGCACCACGCGGTCCAGGTAAACGCTGTTGAGGCCGTCGAGCACGCCGCGCAGGCCGCTGAGGCCGGCGGCGCCGATGGCCAGGCTGCCCGCCATCATCAGGACGATGAGAGCGAACAGCCTTGCCCGAATGGTCCAGTTGTTCATGGTCGGTCACCCGCATGAGGACAGGCGTATGCCTTGCAGAAACATAGACCCATTCCGCCGGCAACGCGCGGCCGGCGTGGCGCGGCTGGCTAGGCGCGGCCGGCTGGGCGCTCACTCCTCCAGCGCGGCGGCCGGGCCGAAGAACTCGTAACGCGCCTGCGCCTCGGGTACCCCCAGCTCGCGCAAGTGGCGCTTGAGCATCGCCATGAAGGGCTTGGGGCCAAGGAAGTAGGCATCCAGATCGCGCTCGGCCGGCAGCCAGCGCTGCAGCAGCTCAAGGCTCAGGCGGCCATGGGCATCGGCGCCGTCGGCCGGGCGCGCCTGCTCCAGGCAGTAGAAGCGCTGCAGTTGCGGATGGGCGGCGGCCAACGCATCGACACGGGCGGCGAAGGCCTGCACCCCGGCATGCCGCGCGCAGTGGATGAAGCGGATCGGCCGACCGCTGGGCAGCGCCGCCTCCAGCATGGCCAGCAGCGGGGTGATGCCGACGCCGGCGCTGATCAGCACCAGCGGCTTGCGCGAGACACTCAGGGTGAAATCCCCGGCCGGGGCGAACAGCTCCAGTTCATCGCCCTCACGCACCTGCTCATGCAGATGGCTGGAGACCCGCCCGCCGGCCTCGCGCTTGACGCTGATGCGGTACTCGCGGCCGTTCGCAGCCTGCGACAGCGAGTAGTTGCGCCGCACCTCTTCGCCATCCAGGCACAGGCGCAGGCCGATGTACTGGCCGGGAATAAAATCGAGCAGGGCGCCGCCATCGGCAGGCTGCAGGTGGAAGGAGGTGATCTCCTCGCTCTCGCGCACCTTGCGCGCCACGCGGAAGGCCCGCCCGCCGCGCCAGCCACCCGGCGCCCGTTCGGTGGCGGCATAGACCTCCTCCTCGGCGCCGATCAGCAGGTCGGCCAGCTGGCCATAGGCCGCGGCCCAGGCGGCGATCACCGCGTCAGTCGCCACCTCGGCGCCAAGCACCTCACGGATGGCGCGCAGCAGGCAGCTGCCGACGATCGGGTAGTGCTCGGGGAGGATCTGCAGCGACACGTGCTTCTGCACGATCTGCCCGACCAGCGGGCCGAGCGCCTGCAGACGGTCGATATGCCGGGCGTACATCAGCACGCCGTTGGCCAGCGCGCGCGGCTGGTCGCCGCTGGCCTGGTGCGCCTGGTTGAACAGCGGGCGCACCTGCGGGTACTCGGCCAGCATGAGGCGGTAGAAATGGGTGGTCAGCGCCTCGCCGCCGGCCTCCAGCAGGGGCACCGTGGACTTGACGATGGCAATGTGTTCGTTGGACAACATAGTAGATCCTCTTGCACGCAGGGTTGTTCTCAACCTGATATGCCAGGAATCGTGCCAATATAATTTTTCATATAAATCAATGATTTAATTTATATATTGTCATGAAGACAGCATTTGTTCTGCTGTCGTAAAGACACATGGAGTCACAATGACAACCCATCCACTGCTGCAGGCCCTGCTACCGCTGGTCGACGATCTCAGCCGTGAGCTGGCTGAAGCGGAACGCTACCGACGCCTGCTCAGCGCCCTGCGCGCGCTGATCCCCTGCGATGCCACCGCGCTGCTGCGCCTGGAGGGCGAGCAGCTGGTGCCACTGGCGGTGGATGGCCTCAGCCCGGATACCCTCGGACGGCGCTTCGCCGTGGCCGAACACCCGCGCTTCGCCGCCCTGCTGGCCGAGCGACGACCGACCCGCTTCGCCGCCGACAGCCAGTTGCCCGACCCCTACGACGGCCTGGTCGAGGAACACGTCGGCCAGCTCGAAGTACACGACTGCCTGGGCTGCCCGCTGTACATCGACGAGCGTCCCTGGGGCCTGCTGACGCTGGACAGCCTGCGCCCCGGCAGCTTTGCGCAGAACGACCTGGACAACCTGGACGCCTTCGCCCGCCTGGCCGCCGCCTCGGTCAAGGCCAACGACCGCCTGCTCGGCCTGGCCCAACGCGCCGAGGCCGAGCGCCAGCTGGCCGCACGCTTTCGCGAAATGGTCGGGCAGGCTGGCGCCGCCGAACTGATAGGCCAGAGCGCCGCACACAAACGCCTGCTGACGGAGATCGACACCGTGGCCGGCAGCGACCTGACCGTGCTGATCACCGGCGAAACCGGCGTCGGCAAGGAGCTGGTGGCGCAGGCCATCCATGCTCGCTCGGCACGCGCCGGCAAACCGCTGGTCAGCATCAACTGCGCAGCCCTGCCGGACCAGCTGGTGGAAAGCGAACTGTTCGGCCATGTGCGCGGCGCCTTCACCGGCGCCAGTGGCGAGCGCAGCGGCAAGTTCGAGCTGGCCGACGGCGGCACCCTGCTGCTCGACGAAGTCGGTGAACTGCCGCTGGCGGTGCAGGCCAAGCTGTTGCGGGTGTTGCAGAGCGGCCAGTTGCAACGCCTGGGCTCGGACCGCGAGCACCGGGTGGATGTGCGCATCCTCGCCGCCACCAACCGCGACCTGGCCGAGGAAGTGCGCGCCGGGCGCTTCCGCGCCGACCTCTATCACCGCCTCAGCGTCTACCCCTTGCAGGTACCGCCGCTGCGCGAGCGCGGCCGTGATGCGTTGCTGCTGGCCGGGCACTTCCTCGAACAGAACCGTGCGCGCCTGCACCTGCGTGGCCTGCGCCTGAGCGCCGAGGCCCAGGCCGCAATGCTGGCGCACCACTGGCCGGGTAACGTGCGCGAACTGGAACACCTGCTCGGCCGGGCCGCGCTCAAGGCGCTGGCGCGGCAGGCGGAACGGCCGCGCATCCTCAGCCTGGAAGCCATCGATCTGGATCTGGGTGCACCCGCCGCGCTGCCGGCGGCGCCAGTCAACCCGCCGCCGACGGACGCCGGGGCGGCGATTGCGGATTTGCGCAGCGCGGTCGATGCCTACCAGCGCCAGCTGATCCTGGCGGCCCTGGCACGCCACCAGGACAACTGGGCCGCCGCCGCCCGCGAACTGGGCCTGGACCGCGCCAACCTGCACCGCCTGGCGGTGCGCCTGGGGCTCAAGTAGGTCAGAGGCGGAAGCGCTGCACCATGCCGTTGAGGTCGGTGGCCAGGCGCGCCAGCTCATCGCTGGCGCTGGAGGTCTGGCTGGCGCCATCAGCGCTTTGCTCGGCGATGTCGCGGATGGCCACCAGGTTGCGGTCCACCTCGCGCGCCACCTGCGCCTGCTCCTCGGCCGCGCTGGCGATCACCAGGTTCATCTCGTTGATCTGGCTGACCCGCTCGGCGATCTGCTGCAGCGCCTGATCCGCCTCGCTGGCCAGTGCCTGGCTGCGGCTGGCGAACTCGCTGCTCTGCTGCATGGCGCCGACCGACTCCTGGCTGGCGCTCTGGATCGCGCCGATCATGCGCTCGATCTCCTGGGTCGAACTCTGGGTCCGCTGCGCCAGCGCACGCACCTCGTCGGCCACCACGGCAAAGCCGCGGCCCTGGTCGCCGGCGCGTGCCGCCTCGATCGCGGCGTTGAGGGCCAGCAGGTTGGTCTGCTCGGCAATGGTACGGATCACTTCCAGCACCTGGCCGATGGACAGTGCCTCCTGAGCCAGGCGGCTGATGATTTGTGACGTCCCGTCCAGCTTGCCGGTCAGCTGTACGATGGTGTCGCGCGTGACGCTGACCTGGCGGCGTCCGGTCTCGGCGGTCTGCTCCGCCTCGCGCGAAGCATCGGAGGTGTGGTTGGCGTTGCGCGCCACCTCCTCCACTGCGGCAGACATCTCGTTGACGGCGGTAGCGGCCATCTGGATCTCGCCGTTCTGCCGGTGAATACCCTGCGAGGTCTGCTCGGTGATCGCATGCATTTCCTCGGCGGCCGCGGCCAACTGGGTCGCCGAGGTCTGAATGGACTGCAGGGTGCCACGCAGGCTGGACTGCATCTGCTCCAGGGAATGCTGCACGTCGGTGATCTCGTCGGCGCCCTCGCAGCGCACCGGCTGGCTCAGGTCGCCACCGGCGATGCGCGCCGCCAGTGCCTTGAGCTCCACCAGCGGCCGGGTAATGCTGCGACTCAGCGACCAGGCGGTGATCAGGGTCAGCAGCAAGCCGGCCCCGAGCAGCAGGGAGAACATCAGAACCGCGCGCTCGGCCTGCTTCTCGGCCTCCACCCCGGCCGCCTGGGCGCCTTCGCGGTTGAGCTGCGACACCGCCTCCAGCGCATCCATCATCGCCGTGTACGCCTGCTGGCTGGCGCCCACGCTCGCCAGATCAGGCTCGCCGGCCCGCGTGGAGTCCAGCACCTTGCGCAGCGCCTGCTCGTAGAGACGGGTCTTTTCGATATAGGCATTGAAGGCGCGGCGGTCATGCTCGTAGACAATCTCGCCACTGTATTTCTGCTCGATGCCCTGTACCGAGCTGAGGAATGCCTGGATATCGCCGGCCAGGCTGTCGACCTGGTCCGGCAGGGTCAGTACCAGACTCTCCTTGAGGCGGATGTTCTGGCGGTCTGACTTCATTTGCGCGACCCAGTCCAACCCCAGCATCCACTCATCCCGCATCTCCAGCACTTCGCGCTTGAGCACCTGAATTTCCTTGAGCGCCACCACGCCGGTGACCAGCAGGATCAGGCCCAGCAGGCCAAAGCCCAGCAGATTGCGGGCGCGTACGGATACATTGCGAAGGGACATGGTGGCTCCAGGCAGGCGGGACTACATAAACGGGTTAGCGTCCAAAGCACGCAAAAGTTGAGGCTCGGGCGCCAAGCGCCTCAGCCGAAGAACCAGTAGCACACGCCGATCGCCGCCAGCACCCCGGCCAGGTCGGCCACCAGCGCGCAGCCCACCGCGTGGCGGGCACGCTGGATACCCACCGCGCCGAAGTAAACGGCCAGCACGTAGAAGGTGGTCTCGGTGCTGCCCTGGATGGTCGCTGCCACCAGGGCCGGGAAACTGTCCACGCCGTGGGTCTGCATGGTCTCGATCAGCATGGCGCGCGCCGCGCTGCCGGAGAACGGCTTGACCAGCGCGGTGGGCAGGGCGTCGACGAAACGGGTGTCCCAGCCAGCCCACTCGATCAGGCTGCGGATGCCGTCCAGGCCGAAGTCGAGGGCGCCGGAGGCGCGCAGCACGCCAATGGCGCAGAGCATGGCGACCAGATACGGCAGCAGGTTCTTGGCCACGTCGAAGCCTTCCTTGGCGCCTTCGACGAAGGTTTCGTACACCGGCACCTTGCGCAGCCAGCCGACCAGCACGAAGAGGAAGATCAGGCCGAACAGGGTGAGGTTGCCGAGCAGCGAGGACAGCTCTTTCAGCGCCACGGCGCTGAGGCCGCCCAGCAGGGCCATGAAACCGCCCAGCAACAGGGCGCCGGGAATCAGGTAAGCCAGCACCACCGGGTCCCACAGGCGCAGGCGCTGCATCAGCGCCACGGAAAGCAGGCCGGCCAGGGTCGAAGCACTGGTGGCCAGCAGGATCGGCAGGAACACCAGGGTCGGGTCCTCGGCGCCCTGCTGCACGCGGTACATGAAAATCGACACGGGCAGCAGGGTCAGCGACGAGGCGTTGAGTACCAGGAACAGGATCTGCGCATTGCTCGCCACCGTGGCACTGGGGTTGAGCTCCTGCAGCGCCTTCATCGCCTTGAGGCCGATGGGCGTGGCGGCGTTGTCCAGGCCCAGGCCATTGGCGGCGAAGTTGAGGGTGATCAGCCCGAGCGCCGGGTGGCCGCGCGGCACCTCGGGCATCAGCCGGGCGAACAGCGGGCCGAGGGCGCGGCCGAGCAGGTCGACCAAGCCGGCCTGCTCGGCGATGCGCAAAAAGCCCAGCCACAGGGTCAGGGTGCCGAACAGCACCACCATCAGCTCGACCGAGACTTTGGCCATGGCAAACAGGCTCTCGACCATGGCCGCCCATACCGTGACGTCGCCGCCTATCCAGCGCACCGTGGCGGCCAGCGCGGCCACCACGAAGAATCCCAGCCACAGGCCGTTGAGCATGGTCAGTCCCCCGATCGATGGCGGCGATGATAGCCGGCACCCGGCGCTTCACCAAACTGCAAGGCGCGCCTGCCAGTCTGCTATAAGCGACTAGAGTTAAAGCGCTTATCAACCCCTTAGGAGTGCAAGGATGAAACCCACACTGATGCTGTCTCTTGGCCTCGCCGCCGGTCTGCTGCTGACCGGCTGCGCCAGCAAGACCACTCAACCCTCGCAGTATTCCGGCTTCCTCAGCGACTACTCGCAGCTGCAGCAGGCCACTTCGGCCAGCGGCGCACCGGTGCTGCGCTGGGTTTCGCCTGACTACAGCGCCAGCCGCTACGCTTCGGTGTACCTGGAGAAACCCGTGTTCTACCCGGCGCCAACGCCAAGCGAGCAGGTCAGCCAGGCGGCCCTGAACGACATCAGCAATTACCTGTATCAAGCCATGCGCCGCGAGTTGCAGAGCCGCATGACGGTGGTCGACCAACCCAACGCGGACAGCCTGGTACTGCGCAGCGCCATCACGGCGGTCAACGTCTCCACCGAGGGCCTGAAGCCCTATGAGGTGATTCCCGTCGCACTGGTACTGGCCGCCGCCACCACGGCCGCCGGTACGCGCGACAAGAACACCGAGATCTACGTCGAACTGGAAGCGCTGGACGGCCGCACCAGCCAGCCGATGCTGCGCGTGGTGCGCAAGGGCCACGGCCTGGCACTGGAAAACAGCAGCACCCAGCTGAGCCTGAAGGACCTCAAACCCGCTCTGGACGTCTGGGCCCGCGACGCCCGCGCCTTCAAACCCTAAGCAGCGCGCCGCGTGGGGCGGGACCCGCGCGGCAAACTCCGGTAACAAGCCGGGCGGGAACCCGGAGCGAATCGGCATACTCTGTTGGCGATCCGCCACTATCGAGTAGTCCCCCATGTCGCTTGCCGCCCTGGCTCCCGATACGTCCGCCCAGCGCTTGCCCTGGTCCATCGCCCTGCCGCGCCTGCTGCTGTTGAGCACGCTGAGCGCCTGCCTGCTGATGGCCGACGACTTCATCCAGCAACTGTTCACCAGCGCCAACCAGGCCGAGCTCGAGGCCCGCTTCGTGGTAGTGGTCTGGCTGTTCGCCCTGGGCCTGTGGCTGTGCGGCATGCCGCGCCTGGTCGCGAGCCTGCTGGTGCTGCTGGCGGCCATGCAGCTGATCCAGCTCAGCCATGTGTCGTTCTTCGGCGAGCCGTTGGCGGCGCCCGACATCGTCAGCCTGTTCAGCGACTTCGCCGAAGTGCGCGAAACCGGCTGGGCCAGCTTCGCCGACCACTGGCACGTGCTGCCCACGGTGCTGCTGCCCTATGGCCTGCTGCTGGCGCTGCACCTATGGCTGCCGCGCCGCCTGCGCTTGCCACAGAGCCGCTGGGCTCTGCTGATCATCGTTCTGGTGCTGGCGGCCAAGCCCTGGCGCGCCACCTACCGCGACTACAGCTCGTTCCTCCCCGGGCCGACCCGCAGCGGCCTGCATAACAGCTTTAACGCCTTCGCCTTCTATGGCGTGCGCCTGGCCTTCCGCCCGGCCGAGGCGCTGCCCAAGGCGCCGTTCGCACCCTACCGGGTCACGCCGGTGGCCAGCGGAGCCAAGCATGTCTGGGTGGTGGTGGCCGACTCGCTGCGTACCGACCGCCTGGGCGTGTTTGGTCACACGCGCAACACCACCCCGACCCTCAGCCGCCTGCAGGCCGAGGGCGCACTGCTGGCGCGGCCGGGCATCGCCTCCGGGGTATCCACGGCGGTCAGCCTGCCGATGCTGCTCAACCTGATCCGTGAGCCCGGCCAGCCCGAGCTGCTGCGCCAGCAACCGCACAATCTGTTCGCCCTGGCCCGCGCCAGCGGCTTCCGCACCCACTGGCTGTCGGCGCAGGAATCCAAGCTGCTCAGTCACCTGGGCAGCCGCCACCTGGACGTCAGCATCACCCGCGAGGACCACCCGCTGCTGTTCCTCAAGCGCCACGACCATGCCCTGGTCGATCTGCTCGGCGAGCAGCACTGGGGCGAACGCAACTTCGCCGTGATCAACCTGCGCACCGCACACCTGCCGTACGAAGAGAACTACGACCAGCATCAAGAGCCACTGCCGAGCTGGCCGGTCGATCCGTCACTGCCGCGCGAGGAGCGCCAGCGCAACGCCTACGACAATGCCATCGGCTACCTGGATGACGTACTCGCCGAGGTGATCGCGCGCTTCGACCAGCTGGAAGGGGAGCGCTACCTGCTGATCACTGGCGACCACGGCCAGCTGCTCGGCGAGGGCGGGCGCTGGGGCCATAACGACCTGCTCCCGCAGGTCGCCGAAGTGCCGGTGATGGTGCTGGCGCGCGAGGCGCCGGAAGCGGCCCTGGAGTCGCTGCGCCAGGAGCAGTGGGTCAGCCACCACGAAGCCGGACTGTGGCTGGCAGAGCGCCTCGGCCAACGGGTGGAAAACCCCAACCGGATTGCTGGCGAACATTTCGTGCAGGGCAAGCAGCTGTTCGGCGACAACATGATCCAGCGTGTACGGGAAACGCCCGCAGGTCTGGTATTCGATGAGCCGCGCCTGCTCAGCCGCTGGCTGCGGGATCTGGGGGAGGCGCCATCCACGCCCTGAATGGGGCTTGCGACCGACCCGCCAGTAGCGGAGGCTGGGCACAGAACCCAATCAGGAGTCTGCCATGCCCAGTCTAAACCCCAGTCGCGACCAGCTCGCAGCCTTTGCCCAGAACATGCCGGACGACACACCGATCCTGATGCTCAACCTGCTGCGCTACCGCGAGGCGGCCGACTACCCGCCTGACAGCGGACATAGCCCCTGCAGCGGCCGCGAAGCCTATAAGCGCTACAGCAGGATCGCCCTGGGCAAGGTGCAGGGCGCTGGCGGCCAAGTCGAGCTGATGGCGCAGGCGCAGATGGCCCTCATTGCACCGCACGACGAGCAGTGGCATGACCTGCTGTTGGTGCGCTACCCCTCGAAGGCCGCCTTCCTCGGCATGCTCGCCGACCCCGAATACCGCGCCGCCACCGTGCACCGCACGGCGGCTCTGGCCGACTCACGGCTGATCGGCTGCCTACCGCCGGGCTGATCAATGCGCCGCGACGAAGTCGCGGAACGCTTGACCGGACAGCGGTTTGGCGAACAGCCAGCCCTGACCGATCTGCGCGCCCAGTTCGGCCAGTAGACGCGCCTGCTCGGCCTGCTCGACCCCCTCGGCGATCACTTTCAACCCCAGCGCCCGCGCCATGGCGATGATGTGCGGCGCCACCGGGCTGCTGGCAGCCTCGGTGCCCAGGGCATCGACGAAGCTCTTGTCGATCTTCAATACGTCCACCGGCAGCTGCTGCAGGTAGGAGAGACTGGAGTAGCCCGTGCCGAAGTCGTCGATGGCGATGCGGTGGCCGGCCTGACGCAACGGTTCGAGCACCGCCACGGCGCGCTGCGGATCGACCAGCCCACGCTCGGTGACTTCGTAGACCAGCTGTGCGGGTGCCACGCCGGCGGTTCGCAGTGCCTCATCTGCCTCGGCCGGGAAATGCGCCTCGACCAGGTCTGCCGCAGCCAGGTTGACCGAGATGTACAGCTGAGGATGCTGCCGCAGCAGCTCACCCTGCTCCTGCAGCACCTGGCGGATCACCCAGCGGGTGATCGCGGTAATCTGCCCGCTGTCCTCGGCCTGCGGGATGAACAGGTCCGGTCGCACCCGCTGGCCATCGGCGCGGCGCCAGCGCAGCAGCGCCTCGGCACCCACGCAGCGGCCCGTGTCCAGGTCCACCAGTGGCTGGTAGTCCAGCTCGAACTCATCACGCCGCAGCGCCTGGGCCAGCGCCCGCGCCAGCGACTGGTCACGGCGTAGCAGCAGGGCGACCAGCCAGCCCAGTAGGGCCGCCAGCACCAGGCCGAAAGTCGCGCCGAGCGCACGTAGCTTGAATTGTTGCTCGAGCAGGCGCTGCTCCGGACGACTGACCAGCAGACGCAGACCGAAACGATCACCCGCCCCCAGCAGATAGGTGTGTCCGTCCAGGTGCAGCAGCCCCTCGGGCTGTTGCAGCAGACGACGCTCGCGGTCTCTGAGCTGCGAGGTGTCCCCCTCAAGGTCAAGCACCTGTCCACCGGGGCCCAACAGGCGGCTGTCGGTTCCCGCCGGCATCTGCATGAGTGCCCGCAGGAAACGCAGACTGCTGGCAACCTGCACACCACCACGACCGAGCATCAGCGAAGGCTGCAGGGGATCTTGCACACGCGAGGGCTGCCACCAGATGTCGACATCATCGAGGCGCCAGTGGCGGTAGTCCTGCAGCGCGCGCGTCGACGGCAGCCGCAGGGTGCCGCAGGTCCGGCCGTCGGGCAGGGTGCGGCTGAAACCGACCACGAACAGTTCGGCAGCCGCACGCTGTTGCAGTTCGAAGGCCGAGGCTTCAGCGCAGCGCGCGGCATTCAGGGCATCCAGCTGGCGCATGCTGGCATAGAGGCTGTCGAAGAAGTCGCCAATGCGCTCGGCACTTTGTTGGCGCAACAGCTCCAGTTCGCGTTGCTCGCTGCGGCGCGCTTGCCAATCCGCCCCCGCGAACAACGCGGGCAGCAGCACCAGGGCACTGAGCAGAGCCGCCAGCAGGCCCATGGGCAAGGGGCGGAGCCACTGTTGCAATCCTTTGCCCATGACCGTTCCTCGCTCAGGGGGTGGTGTTCAATACGGCGAGTATCGCTGCCGTTTCCGCATCCGCCAGGCCATCGTAGCGATCCGGCCGGTACTTCATCTGGAAGGCCGCCAGCACGTTGCGGGTCTGTTCGTCGAACTGGCCACTGAAGGCCAGGCTGAAACCGACTTTTGCCAGTTGCTGCTGGAACCACAGTGCATCCGGCAACGCCTGTTCGAACTGGCCGCGCTGCCTGGCCACCTGTGCCGCGTCCGGCCAGCGGATCAAGCCAGCGTCGGCCAGGCGCTTCCAGGGAAACAGCGGGCCGGGGTCGACCTTGCGCTGCGGGGCCACATCGCTGTGACCGATGACGCTGTCGATGGGCAGGTCGTGACGCTTGACCAGTTCCTTGAGCAAGGCGATCAGCCTCTGCATCTGCGCCTCGCCGTAAGGCTGCCAGTAGCGGCCATTGGGCCCATCGAAATAGCCCTGGTTGACCAGTTCAATGCCGATGGTGCTGGCGTTCAGCCAGGTACGGCCCTGCCAGCTGCTGTCACCGGCATGCCAGGCTCGGCGATCCTCGTCGACCAGCCGATAGACCTTGGCCGAGCCATCGGCGATCAGGTAATGGGCACTAACTTCACCCTGGGTCAGCAGGGCCAGGGAACGCTGCAAGTCAGCGGAGGTGTAATGCAGCACAATGTACTGCACCCGGCTGCTCTGGCCGCGCGCGCTGTAACTGTCATCGATCGACGCGGTACCCGCGCAACCGGCGAGGAACAGGGCACAGAAGGTGAGGCTGAGAAATCTCATCGGTTGGGCGACTGTCCGTTCTGAAATCAGGGCGCGATATGCAGGATGCTCTGCAGATTGTCCAGCAGCATGTCGACACTGAGCATGATCAGCAGCATGCCGGTGAGGCGCTCGACCGCCGTCAGCCCGCGCGGGCCGAGGAACTTCTGCAGCCAGGAGGCCTGCAGCAGAATGCTGGCGGTGGCCAACCAGGCCAGCCCGACCGCCAGGTAGAGCTCCCAGATGGGCCCGTCGTAGGTGCTGCGCAGGGTCAGCAACACCGCCAGTGCAGAGGGCCCGGCCACCGCCGGCGTGGCCAGTGGCACCAGCAGCGGCTCACCATCGGGCAGATCGCCCAGCACGCCCTCAGGGCGCGGGAATATCAGGCGCATCGCGATCACGAAGAGAATGATGCCCCCGGCGATGGCGGTGGACTCGCGCGACAGCCCGAGGCCGCTGAGGATCTTGTCACCGAAGGTGAGAAACAGCATCAGCAGCGCCAAGGCCAGCAGCAACTCGCGCAGGGCCACGCGCATGCGCCGTTCGGGCGCGACGTTCTTCAGCGCGGCGAGGTAGATGGCAATGTTGCCGAAGGGGTCGGTGACCAGAAAAACCAGGACGGCAATACCGAAAATATCCATGAACAACTCCTTGAGCACGCCATAGTCTATCCGGCGCGCCCAGCCCGCCCCAAATACGCCGCGCGGACAGCGGGCCGTCGCCCGCCCTCGGCGCCCAGCGCAGGCTACGCCAGCTCGATGCGGTTACGCCCCTCGCGCTTGGCGCGGTAGAGCGCCTGGTCGGCTCGGGCAAACACCGCATCGCTGCTGTCGCCGCTGGTGAAGGCGGTGAGCCCCGAGGACAAGGTGATGGTCACAGGTTCG
Source organism: Pseudomonas stagnisoli (assembly GCF_048595745.1). NCBI lineage: Bacteria > Pseudomonadati > Pseudomonadota > Gammaproteobacteria > Pseudomonadales > Pseudomonadaceae > Pseudomonas > Pseudomonas stagnisoli. Next base: position 87,053 of record NZ_CP184361.1, read on the forward strand.
CCACGGAAGTGGAAAGGACAGGACTCGACACCTGCGCGCAACGTCTCCAGCAGCTGCCGTCCGCCTTCCAGCGGCGTGCTGGGTACCAGCAGGACGAACTCCTCGCCGCCGAAGCGGGCGAGAAAGTCCGTCTTGCGCAGCCGCTTGCTGAGCTCGCCGGCGATGATCTTCAGCACCTTGTCGCCGGCCAGGTGGCCATAGCCATCGTTGATCCGTTTGAAGTGATCGATATCCAGCACCGCCAGCAGCAGATCACCGCCATAGCGCTTCCAGCGCGCCACCTCCAGCTCCAGACGCTCGGCCCAGCCGGCACGGTTGGCCAGGCCGGTCAGCGGGTCGGTGAGGGCTTTCTGCCGCTGCTCCTCGATATGCTCGCGGAAGCCCTGGGCTTCCTGCTCCATCTCGGCCACTTTCAGCGACAGCGCCTGCAGGCGCTCGGCCACCTCGCCCTCCCGCCCCTCGCGCTGGCGCTGGTGCTCGATCACCGTACTGAGCAGGCCGTCGAGGCGCTGCTCCAGGGCCTGCTTGAGGGTGCCCAGGTCCACTGCCTCCTGCACACTGGCCTGCAGGCCACTGACCTGCTCGCGCAGCTCACGGTTGAAGCTGCGCGAGCTTTCCAACGACTCGCTGTACCCCTCATGAGCCTGGCCGAGGGTATCGATGAAGGCCGCCAGGCGCTCGTTGAGCTGCTTGAGGTACACGGCGAACTCGCGCTGACCGCTGTCGCTCACCGCCAGCACCAGCACGGCCAGGTCGTCCAGCGCCGGTACCAGCTCGTACCAGTTCAGACCACCGCTGATGCGCTCGCGCAGAGCCTCGCCCTGAGGCTGGTGGTGCGCCGGCAACTCCAGCTCGTCGAGCAGGCCCAGCAGGCTCTGCGCCACATGCGGCGCCACCGTGCTGTAACCGGGCTCAGAGGATTCCGGCAGGGCGAAAGAGGGATCACCCTCGCCGGTCAGAATCCGTGCATCCAGCGGCAAGCTGTCCAGGCCGGCGACTGCGACCGGCAGCGGCGCCGCCGGACGCGCCACGGGAGCGGGATCCGTCACTGCAGCAAGGGGCGCCGCCTCGGCAGTGAGCGAGGCAGAAACCTGGAGCGGCTGTGTGGCGGCCACGCCAGCAGGCGCCGGCACGTCACCCTCGTCATCCAGCATGATCGGCGCGGGCGCCTGAGGTTGCGACTGGGCTGCTGGAGCCTCGGGGACTGCCTCGTCGCGCCCGCCACCAAACAGGCGCTGCAGCAAACCTGGACGTTCCACTGGCGCACTGCCCAGCACCGTCAGCGTCTTGCCCTGCAGGCTGCTCAATTCAGCCAGCAGGGCCGGCATCTCGCGTGACTGACTGGCACGCTCCTCGATACGCCTGGCAAACTGCTTGAGCGCCTTGCGCACCTCGCGCGGCGGGTCGAGCGCCAGCAGTTGCTGGGTCAGATCGGTAATGCCTGCAATGTTCTGCTCGATGCGCTGCTGGCGGCGCTGCTCGGAATCCAGTACGGCCTTCTCCAGCCGCGGAATGAGCGCGGAGAGACCGCTATCCATCTGCTCGCCACGGATCAGCTCACGCAGTTCCTGCATGCACTGATCAACCGCCTTGTCACTGCCCTCTGCAGCCAGCGAACTGCGCACCAGGCCGCGCCGCAGCAGGTCGAGACGCTCATTCCAGAGCTTCTCCTGCAACTCCTGCTGCTCAAGGCTTTTAAGGTATTTGGTTTTCCAGCGCTGGGCATTCTCGGTCATGGTGGCGATCCAGTGGCAAAGCCACTACAGCATAGGCAGACTGAAACCGCTCGGCAGGCGGATATCGACCGCCACCGGCAGGTGATCGGAAATCGGCTGACTGAGCACTTCGACGCGCTCCAGCAGCAGCGTGGGACTGAGCAGGATGTGATCCAGGCAACGCTGCGGCCGCCAGCTGGGAAAGGTTGCGGCGACCTGCGGCGCGAACAGACCGAGATCACGCAGCGGTGATCGCTGCAGAAGATCGACGGCATGAGTGTTCATGTCCCCCATCAGCACCACGTGGCGATAGCCCTCGATCAACTCCCGAACATAGGCCAGCTGACGCGTGCGGGTCCGCGCACCGAGCGCGAGATGGAGATTGATGACTGCCAGGGCATCGGCACCCGCGCCGAAACGCGCCAGTATGGCGCCACGCCCGGGCGGCCCGGGCAGCGGATGGTCTTCCAGCAGGTCCGGACGCAGGCGACTGAGCATGCCGTTGCTGTGCTGGGCCAGGCGGCCCATATCGCGATTGAGCTGTTGGTACCAGTAGGGAAAGGCACCCAGCTCGGCGAGGCGCTCGACCTGGTTGATGAAGCCGGAACGCAGGCTGCCGCCATCGACCTCCTGCAGCGCGACCAGATCATAGTCGCCGAGCAAAGCGCCAATGCGTTGCAGATTGACTGCACGACCAGAGTGCGGCAGCAGGTGCTGCCAGCTACGGGTCAGGTAGTGGCGGTAACGTTCGGTGCTGATGCCGACCTGGATATTGAAACTGAGCAACCGCAGGCGCCCATCAAACCCGTGACCGCCGGATTCCGCGCAGAGGCCGTTGACCTGCGCTTGGCGCAGGCCCGCGGAACGCCCGGAACTCCAGCGGCGCAGCATGGCGAGGGACTCAGTTGGCGGAGCGCTCTTTCTGGATCAGGAAGTCGGCAACCTGCAGGGTTTCCTGCGGGCCGCCCGAGCTGCGGATGTCGAAACGGTACTTGCCGCCGACGATCAGCACCGGAACGCCGCTGATCTGGTAGGCGACCGCCAGCTTCTTGGCCTTGGCCATCTGACCCTTCACCGCAAAGGAGTTGAAGGTGCTGAGGAACTTGTTCTTGTCGATGCCATGAGCCGCGAGGAACTCGGCCATCTCTTCGGCAGTGGCCAGCTTGCGCTTCTCGTTGTGGATGGCATTGAACACGGCGTCATGCACGCGCTGCTCGACACCCATGGACTCCAGCGTGATGAAGAGCTGCCCATGCACATCCCAGATGCCGCCAAAGAGGGCAGGAATACGCACGAAGTTGACATCGGCCGGCAGTTTCTCGATCCACGGATTGAGGGTCGGCTCGAACTGGTAGCAGTGCGGGCAGCCGTACCAGAACAGCTCGACCACTTCGATCTTGCCCGGCTGCGACACCGGCACCGGGTTGCTCAGCTCCTCGTACTGGCGACCGGCTTCGATGTTCTCGGCCTGGGCGTTCAGGCCCAGCAGGCTGAGGCCGGCGAAGGCGGCGCTGAGAATCAGGTTACGCATGCAGAACTCCTTGAAAATGAGGGCCGCGCAGACACGGCGGTTCGCTTCGACCAACAGTGCGGCAACGGGTTCCAGCATTGTAGCGGCAGCACCAATGAAAAAGGGTGGCCGAGGCCACCCTTTTCTTTACACCTGGCAGCACCTGATCAGTGCAGGCCCTGGATGTAGCTGGACACCGCCTGGATATCCTTGTTGCTCAGCTTGGCCGCAATGGCGCGCATGATCATGGCATCGCCGTCGTTGGTACGGTTGCCTTCGCGGAAGTCGGTCAACTGCTTGGCGACGTACTGGCTATGCTGGCCACCCAGCTTGGGGTACCCAGCAGCAGCCAGACCAGCACCGTCCGGCGAGTGGCAACCGGTGCACGCCGGCATACCTTCAGCCAGCTTGCCGCCACGGAACAGCGCCTCGCCACGTTCGACCAGCGCCGGATCGGCGGCGCCAACGCTCATCTTCTGACTGGCAAAGTAGGCGGCAATATCGGCCAGGTCCTGATCGCTCAGGTTGGTCAGCATCCCCGTCATCTCGACGATCTGCCGCTTGCCGGACTTCACGTCATGCAACTGCTTGAGCAGGTACTTCTCACCCTGCCCAGCCAGTTTCGGGAAGTTCGGCGCAGCACTGTTGCCATCGGCGCCATGACAGGCACCGCAGACGGCGACCTTGGCCTTGCCGGCTTCAGCATCACCCACGAGGGGGTTGGCAGCTTGCGCGGCTGCGGAGACGCCCAGGCTCAACAGCAGACTCACGAGTACTTTGTTCATCAGCTAATCCAAATAACGGCTAGAGGTAATTAGGTTTTTTCGGGACTACTCGCTCATCACCTTGATGACGGCCTGGTAATCCTCGGCACTGCAATCCATGCACAGGCCACGGGGTGGCATGGCATTCAGACCGTTGGTGACACTCTGTACCAGCGCATCCATGCCCTTGGCCAGTCGTGGTTCCCAGGCCGCCTTGTCGCCCCGTTTGGGCGCCATCGGCAATTGACCATTGTGGCAGGCCGCACAGGCCTTGGCATAAACCGCTTCCGGATCCTGCGCCGCATTCGCGGCACCCGACAACCACAGTAACGCTGCACTGACGATCAGCACTTTCTTCATAGCCAAACCTCAATCAGGGAGGGAACGGCCTGCGTCTGGTCGCGCAGCGGGTTCTGTCTCGTTCCCGGCGGAAGGACAAAGCGCACACAAAATCTGCGGCATTATATACTGGCGTCGCTGAAACGGAAGCGACAGCATGCCGCGCCCCTCTGGCGCCGCCACGCGTTCCGGCTCCCCGCCCATACGGACTCCCCATGTCATCCAGAAACCCCATTCTCGGCCTGTGCCAGCAGGCAACCTTCCTCATCAGCGCCGCCAAGGTCGATCAGTGCCCGGACGACCAGGGCCTGGAAGTGGCCTTCGCCGGACGCTCCAACGCCGGCAAGTCGAGCGCGCTGAACACCCTGACCCACGCCAACCTGGCGCGGACCTCGAAGACCCCGGGTCGTACCCAGCTGCTCAACTTCTTCCGCCTGGATGACGAGCGCCGCCTGGTCGACCTGCCGGGCTACGGCTATGCCAAGGTACCGATCCCGCTCAAGCAGCATTGGCAGAAACACCTGGAGGCCTACCTGGGCAGCCGCGAAAGCCTGTGCGGACTGGTGCTGATGATGGACATCCGTCATCCGCTGACCGAGTTCGACAACATGATGCTCGACTGGTGCAAGGCCAGCGGCATGCCGCTGCACATCCTGCTGACCAAGGCCGACAAGCTGACCTTCGGCGCAGCCAAGAACACCCTGCTCAAGGTCCGCCAGGAAATCCGCAAGGGTTGGGGCGACGAGGTCGCCAGCATCCAGCTGTTCTCCGCGCCCAAGCGCCAGGGCGTGGACGAAGCCCAGCTTGTACTGGCCCAGTGGCTGGGACTGATCGAGGAAGAAGAGGCGGAACAGGACGCCTGACCCTGCACCCCACGACCGGCTGAAACCCCTGCCAGTGGGGCTGATGCCGGCCCGCGGGCGTTCGCCGGGCAAAAAAAACCCCGGGCTTCGTATGGGGAGGGAGAAGACCGGGGTTCAATTCTGAACCGCTAGGGCGGGGTTCAGAGATCTGCCAACACTAAAACACAGGAGCATCGAAGGGCTTCGTTGCCATTCACGATCTCTGACCCCCCTTTTCCAGCAATAGTTCAGATTTTTTTAAATCGCATTGCGATAAGCAGGGCCGCCTTTAGTCGCAACAGCAATTTACCTGCGACCTTATGCCGCAACGCCTCAGTGCGCCTCGTCCCAGTTGTTGCCCACCCCGGCTTCGACCACCAGCGGCACATCCAGCTCGGCGGCGCCGCTCATCAATGGTAGAAGGCCGGCACGCAGCGCCTCGACCTGATCCTCGCGCACCTCCAGAACCAGTTCGTCGTGCACCTGCAGTATGACTTTCGCATCCAGCCCGGACTGCGGCAGCCACTGGTCCACGGCGATCATCGCGCGCTTCATGATGTCCGCCGCGGTGCCCTGCATCGGCGCGTTGATCGCCGTGCGCTCGGCACCCTTGCGCAGGGCCGGGTTCTTCGCATGGATGTCCGGCAGATAGAGGCGGCGGCCGAACAGGGTCTCGACATAGCCCTGCTGGGTCGCCTGCTCGCGGGTGCGCTCCATATAGGCGAGCACGCCGGGGTAGCGGGCGAAATAGGTGTCGATATAGGCCTGCGCCTGCTTGCGATCGACGCCGATCTGCTTGGCCAGGCCGAAGGCGCTCATGCCGTAGATCAGGCCGAAGTTGATCGCCTTGGCGCTGCGGCGCTGGTCGGAGCTGACCTGCTCCAGTGGCACGCCGAACACCTCGGCGGCGGTGGCCCGGTGCACGTCGCGGTCGTGGCGGAAGGCGTCCAGCAGGCCCTCGTCCTTGGCCAGGTGCGCCATGATGCGCAGCTCGATCTGCGAGTAGTCCGCCGACATCAGCTTGTAGCCTGCGGGCGCGACAAAGGCCTGGCGGATACGCCGGCCCTCGGCGGTTCGGATCGGGATGTTCTGCAGGTTCGGGTCGGTCGACGACAACCGCCCGGTGGCTGCCACCGCCTGGTGGTAGCTGGTGTGGATGCGCCCGGTGCGCGGGTTGATCTGCTCCGGCAACTTGTCGGTGTAGGTGCTCTTCAGCTTGCTCAGTGAGCGGTACTCCATCAGCAGCTTGGGCAGGGCGTGATCCTGCTCGGCCAGTTCGGCCAGCACGTTCTCGGCGGTGGACGGCTGGCCGGTGGCGGTCTTGCTCAGCACCGGCAGGCCGAGCTTGTCGTAGAGGATGGCACCGAGCTGCTTGGGCGAGCCGAGGTTGAACTCCTGGCCGGCCAGCTCGTAGGCCTGGCGCTCCAGCGCCACCAGGCGCTCGCCCAGCTCCAGGCTCTGCTGGCCGAGCAGCTTGGCATCGACCAGCGCGCCGTTGCGCTCGATACGCGCCAGCACCGGTACCAGCGGCATCTCGATGTCCTTGAGCACCTTGGCCAGGCTCGGCGTGGCCTGCAGCCTGGCCCACAGGGTCTGGTGCAGGCGCAGCGTCACGTCGGCGTCTTCGGCGGCGTAAGGGCCGGCCTGCTCAAGGGCGATCTGGTCGAACGTCAGCTGCTTGGCGCCCTTGCCGGCAATGTCCTCGAAGCGGATGGTGCTGTGCTCCAGGTACTTCATGGCCAGGCTGTCCATGTCGTGGCGGGTCGCCGTGGAGTCCAGCACATAGGATTCCAGCATGGTGTCGAAGGCCACGCCCTGCACCTCGATCGGCGTGGTCGCGTGGGCCAGCACGTTCATGTCGTACTTGGCGTGCTGGCCGACCTTGGCCTTGGCCGGGTCTTCCAGGATCGGCTTGAGCGCACGCAGCACCGCGTCGCGATCCAACTGCGCCGGCACGCCCATGTAGGAGTGGGCCAGCGGCACATAGGCAGCCTCGCCGGCCTCGACGGCGAAGGACACGCCGACCACCTGGGCCTGCTGCGGGTCGAGGCTAGTGGTCTCGGTGTCGAAGGCGATCAGCTCGGCGCCTTCCAGCTTCTTCAGCCAGGCGTCGAAGCGGGCCTGCTCCAGCACCGTCTCGTAGCGCGATTCGCTGGCCGGCTGCTCGGCAACGGCAGTAGGCTCGGGCGCATCGAACAGGCCACCGATCGGCGCCGGCACCGTGGCCGGGCGGGCCTTGGGCTGCTGGCGCTGCAGCTCGTCGAGCCAGCCCTTGAACTCCAGTTCGGTATACAGGGTGACCAGCGCGGCACGGTCTGGCTCGCCGGGGTGCAGGTCGTCGACGCCGACGTCCAGCTCCACATCGGTCTTGATGGTCGCCAACTGGTAGGAGAGGAAGGCCATCTCCTTGTGCTCGGCGAGCTTGGCCGGCAGGGTCTTGGCGCCGCGGATCGGCAGCTCGGGCACCTTGTCCAGGCTGGCATAGAGCACGTCGAGGCCGCCGCCGACACCGACCAGCAGGCCCAGCGCGGTCTTCTCGCCGACGCCGGGCACGCCGGGGATGTTGTCGACCTTGTCGCCCATCAGGGCCAGGTAGTCGATGATCAGCTCCGGGCCGACGCCGAATTTCTCGCGCACGCCCTCGATGTCATAAACGCTGCCGGTCATGGTGTTGACCAGGGTGACATGCGGGCAAACCAGCTGGGCCATGTCCTTGTCACCGGTGGAGATCACCACGTCGCGGCCGAGCGCGGCGGTCTGCCGGGCCAGGGTGCCGATCACGTCGTCGGCCTCCACGCCTTCCATGCACAGCAGCGGGTAGCCGAGGGCGCGCACGGCGGCGTGCAGCGGCTCGACCTGACCGCGCAGCTCCTCGGGCATGGGCGGGCGATGCGCCTTGTAGTGTTCGAACATCTGGTCGCGGAAGGTCGGGCCCTTGGCGTCGAACACCACCGCGAAGGGGCTGTCCGGGTATTGCTTGCGCAGGCTCTTGAGCATGTTCAGCACGCCCTTCACCGCGCCGGTCTGCAGGCCCTTGGAGTTGGCCAGTGGCGGCAGGGCGTGGAAGGCGCGGTACAGGTAGGAGGAACCGTCGACCAGAACGAGAGGGGCCTTGGACATGCTTGGAATCAACCTTTTGCCGGGTGCGAGCGCTAGAATGGCTGCATCAACCTGAAGAAAGGGACAAGGTTACCATGCGCCTGCTCACCCGCCTGACCCTGGCCGCCCTGCTGGCCGCCAGCCCGATGCTCGCCCTGGCCGAGGAAGAAGTCACCGGCGACCCGGACGTGACCATCCGCCAGGATGGCGACAAGACCATCACCGAGTACCGGCAGAACGGCTTCCTCTACGCCATCAAGGTCACGCCGAAGAACGGCAAGCCGTACTTCCTGGTGCGTGCCGACGGCAGCGAGGGCAACTTCATCCGCTCCGACCAGCCGGACATGCTGATTCCCGCCTGGGAAATCTTCAGCTGGTAAGTCCATGTCCGTTTTCACGCCCCTTGAACGCCCAGAGCTGGAAACCTTCCTCGAACCCTACGGGCTTGGTCGCCTGAAGGATTTCCAGGGCATCGCCGCCGGCAGCGAGAACAGCAACTTCTTCATCAGCCTGGAGGGCGGCGAATTCGTCCTCACCCTGGTGGAGCGCGGCCCGCGCGCCGACATGCCGTTCTTCGTCGAACTGCTGGAACGCCTGCACCAAGCCGGCCTGCCGGTACCCTACGGCATCGCCACCGGCAACGGCGAAGTGCTGCGCGAACTGGCCGGCAAGCCGGCGCTGCTGCAGCCGCGCCTGTCCGGCAAGCATGTCGACCAGCCCAACCCCCACCACTGCGCGGAAATCGGCGCCTGGCTAGCGCGCCTGCACCTGGCGACCCGCGAGCATATTCTGGAACGGCGCAGCGACCGCGGCCTCGACTGGATGCTCGAAGAAGGCCCGGTGCTGGCCCTGGAGCTGCATGACGAACAGCTGCCGCTGCTGCGCGACAGCCTGCACGAGGTGGCCGAGCTGAAGGCGCGCATCCTCGCGCTGCCGCGCGCCAACCTGCATGCCGACCTGTTCATCGACAACGCGCTGTTCGACGGCAACCAGCTGGCGGGAGTGATCGACTTCTATAACGCCTGCTCGGGGCCGATGCTCTACGACCTGGCGATCACCCTCAACGACTGGTGTTCGACAGCCGACCAGCGCCTCGATGGCCCGCGCGCCCAGGCACTGCTCGGTGCCTATGCCGCGCTGCGGCCCTTCACCCGCGCCGAAGCCGAGCTGTGGCCGGCCATGCTGCGCATCGCCTGCCTGCGCTTCTGGCTGTCCAGACTGATCGCCGCGCGACGCTTCCAAGGCCGCGACGTGCTGGTCAAGGACCCCGGCGAGTTCCAGCGCCGCCTGGCGCAGCGCCAGCAGGTCGCCCTGGCGCTACCGTTCGCCTTCTGAGACGGGCTGCAGGCTGTACAGCCAGCGCTCACCCGCGGGATGGGCGAGCGGCTGCAGCTGGCCGAACTCGCCCTTGTCGATCAACAGCTCCAGCTGCGCCTGCGCGTTGTACTCGCAGAAGCGCAGACGCAGGCGGGTGCCGGCCGGCAGGGTAATGCCGGCGCCATCCTGCAGGGCAACACCGACGCGGTAATCCCGAAAGTCACCGGCGCACAGCAGGTCGGTCAGCCCGGCCTGCCAGCGGGCGGCATGCCAGCCCAGCAGCGCGCTCAGGCCCATCAGCGATAGCGTCGTCGCCGCCCACAGCAGACGCCGGCGGCGCATCAGAGACCTTCCAGGCAGCCGGCCAATTGTCCGGCCAGCGCCTCCAGCAATTGCTCGTAGCTGCGAGCCTCGGCGCCCAGCGCATCCAGCTCGGCCAGCCGCACCGGCAGGCCGGCGGAGAGCGTCTCGGCCAGACGCGGACGCAGCGGCGGCTCACTGAACACGCAGGCCGCGCCGGTCGCCTTGAGCCGCTCGCGCATCGCCGCGACGTGGCGGGCGCCGGGCTGAACCTCGCTGGCGGCAGTGAATACGCCGGCGTGCTGCAGGCCGTAAGCACTCTCGAAGTAGTCGAAGGCCTGGTGGAAGACAAAGAAGGGCTTGCCGGCCAGCGGTGCCAGGCGCTCCCTGAGGCGAACATCCAGCGCGCCCAGGCGCTGCTCGAAGGCCTGCAGGTTGGCCTGGTACAGCGCGGCATTGGCGGGGTCGACCATGGTCAGGTCGGCCGCCATCTTCGCGGCGATCACCCGCGCATTGGCCGGCAGCAACCAGAGGTGCGCGTCCAGGCTGCCAGGACGGTGATCATGGTCATGATCGTCATGCTCGTGGTGGTGCTCGTCCTCACCGTGCGCCGCCTGGCCAAAGTGACGCAGGGTCATGCCCGGCAGCGCCTGCACCGCCACGCTGGGCTTGTCGCGGCCCGCCAGCACGCGCGGCAGGAAGCCTTCCAGGTCCGGGCCGACCCAATACAGCAGGTCGGCGCCCTCGACCCGACGCACATCGGACGGGCGCAGGGCGAAGTGATGCGGCGAGGCGCCCGGCGGCAGCAGCACTTCGGGGCTGCCAGCGCCCTCTTGAACGGCTGCGGCGATCAGCTGCAGCGGCTTGATGCTGGCCAGCACGCGCACTTCGGCGCGGGCGGAAAGGACGGTGAGACTGAGCAGGAGCAGAACAAGGAGGCGCGACACGGAACAACACTCGGCGGGTCAAGAGTAATAGAATAACGTCTCTTCACCCGGACGTCCCCGTCATGTTCAAGCCCCTGACTCGCAACACGCCGCTCGCCTGCCTGCCTCATGACCATTCGCGTTGCGTGGCGTCGGCCCTGGCCGAGGCCGAGTCGCTGTGCGCGAAGCAGGGCACGCGCCTGACCGCACTGCGCAAGCGAGTGCTGGAACTGGTGTGGGCCAGTCACAAGCCACTGGGCGCCTACGACATCCTGGCAGTGCTGAGCGAGGAAGACGGCCGCCGCGCCGCCCCGCCCACCGTCTACCGGGCGTTGGACTTCCTGCTGGAGAACGGCCTGGTGCACCGTATTGCTTCACTCAATGCCTTCATTGGCTGCATCCACCCGGGTGAGCTGCACCAGGGCCAGTTCCTCATCTGCAAGGCCTGTCATGCGGCCATCGAGCTGGAGCTGCCAAGCATCAGCGAGGCGATTGCCAGCGGCGCCCGCGCCGTAGGCTTTGCCGTCGAAAACCAGACGGTGGAAGTCGTAGGCCTGTGCGCCGGCTGCCAGGGGGTGGCATGAACGATGCGCTGATTCGCCTCGAGGGTGTCAGTGTCGGTTTCGCCGGCCAGGACGTGCTGCAAGATGTGCAATTGAGCCTGCGCGCCGGCGAAATCGTCACGCTGATCGGTCCCAACGGCGCCGGCAAGACCACCTTGGTGCGCACCGTACTCGGCCTGCTCAAGCCGGACCGCGGTAGCGTGCAGCGCAAGCCGCGCCTGCGCATCGGTTACATGCCGCAGAAGCTGCATGTCGATCCGACCCTGCCGCTCTCGGTGCTGCGCTTCCTGCGCCTGGTGCCGGGTGTCGACCGTAGCGCCGCAGCCGCCGCGCTGGCCGAAGTCGGCGCCAGCCAGGTGATCGACAGCCCGCTGCAGAGCATTTCCGGCGGCGAACTGCAGCGCGTGCTGCTGGCCCGCGCCCTGCTGCGCGAGCCCGAGCTGCTGGTGCTGGACGAGCCGGTGCAGGGTGTCGACGTCGCCGGCCAGGCCGAGCTGTACCGCCTGATCAGCCAGTTGCGCGACCGTCATGGCTGTGGCGTGCTGATGGTATCGCATGACCTGCATCTGGTGATGAGCGCCACCGACCAGGTGGTTTGCCTGAACCGCCATGTGTGCTGCTCGGGTCACCCGGAACAGGTCAGCAACGATCCGGCCTTCGTCGAACTGTTCGGCCAGGACGCCAAGAGCCTGGCCGTCTACCACCATCACCACGACCACAGCCACGACCTGCATGGCACTGTGGTCAGTGAACCCGGCCTGCGCATTCACGGCCCGGCCCATGTCCACGGCCCAGGGTGCAAGCACTGATGCCCGATTTCCTCCTCAACGCACTGCTCGCCGGCCTGGCCCTGGCTCTGGTCGCCGGCCCACTCGGCTCCTTCGTGGTGTGGCGGCGCATGGCCTACTTCGGCGACACCCTGTCGCACGCCGCCCTGCTCGGCGTGGCGCTGGGCTTCCTGCTCGACCTCAGCCCGACCCTGGCGGTGACCGCTGGCTGCCTGTTGCTGGCCGTGCTGCTGGTGACCCTGCAGCAGCGCCAGCCGCTGGCCTCCGACACCCTGCTGGGTATCCTGGCGCCGACCACCCTGTCCCTCGGCCTGGTGGTGCTGAGCTTTATGGACGAAGTGCGCATCGACCTGATGGCCTACCTGTTCGGCGACCTGCTGGCGGTGAGCCGCACCGATCTGGCCTGGATCCTCGGCGGCAGCGCGCTGGTCCTGGCCCTGCTGCTGCCACTCTGGCGACGCCTGTTGGCGATCACCGTGCATGAGGAGCTGGCGCGGGTCGAGGGCCTGCCGGTGGCCGCCCTGCGCCTGGCACTGATGCTGCTGATCGCGGTGGTGATAGCCGTGGCGATGAAGATAGTCGGGGTGCTGCTGATCACCTCGCTGCTGATCATTCCGGCCGCCGCCGCCCAGCGCCATGCACGCACGCCGGAACAGATGGCCATCGGCGCCAGTTTCCTCGGCATGCTCGCGGTAGCCGCGGGCTTGAGCCTCTCCTGGTTCCAGGACACACCCGCCGGGCCTTCTATCGTGGTATCAGCCGCAGCAATTTTCCTCGCAGGCTTTGCCCTGCCGCGTCGGGCCCGCTAGGATTGGGCGTTTTTTGTCCAGCCCAAAACGAAACAGAACCAGCGGGTCACATCATGAACAAGCCAAGCCACCGTTATCTTGCAGCGCTCGCTTTGAGCCTGCTGCTGGGCGAAGCCCGCGCCGACTACCGGACCGTGGACGAGCTGGTAGACGGCTTCAACCAGGTGTCGGCGCAGATCGCCCGCGGCGAGCTACAGGCCGCCGAGGCCGGCCTGGACGCCCTGCGTCAGCGCACCGGGAGCAACGATGTGCGCATCGGCCAGTACCAGCGCGAGCTGGCCAGCGCCTACCTGCAGCAGGGCCGCCAGCAACTGCAGGCCGGCGACAAGGCCGGCGCCAGTGCCACCCTGGCCAAGGGCGAGCGCCATCTGGCCGCCACCTCTCCGGCATTCCGCCAGCAGTACCAGGCCGTTGTCGCCGAGGGCGGCAGCGTCAAGCCGGCAGCGGCACCCGTCGCGGCAGCCAAGCCACAGCCGGTGGCCAAGCCTGCCGAGGCGAAAGCCCCAGCGGAGCGCCGCGAAGATGTCGAACGCCGCCTGCGCGAAGCCGAAGCGACCATCGCCAGGCAGGAGGCCGAACGCGCCCGCCAGCAGCAGCTGGCCGAGGAGAAAGCCGCCGCCGAGCGCGAGGCCGCCCAACAGGCTGCCGCCGCCCAGGCCAAGCCAGCACCGGCAGTGCTGGCCAAGGTCGAGGAGCCCAAGCCCGCCGTGGCCGCCGCGCCGCGTGCGCGCCTGATCGACCCGAACGCCGCCAGCAGCAGCGTGCCCCTGCCGATGCTCGACGCCAACGATCGCGACAGCCTGCGTGACTTGCTCGACCAGGTCGCCGCCGATGTGGTTGCCTTCGACTGCGCGGTACGCCTGGAAGTCCGCGCGGCCAAGGACTACCCCTTCGTCGCCGCACTGCTCACCGCTAGGATCAAGAAGCTCGATCCAGGCTTCTCACCGCAATTCTCACCCGTGCTCAAGCCGGATCAGGAGCCGCGCCTGGTGCTGAGCCCGCAAAGCAACGGCTGAGCCCGGCAGCAAGACAGTGCAGGGCGGGTGCGCCCCGCGCGGGGTAGACCCGCGGGGTGCAACCGCCCTGCTTGCTTATGCCTTTCTGATAGCAATTCAGGCCAATAAAGACTAAGACCGCATAAACAAAGCGGCTAAAATGCCCGCCTTTCGGCCAACCGCCTACGCTTGCTGAAATCGCCGGCACCACCTATCTGCCGGCAGACAGCCTTCAACGTACCCACAAGGTTCGCTCCGTGATCGAGTTTCACCACGTCCAGAAGACCTATCGGGTCTCCGGGCGGGACGTTCCCGCCCTGCAGTCCACCGACCTGCGCATCGAGCAGGGTCAGGTGTTCGGCCTGATCGGCCATTCCGGCGCCGGCAAGAGCACCTTGCTGCGCCTGATCAACCGCCTCGAAGAGCCCTCGGCCGGCCGCATCCTGGTCGCCGGCGAGGACGTCACCGCCCTCGATGCCGACGGTCTGCGCCGCTTCCGCCGCCAGGTCGGGATGATCTTCCAGCACTTCAACCTGCTGTCGTCGAAGACCGTCGCCGCCAACGTGGCCATGCCGCTGGAGCTGGCCGGCGAGCTTAGCCGCCAGCAGATCACCCAGCGCGTCGCGGAACTGCTGGCCCGCGTCGGCCTCAGCGAGCATGCCAACAAGTACCCGGCGCAGCTCTCCGGTGGCCAGAAGCAGCGCGTCGGCATCGCCCGCGCACTGTCGACCAACCCGAAGATCCTGCTGTGCGATGAGGCCACCAGCGCGCTGGACCCGCAGACCACCGCGCAGGTGCTGCAGCTGCTGGCCGAGATCAACCGCGAGCTGGGCCTGACGATCGTCCTCATCACCCACGAGATGGATGTGATCCGTCGCGTCTGCGACCAGGTGGCGGTGATGGATGGCGGCTCCATCGTCGAGCAGGGACCGGTGGCCCAGGTGTTCCTCCACCCGCAGCACCCGACCACCCGGCGCTTCGTCCAGGAGGACGAGCAGGTCGACGAGAATGAGCAGCGCGACGACTTCGCCCATGTCAGCGGCAAGATCCTGCGCCTGACCTTCCAGGGCGAGGCCACCTACGCGCCGCTGCTCGGCACCGTGGCGCGCGAGACCGGCGTGGACTACAGCATCCTCGCCGGGCGCATCGACCGCATCAAGGACACCCCCTATGGCCAGTTGACCCTGGCCCTGACCGGCGGCGACATCGACGCCGCGCTGGCGCGCTTCCAGGCCGCCGACGTGCACCTGGAGGTGCTGCGATGATCGAGTCCCTGCTGACTCGCTGGCTGCCCAATGTCGACTGGCAGGAGATCGGCTACGCCAGCCTCGACACCCTCAACATGCTGGGCGGCGCCACCCTGTTCACCGTGCTGCTCGGCCTGCCGCTGGGTGTGCTGCTGTTCCTCACCGGCCCGCGGCAGATGTTCGAACAGCGCGCGCTGTATGCCGTGCTGTCGCTGGTGGTGAACGTGCTGCGCTCGGTGCCGTTCGTGATCCTGCTGATCCTGATGATCCCGCTGACCGTGCTGATCACCGGCACCTCGCTGGGCGTCGCCGGCGCCATCCCACCGCTGGTGGTGGGCGCCACGCCGTTCTTCGCGCGCCTGGTGGAGACCGCCCTGCGCGAGGTGGATCGCGGCATCATCGAGGCGACCCAGGCGATGGGCGCCAGCACCCTGCAGATCATCTTCCGCGCCCTGCTGCCGGAGGCGCTGCCGGGGCTGATCGCGGCCACCACCGTGACCGCCATCACCCTGGTGTCCTACACCGCGATGAGCGGCCTGATCGGCGGCGGCGGCCTCGGCGACCTGGCCGTGCGCTACGGCTACCAGCGCTACCAGCCGGACGTGATGGCGGTCACCGTCATCCTCCTGCTGGTCCTGGTGCAGGTGCTGCAGATGGTCGGCGACAGGCTGGTCATCCACTTCTCGCGCAAATAGACGATTTCGCCACACCTAGAACAGCGGGCGACCGGCCACCCATCGGACCCCGCGCCACACCCCACAAGGAGCTGAACATGAAGAAACTGCTGACTGCCCTGGCCGCCGCTGCGGCCCTCACCTCCGCCGCCGCACACGCTGGCGAGATCAGTGTCGCGGCCACCGCCGTGCCGCACGCGGAACTCCTCGAGTTCGTCAAACCGGCCCTGGCCAAAGAGGGCGTCGACCTCAAGATCAAGGTCTTCACCGACTACGTACAGCCCAACGTGCAGGTCGCCGAAGGCCGCCTGGACGCCAACTTCTTCCAGCACCAGCCGTACTTGGACGAGTTCAACGCCTCGCGCGGCACCGCCCTGGTGAGCATCGCCGGCGTGCACGTCGAGCCCTTCGGCGCCTACTCCAGCAAGATCAAGAAGCTCGACGAGCTGAGCGAAGGCGCCCAGGTAGTGATCCCCAACGACGCCACCAACGGCGGCCGCGCCCTGCTGCTGCTGCAGAAGGCCGGCGTGATCAAGCTGAAGGACGGCGCCGGCATCACCGCGACCGTCAAGGACATCGCCGAAAACCCGAAGGGCATCAAGGTGCGTGAGCTGGAAGCAGCCACCCTGCCGCGCGTGCTGGCCCAGGTTGACCTGGCGCTGATCAACACCAACTACGCTCTGGAAGCCGGCCTCAACCCGACCAAGGACGCCCTGGTGATCGAAGGCGCCGACTCGCCCTACGTCAACATCCTGGTGACCACCGCCGAGCAGAAGGACAACGCCGATCTGCAGAAGCTGGCCAAGGCCCTGCACACCCCGGAGGTGAAGAAGTTCATCGCCGACCAGTACAAGGGTGCCGTGGTTCCGGCGTTCTGATCGCGTCAGCTGCCCACGAAAAGCCCGCTCATCGAGCGGGCTTTTTTCATTCCGGCTGACGCCATAGCCAGGCCGCCAGCCAGAAGAACCAGAGCAGGGCAAGCAGCGAGGCGGGCATACTCCAGTTCATCGCCCGTTCGGAGAAGCCATCGTGCCCCTGCAGCAGGGCAGCCAGCAGATTGGCGCCCCCGGCCAGCAGCACACCGAACGCCAGGCCACGCGGCGCCGGGCGGCTCAGCCACAGCGCCGGCGCATACAACAGCAGGCTGATGGCGAAGCCCAGGCCGAACAGCGCGGCCAGGCCCGCCTCGATCTGCCGCACGCCAAAGGTGGCGGCAAACAGCTGGCTCCTGAGCGGTTCCTCGGCGTGCGCCCACTGGTCGACCATCAACTTCAGCGCCACGCCATCCACCGCTTGCAGGGCAAAAGCCAGGGCCAGGCTGGCCAGCGCGCAGGCCGCTCCGAACAACGCCCAGACCCCGGACTTACCGGCGCGCAGGCGCCAGGTCAGCGCCAGCAGGGCGAGCACACCGAGCAGCACGCCCAGCAGCTGGATCAGATGGCTAGCCAGCCAATGGTGGTCGGCGGCGTACTCGGCGAAGGCCGCAGCGGCATCCCAGGGCGCTGCCTGCATCGGATGCAGTGAAGTGCCCAATGTCAGTAGCAGGGCGCCGCAAAAGGCGGCGCCGGCCCCCAGGCGCGAACAGTAGCGGGTATCGATCATCTGCGCCCTCCCTGGCGCGCTGTCCTCAGCCGTCGCTGAGCAGCAACTGTGGCAACTGCGCGGCCAGCTTGTCGTTGTTCAGCGGCGCACGGATGAAACCACGCTGACGGCCATCCGGACCGATGATGACCAGGTTGCCGCTGTGGTCGACGGTGTAGTTTTCCTTGCTGGTATCCGCAGGAATGAAGGGGATGCTGACGGCGCTGGCGAGCTTCTGGATGTCGGCCTGGGCACCGGTCAGCCCCTGGAACCCGGCATCGAAGAAGCCCAGGTATTTCTTCAGCTGCTCGGGGGTGTCGCGGTGCGGGTCAACCGTCACCAGCACCACGCGCAGCTTGTCCTTGGTCTCGGCGGGCAGCATGCCCTGCAGCTGACGCAGCTGCGCCAGGGTCGCCGGGCAGATGTCGGGGCAGAAGGTGTAGCCGAAGAACAGCAGGCTCCACTTGTCCTTGAGCTGATCGAGCTGCACCGGCTGGCCGTCCTGGTCGGTCAGCGCCAGGCCCGGCAGGCTGCGGCTCTGCGGCAGCAGGACGATACCGGCATCGAGCATCGCCACCTTGTCGGTGCCGTCGCCCTTGCTGTTCAGCACCTTGTTGACGGTAAGCCCCAGCACCAGGGCGACGAAGGCGGCGAGGACAATGACGGTCTTGTGGGTACGGCTCATGAAATCTCTCTTGGGTTCGGCGCGCTACACGTTGAGCAGCAGGTAGTGGTCGACGAGCAGGGCGATGAACAGCAGGAACAGGTACCAGATACTGTACTTGAAGGTGTTGATCGCCGCGTGCGGTCGGCTGTCACGGTACAGCACCCAGGCCCAGAACATGAAGCGCCCGCCGAGCAGCAGTGCAGCCACGAGATAGAGCGGCCCGCTCATGTGAATGGCGTAGGGCAGCAGGGTCACGGCGAGCATCGCCGCGGTATACAGCAGGATGTGTACCTTGGTGTAGTGCTCACCATGGGTCACCGGCAGCATGGGGATGTCCGCCTTGGCGTATTCCTCCTTGCGGTGGATGGCCAGGGCCCAGAAGTGCGGCGGCGTCCAGGCGAAGATGATCAGCACCAGCAGCAGCGGCTCGGCGCTCAGGTGCCCGGTGGCGGCGACCCAGCCGAGCAGCGGCGGCGCGGCGCCAGCCAGGCCGCCGATGACGATGTTCTGCGGCGTGGCACGCTTGAGGAAGCCGGTATAGAGCACCGCATAGCCGAGCAGCGAGGCCAGGGTCAGCCAGGCAGTCAGCTCGTTGGTGAAGGCCAGCAACAGCGCCTGGCCGGCCACCGCCAGGAGCAGGGCGAAGCCCAGCGCCGCCGGCACCGTGACCCGCCCGGCGGTCACCGGACGCTTGTGGGTGCGCGCCATAATCGAGTCGATGCGCCGGTCCACCACATGGTTGACCGCAGCCGCCGCGCCGGCACACAGGCCGATGCCGAGGTTGCCGAACACCAGCACGGTCCAGGGCACGCCGGCGCGGGTGGCGAGGAACATGCCGACCAGCGAGGTGATCAGCATCAGCAGCACCACCTTCGGCTTGGTCAGCTCCAGATAGTCGCGCCAGCTGGCGGCTTCGGAGTGGGCTCGCAGCACAGTAGCCATGGCATCTCTCCTTCTTATTTGCCCAGCGGAGCGAAGCGGGCAGCGGCCAGATCGGCCGGCTCCCGGCTGTGCGCCGCCAGGGGATGCGCCCGCAGGCGATAGTTGATCAGCACCAGCACCAGCAGCAGCGCGGCGCCGCCGGCGTTGTGCGCCACCGCCACCGCCAGCGGCAGGTGCAGCAGTACGTTGCTCACGCCCAGGCTGACCTGCACGGCCAGGGCCAGCAGCAACAGGCCGGCCAGGCGACCAAGGCCGGCGACACGCAGGCGCCAGGCCAGCAGCAAGAGGACCAGGCTAAGCACCAGCGCGCCGAGGCGGTGGGTCATGTGAATGGCGGTGCGAGCATCGCTGTCGAGCTGGCCGCCGAGGTAGTTGGGGCCGATGTGCTGGGTCAGGTGGAAGCCGTTGGCGAAGTCCATCGCCGGCCACCACTCGCCGTGACAGGTCGGCAGGTCGACGCAGGCCACTGCAGCGTAGTTGGAGCTGACCCAGCCACCCAGGGCGATCTGGCCCACAGCCATAAGCAGGGCCAGGCCCGCCAGCGCCCGCAACCGCCGCGACATCGCCGGCAGCACAGGCAACGCAGCGGACAGGCGCAGGCACAGGAGGAACAGCAGCGACAGGGTCGCGAAACCGCCGAGCAGGTGCGCGGTGACCACCTGCGGCCAGAGCTGCAGGGTCACCGTCCACATGCCGAAGGCAGCCTGGGCGATCACCACGCCAAGCAGCAGCAGCGGCAGCTTCAGTGGCTGGCCGTCCTGGCCGCGACGACGCAGGGCCTGCACGGCCAGGCCGAGGATGACCAGGCCGAGGCTGCCGGCGAAGTAGCGGTGGATCATCTCGTTCCAGCCCTTCTCCACCTCCACCGGCGCCTCGGGGAAGCGCGCCTCGGCAACGGCCTGCTTGTGCTCGCTCATCGGTACGCCGATGAAGCCATAGCAACCGGGCCAGTCCGGGCAGCCAAGGCCGGCGTGGGTCAGCCGGGTGTAGGCGCCGAGCAGCACCACGACCACCGCCAGGGCGGTGGCGAACAGGGCCAGGCGGTAGCCGGGCAGGGTCTTGCGTTCACTCATCCGGGGCCTCTCTTGTTGTTGTGCTGGCCATGGTGGGGACTAACCGATCTGTGAGAGCTTCAGCAGCAGGCGCAAGTCGGTAAGGATGTCCTTGCCGTTGCTCTTGACGTCGTAACGCAAGACCAGGTTGCCGTGCGGGTCGACGATCCACAGTTGCGCACCCTGACCGGCTGGCACCGCCTTGTCGTACTTCAGGCTGTCCAGCACATAGCGGCCGAGCTGCGGGTATTCGCGCTGCAGCTGCTGGTCGTAGTCAGCCGCCAGTGGGCGACTGACGGCCAGACCGTGGACGGCACGGGAAGCCTCGCGATTGAGGCCGATATGGATCTGCCGGGCGGCATACACCAGCTGGCGGCAATCCTCGGCGCAGTCGCCGGGCGCGGTGACCAGCAGCTGCCAGCGCTCCTGGGCGGCGCCCTGCACGCCGATATCGGCCAGCTGGCTGCCGTCGCCAATCAGGGTGCCGTGGTAGTTGCGGCTGTCCGGCACCCAGAAGCGCCACTGGTACATGGCGGTGGCGAGCATCATCGGACCGATGGCCACCAGCAGCAGCAGGATCAGTTGCCAGCGGCCGCGCGCACGCGGTGCTTCAGGAGTGGAAAGGGCCGGACTCATGGCTGGGCTCATGCGATTTCTCCCGCGCGGATTGTCTTGAAGTGTGAATACCGAGATAGAGGTAGAGGCCGACGAGGGCGGCGGCCAGGGCGAACCACTGCACGGCGTAGCCGGTGTGCTTGTCCGGACTCATGGCCAGCAGCGGCCATTCGGCCTGGTAGGCTGCGGGGCCGGGCTCCAGGCGTACCTCGTAGGCCAGGCCGCCGCGGCCGAGCTGGCGCCACAGCTGCTCCGGCTCGACAGCGGTAATCAGTCGCGGCCAGTCACTGCTGGCGGGGTCGGCCTGTAACTGGAAGGGCTCACCGACCGGCACATGCACTCGCGCCAGCAGTTCCAGTGGCTGCTCGGGAGTCGTGAACTGTGGCGGCGTGCGCCGGTCCGGCCAGGGCAGCCAGCCGCGGTTGACCAGCAGCCACAGGCCTGAGGCCTGGTCGTAGAAGGGTTGCAGCAGCTCGACGCCGACCTTGCCGCCGCGCTGGCGGTTATCCAGCAGCAGGCTGTGTTGCTCGTCGAACTGGCCGCGCAGGCGGATGCGCAGGTGCGCCAGGTCGGCACGCCGCTCCAGCTCGGCGACGCTCATCGGCTCGGCATGCTCGCGGGCGGCAAAGTCGGCGAGCAACGTCCGCTTTTCCTCGGCCCGCGACAGCTGCCAGAACCCGAGGCCGAGCAGCAACGGCAGCAGCAGCGCCACCGCGATGCTGGGCAACCAGCCCGGGCGAAAGCCACTCACGGCCTGCTCCCGAATCGTCTGGCTATACTCGAACTGCACACCATCTCCCCCATCCCCCGGAGTCACGCATGCTCAAGGCCGCGATCATCCTCCTGCTGCTGGCCACCCTGGTCAGCCTGTTCAGCGGCCTGTTCTTCCTGGTCAGGGATGAAGGCCGCGGTTTGCGTGTGGTCAACTCGTTGAGCGTTCGCGTGATCCTCACGGCCATCACAGTGGCCCTGATTGCCTGGGGCTTCTACAGCGGCCAGCTGGTCAGCCACGTGACCTGGTGACCCTCCCTAGAGCACGTAGACGAAGATAAACAGGCCCAGCCAGACCACGTCGACGAAGTGCCAGTACCAGCTGGCTGCCTCGAAGCCGAAGTGCTTGTCGCCATCGAAATGGCCCTTGAGGATGCGCACGAGCATCACCGTGAGGATGATGGCGCCGAGGGTCACGTGAGCGCCGTGGAAGCCCGTGAGCATGAAGAATGTGGCACCGTAGATGCCCGAGCCGAGGGTAAGACCCAGTTCGGTATAGGCCTCGACGTATTCCTCGACCTGCAGCACCAGGAAGGCCGCGCCCAGCAGAATGGTCAGCGCCAGCCAGGCCTTGAGCGGGCCACGCTTGTTCTTCTTCAGCGCGTGGTGGGCAAAGGTCACGGTGAAGCTGGAGGACACCAGCAGGATGGTGTTGATCAGCGGCAGGTGCCAGGGATCGATCACCGCCGTTGGCGGCGGGAACAGCTTGGAGTCGGGGTTGTTGAGCAGCGGCCAGCTGTACTCGAAGCCCTCCCACAGCATGTTGCTCACACCCTTGTCGCCCTCGCCCCCCAGCCAGGGGCCGGCAAAGGTGCGGATGTAGAACAGCGCGCCGAAAAAGGCCGCGAAGAACATCACCTCGGAGAAGATGAACCAGCTCATGCCCCAGCGGAACGAGCGGTCCATCTGCGCACTATACAAACCACTGCGGCTTTCCTTGATCACGTTGCCGAACCAGCCGAACAGCATCCAGGCGAGCAGCAGGCCGCCGACGAAGAAGATCAGCGGACCATGGGATTCGGCGCGCTCGGCCTTCATGTCGTTGAACCAGGTGCCAACCCCGTAGACCGAGATCAGCATGCCCAGGGTGGCGATGATCGGCCACTTGCTCTGGGCGGGAACGTAGTAGTTCTCATGACTCGACATTTCTTGTTCTCCTTATGGAGCCGCCCGGTCAGGGGCCGTCTGGGCAAGAGTCACCTGCGCGACAGGCGGTTTGCGCGCAGTGATATCGAACAGGGTGTAGGCCAGGGTCAGGTGCTTCACCTCCTTGGGCAGGTCGCGGTCGACGATGAAGCGCACTGGCATCTCGATGCGTTCGCCGGGCTGCAGTACCTGCTGGGTGAAGCAGAAGCACTCGGTCTTGTGGAAGAAGGCCGCGGCCTTGGACGGCGCCACGCTGGGAATGGCCTGGGCGGTCATCGGCTTGTCCGTGGGGTTATGGGCGACGAACAGCATGTCGCTCGGCTGCCCGGGGTTGACCACCAACTCGTCGGCCTGGGGGCCGAACTCCCAGACCATGCCGGCAGCATTGGTGGCGAGGAACTGCACACGTACCTGACGCGTCTCGTCCACCGTCTGGCTGCCCTGGTAGGCACCGGCGGTCTTGCCGTTGATGCCGAAGGCCTGGCACATCACGTCGTAGATCGGCACCAGGGCGAAGCCGAAGGCGAACATGCCGGCCACCACCATCAGCAGGCGGACGACCAGGCGCCGATTGTCCAGAGCGGCACTCACGGGCGTGCTCCTACTTCACTTCCGGCGGGGTGCTGAAGGTGTGGTAGGGCGCCGGCGAGGGCACCGTCCACTCCAAGCCCTCGGCGCCATCCCAGGGCTTGGCCGGGGCGGGTTTACCGCCACGGATGCACTTGATGACGATGAACAGGAAGAGGAACTGGGTCGCACCGAAAGTGAAGGCGCCGATCGACGACAGCATGTTGAAGTCGGCGAACTGCAGGTTGTAGTCCGGGATGCGCCGCGGCATACCGGCCAGGCCGACGAAGTGCATCGGGAAGAACGCCAGGTTCATGCCGATGAAGCTCATCCAGAAGTGCAGCTTGGCCAGGGTCTCGTCGTACATGTGGCCGGTCCACTTGGGTAGCCAGTAGTAGGCCGAGGCGAAGATGCCGAAGATCGCCCCGGGCACCAGCACGTAGTGGAAGTGCGCCACCACGAAGTAGGTGTCGTGGTACTGGAAGTCCGCCGGGGCGATGGCCAGCATCAGCCCGGAGAAGCCGCCGATGGTGAACAGGATGACGAAGGCCACGGCAAACAGCATCGGTGCCTCGAACGTCATCGAGCCCTGCCACATGGTGCTCACCCAGTTGAATACCTTCACCCCGGTGGGCACAGCGATCAGCATGGTGGCGTACATGAAGAACAGCTCGCCGGTCAGCGGGATGCCGACGGTGAACATGTGGTGCGCCCACACAATGAACGACAGGAAAGCGATCGAGGCGGTGGCATAGACCATCGAGGTGTAGCCGAACAGCGGCTTGCGCGCGAAGGCCGGGATGATCGAACTGACGGCGCCGAACGCCGGCAGGATCATGATGTAAACCTCGGGGTGGCCGAAGAACCAGAACACATGCTGGAACAGCACCGGGTCGCCGCCACCGGCGGCGTTGAAGAAGCTGGTGCCGAAATGGATGTCCATCAGCATCATGGTCACGCAGCCGGCGAGCACCGGCATCACCGCGATCAGCAGGAAGGCGGTGATCAGCCAGGTCCAGACGAACAGCGGCATCTTCATCAGGGTCATGCCGGGGGCGCGCAGGTTGAGGATGGTGGCGATCACGTTGATCGCGCCCATGATCGAGCTGATGCCCATCAGGTGCACGGCGAAGATGAAGAAGGTGACGCTCTCCGGCGCGTAGGTGGTCGACAGCGGTGCGTAGAAGGTCCAGCCGAAGTTAGGCCCGCCGCCCTCGCTGAACAGGGTCGATACCAGCAGCAGGAAGGCCGCCGGCAGCAACCAGAAGCTGAAGTTGTTCATCCGCGGCAGGGCCATGTCCGGCGCGCCAACCATCAGCGGGATCATCCAGTTGGCCAGGCCGACGAAGGCCGGCATCACCGCGCCGAACACCATGATCAGGCCGTGCATGGTGGTCATCTGGTTGAAGAACTCTGGCTGCACGATCTGCAGGCCTGGCTGGAACAGCTCGGCGCGGATCACCATGGCCATGGACCCGCCGAGCAGGAACATGGCAAAGCTGAACCACAGGTACATCGTGCCGATGTCCTTGTGGTTGGTGGTCAGCACCCAGCGCATAAGGCCCTTGGCCGGGCCATGGTGGTGGTCAGTATGACCGTGGTCGATCACTGCACTCATGTCCTTACTCCTGAGCCTGCTTGAATGCGAGGATGTCCTTGGGCGTGACCATGTCGTTCATGGCGTTGCCCCAGGCATTGCGCTCGTAGGTGATGATGGCGGCGATGTCGACTTCCGACAGCTGCTTGCCAAAGGCAGCCATCGAGGTGCCCGGCTTGCCGTTGACCACGATCTCGATATGCCCGGCCGCCGGGCCAGTAGCGATCTTCGAGCCTTTGAGCGCCGGGAACATCGGCGGCAGGCCCTCTCCGTTCGGCTGGTGGCAGGCGGCACAACTCGTCAGATAGGCCTTCTCGCCACGGGCTATGAGTTCCTCGCGGGTCCATTCCTTGCTGGTCAGCTCCTTGACCTTGGCCGCCTCCTCCTGGCGGACAGCCAGCCACTTGGCAAAGTCTTCCTTGCTCTTGGCCTCTACCACCACCGGCATGAAGCCGTGGTCCTTGCCGCACAGCTCGGTGCACTGGCCACGGTAGATGCCGGGCTCTTCGATGCGCGTCCAGGACTCATTGACGAAGCCGGGAATGGCATCCTTTTTCACCGCCAGGGCCGGTACCCACCAGGAGTGGATCACGTCGGCAGCGGTGATCAGGAAGCGCACCTTGGTGCCCACCGGCACCACCAGCGGCTCGTCCACCTCCAGCAGGTAGTGCTCACCCTTCTCTGCCTGGTTGTTGATCTGCGCGGCCGGGGTGGCCAGGTTGCTGAAGAACTCGACATCCTGGCCCAGGTACTTGTAGTGCCACTTCCACTGGTAACCGGTGATCTGGATATCCAGTTCCGATTCAGAGGTGTCATAGATGTCGATGAGTGTCTTGGTCGCCGGGACCGCCATCACCACCAGAATGACGAAAGGAACCACGGTCCAGAGAATCTCCACCGTAGTGCTTTCATGGAAATGGGCAGGTTTCTGGCCGGTGGAACGGCGGTGGATCAGCATCGACCAGAACATCACGCTGAACACCACCACGCCGATCACGACACAGATCCAGAAAATGATCATGTGCAGGTCGAAGACCGAACGGCTGACTTCGGTAGCGCCGGGCAGCATGTTCACTGCCCACTCGGCATGCGCCGAGCCGAATGCCAGCCACAGCAGGAGGCCCATCCAGACTCGTGGATGTCGCATCATTGCGGGTTCCCCTCATTGTTCTTGTTATCCCGCCGGCTCAAGCCCGCGGCTCAGGGATCGACCTTGCCGATACAGCTGGCTACCACTGTCGAAACCTTACCGTGCCGCAGCCCGTCCGGTTCCATCAGGTAACGCCTTGCGATTTCGAGTATAGACAGGACATGCGACATCACAACGCAGTCAGAAAATTAGCGCCCGAATTCCGCTCGCCCGGCGCAGACCAGCAGCGGCGGGGGCTGGACTCGGGAGAAGGGTGAGCGCATATAGCGGTGATGAATAACCGTTAAATAATTATGACAATCCGATCTTAGCGGCTGCCCTCGGCCAGCTAAGGTGAATTCTCGTTTGCATCTCTCATGTCCCTTCCGGAGCCGTCATGAATACCCCCGCCCTGCGCCAACAGATCCAGCTCGCCCTCGTTCAAGAAGCCAGCAGCGGCGCCCTGGCGCGCCAGCTAATGAATCAGCTCGACCAGCTACACCCGACCATCCAGTTGCCCGCAGGTGATGCTCATGGGGTGCTGGCCCGCTTTGTCACCGCGTACGTCGAGCAGGTACCGGATGTACTGGATGCCGCCAATGCGGTGGCGCGTGAAGCCGGCATCGAGGCTCAGGTGAAGCCGGTATTGAAACTGGCAGAACAGTTCTTCCTGAGCCCACCCAGCCTGCTGGAGGGGCACCAGGGCCTGGACGCTCTGCTGGATGAGGCCTATCTGGCTCATCGCCTGGTGGAGGAGGTCAACGATCGCTACATCACCCACTTGGGGCAGCCGCTGATCCCGCTGGACACTACGGTAGCCAACGTGATCGCCCACCAGTTGATTGGCGAACCCTTCGCCAATCAACTGGACGAAGCCGTGCACCATGCAGTGGATGAGTTGCTCGGTGAGCAGGTTTTCCAACAGGACTCGGTGCAGGAATACCGCGCCCGCCTGAGCAATCCGCAGACGGTGGCGGCCTGGCAGAACTGGCCATGCCTGTCGCGCCAGCTCGGTGTCGAGCTGGGACTGCCGGTGAGCGCCTGAATGCAATGAGGCCCGCAACTGCGGGCCTCGTTTTCATCAGGGCTGCGGGTAGCGCGCCTTGGGCGTGGCCATCGGCATCCTGTCACCATCCAGTGCCAGGAAGCCACCGCTCTCCGCATCGTAAGCCCGGATCGCGCTCGTTTCGATATCGTAGACCCAGCCGTGAATAAAGAGCTGTCCGCTGGCCAGCTTCGCCGCAACCGAAGGATGGGTGCACAGATGATTGAGCTGGGCTATCACGTTCTCTTCGGTGAGGATACCCAGCGTGTCGTGCCCCCCGCAGCCACAGTTCTCCTCGACGACGCGCAATGCCACTTCACTGTGGCGCAGCCAGGTCTTCACCGTGGGCATGCGCTCCAGGCCCTGCGGATTGAGCACCGCCTTCATCGCGCCGCAGTCGGAATGGCCGCAGACGATAATGTGCTGCACCCCCAGGGCCAGCACCGCGTATTCGATGGCGGTGGAGACGCCGCCCATCATCTGCCCGTAAGGGGGCACCACGTTGCCGACGTTGCGGGTGACGAACAGATCGCCCGGCGCGCTCTGGGTGATCAGCTCGGGCACGATGCGTGAGTCGGCGCAGGTGATGAACATCGCACGCGGGTTCTGCGCACTGGCCAACGCCTTGAACAGTTCCTCCTGCTGCGGAAACACCTCGGTGCGGAAACGCTTGAAGCCACCCACGATGGCGCTCAACGCCTCGTCGGCACTCTCCGGCGCGGTACGCGCCTGGAGGGGAATGGCGTTGTGCTTGTAGGGCATTGCGTCTACCTCGTGCTGAACCATTGCGCTGGCGCGGATTATCGTCCTGGCATGCGGACAGCCGCCAGCCGCACCGAGTCACACATCCGGCACAATGGACGATGTTATGCGCCTGCTTCAACCTATTGGCTCTGCTCCGGCAGTCACTAAAAGGCGTGGTGTGTCTGAAATGAAAAGAACGTCCATTGCGGAAGACTCCGCCGGCTAAACCCGCAGAAACGAGCAGATTACCTGATTAACCTTGTTCTAATCTCTGCTTTCAAGTTTAAGAGGCTCGGGCCAACCAGCAATATAGAGGGCGTTGGAACTGCTCCTATATCTCTCTGCACCCTCTTCGCTCGAGAAGAAAACGTCGAGGCCTAGCCTTGCCTGAATCCCTTTCCTTGACGTTAGCAATGTATTTGAGAGACTCCAGAGGGTTATCGAAAGGTAGCCCCCTTAGCTGATCCATTGGTAAGTCCCACCATTCACTGTGGCGAATAGCATCCCGCAAAGCTTCTTCATCGAATCGCCAACGAATATGCTTGGCAGGATTACCGCCAACAATTTCATAAGGAGCAACATCCTTCGTAACCACAGCACCAGCAGCGATGACAGCGCCATCCCCTACCGTTATGCCGCTCAGAACTTTCGCACCCGCACCAATCCACACGTCATTACCTATCCGCGTGTCTGATTTTTTTGCGGTGTATTTCAGCCCTGCCGCCAAGTCATGCACAGGATGCGTAGTTAGCCAAGAGATTGGGTGTCCGTCAGCGATTAAGCCAAGCTGCACGTCTTGTCCGATTGAGCAGAATCGCCCAATTTCCGATACAGATTGGAGCAATCCACTGCGAATATAACTGTACGCCCCTATTTTCAGGTTCGTCGATTTAAGTAAAACCTCGCCTAAACGAACACCCTCTTCAACTTCTATTCTTGCAGAGGATTTTATGGCGCGAAGACCAATCGCCAGCTTGACGTTGTTCTTCCTCAACCAGCGTTTCCAGTAATAATCACGCACTATGTTTAACATTAATAAGGGATCGCTACTCGCTGGATTTCTTCAGCTTGGGATTGGGAAAGAACTGCACCGGCTGGCCCTTGCTCGCCGGCGGCTTGGGCTCGGCCCGGTTGACCCGCGTGCCGAGCTCCTTGGGCACCGACTGGCCCTGGGCGTTGAGGGTGTCGGCGTAGCCGCAGGCCACGCATTCGCGGTGCGGAGTGCCGTCCTCGTCCCACATCTTGATGGTGTCCTGGGCGCTGCACGCCGGGCACACGGCGCCGGCGATGAAGCGCTTCTTCGGCTCGCTCATCACGCCGCCTCCTGGCTCAGGCCGAGGTGGCGCAGCAGGGCGTCGATGCTCGGCTCGCGGCCGCGGAAGTCGACGAACAGCACCATCGGCTCCTGCGAGCCGCCACGGGCCAGGATCGCCTCGCGGAAGGCGCGGCCAGTGGCCGGGTTGAGCACGCCTTCTTCCTCGAACTTGGAGAAGGCGTCGGCGGACAGCACTTCGGCCCATTTGTAGCTGTAGTAACCGGCCGCGTAACCGCCGGCGAAGATGTGCGCGAAGCTGTTGGCGAAACGGTTGAAGGCCGGCGGACGCACCACCGCCACCTCGTCGCGGATGCCTTCGAGCACCTGCAGCACGCTGCGGCCGTCGCCGTGGGTGGCATGCAGCTCGAAGTCGAACAGCGAGAACTCCAGTTGGCGCACCATCATCAGGCCGGACTGGAAGTTCTTCGCCGCCAGCATCTTGTCCAGCAACGCCTGCGGCAGCGCCTCGCCGGTCTCGTAGTGGCCGGAGATCAGCGCCAGGCCCTCGGGCTCCCAGCACCAGTTCTCCATGAACTGGCTGGGCAGCTCCACCGCGTCCCAGGCCACGCCGTTGATGCCGGAAGCACCGGCATGCTCGACGCGGGTCAGCAAGTGGTGCAGGCCATGGCCGAACTCGTGGAACAGGGTGGTGACCTCGTCGTGGGTCAGCAGCGCCGGCTTGCCGCCAACGGCAGGGGTGAAGTTGCACACCAGGTTGGCCACCGGGCTGACCAGGCTGCCATCGGCGGCGCGGCGCTTGTCGCGGGCGCCGTCCATCCAGGCACCGCCGCGCTTGTTGGCGCGTGCGTAGAGGTCGAAGAAGAAGCGGCCGACATGCGCACCGTTCTCGCGAATCTCGAACAGGCGCACGTCCGGGTGCCAGGTGTCGAAGTCGTGCAGTTCCTTAATCTCGATGCCGTAGAGCTTCTGCACGATGGCGAACAGGCCGGACAGCACCCTGTCGATCGGGAACCAGGCGCGCACTTCCTCCTGGGAGATGCTGTAGCGCTGCTGGCGCAGCTTCTCGCTGAAGTAGCCGACGTCCCAGCTCGCAAGGTCCTGCACGCCCTGTTCGGCGGCGAAGGCCTTGAGCTCGGCCAGGTCCTGCTCGGCGAACGGCTTGCTGCGCACCGCCAGGTCGCGCAGGAAGTGCAGCACCTGCTCGGTGGACTCGGCCATCTTGCTGGCCAGGGAGAGCTCGCTGTAGTGGGCGAAGCCGAGCAGGCGCGCCAGTTCCTGGCGCAGGTCGAGGATCTCGGCCATCACCGGACCATTGTCGTGCTGGCCGGCGTTCGGCCCCTGGTCGGAGGCGCGGGTGCAGTAGGCGGTGTAGACCTCTTCGCGCAGGGCGCGGTCGTCGGCGTAGGTCATCACCGCGTAGTAGCTGGGGAATTCCAGGGTGATCAGCCAGCCGTCCAGTTCCTTGGCCTGCGCGGCCTGGGCCATCTGCGCCTTGGCCGAGTCGGTAAGGCCGGCGAGAGCCGCTTCATCGGTAATGTGCTTGGTCCAGGCCTGGGTGGCGTCCAGCAGCTGGTTGGAGAAGCGGCTGGCCAGCTCGGACAGCTTCATCTGGATCTCGCCATAGCGCTTCTGCTGCTCGGCCGGCAGGTCGATGCCGGACAGACGGAAGTCGCGCAGGGCGTGGTCGAGGATGGTCTTCTGCGCGACGTCGAAACCGGCGGCCGCCGGGCTCTTGGCCAGCGCGTCGTAGGCCTCGAACAGCGGCTTGTTCTGGCCCATCTCGGTCCAGTATTCCGACAGCTTGGGCAGGCAGGCCTCGTAGGCGGCACGCAGCTCGGCGTTGTTGCACACCGCGTTGAGGTGGCTGACCGGGCCCCAGGCGCGGCCCAGGCGCGCGTTCAGCTCATCCAGTGCCAGCACCAGGCCGTCCCAGCTCGGGCTGGTCTGCTGGGTCTTGAGCAGCTCGGCGATGGCCACGCGGCTGTCGGCGAGAATCTGCTCGACGGCCGGCTCGACATGCTCGGGCTTGATCTGGGAGTAGGGCGGCAGGTCGAAGTCTTGCAGCAGGGGATTGGCAGCGGTCACGGCGAGGCACCTTTGGATACGCGAATGCAGAACAGGTTTATGGGGCCGCCAGCGGCCTTTCACAACCTCGATGGCCGGCATGTTAATTACAATCTGCGACAACCGCAGCCTGAAGGAGACTATCGTGGCGATTCGAACTTACCGGGGTACCACTCCACAGCTGGGCCCGCGCGCCTTCGTCGACGCCTCGGCCGTGGTGCTCGGCGACGTGGTGCTGGGCGAGGACGCCTCAGTGTGGCCGATGGCCGTGGTGCGCGGCGACATGCACCGGATCAGGATCGGCAACCGCACCAGCGTGCAGGACGGCAGCGTGCTGCACATCACCCACGCCGGGCCCTTCAACCCGGACGGTTACCCGCTGCTGATCGGCGATGAAGTGACCATCGGCCACAACGTCACCCTGCACGGCTGCACCCTGGGCAACCGCATTCTGGTCGGCATGGGCAGCATCGTGATGGACGGTGCGCTGGTCGAGGACGAGGTAGTGATCGGCGCCGGCTCCCTGGTGCCACCGGGCAAGGTGCTGCAGAGCGGCTACCTGTACGTCGGCAGCCCGGTGAAGCAGGCCCGCGCCCTGACTGACCAGGAGCGCACGTTCTTCGCCTACAGCGCGGCCAACTACGTGAAGCTCAAGGACCTGCACCTGGCCGAGGGCTACGACCAATGAAACGCCTGACGATCTGCCTGCTGAGTCTGCTGCCGGGGCTGGCCCTGGCCGACGATGTGCGCTGCCTGCAATCGACCGGCGACAAGCCGATCCAGCTGCAGATGACCCTGTTCACCGACGCGGATGGAGGCTGGCAGGGCGCCGGGCAGGTGCAGTACCGCGGTCAGCCCGCCAGCCTGCCGATCGTGTTCAAGGACAGCGAGGAGGTGATGGCCGTCGAAGACCGCCCCTCGGAGTTCCGCAGCACCTGGCTGGAAGTGCTGCCGGACGAGGAGCGGATCGGCGGACGCTATGCGTTCCACCATCAGGGCGCCGTGGTGTTTGCCTTCAGCTACAGCAACGGGCGCAACGGCAAGCGCTTCGACTTCGCAGAACGCCCTGAACTGCTGGGCGAAGACGGTCAGTGTCACTGGCAATGACCGGGCGCACAGCAGCCGAAGCAACTGGCGGTTAAGCTGCGCGCGTACCCGCTGCCGAAAAGGAAGTCCCCGTGCACGCCAACCCGTTCGCCACCCTCCCGGCCGAATCCACTTCCGGCGCCCAAGAAGCCACGCGCCAGCCGCGGGCCTTTGCCCTGGCCGCGAGCCTGGCCACCCTGCTGAGCATCATGCTGGGCAGCCTGGTCGCGCAGCTGCGCTATCCGCAGTACGCGGAGTACCTGCTGGACAACCTGCACAGCCACCTGCCCGCCTGGTGCTTTTCGATCCTGCTGGCCGCACTGACCGCCGCGTTGCTCAGCCGCGGTTACCTGGAACGACACGGCAGCACCTTGAGCCGCCCCATGCCCCTGCTGCTGGGTCTCGCCATCGCGCTGCTGGTGGTCGGCCAGGCCTATGGCCTGCTCGCCGGTCTGTTGCTCGGCAACGTCTACCAGTGGATCAGCGACAGCTCGCTACCGGCGACCCTGATCCAGGAGTCGCTGGGCCTGCTCGACTTCGCCCTCACCTGCGTGCTGCCCCTGTGGCTGTGCCTGCGCCTGGGGGCGAAGACGCCCGCTGCAGCGGGGTTCGTACCGCGCCATGAAGCCGCGCTGCTGCTGGCCCTGAGCATCGCCCTGCTGAGCCTGAAGGGATTGCTGCTGGTGCCGCTGTACCTGCAGGAGGGCGGCTGGGTGAGCCTGGTGTACTTCGCCCCGCTGCTCTACGGCGCGCTGGTGTTCGCCTGCGCCTGGCAGACCCTGCCGCCCCGGCTGGCGCGAATCCGGCCTGGACAGCTGGTGCTGACTGCACTGGTGATCTTCCTGGCCTGGCTGCTGGTCCACCTGCTGGTGGCCGGCGTGCTGCTGGTGGCCGCCTTCAGCGGCAGCGATGCGCTGCTGCAGCCGGCACCGCTGATCATCGCCGGCCTCGCCGTGCTGGCCCTGCTGTGGCCGCTGACCCTGCTGGGCCTGCGCTGGATCTACCGCGCCGAGGCGGCCTGATCCGCCTCAGTCGTTCTTCTGGTAGATGATCTTCTGGCTGCCATTCTGACAGCTGCCGACCACGATGGCGGGGTCCTTGACCTCGCCAGCCGGCACGATTTCAAGGGTGTAGCTGTTCACCCGTGCGGCCTGGATCTTCACTTCGATCTACTGCTTCAGCTCCTCGCAGGGCTTGGGCGCGGCCAGGGCGCCGCCGCACAGCATCAGGGCCATGGTGGCCGTCACTAGGCGTTTCATCCGTTACTCCTCACTGGGGGCTGGTTTGTCAGTTCTAGTTCGACCCGGCCAGAGCCGCCAGCGCTCGCTCGCGCTCGACCAACGGCAGCTCGCCCAGCTCGGCGGCACGTTGGTAGAACGCCGCCCAGTCGCCGCCGGCCTGCTCGAACAACGTAGCGAAGGCCGGCACCCACTGGTCGTAGAGGCCGAAGGGCAGCAGGCGGGCGTTGTTCAGCGGGGCGTTGATCCAGGCGTCGTAGCGCGCATCGCCACCCCACTGGGCGTCACGCAGGGTGCGGTACTCGGCGCGCAGGCGCTCGAACTCGGCGACCTTGCCAGCGCGCTTGCCGGTATCGTCCAGCGGACCGTCGTACAGCGCCTGCAGGCGCTCGCGGCTGGCCAGGATCAGCGCGGTGAACTGGCGGCGCATGCGCGCTTCCTGCACATCGTCGGCGGCCAGGCCACGGGCGGCGCGCCACTGGCGCAGGCCCTGCTGCTCGACGAAGCTGGCGAAGGACTCGTTGAACGCCGTGTCGTCCTGCACATACAGCTGCTGGTGGGCCAGCTCGTGGAAGATCACCGCGGCCAGGCGCTGGTCGTCCCAGCGCAGCATGGTGTTGAGGATGGGGTCGGCGAACCAGCCCAGGGTCGAGTAGGCCTCGATGCCGGCCACATAGGTGTCGAGCCCCTCGGCCTGCAGCAGGGCGGCGGCGCCCCGCGCGCGCCCCTGCTGGTAGTAGCCGCGGTAGGCCACGCAGCCGGCAATCGGGAAGCAGTGGGTCAGCGGCTGCAGCGACAGCTCCGGCGTGGCGAACACATTCCACACCACATAGGGCCGCTGCAGGTCGGCGTACAGGCGGTAGCTGCGGTTGTCCGGCAGGCCCAGCTCGGTGCTGGCGAAGCTGCGCGCCTGCTGGGCCAGGGCCAGGCGCCGCTTGAGTTCGGGTTCGGTCTGCGGCGCGGCGAGCAGCTCGGCCACCGGCTGGCGCGCGGCCAGCAGGTCGATCTGGCCACGGCTGACCTGGGCGTAGTAATCGAGGCTGGCACAACCGTTCAGCAGGACGCCGCATAGCAGGGGAACCAGCCACCGCAAAGGGCGGTCGAGAAGGGCAATAGGCATTGCGCGAGACTAGTGCATTGTCGCGCCCCCAAGGAAGCCCGCCATGCGCCTACTGCTGCTCAGCCCCCTGCCCCTGGTCCTCGGCGGCTGCGCCCTGTTACCAGCCTGGCACGACCCCGCTCAGGCCTGGATCGACCTGGCGCCGGGTCTGCAGGCGGTGCGGGTGGATGAGCGGATGCTGGAGGATTCGCGCTACTTCCAGGTGCCTCCGGGGCGTCATGCACTGCAGATGCGCCTGCGCTTCGAGGTGGCACCCACCGACATCGGCGGCGCGCAGGCGCTGCCGCGCACCTGCCTGCTCGAACTGGACTATGCCGAGTTCAGCGCCGGCCAGCGCTACCGGCTGGAGGCCGGCCACCGCGGCTTTCGCCCCTGGGCGCAACTGCGCGACGCGCAGGATCGTCCTTTGGCGCGCGCACGCGAGGGGCGCTGCGGCGAGGTCTGATCGGCGTTATGCTCAACCACCACCCCGAGGATTGCACCATGCGTACACCCCTGCTGCTGTCCCTGCTCACCCTCAGCGCCTGCGCCAGCCCGCTGCCGCCGCCCGACGCGGGCAAGGCCTGGGTCGATCTCTACGCCACGGCGGGCTACACCCTGATGGCGCATCGCCTGGACGACCAGCGCTGGCCCGACGGCCGCTATTTCCAGGTCGACCCCGGCGCACATCAGCTGGATGTGCGCTTCCAGTTCGAGGTAGCCGGCGGTGGCGGCGGCGACGAATTCAACGGCGAACCGGTGCAGATGACCTGCCACCTGCGCTTCGATTACGACGGCTTCGCCGCCGGCCAGCGCTACCGCATCGAGGCACGGCCGCTGCAGTACAAGGCCCAGGGCTGGCTGTACGGCGCGGACCGCCAGGTGCTGGCGCGGGCCGAGGTGCTGCGCTGCAACACCTTCGGCTGACGGCATGCTTCCCCCTCTCCCCCTGGGAGAGGGCCAGGGGTGAGGGGCTCTCACCGCCTGATTCTTTCCCCAGCCGCTGCCCGCCTAGCGCAGACCAGCGGCTATCTCGAAGCTGCGCAGGCGGTGCTCGGGCTGGTACAGGTCGCAGGTGAAGATCAGCTCGTCGGCACCGGTCTGCTCCAGCAGCACCTCCAGGCGCGCACGCACCTTCTGCGGGCCGCCGATCACCGCCAGACCGAGGAAATCGCCCACCGCCGCCTGCTCGTGCGGCTGCCAGCGGCCGGCCATGCTCTCCACCGGCGGGCGCAGCACCAGGCTCTCGCCACGCATCAGCGCCAGCACGCGCTGGTAGGCGCTGGTGGCAAGGAACTCGGCTTCCTCGTCGCTGGGCGCGGCGATCAGCGGCACACCGATCATGGCGTAAGGCTTGTCGAGCGCGGCCGAGGGGCGGAAGTTCTCGCGATAGATGCGCAGCGCCTGGTGCAGGTAGCGCGGTGCGAAGTGCGAAGCGAAGGCGTAGGGCAGGCCACGCTCGGCGGCCAGCTGGGCGCTGAACAGGCTGGAGCCGAGCAGCCAGATGGGGATGCCGCTGTCCATGCCGGGCAGGGCGATCACTTGCTGCCCGGGCTGACGCGGGCCGAGCAGGGCCTGCAGTTCGGCGACGTCCTCGGGAAAATCGTCCGGGCTGCCCAGACGGTCGCGGCGCAGGGCGCGGGCGGTGGCCTGGTCGGCGCCCGGCGCGCGGCCGAGGCCCAGCTCGATGCGCCCGGGGTAGAGCGCGGCAAGGGTGCCGAACTGCTCGGCCACCACCAGCGGCGCATGGTTGGGCAGCATCACCCCGCCGGAACCCAGGCGCAGGGTGGTGGTATTGGCCGCCAGGTAGCCGAGCAACACGGCGGTGGCGGAGCTGGCGATACCCTCCATGTTGTGGTGCTCGGCCACCCACAGGCGTGAGAAGCCGAGCCGCTCCACATGCCGCGCCAGGTCCAGCGAGCGGCGCAGGGCAGGGCCCGGACCAACGTCGTCGTCGCGCATGGGCGCCAGGTCGAGTACGGCGAAAGGGGTGTGGGACAGCTGGCTCATGGGCGCCTCCTCGGGTCGAACTTCCTATATGGGGGCACGACCAGCGAAGGCAAGCCGCCGCTCAGCAGTCGCCACTGCCGTCGACCACGCAGAACGCCTGGCCGGTCGCCGGCGGCGCCTCGACCAGGCCACGCAGCAGGAACTCGCGCCAGGCCTCGGGACGTCCCAGGTAGGCGCCAATGTCCAGCACCTGCAGCTGCCCATCGCGCTCCAGTGCCAGGGTCGGGAAGCCGCCACCGCCCAGCTGCGCCAGCGCGCGGCGGCTGGCCACCAGGTGTTCGGCCAGTACCGGGCCGCTGTGGCGCTGCAATTCGGCGCCGAACGCCTGCGCCGCCAGACCCAGCTCCTGCGCCAGCTCGGCCAGCACAGCCGGCTCGGCAATGCGCCGTCCCTGCTGGTAATGCGCCCGCTGCAGGGCATGCAGCATGGCCAGGCCCAGCCCGGCCAGGGCATCGGCGGCCAGCACGGCGGCCGTCGGCGGGTCGGAATCCAGCCAGGTCTCGGCATCCTGCAGCAGGCCGTCGCGATAGGCGGCGCCGAACGGCTGGCCGCTCAGCGCGGCGATGCGCTGGTCATGCGCCAGGATATGCTGGCGCAGCGGTCCGTTCAGACGCTGGCGCTGGGGGCCGCTGAACAGTCCGCCGCCATGTAAGGCGATGCGCAGGCCGGGGATCTCGCCGGCCACCTGCAGCAGCGGGGCGGCGCCATAGCACCAGCCACACAGCGGGTCATACCAGTAGTGGATCACGGCCACTGCATTTCTCCCTTGAGCACCTTGGCGCTCAGTTCCAGGCTGGATTCGCCCGGCAGGCCGGGGTAGCGGCGCTGCATGGCAGCGATCAGCGCGGCAGCATCCGGCGCCTGGCCCAGCTCCTGCTCCAGCGCCTTGAGGTAACCGCGGGTGAAGCGCAGGGCTGCCAGGGTGTGCGGCACGTCGCCCAGGTAGTGGCCGGGCACGACCACCGCCGGCTGCAGCGCCTCGATCCGCTCGAGCATCGCCAGCCAGTCGCGGCGCGCCTGCACGGTCTGGGTATCGGCGGTCCACACGTGTTCGCCGGCGTCCACCAGCACGCCGCCGACCACGGCCTTGAGCGACGGAATCCACAGGGTGGTGCGCTCGGGATCGAGGCCGATCACCTGCAGCGTCTCGCCTTCCAGGGTCAGGCTGTCGCCGGCCAGCACCTCGGGCAGGATCACCCGACTGGGCGCCGTGTCCTTGAGGATCGGTCCCCAGTAGGCCAGCTTGCCGGCCTGGGTGGCGCGGATATGTTCGACGGTGGCGGCGGTGGCCAGCACCCGGGCCTCGGGGAAGGCCTCCTTGAGGGTCTGCAGGCCGAAGTAGAAGTCCGGGTCGCCGTGGCTGATGTAGATGGTGGTCAGGCGCTTGCCGCTGGCCCGGACCAGGCGCACCAGCTCGGCGGCCTCGCGGGTGGAAAACTGCGCGTCGACCAGGATGGCCTCGCGCTCGCCGCTGATCAGGGTCGAGCTGACCGGGAACACCGCGGCCTCGCCGGGGTTGTACACCTGCAGCTGCAGGGGGGCGGCCTGGGTCAGGCCGGTGAGGGCGAGCAGGGCAGCGCCAAGAAGGGAACGAAGAGACATGCGGACCTCGGGAATGGAGTGGGACGAGCCGCATCTTAGTTGCTCGAAAGCGTGCAAAAAGCCGGTTAACCTGACCATCTCTATTGCATGAATCGAGCGAATCATGGACCGACTCACCGCCGCCCGGGTCTTCGTCGAAGTGGTCGAGCGCGGCAGCCAGACGGCCGCCGCCGAGCACCTGGACATGTCACGGGCGATGATCTCGCGCTACCTCGGCGAGCTGGAAAGCTGGGTCGGCGCACGCCTGCTGCACCGCACCACGCGCCGCCTGAGCCTCACCGGCATGGGCGCGGAGCTGCTGCCGCGCTGCCGCGACATGCTGGCCCTGGCCGACGAGCTGCAAAGCGCCGGCCAGCGCGTCAGCGGCCAGCTGGCCGGCACCCTGCGCATCGCCAGCAGCCAGTCCTTCGCCCAGGCCTGGCTGGCGCAGGCGGTTGCCGCCTTCGTCGAGCAGCATCCGGGGGTGGCCATCGACCTGCAGGTGAGCAGCCAGGCGGTCAACCTGGTGGAGGAACGCATCGACCTGGCCCTGCGCATCACCAACCAGCTCGACCCCAACCTGATCGCCCGGCGCCTGGCCACCTGTCACTCGGTGCTGTGCGCCGCGCCGGCCTACCTGGCGCGCCACGGCGTGCCGCAGACACCGGCGGAGCTGGCCCGGCACAACTGCCTGACCTACGCCTACTTCGGCCGCAGCCTGTGGCAGTTCGAGCGCGACGGCGAACCGAGCGGTGTACCGGTCAGCGGCAACATCAGCGCCAACGAATCCACCGTGCTGCTGGAGGCCAGCGTGGCCGGCGCCGGTATCAGCCTGCAGCCGCTCTATGCGGCGGCACCGCTGCTACGCGCCGGGCGTCTGGTGCAGCTGCTGCCGCAGTACCGTGCCGAGGCGCTGGGCATCCACGCCCTGTACGGCTCGCGGCGGCAGATGCTGCCGGCCCTGCGCGCGCTGCTGGACTTCCTCGCCGCGCGGCTGCAGGCCGACCCGCACTGGGAAGAACAGCTCACCCCCTGAACGAAAAGGCCGGAGCCCCTGGCGGAGCTCCGGCCCGATGCGTACCGCGCCGCGATCAGCCGCGCTGGTAGACGATCTCCTTGCTGCCGGCGTCGCAGCTGCCAACCACCTGCTTGTCGCCGGCGCTGCCCTTGTCGACCACTTCCAGGCTGTAGGCGGCCACGCCCTTGGCCTTGAGCTTGGCGTCGATCTCCGCCTTGAGCTCCTCGCAGGGCTTGCCGGCGGCCAGTACGGAACCGGCCAGGGGGAGCAGGGCCAGGCCCAGCATCAGTCGTTTCATGTTCAACACTCCTTCGTCGATAAACGCGCGAGGCAACCCGCCCCGCACCCCTGCAGACTACCCGGGAACGCCGGGAAAATCCGTGCGCCGCTCAGCTGTTGCTGATACGGAAGCCGACCTTGAGGTCGACCTGGTAGTGCGCCACCTTGCCGTCGACGATATGGCCGCGGGTCTCGACCACCTCGAACCAGTCCATGTTACGCACGCTCTTGGCGCATTCGGCCAGGGCGTTGGCGATGGCATCCTCGATGCTCAGCTTGGAGGTACCGACGATTTCGATCTTCTTGTAAGTGCGGTGATCGGACATGGGCTGTTCCTCAGGCAGATGGACTCCTGTCTGAGGCTAGTCGAGATTCAGCCGCCCAGCTCCCGCCCCAGCCACTGCGCCAGGCGCTCGGCGCGGCCGTCGCGGCTGCGCACCGGCACCCACAACGCCAGGCGCGCCGGGCTTTCGACGAAGCCCCAGGGCGCGACCAGCCGGCCGCCGGCCAGGTCATCGGCCACCAGCGGCTGCGGCGCGATGGCCACGCCGAGGCCGGCGGCGGCGGCCTCCAGCAGGTAATACAGGTGCTCGAAGCCCTGGCCCTGGCGCAGCGCCACCGGGTCCAGGCCCTGGGCCTGCGCCCACTGCGGCCAGGCCTGCGGGCGCGAGGCGGTGTGCAACAGCGGCTCGCCGAGCAGGGCGGCGGCGGGGCGCTCGGCCAGCTCGGCAAAGCGGGCGTAGCGCGGGCTCAGCACCGGGCCAATGCGCTCGGCGGCCAGTTCGTAGACCTGCATGTCCGCCGGCCAGGGCGGCGTGGCAAAACACAGGGTGGCGTCCACCCCGGGGCGGCGCGGGTCCAGCTCGCCCTCGCTGGCCGACAGCTGCAGGCGCAGCTCCGGCAGCTCGCGGTTGAGGCGATCCAGGCGCGGGATGAACCAGCGCGCCAGCAGGCTGCCGGGGCAGCCGAGCACGAAGGGCGCATCGTCCTGGCGCTGGCGCAGCTCGGCGCAGGCGCCGCGCAGGCGCTCGAAGGCATCAAAGGCGGCATCGCGCAGGCGCACGCCGGCATCGGTGAGTTTTACGCCACGGCCGTCCTTCACGAACAGCGCCAGGCCGAGCTGTTCTTCCAGCGCACGTATCTGCCGGCTCACCGCGCCGTGGGTGACGCTCAGCTCCTCCGCCGCCTGGCTGACGCTCTGCAGGCGGGCAGCGGCCTCGAAGGCGCGCAGGGCATTCAGCGGGGGCAGTTCTCGGCTCATTGAATTGGTGAGTTTTTCTAACAGGTCAGCGCAATCTAATCGCTTTTCAGACCGGCAGCCA
Source organism: Pseudomonas stagnisoli (assembly GCF_048595745.1). NCBI lineage: Bacteria > Pseudomonadati > Pseudomonadota > Gammaproteobacteria > Pseudomonadales > Pseudomonadaceae > Pseudomonas > Pseudomonas stagnisoli. The sequence continues at coordinate 127,770 of NZ_CP184361.1, forward strand.
GGGGTAGAATGGCGCCATCACCCGATTAGCCACTCCCGCCAGGAGCCTGACATGACTTCATTCCGCAGCGGTCCCGACGCCAAGGGCCTGTTCGGCCGCTTCGGCGGCCAGTTCGTCGCCGAAACCCTGATGCCGCTGATCAACCAGCTGGCCGCCGAGTATGAGAAGGCCAAGACCGACCCGGCCTTCCTCGAGGAGCTGGCCTATTTCCAGCGCGACTACATCGGCCGGGCCAGCCCGCTGTACTTCGCCGAGCGCCTGACCGAGCACTTCGGCGGGGCGAAGATCTACCTCAAGCGCGAAGACCTGAACCACACCGGCGCGCACAAGATCAACAACTGCATCGGCCAGATCCTGCTGGCCAAGCGCATGGGCAAGCAGCGCATCATCGCCGAGACCGGCGCCGGCATGCACGGCGTGGCCACCGCCACCGTGGCCGCGCGCTTCGGCATGCAGTGCGTGGTCTACATGGGCACCACCGACATCGACCGCCAGCAGGCCAACGTGTTCCGCATGAAGCTGCTCGGCGCCGAGGTGATTCCGGTCACCGCCGGCACTGGCACCCTCAAGGATGCGATGAACGAGGCCCTGCGCGACTGGGTGACCAACGTCCATAACACCTTCTACCTGATCGGCACCGCCGCCGGCCCGCACCCGTACCCGGCCATGGTCCGCGACTTCCAGTCGGTGATCGGCAACGAAGTGCGTGAGCAGATCATGCAGAAGGAAGGGCGCCTGCCCGATTCGCTGGTCGCCTGCATCGGCGGCGGCTCCAACGCCATCGGCCTGTTCCACCCCTTCCTCGATGACGAAGGCGTGCAGATCGTCGGCGTCGAAGCAGCCGGCCACGGCATCGACACCGGCAAGCATGCCGCCAGCATGGCCGGCGGCGCGCCGGGCGTGCTGCACGGCAACCGCACCTTCCTGCTGCAGGACGCCGACGGCCAGATCACCGATGCCCACTCGATCTCCGCCGGCCTCGACTACCCGGGAGTCGGCCCCGAACACGCCTGGTTGCACGAGATCAAGCGCGTCGAATACGTGCCCTGCACCGATGACGAAGCGCTGCAGGCGTTCCACCAGTGCTGCCGCCTGGAAGGCATCATCCCCGCGCTGGAGTCGGCCCACGCCCTGGCCGAAGCCTTCAAGCGCGCGGCCAAGCTGCCCAAGGAGCACCTGATGGTGGTCAACCTGTCCGGCCGCGGCGACAAGGACATGCAGACCGTGATGCACCACATGAGCGAACAGGAGAAGCACGCATGAGCCGCCTGCAGAGCCGCTTTGCCGAGCTGAAAGAACAGAACCGCGCCGCGCTGGTGACCTTCGTCACCGCCGGTGACCCTGACTACGCCAGCAGCCTGGAAATCCTCAAGGGTCTGCCGGCCGCCGGCGCCGACGTGATCGAGCTGGGCATGCCCTTCACCGACCCGATGGCCGATGGCCCGGCGATCCAGCTGGCCAACATCCGCGCCCTGGCAGCGAAGCAGAACCTGCCGAAGACCCTGCAGATGGTCCGCGAATTCCGCGTCACCGACAGCAGCACGCCGCTGGTGCTGATGGGCTACTACAACCCGATCTTCGCCTACGGTGTCGAGCGCTTCATCGCCGACGCGAAGGAAGCCGAGGTCGACGGCCTGATCATCGTCGACCTGCCGCCGGAACATAACGACGAGCTGTGCGAGCCGGCTCAGGCCGCCGGTCTGGACTTCATCCGCCTGACCACCCCGACCACCGACGACCAGCGCCTGCCCACCGTGCTCAACGGCAGCTCGGGCTTCGTTTACTACGTCTCGGTAGCCGGCGTGACCGGTGCTGGCGCGGCCACCATGGACCACGTCGAACAGGCCGTCGCCCGCCTGCGCCGCCATACCGACCTGCCGCTGTGCATCGGCTTCGGCATCCGCACCCCCGAGCATGCCGCCGACGTGGCGCGCCGCGCCGATGGCGTGGTGGTGGGCTCGGCACTGGTCGACCAGATCGCCAAGGCCGAATCGCCGGCCCAGGCTATCGACGGCGTGCTGAGCCTGTGCGCCCAGCTGGCCGAAGGGGTACGCGGCGCGCGCCACTGACGCTCCACGCAGGCGCCGCCCCTGCCGCCGGGCGGCGCCGCGATTGACAGCACCCCCAGGCTTGCCGAAGCTGCAACTAAACCCGCCACGTTGCAGGTTCACATGGTCTTCCTGGCCCGCCTCAAGCCGTTCACACCCTACGCCGTCCTCCTCTTGCTGACGGTCGGGCTGACACTGGCCGGGATTTTCACTCGCGCCTTCGAGTCGCTGGCCCTGTTCTGGCCGGTCAATGCCATCCTGCTCGGCCTCCTGCTGCGCCACCCACCCCTGGCCCGACCGCTGGGCTGGGGCCTGCTCTATCTCGGCATGCTGGCCACCGACCTGGCCACCGGCAACAGCTGGGAGAAGGCGCTGTGGATGAACCTATGCAACCTGGGGTTGATCCTGGTCGGCTGGCTGCTGCTGCGCCGGCAGAGCAAAGCCATGCTGCGCCTCGCACAGCCGCAGGGCTTGATGCTGCTGTTCGTCGCCTGCGTCAGCGGTGCCGGCGTCGCGGCTACCCTGGCCGCCCTGGAACACAAGGGCTGGGATATCTGGCAGACCTGGTTCGGCGAGCAGTTCTCCACCGGCCTGCTGTTGCTGCCGGTGATTCTCAGCGCCCCCGACCATCCCTGGCGGACCCTGCGCTACCTGCTACGCCGTATTCGCACCGCCGACCTCTGGCCCCTGCTGGCACTGGGCCTGGCGCTAGTGGCCATGCTACTGGTTGGCGGCCCTGGCGCCGTGGTTTTCCCACTGCTGCCACTGCTCTGGTGTGCCATGCGCTTCCGCCCCTTCGTGGTCGCCTTGCTCGGCTTCATCAGCGGCGTGACCGAAATCGTGATGACCGCGAGCAACCTGGCCCATTTCGGCGTCCTGGGCGACAGCGCCAGTATCGATACCCTGACCTCGGCGCGACTGGGTATCGCCATCCTGGTGCTGGGACCGCTGTGGGTGGCATCCGTCAACACCCTTAACCGGCGCCTGATGGCACGCCTGCACCGTCGCGCCAACCACGACTTCCTCACCGGCACGCTCAACCGCAGCGCCCTCAGCCTGCGCGCGGAAGAGCTGCTGGAGCACCGCCGTCGGCACAGCGACGCGCCGCCGATGACCGTGCTGCTGCTCGACCTTGACCACTTCAAGCTGATCAACGACCGCCACGGCCACGCCACTGGCGACCGGGTGCTGCGCGCCTTTGCCGGTCTGCTGCACGAGCAGTTGCGCCAACAGGACCTGCTGGGGCGTCTGGGCGGCGAGGAGTTCGCCGTGGTGCTGCCGGGTATTGCACTCGACGAGGCACGCCTGATCGCCGAGCGTCTGCGCCGCCGTGTCGAAGCCATGATCCTGGCGACCAACGATGGCGAGTCCCTGCGCGTCACCGTCAGCATCGGTGTCAGCCAGCTGCGCCCGGACGACGACGATGGCTCGCTGGACCAGGTACTCGAACGCGCCGACGAGGCGCTTTACCGGGCCAAGGCCAACGGACGCAACCGCATCGAGCTCAGCGCAGACGAGGCGCCAGAGCTGCCAGCACGCTGAACACCGCCTGGGCCAGCCCCCTGGAGCGCGCGCCGTTCCAGCCGGTACGCGGCTGCGGGCAGTCGTCGTGGTCCTTGAACGGCATCTCGATGGTGAAGGCCAGGCAGTCGTAGGTCTGCCCGACCCAGTTGCAGGCCAGCGCCAGGTTGGCATGGCCCGGTTCGTCGCGCGGATAGCCGTGGACGGTCTGGAACTCGCCGGCAGCCACCAGGCGCTCGCGGAACTCCCGCTCCAGCGCATCCAGCCGTGGACTGAAGCCGGGGTTGCCCTCGCAGCCGGCGGCGAACACGTGGGGGATTTCCTCGTCGCCGTGGATATCCAGGAAGCCGTCCACGCCGATGCGCGCCATCTGCTGCTGGACGAACAGCACCTCGGGGCTGCGCTCGGCCGAAGGCCCCTGCCAGGCGCGGTTGAGGTCCTGGCCGGCGGCGTTGGTGCGCAGGTTGCCGAGGAAGGCGCCGTCCGGGTTCATGTGCGGCACCAGGTACAGGTCGGCCTCGGCCAGCAGGGCGCGCAGCACGTCGTCCGGCTGCTCCAGGCGCTCGATCAGGCCCTCCATGAACCACTCGGCCATGTGCTCGCCGGGGTGCTGCTGGGCGATCAGCCAGATCTTGCGCGGCGCGGTGGCCGTGCCACGCACCTGCAGCAGCGGCAGTTCGCGGCCCTGCAGGCTGCTGCCGCAGGCGACCAGGGCAACGTTGGGCAGCGCCAGGGCGCGCACCAGCAGCCGGGCATGGCGCGCCCGGCTGTAGGGCTCGAAGTAGGCGAAGCGAGCGCTGGGCTGCTCGGCCGTCAGCTGGAAATGCAGCCCGCCCTCGTCATAGGTGGTCGGCACGCGGAACCAGTCCTCGCCGTCGTAACTGGCCACCGCCTGGTAGCCGGCCCAGGCGTTCTTGTAGCTGGACTGAGGCGCGTTCTCCAGGCTGAAGCGGTGCGTCTGCCCCGGCGTCAGGCCCTCGGCGAGGAAGTGGAACCACTGGAAATGCTCGCTGGCGAAGTCCTTGCGGATGGCCAGGCGCACCCGGCTCGGGTCGCTGGCGTCCAGCACCTGGATGTTGCCGCTGTCGAAGTCGCTGCGAATCTGCATGGCCTGCCCCTGACGATGAAAACCGCGAGGATAGCCGTCGGCAGGCCCCGGCGCATGTCCGGCCGGCGCGCATGTCGCATCCACGCAACTCGGCTACGCATCGATTGCCGCGCCACGGCTGGCGCGCCAGACTCAGATAATGACCCCGCGATTCTTGCCCGAGCAGCAACAATGAAAACGACCCTGGACGAACTGCAGGCCTTCACCCGCGTGGTGGACGCCGGCTCCATCAGCGCCGCCGCCGAGCAGCTGGGGCAGACCGCCTCGGGCATCAGCCGCGCCCTCGGACGCCTGGAGGAAAAGCTCGGCGTCACCCTGCTGCGCCGCACCACCCGGCGCCTGGAACTGACCGAAGAGGGTTCGGCCTTTCTCGCCCAGGCGCGGCGCATCCTCGCCGCCGTGGAAGAGGCCGAGGAACAGATGAGCCTGCGCCGCCAGGCGCCGGCCGGGCGCCTGCGGGTCGACGCCGCCACGCCGTTCCTGCTGCACGTGCTCATCCCGCTGGTGGCCGGCTTCCGCCAGCGCTACCCGCAGATCGAGCTGGAGCTGACCAGCAACGAGCAGAACATCGACCTGCTGGAGCAGCGCACCGACCTGGCCATCCGCATCGGCGCGCTGCGTGACTCCAGCCTGCACGCCCGGCCATTGGGCTGCAGCCCTGTGCGCGTGCTGGCCAGCCCGGCCTACCTGGCCGCACGCGGCACGCCCGATACGCCGGAGCAGCTTGGCGGCCACGACCTGCTCGGCTTCACCCAGCTGGAACACCTCAACACCTGGCCGTTGCGCCATACCCTCGGCGACGGCCTGCCGATCACCCCGACCCTGCGCGCCTCCAGCGGCGAGACGCTGCGCCAACTGGCCCTGGCGGGCGCCGGGCTGGCCAGCCTGTCGGACTTTATGACCGAGCAGGACCGCGCCAGCGGCGCGCTGGTGGAGGTGCTGGCCGACTGGCACGTCGATCAGCGCCAGCCGATCAACGCCGTGTACTACCGCAATACGGCGCTGGCGGCGCGTATTACCTGCTTCCTCGACTACCTCGGCGAATGCCTGGCCGGGCGCGACTGGGCGAAATACTGACCGACCGGTCTTGGCCTTGTGAAATTTATTGTGTATTTTTTCATGAAATACAGAGCAATAAATTTCACGAAGGTCCCATGTTCAAGCAGTCCGCCCAACACATCGGCACCTACTACGCCGCCACCTACGGCCAGATTCCCCTGCGCCCGCGTCTGCAGGAAGCACTCGACTGCGACGTGATCATCGTCGGCGGCGGCTTCAGCGGCCTGCACACCGGCCTGCGCCTGGCCCTGGCCGGCAAGAAGGTGGTGCTGCTGGAAGCCAGCCGCATCGCCTGGGCCGCTTCCGGGCGCAACGGCGGACAGGCCCTGCCGGGCTGGTCCTGCGACATGCCACCGCTGGAAAAGGCCCTGGGCCTGGAACGCGCCAAGCGCCTGTGGGACAGCATGGTCTGGGCCGCCGAGGAGATGCGCGAGCTGCCCGGCCGCCACGGCTTCGACATCGACTACCGCACTGGCGCGCTGTACACCGCCGTGCTGCCGCGCCGCGTACGCCAGCTGCAGGAGAGCCTGGAGGAAGCAGAGCAGAAGTACGGCTATGCGCAGCTGAGCTTTATCGCCAAAGAAGAGCTGCCGCAGTGGATCGCCAGCCCGCGCTACCTGGCCGCACTGTTCGATGCCGGCGCCGCCCACCTCAACCCGCTGAAGCTGGCCCAGGGTCTGGCCGGCGCCATCGAAGCGGCCGGCGGACGCATCTTCGAGCAGAGCCAGGCGCTGCAATGGCAGCAGACCGCCGACGGCTACCGCGTGCACAGCGAGCACGGCGAGGTACGCGGCGACATCCTGGTGCTGGCCTGCAACGCCTATGTCGACGGCCTCGACCGCGAACTGTCGAAACGCCTGCTGCCGGTCGGCTCCTACCAGGTGGCCACCGCGCCGCTGGACCCGGAGCTGGCGCGCTCGCTGTTCCCGCGCGGCACCTGCGCCATCGACAACCAGTTCGTCCCCGACTACTTCCGCGTCACCCCGGACAACCGCCTGCTGTTCGGCGGCGGCTGCACCTACCTGGGCGGCATCCCCAAGGACGTACCGGCAGCCACCCGGCCCTACCTGGAGCGCGTGTTCCCGCAGCTGCGCGGGGTGCAGATCGACTACGGCTGGGGCGGCCATATCGACTGCACCCTGCACCGCACCCCGGATGTCGGCCGCCAGGGCCAGAAGTACTGGCTGCAGGGCTTCTCCGGCCACGGCATCCTGCCGACCCTGGCAGCCGCCCGCGCGGTCAGCGATGCCATCCTCGGCCAGGACGAACTGCTCGGCCTGTACCAGGGCCTGGACAACCCGCGCTTCCCCGGCGGCGACCTGCTGGCCGCGCCGATTGAGGCGGTGGGCAAGGCCTGGTATCGCCTGCGCGACGTCATTTGATCACCTCTCCCAAAGGGAGAGGGAACAGAACGGAGTCCCCCTTTGGACAAACAAGACGAAATCGAAGGCCTGGCGATCCTGGTGCGCGACCTGCGCAAGCACAAGAACGTCACCCTGGGCGAACTGGCCGAGCGCATCGGCCGCTCGGTGGGCTTCCTGTCCCAGGTCGAGCGCGGCCTGTCGCGCCCGACGGTGGCCGACCTCACCGCCATCAGCGAGGCGCTGGGCGTGCCGACCACCTACTTCTACAACCCTGGCAAGCCACGTGCGGTGCGCTGGGTGACCCGCCCGGACGAGCGCCGCACCCTCTACTACGCCGGCGGCATCACCGACGTGCTGGCCTCGCCGGGCATGTCCGGCGGATTCGCCATGCTCGAGAGCTTCCTCGAACCGGGCGCGACCAGCGGCGAAGGCCACCTCGACGACAGCTCCGAGCAGGGCGGTTTCGTCCTCGAAGGCGAGCTGACGGTCTGGTACGGCGACGACGCCGAGCCGGTCACCCTCGGCCCGCGCGACAGCTTCCAGCTGCCGCCGCACGCCCAGTTCCGCTACGCCAACCTCACCGATTCCCCCACCCGAGTGCTCTGGGTCTTCACCTGAAATGCGGCCAGAACCTACTGCGCTCGGTCAGGCGGCGTTGCACGCTGGCTCGGGCTGCTCACTTACCACTCGTAAGCTCCGCGCCCTCGCCAGCCTGCGCCTTGCCTGGCCTTCGCTCGTGACGGTTCTGATCCGCATTTGACGGGTACTGATGAAAACAAGGACAAGAACGTGACATCTACATTCCCCGACCTGCTCAGCGAAGTGCGCGCCTTCCGCGCCGCCCACCCCGACGTGCGCTACGTCGAACTGATCTGCCTGGACATCCCCGGGCACTTCTACGGCAAGCGCTACCCCCTCGACATGCTGGAGAAAGTCGCCGCCGGCGGCCCGCTCAAGGTGCCGCAGAACTGCGTGCTGCTCGGCGCCCAGGGCGGCCTGCACCCGATCGGCGACTACTGCTTCAACGACGGCGACCCGGACGCGCCGCGCCGCCTGATCCCCGGCACCCTCAAGCCGGTGCGCTGGGAGAAGCAGCCGCTGGGGCAGATGCTGATCAGCTCCGACGGCACCGAGGCGCCCATCGAGTTCGAACCGCGTGAAGTGCTGGCCCGCGTGCTGAAACGCCTGCAGGCCAAGGGCATCCGCCCGGTGGTGGCCTTCGAGCTGGAGTTCTACCTGTTCGACCGCAAGCTGGATGCCGGCCTGCCGCGCTTCCCGCGCGATCCGCTGACCGATGACGAGGACGACCAGCCGAACATGCACATCGAGCGCCTATCGCGCTTCTCCGAGGTGCTCCACGAGATGGTCGAGGCGGCCCAGGAGCAGGGCGTGGACGCCAACGTGATCACCGCCGAACTGGGCCCGGGGCAGTTCGAGATCAACTTCGCCCACTGCGACGACGGCCTGCACGCCGCCGACCAGGCCGCCCTGTTCTGCCGCAGCACCCGCGGGGTGGCGATGAAACATGGATACCGGGCCAGCTTCATGAGCAAGCCCTACCTGGACGCGCCGGGCAGCGGCATGCACGTGCACGTCAGCCTGTACGACGACAGCGGCCGCAACCTCCTCGACCTCGATGAGCAGCGCCCGCTGCGCCACGCCGTGGCCGGCTGCCTAGAGCTGCTGCCGCACTGCATGCCGATCTTCGCCGCCAACCACAACGCCTTCCGCCGCTACGGCGCCATGGTTAACTCGGCGAGCAAGGCCAGCTGGGGCTTCGAGGACCGCGACGCGTGCATCCGCATCCCCGAGTCGGACGGCAAGAACCTGCGCATCGAACACCGCCTGGCCGGCGCCGACGCCAACCCCTACCTGGTGCTGGCGGCCATCCTCAGCGGCATGGAGCACGGCCTGGAGCAGGGCCGCGAGCCGATCCCCTCGCTGAACGAGGACCGCAGCAGCGGCATCGGCTTCCCCAAGGACATGCTCACCGCAGTGGCGGCCATGGCCAGCCACGAGGTGGTGAAGGAAAAGCTGGGCAGCGAGTTCGTCTTCGTCTACTGCGAGAACAAGCGCCAGGATCACCTGCAGTTCATGCACGACATCAGCGCGCGGGAGTATCGATGGTTCCTGTGATAGCCATCGGACCCAATTGATCGGCATGCGCTCTACTGATAAGTTGCGCTCCACGCCGGTGTAGCTCAGTTGGTAGAGCAGCGCATTCGTAATGCGAAGGTCGCAGGTTCGACTCCTGTCTCCGGCACCAGCCTCCCGAACATAAAAAAGCCCAGCATCGAGCTGGGCTTTTTTATGGCTGTTCCGCTACTGCGCCGCCTGCATGCTGCGCGCCCGCTCGGCCTGCTTCTGCTGCTTGTAGGCCAACGCCGCCGGAGCCACCTTGGTGACCTGGCCGGTCTCCAGCCAGCGTTTGAGGCGATTGGCATCGGCCATATGGGTGTACTTGCCGAAGGCGTCGAGCACCACGAAGGCCACCGGCTTGCCGGCCATCTGCGTGCGCATTACCAGGCAGTGGCCAGCGGCGTTGGTGAAGCCGGTCTTGGTCAGCTGGATGCTCCAGTTCGGCTTGTGCACCAGGCTGTTGGTGTTGCGGAAACCCAGGCTGTAGCGCGGCTTGGCGAACTGCTGGACATGTTCGCGGGTGCTGCTGAACTGACCGATCAGCGGGAACTGGCCGGCAGCCTTGATCAGCTTGACCAGGTCGTTGGCGGTGGAAACGTTCTTCTCCGACAGGCCGGTCGGCTCACGGTAGCGGGTGTGGGTCATGCCCAGGGCCTGGGCCTTGGCGTTCATCGCCGCGACGAAGGCCGGCACACCGCCCGGGTAGTGGTGAGCCAGGCTGGCGGCGGCGCGGTTCTCCGAGCTCATCAGGGTCAGCAGGAGCATGTCGCGGCGGCTCAGCTGGCTGCCGAGGCGCACGCGCGAATAGACACCGCGCATCTCGGGCACGTCCCTGATCACGATATCCAGCTGCTGGTCCAGCGGCTGCTTGGCATCCAGCACCACCATGGCGGTCATCAGCTTGGTCACCGAGGCAATGGGCACCTGCAGGTCAGGGTTGCTGGAATAGAGGACCTGGTTGGTCTTCAGGTCGACCAGCAGGGCGCTGCCGGAGGCGAGTTCCTGCACCGCAGGCGCCTTGTTGGCCGCCACGGCCAGCGGGGAAAGCAGGGCGCTGCCGAGCAGCAGACCGATAAGGGTTTGGCGAATCTTCACGGACATCTCTACCGGAAAATGGAAAAGGTCGGCGCAGTATAACCGCGCCGCCCGCTCGGACCGACCTGCACAAGAGCGCTTTACAGCAGCGGCATATCGGCCACGTGCTCGCCACGCTCGTACACCACATTGGCACGGCCGACGATCAGCGGGTCAAGCGCCCCGATCGCCTGCAGATCCTTGCCCTTGTAAGGCAGCTTGTGCAGGACATAACGCATGGCATTGAGGCGCGCGCGCTTCTTGCAGTTGGACTTGATCACCGTCCACGGCGCATCGGCCGTGTCGGTGTAGAAGAACATCGCTTCCTTGGCCTTGGTGTAATCGTCCCACTTGTCCAGCGAGGCCAGGTCGATGGGGCTGAGCTTCCATTGCTTGAGCGGGTGTTTTTCACGTTCCTTGAAGCGCCGGCGCTGCTCGTCGCGACTGACCGAGAACCAGAACTTGATCAGGTGGATGTTGTTGCGCGCCAGCATGCGCTCGAACTCCGGCGCCTGACGCATGAACTCCAGATACTCCTCATCCGAGCAGAACCCCATGACCCGCTCGACCCCGGCACGGTTGTACCAGCTGCGGTCGAACATGACGATTTCGCCGGCGGTCGGCAGGTGCTGCACGTAGCGCTGGAAGTACCACTGGCCACGCTCCGCCTCGCTGGGTTTCTCCAGAGCGACGATGTGCGCGCCGCGCGGGTTGAGGTGTTCCATGAAGCGCTTGATCGATCCCCCCTTGCCGGCGGCATCGCGACCCTCGAAGAGGATCACCACCTTCTGCCCGGTCTCCTTGACCCAGGCCTGCAGCTTGAGCAGCTCGACCTGCAGACGGTACTTCTCGCGCTCGTAATTGCGCCGCGACATCAGGTTCTTGTACGGGTAGCCGCCATGGCGCCAGTACTTGGCCAGTTCGTCGTCCGGATGCACCGGCTGCCTGTTGAACGGCAGGGCGTTCTCCTGGCTGAGCAAGGCATTGCGCAACGCCAGCGCATCGTCGGCCGAGAGGCCGGTCATGAAGGTTTCCAGGGTCTTGAGCTGCGTATCGGTATCGCCCGGCGGTATCTGCGCAAGGATGTCCTTGATCGCCTCGCCGGTGGCCTGCTGCGCGGCGGCCGTCTTCTCCTGCACGGTGTGGCGCTCCAGTTGGCGGGGCTTCAATGAAGGCGCGGTATCGCCAGCCTGGGCTCGTCGCGGCCGCGGGGTACGGGAGGGGCCTTTCTGGGCCGGCGAGGCCGGCTGGGTGGGGGTTGGCGTGGTGTCGGGGGTATCGGTCATGAAAATCCTTCCGGGAGCAAAAGCGCGAGTTCGCACGGGGTGATCCGTCCAGTTATACGCCCGGGGTCATGTGGCATATAGACGCAAATCAATACCGCGCGGCCCTGCCGGCCAGCGCCAACAGGGTGCTCTGAAAGGCTAGTCGGCCAGAGGCTGAAGTGCCGGGAGGGAAGGGTCCAGACCTGCTAGACCAACATCATGCTTCGCTGAGCAGCAACCGCAGGTGAAGCAGCACGGGAGCCGACTCGGGGCGTACCCCGCGCCAGACACAGAAGGCCTCGGCAGCCTGCTCCACCAGCATGCCAAGGCCATCGATGCAGCGGGCCGCACCCTGCTCGCTTGCCCAGCGATTGAAGGCCGTCTGCTCCTTGCCATACATCATGTCGTAGCAGACGGTGTGACCGGGCTGGATCAGACACAGATCAATCGGCGGCAGCTCGCCGGCCAGCGACGCCGAGGTACCGTTGATGATCAGGTCGACCGGTTCGCTGAGCCAGTCGAAGCCGGCAGCCGCCACCGGGCCGAGATCAGCGAATTCATGAGCCAGTTGTTCGGCCTTGGCCAAGGTACGGTTGGCGATGGTCAGACTCTGCGGCCGCTCGGCCAGCAGCGGCGCCAGCACGCCCCGCACGGCGCCGCCGGCGCCGAGCAGGAGGATACGCTGGCCCGCCAGGTCGAGGCCGGCGTTCACCGTCAGATCACGGACCAGGCCGGCGCCGTCGGTGTTGTCACCGAGCAGGCGACCGTCGTCGAGCTTCTTCAGGGTATTCACCGCGCCGGCACGGCGGGCGCGCTCGCTCAGTTCGTCGGCCAGGCGAAAGGCCTCTTCCTTGAACGGCACGGTGACATTGCCGCCACGGCCCTCGACGAAGAAGGCACGGGCGAAACCGGCAAAGTCGTCCAGCGGCGCCAGCAGGGTTTCGTAGGACAGATCCTGGCCCGTCTGCTCGGCAAACAGGCGATGAATCAGTGGCGACTTGCTGTGGCCGATAGGGTTGCCGAATACGCCGTAACGATCCGTCACAGGCCGGCCTCCGCGAGCCAATCGCGATCCTGCAGGAAATGCTCGGTCAGGCGCGCCTCGGGACTACCCGGCTCCGGTTTCCAGTCATAGCCCCAGCGCACGTGCGGCGGCAGCGACATGAGGATCGACTCGGTGCGCCCGCCGGACTGCAGCCCGAACAGGGTGCCGCGGTCGAATACCAGGTTGAACTCGACGTAGCGGCCGCGGCGGAAGGCCTGGAACTCGCGCTGCGCCTCGGTAAAGGGAGTGGCTTTGCGCCGTTGCACGATCGGCAGGTAGGCCTGGATGTAGGCGTCGCCGATGGCGCGCAGGAAAGCGAAGCTGGTGTCGAAGTCCCACTCGTTCAAATCGTCGAAAAATAGCCCGCCGATGCCGCGCGGCTCGCCGCGATGCTTGAGGTGGAAGTAGCGGTCACACCACGCCTTGAACTTCGGGTAGACCTCCGCACCGAAGGGGGCGCAGGCCTCACGGGCGACCTGGTGCCAGTGCACGCAGTCTTCCTCGACGGCGTAGTAGGGCGTCAGGTCGAAGCCGCCGCCGAACCACCAGACAGGCTCCTCGCCGACCTTCTCGGCACTGAAGAAACGTACGTTGGCATGGGAGGTGGGCACGTGCGGGTTCTCCGGGTGGATCACCAGGGACACGCCCATGGCCTCGAAGCCGCGCCCGGCCAGCTCGGGACGGTGGGCGCTGGCCGACGGCGGCAGGCTGTCGCCGAATACGTGGGAGAAGTTCACCCCGCCCTTCTCGATCAGGGCGCCGTTCTCCATCACCCGGGTGCGACCGCCGCCGCCAGCGGGGCGCTCCCAGCTGTCCTCGAAGAAGCGAGCACTGCCATCCTCATGTTCAAGGGCGGCGCAAATTCGGTCCTGCAGGTCGAGCAGGTAGGCCTTCACGGCCTGGGTACGTTCACTCACGGCAATGGGTCCGGGCAGTTCGGAAGAGGGCGCCAGCATACCATCGTCACGTCCGCCGCTGGCTTGACGACGATCAGCACAACACGCTGAATGGAACGGCTCCCGACCGTCATGTCGCCGCTAAGCCTCAGGACGGCCGGATCACATCGCCCGTGCGCAGATCGCGGATCAGACTGGGGTTGCGGCGTCCACCCAGAGCGCCGCCAAGCACGGCGTCCAGCTGGCCATGGAAGTACTGCTCGACACGCAGGCGCGAGCGCGCCGATGGACGGCCGGCGGGGTTGGCCGAGGTGGACACCAGCGGCCCGGTGAGGGCGCAGAGGTCGCGCACCAGGGGGTGGTCGCTGACGCGCAGGGCGACGCTGTCATGCTGGCCGGTGATCCACGCGGGCAGGCGTTCCTGGTGCGGTACCAGCCAGGTATTGGGCCCCGGCCAGGCACTGGCCAGGCGATCAATCCAGCGCTCGGGCAGGTCATCGAGGAGGAAGTCGAACTGCTGGATATTGTCCGCTACCAGGATCAGGCCCTTGTGCACCGGACGATCCTTGAGTGCCAGCAAACGCTCGACGGCGAGCTCGTTCCAGGGATCGCAGCCCAGGCCCCAGACCGCCTCCGTGGGATAGGCGATCACCCCGCCCTGGCGCACCACCCGCGCTACCCGCTGTACCTGCCAACTGCCGTGCATGTTCACCGCCTCGTCTGCCTGGCCACGAGTTTACCCAGCTCAGCGGGGGCGATGCACCCAGCGTCCGGCCTCGCAGGCCACCAGTCCCTGTAGCTCCAGCTCGGTGAGCGTGGCCAGCACTTCGCCGATGGGCAGGTCGCAGGCCAGGGCCAGGTCCTCGCTGGTCAGCGGTGCCGCGCGCAGCTCCAGCAACAGCGGATGTACCTCATCCACCTCGGCTGCGCCAGGCGGCGTCACGCGCTGCCAGCCGCGCAGGGCCTGGAGAACGTCCTCGACGCTCTCGACCAGGGTCGCGCCCTCGCGGAGCAGCTGATGACAGCCACGAGCGCCCGGGTGATGGATGGAGCCAGGTATCGCATAGACTTCGCGCCCTTGCTCGGCGGCCAGGCGCGCGGTGATCAGCGAGCCACTGGAGGGGCTGGCCTCGACCACCAGCACGCCGAGCGCCAGGCCGCTGATGATGCGGTTGCGCCGCGGAAAGTTGCTGGCCTGCGGCGGGCAGTCCAGCGGCAGTTCCGAGACCAGCGCGCCACCCTGCTCGGCAATGCGCTCGGCCAGACCGACGTGGCGCTGCGGGTAGATCCGCTGCAGCCCGGTGCCGAGCACTGCAACCGTCGCACCGCCGGATTCCAGCGCGCCCAGGTGGGCGGCGCCGTCGATGCCCAGGGCCAGACCGCTGGTAATCACGAAGCCGCCACCGGCCAGGCTGCGGGCAAAGGCCTGCGCGGTATCCAGCCCCGGACGCGAGGCGCGGCGACTGCCGACCATGGCCAGCTGCGGACGCTGCAGCAAGGCTGGATTACCGGCGACGAACAGCAGCGGTGGGGCATCGTTCAGCTCAGCCAGCAGGGCAGGGTAATCAGGGTCGTCCCACATCAGCAGCGACTGGCCCGGCTGCTCCAGCCAGCGCAGAGCGGCCGTGGCTCGCTCGCGGATGTCTGCGCTACGCCTGGGCTCGGCACAGCTGTCAGGGAGACCCAGCGCGCGCCAGGCGGTGGCGGGCGCGCTGAGGGCGGCGGAGGCGCTGCCAAAGGCTTGCAGCAGCCGGCGAAAGCGCCGCGGACCGAGCTCAGGCAGGCCGTGCAGGCGCAGACGCGCCTCCAGTTCGGCGGGGGAAAGGCTGTACATGGCGATCGTCCCTGATCGTGGTGCAGAAAGCAGAACCCCCGCACTGGGCGGGGGTTCGGGGTGTTACGGGTTCTTGACCTTGTCCATCAGGGCCAGGTCGCGGGTGGCGTAAAGCACCAGGCCATAGCTGAGCTTCTCGTAGGTGCGGAACACCATCAGCAAACCAGAGCGCTGATCCGGGATCTTCACCGATTCGCCGGTGACGCGATCACGTACGGTCTCGCCGGTCTTGTACACGGCCAGTACGTTGCCTTCACTGAGGCCGTCGATCTTGCCCTTGTTGATGGTCACCACATCGAACTGGCCAATACGGTTCACGCCACGTGGCACGTCGAGAATCACGCCATCCACATCGGTCGGCGGCTCGCTGGGCATAAAGGTGGAATTGACAGCGCGCTCCTCGGTGGGGAACAGGCGGTCACCCGGACGAACTTCCTGGGTAGTCCGACTCAGATTCAGAGTGGCAATATCGCCCTCTTCAGAGACCAGCTCCCCCGAGCCAATATCATCGGCATTGATGCCGAGAAACTCCTTGGTCTCCGGATCGGTATAGGTCTTGCCTTGGCGGAAAATACCGTAAACCGCCTGGCCATCGTCGAAACTGCCGCGGGCATAGATACGATCACCGGCGCCGGTGATAACACCTTCCTGCTCACCCGCTACCACATAAGGTTGTGCGGAAAACTCTTCCGCCGTATCGACGATGCGATTGCTGATCAGGAAGCTATTGATCGCCTCCAGCGGAATGGTCGGGATGGCCTGGGCCAGCGGGGTGCTGCGCACCTGAGGCGACAGCTTGATGGTGCCGCGCGACTCGCCGCGGTTGAGCATCAGGCGCGGCTGGCCGTCGATGTAGACCAAGCTGAGCGTGTCACCCGGGTAGATCAGGTGGGGGTTTTCGATCTGCGGGTTGGCATGCCACAACTCGGGCCACTTCCACGGCTGGCTGAGGAACTTGCCAGAGATATCCCACAGGGTGTCGCCCTTGGCCACTGTATAGCGGTCCGGATGACCTTCCTTGAGCTGGACGGCGGCCTGCACCAGGCCAGTCTGCGCCAGACCGCCCGCGGCGACCAGCAACAGGGCGAGTAGTGATTTCCTCATGCGGTGAATCCCTTTATTATGTGGCTGGCGCCTGTGAGCCGCAGAAGTCGCGGCTTCCGAGCCGTTTTTCAAAGCTGTTCATCATCTTAGCAGCGGTTTTTTACTTTATTCCACAAGTGCATCACAAACAGCCATGGCCATTCTCAACATCCTCGAATTCCCCGATCCGCGCCTGCGCACCATCGCCAAGCCGGTGACCGTGTTCGACGCGGCGCTTTCCAAGCTGGTCGACGACATGTTCGAGACCATGTATGCCGCCCCCGGCATCGGCCTGGCCGCGACCCAGGTCAACGTGCACAAGCGCGTGGTGGTCATGGACCTGTCCGAGGACAAGTCCGAACCACGGGTGTTCATCAACCCCGAGTTCGAGTCGCTGACCGAGGAGATGGACCAGTACCAGGAAGGCTGCCTGTCGGTGCCCGGCTTCTACGAGAATGTCGACCGCCCGCAGAAGGTGCGGATCAAGGCCCAGGAGCGAGACGGCAGCCACTATGAGCTGATCGCCGAAGGTCTGCTCGCCGTGTGCATCCAGCACGAGTGCGATCACCTCAACGGCAAGCTGTTCGTCGATTACCTGTCCAGCCTCAAGCGCGACCGGATCAAGAAGAAGCTGGAAAAACAGCACCGCCAGCAGGCTTGATTCACGACTTCCAAAGGCTTGCTCCGGCAAGCCTTTTTCTTTTCATGCAGTGAGTGATCCATGCGTATCGTCTTCGCCGGCACCCCGGAGTTCGCCGCCCAGCACCTGCAGGCCCTGCTCGATGCGGACCGAGAGATTGTCGCCGTCTACACCCAGCCGGATCGCCCCGCCGGGCGTGGGCAGAAGCTTTCGCCCAGCCCGGTCAAGCAGCTGGCCCTGCAGCACGGCATCGCCGTATACCAGCCACAGACCCTGCGCGACCCGGCCGCCCAGGCCGAACTGGCCGCGCTCACGCCGGACCTGATGGTGGTGGTCGCCTATGGCCTGATCCTGCCGCAGGTGGTGCTGGATACTCCGCGCCTGGGCTGTATCAACAGCCACGCCTCGCTGCTGCCGCGCTGGCGCGGCGCGGCGCCGATCCAGCGCGCCATCGAGGCCGGCGACGCCAGCAGCGGCGTCACCGTGATGCAGATGGAAGCGGGCCTCGACACCGGCCCCATGTTGCTCAAGGTGACCACCACCATCACGGCCGAGGACACTGGCGGCACCCTGCATGATCGTCTGGCCACGCTAGGCTCCCAGGCCGTGGTCGAAGCCGTGACCAAGCTGGCTGCTGGCGAGCTGCGTGGCGAAGTGCAGGACGATACCCTCGCCACCTACGCGCACAAGCTGAACAAGGACGAAGCGCGCCTCGACTGGAGCCGTCCGGCCGTCGAGCTGGAGCGCCTGGTGCGCGCCTTCAACCCCTGGCCGATCTGCCACAGCACCCTGCATGGCGAGGTGCTCAAGGTCCACGCCGCCCAGCTCGGCGAGGGCCAAGGCGCGCCCGGCAGCGTGCTCGCCGCCGACAAGAGTGGCCTGACCGTCGCCTGCGGCGAGGGCGCTCTGCGCCTGACCCGCCTGCAGCTGCCCGGCGGCAAGCCGCTGAGCTTTGCCGACCTGTATAACAGCCGCCGCGAGCAGTTCGTCCCCGGCCTGGTGCTGGGGCAATGAACCCACGCCTGGCCGCCGCCCGTGCCCTGGCCGCCGTGCTCAACGGCAAGGCGTCGCTGGGCAGCAGCCTGCCGCCGCTGCTGGACAAGGTCGAGCCGCGCGACCGCGGCCTGGCCCAGGACCTGGCCTTCGGCACCGCTCGCTGGCAGCCACGCCTGGCGCTGCTCGCCGACAAGCTGCTGCAGAAGCCGTTCAAGGCCGCCGACCGCGACGTCGAGGCGCTGCTGCTGGTCGGCCTCTACCAATTACTGCACACCCGTATCCCGGCCCATGCCGCCATTGGCGAAACGGTGGCCTGCGTCGACAAGCTGAAGAAGTCCTCGCTCAAGGGCCTGCTCAACGCCGTGCTGCGCAATGCCCAGCGCGACCATGAAGCGCTGTTCGCCGAACTGGAGCGCGACCCGGTGCTGCACACGGCGCACCCGCGCTGGCTGCAGAAACGCCTGAAAGCCGACTGGCCCGAGCATTGGCAAGCCATCTGCACCGTCAACAATGAGCATCCGCCGCTGATCCTGCGGGTCAATCGCCGCCACGCTAGCCGCGATGCCTACCTCGCCGAACTGCGCGGCAACGGCGTCGAGGCCGAGCCCTGCACCTTCAGCCGTGATGGCATCCGCCTGCTGCAACCCTGCGACGTGAAGACCCTGCCGGGCTTCATGGAGGGCCGCGTCAGCGTGCAGGACGAAGCGGCCCAGCTAGCCGCCAACCTGCTCGACCTGGCCCCCGGCCAGCGCGTACTGGATGCCTGCGCGGCGCCCGGCGGCAAAACCTGCCACCTGCTGGAAGTGCAGCCGCAGCTGAGCGAGGTGATTGCCCTGGACCTGGAGCCCAGCCGCCTGGCGCGGGTGCAGGAAAACCTCGAGCGCCTGCAACTCAAGGCCACCCTGATCGCCGCCGATGGCCGCGACGTGACCTCCTGGTGGGACGGCAAGCCGTTCCAGCGCATCCTGCTCGACGCGCCCTGCTCGGCCACCGGGGTGATCCGCCGCCACCCAGACATCAAAATGACCCGCCAGGCCGACGACATCGCCGCCCTGGCCCAGTTGCAGGGCGAGCTGCTCGATGCCCTGTGGCCGACCCTGGAGGTCGGCGGCGTGCTGCTCTACGCCACCTGCTCGGTGCTGCCGCAGGAGAACAGCGACAATATCGCCGCCTTCCTGCAACGCACGCCGGGCGCGCGCGAACTGGATATCGCCGGCACCTTTGGCCTCAAGCAGGCCCATGGCCGCCAACTGCTGCCGCAGGCCGACGGCCACGACGGCTTCTACTATGCCAAGCTGATCAAGATCGCCGCCGCACCGCGCGGCTGAGGAAGGAACCCCGATGAAAATCATCATTCTCGGCGCCGGCCAGGTCGGCGGAACCCTGGCGGAGCACCTGGCCGGCGAGGCCAACGACATCACCGTGGTCGATACCGATGCCGATCGCCTGCGTAACCTCGGCGACCGCCTGGACATCCGTACCGTGGTCGGCCGCGGCTCCTTCCCCACCGTGCTGCGCCAGGCCGGCGCCGACGATGCGGACATGCTGGTAGCCGTGACCAACAGCGACGAAGTCAACATGATCGCCTGTCAGGTCGCTTACACCCTGTTCCACACCCCGACCAAGATCGCCCGGGTGCGCGAGTCGGCCTACCTGACCCGCGAGGCCCTGTTCGACAACGAGGCGATCCCGGTCGACGTACTGATCAGCCCCGAGCAGGTGGTGACCAACTACATCAAGCGCCTGATCGAATACCCCGGCGCCCTGCAGGTCATCGACTTCGCCGAGGGCAAGGCCCAGCTGGTGGCGGTACGCGCCTACTACGGCGGCCCGCTGGTCGGCCAGCAACTGCGGCAGATACGCGAGCACATGCCCAGCGTCGACACCCGCGTGGCGGCCATCTTCAGGCGCAACCGGCCGATCATGCCGCAGGGCGACACGGTGATCGAGGCTGACGATGAAGTGTTCTTCATCGCCGCCAAGGCGCACATCCGTGCGGTGATGAGCGAGATGCGCCGCCTGGAAGACAGCTACAAGCGCATCGTCATCGCCGGCGGAGGGCATATCGGCGAGCGCCTGGCCGAGGCCATCGAGAGCCGTTACCAGGTGAAGATCATCGAGATGAACCCGGCGCGCTGCCGCTACCTCTCGGAAAACCTGGAGAGCACCGTGGTGCTGCAGGGCAGTGCCTCGGACCGCGACCTGCTGGTGGAAGAGAACATCAACGAGGCCGACATCTTCCTCGCCCTGACCAACGACGACGAGGCCAACATCATGTCCTCGCTGCTGGCCAAGCGCCTGGGCGCGCGCAAGGTGATGACCATCATCAACAATCCGGCCTACGTCGACCTGGTCCAGGGCGGCGAGATCGACATCGCCATCAGCCCGCAGCTGGCCACCATCGGCACCCTGCTGACCCACGTGCGCCGCGGTGATATCGAGAGCGTGCACAGCCTGCGCCGCGGCGCGGCGGAGGCCATCGAGGCCATCGCCCACGGTGACGCCAAGTCGAGCAAGGTGGTCGGGCGCATGATCGAGGACATCGCCCTGCCGCCGGGCACCACCATCGGCGCGGTGATCCGCGACGAGGAAGTGCTGATCGCCCACGACGACACGGTGATCGAGAGCGGCGACCATGTGATCCTGTTCCTGGTCGACAAGAAGTACATCCGCGACGTGGAGCGCCTGTTCCAGGTCGGCCTGACCTTCTTCTGATCCGTTTAGCCGAGGCCCGTCGCATGACCACGCCCGACTCACTGGAAAAACTGCTGGCCCGCGGGGTGGACAATGCCCTGTTGCGCTTCGGCCTGGGCAAGGCCTACCTCGACAGCGGCCAGCCCGAACAGGCCGCCGAACACCTGCAGAAGTGCCTGGGCTTCGACCCCAACTACTCGGCGGCGTGGAAGCTGCTGGGCCAGGCCTGCCAGCGCCTGGGCATGCTGGAGGAGGCCCGCCAGGCCTGGCACAACGGCCTGGAAGTGGCGCGCAAGCGCGGTGACAAGCAGACGGAGAAGGAAATGACGGTATTTCTGCGCCGCCTGGAAAAAGCGGCGCGCGCGCCCGAAGCCTAGTTCTGGAAGGCCAGCGCCACGCCGCTGGCCTCGAAGCGCACCACCCGCATCAGCACCACCGGCGCCTCGATCGGCAGGCCCTGGACCTGACCACTGACCAGCTCGCCGATCTGCAGCAGCTTCTGCGCATCATCGATCACCACGAACACGCCGCTCTCGGAGATGTCGCGGGTGGTCACCAGCATCCGGCCGTGCGCGGGATGATCAATGCGCAGCTGGACCTTCAGCGGGGTGCGCTTGTGCTCGCGCTTGTTATCCATGCCTGTCCTGTGTCGTGGGGCGAAAGTTGCTCAGACGGTAATAGCTATCGTGCGCGGCATCAATACCATTTCTTCTCGCCGTCCGGGCGCTTCTTGAAGCGCTTCATGCTCCACAGGTACTGGCTCGGGTAGGCCCGCACATAACGCTCCAGCGTGCGGCTCATGGCCGCCGCGGACAGCTGCGGGTCCTCGCTGTACATATCCTCCGGCACCGCCTCGAAGATCACCTTGAAGCCACTGTTGTCCGGCAGGCGCACCGCGTTGAGGAACAGGCCGACGGCCTTGCCGCCGGCGAGCATGCCGGGGACGAACTTGCTGGTCAGCGCCTGGATGCCGCAGAAGGGCACGAAAACACCGCTGGAACGGCTCGGCTCGGGGTCCGCGGGAATGCCCACCACGCCGCCACGACGCACTTCCTTGATAACGCTGAGGATGCCTTCCTTGGTCGACGGCGCCACGCGGTTGCCCAGCTGCGCACGCTGCTTCTGCAGCAGCTCGTCGAGCGCCTGCAGCTTGGGCGGACGGTAGAAGATCACCGGTTTGCACTGCGAGCAGAAGTAATGGTTGAGCACTTCCCAGTTACCCAGGTGACTGGCCACGCCGACCACGCCCTTGCCCGACGCCAGAGCAGCTTGCAGCACCTCCAGGCCCTCGACTTCGCGCACCAGGCCGAGGGTCCGCTCGACCGGCCAGATCCAGGCGCAGGCGCTCTCGGTCAGGGTCTTGCCGATGTCGCGCAGGGTCTGCCCGACCAGGCGCTCACGCTCGGCCGCGGACAACTCCGGGAAACACTTGGCCAGGTTGATGCGCACCACCTCGCGCGAGCCGTTCGGCAGCTTCCACATCAGCCAGCCGATGGCCGATCCCGTGGCCTGCACGGCACCCCACGGCAGCAGGGCGAACAGGCGCAGGAAACCGACGGCCAGGGCACCTTTGAGCTTCTCCACGAGCGACTCCCGAATACACGAAGGCCGGCATTGTAACGGCTGTGACCGCCGGGTTCAGCCTCGCAGTGCGTGATAGCGATCGCAGTCGGTCGTATGGTCCATGACCATGCCGGCCGCCTGCATGTAGGCGTAGCAGATGGTCGGCCCGACGAAGGTGAATCCCAGTTTCTTCAGGGCCTTGCTCATTGCCTCGGCTTCCGGCGTGACAGCCGGCACCTGGTGGCGACCCTCGAAGTGATTGATCTTCGGCACGCCACCGACGAAGGACCAGAGCAGCGCCACCGGGTCTTCCAGGGTCAGCCAGGCCTGGGCGTTCTGCCGCGCCGCCCTGAGCTTGAGGCGATTGCGGATGATGCCGGGGTCCTGCATCCGCTCTTCGATCTCCGCGTCGCTCATCTGCGCCAGGCGTTGCACGTCGAAATGCCACAGCACCTGGCGATAGCGCTCGCGCTTCTTCAGCACGGTGATCCACGACAGCCCGGCCTGGAAGCCTTCCAGCAGCAACAGCTCGAACAGGCGGTCGGCGTCGCGCAGCGGCACGCCCCATTCCTCGTCGTGGTAGGCAATGTACAGCGGGTCGTCGTTACACCAGAAGCAGCGCGGCATGGCGTCCATATCCAGGCGAGGTCATGCCGCACTGTAGCGCAGTGGCCGTCAAAAACGCCCGTCCGCCTGCAGCAGAGTTTCCAGGCAGTGCTCCTGAATCCCGTAGAACTGCTTGATGCCGCGGATCTTTTCCAGCAGTTCGCCCGGCGCCACGGGCTCGGGACGTTTTACCGCGAGGATCATCTTGTTCTTGTTGGTGTGCTCCAGCGAGACGAACTCGAACACCTTGGTTTCATAGCCACAGGCCTCCAGCAGCAGGGCACGCAGGCTGTCGGTGACCATCTCGGCCTCCTGGCCCAGGTGCACGCCGTACTGCAGCATGGGCTTGAGCAGGCTCGGCGTTTGCATCTGCGGGCGGATCTGTTTGTGGCAGCAGGGCGAGCACATGATGATCGCCGCATCGCTGCGAATACCCAGGTGCAGGGCGTAGTCGGTGGCCACGTCACAGGCATGCAGGGCGATCATCACGTCGATGGCCGCCGGGGTATAGGTGCGTACGTCGCCATGTTCGAAGCGCAGGCCCGGCTGTTCCAGGCGGGCCGCCGCCGTGTTGCCCAGGCGCACCATGTCCTCGCGCAGCTCCACGCCGGTCACCTGACCCTGCAGGCCCAGGCTGTTGCGCAGGTAGTCGTGCATGGCGAAGGTCAGGTAGCCCTTGCCCGAGCCGAAATCGACGACATGGATCGGCAACTGCGGATCACGCTGCTGCAGCGGCGAGTGGCTCAGCGCATGGGAAAACACTTCGATGAACTTGTTGATCTGCTTCCACTTGCGCGCCATCGCCGGCACCAGCTCATGCCTGGCGGTGGTCACGCCCAGATCGGTGAGGAAAGGCCGGCTCAGTTCGAGAAAGCGCTTCTTCTCGCGGTCATGGCCAGCGACCGGCGCCTCACGCTCGACCACCTTGCCGACGAACAGGCGCGCCTTGTCCTTCTTGCCGAAAGTCAGTTGCACGTCCTCGGTCAGCGACAGCAGGTGAGCGTTCCTGAACGCCGCCGGCAGCAGGCTGGCGATATGTGCCAGGGCTTCGGCCACCGGCAGGTTCTTGGTGATATCGCGGGTCTTGTAGGTGGAGACAAACGACAGGCAGGCCTGACCTTTGACCGTGACTGGGCGAATGGTCAGGCGCTGCAGCTCGGCTTCCTCGCCCTGGTACTTGCTCAGCAGCAGCTTGACCAGGGTGTTCTGCACCACGCTGGTGTCCAGCAGGGCGAGAAACTCTTCACGAGCGGTGACGGCGGTGGGTTCGACTGACATGAAAAAGGCCTGAGTAAGCGCTGCCGGTGCCGGCAAGGAATGACAATGCTACAGGGTACGCAGCGTCTATGCGCTGCGGGCGTGCCGCCACATCCAGCGCAAGCCTGATCAGGTATACTGCGCGGCTTTACGCCAACGCCTCGATACCGGTGAAATTCGTGAGCCAGAACAAGCCCGACGTGAGCACCTTCCAAGGCCTGATCCTCGCCCTGCAAAGCTATTGGGCCGAGCAGGGCTGCGTGATCCTGCAGCCCTATGACATGGAAATGGGTGCCGGCACCTTCCACACCGCCACCTTCCTGCGCGCCATCGGTCCGGAGACCTGGAACGCCGCCTACGTCCAGCCCTCGCGCCGCCCGGCCGACGGCCGCTACGGCGAGAACCCCAACCGCCTGCAGCACTACTACCAGTTCCAGGTGGTGCTGAAGCCGAACCCGGAGAACATCCAGGACCTGTACCTGGAGTCGCTGCGCCGCATCGGCGTCGACACCCTGGTGCACGACATTCGTTTCGTCGAAGACAACTGGGAATCGCCGACCCTCGGCGCCTGGGGCCTGGGCTGGGAAGTCTGGCTCAACGGCATGGAAGTCACCCAGTTCACCTACTTCCAGCAGGTCGGCGGCGTCGAGTGCTACCCGGTGACCGGCGAGATCACCTACGGTCTGGAGCGCCTGGCCATGTACCTGCAGGGCGTCGACTCGGTGTATGACCTGGTCTACTCCGACGGCCCGTTCGGCAAGGTCACCTACGGCGACGTGTTCCACCAGAACGAAGTGGAGCAGTCCACCTTCAACTTCGAGCACGCCAACGTCGACAAACTGTTCGACCTGTTCGACTTCTACGAGTCCGAAGCCAACCGCTTGATGGAGCTGCAGCTGCCGCTGCCGGCCTACGAAATGGTGATCAAGGCCTCGCACAGCTTCAACCTGCTCGACGCCCGCCGCGCCATCTCGGTGACCGCGCGTCAGCAGTACATCCTGCGTGTGCGCACCCTGGCGCGGAACATCGCCCAGAGCTACCTGCTGGCCCGCGCCAAGCTCGGCTTCCCGATGGCCACCCCCGAACTGCGTGACGAAGTCCTGGCCAAGCTGGAGATTGCAGAATGAGTGCACATGATTTCCTGGTCGAACTGGGCACCGAAGAGCTGCCACCCAAGGCCCTGAAGAGCCTGGGCGAGGCCTTCCTGGCCGGCGTCGAGAAAGGTCTCAAGGCCGCCGGCCTGAGCTACCAGAGCGCCCGTTACTATGCCGCGCCGCGCCGCCTGGCCGTGCTGGTCGAGGCCCTGGCCAGCCAGCAGCCGGACCGCACCGTCAACCTCGATGGCCCGCCCGTGCAGGCCGCCTTCGACAAGGACGGAAACCCGACCCAGGCCGCCCTCGGCTTCGCCAAGAAGTGCGGCGTCGAGCTGAGCCAGATCGACCAGAGCGGCCCGAAGCTGAAGTTCAGCCAGAGCATCGCCGGGCAGAGCACTGTCAGCCTGCTGCCGGGCATCGTCGAGGCCTCCCTGGCCGACCTGCCGATCCCCAAGCGCATGCGCTGGGCCGCGCGCAAGGAAGAGTTCGTCCGTCCGACCCAGTGGCTGGTGATGCTGTTCGGCCAGCACGTGGTCGACTGCGAGATCCTCGCCCAGAAGGCCGGGCGCATGTCCCGTGGCCACCGCTTCCACGCCAACTACGAGGTGGCGATCGAGAGCCCGGCCAGCTATTCCCACGACCTGCGTGGCGCCTTCGTGGTCGCCGACTTCGCCAAGCGCCGCGAACAGATCGCCAAGCGCGTCGAGGAACTGGCCAAGGCCGAGAACGGCAGCGCCATCGTGCCGCCGGCGCTGCTGGATGAGGTGACTGCCCTGGTCGAGTGGCCGGTGCCGCTGGTCTGCTCCTTCGAGGAACGCTTCCTCGAGGTGCCGCAGGAAGCGCTGATCGCCACCATGCAGGACAACCAGAAGTACTTCTGCCTGGTCGACGGCAACGGCAAGCTGCTGCCGCGCTTCATCACCGTGGCCAACATCGAGAGCAAGGACCCGGCGCAGATCGTCGCCGGCAACGAGAAGGTGGTGCGCCCGCGCCTGACCGACGCCGAGTTCTTCTTCAAACAGGACAAGCGCCAGCCCCTGGAGAAACGCAACGAGCGCCTGGCCAACGTGGTGTTCCAGGCCCAGCTCGGCAGCGTGTACGACAAGGCCGAGCGTGTGTCGAAACTCGCCGCCTTTATCGCCGAGCGCATCGGCGGTGACGCCAGCCGCGCCGCGCGGGCCGGTATCCTGTCCAAGTGCGACCTGGCCAGCGAGATGGTCGGCGAGTTCCCGGAAATGCAGGGCATCGCCGGCTACTACTACGCCAAGCATGACGGCGAGCCGGAAGACGTGGCCCAGGCGCTGAACGAGCAGTACATGCCGCGCGGCGCCGGCGCCGAACTGCCGCAGACCCTGACCGGCGCCGCCGTGGCGGTGGCCGACAAGCTCGACACCCTGGTCGGCATCTTCGGCATCGGCATGCTGCCGACCGGCTCCAAGGACCCCTACGCCCTGCGCCGCGCCGCACTGGGTGTGCTGCGTATCCTGATCGAGAAGCAGCTGGACCTCGACCTGGTCGAGGCCGTTGGCTTTGCCATAGGCCTGTATGGCGACAAGGTCAAGGCCGAGGGCCTGGCCCAGCAGGTGCTGGACTTCATCTTCGACCGCCTGCGTGCACGCTACGAGGACGAAGGTGTGGACGTGGCCGTGTACCAGGCCGTGCGCGCCCTCAGCCCGGCCGCGCCGCTGGACTTCGACCAGCGCGTGCAGGCCGTGCAGGCCTTCCGCCAGCTGCCGGAAGCGGCCGCCCTGGCCGCCGCCAACAAGCGCGTGTCGAACATCCTGGCCAAGGCCGAAGGCCAGCTGCCGGCCACGGTGGACGCCAAGCTGCTGGAAGACGGCGCCGAGCAGACCCTGGCCCAGGCCGTGGCTGCCGCCGCCCAGGCGGTGGCGCCGATGGCCGCCGCGCGCTGCTACCGCGAGGCCCTGGCCCAGCTGGCCAGCCTGCGCGAGCCGGTGGATGCGTACTTCGACGCGGTGATGGTCAATGCCGAAGATGCCGCCGTGCGGGCCAACCGCCTGGCGCTGCTGAACCAGCTGCGTGGCCTGTTCCTCGGCGTCGCCGACATCTCCCTGCTGGGGTAACCGGTGGACAGCCCTTCGGCATGTCCACCCTACGCCCATAACCGCGCTCGGTAGAGTGGATAACGGCGCCGCCTTATCCACCTCTGCCCGGATATGTGTATGAAGTTGCTGATTCTCGACCGCGACGGCGTCATCAACGAAGACTCCGACGCCTACATCAAGTCGCTCGACGAGTGGATTCCGATCCCGGGCTCGATCGACGCCATCGCCCGCCTGAGCAAGGCCGGCTGGACCGTGGCCGTGGCCACCAACCAGTCGGGCCTGGCCCGCGGCTATTACGACCTGGCCACGCTGGAGTCCATGCATGTGCGCCTGCGCCAGCTGGTAGCGGAGCAGGGCGGCGAAGTCGGCCTGATCGTGCATTGCCCGCACGGCCCGGACGACGGCTGCGCCTGCCGCAAGCCCAAACCCGGCATGCTGCAGCAGATCGCTGCGCACTACGGCACGGAACTGGCAGGCGTCTGGTTCGTCGGCGACAGCAGCGGTGACCTGGAGGCAGCGCTGGCCGTCCATTGCCAACCCGTGCTGGTGAAGACCGGCAAGGGCCAGCGCACGCTGGCCAAGCCATTGCCAGCGGGAACCCTGATATTCGATGATCTGGCGGCGGTTGCCGATCAGCTTCTTCTCTAGAGAACGCGAGCCCCCATGACGACAGTGCAGGCCATCAGAACCTTCTTCTTCTACCTGCTGCTGTCCTCCAGCTCCTTCTTCTGGTGCATCTTCTGCGTGTTCATCGCGCCTTTCCTGCCGTTCCGCGCGCGCTACCGCCTGGTGATCCAGACCTGGTGCCGCTGCGCCACCTGGCTGGCCAAGGTGGTGGCAGGCATCCACTACGAAGTCCGCGGCCTGGAAAACATTCCGCAGCAGCCCTGCGTGATCCTGGCCAAGCACCAGAGCACCTGGGAAACCTTCTTCCTCTCCGCGCTGTTCGAGCCGCTGTCGCAGGTGGTCAAGCGCGAACTGCTGTACGTGCCGTTCTTCGGCTGGGCCATGGCCATGCTCAAGCCCATCGCCATCGACCGCAGCAACCCCAAGGCCGCCCTCAAGCAACTGGCCAAGCAGGGCGACGAGCGCATCCGTCAGGGCGCCTGGGTGCTGATCTTCCCCGAAGGCACGCGCATTCCACCGGGGCAGATCGGCAAGTTCTCTCGCGGCGGCGCTGCCTTAGCGGTGAACGCCGGCCTGCCGGTACTGCCGATCGCACACAACGCCGGCGAGTTCTGGCCCAAGCAGGGTTGGGCCAAGTATCCCGGCACCGTCCAGGTGGTGATCGGCCCGCTGATGCATGCCGAAGGTGAGGGCCCGCGCGCTATTGCCGAACTCAACGAGCGTGCCTATGCCTGGGTGGCCCAGACCCAGCAACAGATCAGCGGCGTAGCGCCTCAGGTCGTCCCCGAAAGCGCCTCCGGCCTCGCCTGACGCGCCTGTGGATAAGCTGTGCGCGGAATACCGGCGCATTGCCATTACCTCGCGCAAGATTCTGTTTTATATGGTTTTTATGCTTCGCCCGAGCAGCCATTGAGCGGGGCATAAGTTTTTCACCGCAACCGGCGCCATGGGCGAATTCGGCAATGCCGCACAGTCTTGCCGGAACGCCGGGCGGGCAAAGCGAGTAAGCTAGGCGGACCCGCATCGTGAAAGGGATTTTCGCTCCATGCCGTCCATCTACCAGCTCAAGCCCCGCTTCCAGAATCTGCTGCGCCCCGGTGTGCAGCGCCTGTATGCGCGGGGCGTTACCGCCAACCAGGTGACCCTCGCTGCCGCCGCGGTGTCCGTGCTGCTCGGCGCGCTGCTGGCCTGGTTGCCACAGCACACCTGGCTGTTCGCCCTGATTCCTTTGTGGATGCTGCTGCGCATGGCATTGAACGCCGTGGACGGCATGCTCGCCCGCGAGTTCGGCCAGCAGTCCAAACTCGGCGCCTACCTCAACGAGCTGAGTGACGTGGTCGCCGACAGCGCCCTGTACCTGCCCTTCGCTCTGCTCGCCGGCGTTTCGCCAACCCTGGTGGTGCTGGTGGTGGTGCTGGCGGTGATCAGCGAGTACGCCGGCGTGCTCGGCCCGATGGTCGGCGCTTCGCGCCGCTACGACGGGCCCATGGGCAAAAGCGACCGCGCCTTCTGCTTCGGCGTGCTGGGTGCCGGTGTGGCGTCCGGCCTGCTGCCGTCGTCTTGGATAAACGGGCTGCTGGCCGTGATCCTGCTGTTGCTGCTGGCGACTCTGGTCAACCGCGTGCGCCAAGGCCTGGCCGAGGTGGCACAAACCTCTCAATCGGAATAAGGATATTTCGATGCGCGACTGCAAGACGGCTGTCTTCCTCACCCACGATGGCGTGGAGCTTCTCTATCGCCACTGGCCCGCCACTCAGCCCGGCGCTGGCCCGCGCAAGGCGGTGGTGATGTTCCACCGCGGCCACGAGCACGGCGGGCGCATGGCCCACCTGCCCGCCGAGCTGGACCTGCCCGACTACGACTTCTTCGCCTGGGATGCCCGCGGCCACGGCCTGTCGCCCGGCGCGCGTGGCGACAGCCCGAGCTTCGCCACCAGCGTGCGCGATGTGCAGACCTTCCTCGATCACCTCAGCGCGACGCATGCCATCCAGCAGTCCGACATGGCCGTGTTGGCGCAGAGCGTGGGCGCCGTGCTGATCAGCACCTGGGCCCACGACTACGCACCCAAGGTACGCTGCCTGGTGCTCGCCTCGCCGGCCTTCAAGGTCAAGCTCTACGTGCCCTTCGCCCGCCCGGGCCTGAAGCTGCTGCGCCAGTGGCGCGGCAACTTCTTCGTCAACAGCTACGTCAAGGCGCGCTTCCTCAGCCACGATCCCGAGCGCATCGCCTCGTTCGAGAACGACCCGCTGATCACCCGGCCGATCTCGGTCAACATGCTGCTGGGGCTCTATGATGCCGCCGAGCGCGTGGTCGCCGATGCCCAGGCGATCCAGGTACCGACCCAGCTGCTGATTTCCGGCGCCGACTTCGTCGTGCACCGCAAACCGCAGGAGCAGTTCTTCGAACGCCTCGGTAGCCTGCGCAAGGAGAAGCACATCCTTCCCGGCTTCTTCCACGACACCCTTGGCGAGCGCGACCGCGCTCATGCGCTGAGCCGTGCGCGGCGCTTCATCCTGGAAAGTTTCGAGCAGCCGGCCGCGCGTCCCTCGCTGCTGGATGCCGACCGTTGTGGCTGGAGCTGCGCCGAGGCCGAGAGCCTGGCTGCGCCACTGCCGAAGAACTCCCTCGGCGATCTGTACTGGCGCGCGACCCGCGCCGGCCTCAAGCTCGGCAGCGGGCTGTCCGACGGGGTGAAGCTGGGCTTCGAAACCGGCTTCGATTCTGGCAGCACGCTGGACTACGTCTACCGCAACCAGCCGTCCGGCAAATCAGCGCTGGGCCGCCTGATCGATGCGAACTACCTGAACTCCATCGGCTGGCGTGGCATCCGCCAGCGCAAGCTGCATGCCGAGGAACTGCTGCGCCTGGCCATGGGCCGGCTGCGCGAAGCGGGCAAGGCGGTGCGCATCGTCGACATCGCCGCCGGCCACGGCCGTTACATCCTCGAATCCCTCGAAGGACTGGAGCACAAGCCGGACGCGATCCTGCTGCGCGACTACAGCGAGATCAACGTACGCGACGGCAGTGCACTGATCGAGCAGAAGGGCCTCAGCGACATCGCCCGCTTCGTCAAAGGCGATGCCTTCGACCGGGCTGACCTGGCTACCCTCGATCCCAAGCCAACGCTGGCGGTGGTCTCTGGACTGTATGAGCTGTTCGGCAGCAACCAAATGATTGGCGACTCGCTGGCCGGCCTGGCCGCAGCGGTCGAGGAGGGCGGCTACCTGGTCTACACCGGTCAGCCCTGGCACCCGCAACTGGAGCTGATCGCCCGCGCCCTGACCAGCCACCGCCAGGGCCAGGCCTGGGTGATGCGCCGACGCAGCCAGGCGGAGATGGACCAGCTGGTGGAGGCCGCCGGTTTCCGCAAGCTGGAACAGCGTATCGACGAATGGGGCATCTTCAGCGTGTCGCTGGCCCAGCGGGTGTCCTGATGGAAAGCACCCGCGAGACCGGAATGTGGAAGCGCGGGGTTCTCTGGCTGTTGCTGCTCGGCCCGCTGTTCTTCGCCAGCTACGGCTTCGCCAACTGGTTGACCGCGCAGCGCGAGGATGTCGGCAGCCTGGTGTTCGCCTGGGAAAGCGCGATGCCGTTGTGGCCATGGAGCATCGTGCCCTACTGGTCGATCGACCTGCTCTACGGCTTGTCCTTCCTGCTCCCGGCCACGCGCCGGGAGATGGACAGCCACGCCCTGCGCCTGCTTACCGCGCAGATCATCTGTGTCGCCTGCTTCCTGCTCTGGCCGCTGCGCTTCACCTTCGAGCGTCCGGAGCTGGACGGCTTGTTCGGCTGGATGTTCGACGTGCTGATGGGCTTCGACAAGCCGTTCAACCAGGCACCCTCGCTGCACATCGCGCTGCTGGTGGTGATCTGGGTGATGTTCGCCCGGCACACCCGTGGCCTGCTGCTGCGTGGCCTGCTGCATGGCTGGATGGCACTGATCGGCCTGTCGGTGCTGACCACCTGGCAGCATCACTTCATCGATGTTCCCACCGGCGCCCTGGCCGGCTGGCTGTGCGTCTGGCTCTGGCCAAACGAGGGTCGCAGCCCGCTGCAGAACCTGCGCCTGGCTCGCGAGCCACAGCGCTGGCGCCTAGCGCTTCGCTACGGGCTGGGCAGCGCGATCTGCGCGGCCCTGGCGGTCAATCTCGGCGGCGCCTGGCTGTGGCTGCTATGGCCCTGCGCATCGCTGCTGCTGGTGGCGCTGAATTACTCACTGTTCGGCGTGGCCGGCTTCCAGAAACGTGCCGATGGCTTACTGAGCGTGGCCAGCAACTGGCTACTGGCGCCTTACCTGCTCGGCGCCTGGATCAATTCGCGACTGTGGACGCGCAAGCATCCGCAACCGGATCAGGTGATCGAAGGCATCTGGCTCGGTCGTGTACCCACTGCTGCCGAGGCCATATCCTTCAGTGCGGTGCTGGACCTCAGCGCCGAGCTGCCGGTGCGCCTGCCCGGCAAGACCTATCGCAACCTGCCACTGCTGGACCTGGTCGCCCCCGATAGCGAGGCGTGCCGTCAGGGCGCCGAGCTGATCGAACAGTTGCGCCAGCAGGGTCCGCTGCTGGTCTGCTGCGCCCTCGGCTATTCGCGCAGCGCCACCCTGGTCGCCGCCTGGCTCCTGCACAGCGGCCGCGCCGGCAGCGTTGAGCAGGCCATTGCGATGATCCGCGCCGTACGGCCGCGCATCGTCCTTGGCGACGCCCAGCGCAAAGCGCTGCAGGGCCTGCGGCAACCCTCGGCGAATCTGGAGATGGCCCATGGCCTCTGAGATGCAACTCACCCTGGTCGCCGGCCTGCTGCGCCGTGGCCGCGGCCTGGACCTGCTGTCCAATGCGCTGACCCTGCTGGCCCTGGCCTATGGCCTGGCGCCACTGCTCGGTGCGCCAGCCAGCGCCGTCAGCGCTGTGGTCTGCGGCCTGCTGGTGATGCTCGGCCTGGCACAGAAGTACTGGGCCATCCGCGTGGCGCTGGACGCTGAACTGTTCGCCCGCCTGGCCGGCGATGCCGCTCGCCTGGCCATGCACACCACCGACCTCGACCAGGCCCTGCACAGCCTTGACCTGCAACCCACCGACGCTGCGCCTCGCGACTGGCTGCAACGTAGCCGCGCCGCGCTCCGTCTGCTGCGCCTACAGGCCGCCTGGCTGGTGGCGCAGATGCTGCTGGCCCTGGTCGTCATTCTCGCCACCCCCTGGCTTTCCCTGGCTGGATAAAGGAGTCATATCCATGCTCGCTTCGCTCACTGCGTTCGCCATCACCTCGGCAGCTCGCCTGCTGACCGGCGCCCGAGCCCTCTGGCTGGGCTGCACGGCCCAGCCGACACAAAGGTTGTATTACGCCAACCACAGCAGCCACGGCGACTTCGTGCTGCTGTGGGCCTCCCTGCCGCCAGAGCTGCGCCGCCGCACTCGCCCGGTAGCCGGCTCCGACTACTGGATGAAGGGCGATCTGCGCCGTTTTCTGATCCGTGATGTGTTCAACGGCGTGCTGGTCGACCGCGACCGCAGCGACCCCAACGCCAACCCGCTGCAATCGATGCTCGATGCGCTGGAGCAGGGTGACTCGCTGATCATCTTCCCCGAGGGCACCCGCAACCTCACCGACGAGCAGCTGCTGCCGTTCAAGAGCGGCCTGTACCACCTGGCACAGGCCAAACCCGATGTGGAACTGGTGCCGGTGTGGATCGCCAACCTCAACCGGGTGATGCCCAAGGGTAGGGCGCTGCCGTTACCGCTGCTGTGTACCCTTAGCTTCGGCGCACCGCTCGAACGCCAGGAAGGGGAGGACAAGGCAGCGTTCCTCGAACGCGCCCGCAATGCCCTGCTGGAACTGGCCCCGGAGGTAGTCTGAGATGGATCGCAACACAATCCTGCTGTTCGCCGGCATCGGTGCCGTACTGCTGCTCGCCACGCTGATCGCCCGCGTGCTGCGCTGGCGCGCCGGCGAAGTACCCAACGCGGTGATCGAGAACCTCAACGCACGGATCGACGCCTGGTGGGCTATGGTGCTGGTTATCGGCATCGCCTTCCTGTTCGGCAACAATGGCGTGATCCTGCTGTTCTACTTTGTGTCGTTCTACGCCCTGCGCGAGTTCCTCACCCTGACGCCGACCCGGCGCAGCGACTATCCGGCGCTGGTAGCGGCCTTCTACTTTGCGCTGCCGATGCAGTACCTGCTGATCGCCCTGGACTGGTATGGCCTGTTCGCCATCTTCATCCCGGTCTACCTGTTCCTCCTGCTGCCGATCCTCGCCTCGTTGGGCGGCGACACCACGCGCTTCCTTGAACGCGCCTCGGAAGTGCAGTGGGGGCTGATGATCGCGGTGTACTGCGTGTCCGCCGTGCCGGCGCTGCTGACACTGGATATTCCCGGCTATGAAGGGCGAAACCTGCTGCTGATCGCCTGGCTGATCATCGTGGTGCAGCTATCGGACGTGCTGCAGTACGTCTGCGGCAAGCTCGCCGGCAAGCACAAGATCGCGCCCAAACTGTCGCCCTCGAAGACCGTCGAGGGCTTTGTCGGCGGTGTGGCTCTGGCCAGCCTGGTCGGTGCCTCGCTGTTCTGGATCACACCGTTCAGCTTCTGGCAGGCCGCGCTGTTGGCCCTGATCGTCAACCTGCTGGGCTTCGCCGGCGGCCTGGTGATGTCGGCGATCAAACGTGACCGTGGGGTGAAGGACTGGGGTCACATGATCGAAGGCCATGGCGGCATGCTCGACCGCATGGACTCGGTATGCTTCGCCGCACCGATCTTCTTCCATTTCGTGCGCTACTGGTGGGCCTGATCCGCTTCGGCTGTCGCCTCGCTCGAGGCGACAGCTGATTCGCTGAATCCCGGGCCAGCGCTGACGCCGGGCCTGCATGGAATCGCAGGCAACAAAAAACCCGCCGAGGCGGGTTTTTTATGACCTTCCGACATCCTGTCGTCTGCCATCCTGGCGCGGTCTGTCTTCCTTGACCCGGGACATCCAGTTCCCGGCAGGTGTGTGTAGATTAGCCAGGAGCAGCAGGCGAGGTCAGAAGCCTGTTCCGCCATTCCGTGTAAGCCTTTCGCTATAGCGGCAGAAATAAAAACCCCGGCACAAGGCCGGGGTTTTCTTTCTGCGACGACTGGGGTCAGAAGTCCAGGTTCGACACCGCCAGGGCGTTGGACTCGATGAAGTCGCGGCGCGGCTCCACGGCGTCGCCCATCAGGGTGTTGAAGATCTGGTCGGCGGCGATGGCGTCCTCGATGGTCACCTTGAGCATGCGGCGCACGGTCGGATCCATGGTGGTTTCCCACAGCTGCTCCGGGTTCATCTCGCCGAGACCCTTATAGCGCTGGATGCTGTGGCGCTTGGTGCTCTCGACCTTCAGCCACTCGAAGGCTTCCTTGAAGGTGCTGACCGCCTTCTTGCGCTCGCCACGCTGCACGTAGGCACCGTCTTCCAACAGGCTGTTGAGCTGGTCGCCCAGCGCGGTGACCGACTTGTAGTCGTTGCTGGCGAAGAAGTCGCGGTTGAAGGTGATATAGCTGGACAGGCCGTGGGCCAGGACTTCAACTTCCGGCAGCCACAGGTGGCGCTCGCGGTCCTCGCGCAGGCTGGCGCTGTAGGTCTGGCCAGACTTCTCGGCGCCCTTCAGGCGCGCCTGGAAGGCTTCCAGCCAGGCCTGCATGGCGGCCTGGTCGGCCAGCTGTTCCACCGATACGCGCGGTAGGTAAACCATGTGCTCGGTGATGTCCTGCGGGTAGACGCGGGACAGGCGGCCGAGGGTCTTGATCACCGCGCGGTAGTCGTTGACCAGCCGCTCCAGCGCTTCGCCGGACAGACCCGGTGCGTTCTCGTTGACGTGCAGGCTGGCCTCTTCCAGGGCCGACTGGGTCATGTACTCGTCCATGGCCTCGTCGTCCTTGATGTACTGCTCCTGCTTGCCTTTCTTCACCTTGTACAGCGGCGGCTGGGCGATGTAGATGTAGCCGCGCTCGATCAGCTCCGGCAACTGGCGGAAGAAGAAGGTCAGCAGCAGGGTGCGGATGTGCGAACCGTCAACGTCGGCATCGGTCATGATGATGATGTTGTGGTAGCGCAGCTTGTCGATGTTGTATTCCTCGCGGCCGATGCCACAGCCGAGGGCGGTGATCAGAGTACCGACCTCCTGGGAGGAGAGCATCTTGTCGAAGCGCGCCTTCTCGACGTTGAGGATCTTGCCCTTCAGCGGCAGGATCGCCTGAGTCCTGCGGTTGCGGCCCTGCTTGGCAGAACCGCCCGCGGAGTCACCCTCCACGATGTAGAGTTCGGACAGCGCCGGGTCTTTTTCCTGACAGTCGGCCAGCTTGCCGGGCAGACCGGCGATATCCAGCGCCCCCTTGCGGCGGGTCATCTCGCGGGCCTTGCGCGCGGCTTCTCGAGCACGGGCAGCATCGATCATCTTGCCGACCACGGCCTTGGCTTCGTTGGGGTTTTCCAACAGGAAGTCGCCGAAGTACTTGCCCATTTCCTGCTCGACCGCGGTCTTCACTTCGGAGGAGACCAGCTTGTCCTTGGTCTGCGAGCTGAACTTCGGGTCCGGCACCTTGACCGAGATGATCGCGGTCAGGCCTTCACGGGCGTCGTCGCCGGTGGTGGCGATCTTGAACTTCTTCGCCAGGCCCTCCTGCTCGATGTAGTTGTTCAGATGGCGGGTGAGGGCGGAACGGAAACCAGCCAGGTGGGTACCGCCGTCACGCTGCGGAATGTTGTTGGTGAAGCAGAGGATGTTCTCGTTGAAGCTGTCATTCCACTGTAGCGCAACCTCCACACCAACGCCGTCTTCCTCGCGCTGCACGTTGAAGTGGAACACCTGGTTGACGATGGTCTTGTTGGTGTTCAGGTACTCGACGAAGGCCTTGAGGCCGCCCTCGTACTTGAACAGTTCTTCCTTGCCGGTGCGTTCATCCTTGAGCAGGATGCCGACGCCGGAGTTGAGGAAGGACAGCTCGCGCAGACGCTTGGCCAGGATGTCCCAGCTGAAGTGGATGTTCTTGAAGGTGTCTTCGGACGGTTTGAAGTGAATCTGCGTGCCAGTACCTTCGCTATCACCGACCGGGGCCAGCGGCGCCTGCGGCACGCCGTGCACGTAAGTCTGTTCCCAGATCTTGCCGCTGCGGCGGATGGTCAGCACCAGTTCCTTGGACAACGCGTTCACCACAGAGACGCCCACGCCGTGCAGGCCGCCGGACACCTTGTAGCTGTTATCGTCGAACTTACCGCCGGCGTGCAGCACAGTCATGATGACCTCGGCTGCGGAAACGCCTTCTTCCTTGTGCATATCCACCGGAATGCCGCGACCGTTATCGCGCACGCTGATGGATTCGTCGGGGTGGATGGTGATGCTGATCTCGGAGCAGTAGCCGGCCAGCGCTTCGTCGATGGAGTTGTCCACCACCTCGAACACCATGTGGTGCAGGCCGGTGCCGTCATCGGTGTCACCGATGTACATGCCCGGGCGCTTGCGTACGGCATCCAGACCTTTGAGTACCTTGATACTCGAGGAGTCGTACGTGTTGTTCTCGTCGCTCATGCGTTCACTCCCGATGCGGTGATCACTCCATGTTCCACGTGGAACATGGCGACCGGCGTGTCCGTGCGCCAGCCATCCTTCAAATATTCATGGTCGACACAGGTGATGAACACCTGGCACTGCAAATCGTCCAGCAGGCGGCACAGGGCCTGTCGATGTCGCTCATCCAGTTCCGACGGCAGGTCGTCCACCAGATAGATGCATTGGCCTTGTTTGGCCTGATTCAGCAGATGCCCCTGGGCGATGCGCAAGGCACACACCACCAACTTCTGCTGACCACGGGACAGAATCTCCGCGGCATTGTTCGTCCCCAGCCGCAGGCGCAGATCGGCGCGTTGCGGCCCAGCCTGGGTATGCCCCAGCTGCTGGTCACGGGGCAGCGTGGTGGCCAGTACATCGGCCAGCGGTTTGTCCTTGTCCCAGCCGCGGTAGTAACTGAGGGTCAGCCCCTCAATCTCCACCAACTCGCCCAGCACCTGTTCGAAAACTGGCTTCAGGGCCTGGATATAGGCACGCCGATAGCCATCCACCTCGTCGCTGGCCAGGCACAGTTCACGGTCCCAAGCCGCTTGCGACGCGGCGTCCAGTGTACCATGCCGCAGCCACGAGTTCCGCTGCCGCAGGGCCTTCTGCAGGCGCTGCCAGGCCGGCAGGAAGCGTGGTTCCACGTGGAACACTCCCCAGTCGAGGAACTGCCGACGTACCTTGGGTGCCCCCTCGAGCAGGCGGAAGCTGTCCGGGTTGATTACCTGCAACGGCAGGATCTCGGCGAGCTGCGCGGTACTCCGTGCGTTCTGTCCATCGATGCGAATTTGCAGCTCGCCCTGACGGTCACGGGAAATACCCAGGTTGCTGTGCAAGCCGTCCTCACGCTGCACCTGGCCGAACACGGTACAGGCCGGCTGTTCGTACTGGATCATCGGCTGCAATTTGTTGCTGCGGAACGAGCGGGCGAGGGCAAGCAGATGGATGGCTTCCAGCAGGCTGGTCTTGCCGCTGCCATTGGCGCCGTGAAGGATATTAATGCGAGGGGAGGGGGAGAGCGTCACCGGGTGCAGGTTTCGCACCGCGGTGACGGTGACGCGGGAGAGGGACATTCAGCGGAGATTACAGACGCATCGGCATAACGACGTAAGAAGAGTCGTCGTTGCCGGCTTCCTGCACCAGGGCGCTGCTGTTGGCATCGGAGAGGATCAGGCGCACCTGTTCGGTGGTCATCACGCCCAGCACGTCAAGCAGGTAGCTAACGTTGAAGCCGATCTCCAGCGAGCCACCGCTGTAATCGACCACCACTTCCTCTTCCGCTTCTTCCTGCTCCGGGTTGTTGGCCTGGATCTTCAGCAGACCGCTGGCCAGCTGCAGACGAATGCCACGGTACTTCTCGTTGGACAGGATCGCGGTACGGCTGAAGGCTTCGCGCAGGGCCTGGCGATCGCCGATCACCAGCTTGTCGCCGCCGCGCGGCAGCACGCGCTCGTAATCCGGGAACTTGCCGTCGACCAGCTTGGAGGTGAAGGTGAACTCGCCGGTGGTAGCGCGAATATGGTTGGCGCCCAGCACAACGGAGACTTCACCATCCTGCTCGGTGAGCAGACGGGCCAGCTCGAGGATACCCTTACGCGGCACGATCACTTGATGCTTTTCGGTGTGCTCGATGGTGGCTTCCATGGAGCACATGGCCAGGCGGTGACCGTCGGTGGCAACGGCGCGGAGCACACCAGTCTGTACCTCGATCAGCATGCCGTTGAGGTAGTAGCGTACGTCCTGCTGGGCCATGGCGAAGCTGGTGCGGTCGATCAGTCGACGCAGCTTGCTCTGCACCAGGTTGAAGGTCAGCGAGCCCGGGCCTTCCTCCACAGTGGGGAAATCGTTGGCCGGCAGGGTCGACAGGGTAAAGCGGCTGCGACCGGCCTTGACCACCAGCTTCTGCTCGTCGACGCGGATGTCGATCAGCGCATCGCTCGGCAGGCTCTTGCAAATGTCCATCAGCTTGCGCGCCGGCACGGTGATCTCGCCCGGCTCGGCGCTGTCTTCCAGAGTAACGCGCCCCACCAGCTCGACTTCCAGGTCGGTACCGGTCAGCGACAGCTGCTGGCCTTCGACCACCAGCAGCACGTTCGACAGGACCGGCAGGGTCTGGCGGCGTTCGACGACACCGGCGACCAGTTGCAGGGGTTTCAACAGGGCTTCGCGTTGAATGGTGAAATGCATGGTCTAGTCCCTTGCCTTGTGGGCTGCGATCAGGTGGTCAGGGTGCGCAGCAGGTTCTTGTAGTCCTCGCGGATATCCGCGTCGGCTTCGCGCAATTCCGCAATCTTACGACAGGCGTGCAGCACTGTGGTGTGGTCTCTTCCGCCAAAAGCATCACCGATTTCCGGCAGGCTGTGGTTGGTCAGTTCCTTGGACAGGGCCATGGCCACCTGACGCGGGCGCGCCACCGAACGGGAACGCCGCTTGGAGAGCAGATCGGCGATCTTGATCTTGTAGTACTCGGCCACCGTACGCTGGATGTTGTCGACGCTGACCAGCTTGTCCTGCAGGGCCAGGAGGTCCTTCAACGACTCGCGGATCAGCTCGATGCTGATCGGCTGGTTGGTGAAGTGCGAGTGGGCGATTACCCGTTTCAGCGCGCCTTCCAGTTCACGCACATTGGAGCGGATACGCTGGGCGATGAAGAAGGCGGCATCGTGGGGCAGATCGACTTTGGTCTGCTCGGCCTTCTTCATCAGGATGGCGACGCGGGTCTCCAGCTCCGGCGGCTCGACGGCAACGGTCAGGCCCCAACCGAAACGCGACTTCAGGCGCTCTTCCAGTCCTTCGATTTCCTTCGGGTAGCGGTCGCTAGTGAGGATCACCTGTTGGCCACCCTCGAGAAGCGCGTTGAAGGTGTGGAAAAACTCTTCCTGGGAACGCTCCTTCTTGGCGAAGAACTGGATGTCGTCGATCAGCAGCGCATCCACCGAGCGGTAGAAGCGCTTGAACTCGTTGATCGCATTGAGCTGCAGCGCCTTGACCATGTCGGCGACGAAGCGCTCGGAATGCAGGTAAACCACCTTGGCATTGGGGTTCTTCTTCAGCAGGTGGTTGCCCACCGCATGCATCAGGTGGGTCTTGCCCAGCCCGACCCCACCATAGAGGAACAGCGGGTTGTAGCCGTGCTTGAGGTTGTCCGCCACTTGCCAGGCCGCCGCGCGGGCCATCTGGTTGGACTTGCCCTCAACGAAATTCTCGAAGGTGAAGGTGCGGTTCAGGTAGCTGGTGTGCTTGAGCGCGCCTTCCACCTGCACGGTGCGCTCGACCGGTCGACTGGCGGCAGGCTGTGGCGCCGCCACGATCAGGGGATCGCTGCTGGGCGACTCATCCGCAACTACAGCCGGAGCCGACGCCACCGGCGCACTATTAATAGAAGGCGATGGCGTCGGGGCGGCCATGCGCGGAGCCGGATTGCGCTTGCTGCCGATCAGAAGCGACAGCGCCGGTGCCAAACCATTGGCGCGCTCAGCCAACAGCTCAAGCAGGCGCACCATGTACTTTTCGTTGACCCAGTCGAGCACAAAGCGGTTCGGCGCATAGACGCGCAGCTCGTCACCGGCCGACTCCACCTGCAATGGGCGGATCCAGGTATTGAATTGCTGGGCGGGCAACTCGTCGCGAAGCAGCTCCACACACTGCTGCCAAAGTTCTACGGACACTGAAATCCCCTGGGATCGCTACGGTTGCGATGAAAAAAACAGCTTGCATTGTAGCCCTGAGGGGCAGAGTTATCCACACGAATCGACACGATCAGCCGAATAGAATCAAGGATTTATTGGTGTTTCCCACGTTTACAGAAAGATCCGTAAAGTCTGTGGATAAAGGTAACTGAGGGCTGGGCAAAAGCCTGGGGGTAACGCACGGGAAAAGCCCTCTGTGGGTAAATTGACCTTTCCTGCACAGGCGGTGCACCGCCTGCGAACAGCCGGCACACCGCTTTCGGACAAGCTTATCCTTCTCGCCAAGCCACGAAGCGCTAAGCTTCCAGCGACTTTTCCACAGCACGTTGGAGGACCATTAAATTTTACTAGAACAAGCTCTTTAAAGATTTTCCTTCCTTTTATCTTTCTTTACAGATTCCAGGCTGGTTGGAAATTGACCTGGCGCCGCGGTTTCACTAGAATCGCCGGTCTCTTTAAACGGGGGCCATCCAGGCCCGTATGGACCACCCAGGTAGATCAGCATGAAACGTACTTTCCAACCCAGCACCCTCAAGCGCGCTCGCGTTCACGGTTTCCGCGCTCGCATGGCCACCAAGAACGGCCGTGCCGTCCTGTCGCGTCGTCGCGCCAAGGGCCGCAAGCGTCTGACCGTCTGATTACTCGGAACGGGTGGTGAGTCGAGACTACGGTCGGGAAAAGCGTCTGCTGACCCCCCGACAATTCAAGGCAGTCTTTGACTCACCGAGCGGCAAGGCACCAGGCAAGAACGTCCTGCTCCTCGCACGTGCCAACGATCTCGAGCATCCTCGTCTGGGGCTGGTGATCGGCAAGAAAAGCGTCAAGCTCTCCGTCGAGCGCAACCGCCTGAAACGTCTGATCCGGGATTCTTTCCGGCACCATCAGAAGTTGCTGGCAGGTCTGGACATTGTTGTGGTGGCACGCAAAGGTCTTGGTGATCTGGACAATCCGGAACTGCATGAGCAGTTCGGCAAACTCTGGAAACGCCTGGCCAAGCAGCGTCCCGCAGCCGCACCTCCCGGGGTAGGCGACAGCCCCCATGCGTAAACTGGTGATTCTACCGATCCAGTTCTACCGCTACGCCATCAGCCCCTTGATGGCCAGTCACTGTCGCTTCTATCCCAGCTGCTCCTGCTACACCCAGCAAGCCATCGAAACCCATGGCGTGCTGCGTGGCAGCTGGCTCGGCCTACGCCGCCTGAGTCGCTGCCATCCCTGGAACCCCGGTGGTTACGATCCGGTTCCGCCTCCCTCCTCACCTTCGATGACCGAGTAATCCATGGACATCCAACGCTCGATCCTGCTCGTCGCCCTGGCCATCGTGTCCTACCTGATGGTTCTGCAGTGGAACGAGGACTACGGCCAAGCCGCCATTCCGGCGACCGCCAGCACCACCGTCAGCGGCAACCAGGCCGCGAGCCTGCCGGATGTTCCGGCCAGCAATGCCGCCGACGACGTGCCGACCGCCAATACCGATGCCAACCCGCAGCTGGCGGCTCCGGCAGCGGTCAGCGACGAGCTGATCCGGGTGAAGACCGATGTGCTCGAGCTGGCGATCGATCCCAAGGGCGGTGATATCGTCCAACTGACGCTGCCGCAGTATCCGCGTCGCCAGGATCGCCCGGACGTGCCGTTCCAGCTGTTCGACAACGGCGGGGAGCGCACCTACCTGGCACAGAGCGGCCTGATCGGTACCAACGCACCGGACAAGACCAGCGGTCGTGCCCTGTGGAGCAGCGCCCAGCGCAGCTACGCAATGGCTGATGGCCAGGACCAGCTGGTGGTCGAGCTGACCTATGCCGAGGCCGGGGTCAACTACGTCAAGCGCTTCAGCTTCGAGCGTGGTCAGTACGATCTGAAAGTCGATTACAAGATCGACAACCAGAGCGGTCAGGCCTGGAGCGGCAACTTCTACGCCCAGCTCAAGCGTGACAACAGCGCCGACCCATCTTCCACCACCGCCACCGGTACCGCGACCTACCTGGGCGCCGCCCTGTGGACCGCCGAGGAGCCGTACAAGAAGGTGAAGATGGGCGACATGGACGAGAAGAGCCTGCGCGAAACCGTGCAGGGCGGCTGGGTCGCCTGGCTGCAGCACTATTTCGTCACCGCCTGGGTCGCCAACAAGGACGACAGCAACAGTGTGCAGACCCGCAAGGACAGCCAGGGCAACTACATCATCGGCTTCACCGGTCCGCAGCTGAGCGTCGCGGCCGGCGCCAGCGCCGAAACCGGTGCCGTCCTATATGCCGGTCCGAAGATCCAGGATCACCTCAAGGCCCTGTCGCCAGGCCTGGAGCTGACCGTCGACTACGGCGTGCTGTGGTTCATCGCCCAGCCGATCTTCTGGCTGCTGGAACATATCCACAGCCTGCTTGGCAACTGGGGGTGGTCGATCATCGTCCTTACCATCATCATCAAGCTGGCCTTCTTCCCGCTTTCGGCTGCCAGTTATCGCTCCATGGCCCGCATGCGCGCTGTTTCGCCCAAGCTGCAGGCGCTGAAGGAACAGTTCGGCGATGATCGTCAG
Organism: Pseudomonas stagnisoli; assembly: GCF_048595745.1. Lineage (NCBI taxonomy): Bacteria > Pseudomonadati > Pseudomonadota > Gammaproteobacteria > Pseudomonadales > Pseudomonadaceae > Pseudomonas > Pseudomonas stagnisoli. Next base: position 171,534 of record NZ_CP184361.1, read on the forward strand.
AAAATGTCCCAGGCGATGATGGAGCTGTACAAGAAGGAGAAGATCAACCCGCTCGGTGGCTGCCTGCCGATCCTGGTACAGATGCCGGTGTTCCTGGCGCTCTACTGGGTACTCCTGGAAAGCGTCGAGATGCGCCAGGCACCGTGGATGTTCTGGATCACCGACCTGTCGATCAAGGACCCCTACTTCCTGCTGCCGATCATCATGGGCGCCACCATGTTCATCCAGCAGCACCTCAACCCGACTCCGCCGGACCCCATGCAGGCCAAGGTGATGAAGATGATGCCGATCATCTTCACCTTCTTCTTCCTCTGGTTCCCGGCCGGTCTGGTGCTGTACTGGGTGGTCAACAACGTCCTGTCCATTGCCCAGCAGTGGTACATTACCCGCCAGATCGAAGCGGCCGCGGCCAAGGCCTGAACCCGCTAAGCTGCACAAGACGCCCCCTCGTGGGGCGTTTTGCTATCTGTCAGATATCCACAGCCGAGAACACCAGCATGACCAGCGCCCGTGAAACCATAGCCGCCGTCGCCACTGCCCAGGGTCGCGGGGGCGTCGGCATCGTGCGCGTGTCCGGTCCTCGCGCGCGCGCCATCGGCATCAGCCTCTCCGGCCTGGAGCCCCGGCCACGCCACGCGCACTACGGCCCTTGGCACGACGATGATGGCGAGGTGATCGACCAGGGCCTGCTGCTGTTCTTCCCCGGCCCGCACTCCTTCACCGGCGAGGACGTATTGGAGCTGCAGGGTCACGGCGGCCCGGTGGTGCTGGATATGCTGCTGCAGCGCTGCCTGCAGCTGGGCGCGCGGCAGGCACGGCCGGGCGAATTCAGCGAGCGCGCCTTCCTCAACGACAAGCTCGACCTGGCGCAGGCCGAGGCCATCGCCGACCTGATCGAGGCCAGCTCGACTCAGGCCGCGCGCAACGCCCTGCGCTCGCTCCAGGGAGAGTTTTCACGGCGGGTGCACGAGCTGACCGAGCGCCTGATCCAGCTGCGTATCTACGTGGAGGCCGCCATCGACTTCCCGGAGGAAGAGATCGACTTCCTCGCCGACGGCCATGTACTGAGTCAGCTCGATGCGGTGCGCGAGTACTTATCCACAGTGCTGCGCGAAGCCGGTCAGGGCGCGCTGCTGCGTGACGGCATGAACGTGGTCATCGCCGGACGGCCCAACGCCGGCAAGTCCAGCCTGCTCAATGCCCTGGCAGGGCGTGAGGCGGCCATCGTCACCGATATCGCCGGCACCACCCGCGATGTGCTGCGCGAACATATCCACATCGATGGCATGCCGCTGCACGTGGTCGATACCGCCGGCCTGCGCGATACCGACGACCAGGTGGAGCGGATCGGCGTGGAGCGCGCGCTCAAGGCCATCGGCGAGGCCGACCGGGTGCTGCTGGTGGTGGACTCCACGGCTCCGGAGGCCGCCGATCCCTTCGCCCTGTGGCCGGAGTTTCTCGACAGCAAGCCTGATCCGGCGCGGGTCACCCTGATCCGCAACAAAGCCGATCTGTCGGGCGAGCCCGTCGCCCTGGAAACCTGTAACGATGGCCACGTGACCATTGCCCTGTCGGCCAAGTCGGCCGCCGGCCTGGACCTGCTGCGCGAGCATCTGAAGGCCTGCATGGGCTTCGAACAGACCGCCGAAAGCGGCTTCAGCGCCCGTCGCCGTCACCTGGAGGCTCTGCGCCAGGCCCAGGCCAGCCTGGAGCATGGCCGCAACCAGCTGACCCTGATGGGCGCCGGCGAGCTACTGGCCGAGGATCTGCGTCAGGCCCAGCAGGCGTTGGGTGATATCACTGGTGCCTTCAGCTCCGACGATCTGCTCGGGCGCATCTTTTCCAGCTTCTGCATCGGCAAATAGCCACGCTCATCGGTGATCCAAGGAGCAACTGCGGTCATCGGGAACCCTGTGGACAACCCTGCCTGAGCACGGTCGATAAGCCAGCCTGAACACTGAATATAATCTGGCCTGTGTATAAAATACCTTTCCATCCACAGGTGCCCCGCAGCTTTCCCCCCGGAAAATGGCAGGAACGCCACAGGGTTATCATTCGCTGCAGCCCATGAGCAGCAGGCTTTCCGTAAATCTATCCACAGAAATGGCTTGCACCATACATAAGAATAAAAATAAGGCTTTATATAAATTCATTCTTTTTATTCTCTATAAGCCTAAGAGCCGACCAGCTGGCTATTTTTTGTGCAGAAGGCTTCATTCACCCCGGCTAAGTCCCTATACTTGCGCCCCTTCTCTATTTCCCCTTTTTCTACAGGCACGAGGTGCGTGGTGGACTTCCCTTCCCGTTTTGACGTGATCGTGATCGGCGGCGGTCATGCCGGCACCGAGGCTGCTCTGGCAGCCGCACGCATGGGCGTGAAGACCCTGCTGTTGACCCACAATGTGGAAACCCTCGGCCAGATGAGCTGCAACCCTGCCATCGGCGGTATCGGCAAGAGCCATCTGGTCAAGGAAATCGATGCCCTCGGCGGCGCCATGGCGCTGGCCACCGACAAGGGCGGCATCCAGTTCCGCGTCCTCAACAGCCGCAAGGGCCCGGCCGTACGCGCCACCCGCGCCCAGGCCGACCGCGTGCTGTACAAAGCAGCCATCCGCGAGATTCTGGAAAACCAGGCGAACCTGTGGATATTCCAGCAGGCGGCGGACGACCTGATCGTCGAGCAGGACCAAGTCAAGGGTGTGGTCACCCAAATGGGCCTGCGCTTCATGGCCGACAACGTGGTACTGACCACCGGCACCTTCCTCGGCGGACTTATCCACATCGGCCTGCAGAACTATTCCGGCGGCCGTGCCGGCGATCCGCCCTCGATCGCCCTGGCCAAGCGCCTGCGCGAGCTGCCGCTGCGTGTCGGCCGGCTGAAGACCGGCACCCCGCCGCGCATCGATGGCCGCTCGGTGGATTTCTCGGTGATGACCGAGCAACCCGGCGACACCCCGACCCCGGTGATGTCCTTCCTCGGCAACCAGGCCATGCATCCGCGCCAGATCAGCTGCTGGATGACCCACACCAACGCGCGTACCCACGAGATCATCGCCAGTAACCTGGATCGTTCACCGATGTATTCCGGGGTGATCGAAGGCATCGGTCCGCGCTACTGCCCGTCGATCGAAGACAAGATTCATCGCTTCGCCGACAAGGACAGCCACCAGGTGTTCATCGAGCCGGAAGGCCTGACCACCCATGAGCTGTACCCCAACGGCATCTCCACCTCGCTGCCGTTCGACGTGCAGCTGGAGATCGTGCGCTCCATTCGCGGCATGGAGAATGCCCACATCGTGCGGCCAGGCTACGCCATCGAGTACGACTACTTCGACCCGCGCGACCTCAAGTACAGCCTGGAGACCAAGGTCATCGGCGGGCTGTTCTTCGCTGGGCAGATCAACGGCACCACCGGCTATGAAGAAGCCGGTGCCCAGGGCCTGCTGGCCGGCGCTAACGCCGCACTGCGTGCGCAGGGCAAGGACAGCTGGTGTCCGCGCCGCGACGAGGCCTATATCGGCGTGCTGGTAGACGACCTGATCACCCTGGGCACCCAGGAGCCCTACCGCATGTTCACCTCGCGCGCCGAATACCGGCTGATCCTGCGCGAAGACAATGCCGACCTGCGCCTGACCGAGAAAGGTCGAGAGCTGGGCCTTATCGACGACACCCGCTGGGCCGCGTTCGAGGCCAAGCGCGAGGGCATCGTCCTGGAAGAACAGCGCCTGAAGAGCACCTGGGTGCGCCCGGGCACTCCGCTGGGGGATGCCGTCGCCGCGCGCTTCGGTACGCCGCTGGCCCATGAGTACAACCTGCTCAACCTGCTCGCTCGCCCGGAAATCGACTACGCCGGCCTGGCCGAAGTGACCGACGCGCCACAGATCGATGCCCAGGTCGCCGAGCAGGTCGAGATCAAGACCAAGTACGCCGGCTACATCGACCGCCAGCAGGAAGAGATCGAACGCCTGCGCGCCAGCGAGGACACCAAGCTGCCTGCCGATATCGACTACGCCAGCATCTCCGGCCTGTCCAAGGAGATTCAGGGCAAGCTGGGCAAGACCCGCCCCGAGACGCTCGGCCAGGCCGGGCGCATTCCGGGCGTGACTCCGGCGGCCATCTCCCTGCTGCTGATCCACCTGAAGAAGCGCAACGCCGGCCAGACCCTGGAGGCCAGCGCCTGATGTCCCAGGTCACCCAACGCCATGCCGAGGAACTCGCGCAGGGCGCGCAGACGCTCGACGTGGCGCTCAGCCCCCTGCAGCAGGAACAGCTGCTGGCCTACCTGGCCCTGCTGATCAAGTGGAACAAGGCCTATAACCTGACCGCCGTGCGTAACCCGGACGAGATGGTTTCGCGTCATCTGCTCGACAGCCTCAGCGTGGTGCCCTTCGTGGCCCAATACGGTGACAACTGGCTGGATGTCGGCAGCGGTGGCGGCATGCCCGGTATTCCCCTGGCCATCCTGTTTCCCGAACGGCGCTTCACCCTGCTCGATTCCAATGGCAAGAAGACTCGCTTCCTAACCCAGGTGAAGCTGGAGCTCAAGCTGGCCAACCTGGACGTTATCCACAGCCGGGTCGAGGAGTTCCGTCCGCAAGTTCCGTTCAGCGGCATCTGCTCGCGCGCGTTCAGCTCGCTGCAGGACTTTACCGACTGGACCCGCCATCTGGGCAACGGCGATACCCACTGGCTGGCGATGAAAGGCGTGCAGCCGGACGACGAGCTGCAGGCGCTGCCGGCGGACTTCCGCCTGCAAAGCTGCGACGTGCTCAAGGTTCCCGGTTGCCAAGGCCAGCGTCACCTGTTGATACTGCGACGCTCGGTCTAGGGGGAAGCACAGATGGCCAAGGTATTCGCGATCGCCAATCAGAAAGGCGGGGTCGGCAAGACCACCACCTGCATCAACCTGGCCGCCTCGCTGGTCGCCACCAAGCGCCGCGTGCTGCTGATCGACCTCGATCCACAGGGCAACGCCACCATGGGCAGCGGTGTGGATAAGCAGGCCCTGGAACACTCTATCTACGACGTGCTGATCGGCGAGAGCACCGTCGGCGAGGCCATGCAGTTCTCCGAGCACGGCGGCTACCAGCTGCTGCCGGCCAACCGCGACCTGACCGCCGCCGAAGTGGCCCTGCTCGAGATGAAGATGAAGGAGAGCCGCCTGCGTTACGCACTGGCGCCGATCCGCGAGAACTACGACTACATCCTCATCGACTGCCCGCCGGCGCTTTCGATGCTCACGGTCAACGCCCTGGTCGCCGCCGACGGTGTGATCATCCCCATGCAGTGCGAGTACTACGCACTGGAGGGCCTGACCGACCTGATGAACAGCATTCAGCGCATCGGCTCGCTGCTCAATCCGAGCCTGAAGATCGAAGGCCTGCTGCGCACCATGTATGACCCGCGCATCAGCCTGACCAACGACGTCAGTGCCCAGCTCAAGGAGCACTTCGGCGAGCAGTTGTACGACGTGGTCATCCCGCGCAACGTGCGCCTGGCCGAGGCGCCCAGCTTCGGCATGCCGGCGCTGGCCTATGACAAGCAATCACGCGGCGCCATCGCCTACCTGGCGCTGGCTGGCGAACTGGTGCGCCGTCAACGCGCCGCCGCGAAAACCGCAACTGCATAAAGGAATCTCATGGCCATCAAGAAGCGCGGACTTGGCCGCGGACTGGACGCCCTGCTCGGCGGCAGCACCGCCGCTACCCTGGAAGAAGAAGCGGTCAAGGTCGACAGCCGCGAGCTGCAGCACCTGCCGCTGGACCTGATCCAGCGCGGCAAGTACCAGCCGCGCCGCGACATGGATCCTTCGGCGCTGGAAGAGCTGGCCAATTCGATCAAGGTCCAGGGCGTGATGCAGCCGATCGTGGTGCGCCCCATCGGCGGCGGCCGCTTCGAGATCATCGCCGGTGAACGCCGCTGGCGTGCCAGCCAGCAGGCCGGCCTGGACAAGATCCCCGCCATGGTCCGCGAAGTGCCGGACGAAGCCGCCATCGCCATGGCGCTGATCGAGAACATCCAGCGCGAAGACCTCAACCCGATCGAGGAAGCCGTGGCCCTGCAGCGCCTGCAGCAGGAGTTCGAGCTGACCCAGCAGCAGGTCGCCGATGCGGTCGGCAAGTCGCGCGTGACCATTACCAACCTGCTGCGCCTGATCGCCCTGCCGGAAGAGATCAAGACCTTGCTGGCCCATGGTGATCTCGAGATGGGGCACGCCCGTGCCCTGCTCGGTCTGCCGCTGGAACAGCAGGTAGAAGGCGCGCGACATGTTGTCGCACGCGGCCTCACCGTGCGCCAAACCGAAGCACTGGTGCGCCAGTGGCTGAACAGCAAGGACAAGCCTGCCGAGAAGGCCAAGGTCGACCCGGACATCAATCGCCTGGAACAGCGCCTGGCCGAGAAGCTAGGGGCTCCGGTGCAGATCAAGCACGGTGCCAAGGGCAAGGGGCAACTGGTGATCCGCTACAGCTCGCTGGACGAACTGCAGGGTGTACTGGCCCACATCCGCTGAAACAATTGCTCATCGTTGACCGTGTAGCGGGCGGTCGGAATTCACTACCGGCCAGTTGAACAGGGGGGGAACCCCCCCTATACTCTGCGCGCATTTTGTCGGCACAAAGTATGCCAAGTTGTTGATTTAACGTGCCGACCCAGAGGAACAGCAAGAGATGGATGCCCGCACGCCGAACCGCCTGCCCTTCCATCGTTTACCGGTGTTTCCGGTACTGCTGGCCCAACTGGCCGTGATTCTGCTGGCCGCTGCCGCCCTGTTCGGCTGGCGCGGCGCAGTGAGTGGCTACTCGGGACTCTGCGGGGGGCTTATTGCCTGGCTCCCCAATCTGTATTTCGCCCACAAGGCGTTCCGTTTCAGCGGGGCGCGGGCGGCCCAGAGCATCGTCCGGTCTTTCTATGCCGGCGAAGCGGGCAAGCTGATTCTGACGGCAGTGCTGTTTGCACTGACGTTCGTGGTGGTGAAACCCCTGGAGGCGCCGGCTCTATTCGGCATCTTCGTGCTGGCGCTCAGCGTCGGCTGGTTCGCCCCGCTGCTGATGAGAACAAGACTTTCGAGACCTTAGAGCGTTTGAGGCAAACATGGCAGAACAAACCGCTTCGGGCTATATCCAGCACCACCTGCAGAACCTGACCTTCGGGCAACTGCCGAATGGTGACTGGGGCTTCGCCCACACCGCGCAAGAAGCAAAGGAAATGGGCTTCTGGGCCTTCCACGTCGATACTCTCGGCTGGTCCGTTTTCCTTGGCCTGGTATTCATCCTGCTGTTCCGCATGGCCGCCAAGCGCGCCACCAGCGGTCAGCCGGGCGCCCTGCAGAACTTCGTTGAAGTGCTGGTCGAGTTCGTTGACGGCAGCGTCAAGGACACCTTCCACGGCCGCAACGCCCTGATCGCTCCGCTGGCTCTTACCATCTTCGTCTGGATCTTCCTGATGAACCTGATGGATCTGGTGCCGGTCGACTTCCTGCCGGTCCTGGCCGCCAAGATCACTGGCAACGAGCACCTGTTCTTCCGCGTGGTGCCGACCACCGACCCGAACGCCACCCTGGGCCTGGCCCTGTCGGTGTTCGCCCTGATCGTGTTCTACAGCATCAAGGTCAAGGGTATCGGCGGCTTCCTCGGTGAGCTGACCCTGCACCCGTTCAGCAGCAGCAACATCTTCGTGCAGATCCTGCTGATCCCGGTCAACTTCCTGCTCGAGTTCGTCACCCTGATCGCCAAGCCGATTTCCCTGGCTCTGCGTCTGTTCGGCAACATGTATGCCGGCGAACTGATCTTCATCCTGATCGCCGTGATGTTCGGCAGCGGCCTGTTCCTGCTGAGCACTCTGGGCGTGGCGCTGAACTGGGCGTGGGCCGTGTTCCACATCCTGATCATCACCCTGCAGGCCTTCATCTTCATGATGTTGACCATCGTCTATCTGTCGATGGCGCACGAAGACAACCACTAAGAGGCCCCCGCCTCTTGGGGTAAAACGAAAACCGCTTTATCGCTTCAACCTAAACCAATACGACGTAAAAGTCGGGAGGAAAAATGGAAACTGTAGTTGGTCTCACCGCGATTGCTGTTGCCCTGCTGATCGGTCTGGGCGCTCTGGGTACTGCCATTGGCTTCGGTCTGCTGGGCGGCAAGTTCCTGGAAGGCGCTGCTCGTCAGCCGGAAATGGTTCCGATGCTGCAGGTGAAAATGTTCATCGTCGCCGGTCTGCTGGACGCCGTGACCATGATCGGCGTTGGTATCGCTCTGTTCTTCACCTTCGCGAACCCCTTCGTTGGTCAGATCGCCGGCTAATCACTCGCTTGCGAGTTGATTGGTTTGACGAAACAACGAACAGCGAGGTACTGGCGTGAACATTAATGCAACCCTGATTGGCCAGGCCGTTGCGTTCTTCATTTTCGTGCTGTTCTGCATGAAGTTCGTGTGGCCTCCGGTCATCACGGCTCTGCGTGAACGCCAAAAGAAGATCGCTGATGGTCTGGACGCCGCCAACCGTGCGGCTCGCGATCTGGAACTGGCCCACGAGAAAGTGGCTCAGCAACTGCGCGAAGCCAAAACCCAGGCTGCTGAAATCATCGAGCAGGCCAAGAAGCGCGCGACCCAGATCGTCGACGAAGCCCGTGATCAGGCTCGTGTCGAAGCTGACCGTGTGAAGGCTCAGGCTCAGGCCGAGATCGAACAGGAACTGAACAGCGTCAAAGACGCCCTGCGTGCCCAAGTGGGTGCCCTGGCTGTTGGCGGTGCCGAGAAGATCCTGGGTGCATCCATCGATCAAAACGCGCATGCGGAGCTGGTTAACAAACTGGCTGCCGAAATCTAAGCGAGGGCGATCATGGCAGAACTGACCACGCTGGCCCGACCTTACGCCAAGGCAGCTTTCGAGCACGCTCAGGCCCACCAGCAACTGGCCTCCTGGTCAGCCATGCTCGGCCTGGCTGCGGCGGTGTCGCAAGACGACACCATGCAGCGCGTGCTCAAGGCCCCGCGTCTGACGAGCGCAGAGAAGGCCACCACTTTCAACGAAGTGTGTGGTGACAAGTTCGACGCCCAGGCACGCAACTTCATTTCCGTGGTAGCCGAAAACGGTCGTCTCGACCTGTTGCCGGAAATCGCCGCCCAGTTCGAGCTGTATAAGGCCGAGCAGGAAAAATCGGTGGACGTGGAAGTGACCAGTGCCTTCGCATTGAGCACAGAACAGCAAGACAAACTCGCCAAGGTTCTCAACGTACGGCTCAGCCGAGAAGTGCGTCTGCATGTGACGGAAGACGCCACCCTCATCGGTGGTGTGGTTATCCGCGCAGGCGACCTGGTTATCGATGGCTCGGTTCGCGGCAAAATCGCGAAGCTGGCCGAAGCGTTGAAATCTTGAGTTTGAAGGGGCAGCAGAGCAATGCAGCAACTCAATCCTTCCGAAATTAGTGAAATCATCAAGGGGCGTATCGAGAAACTCGACGTCTCTTCCCAAGCCCGCAACGAAGGTACCGTGGTATCCGTTTCCGACGGTATCGTGCGTATCTACGGTCTGGCCGACGTCATGTACGGCGAAATGATCGAGTTCCCGGGTGGTGTCTACGGTATGGCGCTGAACCTGGAGCAAGACTCCGTCGGTGCCGTTGTGCTGGGTGCTTACACCAGCCTCGCCGAAGGCATGAGCGCCAAGTGCACCGGCCGCATCCTGGAAGTCCCGGTTGGTCCGGAACTGCTGGGTCGCGTAGTGGATGCCCTGGGTAACCCGATCGACGGCAAAGGCCCGATCAACGCTCAGGCCACCGACGCCGTTGAGAAAGTTGCACCGGGCGTGATCTGGCGTAAGTCGGTCGACCAGCCGGTACAGACCGGTTACAAGTCGGTTGACGCCATGATCCCGGTCGGCCGTGGTCAGCGCGAGCTGATCATCGGTGACCGTCAGATCGGTAAGACCGCTCTGGCCGTCGACGCCATCATCAACCAGAAGAACAGCGGCATCCGCTGCGTCTACGTCGCCATTGGTCAGAAGCAATCGACCATCGCCAACGTGGTGCGCAAGCTGGAAGAAGCTGGCGCCCTGGCCAACACCATCGTGGTAGCCGCCAGCGCTTCCGAGTCGGCTGCCCTGCAGTTCCTGGCTCCGTACGCCGGTTGCACCATGGGCGAATACTTCCGCGACCGCGGTGAAGACGCCCTGATCGTGTACGACGACCTGTCCAAGCAGGCTGTTGCCTACCGCCAGATCTCCCTGCTGCTGCGCCGTCCGCCGGGCCGCGAAGCCTACCCAGGCGACGTGTTCTATCTCCACAGCCGTCTGCTGGAGCGCGCTTCCCGCGTTTCCGAAGAGTACGTCGAGAAGTTCACCAACGGTGCCGTGAAGGGCAAGACCGGTTCCCTGACCGCTCTGCCGATCATCGAAACCCAGGCTGGCGACGTTTCCGCGTTCGTTCCGACCAACGTGATCTCCATCACCGACGGTCAGATCTTCCTGGAATCGGCCATGTTCAACTCGGGTATTCGTCCGGCCGTCAACGCCGGTATCTCGGTATCCCGCGTGGGTGGTGCCGCTCAGACCAAGATCATCAAGAAGCTGTCCGGTGGTATCCGTACCGCTCTGGCTCAGTACCGTGAACTGGCGGCTTTCGCCCAGTTCGCTTCTGACCTGGACGAGGCTACCCGCAAGCAGCTGGATCACGGTCAGCGCGTTACCGAGCTGATGAAGCAGAAGCAGTACGCGCCGATGTCCATCGCCGACATGGCGGTGAGCCTGTATGCCGCCGAGCGTGGTTTCCTGGCCGACGTCGAAGTCGCCAAGATCATCAGCTTCGAGCAGGCCCTGATCGCCTACTTCAACCGTGAGAACGCCGCACTGATGGCGAAGATCAACGAGAAGGGCGACTTCAATGACGACATCGATGGCCAGCTGAAAGCCGGTATCGAGAAGTTCAAGGCCACCCAAACCTGGTAAGCCGCAGTGGGGGCCTGCTGGCCCCCGCTTGCTAACCTGATAGGTGTTACATGGCAGGCGCAAAAGAGATTCGCAGCAAGATTGCGAGCATCAAAAGCACGCAGAAGATCACCAGCGCCATGGAAAAGGTGGCGACCAGCAAAATGCGCAGGGCTCAACAGCGCATGGCTGCCAGTCGTCCCTACGCGGAGCGTATCCGCCAGGTGATTGGTCATCTGGCCAACGCCAACCCGGAATATCGTCACCCGTTCATGATCGAGCGTGAAGTCAAGCGCGTCGGTTACGTGGTGGTGAGTTCGGACCGTGGTCTGTGCGGTGGTCTGAATACCAACCTGTTCAAGGCTCTGGTCAAGGACATGACGAGCAATCGCGAGCAAGGCGTGGAGATCGATCTCTGCGTGATTGGCAGCAAGGGTGCGGCGTTCTTCCGCAACTTTGGTGGCAATGTCGTTGCTGCGATCAGTCACCTGGGCGAAGAACCGTCGATCAACGATCTGATCGGTTCCGTCAAGGTCATGCTCGATGCTTACCTGGAAGGTCGCATCGATCGTCTGTCCGTGGTCTCGAACAAGTTCGTCAATACCATGACGCAAAAGCCGACAGTGGAGCAGCTCGTTCCCCTGGTGGCGACTCCGGATGAAGGTCTCAAGCACCACTGGGACTACCTGTACGAACCCGACGCCAAACAGCTGCTCGACGGCCTGATGGTGCGTTATGTGGAGTCGCAGGTGTATCAGGCGGTGGTCGAGAACGCTGCTGCTGAACAGGCAGCACGGATGATCGCGATGAAGAACGCCACCGATAACGCTGGCGAACTGATCAAAGACCTGCAGCTGATTTACAACAAGGCTCGTCAGGCAGCGATCACCCAGGAAATTTCGGAAATCGTCGGCGGCGCTGCCGCGGTTTAAGAACGGTTCAAATATTCAGAGGAACCAAAGATGAGTAGCGGACGTATCGTTCAAATCATCGGCGCCGTTATCGACGTGGAATTCCCGCGTGATCAAGTGCCGAGTGTTTATGAAGCGCTGAAAGTAGTTGGCGCCGAAACCACCCTGGAAGTTCAGCAGCAGCTGGGCGACGGTGTGGTACGTTCCATCGCCATGGGCTCGACCGAAGGTCTGAAGCGTGGTCTGGACGTCACCCGTACTGGCAAGGCCATCTCCGTACCGGTCGGTAAAGCGACCCTGGGCCGGATCATGGACGTGCTGGGCAACCCGATCGACGAAGCTGGCCCGATTGGCGAAGAAGAGCAGTGGGAAATCCACCGCGCTGCGCCGTCCTACGCCGAGCAAGCGGGCGGCAACGACCTGCTGGAAACCGGTATCAAGGTAATCGACCTGGTCTGCCCGTTCGCCAAGGGCGGTAAGGTCGGTCTGTTCGGTGGCGCCGGCGTCGGCAAGACCGTGAACATGATGGAACTGATCCGTAACATCGCCATGGAACACAGCGGTTATTCCGTGTTCGCTGGTGTGGGTGAGCGTACTCGTGAGGGTAACGACTTCTACCACGAGATGAAGGACTCCAACGTTCTCGACAAAGTGGCCCTGGTCTACGGCCAGATGAACGAGCCGCCAGGTAACCGTCTGCGCGTGGCACTGACCGGCCTGACCATGGCCGAGAAGTTCCGTGACGAAGGTCGTGACGTTCTGCTGTTCGTCGACAACATCTACCGTTACACCCTCGCCGGTACCGAAGTATCCGCACTGCTGGGCCGTATGCCTTCCGCAGTAGGTTACCAGCCGACTCTGGCCGAAGAGATGGGCGTTCTGCAGGAGCGTATTACCTCCACCAAGAACGGCTCGATCACCTCGGTACAGGCCGTATACGTACCTGCGGACGACCTGACCGACCCGAGCCCGGCGACCACCTTCGCCCACTTGGACGCCACCGTCGTACTGTCGCGTGACATCGCCTCCCTGGGTATCTACCCGGCCGTGGACCCGCTGGACTCCACCTCCCGTCAGCTCGATCCGCTGGTGGTTGGTCAGGAGCACTACGAGACCGCACGTGGCGTGCAGTACGTTCTGCAGCGTTACAAGGAACTGAAGGACATCATCGCGATCCTCGGTATGGACGAGCTGTCCGAAGCGGACAAGCAACTGGTAGCCCGTGCTCGTAAGATCCAGCGCTTCCTGTCCCAGCCGTTCTTCGTGGCTGAAGTCTTCACCGGCTCCCCGGGCAAGTACGTTTCCCTGAAGGACACCATCGCTGGTTTCAGCGGCATCCTGAAAGGTGACTACGATCACCTGCCGGAGCAGGCGTTCTACATGGTTGGCAGCATCGAAGAAGCCATCGAGAAAGCCAAGAAACTGTAATCCCCTGTGCGCCCGGTAACGGGCGCTCGTGAGGCAAGCGTATGGCCATTACTGTCCATTGCGACATCGTCAGTGCCGAAGCGGAGATCTTCTCCGGTCTGGTCGAGATGGTGATCGCGCACGGCAACCTGGGCGATCTCGGTATCGCTCCGGGCCACGCCCCGCTGATCACCGACCTGAAGCCGGGCCCCATCCGCCTGGTCAAGCAGGGTGGCGAGCATGAGGTGTTCTACATCTCTGGCGGTTTCCTCGAAGTGCAGCCGAACATGGTGAAGGTCCTGGCCGACACCGTGACTCGTGCCGGCGACATCGACGAAGCTGCTGCCCAGGAGGCCCTCAAGGCCGCCGAGAAGGCGCTCAACGAGAAAGGCTCGGAATTCAACTACGGTTCCGCCGCCGCTCACCTGGCCGAAGTGGCAGCTCAGCTGCGCACCGTCCAGCAGATGCGCAAGAAGTACTGAGGCTCGTCCTCCGGCTTCCAGCGTCAGCGAGTAAAAGGGTAGCCTTGGCTACCCTTTTTCTTTTTCTGCCGTTTTATTCACAGGTGGTGTCCCGCCTGTGCCAGTTCAGGATTCCGCCATGTCCCTCGATATCGTCATCCTCGCCGCCGGCCAGGGCACCCGCATGCGTTCGGCCCTGCCCAAGGTCCTGCACCCGGTGGCCGGCAAGCCCATGCTCGGTCACGTCATCGACACCGCCCGCGCGCTTGCGCCGCGCAAGATCCATGTGGTGATCGGTCATGGTGCCGAACGGGTGCGCGAGCGCCTGGCGGCCGACGATATCCACTTCGTGCTGCAGGCCGAGCAGCTGGGCACCGGCCATGCCGTGGCGCAGGCCGTGCCGGGCATCGATGCCGAGCGGGTCCTGGTTCTATACGGCGACGTGCCATTGATCCAGGCCGATACCCTGCGCCGTCTGCTGGAGCGCTCCAGCGTGGACCAAGCGGCGCTGCTCAGTGTGGTCATGCAGGACCCCACCGGCTACGGCCGCATCCTGCGCGATGAGGCCGGGCGCGTGCTGGGCATCGTCGAGCAGAAGGACGCCACGCCGGAACAGCGGGCGATCAAGGAGGGCAACACCGGCATCTTCGCCCTGCCAGGCAAGCGCCTGGGCGATTGGCTGAGCCGGTTGTCCAACAATAACGCCCAGGGCGAGTACTACCTGACCGACGTGGTGGCGCTGGCGGTGGCAGACGGTATCCCGGTGGTCACCGAACACCCGCAGGATGAACTGGAAGTGCTCGGCGCCAACGACCGCATCCAGCTGGCTCAGCTGGAATGCCACTACCAGCAACGCATGGCCCGTCAGCTGATGGCCCAGGGCGTGACCCTGCTCGACCCGCATCGTTTCGATGTGCGTGGTGAAGTGATCGTAGGTCGCGACGTGACCATCGACATCAATGTGATCCTTGAAGGCAAGGTGGTCATCGAGGACGACGTGCAGATCGGCCCGAACTGCGTGATCAAGGATTCTGTCTTGCGTCGCGGTGCCATCGTCAAAGCCAACAGCCACCTGGAAGGGGCCGAACTGGGTGAGGGCGCCGATTGCGGCCCGTTCGCCCGCCTACGCCCGGGCGCCAGGCTGGGCGCCAAGGCCCATGTCGGCAACTTCGTCGAGCTGAAGAACGCCGTGCTGGGCGAGGGCGCCAAGGCCGGCCACCTGAGCTACCTGGGCGACGCCGAGATCGGCGCGCGCACCAACATCGGCGCCGGCACCATTACCTGCAATTACGACGGTGCCAACAAGCACAAGACGGTGATGGGCGAAGACGTTTTCATCGGTTCCAATAGCTCCATCGTCGCCCCCGTGACCCTGGGCAACGGCGCCACCACCGGTGCCGGCTCCACCGTGACCCAGGACGTACCGGCGGCCGCCCTGGCCGTTGGGCGTGCCAAGCAGCGCAACATCGAAGGCTGGAAGCGCCCGCAGAAGGCGCCGAAGTAACAGACCTGCATTGTGCGGAAAGGCGGCTCAGGCCGCCTTTCGTCTATCTGGCGCTTGACCTGACGCTTTCGTTAGGTTTTGATTCGCGCACTTATCTTTCGAATCGAAACTTAAATGTCGAAACGCAATACGCCCCAGCGCCGCCACGCGATCCTGGCGTTGCTCAACGAGCAGGGCGAGGTGGTTGTGGATGCCCTGGCGCAGCATTTCGCCACCTCAGAAGTTACGATCCGAAAGGACCTGGCCGAACTGGAGAAGAACGGCCTGCTGCTGCGCCGTTACGGCGGGGCCGTGCCCATGCCGCAGGAACTGATCGGCGAGCCGGCCCAGCCCATTTCCCGCCACAAGCAGGCCATCGCCCGCGCGGCGGTCGACCTGATCCGCGAGCACGCGCGCATCATCATCGACAGCGGCAGCACCACGGCGGCGATGATCCCGCAGCTCGGCTACAAGCCCGGTCTGGTGGTGATGACCAACTCGCTGAACGTGGCCAACGCCCTGCGCGACATCGAGCACGAACCGGTGCTGTTGATGACCGGCGGCACCTGGGACCCACACTCGGAGTCCTTCCAGGGCCAGGTCGCCGAGCAGGTGCTGCGTTCCTACGACTTCGACCAGCTGTTCATCGGCGCCGATGGCATCGACCTGGAGCGCGGCACCACCACCTTCAACGAGCTGCTGGGCCTGTCCCGGGTCATGGCCGAAGTGGCCCGCGAGGTCATCGTCATGGTCGAGAGCGACAAGGTCGGCCGCCGTATTCCCAACCTGGAGCTGCCCTGGAGCAGCGTCCATACCCTGATCACCGACGACCGCCTGGATAGCCGGGTGGCCGAACAGATACGCGCGCGCGGGGTCCAGCTGATCCTCGCCGCCGCTTCCTGAGGAGAACTCCTATGTGTGGCATCGTTGGCGCCGTCGCCGAACGCAACATCACCCCGATTCTGGTCGAAGGCCTCAAGCGCCTGGAATACCGCGGCTATGACAGCGCCGGCGTGGCGGTCTTCACCCAGGCCGGCGAGTTGCAGCGTCGTCGCCGCGTCGGCAAGGTTGCCGAGCTGGAACAGGCCCTGGCCGCTGAGCCGCTGACCGGCAACCTGGGCATCGCCCACACCCGCTGGGCCACCCACGGCGCGCCGAGCGAGCGCAACGCCCACCCGCATTTCTCCGGGGAAGAATTGGCCGTAGTGCACAACGGCATCATCGAGAACCACGAGGAGCTGCGCGAGCGCCTTAAAGGCCTCGGCTACGTGTTCACCTCCGACACCGACACCGAGACTATCGTCCACCTGCTGCAGCACAAGCTGCAGCAGCTCGGCGACCTTACCGACGCGCTCAAGGCCGCCATTCCCGAGTTGCACGGCGCCTACGGCCTGGCGGTGATCAGCGCCAAGCAGCCGGACCGCATCCTCGCCGCCCGCAGCGGCAGCCCGCTGGTGATCGGCCTAGGCCTGGGCGAGAACTTCCTCGCCTCCGACCAGCTCGCCCTGCGTCAGGTGACCGACCGCTTCATGTACCTGGAGGAGGGCGATATCGCAGAGATCCGTCGCGACAGCGTGCAGATCTGGGACGTCGCCGGCCAGCCGGTACAGCGTGAATCGGTGCAGTACCACGAAGGTGCCGAGGCCGCCGACAAGGGCGAGTACCGCCACTTCATGCTTAAGGAAATCCACGAGCAGCCCAAGGTTGTGCAGCGCACCCTGGAAGGCCGCCTAGGCGGCGATCACGTGCTGGTCCAGGTCTTCGGCCCGCAGGCTGCCGAGCTGTTCGCCAAGGTGCGCAACGTACAGATCGTCGCCTGCGGTACCAGCTACCACGCCGGTATGGTCGCCCGTTACTGGCTGGAGGCGCTGACCGGCATTCCCTGCCAGATCGAAGTGGCCAGCGAGTTCCGCTACCGCCAGGTGGCGGTGCAGCCGGACAGCCTGTTTATCACCATTTCCCAGTCCGGCGAGACTGCCGACACCCTGGCCGCCCTGCGCAATGCGAAACAGGCCGGCTACCTGGCCAGCCTGACCATCTGCAATGTCGGCACCAGCTCCCTGGTGCGCGAATCCGACCTGTGCCTGCTGACCCAGGCCGGCCCGGAAATCGGCGTGGCCTCGACCAAGGCCTTCACCACTCAGCTGGTCTCCCTGCTGCTGCTGACCCTGGCCCTCGGCCAGGTGCGCGGTACGCTGCAGGCCGGTGTCGCCGCCGAACTGGTAGAAGAACTGCGTCGCCTGCCGACCCGCCTGGGCGAGGCGCTGGCCATGGACAAGACCGTGGAGAAGGTTGCCGAGCTGTTCGCCGAGAAGCACCACACCCTGTTCCTCGGTCGTGGTGCCCAGTACCCGGTGGCCATGGAAGGCGCGCTCAAGCTCAAGGAAATCTCCTACATCCACGCCGAAGCCTACCCGGCCGGCGAGCTCAAGCACGGCCCACTGGCCCTGGTCGACGCCGACATGCCGGTGGTCACCGTGGCGCCGAACAACGAGTTGCTGGAAAAGCTCAAGTCTAACCTGCAGGAAGTCCGCGCCCGTGGCGGCCAGTTGATCGTCTTCGCCGACGGTGCCGCCGGCCTGGGCAACGGCGAGGGCACGCACGTCATCAACATGCCGCACATCCACGACGTGCTGGCCCCGATCCTCTACACCGTGCCGCTGCAGCTGCTGTCCTACTATGTGGCCGTGCTCAAGGGCACCGACGTGGACCAGCCGCGTAACCTGGCCAAGTCGGTGACGGTGGAGTAAACCGAAAGGGGAAACGAAAAAGCGGGCCGATGGTCCGCTTTTTCTTTGTTGATTAGGGGAGTGGAGGGGCTTCGTACTCCTGCATCTCCATATCCGTCTTGCCCTGGTAGGTCACACGGAATACGTGATCCTCTATGCCCGTATCGGCGATGCTCTCCAACAGGCTATAGCCGCCGAACTCGGGTGTGATCTCATACAGCGGCTTATCGTTCGCCTCGAACATCCTATAGAAGCGCACCGAGCTTTCGCCCAGGTTCATCACCACTTCCCGCTCGCTATCGGCGATTTCCACCAACGCAAATGGCCCGCCCAACGAGCCACCGAGCTTGTAGGCGTAAGTTGCCGAGCAGGCAGTTCCGCAACCGAAAGTCAGCAGGAATACACCTGTTTCATAGCCTGCCGATGCCGGGGCTGCTGGGTAGTCGAGTACTTTTCTTGCTCACGGCCATCGTTTACCAAACTCGCTTTAGCAAAAAATAACTTTCTCAGTAGTCAGTCTTAATAGACCGCTTTCGGCCAAAAGCGGCCAGTAGCAGCCACTGAAAATTGCCCGGGAAAGTCAGAACTATTCAAAGCATAGGCCGGGGATGTCTACCGGAGCGGGGATCGTCCACACCGACAAACCACCGGAGAAACATCTTGAATCACTCATGCGCGGTGCTTTCAACGGGCCTTAGGGCGAACGAGTGGCGGACCTTGGGTCCGTGTCGTGAAAAAGCGATCTCTCCCGGGCAGGCCAAGCGGCATCGGGTGTGTAGCAAGGCGGGCACTCAACCATAGCCCCAGCCAAAGAGGCTCCGAATAGGTGAGGATTGGCCTGCAACTATGGCCTTGGGAGGAGTTCCTATCTGGGAAAACAGGAGCCGAATAAGCTAATTCTTATTAATTATTGGAGTGTTTTTTTCCATCTTCTAGCGTAGCCGCTACCGGATGACCGGACTCAGCTCGACCCGCAGCTGTCTGTGATCTGGCCCTTCCATGATGGCCGACACGTTTTCATGAGGTTCGCCATGTCTCTCTCATGCGGTGCCTGCGCTGCGCAACAAAACGCATGTTGTGTACTTGGCTCCTGGTGATTCAGCGAACGGGTCTCTGCCACTCAGATATCCGCAAGGCGGGGAGCCTTGCCAATAAACCTGCGAGGGATTTTGTGATGAAGCTGAAAGCGTGGATTGGTGCCAGCGTGCTGGTAGTGGGAGCGTTGCTTCAGGCCTCACCAGCGATTGCAGCCAGCGATGTGCTGGTCACTACCGATTGGCTGGAAAAGAACCTCAATAACCCCAAGGTACGCGTGATCGAGGTCAGCGTCGTGCCCGGGGTATACGAGCGCGGGCACGTGCCTGGCGCTGTAAATTTTATATGGCACACGGATCTGGTTGATCCGGTGCGCCGCGATATTGCCACCCAGGAGAATTTCCAGAAACTGCTGCGCAAGGCAGGCATATCATCGGACACGACCACGGTCCTCTATGGCGATAGCAACAACTGGTTCGCCGCCTGGGGCGCCTGGGTATTTGATGTCTATGGTGTGGCCAACGTCAAACTGCTGGACGGCGGCCGGGTCAAGTGGGAGGCGGAAAAGCGACCGCTGGAAAACCGGGTGAAGGTACCTGCTGCCGGTAACGTCGTGGTCAAGGCCGCTAACCAGGAGCTCCGCGCATTTCTGCCGGATGTGGTTGCGGCCGCTGAGAAGCGTAGCGATGTCCAACTGGTGGATATCCGCTCGGCCGATGAATTCAACGGCAAGGTCTTCGCACCGCAGGGTGTACAGGAGCTGTCCGTGCGTGCAGGCCATGTGCCTGGCGCGGTCAATGTGCCCTAGGGCCAGGCAGTGGCCGCCGACGGGACCTTCAAGTCCGCCGAAGAGCTGAAAAAGGTCTACGGCGCCGTGGGTATCGATGGCAGCAAGCCAATCATCACTTACTGCCGCATCGGCGAGCGCTCCAGTCACACATGGTTCGCGCTGAAGAAAATCCTCGGCTACGACGTGCGTAACTACGATGGCTCGTGGACCGAATACGGCAACGCTGTGGGAGTGCCGGTGGTCAATGTGGCCGGTACCGTCTGGGGCGGCAAATAACAACGAGCTCCCAAGAGCTTGAGTCTTCAGGGTGGGCGTTCAGGCAGAGCGTCCGCCTTCTTTTTTGAGGGGTCTATGCCTGAACGTTCATTGCACTCTCCAGAGCCTCGTGCGGTTCTGATTGCCACGATTGTGGTACTGCTACTGCTATTCAGTGCCTGGGGGCTAGGTGGGCCGGACAGTGAAAGCCAAGGGCTGAGTCTGTCTCTACTGACTGGAGCAGTGTTCGGGTTACTGCTGCAGCGTTCGCGCTTCTGTTTCTTTTGTGTCACCCGCGACTTCATCGAGCAGCGCAAGCCAGAGGGGGTGCTCGGCGTAATTGCCGCACTGGTAATCGGCACGTTGGGCTATCACGTCGTGTTCGGAGCATTTTTACCCGAGCCAGGCGTGGGGCGACTGCCTCCGGATGCGCATGTCGGCCCGCTCAGTTGGGTGCTGGCGCTGGCCGCCACATTGTTCGGTATCGGCATGGCCCTTTCCGGCTCCTGCATCAGTGCCCATCTATATCGGTTGGGAGAGGGAGCCCTTGCATCACTGGCCGCGTTGCTGGGAGCGCTGATCGGTTTCGCCTTTGGATTCCTCAGCTGGAATTCACTCTATCTCCTGAGCATTCAAGAGGCACCTGTAGTGTGGCTGCCTGATTGGCAGGGCTATGGTGTTTCCTTGCTGCTGCAACTCGGGCTGCTGGGCGCAATCGCATATTGGCTGCTGCGTTACATGCAAGCAGCCGAGGCCAAACCTGTACCCCGTAGCCTCGTTCAGTTGCTTTTCGGCCAACGCTGGCCGACCTGGGTCGGTGGAGTGTTAATTGGCGCTCTCGCCACTTTGGCCTATCTACGAGTTGGCCCCTTGGGGGTGACCGCAGAGCTGGGCAGCCTGTCTCGCACCGCCGCGGATAGCTTCGGGTTGCTGCCTGCTCGCATGGAAGGGCTGGACAGTTTTGCCGGCTGTGCCACTCGCGTTAAAGAAACACTTCTCTCGAACAACGGCTTGTTCGTCCTCGGTCTGGTAGCAGCCTCTTGGGCCAGCGCACTTGTCGCTGGCGACTTCAAGCCTTACCGCCCAGAGGCGAAAGAGCTTTTACGCAATTTGTTGGGTGGAGTACTGCTGGGGCTGGGAAGTATGTTGGCACTTGGCTGTACCGTCGGCACCTTGCTATCCGGTGTGATGGCGGGCGCGTTGTCAGGCTGGCTATTTGGGCTTTTCTGCTTGTTAGGAATTTTTCTCGGCCTGTGGCTCAGGAAGTCTTGGCCCTGAGATGAGGAGCGAGCGAATATCCACATACAGAACTCAGCCGCTTATCACCGTGGTGTGAATCACCACTGGTTAGATAGACACCATTGAGCGGCCGCTCTTGGCCGAAGGCAGACTTCCAAAGACAGCAGCTCCCGGCCAAAAGCATCCGCCCTCGGCCCGAGATAGCAGCTCAAAGTGGTCAGCGAATCTATGGTCGATTCACGACTCACTTTGAGCTTTGCTCTAGCCACCCTTGGCGCCTGTGGCGCAATCGGCGGCGCCGGCCTGGTTCGGCAGGTACACTGGGTGCCTGGAAACAGCCGGGGGCGAGGGAATGCAGGGATTCGGATGGTGGGGCGGTGGCCTGTGCGTGCTGGTGCTGTTGGCCGGTATCTACGGTTACAACCGCCTGGTGTTCAACCGCGCGCGCGTGGCGGAGGCCTGGAGTGGCATCGAGGTGCAACTCAAGCGTCGTTCCAGCCTGATCCCGCAGCTGGTCGCCTGCCTCAAGGCCTACATGGCGCATGAGCGCGATACCCTCGAAGAGTTGGTCACTCGGCGTGGCGAAGCGCAGGCCCATGAGCGCGATGGCGCCGCTGGCCGCGGTCCGATCGAAGGCCAGTTGTCGGCCGCCCTGCAGCGCACCTTTGCCTTGGTCGAGGGGTACCCGGAGCTCAAGGCTGACGCGGTGTTCCTCGACCTGCAGCGCAACCTGAGTGAGGTCGAGGAGCATATCCAGATGGCGCGCCGCTACTACAACGGTGCCGTGCGCGAGCTCAATGTGCTGGTCGAGTCGGTGCCGAGCAACCTGCTGGCCAAGGCTTTCGGTTTTCGCTGTGCTGCCTATTTTGCCCTGGATGACGCCCGCGACGGGCTGTCGCCGCAATTGGAGTTCTGAACATGCCGGGATGGCTGAAACCCTTGCTGCTGTTGTGTGCTCTGCTGCCTGGCATGACGCTGGCGCAGGAAGTGATCGAGGATTTTGCAGTCGAGCTGCAGGTTCGCAACGATGGCCTGCTGGATGTGACCGAGCGCATCACCGTGCGGGCCGAGGGCGACAAGATCCAGCGTGGCATTTATCGCGACATTCCGGTGACCTACCGCCTGCCCGGTGGCCTGCTGCGCAAGACGCCGATCGATCTGCTCAGCGCCACCCGCGACGGTGAAGCCGAGTCGGTGCGCCGCGAGACTCAGGGCGCCTACCAGCGTTTCTATCTCGGTTCGCCGCATATCTTCCTGGAGCCCGGGCGCTATGTGTATGAGTTGCGCTACCGGGTCGATCCGCAGTTGTTGCAGCGGCCGGACGCGGACGAGCTGTACTGGAACGTCACCGGTAATGCCTGGGCGTTCCCGATCCTGCAGGCGTCGGCACGGGTGCTACTGCCGCAGGGCGCGAGGATTGGCCAATTCTCCGGGTACACCGGCGCCAGTGGCGCGCAGGGCAGAGGCTACCGAGTGCGGGAGCAGTCCGAGGATTCGCTGCTGCTGGAGACTACCGCTGTGTTGCCGCCGCAACAGGGTTTCACCCTGGCGGTGGACTGGCAGGCGGGCATCGTCGAGCGGCCCGGTGTGCTGCAGCGCAGCCTGCGCCTGCTGTTCGATAACGCCGGCCTGACGCTGGGTGCCCTGCTCTGGCTGGCCCTGCTCGTTTACTACGTGCGTACTTGGCGACGTGTGGGGCGCGACCCTCGCAAGGGCCTGCATATCGTGCGTTTCGAGGCTCCGGATGACCTCAGCCCGACGCAGGTCGGCTATCTGTGGCACCGCGGCTTTCGCGGCACCTTCAACGATGCCCGCGCCCTGGCGATCTGCTTCACCGACTGGGCCATTCACGGCCTGATTCGCCTGGAGGACCGGCCGCGCGCCGAGGGTTTCGTTCTGCAGCCCGGCCGCAAACCGGCGGAGTCGGCGCGCGTGGGTGAAATCGAATGGCTTCGTCGCCTGTTCCCGCTGAAAAACTCCGCCCCCCTGGAACTGGGCAGTCGCTACCAGCCGCGACTGGCCGAGATGAAGACGCGGATGGTCGACAGCCTGCAGACGGTGGGTGCGCTGTGGCACGCCAACAACCGAGGGGCCTGGGCCACCGGCCTGGCCATCGCTGTGCCCGGCCTGTTGCTGGCCGTGCTCACCGGGCTGGAGGGCGAGGAGCAGTGGGGGTTGGCCATCGCCGGCATGGTCTTCAGCCTGGGCTTCGGCATACCCTCGGCGGTGGTGCTGACGCTGGCAATACGTGAGTCGGGCTACGGTAAACGGATTGGCTTGGCGGTGGTGGCACTGCTGTTCGGCTTCCCGGTGCCGATTGGCCTGTGGATGCTGCTGTCGGCCTGCTCGTTGCCGGTGATGCTGCTGGTGATCGGCTACCTGTTGCTGGTGGGGCTGTTCTATCGCCTGTTGGAGGCGCCCTCGGTGAAAGGCCAGCAATTGCTCGATGCCGCGGCAGGCTACCGCGACTACCTGCAACTGGCGGAGAGCGAGGTTCTGGCGCGAGCGGCCGAGGCGCCGGCGATGAGCATCGAACTGTATGAACGCCACCTGCCATACGCCATGGCGCTGGGCGTAGAGGCACAGTGGAGTGCCCGCTTCGCCGCCGCGCTGGAAGCCGGCCTGATCGACCCCAGCCAGCATGAGTACCGGCCGGACTGGTATGCCGCGCGCGAGCGCTTCAGCTCACCGACCGCCTTCAGCACGGCGCTGAGCAGCAGCCTGGTGAGCCTCAGTGCCAGCGCCTCGACGCCACCGGCCAGCTCATCCTCGTCCTCCGGCGGCTCCTCGGGCGGCGGCTCATCAGGGGGTGGCAGTGGCGGCGGTGGTGGCGGTGGTTGGTAGTTGTGGCACCGCCTATAGATGGTTGCGTCAAGCGCATTTAGTTGACCGGACGGTGGTTATTACAACGATCTCCATGCCGATGGTGTAAGGGGAGGCTAAATGGTCACGATATGGTGGGCCGCGCTCCCACTTCAGCCTCTGTTGCGCGTCAGTGACGATGCGGCACGGGTAGCATGATGAAAGCCGCCACTTTGATCAGCATTACCGCGCTGTACAGCCAGATTGGCGCGCAGGCCAGCGCCCAGATGGCGAGCAGTTGTGCCTTGCCGGTTGTCCAGCGCGAGGCCCGTTGCCAAGTCAGTCGCAGGCTCCAGAGTATGCCCAGCCAGGGCAGCAGGTTGACGACCTTCAGCCAGGTGTCGCCGCGTTGCGCGAAGGGCTCGGCATGCCAGGCGTAGCCGAGTAATGCGCCTGTTTCATTGACCAGCGCCGGGCCGTACTTCATGGCAAAGGTACCAACCGCATGGGGGATCAGGCCGAGGATGGCCATGGGTGCCAGTGCGTAAGCCAGGTCGAGTGCCAGTGTCTGTGGCGGTTGTTTGAGTAGGCGCGCTGCCGCCCGATAGCCCAGTGCTGCAGTAGGTAGCGTCAACAGCAGAGCCAGTAGCAGTGCCAGCAGCCCGGAGAGATTCCAGGTATCGGTGCTCAGCGCCAGGCTTTGGTGCAGCCACTGGCCAGCCACATTCCACGGCAGGCTGTCGCGCAGGCCGGTGTGCTGCAAACCGTGCAGAAACTGAATACCCACGCCGGCAATGGCCAGAATCAGGATGATTACCCAGTAGTCATGTGGATCAGCGCGTGTGATGGGCTGGCTCAGGTTTTTGCCCGGACGCATCCAGTGCAGTTCGGCGCTGTCGCAGGCCTGCACGCAATCGAGGCACAGGGTGCAGTTGTCCATGTTGTTGCGTTCCTCGAAGCGGAACGGCGACAGGTGGTAATGACAGGCTTTGGCGCATTCGAAGGTGCTGCAACTGCTGCAGTCGCTTTGTTCAGTGCGGATGCTCAGGCCGCCGGCCTTACCGTGACTGGCCAGCACCCGACCCAGCGGACAGATGTGCTTGCAGTAGGCCATGTCGGCATAGAACAGGAAGCAGCCGACAGCGAACAGGGTGAACAGCAGGAAGTACCAGGCCGTGGTTTGAGTGGAAGCGCTCAGCAAGCTGGGGGCGCTGAAAGCCAGTACCCAATAGCCCAGGAATATCAGGCTCAGGCTGATCCAGGCACCCCGCAGGGCTCTGGGAAAGCGCCGCTTCAGGCTGAAGCGCTGCAGCCACTTACCCAGGGCGCCATGCGGGCAGACGGCACAGAACGCCGGTCCCAGGCTGGGGGTGATCACGCAGGTCAGCAATGGCCAGAAGATGCCCCAGAACAACAGGACGGTGAGGCCATCCTTGCGGTCTTCACTGAAAATCCCCAGCCCAATGGCCAGCAGTAACAGCGAGACGCTGATCAGTTGCAGGCTGGTCATGAATACTGGGTGGCGCAGTATCGGGCCAAGCAGGGGCAGACCCGTTAGATTCAGGCTGCGTGCCGTCGCCTTTGAGTCGCTTTCCCGCGCAATGATGTGTTCGTTCATGTGGTTATCCTCAACCTGCCGGCGCGGAGGCCGGCAGGCGCGCTAGGCTCAGAACTCGACACGGCTGCCGACGTAGAAATAGCGGGCGTCAGGATCGGTCCTACCGCCGCCAGTGCCGGCGTTGTTATTGACGTAGTTGCTGGGGTCACGCTGATCGAAGACGTTGTCGATCCCGGTAAACAGCTCGACCTGCTCGGTCAGGTTGTGGCTGATGTTCAGATCGACCAGGGTCTGACGGGTGTCATACAGCGGGCAGTTGACCCGGCAGTCCGGCTTGCGCGACAGGTAGTCGCCGGTGTGGCGGGCGCGGGCGGTGACGCGCCAGTCGTCAGCCAGGGCATAGCTGCTTTCCAGGCGGTAGGTGCGCCGAGCGCGGCCTTCCAGGCGTTGATCCGTATTGGCATCAATGGCATCCAGCCAGTCATAGCCGGCCTGCAGGGTCAGAGCGTCGGTGGCTTGCCACTTGGCATTCAGCTCAAGGCCACGGATACGTGCCTTGTCCACGTTTTCATACTCATAGAAGCCCCGGAAGCGACCGCCGCCGATGGGCACGCTGCGCACCAGGCGTGAGCTGATCAGGTCATCCACGTTACTGTGGTGCAGCACGGCATCCAGATCGAGATCGCCCAAGGTGCGGCCGAACGCCAACTCCCAGGATTTCGATTGTTCTGGCTGCAGGTCAGGGTTGCCGGTGATGACGCTGGAGCCACCGCCGCGACTGAAGCTGGCGTACTGCTCCAGTAGCGAGGGGGCGCGGAAGCCTTCGCCATAACCCAGGCGGGCGCGCCAGCCTTCATCACTCCAACCCAGACTGGCTTTGGGGGTGAGGGCGTTGTCGAAGTCGTCGAAGCGGTCATAACGGCCGCCGGCGACTAGGGTCCACGACTCATTGATCTGCCATTCGTCCTGCAGCAGTACAAAGCTGTTATCGCGGGCCGCCGACTGCGAGTTGATGGTCACATCCAGCTCGTCACGGTTATAGCCACCGCCGAGGGTCAGCTTGTGGCTGTCGAAGATCGGCAGGCTGTACAGCGCGTCACTTTGGTATTGCTTGTAGAGCGTGTTTTCTTTCAGCGTCTCGGGGAAGCTGCGGTTGGTAGCACCACTGCTGCGGCCATAACTGCTGCGCAGTTTGAGTTCGCCGGCACCGATCAGGCGTTGATAGTCGAGGCCGTAGAAATTGCGTTGCTCGTCTTCATAGTTGCTGTAAGCCACGCTATCGAAACGCGGTGGGCCGCCACCGGGGCGGCGCACCAGTGCTTCGGCGTCGCGGTCATTGTCGCGATCGAAAACTTCTACTGCCCAGCCCAGCGATTGCACCTCATCCGGTGTCCACTTGCCTCGGTAGGCGGCCGACAGGTTGATCAGCCGCCCGGCATCGTCCTGAGTCGAATCATCGTGGCGAAGAGGCTGGCGCTGCTCCTGTTCCAGCGTCAGCGAGTGGCCCAGGGTACTGTCGCCAAACCGTGCGTTGAACCCTGTCTGCAGGGTTTCGCGTCCCTCGCGTGCGGCACCAGCTGTGACCTGAGTGCTGATCCCCGGGTCTTCACCCGGCTGGCGCGTGATGATGTTGACGACCCCACCCAATGCATCCGAGCCATACAGTGAGGACATGGGGCCTCGTACGATCTCGATACGTTCGATATCGAAGGTGCTGATCTGGTTGGGGTTGTTGCTGCTGTAATTGTTGGTACGGCGCTGGCCGTTGATCAGCACCAGGCTCTGGTTGCTGTTGAAGCCACGAATCGAAATGGCGCCGGTGGCACCGGAGTTGTTGGTTTGTACACCGGTGGCGGACTTGAGCACTTCGGTGACGCTATGAGCTGAGTGCTGGTTCAGCTCTTGACGATCGATCACCTGGACCGAGGCCTGTACATCTTCAATCGGTTGCGGCGCACCGGTGGCAGTAACTACAACTTCTTCTAGCCGTAAATCAGCAGCAAACAGAGAGTAACTGGTGGCGCAGGCAAGGGCCGTGAGTGCCAAAGCGGGAATACGGGACATGGATAGATTCCTGAATGCAAAGACATGCCCGGCACAGCATTGGCCAGGCGTTAACACAAGCATCAGGCGTGGGTAGGGGGAGCTCGGTTGGGGGGAGCTAGCAAGAAGGGGGGATACCACCGCAGCAACTGATCCTGCAGTCTGGCGGCCTGGTGATCCAACATCGGGGGTGCTGGCGGCAGATACGTCCAGACCGGCAGTGTGCTGGCCTGAGTGGCGCATTGCGCACAGGGTGTATGGCCTGAATCGTCCTCGTCACTGACATCCAGCCATTGCGTACCCTGAGAGCTGCAGAACAGCATGAAGTCGCTAGCCGTCATCAATGGCGCGGCCCAGACCAGCAAGCTGGCACGTAACAGCATGCCGGCAAGGGCAAAGGCGATTAGCCAGTCGCGAGATGATTGGGAGAGCGGCATCAGGGTGACCTTTCAGGGGGGCATTATTGTATTGGAAGCTCTTTTTCCTGCAGCCGGACTGATTGCCGCAGGCCCCTCTTGAACGTCAGCATAGTGGTGCGTTGCGCGAGCGTCGATTTTCCAACAGTCGTTGAAATAATCCCGGGTCCCGCCACTCCTGGCAGATGCGTTCGGAGAAGCGGATCTGTTCCAGCCGGAAATCGCCCATGCGCGGGTTGTAGGCATCCCCGCGGAAGCACTGGGCATAGCCGGTTTCGGTCTCGTGGGCGATCACCGAGTGCAACTGCACATCCTGTTCGCCGTTTACCATCTCGGTCAGCTGCAACAGGCCGTCCACCAGGCGGAAGATCACCCGTGAGAACTGCTCGGCGCTGGGCGATACCGGCAGGCTGATCCAGCGCTCGGAGAAGCGCTGGCAGCTGGCAATGTAGTTGGGGTCGTCACCGTCCCAGAAGGTTACTGCGTGGTCGAAGGCGTCGATCAGGTCGCGCACATCGCCTTTGAGCAGGCCGAAGTCGTAGACCATCTGGCCGTTATCCAGAGCGTGGGCTTCCAGCAGCAGTTCGATCCTGTACGAGTGGCCGTGCAGCGAGCGCGAGCAGCGCCGGCTGCTGCAGCCGCGCACGATATGCGCGCTCTCGAACTTGAACAGCTTGCGGATCAGCATGCCGGCTCCTGGCCGGGCATGCGCGCTTCCGCGCGCAGTCGTTCAACCAGATCATCCAGCGCCAGGCTGCCGAGGTTGTCGCCGGCGCGGCTGCGCAGGGTGACGCGGCCCTCGGCCTTCTCCTGTTCGCCGATCACCAACAGGTAGGGCACCTTCTGCAGGGTGGCTTCGCGGATCTTGTAGCCGATCTTCTCACTGCGCAGGTCCGCCGCCGCACGCAGGCCGGCGCGCTTGAGGGCGGCGAGTACCTGGCGGGCGTAGTCGTTCTGCCCTTCGGAGATGGTCAGCACGGCCGCCTGCTGCGGGGCTAGCCACAGCGGGAACAGCCCGCTGTAGTGCTCGATGAGAATGCCGGTGAAGCGCTCCAGCGAGCCGAACAGGGCGCGGTGCAGCATCACCGGGCGTTCGCGTTCGCCCTGTTCGTTGACGTAGCTGATGTCGAAGCGCTCCGGCAGGTTGAGGTCCACCTGCAGGGTGCCGCACTGCCAGTCGCGGCCGATGGCGTCGCGCAGCACGAACTCCAGCTTGGGTCCGTAGAACGCGCCTTCGCCGGGGTTGAGCTGGTAGTCGATGCCCATCCGTTGCAGGGCGCCGGACAGCGCGCCTTCCAGCTGATCCCAGGTGGCGTCGCTGCCGATGCGGTTGGCCGGGCGGGTGGAGAGCTTCACCGCGACTTCGTTGAAGCCGAAGTCACGGTAGATGGCGAACACCAGGGCGATGGTGTCGGCGCATTCCTGTTCCATCTGCGCGGCGGTGCAGAAGATGTGCGCGTCGTCCTGGGTGAAGTGGCGCACGCGCAGCAGGCCGTGCAGCGCGCCGGACGGCTCGTAGCGGTGCACCTTGCCGAATTCGGCCATGCGCAGCGGCAGGTCGCGGTAGCTCTTCAGGCCACGGGCGAACAGCGCCACGGCACCGGGGCAGTTCATCGGCTTGAGGGCGAACACGCGCTCGTCCTCGGTGCTGGTGGTGAACATGGCGTCGCGGTAGTTGAACCAGTGCCCGGAGGTTTCCCACAGGCTGCGGTCCATCACGTCCGGGGTGTTGACCTCGACATAGCCGGCTGCGTCCTGCTGCTGGCGCATGTAGTTGATCAGCTGCTGGAACAGGGTCCAGCCCTTGGGGTGCCAGAACACCGAGCCCGGGGCGCAGTCGTCGAAATGGAACAGATCGAGTTGCGGGCCGAGCTTGCGGTGGTCGCGCTTGCCGGCTTCCTCCAGACGGGTGAGATGGGCCTTGAGCTCTTTGCTGTTGGCCCAGCAGGTGCCGTAGATGCGTTGCAGTGCGGCGTTCTTCGCATCGCCGCGCCAGTAGGCGCCGGCCACCTTGGTCAGCTTGAACGCCTGCAGATGGCCGGTGCGCGGAATATGCGGGCCGCGGCAGAGGTCTTCGAAGTCGCCCTGGCGGTACAGCGACAGCACCTCGCCGGCCGGAATGTCGCGGATCAGCTCGGCCTTGTAGTGCTCGCCCTGTGATTCGAAGTGGGCGATGGCTTCATCACGTGGCAGCTCGCGGCGGCTGACGGGCAGGTCGGCGGCGGCCAGCTCGCTCATGCGCGCCTCGATCAGCGCCAGGTCATCCGGGGTGAAGGGGCGCTCGAAGGCGAAGTCGTAGTAGAAGCCGTCCTCGATCACCGGGCCGATGGTCACCTGGGCGCTGGGGTACAGCTGCTTGACCGCCATGGCCAGCAGGTGCGCGCAGGAGTGGCGCAGCAGCTCCAGGCCCTCGGGGTCGCGCGCGGTGATCAGGCTGAGCTGGGCGTCGTGGTCGATCAAGGCGCTGGTGTCCACCAGACGGCCATCCAGGCGGCCGGCCAGGGCGGCCTTGGCCAGGCCGGGGCCGATATCGGCGGCGACCTCGGCCACGCTCAGGGGTTGGGCATAGTGACGCTGGCTGCCATCGGGCAGGGTGATGCTGGGCATGTCGGTTCTCTAATCAGGTCGGTTAACAGGGCGCTCAGCCGCGCTGGTAGCGCAGCGGCAGCCCCTGGCAATCGTGTTGCAGCTGGCCCTCATGCCAGGCCAGCTGGCCGGAGACGACGGTGCTGCGTACGGCATGGCGGAAGGCGCGGCCCTGGAAGGGCGTCCAGCCGCAGTGGGCGAGGATCGGGTCGGCGGCGACCGGGCGTGGCTCGGCCAGGCGTTCGATCAGGGTCAGGTCGGCCCAGTAGCCTTCACGCAGGTAGCCGCGCTGTTCGATGGCAAAGCGCTGCGCCACGGCGTGGCTGGTCTTTTCCACCAGGGTGGTGAGGGGCAGCAGGCCGTCGGCGACCAGTTCCAGCAGGGACGGCAGCGCGTGCTGCACCAGTGGCAGGCCGGACGGCGCCTGCAGGTAATGGCGCTGCTTCTCGTCCAGGGTATGCGGGGCGTGGTCGGTGCCGATGATGTCCAGCCGCCCGCAGAGCAGGGCCTGGCGCAGGGCGTCGCGGTCGGTCTGGGTCTTGATCGCCGGGTTGCACTTGATCAGATGGCCCAGTTCCGCGTAGTCGCGGTCATCGAAGTACAGGTGATGGGCGCAGACCTCGGCGGTGATCTGTTTTCCGGCCAAGAGGCCTGGCTGGAACAGGCCCAGCTCGCGGGCGGTGGTGATGTGCAGCACGTGCAGCTGGGTGTCGAAGCGTCGCGCCAGACTCACGGCCAGGCTGGAGGACTGGTAGCAGGCTTCGGCATCGCGGATCAGTGGGTGCTGATCGGGCGGAATCTGCTCGCCGTACTGAGCTTGCCACTGCTGTTCGCGCTCGCGGATGCGTGGGGTGTATTCGCAGTGGGTCAGGACAATGGTCGGGCAATCACGGAACAGGCGCTCCAGCGAGGGCAGGTCGTCGACCAGCATGTTGCCGGTGCTGGCGCCCATGAACACCTTCACCGCCGCCACCCGGTTGGGGTCGAGTGCCGCGACGATGTCGAGGTTTTCGTGGCTGACGCCGAAGTGGAAGCCGAAGTTGGCCATGGAGCAGCTGGCCGCGCGTCGCTCCTTGGCCTCCAGCGCATCAAGATTGAGCGTTGGCGGGTTGGTGTTGGGCATGTCCATCACGCTGGTGATACCGCCGGCCACGGCCGCGCGGGATTCCGTGGCGAAGCTGCCCTTGTGCGGCGCGCCGGGGTCACGGAAGTGCACCTGGTCGTCGATCATGCCCGGCAGCAGGTACTGTCCGGCGGCGTCGATCTCGGTGTGGGCATTGAGTCCGCTGATGCTGGTGGCGATCTTCTCGATGCGGCCGTGGCGTACCAGCAGGTCAGCCTCGAACTCGCGGCCCTCGTTGATCAGGCGGGCATTGCGGATCAGCAGATCAGTCATGGGGATGTTCCCGATTGCAGTGAGGGGGCGTTGGCACCGGGTCATAACCGCCCGGATGCCAGGGGTGGCAGCGGCCCAGGCGCCGCACGGCCAGCCAGCCGCCACGCAGCGCTCCGTGGCGTTCGATGGCTTCGATGGCGTAGTGCGAGCAGCTGGGATGGAAGCGGCAGCACGGCCCGAGCAGGGGGCTGATCAGGTACTGGTAGAGCCGCACCAGGCCCAGCAGCAGGCGTTTCATTGCGGCACGCTGATCACGCACACCCGTTTATCGCGGATGGCGTTGTAGAAGCAGCTGGGGCGACCGGTGTGGCAGGCCGGGCCCTGTTGCTCGACCAGTAGCAGCACGGCGTCGCCGTCGCAGTCCAGGCGTGCCTCGACCAGCCGTTGGCGGTGGCCGCTGGTTTCGCCCTTGCGCCACAGTTGCTGGCGCGACCGCGACCAGTAGCAAACCTGACCGCTGGCGAGGGTTTCCTCCAATGCCGCCCGGTTCATCCAGGCCAGCATCAGCACCTCGCCGCTGTCGTGCTGTTGGGCGATGGCGGCGATCAGGCCGTCGGCATTCCAGGGGATGGCCGCCAGCACCTCGGCCAGCGGGCGGCTGTCGCCCAGCCCGGTCTGCTCCAGTTGCAGCCACAGGTTCATGGTTTGAGCGCGGCCAACAGAGTGTCGAGGTTGTGCTGGAACATGCCCAGGTAGGTGCTGGCCGGCCCCTGGCTGGCCAGGGCATCGGAATACAGGGTGCCGCCGACGCGGGCTCCGGCCTCGTCGGCAATCTGCCGTACCAGACGCGGGTCGCGGATGTTTTCCACGAACACGGCGCGCACGCCTTCGCTGCGCAGCTGACGGATCAGTGCGGCGACTTCGGCAGCGGACGGCTCGTCATGGGTGGACAGGCCCTGCGGCGCGATGAACTGCAGCTGCCAGGCCTGGCCCAGGTAGCCGAAGGCATCGTGGCTGGTCACCACCTTGCGCTGGCTGGCCGGCAGGTCGGCGATGCGCGCGTTGGCAGTCTTGAGCAAGCTGTGCAGCCTGGTCAGGTAGGCGTCGCGGTTGGCGGCGTAGGCGTCGGCATGCGCCGGGTCGAGCTGGCTGAGCGCCTGGGTGATGTTGCGCACGTAGATCTCGGCGTTGCTCAGGCTCTGCCAGGCGTGTGGGTCGGCGACTTTCTCGCCGTCCTCTTCCAGCCACAGCGGCAGCACGCCTTGGCTGGCGTCGATGCGCCGGCCGCGCGCTTCGCTGCTGGCCAGCAGGCGTTCCAGCCAGGGTTCGAAGCCCAGGCCGTTGGCGATGATCAGGTCGGCCTGCAGCAGTGTGCGCGCATGTTCCGGGCTGGGTTCGAAGACATGGGCGTCTTCGTCGGGCCCGACCAGGTTGGTCAGGGCGATGTGCTCACCGCTAACGGCGCGGGTCAGGTCGGCGAGGATGCTGAAGCTGGTGACCACCTGCGGCTTGTCGGCGGCGGGCAGTGACAGCGGCAGGAGCAAAGCGATCAGGGCGAGCAGGGCGCGCATGGGGTTTCCTTAGGGTGATGTGGGTAAGGGGGCCGGGCGCCAGAGACCGTGGACCGGTCCGGCGATCACCGAGATCAGGTAGGCCAGCCCGGCCAGCAGGACGATGCAGGGTCCGCTCGGCAGGCCGGCGTGGTAGGACAGCAGCAGGCCGAGCCAGACGCTGGCGGCGCCGATCAGCGCGGCGAGCAGCAGCAGGTGCGGCAGGTGGCGGCTCCAGAAGCGCGCGGCGGCGGCCGGCAGCATCATCAGGCCGACCACCATCAAAGCGCCGATGGCTTGGAATCCCATCACCAGGTTCAGCACCACCAGGGCCAGGAACAGACCATGCACCAGCGGACCGATGCGGCTGACGCTGCGCAGGAACAGCGGGTCGAGGCTGTCCAGCGCCAGCGGGCGGTAGATCATCAGCAATACGGTCAGGCTGATGGCCGCCACGCTGAGCATGCCGTGCAGGGTGGGCAGGTCCACCGCCAGCGCCGAGCCGAACAGCAGGTGCATCAGGTCCAGCTTGCGCCCGGCCAGGCCGAGCAGCAGCACGCCGCTGGCCAGCGAGATGGGGTACAGGGCGGCCAGGCTGGTGTCTTCGCGCAGCCCGGTGCGACGCGTGACCCAGGCGGCCAGCATGGCCATGCCCAGGCCGGCGACCAGGCCACCGGCGGTCAGCGCCGGCAGGCTCAGGCCGAACAGCCAGAAGCCCAGCGCGGCGCCGGGCAGGATGCCGTGGGCGATGGCATCGCCAATCAGGCTCATGCGCCGCAGCATCAGGAACACCCCCAGCGGCGCGGCGCTGCAGGCCAGCGCTAGGCCGCCAAGCAGGGCGCGGCGTAGGAAGGCGAATTCGGCGAAGGGCTGCCACAGCGGGTCGAGCATCAGGCCACGCGCTCCAGACGCGCGCCGCGCAGTTCGCTGACCGGCGCCAGGATGCAGCCCTGTGCGGACACCAGCAGGGCGTTGTCCAGCCAGTCGCTAAGGTGGCCCACGGCGTGGCTGACCACCAGCAGCGTGCGGCCTTCGGCTTGCCACTGGCGGGCGCGTTGCCAGAACAGCGCCTGGCCTTCGGCGTCGAGCGCCGCTTCCGGTTCATCGAGCAGCAGCAGGCGGGCATCGGTCAGGTCGAGGCGGGCGAGCAGGGCGCGCTGCAGCTGGCCGCCGGACAGCGCCTCCAGCGGCAGTGCCTGCAGCCCGTTCAGCTGCCAGCGCTCCAGCGTCTGCTCCAGGCGGGCCCGCTGTGCGGCGCGCGAGTGCTTCTGTGACCACAGTCCGCCGGCCACCAGGGCGTCCAGGCGAATGGGAAACTGGCGGTCGAAGGCCTGCTGCTGAACCAGCACGCCGATGCCGCCCGGGCGTGGCGCCTCCACCCGCACCCGGCCCGCCAGCGGCGCCTGCCAGCCGGCGATGACCTTGAGCAGGCTGCTCTTGCCACAGCCGTTGTGGCCGATCACGGCGGTCAGGCTGCCGGCTGCCAGGTGCAGGTCCAGCGGTGGGGTCAGCGGGCGGCCGGGCGGCCCCCATTGCAGGCCCTCGCAGCGGATCATGCCGGCCGGCTCCAGTGGCTGCGGGCCACGGCATCGTGGGCATGCAGGCTTTCGGCGTGCACCACTTCCAGGGCGAAGCCGAGCAGCCCGTCCTGCTCGCGCAGGGTTTGGTGCAGGCGGCGCGCGGCGTCCTCGCAGAACATCAGGTTCTGCCCGTTGGCCAGGGCGAAGGCCTGTTCATCGGCGCGTTTGACCGCCGTCTGCAGGGCGGTGCCCAGGGCGGCCTCGGCGCTGTCCAGCCAGTGCAGCAGTGGCAGCTCTTGCAGCGTCGGGTCCAGGTGCAGCTGCAGGCGCGCCTCGCTGCGCTGGCTGTGCGGGGTGGCGAGGATGCCCTGTGAGCTGCCCAGCCAGTCGATGATGTCGGCATGATCGAGTGATTTACCGGCAAAATCGTCCACAAATCGCTGCTGAATCAGTTGCCGGGCCAGCGCCGCCGAGCACGGGCAGGTCGAGGAATAGCCCAGTGTCAGCTGCAGTTCCACGTGAAACCCCGTGGCGTCCAGCCGGGTGTTGAGTGCCACGGGGTAGGCCTTCCAGCCGGCCAGCGGGCTGACCAGTGCCGGGCGCTTGAGCAGCAGCTCGCCGCGCAGGTTGAGGTAGGCACGTTGTGACAGGCCTTCGTGGCTGTCCAGGAACTGGCGTAGCACCCGCTGCACGGCCGGCAGGTTCAGCGGCTGGTGTTCCAGGGCTTCCAGTGCCAGATACAGGCGCGACATGTGAATGCCCCGCGCGCTGGCGTCATCCAGGCTGACCCCGGCGTCCACCCGGCAGGCCAGCGGCATGCCGGCCAGCTGCACGGGCAGGGCGATCTGCTGCATGCCGACGAAGTCCAGCGCGGGCTGCGCCTGGGCGCTGGTTTGCGCGGCGATATCGGGGAGAGTCAGGGCGTTCATCGGGAACCTGTGGCGGCGAGGGCGGTTGTTCAAAATGTTATGTTATAACAAAATAAAGTGACACCCCTGACGAGTCCACCCCGTGATCAGCGAAGCCGACCTGCTTGCCATGCCTGCCGACACCTACATGAACGAGGTGCAGCAGGCGTTCTTCCGCCAGCGCCTGCTGGAGCAGCGTGCCGAGCTGCAGCAGCGCATCGACGAGGAGTTCGGCCAGCTGCGCGAGCAGCAGCCGGCCAGCGATCCGGCTGACCTGGGCAGCGCCGAGGAGCAGCGCCAGTGGCAGCTGCGCCTGCTGGAGCGGGAGAAGAAGCTGCTCGACAAGATCGACGAAGCGCTGGAGCGCCTGGCCCGCGGCGAGTACGGCTGGTGCAGCGAGACCGGCGAGCCGATCGGCCTGCGCCGTCTGCTGCTGCGGCCCACCGCCAGCCTGTGCATCGAGGCCAAGGAACGTCAGGAACAACGCGAACGCCATATCCGTGATGTGCGAGGAAACCCCAATGGATAACCGCTTACCCGTCACCGTGCTGTCCGGTTTTCTCGGCGCCGGCAAGAGCACTCTGCTCAACCACGTGCTGAAGAATCGCGACGGCCTGCGCGTGGCGCTGATCGTCAACGACATGAGTGAAATCAACATCGACGGCAGCGAAGTGCAGCGCGACGTCAGTCTTAACCGCGCGGACGAGAAGCTGGTGGAGATGAGCAACGGCTGCATCTGCTGCACCCTGCGCGAAGACCTGCTGGAGGAAGTGGCGCGGCTGGCCCGCGACGGCCGCTTCGACTACCTGCTGATCGAGTCCACCGGCATCAGCGAGCCGCTGCCGGTGGCCGAGACCTTCACCTTCCGCGACGAGCAGGGCCAGAGCCTGTCCGACCTGGCACGCCTGGATACGCTGGTGACGGTGGTCGACGGGGTGAACTTCCTGCGCGATTTCCATGCCGCCGAGAGTCTCGCCAGTCGTGGCGAAACCCTGGGTGAGGAGGACGAACGCTCGATCACCGACCTGCTGATCGAGCAGGTGGAGTTCGCCGACGTCATCCTGATCAGCAAGACCGACCTGATTTCCAGCGCTGAGCGCGAGGAACTGACGGCCATCCTGCGCGGGCTCAACACCGAGGCTGAGATCGTGCCGATGGTGATGGGTCAGGCGCCGCTGGCGAAGATCCTCAACACCGGCCGCTTCGATTTCGACCGCGCCTCCCAGGCCCCCGGCTGGCTCAAGGAGCTGCGTGGCGAGCACGTGCCGGAGACCGAGGAGTACGGCATCGCCTCGACCGCCTACCAGGCGCGCCGGCCCTTCCACCCCGAGCGCTTCTTCGCTTTCCTCAATCGCGAGTGGGTCAATGGCCGCCTGCTGCGCTCCAAGGGTTACTTCTGGCTGGCCAGCAAGTACCAGGAGGCCGGCAGCTGGTCGCAGGCCGGCGGCCTGATGCGCCATGGCTATGCCGGGCGCTGGTGGCGCTTCGTGCCCAAGACCCAGTGGCCCGAGGACGAGGACGGTCTGCGCACCGTCATGAGCAAATGGAGCGCCGAGGTCGGCGACTGCCGCCAGGAGCTGGTGTTCATCGGCCAGAACATCGACTTCGCGCGCTTGCGCGCCGAGCTGGACGACTGCCTGCTGACCGACGCCGAAATGGCCGCCGGCCCCGAAGCCTGGCAACGCCTGCCCGACCCCTTCGGCGCCTGGACCGAGGAGGCCGCCTGATGCTGGCACTCAAGCTGCGACCGCCGCCCCGCGCGTGTCTGGGGGCCGAGCCCGAGGTGCTTGCCGAGGCGCTGCAGGAGGGCGTCAACCTGGCGGTCTGGCAGCGCCGCCTGGCGCCGCAGGTCGAGGACTTCGTGCGCATCCTGCTGGCCCAGCCGCTGGAGGTGGCGGAGTCCGTGCAGATCGAGGTGGGCGCCGACGAGCAGCTGCGCCTGCCCGCGCTGCTGCGGGCGCAGGCCGACTTTCATGGCTATGATGCCTTCATTGCCGATCTCACCTGGCTGGTCGAGGCCTTTGCCTGCCTGCTCGGTGCCCGGCGTATCGGTCTGCGTCTGCGCAGCCTGACCAAGCCGATGTGCCCGCGCTTCCACGTCGACCACGTGCCACTGCGGCTGATCAGCACCTACGCCGGGGTGGCCAGTGAATGGCTGGAAGAAGGCGGCATGGACCGCCGCCGTCTCGGCGAGGCCCAGGCCGAACCGCATGACGGCGAGCGCATTCAGCGTCTGGAAGCTGGCTGGGTGGCGCTGGCCAAGGGCGAGAAGTGGTCGGGTAACGAAGGTGCCGGGTTGATTCACCGCTCGCCGACTCCGCCGCCGGGTGAACGTCGTCTGCTGCTGACCCTGGACTGGCTGGCCTAGCAGGCCGTTGAAAAACTACCTCGGCTTTGGCTTCCTGCGTCGCCCTACCTCCTGCATCCATGCAGTCGTGCGTTGCCATCGCAGCGTTAAAAACAGGCTCAAAATGCTCATTTACCAGTTGTAAACTGCGCTTTTTCGCCGTTTTGACCAGCCGGAGGCTGTTACTAACGTTGCGCCTTGCGCTGGCGGCCTCGCCAACGTTTTTCAACAGCCAGCTAGCGCGTCATCCACACGCCCTTGTACTGCTGTTCGCAGGCGGGCTTGAGGTAGCGGGCGTCGGTCGCGATGCCGTAGTAGTGGATGTCCTGCTGGTAGGGCGTGCCCTGTACCCTGGCGCTGCGGCATTCGCCGAAGGCGCCGATTGGGCACTGCTCGGCGAAGCTGACCTCGACCTTCTGCCCCTGCAGTTGCGGGGCGCAGAAGCCGGTGCGGAACAGGTTGGTCGGGATGCTGCGGTTCTGCTGGCAGAGCTTCACCTCCACCTGCTTGCCCTCGGCATGCACCACGCAGGCCTCGGCCCAGGCCTGGCCGGCCAGGCTCAGCAACAGCAGGGCAAGCATCGCGCGCATCGCATCTCTCCTCGAACAAAGCGGCGACTTTAGCCTTTCCCGCCGCCGCGTGAAACCGCACCATAGGCCCATGCTGACTCAAATCCCTACCCATGTGATCGCCGGCCCGCTGGGTGCTGGCAAGACCAGCCTGATCCGCCACCTGTTGGCGCACAAACCGGCCCGCGAGCGCTGGGCGGTGTTGATCAACGAGTTCGGCCAGATCGGGCTGGACCAGGCACTGCTGGCTGGCTCCTACGATGGTGTCAGCCTGAGCGAGATCCCCGGTGGCTGCCTGTGCTGCGTGGCCGGCGCGCCTTTCCAGGTCGGCCTGGCTCGGCTGCTGCGCCAGGCCCGGCCGGATCGTCTACTGATCGAGCCTTCCGGCCTGGGGCACCCTCTGGAATTGCTGCGTCAGCTGGGCCAGGCGCCTTGGGCCGGGGTGCTGGCCCTACAGCCACCGGTGCTGGTGCTGGACGCCGCCGCCCTGGCCGCCGGCCAGGAGCTGCCGGAGAGCCAGCAGGCGACCCTGGCGCGGGCCGGTCTGCTGTTGCTGAACAAGGCGGAGAGCCTGGACGAGGCGGCGCGGGCAGAGCTGCAGGCGCAATTGCCGGCTGTGCCGCTGCGCTGGACCTGTCAGGGCGAGCTGGATTTCACCGAGCTGCCTGGCAGTGCTGTACAGGCCGGACCGGAGCAGGACAACGGGCTGCCGGCCGCCGAGCGCGCGCCGCTGGCGCAGATCTGGCGTGACCCGCAGGAGCCGATCTGCCAGGTGCAGGCGCAGGCCGAGGGC
This sequence comes from Pseudomonas stagnisoli, assembly GCF_048595745.1. Lineage (NCBI taxonomy): Bacteria > Pseudomonadati > Pseudomonadota > Gammaproteobacteria > Pseudomonadales > Pseudomonadaceae > Pseudomonas > Pseudomonas stagnisoli. The sequence continues at coordinate 211,195 of NZ_CP184361.1, forward strand.
TGGAGCATCGGCTGGCGGGTACATCCTTCTCAGGTATTCGAGCTGGGGCGGGTGCAGGCCTGGCTGGCCGGGCTGCCTTGGCGGCGGGCCAAGCTGGTGCTGCACGGCGAGAGCGGCTGGCACTCGGCCAACGCGCTGCAAGGCGCGCCGCTGCAGTGGCGAGACAGTGAGTGGCGGCGCGATTCGCGGCTGGAGCTGATCTTCGCCACGCCGCAGCAGGTGCAGGCGCTGCAGGCCGGACTGCTGGCCTGTCGGTGGCGCTAGTGTTGCAGCAGCGCTTCGGCCAGGCTGCCGAGTAGCACCAGGGCCAGTAGCGCCAGGCTGGCGCGGCGCACGGCAGCGGAACGGCAGAAGGTGATCAGGCGGTTGTCCCGGGTATCGGCAAGCTGCAGTTGGTGTTCGTGCTCACCCGGCGCCTGGTGGAGTGCCTGCCAGGCGCGCGGCGCATCGCCGTCGTGCGGCAGCAGCAGGGCGTAGCGATGACCGCGGGCCTCCTCGCCGAGGTCGCAGGCGATGGCCTCGATGCCCAGCTCGTTGAGTCGATCGCGGAGGAAGTCGATGTAGCTGCCGTTGTCGGAGGTGCGCAGGTTCTGCAAGGCGTGGTCCTTGTCCACGATGGTCGGGCCGGCCGCCGGGCGACCGGTCGCGATGGTAGCAGATTGCCAGTTTGTGATGCGTTTGGCGTTATGGGTGGGCCGCGAACCAGGCGAGTATCTTGCCCGCTGAGGCGGCGAACCACTCGTGGCCGCCCAGCGGCTCGGTGTAGCGTGCCGTTTCGATGCCCTGATAGAGCAGGCGGTCGTAGTAAAGATCCATGCTCCACCAGGGCACCACCGCATCGATGAAGCCATGCACAAACAGGGTCGGCGGGTGGTCGGCGGGCAGCTCCGGTACCACGCACAGCGGCCCGCTGCAGGTGGCATAGGAACCGGACTGGATGGCCAGGGCGCGGAATTTGCCGGGGAAGGACACCGCCATGCGGCTGGTGTTGTAGCCGCCGCTGCTGATGCCGGTGGCGTACTGGCGCTGCGCGTTGAGCGGGCCGAAGTGACCGGCGGCGATCGCTGCCAACACGTTGCCGAGGAAGTCGTAGTCGGTGCTCAGCTCGTAGGCCTGCGCCAGGCCGGGGATATTGGTCTGCCAGAACAGATCGGCCGGCGCGCTGGGAGCGATCACCGCGTAGCCGTTGTCGAGCAGGGTGCGGATCAGCTTGCCCTCGTAGAAGCCGCCGAACGGCTGGTTGCTGTAGTAGGTGAAGTTGTCCAGCGGGAAGAACGAGCCCTGGTAGACCAGCACCACCGGCCAGCCGCCGGCGGGTGGCGTGCCCAGTGGAGTCTGGTAGATCACCTGGCGGGCGCCGATCACGCCTGAGTCGATCCAGGTGGTCTGATGGGTGCAGCTGATCTTGGCGGGCAACAGCAGTGATTTGGGCCGTTCGCTGCAGCGCGAGTCGGCCAGGGTGGGCAGGGAGCAGAGCAGGAGCAGGCAGTAGAGCAGGGTGCGAGGAGCGATCATGGGAGTGATCTCCGGCGTTGTTATTGGGATTACTGCCTAGTGAATAGAAACAGGAATTCCGATTCCGTCAAATGAGATAGACCTTCGTCTGGTGAGGTGCTGTCGAGTCGCGGGCTGGAGTAGCCGAGCCCGGGCGGACGGTGCGGGTGGGTTCAGGGGTGGCGCTGGAACCAGTCGAGAATCTTCGCAGGTGAGGCGGCGAACCACTCGTGGCCGCCGTCCGCCTCACTGTGCAGGGCTGTCTCCACGCCCTGGTAGAAAGCGGTCATGGTAGGGCTGCATGCTGCTCCAGGGCACGACGCGCTCTGCTAAGTCATGCGAGAACAGAATCTCCGGCAGTCGATGGATGGCGGCCTGAGAGCGCAGGGCGGCGGCAGAAAAATATCGGCCGCGACTTGCCAGGTTCTCGATCAGCTTCTACATTGCATCGGAACCGATGTTCCGATTCCGATAAAAACAACAGCTGGAGGTCATCGTGGCACATCAAGGAAGAGGCCTGGCGGTTGCCGGCCTGGCATTGCTCGGCACACTGCCCCTGGGGCTGGCGCAGGCGTTTCAGGTGCGTTCGGGGGACTGGACCACCTCGCTCGACACCACCGTCTCCTACGGCGTCAGCTACCGCATGGAGGGCCAGGACGACAAGCTGATCGCCCGTGCCAACGGCGGCAGCGGCAGCAACTCGGGGCTGATCAACTCCGACGACGGCAACCTGAACTTCAGGAAGGGCGACCTGTTTTCCGAGATGGTCAAGGTCGTCTCGGAGATGGACCTGCGCTACCAGGAGCGCCACGGCGTGTTCATCCGCGGCCGTGCGTTCTACGACTTCGAACTGGAGGACGATTCGCGCCGCCACCGCGAGATCAGCGACGGCGGCCTGGACGAAGCCGGTTCCAGCGTCGACCTGCTGGACGCCTTCGTCTACGGCAGCTGGACGGTGGGCGAGCGCGACCTCAACGCCCGCCTCGGGCGCCAGGTGATCAACTGGGGCGAGGGGCTGTTCTATCAGAACGGCATCGGCGCAACCAATCCGGTGGACATCAACGCCCTGCGCGCCCCCGGCTCGGAAGTGAAGGAGGCCTACATGCCCACCTTCATGGTCTACGGCTCCTTTGAGCTGCGCGACAACCTCACCGTGGAGGGCTACTGGCAGCCGGGCAAGGCCTGGGAAGCCTCGAAGATCGACCCCTGCGGCACCTACTTCTCCACCCTCGACCCGCTCGGCGAGGACTGCGAGTACCTGTCCGCCGCGCCGCTGCAGGAGCAGATCACCGGCCGGGTTGGCGAGGCGCTGGCCTTCGACAGCCCCGCCGCCGCGCAGGCCTGGGCCGACAGCCTGGCGCCTGGCCTGGTCAACAATCTGCTGCGCGGCTACATCCCCACCACCTTCATCCCGCGCGCCCAGGACATCGACGGCGACGACTCGGCCCAGTACGGCCTGGCCCTGCGCTGGTACGTGCCGGAGCTGAACGACACCGAGCTGGGCTTCTACTACCTTCGCTACAACATGCAGGTACCGATGATCGGCCTCACCGTCGGCCAGCCCGTGGTGTTGCCGGTGGTCGGCGCACTGCCCGATGCCAGCAGCTCGCGCTACTACGCGGAGTACCTGGAGAAGCGCGACCTGTTCGGCATCAGCTTCAACACCTCGATTGGCGGCGACAGCATCTTCAACGGCCTGTCGCTGGCCGGCGAGCTGAGCTACCGGCCGGATACGCCGATCGCCCTCGGCCTCAACGAGTACCTGCCGACCGCGCTGCTCAACCCGGACGGCCTGCCGGTCGGCACCCGCCTCGACGGCTACCGCGAGAAGGACATGTACCAGGCCTCGCTGGCCGCCATCTACAACTTCAACGGCCTGCTTGGCTCGGACTCGGCCGCGCTGTTCTCCGAGCTGGTGGCCAGCCGCGTGCAGGGCCTGGAGTCGGACGTCGACTACTACGAGGCCACCAGCAGCGCCTACGGCGCCCAGGCCAGCCTGCAGCTGACCTACACCAACGTGTTCAACCTGGTGAACCTGGTGCCCAGCCTCGGCTACCAGTACAGCATCAACGGCGTGGCGCCCCAGCTCACCAACGGCCTGGACGAGGAAGCGCAGAGCTGGTCGGTGGGGCTCGATGCGATCTACCAGGAGTCCCTCACGGTCGGCGCCAAGTACGTCGGCTACAGCGGCGGCGGAATCTCCAACAAGCGCACCGACCGCGATTACCTGACCTTCAACGTCAAATACAGCTTCTGAGAGGGAACGCCATGCACAGTCTGCGAATCACCCTGCTGGCCGCTGCCCTGCTGGCCGCCACCCCGGCCCTGGCCCAGGTCGGCGCCGACCAGATCGCCCGTCTCGGCCAGGACCTCACCCCGCTGGGCGCGGAAAAGGCCGGCAACGCCGCCGGCACCATTCCCGCCTGGGACGGTGGCCTGGCCAAGGACAGCGGCGCCTTCGACGCCAAGGCCGGCTACAAGGACCCCTTCGCCGCCGACCAGCCGCTGTTCAGCATCAGCGCCGCCAATGCCGAGCAGTACCGCGCCAACCTCAGCCCTGGCCAACTGGCCATGCTCAAACGCTATTCCGGGACCTGGAAGCTCAACGTCTACCCAAGCCGCCGCTCCGCCTCCTACCCGGACAAGGTGTATGCCGCGATCAAGGGCAATGCCGCCAGTGCCAGGCTGATCGAGAACGGCAATGGCATCGCCGACTTCAAGGTGGCCACGCCCTTCCCGATTCCACAGTCGGCCCTGGAGGTGCTGTGGAACCATCTGGTGCGCTACCGCGGCGACAGCGTCAAGCGCTACTACGCCCAGGCCGTGCCGCACGCCAGCGGCGACTATTTCATGACCCAGATCGAGGACCTGTTCCTGTTCAACCAGGATGCCGGCGATTACGCCAAGGACAACGGCAACGTGCTGTTCTACTTCCGCCAGTCGGTGCTCGCCCCGGCGCGTCTGGCCGGCACCGAGCTGCTGGTCCACGAGACCGTCAACCAGGTCAAAGAGCCGCGCCTGGCCTGGCTCTATGCTGCCGGCCAGCGCCGTGTGCGACGCACGCCGAACGTGGCCTACGACTCGCCCGGCACCGCCTCCGAGGGCATGCGCACCACTGACAACTTCGACATGTTCTCCGGCGCGCCGGACAGGTATGACTGGCAACTGGTGGGCAAGCAGGAGCTGTATGTGCCCTACAACAGCTACCGCTTCGCGGCCAAAACCAACAAGTACAGCGAAATCGTCCAGCCCGGCCACGTCAATCCGGACCTGCTGCGCTACGAACTGCACCGCGTCTGGCACGTACGCGCCACCCTCAAGGCCGGCCAGCGCCACCAGTACAAGCAGCGCGACATGTACTTCGACGAGGACAGCTACCAGATCCTGGTGGTCGACCATTACGACAATCGCGACAACCTGTGGCGCCTCGGCGAGTCCTACACCATCAACCTGTATGACCAGCCGCTGGTATGGACCAAGGGCGACGCCGTATATGACCTGATCGGCGGCCGTTATGTGATCGGCATATTGTCCAATGAAGAACCGGCGGAGCAGTTCGATATTGCCCTGAAGCCGACTGATTTCACCCCGGCACAATTACGCCGTGACAGTCGTCGCTGACCCGCTTGTATATATAAGTGAGTCAGCGCGGGGACACTTGCAGGTAATTGCAGACCAGTCGCGAAAGTTCTCCCGGGATATGTTCCCGGGGGGTCGTGCCGAGGCTGCCGACCATGGTCAGGTAGTTCAGGCCGGAGAGCAGCATGTGCGCGCTGAGGTCGGCGGCCTGTTCCGGGGCGGGGTGCTGCAGGCTGTCGCGGTGGCTCAGCACGATGCTGGCGAACGCCTGGCCGATGTGGGCGTTGAGCTGGTGGAAGCGCTGGCGGAACTGCGGGTCCATCGAGCTGCGTCGGATCAGCGCGCGGAGCAGGCCCTCGCTGCCGTCGAACAGGCGTGCTACGCCACGGATAAAGGCCTCCACCTGGGCGTCCAGCGGCAGCGGCTGGCGCGTCAGGTCCGCCACCAGGTCATCCACGGCGGAGCGGCTCTGCTCGACGAAGTGTTGGTGTACGGCGTACAGCAGCACGTCCTTGTCGCCGAGCAGGCGGTAGAAGGTGCCGACCGAGGACTCGGCCAGCTGGGCGATCTGGGAGATGCCGGTTTCTTCGAACTGGTTGTTCGCCAGCAGGTCGGCAGCGACGTTGAGGAAGCGCTCCAGAGCCTTCTTGCTGCGTGCCTGGGTGGGGCTGGCGATGCTGTACATGATCAATTCTCGAAACGGCGCTGGTCGATTCTAGGGGGTTTGCCAGGGCAAGGCAAATAACGCGGAAGTGTAAATAAGGCGGGTATTAAAAGTTACCCGCTCGAGCAACTTTGTTTTGCCTGAAAGTTGCTCGAGTAATACCGATTCATTGTCATTCAATAGTGCAGGGAATAACTTTCATGGATTATCTGAACTTGCCCAGTGGCCGTTTCGCCTATGTCCGCCAGGGGCGCGGCAGCCCGGTGCTGTTGTTGCACGGCCTGGGTTCCTCGCTGCTCGACTGGCAGCCGCAGATCGAGCACCTGGCGCAGCACTGCGAGGTGTTCGCCCTGGACGTGCGCGGCCACGGCCAGAGCGAGCCGCTGCGCGCGCCGGTGAGCATGGCCGAGCTGGCCGGCGACGTGGCCGATTTCATCCGCGCGATGGACATCGCGCCGTGCACCCTGGTGGGCATTTCCATGGGTGGCATGCTCACCTTCCAGCTGCTGGCCGACCAGCCTGCACTGGTGCGCGCGGCGGTGGTGGTCAACAGCGCACCGAGCTTTCCGCTCGACTCCTGGAAGATCCGCGCGCAGGTATGGCTGCGCCTGGGCCTGGTGCGCCTGCTCGGCCTGCCGGCGCTGGCGCGGATGCTGGCCGGCAAGCTGTTCCCCAAGCCCGAGCAGCAGGCCCTGCGCGAGCGAGTAGCCGAGCGCATCGCGAGCAACGATCCCACCTCCTACCTGCATGCCATGCGCGCCATTCCCGGCTGGTCGGCGCTGCCGGCGGCGGGGCAGGCCGAGGTGCCGCTGCTGGTGGTCAGTGGTGACCGCGACTACACACCTGTGGATTACAAGCGCGCCTACCTTGCGCAGCTGCGCAATGCCCGCCTGGAAGTGATCGAGGACTCCGGCCACGCCACGCCGCTGGACCAGCCGCAATGCCTGAACCAGCTGCTGCAGGCCTTTATCGCCGAACATTCGCCACCTTTGTCGGCCTGACTCGAGCGAAGCGCGCCGCTAAACTGGCCGCAGTTTCCGCCGTGGTCCTTTCTGCATGCACCTGCTTCCCTGGTCCCATCCCACTTCTGCTGGCTTCACCCTGACGGGTTGGCATAGCCCGCCCAGCGGCAAGCCGCTGCTGCACTTCCTGCATGGCAACGGCTTCTGCGGGCGTACCTATGCGCCGATGCTGGCCGCCCTGGCCGAGCACTTCGACCTCTGGCTGTGTGACGTGCAGGGCCATGGCGACACGGAGCACGGTGGCCGTTTCCACGGCTGGAACCGCAGTGCCGAACTGGCGGTGGAGGCCTTCGAGGCCGGGCGCGGAGTCTACGGCGAGGTGCCGCGCTTCGCCCTCGGCCACAGCTTCGGCGGCGTGCTGACCAGCCTGATCCTGGCGCGCCAGCCGCAGCTGTTCCAGCGCGCGGTGCTGCTCGACCCGGTGCTGTTCAGCCAGACCATGATGGGCGTCATGGCGCTGTCCGAGCTGGTCGGCCTGCACCGGCGCAACGTCATGGCGAAGAAGTCGGCCAGCCGCCGCCGGCATTGGCCGGATCGCGCCAGTGCCTTCTCACTGCTGCAGGGCAAGGGCATCTTCCGTGGCTGGACCGACGCGGCGCTGCAGGCCTATGTCGACCACGCGCTGAAGGACAGCGCCGAGGGCGGCGTCGAGCTGAAGTGCCGGCCCAGCCGCGAGGTGGACATCTTCAGCTCCTTCCCCAGGCGCCTGTGGCCGTCGTTGGCGAAGATCGCCGTGCCGACCTTGCTGTTGTATGGCGACAAGACCTATCCCTTTGTTGGCCAGTCGGCCAGGCGCCTGGCCGGGCTCAATGCCGCGGTGAGCATCGCCGAGGTCCCTGGTGGTCACTGCTTCATGCAGGAACACCCCGAGGACGCCGCCGCGCGAGTCCTGGCCTTCCTCTGGCCCGGAGCCTGAGATGGGCGCCAGTCGCGAGGATGTGTGGCTGGCACTGTCCGAGCTATGGCTGGACAACCAGCCCGACGCACATACCCATCGACATATCGCCCGCGTACTGCTGGCCAGCGGCTTGCCGGCCGAGGAGCTGCGGCTGATCTACCTGGAGGAAGTGGCACCGCTGCTGTGGCTCAACCACTGGAGCGTGGCCGGGGTCTGGGAGGGTTTCGATCCGCTCTGGCTGAACAGTGGCTGCCGGCGCAACCAGGCGCTGCGGGCCAGCCGCTGGCATCGCTGGTGCTGCCGCCTGCTGCGCAGGCCGATGACCTACGCGGCCGAACCGGAGTGGCGCCAGGTGCTGCTGCAGATGGACGAGCTGCGCGGCTGACCTCAGTCGACCCGGCGCTGCTCGTCGCCCTTGGGATGGTCGCGGCGCCAGTCGTCGAGGCGGATCACCTTGTCATCATGCAGCGGTGGCGCCTGGAACGGGTGCGCCGCCAGCTCGATGGCGCCCAGCTGGCGGCCGTACATGCTGATGCTGCCGCTCAGGCGCTGCTCGCCGGTGACGGTGAATTCGAAGCCGTAAATGCGCGCCACGCGACGCTGGCCGCGGCTGTCGCGCAGCAGGGCCAGGCGGCGGAAGGCGACATTGCCATCGAGCAGCTCCACGTCCAGCTTGGCGCAGTGCTGCTTGGCCAGCGCCAGGGCGCGCTCGCGAATGCCATGGCCGCGCCACAGCCAGGCGCAGGCGGTGGCAAAGAGCATGAGCAGCAATACATCCAGCAGGTCGATCATGATGGCTCCGGCGGTTCTGGCCCAAGCTTACCCCATTCGCTAGCTGAGTATTGAGCCGGCGGGCGTATCCCGCTAGGGTGCGCCGGCACGATGAACAGAGGACGTTTTTCCGATGAAGACATGGCAGTTGGCGCTGTTGGCGGGCCTGGTCGGGCTGGGTGTGCTGGCCTGGTCGTGGCTGCAGGATGAGCCCCTCGACACCCGTGCCCAGGCCTGGCTGGAGCCGTCGGCGGAGTCCGCCGAAAGCGCTGCCTATTTCCAGCTGCTGGGCCTGGATGCGCCTGCCGGCCAGGAGCCGCAGGCGGTTGGCCGCCAGCGGGTGCAGGCGCATCGGCAATGGCGTACGCAGCATGACCTTTCCGAGCCGATGGCGGCCGTCGCCAGCGAGCGTATCGAGCTGCCTGGCGCCGAGCTCTGCATGCTGGGCGAGGGCGATTGTGTGCAGCGGCTGCGCGAGGAGCGCGCGGTGCTGGCCGAGCTGCTGGTGCGCCATGGCGAACTGCTGCGGCGCTACGAGACCCTGCTGGCGTTGCAGGACTACCGCAGCCTGAGCCAGCCGAGCATGGACGAGCCGCTGGCCAACTTCACCACCCTCGACCGTGCCAACCGCCTGCGCGCCGCTCAGGCCCTGGCACTGGCCCTCGACGGTCGCGGCGACGAGGCGCTGGCCCTGCTGCAGCAGGATGTCCGCCTGTTGCGTGGCTGGTTGGCGCGCGCCGACCAGCTGATCCTCAAGATGATCCTGGTGCGCCAGCTGGGCAAGGACCTGGACGCCATTGCCGCATTGCATCGCGCCGGCCTGGTGCCCTCTCCCGCGGCACAGCCTGCGCTAAGCGCTGCGGAGCGTTCGCTGGAGAGCGCCATGCAGCGCGAGTTTGCCCTGGTGGGTATCGGACTGCTGACCCTGGTGGGCAACCCACAATTGGCGGCCGAGGTGCAGGTGTCCCGCTGGAAGCTGCACTTGATGTACAAGCCACACATGACGGTCAACGACATGTTCCCGGATTATCAGCGTGTTGCTGCCCATTCGCGGCTGGATACCGCCGCTTTCGTCCGCACACTGACATCGCCACCGCGTCGCGCGCCCAGCCTGTGGTCGCGTGTGCGCAATCCCGTGGGAACCATACTTGGCAGTGTCGCCATGCCCGACTTCAGCAAGTACCTGGCCCGGTTGCATGACCTGGATGCCAAGCTGGCGCTGTTCAATGCCCTGGGGCAGAGCGTGCCGGAGGCCGACAACCCCTACCGGCCAGGCCAGCCGGCGAGCTGGAACGCGCAGCGCCAGGCCTACTGTTTCACTGGCCCGCTGCCGGACGAGCAGGGCATGCGCTGCCTCCCTTGGGCCGCACCGCCGCAGCAATAGCGGCTATGCTTGCCCCTGGGGCGCGCTCGCGCCCCGTTTCCTGCCCAACCGGATAGCCCCTTGAACCCGACCCGCCGCCTACAGAGCACTGCGCGCCTGGCCCTGCTGGCCATGTTCCTGCTGCTGGCTGCGCCGCTGTTCTCGCAGGCCGTGGCGGCCAGCGCCGTGCCGGCCTGGATGAGCGAGATGGCCTGCGGTGATGCCGAGCACGCGCCGCCGTCGCACGATGCGCCCCTGTGGGCGCAATGCGGCTATTGCACCCTGCTGCTCTCCAGCCCGGCGCTGAGTGGCGCGCTGCCGAACCTGGCTGGCGTGGCGCACTTCGCGCTCCACGCGGTGATGGCGCCGCTGTCTGCCGCCCTGGGCGAGCCGGTCATCCCGCACGATGCGCCGCCGCGCGCCCCTCCGCACCGCGTCGTCTGATCCTTTCCACCAGAGGCCGCAGAGCCTCTCGATCCGACCATTGCGGAGTATTCGCGTGAGCAAGCCATCCTTCTACAACCTGGCCTGGCGCTGGCACTTCTATGCCGGGCTGTTCGTCATTCCCTTCATGATCCTGCTGTCGCTGACGGGGATCGTCTACCTGTTCAAGCCGCAGCTGGACCCGCTGATGTATCCCGAGCTGCTCATCGTGCAGCCGGCCGGTACGCCGCTGTCCGCCGACCAGCAGTTGGCGCGCCTGCAGCAGGCGCTGCCGCAGGCCGAGGTGAGCCAGTACCTGCCGCCGACGACAGCCGAGAGCAGCGCGCAGTTCGTCGCCCAGCTCGACGGACGCAAGACCAACCTGTTCATCGACCCCTACAGCGGCGCGCTGCTTGGCCAGCAGGACGCGGCGGACAACCTGCAGGCCATTGCCCGTGCCCTGCACGGCGAACTGCTGATCGGAACCGTTGGCGACCGCCTGATCGAGCTGGCCGCCGGCTGGGGCGTGGTGCTGGTGGTGTCCGGCCTGTACCTCTGGTGGCCGCGCGGTCAGGGTGGTGCTGGCGTGCTGTGGCCGCGCCTGAATGCCCGTGGTCGCCTGTTTTGGCGCGACCTGCATGCGGTCACCGGGTTCTGGGGCAGCGCCGTGCTGCTGTTCATGCTGCTTACCGGCATGACCTGGACCGGCTTCTGGGGCGCGCAGTTCGCCGGCGCCTGGAACCATTTCCCGGCGGCCATGTGGGATGCGGTGCCGCAGTCGGACCTGCAGGCACGCAGCCTCAATACGGCGGCCCGGCAGACCGTGGCCTGGGCGGTGGAGAACACCCCGTTGCCGCAGTCCGACCCGCATGCCGCGCACAACGGCCAAGCTTCCGCCGCGCCGGCTGCGCCCACGCGCATCGGCCTGCAACAGGTCGTCGACACCGCCAGCCGCCTGGCTGTAAAGCCGGGCTACAGCGTCAGCTTCCCGGCCGACGACAAGGGCGTGTTCACCGTGGCCCTGTTCGCCGATGACCCGCGCCATGACGCCACCCTGCACCTGGATCAGTACAGCGGCCAGGTGCTGGCGGACATCCGCTGGGCCGACTACGGCCTGGTGGCGCGGGCGGTGGAGAGTGGCGCCATGCTGCACGAGGGCAAGATGTTCGGCCTGGCCAACCAGTTGCTGATGCTGCTGGCGTGCCTGCTGATCCTGCTGGCCTCGGTCAGCGGCCTGGTGATGTGGTGGAAACGCCGTCCGCAGGGCCGCTTCGGCGTGCCGCCACTGCGCCACGACCTGCCGCTGTGGAAGGGCGGGGTGGCGATCATGTTCGGCCTGGGGCTGCTGTTCCCGCTGGTCGGCGCCTCCTTGTTGCTGATGCTGGCGGTGGACTGGCTCGGCCAGCGCCTGACCCGGCGCGGGGCCGAGGCGGTCGCCGGCTGAAGCGCAGCGCGCCCACTGCGGTGGGCGCGTGATGGCCAGGCTTAGCCCTCATCGTCCAGGGACTGGTAACGCTGCTCCAGTTCCTGGCGAATCGCCCGGCGTTTCTGCGCCAGCAGATAGCGCCGCTTCTCCTCCGCCGATTCCGGCTGCAGTGGCGGGACCGGTTTGGGCTGGCCGTGCTCGTCCATCGCCACCATGGTGAAGAAGCAGCTGTTGCTGTGGCGCACCGAGCGTTCGCGGATGTTCTCGGTGATTACCTTGATGCCGATCTCCATCGAGGTGCGCCCGGTGTAGTTGACCGAGGCGAGGAAGGTGACCAGTTCGCCGACATGCACCGGCTCGCGGAAGATCACCTGGTCCACCGACAGGGTCACCACGTAGCAGCCGGCGTAACGCGCGGCGCAGGCATAGGCCACCTCGTCGAGGTATTTGAGCAGGGTGCCGCCATGCACGTTGCCGGAAAAGTTGGCCATGTCCGGCGTCATCAGCACGGTCATGGAGAGTTTGCTGGTTGCGAGTTCCATCATGTGTCTCATAGGCAGTTTTAAGGTGCTGGCGATGCAGTCCTGCGGGGTCTGCTTGTTGTTATAGGTTCTGCCTGGGTACTTCGCTGTGCCAGCGCGGGGCGCCATGCAAGTTTGTGGCCGGGGACCGCTGGCGCCTCTAGACTGGGGCTTTGTGCCGGAGAACGACCATGCGAACTGCGATTTCCGCCCTTTTTCTGCTGGCTTTCGGTGCGCCCTGCACCGCCGCACAGCAGGCCTGCACCGATGCGGTGAGCTGCAATCGGGTCGGCACGGCCGCCTATCAGGAAGGACGCTCCGCCGAAGCGCTCGAGGCTTTCGTGCGTCAGCTCGGCTTCGCCGAGGATGCCGACGACGGCAAGGCGCAGGAGCTGGCGCTGAACAACCTGATGCTGGCCAGCCTCAAGGCCGGACAGAGCGGCATGGCCCGCGCCTGGATGCAGCGCGCGCTGCGTGCCGGTTTCGAGGGTGAGGCAACCCGCTTCAACCTGGCCAAGGTGGCGGCGGCGGTCGACTATGCCGCGTTGCAGGCTTCGGCCGAGGGGCGCTACCTGCGCTATGCCGGTCAGGGCGGCTGGAGCGTTATCGAAGTGCGGCGCCAGGGCGATGGCTATCGGCTGCAGTTCTACCCGATCCGCGTGGGCCGCGGGCCGCTTGACGACTATGGTCCGGCTGCCATTGGCGAGCTGAGCGGCCGCCTCGAAGGCCAGGGACCTTATTGGCCGGTGCGCGACACCGGGCTGGCCGAGGGCTGCACGCTTGCAGTGCTGCGCGAGAGCCTCGACCTGCGGGTGCTGGAGGTGTTCGGCGAGCGCTGCCAGGAATATGGCGGCGCCGGCATCAGCGTGGCGGGCGAGTACCTCAAGGTCGACAGCCGGCTGGCCGACTAGACCTCACTTGCCGGCCGACAGCCCGAGGTCGATCGCCAGGTCGGCGCCGGTGATGGCGGCCGCGCCCGGCTGGCAGAGGAAGTACACCAGCTCGGCCACTTCGCTGGGCTGGACGAAGCGCGCCTGCTCGCCCTGCGGGTACTTGTCCAGCAGCTCGCGGAAGTAGGCACGCGGGTTGCCGTTGCCGTAACGCTCGGCCTGGAACTGCAGCATGGGCGTGTCGATATCGCCCGGCGACACCGTGTTGACCCGCACGCCATGGGGCGCCAGATCCAGCGCCAGGGTCTTGCCGAGCAGGGTCAGGCCGCCCTTGCTGGCGCAGTAAGCGGCGGCGTTCTGGTTGCCCTGATGGCCGGCATCGCTGGAGATATTGATGATGCAACCGCGGGTTTCCTTCAGGTGCGGAATGGCCGCCGAGCACATGAAGAAGGGCGCCTTGAGGTTGGCCGCCATGACCAGGTCGAAATCCTCTTCGCTGAATTCCTCCACCGGCCCCTCGCGCCAGATGCCGGCGGCGTTCACCAGCGCATCCAGGCGACCGACACGGCCCAGCGTGCGCTCGACCACGTCGCGACAGGCAGCGGCCGTGCGCAGGTCGGCGGTTATGCAGCCAGCCAGCGGCATTTCATGGCCCAGCTGGGCCAGCCCGGCGGCGTTCTGGTCGGTGACCACCACCCGCCAGTTGCCCTGGTGAAAACGCTGCGCCAAGGCGCGACCTAGGCCGCCGGCGGCGCCGGTGATCAGTACGACGGGTTGCATAGAATAAGTCCTGATACGTCCAGTTAAGGGGTACGTAGCGCTATGGTTCTCGGAGCTCGTTTAGGGGGGGCGCTACTAATACGGTGCGGCTGCGCTTTGCACTCTGGCGTATCCGCTTGCCGACAGTGTTCGTGCTAACGGTGTACACCCCGATACCCATTGTGATCGTCAGAATGTCCTTACCACCTGTGCCCAGATGCGCGGAGTCCTGGCTACGTCGCTTTCGGGATCTGCATTTCCAAGGCGCCAGGCGGCGAAGGTACTGACCTGCCATTCCTGAGCGGCCCAGCGGGCGCCTACACCTGCGCCTGAGAGGCTGCGATGGTTGTCTTCCGGCGTCCAGGGCTCCTTGTTGAGCCGAACCTGACCATGATCGAGGAAGGTGGACAGTTGCCAGGCCTCGTTCAAGGCGTAACGCAGCTCCATGTTGGCCAGCCAGCCTTGATCGCCTGATGCCTCGCCCTGCGGATAGGCCCGAACGCCATAGGCACCGCCAAGGTATAGCTTCTCGACGCTGTCTAGGTTGCCGTCGGCCCATTGCGCCTGCAGCTGGGAATAGAGACTGAAGCGATCGCTGAGGCGTTGCAGACGAACCAGGCTGGAATTGATCTTGTGGAATCGGCCGCGAGTGCCGGCTGTTAGGTCATCGCCGCGCTGCGCCTCTGCGCCGTCAATCGTCAGGCTGCCCTGACTCCAGGACAGCGCGAAGCTGTTGACGGCGCCACCCAACAGCGTGTCACGACTGTTGCCGTTAAGCGAAAGAAGAGTCACACGGTCACGTTTGTCGCTTTTTTGGTCGACCAGGTCGACGTCATCCTTGAGGCGCTTGTCATCAAACTGGAGCTGGCCATAGAGGCTGAAATCGCGGGAGCGTACCAAGGGTTGCAGCGCGAAGACGCTGGCGATGCGTGCATTACCATGGGCCTCGATATCTTCGAAGTCCTTACCCAACTGGTAGTCCATGTCCGAGTAGATGCCAGGCCGAACTGAGTTGCCCATGGGCCGAGTGGTAACTGGTAGGCGATTCGTCCATAGCGCTGCTCTTCTTCTGAACCCATAGCGCGTAAGGTCAGACGGTCGCCGAGCCCAAGCGAGTTATTGAAATCAACGGTGGCGCCTAGACGGTATTCGCCGACAAAGCGATTCCCGTAGTTGTCGGCATCCACCGAGCCAGAGATCAGCGGAGCACGCTGTACGTCCACTAGCAGATCAGTGGTCCCGGTGCTGGTGCCGGGACGCAAGGTCGATTTCACTTCAACGCCGGGCGTGTCCTGGAGCAATAGCAGGCTGCGTTCGAGCGTTTTGCCTTGCACTGCGTCGCCTGGCTGCAGTGCCTCCAATGGGGCGATGGCGCTGCCGCGCAGCCCTGCTTGGTCGTTGATCTGCACTTGGCCGTAGCGCCCTTCGAGCACGGCGATCTTTACTATACCGCCCTCGATCTCCTGGGCGGGAAGGTAAGCGCGGGTCAGCGGATAGCCGCGCTCTCGGTAGAGGCGAGTGATGCGGTTGGCAGCGATTTGCAACTGACCAACTGTCAGCTCTCGTCCAGCAAGATCAGCAAGTTGTGCGAGTAGCTCGGCACTGGGCAGAGCCTCATTGCCTTCGAGGATGAATCCATTGACTTGCAGGCGTGGGCCGGCCTCGGCCAGCGGATCTGGCGGTGCGTCAGGCAGGTTGATGTCCAGACGTTGTCTGGCAGGCAACTGCAAGGGGGCCTGATCAACGCTTTGTTGCACCTGGCCGGCATCCGGTGCTGTGGCAGCATGGGCGCTCAGCGTGATCAGAGAGGCGGCAAGACCCGCCAGCATAGAACTCGGACGCAACTTCAGATTCCTTCTGGAAGACGGATACCGCTATCGACGAGGTTCAGCTGCAGACCGGAGGTCTCGACGTCGAAGAGTTTCGGGCTGGTCATCATCAAGGGGCGGGAGGGTAGTTCATCGGTCTGTTGAGCGGTCAACTGTGCCGCTGCGAGCTGCGGATCGACGAGGTTGGCCAACGGGGAGAGGTTGCCAATCACGGTCAGTATGCCGTCCACATAGGTGATGTCGTAGTTGGCCAGCCCGGTGCCTCGGGCATTGCTGGCGACGATGGCGTAGTTGCCGCCGCCAGCATTGAAGACGGAGCCCAGGCTGGTGAGATCCATCCCATTGACCTGATCACCCGCAATCAGGCCCGAGGTGGTGAAGCCACTCAGCGAAGCAGTTTGGCCGTAGGTCTTGTTGGCATTGCTGGCAGTGATGGTCAGCGCCGCCTTGTCGATGGTCAGGGTGCCGTTGCCGTAGGTGATGTCGTAGTTGCTCAGTCCGGTACCCTGGGCGTTGCTGGCAACGATGGCGTAGTTGCCAACGCCAGCATTGAACACCGACCCCAGACTGGTGAGATCCACCCCACTGACCTGGTCACCCGCAATCAGGCCCGAGGTGGTGAAGCCACTCAGCGAAGCAGTTTGGCCGTAGGTCTTGCTGGCGTTGCTGGCGGTGATGGTGAGCGCGGCCTTGTCGATGGTCAGGGTGCCGGCGAGCATCTCGATGTCATAGCCGAACTGGCTGGAATAGAGCCCGCTCGCACGCAGGTTGGCGCCGGTGTAGGTGCCGGCGCTGGCGCTGTTGGCGGTGTAGAGGGCGCTGCCGGAAACCAGGGCCGGGTCGTAGCCGATGGGGAACACCAGGGCACCGGTGCTGCTGGTGGCGCTGCCGTCGTAGGTCTTGCTGGCGTTGCCGAGGTTGACGCTGAGGGCGGTCATGAAGCTGCGTAGCAGCGGCGCGCTGTGACCCTCGTACATGCGCCAGGTGGCGCCGGTGCTGCCGGCATCATCGATGCTCCAACCGGCCGCCACGAAGGGCGCCAGGCGGGTGAGCTGAGTGCTGGTCAGCCCCGATACCCCCGTGCCGTTGCCGGCCCCGACGCCCTGGGCCAGGCCGCTGGTTGTGGTGTTCCAGAAGCTGCCGGTGGCGGTGCCGACATTGCTGCCCACCAGGCCGCCGACCGCGCCGACGCTGGAGCTGGCCGTGCCCGTGGAATAGACACGCAGCAGGCTGCCGTCGTTGAACCCGACCAGGCCACCCGCCGTGGCGCTGCCCTGGGCGCTGCCGGTGGCGTAGCTGTCGCGGATGGTGCCGGTGCTGGCGTTGCTGCCGGCCAGGCCGCCGGCATTAAGGCCGCCGCTGGCGCTGCCCGTGGCCAGGGACTCGCTGAGGGTCCCGGCGTTGGTGCCGACCAAGGCGCCGACGTTGCCCGTACCGGTGACGGCGGTGTCGCTGCTGACCCGCTCGACCACCCCGGTGGCGGCGTTGTAGCCCACCAGGGCACCGGTGTAGCTGCCGCCGGCCACGCTGCCGCCCACCAGGTTGAGGTTGCCGACGTAGCCGGCGTTGTAGCCGAACAGGCCGCTGTAGGTGCTGCCGGGGCGGTTGATGGCCAGGCCGCTGATGCGATGCCCCTGCCCGTCGAGACGGCCGGTGAAGGGGTTGGCCAGGCTGCCGATGGAGAGGAAGCCGGTGCTGCTGTTCCACTGCGCGCTGCTGGAGGCATTGATGTCGTTCGCCAGGACGAAGCGGCTGCCTGCCAGGCTGGTGGAGGCCAGGCCCTGCAGGCCATAGACATCGGTGATGCGGTACGGCGTGGCGAGGCTGCCGTCACCGCCCAGGGCGCGCACGAAGGTGGCACCGGGGCTGAGGCGGAAGTCGGTGACGCTGAAGCTGGGCAGGCTGGTCGCCACCTGGCTCCAGGTGCCGCCGGTGAGATTCAGCACGCCGAGGTTGACGCCCCCGTTGCTGGTCGCGGTTCCGGCAGCAGAGAGGGTCAGGCTGCCGCTGGCGGCGTCGATGCCATCCCCCAGCAGGACGTTGCCGCTATTGCTGGTGCTGAGGGTCAGCCCGGCGTTGTCGCCCCAGGTCAGGCGGTCGGCCACGTTGAGGTTGCCGCCTGCCGACAGCTGGCGGGTGCCGCTGATGCCGAAGGTACCGCCGCTGTCGAGGCTGAGCAGGCCGCCGGAGCTGAGGTTGGTGTCCAGGTTGTAGCTGGCGGCGCTGGCAGCCAGGTAGAGGCCATAGCCGTTACTGGTGAGGGCTGAGAAGTCACTGGACGAGAGGAACGCCAGGTCGGCATCGGCATAACTGCCGCGCGCGGCCAGGTAGCGGCTGCGGGTCGCCGAGAGGCTGCCCTGCCCCGTGGCCAGGCGCGCGGCGGAGCTGTAGACGTCCAGCCCCTGGATGCCGTTGGTGCCGATCACGTCGCCGAAGCCGGCGCCGGTGTCGGCGTTGCCATCCAGGTAGGCGATGGCGCCGTTGGCATCCAAGCCGGCAGCGTCGCTGAGGATGTAGTAGTAGCCGTCCGCCCCGCTGTTGCCGCTGCCGATCGCCACGCCGCCGGATACGGCGGTCAGCGTCGCGCCCGCCAGAGGCGTGCTGCCGCCATTGCTGAACGCCTTGCCGCTGATGGCGATGGGCGTGGTGCTGTAGCGCCAGTTGAAGTACGGGTAGAGGTTGGCGCCGGTGCCCCAGATGGACGAGGAGAAGCCTGACGGCAGCCCGCTCTGGAGCTGCGCAGTGGTGCGCCCGGTGATGCCGTTTACCAGACCACCGGACGCGGCTTGCGACTGGCCACTGGTCTGGGTGTTCCAGTAGGCGTTGCTGATGGCGCCATTGGCGCCGTTGTTGTAGCCGACAAAGCCACCCAGCTGGGTGCCGCCGGCGACGTAGCCGGTGGAGTAGCTGTTGCTGATGGTGCCGTTGACGAAATTGACCCCGGCGAAGCCGCCGATATTGCTCGCAGAGCCCTGGACGATCACCGCGCCGGTGGCGTAGGAGTCGGTGATGCTGCCTTCGTTGTGGCCGACGAAGCCGCCGACCGGTCCCGACGACGCCCTTACCGTGCCGGTGGCGTAGGACTGGCTGATGGAGCCGCCATCGCCGTTGTAGCCGTTGGCGCCCACCAGGCCGCCAACATAGCCGAGGTTGGCGGTCGTGTTGGTGCCGGTGACGTTGCCGGTGGCATAGGAGCGGGTGATGCTGCCGCCGTTGACGTTGAAGCCGACCAGGCCTCCGATCTGGTAGCCAGCCCCGGTGACATTGCCGGTGGCGAAGGCATCGGCGATGGCGCCGCTGTCGTTGGCGCCTACCAGCCCGCCGGTGTTGGCTTCGCTGGTGCTGGTGCCGCTGACCGTGGTGCTGGCCGATGCGTTGCCGAGGGTGCCGCCCAGCATGTAACCGACCAGGGCACCGACGTTGTCTCTGCCGGTGACGTTGCCGCCCACCAGCTTGACGTTGGCCAGGGTCGCGCCGGAGGTGTAGCCGAACAGGCCGACATAGTCGGTGGTCGCGCGGTTGATGGCCAGGCCGCTGATACTGTGGCCCTGCCCATTGAAGCTGCCGGTGAATTGCTGTGTGTTGTTGCCGACCGAGCGGAAACCCGACGCGCCCCACACTTCACCGTAGTAGCCGCCGCTGGCGGCCATGGCGCTGGCCAGGCTCAGGTCGGTGCCCAGGCGGTAATTGGCGTTCAGGTCCAGCCCCATCAGTTGCAGGGCGTGGGGGGTGAAGATGGTCGTGGAGTATTCGTTGCGCAGCATCGGCCGGGTATCGCCTTCGAACATCACCCACATGTTGGTGAAGTCGAAGCCGGTGTAGGCCGACTGATTGCGCACAGCGCTGGTCAGGCCGGTACCGCCACCCAGGGAGCTGGACTGGCCGGTGCTGTTGATGTCCCAGTAGCTGTTGTTGACGGTGATGGTCGGCAGGAAGCCGCCGCCGATCAGGCCACCCGTGGTGGTGTAGCCGGTGACCTTGCCGCTGGCGTAGGTGTTGGTCAGCGTCGCGCTGGAGATCACCTCGCCCAGCAGCCCGCCCGCAAACGCACTGGTGTTGCTGACCGTGGCGGTGACCGAGCCGGTGGCATAGGAGTCGGCCATGGCAATGCTCTGCACGCTGCCCGCCAGCCCGCCCACCACGGTCAGGCCGGTCACGTCGGCGGCAGAGGACGAGTAGCGGATGATGCCGTTGTTCACCGTGCCGGCCAGGCCGCCGACGAAGGCCCCGGAGCCGGAAACGCTGCCGGTCATGTGGACGTTGCTGAGGGTGCCGCCGAGGGTGGCGGCGATGCCGCCGACATTCATCTGGCCGGTGATGCGGGCGTTCGACAGGGTCAGGTCACGGACGTTGCCGCTTACGGTGCGAAACAGTCCGACGTCGCTCTCCAGGCCGCGGTTGATGGTCAGTTTGTCGATGCTGTGGCCAAGGCCGGCGAAGTTGGTGCTCGCCCCATCCAGCGGATTGAAGCCGGCGCCGCCGTTCCAGCCCGCGGTGGCGCTGGCGTCGATGTCGTTGCCCAGGGCGTAGAAGCCTGTGCTGGTGATGTTCTGCAATGCGCCAATGTCATGGATCAGGGTGTAGCCGGTGCCCGCCAGGCTGAGGCTGGCATTGCTGCCGGACAGTGTCACGCGGGCGCCCTTGTTCAGGCTGTAGCTGCCGCTGTAGGACATGGACAGCCCGGCGTTGTTGCCCGTGGCGGTGATGTCCTTGTTGATGATGATGCTGCCGGCGGCGTTGAGCGCCAGCACCGTGTTGGCGCTCCAGTTGATGGGCGCGTCCACGGTGATGTTGCCGGCCTGGCTGCCGCCGACGCCGGTGGTCACCGTCACCCCAGTGCTGGCCAGGGCGTTGGTGAGGGTGGTGACGTTGAGCACGCTGTCGTTGGCGTTGCCGTTGAAACCGCCCATGCCGGAGCTGGTGGCGTTGGAAATGGTCACGTTGTAGGGGTCGATCAGCCACTCGCCGGTCTTGCCCTTGGGCGCCAGGGTGGTGACCTTCACGTCGTCGGCGATCTTTACGTGTGCGCCGCTGGTATCGATGAAGCCACCATTCCCACCGGTTGGCGCGCTGGCATCAAGGGTGCCAGCCACATTCACCACGCCACCGTCGAAATCGCCAAGTAGCAGGATTTTCCCGTTCTTCTGGCCCAGGGTGCGCGCTTCGATGACGCCTGTGTTGTTGACCACGGTCTTGAGTAGAGCATCGCCGGCGTTGGCGGTCAGTACCACCTTGCCACCGTCGGCTTTGATCAACTGACGGTTCTCCACCAGGGCATCGACTGCTGCTTCGTCGACCTGGACATTGAGTAGGCCATCGCCCGCGAAGTCCAGAGTCACAGAATTGCCGGCGGCCAGGGCGACTGTCCCTTGATTCGCGACTATCACGCCCTCGTTGCTGACCTTGCCACCGAGCAGAGCTACTGCGCCGCCATCGGCGTTAATAAGCCCTTGGTTGACCACCCCAGCTGGGCTTCCATCACCCTTGAAGTGGTATTGCCCTTTGTCAAAGTTCTCGACCGATAGATCCAAAGTAGAGGCCACAAGGCCACCCACGTTTACGCTGGCATCTTTGCCGAACACCACCCCGTTGGGGTTGACGAGGAAGACTTTACCGTTGGCATCCAGCTGGCCCATGATCTTGGAGCCGTCGCTACCGACTACCCGGTTTAGGGCGATTGCGTCCTGGCCAGGCTGATTGAAAGTCACCTTGTTTCCAGCGCCGATATCGAAACTCTGCCAGTTGATGGCCAGCTTGTTGCTGGCCTGGTCGATAATCATCTGCTGCGCATTGGGCTGGCTGATGCTGCCACTGCCGGACACCACTTGGCCGCCGCTTGGTAGATCAGCGGCCAAGGCCTGACCTGCCAGAAGTAGGCAGGTTGTAAGCACCGCACCAGATCCCTTGCCGCGTTTGCGGGCGTGTTCGTCGGCCACGCCCCAAGCGCCGTTGCTTGAGTTCCAGACGAGGGAATAGGTGCGATTCATCCTTGCCTTCCTTGTGCGATTTACTAGTCGACCTAGATTGTGCTCACTCCGCAATGACCAGTAAGTCGGTCTGGATGTTCATGCAGGAGCGTGACTGCATAAATGCTATCCAGAACCGTTGTGCGATAGCCAGCCTCTTGGCCGTTCCTGGCATAGAGAATGTGCATTGTGGGGGCGTACTGTAACGTCCATCCGTTTCAAGCGTGGGTCAGGTACCAGCGCCAATCCTGCTCGCCGACTTCACCGACGAACTGACGGAACTCTTCCCATTTGATCGCCAGGAAGATCTTCAGGAAGTCCTCGCCGAGGGCTTCTTTCGCCCAGGCCGACTGTTCCAGGGTGCGCAGCGTGGTCAGCCAGTCTGTTGGCAGGGTCTCGCGGGCCTGCTCGTAGCCGTTGCCGACGATGGCCTCGCCCGGGTCGATCTGGTGCTTGATGCCATGGTGGATGCCGGCGAGGATCGCCGCGGCCGCCAGGTACGGGTTGGCATCGGCGCCGCAGATGCGGTGCTCGACGTGGCGGCTCTTGGCCGGGCCGCCCGGTACGCGGAACGACACGGTGCGGTTGTTCACGCCCCAGCTCTTGGCCAGCGGTGCGTAGCTGTTGGCTTGGAAGCGGCGGTAGGAGTTGGCGTTGGGGCAGAAGATCGCCAGCGCGTCGTTGAGCGTGGCCATCATGCCGCCGATGGCATGGCGCAGCAGCGGCGTGCCGTGCGGGTCTTCGCTGGCCATCAGGTTGTTGCCCCGCTCGTCGGCGAGACTGACGTGCATGTGCAGGCCGCTGCCGGCCAGGTCGCCGAACGGTTTGGCCATAAAGCAGGCGATCAGTCCGTGCTTGTTGGCCACGCCCTTGACCAGGCGCTTGTAGCGGATGCCCTCATCGACCGCCTGCAGGGCGTCGAAGCGGTGCTCCAGGGTCAGCTCCAGCTGGCCGGGGGCGTACTCGGAAATGGCCGTGCGTACCGGCAGGCCCTGGGCCTCGCAGGCGCTGTAGAGGTCGTCGAGGAAGGCCTGCTGCTGTTCCAGTTCCAGCACGCCATACACCTGCGGCGCCTGCGGGCGTACGCCGTTGGCCTGCACGGCCGGTTGCGGGCGGCCATTGGCGTCGCGGTGCTTGTCCAGCAGGTAGAACTCCAGCTCCACCGCCATCACCGGGTGGTAGCCGTCGGCCTTGAGGCGGTCGATGGCGCGCGCCAGCACATGGCGCGGGTCGCCGGCGGCGGCCGGCGCGCCCTGGGTCGGGTGCATGCTCACCTGCACCTGGCCGGTGGGGGTGGCACGCCAGGTCTGCAGGGTCAGGCTGCCGGGGATTGGGTACGTCCAGCAGTCGGCATCGGCGACTTCCCAGACCAGACCGCTTTCCTCGACGTCCTCGCCCTGGATGGTCAGCGAGAGGATGGAGCTGGGCAGCGGGCGGCCGTTTTCGTAGATCGCCAGTAGCTCGTCGCGGTGCAGCAGCTTGCCGCGCGGGATGCCGTTGGCGTCGATCAGGATCAGCTCGATCAGGCGCACCTCGGGGTGCTGGGCGAGGAAGTCGCGGGCTTCCTGGGGGTTGGCAAATTGCATCATGGTGTCCTTTGCTGTGCTCCCCTCTCCCACTAGTGGGAGAGGGGCCGGGGGAGAGGGAAGGGGCTGTTGCCCTCTCCCCAGCCCTCTCCCGTAAACGGGAGAGGGAGTTAAAGCCGCGCGCCGGGAATGGCCAACAGCTCGGTGATGGCCTGGTCCAGCATGCTGATCAGCTTGTCCACATCCTCCGCCGTGGTGCTCGGGCAGCACAGGGTCATGTTGTGGAACGGGGTGATCAGGATGCCGCGGTTGATCAGGTACAGGTGGATGGCCATCTGCAGCTCATCGTGGAAGGCGGCTTCGGCCTCGGCGCCGGTGCGTGGCGAGACCGGGCAGAACTGGAATTCGCTGCGCGCGCCCAGCTCGGTCACCGACCACTTCAGGTCGTGCTTGGCGATCAGGCTGCGGAAGCCATCGGCCAGGCGCTTGGCCAGCGGCAGCATGTGGTCATAGGCCGCCTGCGTCATCACCTGTTCCAGGTTGGCGCGCATGCAGTGCATGGCCAGGGCGTTGGCCGACAGGGTGGTACCCATGCCGCTGTGGCCGTGGCCGTGGCTGTCTTCTTGGGCCTGCTTGCGCGAGGCGAGCATCTTCTCGGCCATCTCGGCGCTGCAGCCGAAGATGCCGCAGGGCACGCCGCCGGCGATCGGCTTGCCGACCACGAAGAAGTCCGGGTCGAGGTTCCACAGCTTGGTGCAGCCACCGATATTGGTGGAGATGGTGTGGGTCTCGTCGATGATCAGCAGGCTGCCGTACTTGCGCGTGAGCTCGCGGCACTTCTGCATGAAGCCCGGGTCGGGCAGGACCATGCCGATGTTGGTCATGGCCGGCTCGCACAGCAGGGCGCAGACGTCGCCCTTGGCCAGCGCGGCTTCCAGCGCCTCGACGTCGTTGAACGGAATCGAGCGGCTGTACTGGGTCAGGTCATAGGCCTGGCCGACCAGGCCGGAGCGGTGTACGGTTTCGCCGTCGCGGTAGCGCACCATCACATCGTCCACGGTGCCGTGGTAGCAGCCGTCGAACACCAGCAGGGTTTTCTTGCCGGTCACGGCACGGGCCCAGCGCAGCACGTAGCGGTTGGAGTCGGTGGCGGTGGCGGTGACCTGCCAGAACGGCAGGCCGAAGCGCTCGGCCAGCAGCTCGCCGCAGACCACGGCGTCTTCGCCCGGCAGCATGGTGGTCAGGCCATTGTTGGCCTGCTCGGCGATGGCCTTGGCCACCGGGTCCGGCGAGTGGCCGAACATGGTGCCGGTGTCGCCCAGGCAGAAGTCGATGTATTCGTGGCCGTCGACGTCATAGAAGCGCGCACCCTTGGCGCGCTCGACGAACAGCGGGCAGGGGGTCGACCAGTCGGCCATCCAGTGCATCGGCACGCCGGCGTACAGGGAATTGCGCGCGCGCTCGGCAAGGGCGACGGATTTCGGGTTGCGCGCCAGGAACAGTTCGCGCTCGCGGGCGGCGAAGGTTTCCACGGCGGAGGGGCTGATACCGCTGGCAGTCATGTTGAACACCTCGTTCGAATTTCTGCACATGCTATTTTGTGATCACAGAAATGGCAATAGCTCCATTTTTGAGCGATTTTATCTAATATCGACTTAAATTTGTGATCACAAAAGGCTTATCCATGAACATGAAAGGGCAAGTGGCACTGGTCAGCGGCGCCGGCAGCGAACAGGGCATCGGCATGGCCATCGCGCGGCGTCTGGGGCTGGCGGGAGTGCGGGTGCTGGTGACCGCCAGCAGCGCGCGTATCGAACAGCGCGCCGCCGAGCTGCGCCAGGAAGGTATTGAAGCACGTGCCTGGATCGCCGACCTCACCGACGAGCAGCAGGTCGCCGAACTGGCCGCCTGGGCCGAGACGCAGTGGGGCCGGGTGGACATCCTGGTGAACAATGCCGGCATGGCCATGCAGGGTAGCCCTGAGCCTTTCGCCGAGCTGGCGCAGATGGACCTGGCCACCTGGCAGCTGTCGCTCACGCGCAACCTGACCACCGCGTTCCTGCTCACCCGTGCCGTGCTGCCGGGCATGCAGGCGCGTGGCTACGGGCGCATCGTCAACATCAGTTCGACCACCGGCACCCGCGGCAGCAATGTCGGCGAATCGGCCTACAGTGCGGCCAAGGCCGGCATGCTCGGCCTGTCGATGGGGCTGGCGCTGGAGGTGGCCAAGCAGGGCATCACGGTCAACAGCGTGGCGCCGGGCTGGATCGGCACCGGCTCCTCCACCGACGAGGAGCGGCATGCCGCCGAGTACACGCCGGTCGGGCGTGCCGGGCGCCCCGAGGAAGTGGCGGCGGCCGTGGCCTTCCTGGCGTCGCCCGAGGCCAGCTACATCACCGGCGAGGTGCTGGTGGTGGACGGCGGCAACTGCCTGATCGAAAACAAGGCGCCCTGAACTGCCCGTACGTCACTCTTCCCCGGCTCGCCGGCCTCTAGCAGAATCGCCGAGCCCTCTATTTCGAACTCCGGAGACCACCATGCGCAATTGCCTGCTCACCCTGTCCCAGCTGCCCGCGCCGCCACGGAGCCTCTGAACCATGGCCGACAATCTGCAGGAACAACTCTACCAGCGCATTCGCGAAGGCCTGCTTGAAGGGCGTTTCCAACCCGGTGAGCGCCTGAAGATCCGCGACCTGGCCGCCGCCTGGGGCACCAGCCCGATGCCGGTGCGCGCCGCGCTGCAGCGCCTGGTGGCCGAGGGCGCCCTGGAGGGCGAGCCGCAGCGCTCGGTGCGCGTGCCGGCAATGACCCGCGAGCGCTACCAGCACATCTTCCAGGTACGCCTGGGCCTCGAAGGCCTGGCCGTGGAACTGGCCACGCCCAACCTCACCGCCGCCGACCTGGCCGAGCTGCGTGACTGTGTGCAGCGCATGGACCAGGCCATCGAGCAGCGCCTGGCGCAGGACTACCTGGAGGCCAACAGCCGTTTCCACCTGCTGCTCTACGGCGCCTGCGGCAACCCGGTTTTGCTGCGCTCGATCGAATCGCTGTGGCTGCAGATCGGCCCCTTCTTCAACCGTCTGTTCACCGGTGCCGACCTGTCGCTGCGGCTCAACGACTTCCACGAGGAGGCCTTCGCCGCCATCGAGGCCGGTGACGCCAAGGCCGCGCGCCAGGCCATGGAACAGGACCTGATCTACTTCGCGCGCTTCCTCCTCAACCTGTTGGAGCTGGAGCAGCGGCCGGTGTCGGCGCGGTAGTCGGCGGGCCTTCGCCGGTGCGCTTCCTGTCTTACACTGGAGGCGAGTCCATCCCCGCGCCCAAGGATTGCCCGATGCAGGATTACAGCGACAAGCGCTTTCTGGTGGTCGACGACTTCAATGACTTCCTCAGCTCGGTCAAGGCCATGCTGCGCGAGATGGGCGCGCGCGACGTGGATACCGCCAACCGTGGCGAGGAAGCCATCGCCATGTGCCGGCAGAAGCGCTACGACATCATCCTCCATGACTACAACCTGGGCGCCGGCAAGAACGGCCAGCAGGTGCTCGAGGAGCTGATCGCCGCGCGGCTGATCAGCCACCAGTGCATCTTCGTCATGGTGACCGCCGAGAGCAGCCAGGCCATGGTCCTCAGCGCCCTGGAGCACGAGCCGGACGCCTACCTGACCAAACCCTTCAACCGCGCCAGCCTGGCCCAGCGCCTGGACAAGCTGATGGAGCGCAAGGCGCTGCTCAAGCCGGTGTTGCAGGCGCTGGACAAGCAGGACCCCAGCGCGGTGCTGAACGTCTGCGACAGCCTGGCCCAGCAGGACAAGCGCCTGCTGCCGCTGTGCCAGCGCTACAAGGCCGGCGCCCTGCGCAGCCTGGGGCGCGGCGAGGAGCTGGAGCGTCTGCTCAATGCGGTGCTGGCCGAGCGGGCCATCCCCTGGGCCTACCAGGCCCTGGGCGCCCAGTTGCTGGCCCGCGGCGAGCATCTGCATGCCCGCCAGCTGTACGAGAAGGCGCTGCAGGCCTTCCCCATGCAGCCCGGGCTGTACGACGGCCTGGCCGCCGTGCTGGACGCCCAGGGCGAGCACCAGCGCGCCCAGCAGGTGCTGGAAGACGCGGTGCGCCTGTCGCCCCTGGCCATTCGTCGGCAGGCTCAGCTGGGCAAGCTGGCCATGCGCAACGAGGATTTCGCCAGCGCCTCCAAGGCCTTCCGCAGCGCGGTCGAGCAGGGCAAGAACTCGCGCTTCAAGAGCCCGGAGAACTACCTGGGATTGAGCCAGGCGCTGATTTCCGGGGCGGGCGAGGAGGCTCTGGACAAGCGTGCCCAGACCGAGATCAACCAGGCCCTGGCCGAGCTGGACAGCCAGTTCGCCGAGGACAAGGCGCTACGCCTGCGCTCGCGCCTGATGCAGGCCAGCAGCCTGCGCCAGTGCGGCGATGTGGCGCGTGCCACGCAGCTGGCCGCCGAGGTCGCGGCCGGCGTGGAGCAGCTGGGCGAGTTCTTTTCCGCCGACGCCGCGCTGGCGGTGGCCGGTCAGCTCAAGCAGCTGGGCCAGGCCGGTGCCGGCGAGGCGCTGCTGAAGAGCTGCGTGGCAATCTACGGCGATGATCCCGAGGTGCTGCGGGGCGTGGCGAAGCTGACCAGCGACCCGGCCATCCTCGGTGGCGCCAAGGAGGCGGTCGAGCTCAACCGTCAGGGGGTGCGCGCCTACCAGTTGGGGCGCCACGCCGATGCCCTGGAGCTGTTCCGCCGCGCGCTGGCGCTGCAGCCGAAGAACATCAGCATTGCCCTCAACACCGCCCAGTCGCTGCTGCGCCAGGGCGAGAGCGACGAGGCGCTGCGCGAGGAATGCCGGCAGTGCCTGGACGCGGTGATCATGATCCCGCCCGGCGATGCGCGCTACGAGCGCTATCAGCAACTGCGCCTGCGGGCCTTCGGCGCATGAGCGGGCTGGACTTCTCCACGGTGATCGCCTCCACCGTGCACGACATGAAGAACTCGCTGGCCATGCTCGGTCAGGCCCACGCGCAATGGCTTGCCCAATTGCCGCCGGAGCTGCAGGGCGGCACCCAGCGCGGGGTGATCGAATACGAGTTCGCCCGCCTCAACGGCATGCTGGTGCAGCTGCTCGGCCTGTACAAGCTGGGCGTCAACCAGCTGCCGATGCGCCCCGGTTACCACGAGGTGGAGGATTTTCTCCAGGCGCAGCTGGCACGCCATGACGAAGTGCTGCGCAGTCGCGCCATCGTGGCGCGCTGCGAGGTGGCGGAGTTCGACCTGATGGGCTTCTTCGACCAGGAGCTGCTCGGCTCGGTGGTGGCCAACGTCATCGCCAACTCCATCCGCTACGCGCGCAGCCAGCTGCTGATCGCCGCCCGCGAAGAGGATGGCGAACTGCTGCTGAGCATCAATGACGACGGCGCCGGCTACCCGACGGCCATGCTGGAGCACCAGGGCGACTACGTGCTGGGCCTCAACCAGAGCAGCGGCAGCACCGGCCTGGGGTTGTACTTCGCCGCGCGCATCGCCGAGCTGCATCAGCGCCAGGCGCGCGCCGGGCGTATCGAGCTGCGCAACGGCGGGCCGCTGGGCGGCGGCGAGTTCCGTATCTACCTGCCCTGAGTGGATGGGCGCCGATGGTGGCGCTATCGCGTTAGTTAGCTTCTTTTGGCGCACTATCTCGAATCAATATAAGGCCTCGTCTGGTCTTCCCGGCGTCCTGTACTAGCGTGCCTCTTGTGCCCTGATTCCATGACGGGATCGCTACCGGGTATGGATGTCTCCGGCTGTGGCCCCATGCCCCGACAAGAACAACAAGACGAGGACATGCCGATGAAGTCTGCCTTGCTGGCCAGCTGCGTCTCCGCCGCGGCCCTGCTGATCACAACTCCCGCGCACGCCGAACTGGGCGATTACAGTGCCTGGAAAACCCTGGTCAACCTGGTGTCGCCACCGCGGGCGGACAACAAGGTCACCGCCGAACAGGGCCTCGGCCCCTATCCGCTGCTGAACAACCCGGGCGGTTTCAACGCCGGCTTCAAGCCCGGCAACTACTACGGCTGGCAAACCGTGCAGCTGGCGCCGCAGACCGGCGCGGTATGCGGCAACGGCTC
This sequence comes from Pseudomonas stagnisoli, assembly GCF_048595745.1. NCBI lineage: Bacteria > Pseudomonadati > Pseudomonadota > Gammaproteobacteria > Pseudomonadales > Pseudomonadaceae > Pseudomonas > Pseudomonas stagnisoli. The sequence continues at coordinate 240,427 of NZ_CP184361.1, forward strand.
GCCCTACAAGTTCTTCGTCAACCGCGTGCCGAACACCAGCAACACCATCATCTACCTGGAGGGCGGGGGCGCCTGCTGGGACTACGCCAGCTGCACCGGGCAGACCGGCATCCGCGGGGCGCGCAACCCCGATGGCATTCCCGACGACTATATGAGCCTGCTCAACCCCGGCGCCAGCCTGGTCAGCCCGCTGGTGGTGCGCCTGCATCCCTGGACGCGGACCAAGACGCAGAACTGGAACATGGTCTACGTGCCCTACTGCACCGGCGACATCTACTCCGGCGACAAGGTGGCCATCTACGAAGACCCACAGAACCAGAAGCCGCCGCTGGTGTGGCACCACAACGGCCTGCGCAACACCCGCGCGGTGGTCGCCTGGCTGAAGAACAACCTGCAGCGCCCGGCCCAACTGCTCACCACCGGTTGCAGCGCCGGCGGCGCCGGCAGCCTCACCAACTACGTGGGTATCCGCCAGGACATGGCGCCGAGCCGCGGCTTTCTGCTCAACGACTCCGGCCCGGTGTTCAGCGCGCCACCCGGCAGCGACATCGGCCAGTACCCGTCGCTGCCGCTGCAGAACCATATCCGCAGCACCTGGGGGCTCGACGCCGGGCCGGTGCCCTACCTGCAGAGCCGTCTGCCGGGGCTTAATGGCAACGACCTGGGCACCCTGTATGCGGCACTGTCGAGCAACCTGCCGGGGGATCGTCTGGGCCACACCCACTTCTGGCAGGACCTCAACTACTCGTCCTACTCCTACGAGCGCTTCCACCCGGACATCATCAATGCGCCGGATGCGGCCACCAAGGAGGCGCTGATCCACGCCAAGTGGGCAGTGGACAGCGAGCGCCTGCGCGGCCAGCTGGCCAACCTAAGCAACTTCGGTGGTTACTTCCCGCAGTACCGGGCGGTGAACGAGAGCCACTGCACCAGCATCATCGAGTTCGCCAACTCGGATATCCAGGAGCAGAACCTGGAGCTGGACAACTTCGTCAACAACCTGCTGAACGGCAGCGGTGCGGTGCTGGCCGCTTCGGAAAGCAGTGATGCGGCGGACAAGGCCAAGCCGTTCAACCTGCTGTACTACATCCTCGACCAGTTGTTGTAAGCGGCGGGCGGCGCGGCGGAACGGGGGCGGCAGGCCCTCGTTCCCGGCGCCTTACTGGTAGGCCTGCTCGCGCGCCTCCTGCAGGCGCTGGCGCAGGTACTGGTCGCGGCTCAGGCCGTCGGGAATGCTGTCCAGCGCCATCACTTCATCGACGATGCGCTTCTCCTCGGACTTGTAGCGGCTGAAGCGAGCGTCGGGAGCCTTCGCCTGCGCCTCGCGCGCGGCGCTGAGTGCCTGGTAGCGGGCCAGCAGCGCATCGGCACGGGCCTTCTGCGCGGCCTCGTCGCCACCTTCGGCCTGGACCAGCCCTACCTGCATCAGCAGCGCCTCACTCAGCGCCAGCTCACCGGCCGCCTCGCGCCGGTCGATCTCCTTGGCCAGGGCGGCGGCACGCTTACGGCGCTCCTCCTCGCTCAGTTCGGCGGCGCTCTTGATAAAGATCTGGTAATCACCGGCAAACGTCAGGCGGGCCTGGTAGTCCAGCACCTCGGGCCGCTGCAGCAACTCGGCGCGCTTGATGTCGTCGGCCAGGCTGCCGGCGATCTGCGCATCGGTGCCCCCTGGCAGCGGCGCATCGGCGGTGGCGGTCAGCGCTGCGGGTTCCTCGCTCGGACCGGCCAGGCCCAGCCAGAGGCCGCCGCCGATCGCCAGGCCGGCGAGAGCGGTAAGGGGTAGCCAGCGGCTGATCTTGGCCATGTCGGGGCTCCGCAAGGTTGGTGCCTGCCAGTTAAGCCCAGCGCCTGCCAGGCTGCCAGCGGCGCTTCAGCTCTCCAGCCAGACGTCGCGGCACCAGTGCCAGACCGAGTCCCAGCTCTCGTCGGTGAGTTCGCCTTCTTCACCGTCCCACAGCCACACGGTGCCTTCCACGTCCACCGCGTAGTAGTCGCGACCGTCCTGGCACAGCGGCACCAGGTCGCGCGGCAGGCCACGGTCCCAGGCCACTGAGGCGACTTCCGGCAGGTAGGTGTGCGAGTGCGGGTCGCTGGCGGTGACCGGCTCCAGGCGGCCGTACACCACGTCGCTGACCTTGAGCAGGTATTCGCGCAGCTCGAAGGGCAGGTGAATAAGGATCTGCTCCTGGATTTCCACCAGGGTTTCCTCGTCCGGCAGCTCCAGCGGCACCGGCACCGGCTCGTTGAGTTCGCGCAACTGATCGATGACTTCTTCCACGGGACGTCTCCTGCAAGCGGTTTCGGCTAGAGGGTAGCCGATCGGAGGCGCGTTTTACCCTGTGCGGGCGCTGAGCGGAAGAGGCTCGTGGCGGATCTCCCCTCTCCCACGGATGGGAGAGGGGAGGAGGCAGAACCTAGCCCGGATGCAATCCGGGAGAACCGGCGGCTCGGTCCCCGGATTGCATCCGGGCTACGCGAGGCGATCTGTTCGCGTGTGGCGGTTGCCATCTCCCCGGCCCCGCTCATGGGAAAGGGGCGGGAGCGACATCCAGCGGCTTGGGCCTTACATCAGGCGCTTGCCATCCTCGCGGGTGATCACCACGGTGGCCGAGCGCGGGCGCCGGCCGGGGCCGTCCGGCCAGCTGCTGAGCAGGTTGCTGGCGGTGGAGCCTTCGCCCGGGTGCTGGATGTTGACGAACAGGGTGCGGAAGTCCGGCGTGGCGCTGATGCCGGTGACTTCGGCGCCGATCGGGCCGGTGAGGAAGCGCTTGACCTCGCCGCTGCGCGGGTCGGCCACCAGCATCTGGTTGTGGCCGAAGGGGCCGCTGGCCAGCTGGCTGCCGCTCATGTCGGTCTGGATCCACAGGCGCCCGTCCGGGTCGAACCACAGGCCGTCCGGGCTGGCCAGGATGCTCGCATCGTTCAGCGCCGCGCCGTTCGGACCGCGGCTGTCGCCCTGCGGGCCGGCGAGCAGGAAGATGTCCCAGTTGAAGCGTTTGCCGGCGTGGTCGCGACGGTCCTCGCGCCAGCGGATGATGTGTCCGTAGGGGTTGGCCGCGCGCGGGTTGGCCGCATCGGCGACGGTACGCGAGCTGTTGTTGGTGAGGGTGAAATAGACCTCGCCGTTGTCCGGGTTGACCGCGCCCCACTCGGGGCGGTCCATCTTGGTGGCACCGACGATGTCGGCCGCCAGGCGGGTATTGATCAGCACTTCACCCTGGTCGGCAAAGCTCACCCCGGCGGCGGCGCAGGCGGTCTGGAAGGCCTGGTCCTTGAGGTCCAGGGCCAGCCAGTCGCCCGTGCCGTCGGCGTTGAAGCGGGCCACGTAGAGGGTGCCCTCGTCGAGCAGGCGACCGGGCTGGCGCAGCAGCGGCAGGTATTTACCACGGCTGACGTACTTGTAGATGTACTCGTTCTGCGAATCGTCGCCGGAGTAGCACACCAGCGGCCGGCCGGCCTGCACCGGGGCGAAGATCAGGCCCTCGTGGGCAAAGCGGCCGAGGGCGCTGTGTTTGACCGGGGTGGAATCCGGGTTGAAGGGATCGATCTCGACGATCCAGCCGAAGTGGTTGGGTTCGTTGCGGTAGTCACCGCTGGCATCGGCAGCCTTGCGGGTGGCATCGAAGCGCTGGAATTCGTCGCCGGGCAGGGTATCCCAGCCGAAGCGGCTGGTGCTGCGCAGGCCATAGCGCTTCAGTTCGCGCGGCAGGTCGGCGTCGCGGCTGGCGAAGTAGCCGGCCCAGTTCTCCTCGCAGGTCAGGTAGGTGCCCCAGGGCGTGTAGCCGTTGGCGCAGTTGTTCTGCGTGCCACGGGTGGCGGTGCCGTTGGGGCTGTGCAGGGTCTTGAGCAGGGCATGGCCGCGCGCCGGACCAACCATCTGCATCGGCGTGGCGGCGGTGATGCGGCGGTTGTAGCGGCCGGGCACCACCTGCCAGTCGCCGAATCGGTCGCGGCGGACCTCGACGATGGTCACGCCGTGGGCGTTGATTTCCTTGCGCACTTCCTCGGCCGAGGTGCGCAGGCCGTTCAGTGTGGTCGGGCCGTTGGGGTGCAGCAGCGGCGCGTCGATGTACTCGTTGTTGAACACCAGCAGGCCGTGGTTGGAGCGGCGCCCGCCACCGTGACGGCCGTCGATGGGGAAGAAGTGCATGCCGTCATGGTGCATGCCGACCTGCTCGGCCTGGTCCTGGGCGCTGTTGCTGGCGTCCTCGAGGAAGGCCGGGAAGCGCCCGCTGATCGGCGTGCCCCAGGGCACGAAGACGCTGGCGCGGTAGCCGGCCGGCACCGTGATGCCGTCGGCGCGGCTCACCGGCACGGCATCGAAGGGCAGCCGATTGCGCTTGCGCAACGGCATGGCGGCGCTCTGTTCGGCCGCCTCGACCGCCTGCGGCAGCACGCCGAGGAAGCCCAGCGCGCCGAGGGCGGCACCGCCGGCGAGGATCTGCCGGCGGCGCTGGTCGATCAGCTCGCTCATGTGCGGGTTGGCGCAATGGTTGCTGGGGAGTTCATCGCCGCTGCCAAACAGCACGGCGTTCTGTTCATCAAGGCTCATCGTTCGGGTCCCTTCTGCGGAGGAGTGGCGACGGAGCCATGACGCTAGCGAGGGAAAGCGACGGGACGATGACGCTTGTGTGGCGAAACGATGGGCTGCGAGAGGGTTCACGCTTTGGCCTGGCATCTGCCAGGCAGAAAAAACCCGGGCCAGGCCCGGGTCTTTCGTGAAGCTCGAGGGATCAGCCGTTCTGGCGGATACCAGCGACCAGCCAGGGCTGGTTTTCGCCGTTGACCCGCTCCATGCGCCAGCTTTCGCTGAAGGACTCGCCCTGGTCGAAGCGCGAGGTCTTGGCCACGCCACGGAAGGTCAGGGTGGCGACCGTCTTGTCGGCCAGCTCGTCGATGCCGTCCAGCTGTACGCTGAGATCATCGATATAGGTCGACTGGTAGGCGTCGCCCAGGCTGGCGCGCTCTTCCTTGAGGAAGCTGAGCATCTGCGGGGTGACGAACTCGGCGATCTTGTCCATCTCGGCCGCGTCCCAGTGCTGCTGCAGGGCCAGGAAGTGGGTACGACCGGCTTCGATGAAGCGCTGCTCGTCGAACCAGGCCGGCGCATTGATGGTCGTTGCCGCGCTCGTACTGGCGCCACCGAAGATCGGTGCCTGCTGCGGCATCTGCCGCTGCATGCCGCCGGCCATGGCCGGCTGGGCCTGCGCCTGGCGACGCATGGCGAACAGTTTGAAGATGACGAAGGCGATCAGGCCCAGCAGGAGGATGTCGAGGAACTGGATGCCCTCGAAGCCATCGCCCATGAACATCGCGGCGAGCAGGCCACCGGCGGCGATGCCGGCCAGCGGGCCGAGCCAGCGCGAGGCGCCGCTGGCCGCAGGGGCCGCGCGACCGGCAGCCGCGGTGGCGGCAGTACCGGCCGCCGCCGGCTGGGCGACGCTGGTGGGCGCATCGGCCTGGCGAGTCTGGTGGGTCGGCGCGGAGCCGAAGGATTTACCGCCGCCCATGCGCTTGCCGGCGCTGGCGTCGAGGCTGAGGGTCAGGCCCAGGCACAGGGCCAGGGCGATGCTGAGGAAGCGCTGCATGTGGGGTAATCCCGCTGAGGTTGTGGTTCACGCGTGATGCTGCCGCAGTGCGGTGAACCTGGCCAGCCGCAGAATGTTTCCGGATTTATGCGCGCAGCAGCCAGGCCAGTGGAGTGGCCCGCAGCTGGCGGCGCAACAGGGCACGCACGTCGGCGTCGGCGACCTCGGAATGGCGCAGCCAGTGCACGAAAGTCCGCAGGAACGCGGCGCTGAGCAGGCTCTCCTCGGCCACCCGCGCCAGGTGCAGGTTGTGCCGCTGTGCCGCCTCGCGCCACCACTGCACGGTGCGGCTGACCCGTAGCAAGGCGCCGACCTGCAGGTGCACATGGCCGGGCTCCAGCTTGTAGAGCAGCATCTGCCCGGTCAGTGCGCGGTGCGCGGCGATGCCGCCGAACCAGGCCATCAGCAGTTCCTCCAGGCGCTTGTCGGGCGCCAGCACGGCCAGGTCGGCGCCCTTGGCCCGCTCGAACAGCGCCGCGTCGGCGCGATCCAGCCAGGCCTCGACCAGATCGTCCTTCTGTCGGTAATGCCGGGCGATGGCCGCCAGGTCGCACTTCAGCGCCGTTGCCACGTCATGCAGATAAAGACGTTCCCAGCCGCAGCTTTCGGCCAGGTCGAGGGCGGTATCGAGAATCGTGTCGGCGGATGGCGTCGAGCGGGGCATGCGGATTACCTCCGCTCGACAGTATGGTCAGCCAGCCCGGCCGGGGGCGCCGGGCTGACGGGCGGGCTAGAGCGCTTCCAGCTTGGCGTAGGCCAGCATCAGCCACTTGCTGCCTTCGCTGGCGAAGTTGACCTGCACCCGCGCCTGGGCGCCGCTGCCCTCGAAGTTGAGGATCACGCCTTCTCCGAACAGCGCATGGCGCACCGGCTGGCCGAGGCTGAAGGGGGTTTCCGGCACCTGGCTGCCGGCGAACATCGAGCCACCGCTCATGCTGCGGCTGGGCGCTGCGTAGGGGCGGCTGACGCTGTTGCTCAGGCGTACTTCCTGGATCAGCGCCGGCGGAATCTCGCGGACGAAGCGCGAGACCTTGTTGTAGGTCTCGTTGCCGTACAGGCGGCGGGTCTCGGCGTAGGTCAGCACCAGCTGCTGCATGGCGCGGGTCACGCCGACATAGGCCAGGCGGCGCTCTTCCTCGAGGCGGCCGGGCTCTTCCAGGCTCATCTTGTGCGGGAACAGGCCCTCTTCCATGCCGACCAGGAACACCAGGGGGAACTCCAGGCCCTTGGCGCTGTGCAGGGTCATCAGCTGCACGCAGTCCTCGTGTTCCTCGGCCTGGGTATCGCCGGCTTCCAGCGAGGCGTGGGTGAGGAAGGCGGCCAGCGGGCTCATCTCCTCTTCCTCGTTCTCGAAGTTGCGCGCGGCGCTGACCAGTTCCTCCAGGTTTTCCACCCGCGCCTGGGCCTTCTCGCCTTTCTCGGCCTGGTGCCAGGCGATCAGCCCGCTCTGCTCGATGACGGTCTGGGTCATCAGGTGCAGCGGCATGTCCAGCACCTTGGCGGCGAGGTTCTCGATCAGCTCGATGAAACCGCTCAGCGCCCCGGCGGCGCGGCCGGGCAGGGCCTTGTTGGCGATCAGCTGCTGCATCGCCGCCCACATCGACAGGTCGCTGTGGCGGGCGTGCTCGCGGATGGCCTCGACGGTCTTCTCGCCGACGCCACGGGTCGGCACGTTGATCACCCGCTCCAGCGCGGCGTCGTTGTGGCGGCCGTCGAGCAGGCGCAGGTAGGCCACCGCGTTCTTGATCTCGGCGCGCTCGAAGAAGCGCTGGCCGCCGTAGATGCGGTAGGGAATCTTCTCGCGCAGCAGGGCCTCTTCCAGCACCCGCGACTGGGCGTTGGAGCGGTAGAGGATGGCGATCTCGCTGCGCTTCAAGCCGTCCTTGCGCAGCGCCGCCTCGATCGACTCGACCACGTAGCGCGCCTCGTCGTGCTCGTTGAAGGCGGCGTACAGGCTGATCGGCTCGCCATCGCTGCCGTCGGTCCACAGCTCCTTGCCGAGGCGCCCGTTGTTATTGGCGATCAGCGCGTTGGCGGCCTTGAGAATGCCGGCGGTGGAGCGGTAGTTCTGCTCCAGGCGTATCAGCTGGGTGTCAGGGAAGTCACTGCTGAACTGCTGGATGTTCTCGATCTTGGCGCCGCGCCAGCCATAGATCGACTGGTCGTCGTCGCCGACCACCATCAGGCTCTCGCCACCCTTGGCGAGGAAGCGCAGCCAGGCGTACTGCACGGCGTTGGTGTCCTGGAACTCGTCGACCAGGATATGGCGGAAGCGCTTCTGGTAGTGCGCCAGCAGGTCGGGCTTGTCGCGCCACAGATCCAGCGCGCGCAGCAGCAGCTCGGCGAAGTCGATCACCCCGGTGCGCGCGCAGGCGTCTTCATAGGCCTGGTAGATCTTCAGCATGGTGGCGAGGAACAGGTCGCCGCCGGGCTGGATATTTTTCGGCCGCAGGCCCTCGTCCTTCTGCCCGTTGATGAACCACTGGGCCTGCTTGGCCGGCCAGCGCTGTTCGTCCAGGCCCAGCTCGCGGATCACCCGCTTGACCAGGCGCTGCTGGTCATCGGAGTCGAGGATCTGGAAGTTCTCGCTGAGCCCGGCTTCCTGCCAGTGCGCGCGCAGGATGCGGTGGGCCAGGCCGTGGAAGGTGCCAACCCACATGCCGGCCGGACTCTGGCCGAGCATCTGCTCGATACGCTGGCGCATCTCGGCCGCCGCCTTGTTGGTGAAGGTCACCGACAGGATCGAGTAGGGCGAGGCGCCGAGGAACTGGATCAGGAAGGCGATGCGGTGCACCAGCACGCGGGTCTTGCCCGAGCCGGCACCGGCCAGCACCAGCTGGCGGCCCAGCGGGGCGGCCACGGCTTGGCATTGCGCATCGTTGAGGGAGGCGAGGAGCAGTTCAGGGTCGAGAAGGGCGGGATCTTTATGCATCGCGGCATTCTACGGGCCTGCCGGGGGCGCGGCAAAGCGCGGGCAGACGGGCTGGGCGCATGAGTGAACAAATGTTCGCCATTCATCGCGATGCGCTGCTAAAAAGCCATCATCAGGCTTGGGCGGCCGCTCTAGCTCGGGTATGCTCGGGGAAAGTCGGGCATCCCATTACAAGAATATCGCCTATGACACAGTCACTTCGGGGGGCCTCCACTGGCACGGTGGGGGAGGAGTCGCGTGCGCTTCATCAGCAGTTCGCCACCGAGATCGCGGTGGAGCGAACGCGTTTGCTTTATCAGGGTTCCCAGGTTCCCACCCTGTTCATGCTCCTCAGCGGTCTGACCTGCGCGGCGCTGCTCTGGCAGCCGCAGCCCAGTCTGCTGCTGGCCGGCTGGCTGGTATGGCTGGTGCTGCTGGCGGTGCTGCGGCTGATCCAGATGACGGCGTTCAAGGCGGCGCTGCCGTCGCGCCAGGCCAACCCGCACTGGCGCCGGGTGTTTCTGCTTGGCGCCGGGCTGTCCGGCCTGACCCTGGCCTTCGCCGCCATCTTCCTGGTCCCGGCCGAGCGCTTCCTGTTGCAGGCGCTGGTCTATGGCCTGATCGCCGCGGCCATCCTCTCCGCCAGCGTGGCCTATGCCATCAGCCGTTCGGCCTTCCTGGTGTTCGCGCTGCCCTGCCTGTTGCCCACCGTGGCCTACCTGTTGCTCAGCGACAACCCGATCCAGCAGGGCTGGGGCGTGCTGGGGCTGATCCTGCTGCTGAGCCTGTGCGTGGTCGCCTGGCAGGTCAACCGCCTGATCCAGCGCAGCCTGTTGCGGCGCTTCCAGAACCAGGCACTGATCGAGAGCCTGGAGCACGCTCGCGAGAGCGCCGAGGGCCTCAATCAGGAGCTGGCGCGCGAGGTCGAGCAGCGCCGCCGTGCCGAGCGCGAGCTGCGCCAGGCCCACGGCGAGCTGGAGATCCGCGTGGCCCAGCGCACCCTGGAGCTGGACGACGCCAGCCATGCCCTGGGCAAGAGCGAGGAGCGCCTGGCCCTGGCGCTGGAGGCCAGCGAGCTGGGCCTGTGGGACTGGAACCTGGAGACCGACGAGGTTCATCACAGCCACCTGGAGAGCATCTTTGGCATCAGCCAGGAAGAGGTGAAGGGTGTGCTCAGCCACCTCAAGCCGCGCCTGCACCCGGATGATCTGCCGCTGCTGCGCCGCGCCCTGGTCGAGCACCTCAAGGGGCGTACCGACGGCTACTGCGTGGAATACCGTGTGCGCCATGCCGACGGGCGCTGGCGCTGGGTCGAGGACCGTGGCCGCGCGGTGGAACGCAACGCCCAGGGCCAGGTGCTGCGCATGCTTGGCACGCGCCGCGACATCACCGCGCGCAAGCTGGTGGACGAGCAGCAGCGCCTCGCCGCCACGGTGTTCGAGGCCTGTGGCGAGGGTATCGTCATCCTCGATGCCGACTACCTGATCCTTTCGGTCAACCAGGCCTTCAGCGACGTCACCGGCTATCGCAAGGACGAAGTGCTCGGGCGCAGCGTGGCCACCCTGATCAGCAGCCGCGAGACGCTTCGCCAGTACCAGCTCATCCGCGAGCAGCTGGAACTGCATGGCAGCTGGCGCGGCGAGCTGGTGGAAACACGCAAGAATGGCGAGCTTTACCCGCAGTGGCTGCAGCTCAACGCGGTGCAGGATAGCCGTGGCCAGGTCAGCCACATCGTCGGCTTCTTCTCCGACCTGTCGCAGCGCCGGCAGACCGAGGAGCGCCTGCGTTACCTGTCGCACTATGACGAACTCACCGGCCTGGCCAATCGCAGCCTGTTCCGCGAACGCCTGCACACGGCCTGCGAGCTGGCCCGGCACAGCGAAACGCAGATGGCCCTGCTGCACATCGATCTGGACCGCTTCAAGCTGCTCAACGACAGCCTCGGCCATGAAGTGGCCGACCAGCTGCTGCGGCAGATGGCCCGGCGCCTCAACCAGAGCGTGCCGGAGGCGCACACGGTGGCGCGTCTGGCCGGCGATGAGTTCGCCATCCTCCTCGACGACTACGGCAGCCTCTCGGCCCTGGCGCGCACGGCCAGCCGTCTGCTGGCCAAGCTGCGCACGCCGATGGATGTGGCTGGTCACGAGCTGGTGGTGAGCGCCTCGATCGGTATCAGCCTGCTGCCGGACAATGCCCGCGAGCTGGCCGTCCTGCTCAGCCAGGCGGACATGGCCAAGCAGCACGCCAAGCACCTGGGCGGCAACACCTTCCAGTTCTATACCGACAACCTGCAGGCCTGCACCCTGGAGCGTTTGCAGCTGGAGAACCAGCTGCGCAAGGCCATCGAGGAGCACCAGCTGGAGGTGTTCTACCAGCCCAAGCTGTGCCTGCTCGACGACAGCCTCAATGCCGCCGAAGCGCTGGTACGCTGGCGCCACCCGGAGCTGGGTCTGGTGCCGCCCAGCGACTTCATTCCGCTGGCCGAGGAAACCGGGCTGATCGGCCCGATCGGCGAGTTCGTCCTGCGCCAGGCCTGCCGCCAGGCCCGCGAGTGGCAGCGCCAGGGGCTGGCCGACCTGCGGGTGTCGGTCAACCTGTCGGTGCACCAGCTGCGCCAGGGCAACCTGGTCGGCCTGGTGCGCCAGGTGCTCGACGAGAGCGACCTGCCGTCACGCCTGCTGGAGCTGGAACTGACCGAGAGCCACCTGCTGGACAACGTGGAGAACGTCATCACCACCTTCCAGCAGCTGCGCGATCTGGGGGTGAAGCTGGCGATCGACGACTTCGGTACCGGCTACTCCTCGCTCAGCTACCTCAAGCGCTTCCCGGTGGACTACGTGAAGATCGACCAGACCTTCGTCCGCGACCTGGCTGCCGGCGGCGAGGATGCGGCGATCACCCGCGCCATCATCGCCATGGCCCACGGCCTGGAGCTCAAGGTGGTGGCCGAGGGTGTCGAGACCCAGGCGCAGATGGATTTCCTCAAGCTGCAGCGCTGCGACGAGATCCAGGGCTACCTGGTCAGCCCACCAGTGCCGGCCGAGCAGTTCGCCGAGCTGCTGCGGGCGCAGGCGGAGATGTGCTGATCAGCCGTTCCAGCGCCCCGGCGCATAGGAGAACACCGGCAGCGACCAGTGCCAGCGGATCGCCGCCAGGCGCAGGGCCAGCCCGGCGGTGAACGAGGCGAGCAGGTTGAGGTCCTCGTCGACGCCCAGGTGGCGCAGGCTCAGGTAGAGCAGGGCCACCAGCAGCGACACGCTGGCGTACAGCTCGTGGCGCAGTACCTGCGGCAGGCGGTTGCACAGGATGTCGCGCAGGATGCCGCCGAAGATGCCGGTGATCACACCGGCCATCACCACCACCGGCAGCGGATAACCCAGTTTCAGGGCGACGTCACAGCCGATCACGGTAAAGGCGATCAGGCCCATGGCATCGAGCAGCAGGAACAGCTGGCGCAGGTGGTGCATGAAGCGCGCGATCAGCATGGTGAACAGGCCGGCGCCGATGGTCAGGTAGATGTAGCCGGGGTGCTGGGTCCAGCCCACCGGGAAGTTGCCCAGCAGGATGTCGCGCACGGTGCCGCCGCCGAGGGCGGTGATGAAGGCGATGAGGGCGACGCCGAACAGGTCCATGTTGCGTTTGCCGGCGGCAAGTGCCCCGGACATGGCTTCGGCGGTGATGGCGATCAGATAGACGTAGAGCAGCACACAGAATTCCTGCGTCAGGTGCCTCTCCCCCTGTCCCCTGTACCTGAGAGTTTGCGCGGCGTGGCCGCTTGCCCCTTCGGTGGGTCGCTCTGGGCGACCGCTCTCCAGACGGCTATATCGGAATCTCGCAGTGCTGGGCCTGAGCGATCATGGGAGTTTGCGCCTTCGGCGGAGGCGCCAAGGGCGCCTCGCTCTCCTGCGAGGGCGCGCAGTATAGGGGCGTGCCCGGCTTAGGCCAACTGGCGCAGCAGCAGGGCATGCTCCAGGGCGACCTCCGCTGGCAGCGGCAGGTAGACGATATGACCGTCGCCCGGCGCCAGCTCGGTACGCTCGCCGCAGGCCTTCTCCAGGGCAGACAGGCTGAACTGCAGGTTGCCGCGCGGGGTCATCAGCTCCAGCTGGTCGCCGACGGCGAAGCGGTTCTTCACCCGCACTTCGGCCAGCTCGCCACGGCGCGCGCCGGTGAATTCGCCGACGAACTGCTGGCGTTCGGACAGCGAATTGCCGCGTTCGTAGTTCTGGTATTCGTCGTGCACGTGGCGGCGCAGGAAGCCCTCGGTGTAGCCGCGGTTGGCCAGTGATTCCAGGTCGTCCATCAGGCGCAGGTCGAACGGGCGGCCGGCGACGGCGTCGTCGATGGCGCGGCGATACACCTGGGCGGTGCGCGCCACGTAGAAGTGGCTCTTGGTGCGGCCCTCGATCTTCAGCGAATGCACGCCCATGCGCGTCAGCCGCTCGACGTGCTGCAGGGCGCGCAGGTCCTTGGAGTTCATGATGTAGGTGCCGTGCTCGTCCTCGAAGGCCTCCATCAACTCGCCGGGGCGGCTCTCGTCTTCCAGCAGGAACAGGCGCTCGGTCGTGGGGCCCTCGCCGAGGGTCGGCTGGCAGCCGCGCACGATAGCGCCCAGCTCATTCTCCCGGCCCTCATGGGCCTGGTACTGCCAGCGGCAGGCGTTGGTGCAGGTACCCTGGTTGGGGTCGCGCTTGTTGATGTAGCCGGACAGCAGGCAGCGCCCGGAATAGGCCATGCACAGCGCGCCGTGGACGAACACCTCCAGTTCCATGTCCGGCACCTGCTGGCGGATCTCCTCGATCTCCTCCAGCGCCAGCTCGCGGGACAGAATCACCCGGGAGAGCCCCTGGCGGCGCCAGAACTCCACGCTGGCCCAGTTCACCGCATTGGCCTGCACCGACAGGTGCACCGGCATCTGCGGGAAATGCTCGCGTACCAGCATGATCAGGCCGGGGTCGGACATGATCAGCGCATCCGGCCCCATCGCCACCACCGGCTCCAGGTCCTTGAGAAAGGTCTTCAGCTTGGCGTTGTGCGGCGCGATGTTGACCACCACGTAGAAGCGCTTGCCCTGGGCATGCGCCTCGGCGATGCCGATAGCCAGGTTGGCGTGATCGAACTCGTTATTGCGCACCCGCAGGCTGTAGCGCGGCTGCCCGGCATACACGGCATCGGCGCCATAGGCGAAGGCATGGCGCATGGCCTTGAGGGTGCCGGCGGGGGAGAGGAGTTCGGGGGCGTGAAGTGGCAACATAAGAGCGAAGTCTTGGCAGAAAAGCGCGAACTCTGCCTTGCTCGCGCGCTGACTGCATTGATCTGGCTCAGCAGTACTGTTGTCACCAAATGAGGGCGAAAGCGCTTACCTGCTTAGTCTTCCCACTCGCGCCCGGCCAGCTCCAGCAGGGTGTTGGCCTGTTCCGGGCCGTTGCGGCCGGCGGGGTAGGGGCGCGGGTCCTGGTAGTTGTCCTGCCAGCCCTTGAGGATGGGGTCGATCCAGGCCCAGGCTGCCTCGACTTCGTCGCGGCGCATAAACAGCGTCGAATCGCCTTCGATCACGTCCAGCAGCAGGCGCTCGTAGGCATCCCAGCGGCGCTTCTGCGGGAACACCTGGGCCAGGTTGAGGTCCAGCTCGATGGGGGTCAGCTGCATGCCCTTGCCTGGGCTCTTGCCCATCAGCTGCAGGGTGATGCGTTCCTCCGGCTGCAGGCTGATGACCAGGCGGTTGGCCTGGCTGCCTTCGAACAGGCGGTGCGGCACCGGCTTGAACTGGATGACGATCTCCGAGCACTTTTTCGCCATGCGCTTGCCGGTGCGCAGGTAGAAGGGCACGCCGGCCCAACGCCAGTTGTCGATCTCGGCCTGAATGGCGACGAAGGTTTCGGTATCGCTGTCGTTGTCGACATGTTTCTCGAAGTAGTACGCCGGCACTTCCTGCCCGCCGATCTTCCCGGCGACGTACTGGCCGCGCACCGTCTTGTCGTGCACGTCGAGGCCGGCGATGGGTTTGAGCGCTTCGAGGATCTTCACCTTTTCATTGCGCACCGACTCGGCGTCGAAGCGCACCGGCGCTTCCATGGCGACCAGGCAGAGCAGCTGCAGCAGGTGGTTCTGCACCATGTCGCGCATGGCGCCGGCCTTGTCGTAGTAGGCGCCGCGATTTTCCACGCCGAGCGTCTCGTTGACGCTGATCTGCACGTGGTCGATGTGCCCGGCACGCCAGATCGGCTCGAACAGGGCATTGGCGAAGCGCAGTGCCATCAGGTTCTGCACCGTCTCCTTGCCCAGGTAGTGGTCGATGCGGAACACCTGCGGCTCGCTGAACACCGCGCCGATGGCGGCGTTGATCTCGCGGGCCGACTCCAGCGAGCGGCCGATCGGCTTCTCCAGCACGATGCGCGTATCGCTGCCGGCCAGCCCGGCGATGGCCAGGTGTTCGGCGATGGCTTCGAACAGGTCCGGCGCGGTGGCCAGGTAGTAGATGCGCCCGCGGTCGCAGGCATGGGTGCCGAGGAACCGGGCCAGGCGGCCGAATTCGGCGCTCTGCGACAGGTCCATGGCCAGGTAGTCCAGGCGCGCGGCAAAGCTGGCCCAGGTGTCGTTGTCGAAGTCGCTGCGTGCTACCTGGGCGCGGCAGCGGCGTTCGGCCAGGGCCTGGTACTCGGCACGGTTCAGCACATTGCGTGCCGCCGCGAGGATGCGCATATCGGCTGGCAGGCGGCCGTCGCGATGCAGGTGGTAGAGCGCCGGCAGCAGCTTGTGCAGGGCCAGGTCACCGGTGCCGCCGAATACCAGCATGTCACAAGGGCTATTCAACGGTAGGCCTCCGGCCGGGTTTGCCTGTGCGGTTCGGGCGCTCATGTAGTATAACTACAAGCACGCTACAGCCGATCATAACAGGCTGGGCGAAACCGCCGCGAGCCGGCGCCTTGGTCATCGAGACGACAACAGAGCCCTGCCCGTGAATCTTCTGCAGCACATCGCCCAGTCCCGTCACCTGCTCCGCAAGTCCGAACTGAAGGTCGCCGATCACGTCCTGCAGGACCCGTCCGCAGTGATGCACAGCTCCATGGCCGACCTGGCCCAGGAAGTCGGCATCAGCGAGCCGACCATCGTGCGCTTCTGCCGGGCCATCGGCTGCAGCGGTTTCCAGGATCTCAAGCTGAAGCTGGCGCAGAGC
The DNA here is from genome assembly GCF_048595745.1 of Pseudomonas stagnisoli. Lineage (NCBI taxonomy): Bacteria > Pseudomonadati > Pseudomonadota > Gammaproteobacteria > Pseudomonadales > Pseudomonadaceae > Pseudomonas > Pseudomonas stagnisoli. The sequence goes on from NZ_CP184361.1 coordinate 256,103, forward strand.
CTGGCGGCCGGTGCCAGCTTCGGCCAGTTCGCCATCCACGAGGACGACTCGGTGGCGGACTTCAGCCTGAAGATCTTCGACACCACCCTGCACACCCTGATGGAGGTGCGCGAGCGCCTCGATCCGCAGGCCCTGCAGCGCGCCATCAATGCCATCGCCCATGCCCAGCGCATCGAGTTCTACGGCTTCGGCGCCTCCGGCGCGGTGGCCGCCGACGCCCAGCACAAGTTCTTCCGCCTGCTGCTGACCGCCGCTGCCTATTCGGACCCGCACATGCAGGCGATGAGCGCGGTGACGCTCAAGCCCACCGATGTGGCCATCTGCATCTCCCAGTCCGGCCGTTCCAAGGACCTGCTGATCACCGCCAACCTGGTGCGCGAGTCCGGCGCCACCCTGATCACCTTGTGCCCGAGCCAGACCCCGCTGGCCGACCTGGCCACCGTCAACCTGGCCATCGATGTGCAGGAAGATACCGAGATCTACACGCCGCTGACCTCGCGCATCGCCCACCTGGTGGTGATCGACGTGCTGGCCATGGGCGTGGCCATGGCCCGCGGCCCGGACCTGGTCAACCACCTCAAGAGCGTCAAACGCAGCCTGCGCAGTCTGCGCCTGTCGCCCAAGTCGGTGCGCAGCGCCGAGGACTAGCGTCACGCAAGATTCATCGACGCGCCGCCAAAGCGTCACGCCCCCGCGCGCATGCTGGGCTCCCGTTATCGGACTAGGAGCCCCGCGATGAGCCTGCATCACGCCGAACCCGTTCACGACAGCAAGACCCGCCGCAAGCTGGAAGACCAGCGTCGCATGGCCTTCCGCCGCGCCATCGAGGAATACGCCGAGCAGCGCCGCCTGCAGCGCGAGCTCCACGACTATCCCGATCTGCTCCCCACCGGCTTCCTGCTCGAACGCGCCACGCCCCGTCGCCAGGCGGCCTGAGCCCTGCCAGCGGTATGCCGAATTCGGCATGCCGCGCGTGCAAAGCGATCAAGCCTTGGCGGCCGCGACGGGCCACTGTAACGGGCAGACTGCCAGGAGCCCGTTATGACCCGACTGACCCTTACCGAGGCCCATGAGCTGGCCGCCGCCATCCTGCGTCATGCTGGTTTCAGCGAGGCCTTCGCCCAGGCCATCGCCGCCACCGTGACCGCCGGCGAGCGCGACGGCTGCAAGTCGCACGGTCTGTGGCGCCTGCTCGGCATCGTGCACACGCTCAAGGCTGGCAAGGCGGTGGCCGATGCCGAGCCCGAGGTGATCGACCAGGCGCCGTCGCTGGTGCGGGTCGATGCCCATGGCGGCTTCTCCCAGTTGGCCTTCGCCGCCGGTCTGCCGCTGCTGGCGGACAAGGCCCGGCACAACGGCATCGCCGCCATGGCGATCAACCGCTGCGTGCACTTCTCCGCGCTGTGGGTCGAGATGGAGGCGCTGACCGAGCTGGGCCTGGTGGCGCTGGCCTGCAACCCGACTCAGGCCTACGTGGCGCCGGCCGGTGGCAGCCGCCCGCTGTTCGGCACCAACCCCGTCGCCTTCGGCTGGCCGCGCGCCGGTGGTCATCCCTTCGTTTTCGACTTCGCCACCAGTGCCATCGCCCGTGGCGAGATCGAGCTGCACCGACGTTCCGGTGCGCCGCTGCCGCCGGGCTGGGGCGTCGACCGCCACGGCCAGCCGAGCAGCGAGGCCGCCGAAGTACTCGACCACGGCGCCATGCTGACCTTCGGCGGGCACAAGGGCTCGGCCCTGTCGACGATGATCGAGCTGATCGCCGGGCCGCTGATCGGCGATCTCACCAGCCTCGAATCCGGCGCCTTCGACGGTGGCGCCAACGCGCTGCCATACCACGGCGAGCTGATCATCGCCCTCGACCCGCAGCGCTTCCTCGGCGCGCAGGCCGACCAGCACCTGGCCCGCGCCGAGGCGCTGTTCGAAGCGATCCAGAGCCAGGGCGCGCGGCTGCCGTCGCAGCGCCGTTACGAGGCACGTGCCAGGAGCCTGGTCGAGGGCGTGGAGCTCGACGATGGTCTGTACCGCGATCTGCGCGCGCTATTGGCGTAACGGACAGTAGCCCGGATGAAGTCCGGGAGGCAGGCGACTCCGCTCCCGGATGCCATCCGGGCCACAGGGCTGGCAGCTCCGCGTCCCCTCACCCCGGCCCTCTCCCGGAGGGAGAGGGGACTTTCCCATAGGCAAAAAAAGCCCCGGCGAACCGGGGCTGAGGGAGAGAAGCGCTGGTGGCTGAGCCGACACAAGGTGTTTCAGGCCAGCGATTCCCGCGTGGTAATGCCGTCGACCAGCCGGGCCAGGCCCAGCGGGTTGGCGTTTTTCAGGGCGTCCGGCAGCAGGGCGTCTGGGCAGTTCTGGTAGCACACCGGGCGCAGGAAACGGTCGATGGCCAGGCTGCCGACCGAGGTGCCGCGCGCATCCGAAGTGGCCGGGTAGGGGCCGCCATGGACCATCGCGTCGCACACTTCCACGCCGGTCGGATAACCGTTGAACAGCACCCGGCCGACCTTCTGCTCCAGCAGCGGCAGCAGGTCGCCGTGGGCTTCCAGATCCGCCGGCTCGGCGGTCAGGGTGGCGGTCAGCTGGCCGCGCAGGCGCTGCAACGCGCGAATCAGCTCGGCTTTGTCGGCCACTTCCACCACCACGGTGACCGGGCCGAACACCTCTTCCTGCAGCAGCTCGTCGCCGTTGAGCAGCAGTGCGACATCGGCCTGGAACAGTTGCGGGCGGGCCTGGCGACCTTCCTGCGGCTGGCCGGCCAGGTGCTGCAGCCCCGGATGGGCGTGCAGCGCGGCCAGGCCGCGTTCGTAGCTGCCCAGGGTGCCGGCGTTGAGCATGGCCTGTGGCGGGCGCTGGCCGATCTCGGCGATCAGGTTGGCGACGAACAGGCTGAAGGCCGGCGAGGCGATGCCGATGACCAGGCCCGGGTTGGTGCAGAACTGGCCGCAGCCCTGCACCACCGAGTCGGCCAGTTCACGGGCGATCTTCTCGCCGCGCGCGGCCAGGGCGGCCGGCAGCATCAGCACCGGGTTGATCGAGCTCATCTCGGCGAACACCGGGATGGGATGCGGGCGCGCGGCAGCCATGTCGCACAGGGCGCGACCGCCCTTCAGCGAGCCGGTGAAACCGACCGCCTGGATCGCCGGGTGCTTGACCAGCCACTCGCCGACTCCGCCGCCGTAGACCATGTTGAACACGCCGGCCGGCATGCCGGTGGCCTCGGCGGCGCGGAGGATCGCCTGCGCCATCAATTCTGCGGTGGCCATGTGGCCGCTGTGCGCCTTGAACACCACCGGGCAGCCGGCGGCCAGCGCCGCGGCGGTGTCGCCGCCGGCGGTGGAGAAGGCCAGCGGGAAGTTGCTGGCGCCGAACACCGCCACCGGGCCGACGCCGGTGCGGTACTGGCGCAGGTCCGGGCGCGGCAGTGGCTGGCGCTCGGGCAGGGCGCGGTCGATGCGTGCGCCGAGGAAGTCGCCGCGGCGCAGCACCCTGGCGAACAGACGCATCTGCCCGCTGGTGCGACCGCGTTCGCCCTGGATGCGCGCGGCCGGCAGGGCGGTCTCGCGGCACACCAGCTGGACGAAGTCGTCGCCGAGGGCGTCGATCTGCTCGGCGATGGCGTCGAGGAACTGGGCGCGGCGTTCCGGGCTGAGGGCACGGTAGGCCGGGTAGGCCGCCTCGGCGGCGCGGGCGGCGGCGTCCACCTCGGCCTCGGTGGCCTGGTGGAAGGCGTAGGGCAGCGTCTCGCCGGTGCTGGCGTCGAGGCTGTGCAGGATGGTCTTGCCGGCGGCGCTGCGGGCGCCGGCGATGAAGTTGTGGCCGGTGATGGCGGGCATGGTTAGCTCCTGTCGGGTGCCTGTGAGATCAGCGTTGCCATGGCAGATCGGCCGGATGCCCGGAAGCACCCGGCCGCAGCACGGCGATCAGGCGGCCGACCAGTTGGCGTACCACTGGCGGAACAGCTTGTACTGGGTCTCGGCGTAGTTGCGCTGGGCGGCGCTGAGCGCGTCGCTGGGGTTGAAGTGCAGGCTGTACTCTGGGTCGCCGCCCAGCACCATCAGGTACTTGTAGTAGAGGACCAGGTCGCAGCCCTCGTCGAAGGACGACAGCACGTTGAGCGCCTCGGACAGCTCCAGGGCGCGGCGGCGGGCGACGGCGTCGCCCTTGGCGGCCTGCTTGCTCAGCTCGACCAGCTGCAGCACCTCGCGCGGCAGGACGTTGCCGATGCCGGTGATGGCGCCGGTCGCACCGCAGTTGACGAAACCATGCATCACCTGGGTGTCGACGCCGGCCATGAGGATCACCTGGTCATCCTGCGAGGTGATGTGTTCGGCGGCGTAGCGCATGTCGGCGGCGCCGCCGAACTCCTTGAAGCCGATCAGGTTGGGGTACTGGCGGCGCAGCTTGAAGAACAGCTCGGCGCGGGTGGCGAAGCCGTAGTAGGGGCTGTTGTAGATCACCGCCGGCAGCTGCGGCGCCGCTTCCAGAATGGCGCCGAAGTGGGCTTCCTGGGCGGCCGGCGAAGCACCGCGCGACAGCACGCGCGGAATGACCATCAGGCCGTGGGCGCCGACCTTGGCGGCGTGGGCAGCGTGGGATACCGCCTCGCGGCTGTTCACCGCACCGGTGCCGACGATGGTCGGGATGCCGGCGGCGACCAGGCGCGCCACCCCTTCCTGGCGTTCGGCCTCGGTGAGCAACGGCCAGTCGCCCATGGAGCCGCAGTAGACCACGGCGCTCATGCCGGCCTCGATCAGCTGCTTGCCCTTGCGCACCAGGGCGTCGAAGTCCGGCTTGCGCTCGGCGGTGCAGGGGGTCATCAGGGCGGGGATGGTACCGGTGAAGATGGTGCTGTTCATGCTGTCGCCTCCTGGGCAGAGTCAGAGTATTTCGTATACGGAAGCAAGGAGGCGGTATCCGCCCTTGTTTCCATGGCGTGGGCCTGGGCCCGGTTCAGTGCGCCGGCGCGGCGGCGGTTATCAGATCTTTAAGAAACAGGGTCATGGTTGCGGCTCGACCGGCCAGGTGTCCGAGAGGCGGTAGCCCTGCGGCCAGGGGTCGTCGGGGTCGAGCAGGTGCTGGTGGGTGCCGGTGATCCAGGCCCGGCCGGACAGGCAGGGGTGGATGGCCGGGCGCCCGGCGACTTCGGTGACGCCGGCGATGCGGCAGTGGAACTCGGAGCCGATGATCGAGCGGCCGACGAAGCGTTCGCCATCCTGCATCTGGCCCTTGGCGTGCAGCACCGCCATGCGCGCCGAGCAGCCGGTGCCGCAGGGCGAACGGTCGATCTTGCCGGGGCGGATCACCACCGCGTTGGCGGCGGTCAGCACGCCATCGATGCGCTCCACCGGCGCGGCGATCTGGCAGAAGGAGATGTGGTCCCAATCCTTGTTCAGCGGATGGACGAAACCCAGCTGCTCGTTGGCCGCGCGGGTGATCTTCAGGCCCACGGCGACCAGGTCGGCGGCCTCGTCGGCGGTCAGGGCGAAGCCCAGGGTACGCGCATCGGCGATGACGAAGCTGTCGCCGCCGTAGGCGGTGTCGACCTTCAGCGTGCCGAGGCCCTCGACCTCGATCATGGCGTCCAGCCTGTCGGCGAAGGACGGCACGTTCTTCACCTCGACTCGCTGCACCTTGCCGTCGCGGCACTGGGCCACGGCCTCGATCAGGCCGCCCGGCGCTTCCAGCACCAGGCGCGTCTCCGGCTCGGTCATCGGCAGGATGCCGCTGTCGAGCAGCACGGTGGACACGCACAGCGAGTTGGAGCCGGACATGGGCGGCGTGTCGGCCGGCTCCATGATGATCCAGGCCATCTGCGCCCTCGGGTCCTTGGCCGGCACCAGCAGGTTGACGTGGCGGAACACGCCGCCGCGCGGCTCGTTCAGCACGAAGTTGCGCAGCTCCTGGTCGCGGGCGATCCAGCGCGACTGTTCCCACAGGGAGGCGCCCGGCGGCGGCGCGACGCCGCCGACGATGACGTCACCGACCTCGCCCTCGGCGTGGCAGCTGACCACATGGATGACCTTGCTCGAACGCATGCGTTGCTCCTGTATTGCGAGGGGCCTGTAGTTCCCTCACCCTGGCCCTCTCCCAGAGGGAGAGGGAGTCGTTAAAGCACCGACTTGAGGAAGTCCGCGGTTTCCGGCTTCTGCGGGTTGCCGATGACCTGCTCGGGCGCGCCGATCTCGTGCACCAGGCCGTTGCGGAAGAACGCCACGCGGTCGGACACGTCGCGGGCGAAGCGGATCTCGTGGGTGACCAGGATCATGGTCATGCCTTCCTCGGCGAGCAGGCGCATGGTGTCCAGCACCTCGCCCACCAGCTGCGGGTCGAGGGCGCTGGTGGCCTCGTCGAACAGCATGTAGTCCGGGCTCATGGCCAGCGCGCGGGCGATCGCCATGCGCTGCTGCTGGCCGCCGGAAAGCTTGCTGGGGAACACCTTGAGCTTGTCCGCCAGGCCCACGTGGGTGAGCTGCTTGACGGCCATGGCCTCGGCTTCCTGCTTGCTCAGGCCGAGCACCTTGCGCGGCGCCAGCATGACGTTCTCCAGCACGGTCAGGTGGGGGAAGGCGTTCCACTGCTGGAACACGATGCCGATCTTCTGCCGCAGCTTGTTGAGGTCGGTGGCCGGCGCGTGCACTTCGGTGCCGTCGACGCGGATGCTGCCCTTCTGGATCGGCTCCAGGCCGTTGATGCACATCAGCAGGGTGCTCTTGCCGGAGCCGGAGCCGCCGATGATCGACACCACCTCGCCCTTGTTCACCGTCAGGCTGACACCCTTGATGACTTCGAGGTCGCCGAAGGATTTGTAGACGTTGTCGATCTCAATCATTTTCCTGCCACCTTTTCTCCAGCCGGGCGCCCAGCTGGGCCACCACCAGGCTCATGACGTAGTAGATGAGGCCGGCGATGCACAGCACCAGCAGCGGCTCCTGAATACGGGTAACGATGGTCTGCGAGGCGCGCAGCAGCTCGACGATGCCGATCCACATGACCAGCGCGGTGTCTTTCATCACGCTGAGCACCAGGTTGAGCCAGCCGGGGAAGGCCACCCGGGTGGCGATCGGCAGCACGATGTAGCGCAGGTCCTGGCTGTAGCTCATGCCCAGCGAGCGCGCAGCGCGGCGCAGGTTCGGCGGCACGGCCAGCACGCCGCTGCGCACCACTTCGGTACAGAAGGCCGCGGCATACACGCCGAGCACGATGCAGCCGACGGTGAAGGCGCTCATGTCCATCCCGGCGATGCTTTTGAGGGCATTGAACAGGACGAACTGGATCAGCAGCGGCACGCTGCGGAACACATCGAGCACCCAGGCCAGCGGCAGGGTGGCGCGCGGCAGGGCGGCGCGCAGCAGGCCGAACAGCACGCCGGCCAGGGTGCCGATGAGCATGGCGCCGGCGGTCAGCTTGAGGGTGACCCAGGCACCCTGCAGCATGAACAGCAGGTCGTTGGAGGTGAGGCTGGTTTCGAACATGTGCGCGCCTCCCTCAGTAGCGGAACAGACGCCAGGCCATCAGGCGTGCGGCGAGCACGATGGTCTTGGCGATCAGGTAATAGAGCACCGCCGCGATGGCGAAGTACTCGAAGGTACGGAAGGTCTTCACGTTGTAGTCCTGGGTGACCCCGGTGAGGTCGTTGTTCAGCCCGACGATCACGCCCAGCGAGGTCATCAGCACGGCCCAGACCATCTGGTTGGACAGCGGGTGGAAGACGATGCGCAGCAGCTGCGGGACGATGATCAGGCGGTAGGCCTGGAAGGCGCTCATGCCCAGCGAGCGGGCCGCCTTCATCTGCGTCTCCGGCACCGCCTTGAGGCCGCCGCGGAAGTTCTCCGCCAGGTAGCCGGCGTTGTTGAAGGTGATCCCCGCGACCAGGGCAACCCAGGAGCTGACGTGCAGGCCGAAGCTGCCGAGGCCGAAGTAGAGGATGTAGATCTGGAACAGCGACGGGGTGTTGCGGGCGATGGACACCCAGGTGTTGGCGAAATGCCGTGGCACCGGGTGCTGCATCTGCCGCATCACCGTCAGCAGCAGGGCGATCAGGGTACCCAGGAGCATCGACAGGGCTGCCGTCTCCAGGGTCACCCAGGCGCCCGCCAGCATGTCCGGCAGGGCCTTGAAGGCCGAGCGCCAGTGGAAGGTGTAATCGAACATCGATCAGCGATTCCCTTGGGGTGGAAGTTGACCCAGCCAGGCCGGGAGTTGTCCCTGGTTGCGCCCCGTGCAGGCGGCCTCGACGCAGGCGGCGAGATTGCCGAAGTGCACCTGGCGGCCCGCCAGGCCGGGGGCGTAGTGGGCGTACTTGCCCGAATTGGTCATCAGGTTGTGGCTGCCCGGCGGTACCACCGGCTCGCCGAGCATGCACCAGCAGGTGTCGGTGATCAGGTTGGCGCCGAAGCGCTCCAGCGTGGCGACATGGCCGGCGGCCTTGGCCTGTTCGTGCACGGCACGGCCGCAGGTCACCACCAGGGCAGTGTCCGGGTGGCGCTGGCGGCCCGCGCAGAGCTCGGCCAGGCGCGCCAGCTCGGTGGCCGAGCAGTGTGGATTGCCCAGGGCCACCAGGCTGACGTCGGCCGAGTCGGCGCTGTTCAGCTCCCGCCAGCTGCCCAGCAGGTCGGCGCGGGTCACCCGCAGCTGCCGGGTGGGCGCCTGGCCGCCGAGGGCGCTGGCCACATCCGGAGCCTCGGGGGTGACTCCGGCGATATGGAACATGGGCGCCGCTGAGGTGGTGGCGAAGGCGGCACCGAAGGCCTTGAGGTCGTCGGTATTTGGCGCGCTGTGCTCAAGGCCGCTGAGCACCGGGATGTCGACGGTGCTGAGCAGGCCGACGTGGTAGCCGAGCAGCGGCCAGAAGCTGTCATCCGCGTCCTGCGGGGTTTCCACCTCGATCAGCAGGCGCGCGTGGCGACCCTCGTCGAGGTGGCTGCCGCAGCGCGGCGCGCGGCCTGTCAGGGCGATGCAGATGTCCAGGTAGTCCGGGTACTTGAGGGTGCGCGCACCCAGCACGCTGTTGGCGTAGACCACGGCATTGGACTCGGCCCAGACGATCTGCTCGCCGGCCTTGGGCGCGCTGTCCAGCAGGTAGGGCGCGCAGGTGAAGCTGAGCGCAGCGCCCATGGCCATGTAGACGTCGCCCAGTTCGCTGGCCGGCTCGCCGAAGGCCGGGGCGATGCCCAGGGCGCGCCAGCGGCGCTGGTCCACCGAGATCGCGTTGAGGGTGGTCGGTACGCTGACCTTCGCGCCCCAGTCCAGCAACTGACGGGCGAAGCGCAGGCAGGCCGGGCCGGTGTAGATGCAGCCGTCGATGTGCGCCTGGGTCACGTCGAGCAGTTCGCGCGCGCCCTGCAGCTCGGCCATGCGCAGCACCAGCTGCATGGCCACCTGGGCGGCGCGGCCCTGCTCGCCGGCGAGGATGGCACGATCGAAGGCGCTCAGCGTCAGGCTCGGCGGGTGGCTGCCGTCGTGGGCGATCGGCGTGGCCTGCCAGCCATCGTTCGGCGCGGCGTCGAACACCTGCAGGTGCGTGCCGTCGACCCGCACGCTGGCGCCGGCATGGGCCGCCAGCGCGGCGAAGGCGGCGTGGCCGATGCACAGCACCGGCAACTGCACATCGAATACATGCTCGGCGACCAGGGCGCCGAGGGTGAGAATCTCGTCGGGTTCGGCCAGCACCAGGGCCGCCGGTGCCGGACCGTTGAGGATCAGTTCCAGCAGGACGCTGCTGCCGGTGCAGGAGCCGCGTCCACTGGGAATGGCCAGCACGCGCCCGGCCAGGGATTGCCCGCTCAGCGGGTGGTGACGGTCGATCACCTCGCCGCTGAACGGGTCGACGCCGCCCCAGAAGCTCAGGCCCAGGTCGGCGTGGAGCAGGCTGCCCTGCCCCCGTCCCGCGACCAGACTGCGACCCTCGATGGACAGTACGGACATCGTCATCTCTCCCGGGCGCGCGCGATCAGTAGTACACGCCGGGCACGGTCAGGTTGGCCGGCTTGATCTCGTCGCCGACCCACTTCTTCCACAGCTCCTCGTAACGGCCGTTGCGCACCTGCTGGTTGACGAACAGGTTGAGGTAGTTGAGCAGGCCGTACTCGCTGCGCTTGGCGGCCAGGGACACGTAGTCGACCACGTAGGGCGCGTCACCGGCGACTTTCAGGCCCTTGTACTTGCCGGACTTGAGGGTGGCGGCGGCCACGGTGTTGGTCACCACGGTGGCGTCGATGTGGCCCTGGGCCACGGCGAGGATGGTGTCGTTCTGCGACTGATAGGCGCGGAAGCTGCCCGAGCCCCAGGCCTTCTGGTCTTTCTCCAGGGCGATGGCCTCGTAGGTGCCGCTGGTGTTGCCCAGCTTCTTGCCCTTGAGGTCGGCGTAGCTGTTCACCCCGGCGTCCTCGCGGGTCAGCACGACCATCTGGAAGGCGAAGTAGGGGATGGTCATGCCCACGGTCTTGGCGCGCTCCAGGGTGTCGGAGGTGGAGGCGACGATCACGTCGGCACGGCCGGAAACCAGCGCCGGGATGCGGTCGGGGAAGGGCGTTTCGACCACTTCCGGCTCCACGCCGAGGACCTTGGCCAGGTCGGCGCAGTAGTCCACGTCGAAGCCGGCCGGGTTGTTGTTCTCGTCGCGGAAGCCCATGGGCGGGAAGTCCAGGGTCACGGCGCAGCGCAGCTTGCCGGACTCGATGATGTCATCGAGCTTGTCGGCCTGGGCGGTGGCGGCCAGGGAAGCGCTGAGTGCGGCGCCGAGGGCGATGGCGAGGGTCTTTCTATTCATGTGCAGCCTCATGTGTGTCTGATGGTTGGCAGATGAAACAGATGTATCTTGAATTTCGTATACGATATTTGATTAGCAAGGGCTGTGCCGGATTGCCCGGAGCAGACGCGATGAATCGCCCAGCCCGCGCCACATCGGCCCGGACGGCTGGATGCAGCGGTGACTGAAAGACTAGTCGGCCCTTTTCGTGACCGCTTGGTGTTACAGAACGAAGCATGGATGCGCCGGCGTGCCCACAAACGGAACACGACGGGTTGCACCCGGCGCTCGTCAGGGCTGGCGGTGGGAGTCGCGGTACTGGCTGGGGGAGAGGCCGGTGAGGGCCTTGAACTGCCGGCTGAAGGCGCTGTGGTCGGTGTAGCCGCAGCGCAGGGCGATCTCGGTGATCGGCAGCTCGCCGAGCAGCAGCTGCGAGGCCGCGCCCAGGCGCGCCTTGTGGATCATCTGCCGCGGGGTGAGCTGGAAGATGCGCTTGCAGTGGCGTTCCAGCTGCGCCACCGAAAGGCCGGCGATGGCGGTCAGCTCGGCCAGGCTGATCGGCTGGGCGTAGTGCTGGCGGATGTGCTCGTCCACCGCTGCCAGCTTCTGGTAGGCCGGGTGCGCCGCCTGGGCCGCCGGCAGGTCGCAGGAGATGCCGGCCATGCCGATGACCTGTCCGGAGAGATTGCGCAGCGCCAGCTTGTGGGTCAGGCACCAGCCGGGCTGGCGGCCAGGGTAGAGGTGCAGCTCCAGCTGGTCGGCGAGTAGGCTGCCAGCCTCTAGCACCTCTTTATCCTGGGCGGTGTAGAGCGGGCCGAAGCGCGAGGGGAACACTTCCTCGGCGGTGCGCCCGAGCAGCTCGCCCTTGTCGCGGTAGCCGCAGCGGGTGGCCAGGGTCTGGTTGACCAGCACGTAGCGCGCCTGCGCGTCCTTGACGAAGAACACCACGCCGGGCATGGCATCCAGCAGCGGGGCAACGGCGCTCAGGCTGGCGAGCAGGCTGGGCAGGTCGGCGGGAGCGGTGGACGGCAGCAGGTCGAGCATGGGACGGTCACTGGCCTTCGGGGCGCCCATTCTGCGCAGCGAGGTTCGGCGGGGACAAGTGGCCCGCCGGGTGGCGGGCCACTCATGGGTTACTGCAGGCGTACGCTGTAGTCCTCCACTTCGCCGTAGTTGAAGCTGCCGCAGGGGACGGGCGCGGCGTTGTAGCGCATGGCGATGCGCAGGCGCGTTTTGCCCGCCGGGGCGTTGGCCGGCACGTTGAGATTGCCGCTGGCCACCGTGCTGAGGGCGCGGCCGGAGCTGTACACCTCTTCGCCGGCGTCGAGGAAGTCGCCGTCCTTGTTCAGGTCGATCCAGGCCTTCCAGTACTCGGGGTAGGCGCGCCCGGAAAACTGCGGGGTCAGGCGCAGGCTGTTGGCGCCACGTTGCAGGTCGATCACCTGGGCGGTGAAGTCGCTGTAGGTGCTGGCACCGGAGCTGCGGCTGAAGGTGCCGACCTGCACCTGGCCGATCCACTCGGCATTGGCGTTGCCGCTGGCGGCGCTGCAGTAGCTGGGCTGTGGCGTACCCTCGCCGATCACCAGGAAGCTGGCGCTGACCGCGCCCCAGCTGCCGCCAGCGTCGCGGGCGCGCACATAGAGCAGGTGCTTGCCGGTGGCCAGACCGGTGGTGTCGACGTTGCCGGTGAGGCTTTCGCTCTTGGCGTTGAAGGCGCCGTCCTGCGGTAGCAGGGCGATCGGCGTGGCGCCGGCCTCCCAGGGCGCCTTGTCGAGGTAGTACTCGGCAGCGGCGATGTTCTGCGTGGCCTCGGTACCGTTGGCAGTGCTGAAGCGCAGGTCACTGGCCGTGGCGCTGAGTGTTACCGGCGTGCCGGCCGGCACGCCATCGGTGGCGGCGCCGCCGCTCAGGGTGACGCTGGCCACGTCCGGCCCGGCCGGCGTGAGGTATGGGGTGCGCACCACCTTGGCGGCATAGATCAGCGCCGGCAGGTTCTTTGGCTTCACGGTGTTCTGGTACACGGCGCAGGTCTGGAAGAACTGCGTGCCCAGCTCGAAGGTGTAGGCGGCCACGCCCAGTTCGCCGTAGCTGATGCCGTCGCTGGTGCCGTCGGTGGGGTAGAGGCCGACCGACTGCTGCGGGGTATAGCCGTTGAAGAAGGCGAACTTGCGCCCCAGGGTCTGCAGTGCGGTGCCGTTGGGCGCGGCCTGGCTGGTGTCGCCCCAGGGCCAGAGCACCAGCTCGCTGTAGCTGTGGATGTCCAGGTGGATGCCGCTGGTGCTGCTCGGCGCGGCATCGTTGCGGTTGGGGCCGCGGCGGTCCGGCCACAGGCTGCGCGCATAGGCCTCCAGCGTCTGCACCTCCGGCTCGGAGCCGGCGCTGGGGCCGCGGTAGGTGTCGTTGCACTGATCGCCGCTGGAGCCCTGGCCGTTGGTGCTGTTCCAGCCGAAGCTGAAGTTGCGGTTGAGGTCGGCGCCGCGGCTGTTGCTGTTCGGCCCACAGTAGTTCTGGTTGGTGTTCTTGCGCCAGGACAGCCCGGTCTCGGCCTTCTTACGACCGTCCGGGTTGGTGTGCAGCATCAGGTGCACTTCGTGGTGGTCGAGAATCCAGGTGGCGTCCGCGTCCACGCCGTAGCCATCGACCAGCCAGCGGGCGAAGGCCAGCACCAGTGGCGCGGTGGTGTACTCGCGGGCGTGGATGGCGCTGTTGATCAGCAGCTTGGGCTTGTCGCCGGGCTTGTCCTTGTTGGTCAGCTTGAGTACGCCGATGTCATAGCCGCCAAGGCCCTGGGTCTTTTCCCAGGACTGGCCGACGTTGAGCCATTCGGCCAGCTGCGGGCGTTGGCTGGCCATGCCGGCGGCGGCCGCGTAGGTCTCCTCCACCGTCTCGTAGCAGGCATAGCCGGGAATACTGGCGATGCTCACGTCGCTGGCCGCGCTGCTGCTCAGGCTACGCTGCTGCAGGCGTTGCTGGATCTTGCCGAGGATCTGGTTGCGCTTGGCGATGAAGTCGTCGGCCACCGCGAAGGTGAAGCCGAACACGGCCAGCTTCTGCTGTTCTTCCTCGGTCAGCTCCATGATCAGGTAGCCCTGCTCGTAGTGCGATTCGAGCAACTGGCCGTGGAAGCTGATGGCCGCCTTGCGGGCGATCTTTAGGTTGGGGAAGAAGGCCTTGTACACCTGGTTGTTGGCTTTCTCCTGCTCCAGCAGGAGGAAGTCGTCCTGGGCCTGGATCTCGTTGTTGGCCTGGGCCGCCTGCAGCACGCAGAGGGTGGCAAGGGCGAGGGTTAACTTCCGCTTTATCATGCTTGAGTTCCTATCCATGTGTTGTTGTGTCGCCAGGCCCGATAAGGCAATGGCGGTTTCTGGCGCCCTCTTGTGGAAGGCGCCTCGACGTGCGGCAGTGGAAGCTCTGGCTGACGACTGCACAGGCGCTGGGAAATCCCTTCCTGGCCTTGGGGGTACAGGTGGCCGGTCTGACAACGAGAGTGCGAGAAAACCTAGAAGCCCTTCCGAGGGCTGTCAATTTCTCGCAGGATGACGGTGTTTTTTCTGTAGATCGCTGCAGATACTAATGACATGGTGGCAATTTATGCGTTGCACGAAGTCGTTCGCTTTACTCCTGCCCTTGCTCCTGGCTCTGGGCTGCAGTGCCGGGGCGACCGTTGAGGACCCGCTGGCCGCGGAATGGGCGCAACTGCGCCAGCAGCGCGGGCATTTCGACGGCAGCCCCTGGCGCCAGGATCTGGATGCCTGGCAGGGGCGCAAGCACCAGCTAATGCAGGACCTGGCCGAGCGGCTGTTGCAGGAGCGCCCCGATGGCGCCGGCGTGCGCAGGCTGATGGGTGAGCCGGATCGCCAGGTGGCGCCTGGCACCGCCGAGCATGCCGACTGGCTGCGCCGCACCGAATGGCGCGGCGCGCCGGCCGGCGCGCTGTGGAGCTATCACTGGCGTGGCGAGCACGACCAGCTATTGGTGGCCCTCGCCGGCGAGCGGGTGGTGGCGGTGGGCTGGCTCTACGCCTGGGAGTGAGGTTCGTCGCCGAGCTGCAGCAGGGTGTCGATGCGCGCCGGGCTGAAGGGCGGGCGCGGCGCTGGCGGCTGCCAGCCGAACAGCACCTGGGCGGCGGCACCGCACACGCGGCCCTGGCAGGCGCCCATGCCGCAGCGGCTGGCCAGCTTGGCCTGGCTCCAGCCCTGGTGATCGGTTACGGCCGATAGCGGCACGTCCTCGCAGCGGCAGATCAGGGTGTCCGGCCGGGCCAGTCGCTTCACCGCGTCGCCGAGGGCGAAGGCGCCATTCAGCGCGCGGGCGAAGCCGTGCCAGCGCGCCTGCTGCGACCACAGGCGCTGCGCCGCTTCGCGCTCGCCGACCGCCGCATGACCGGCGATGGCGCCTTCCACCAATGCCTTCTCGCTGCCGCCGAAGCCGGTGCTCTCGCCGGCGGCGTAGACCCCGGCCAGGCTGGTGGCCTGCCAGGCGTCGACGGCGATGGCGCTGTTGTCTATATGGCAGCCCAGCGCCTGGCCCAGCTGCAGATTGGGCACCAGGCCGAAGCCGCAGGCCAGGCGCTCGCAGGCGATTTCGCGCAGCTGCCCGCCGATGTTCAGGCGCAGCGCTTCCAGGCGCCCGTCGCCGAGGGCTTCGACCACATGGCTGCTGGCCCGGTAACCGCGATGGAACAGGCCGAATGATTGCAGCAGCTTGTGCGGCCAGCGCGGCAGCTGCGCGGCGAAGCCGGCCACGGCGGACCACGGTGCCTGTTCCAGGATATTCAGCACCCGGGCGCCGTTGTCCCGCGCGGTGGCGGCGCTGGCCAGCAGCAGCGGGCCGCTGCCGGCGATGACGATGCGTTCGCCGGCCACCGGCAGGCCGCCCTTGATCAGCGCCTGCAGGCCACCGGCGCCGGTGACGCCCGGCAGGGTCCAGCCGGGGAAGGGCAGCAGCAGCTCGCGCGCGCCGGTGCACAGGATCAGTTTTTCGTACTCGATCACCCGGCCCTGCTCGGGGTCTTCCACCAGCAGCGCCTGGGGCCCGGCCAGGGCCACCACGCGGCTGGCCGGCAGCAGCTGGATACTGGCTTGCGCCTCCAGGCGCCTTCGATGTTCGCGGGCCAGCTTTGGGATGTGCGCCTGCGGGCCGGCGCGCCAGATCTGCCCGCCGGCGGCGGGGTTGTCATCGAGCACGGCGATGCGCGCGCCGCTCGGCGCGGCGGCCAGGGCCGCGGCCATGCCGGCGGGGCCGGCGCCGACGATGAGGATGTCCACCTTCATGGCTGGCTCTCCACGCGCATGCCGTCGCGGCACAGGGTCTGGCAGGCCAGGCGGCGCTGGCCGTCGATGGTCACCCGGCATTCCTGGCACACGCCCATGCCGCACACCGGCGCGCGGCGCTGGCCGCTGACCGAGGTTCGGCTGCTGCCGTCGCCGCCGAGTGCCAGCGCGGCGGCCACCGTGGTGCCCTCGGCCACGCGCAGCGGGTGGCCGTCGAGAATCAGTTCAGGCATGCGCACGGACTCCGGGGAAGCGTTGTGGCAGGTAGGGCTCGGGCGCCAGCGGCGCGGTTTCGCCGTACAGCTGGGCGATGAGCAGGTCGGCGCTGCCCGGCGCGGTGGTGACGCCCAGGCCCTCGTGGCCGACCGCCAGCCAGAGGCCGCAGCGCTGCGGGTGCTCGCCGAGCAGCGGCAGGCCGTCCGGGCTGGCGGCGCGGAAGCCGGTCCAGGCGCGGATGCCGTTGAGCCTGGCCAGGCCGGGCATGTAGTGCACGGCGCGGCGCAGCATCTTGGCCAGCATCCAGGGCTCGACCTCGGGGTCGAGGGTGCCGAACTGGCGCGAGGCGCCGATGAACAGCTGGCCGGTCGGCCTGGGCTGGATATTGGCGGCGGTCGAGGGGCCCGTGGCGTTGTGCGCGCTGGTGACGTAGCCCAGCTCCACCAGGGTATGGCTGATGCGCCCCGGGTAGCGGTCGGTGATCAGCAGGTGGCCCTTCTTCGGCTCCACCGGCAGCTCCGGACAGAGTTCGGTGACGTGGGTGCCGCCGGCCAGGATCACCGCCTGGGCGCCCAGCCAGCTGCCGTCCTGCAGGCGCACGCGGGCGCCGTCGATCTCGACCACCTGTGCCCGGCGCTGCTCGATCAGCGGGTGGTCGAGCAGCCAGCGCGCGGCATTGGGGGCGTAGAGGATGCCGTCGCCGCCGACCCGCAGGCCGCCGTGCAGGCCGTCGCGCAGCTCCGGCTCGGCGGCGCGCAGGGCGCCGGCGCCGAGCAGCTCGCAGTCCAGGCCGTGCTCGCGCAGCACCTGGTACTTGGCCTCGGCCACCGCCATCTCCTCGGCATTGGCGGCCAGCCACAGGGTGCCGTTCTGCCGGTAGGCGCAGTCGTCCGGCATCTCCCGCGCCCAGTCGCGCCAGCGCTGCACGGAGTACTGGCTGAGCGCGAGTTCCGCCGGGTTGTCGTCCAGTACGATCAGGTGGCCCATGCCGGCGGCGGTGGCGGCGCGCAGGCCGGCATCCAGCACCAGCACGCGCTGGCCGCGCTTGGCCAGTTCGCGGGCACAGGCGGCGCCGACGATGCCGCCACCGATGACGATCACGTCGCTCACAGGCGAATGCCCCAGGCGAAGGGGTCGTCCGCCTCGATCAGCAGGGTGGCCTCGGCGCTGAGGTGTGCGCGGCCACGGATGGTGGGGATGATGCGGCCGCCTTCGGCGTGCTCGTAGTGGGTCTCGAATTGGCTGCCGATCACGCTGGCCTGGCGCCACAGCTGGCCTGGCTGCAGCTTGCCGTCGGCGGCCAGGCAGGCCAGCTTGGCGCTGGTGCCGGTGCCGCAGGGCGAGCGGTCGTAGGCCTTGCCGGGGCAGAGCACGAAGTTGCGGCTGTCGGCTCGCAGCGAAGCTGCTGCGCTCGATGGGGCGTCGTTAAGAGCAGGCTCAGAATGCTCATTTACCGCCCGTAAACTGCGCTTCTTCGCCTGTTCTTGCCTAGCCCCCTCTTCGCTCGCGACGCTTCGCTGCGAGCCTTCCGGCAGTTCAGGGTCGGCGAACAGCTCGATATGATCGATCAGGCCGCCGTCCTCGCCGCGCAGGCCCTGGTCTTCGAGGGCCTGCTGTACGGCCACCGAGTAGGCGGTGAGCGCTTCGAGGTTATCGCCGGCCACACGCAGGCCGTGTTCGCTGATCAGGAAGAACCAGTTGCCGCCCCAGGCGATATCGCCGACCACCCGGCCATGCCCCGGCACCTCGACTGCGACCGCCTGGCGGTAGCGGTATGCCGGCACGTTGCGCACGCTCACCGAGCGGTCGTCGTGCAGGGTCGCTTCGACGGTGCCGACCGGCGTCTCGATCTTGTGTACGCCCGGGCCGATGCGCCCCAGGTGAGCCAGCGAGACCACCAGGCCAATGGTGCCGTGGCCGCACATGCCGAGGTAGCCGCTGTTGTTGAAGAAGATCACGCCGGCACAGGCGGCGGGGTCGACCGGCTCACAGAGCAGGGCGCCGACCAGCACGTCGCTGCCGCGCGGCTCCAGCACCGTGGCGGCGCGCCAGGCGTCGAAGCGCTCGGCGAGCAGCTGGCGGCGCTCGGCCATGCTGCCGCGGCCGAGGTCGGGAAAGCCGTCGATAACCAGGCGGGTCGGTTCGCCGCCGGTGTGCGAGTCGAGTACACGGATGCGTTGCATGGGTGGCCCCTGCCGATGAGTGGATACCGGCAAGGTTGCCGCCGCGCAGGCGTCGGCGGCTTGAGTCATTTAGCCTGCGCCGGTGACGAAATCGGCACAGCGCTACGGGCGCTCAGAGGCGGTTGGGCAGGTGCTCGTAGAGCGTCTGGCAGACCCCGCCGATGTGCTCCTCGATCAGCTGTGCGGCCCGCTCGGCATCGCCGGCGCGGCAGGCGGCGATGATCTCGCGGTGCTCGTGGTCGGCGCGCTCCTTGCCCTCGGACAGGCTCATCTGCATGCGCAGGTAGCGCTCCAGCTTGTCGTGGATCGAGCGGATCAGGCCGACCAGGAAGGGCCGCTGTGCCGGTTCGTAGAGGCAGGCGTGCAGCTGCCAGTTGAGCTCGGCCCAGCGGCCGACGTCCTCCTCGCCGAGGAAGGCCGCGCAGATGCGCTCGGCCTCGGCGAAGGTGGCTTCGCTCATGTTCGGCACCGCCAGACGGATCGCCCGCGTTTCCAGCAGCACGCGCACCTCGAACATCTGCGCCAGTTCCGGTTCGGAGATGCGCGTGACCACCGCGCCCTTGTTGCGCTGGAACATCACCAGGCCCTCGGCCTCCAGGCGCTTGAGCGCCTCGCGCACGGGGATCTTGCTGACGTTGAACAGCCCGGCGATGTCGTCCTGGCGGATCGGCTCGTCCTCGGCGAACTGCCCGGAGATGATCGCGTCGCGCAGGTGCTTGGCGATGACCTCGGAGGCCGAGGGAGCTATCCCCAGGTTGGGGGCATTGAAGCGAGGTAGAGGCACGGCGCGTCACCGAGTCGAGTGGGTGATGGTGCGAATATCATATACGAAATTCCATGGCTGCCAGCTCAGTCACTCATGGCGAAGCGCCGTTCCAGTGCGGCGATCTGCACCCGCTCCTGGCGGATGAAGTCGCGGAAGGCCTGGGCCACCGGCGACAGGTGCTTGCCGCGCGGGTGCACCACGCACCAGCTGCGCTGCAGCGGTAGCTCCGTTACCGGCAATTCCCGCAGCAAACCCTGGGCCAGTTCCAGGCGCGCGGCGTGGCGCGGCAGCAGGGCCAGGCCGAGGCCGGCGATGGCGCCTTCCACCTGCGACTCGGTGGAGCCCACTTCCAGGGTCTGGGCGAAGTGCGCGCGTTTCTGGTGGCAGTACTCCTCGCAGGCCTTGCGCGTGCCCGAGCCGGGCTCGCGCACCAGCAGGGGATAGGCGCCGAGGTCGGCCAGGCGCAGTTGTTCCTGGGCACACAGGGGGTGCTGCGGTGGCGCCACGGCGATGATCGGGTTGGTCAGGAAGGGGAAGAAGTCCAGCGCCTGGTCGCCGGGCGGCTGCGACATGATCAGCAGGTCGTCGCGGCTCACCGACAGGCGCCGCACCGCCTGCGCGTGGTTGACCACCACCAGCTGCAGGCTGACCTCCGGGTGCTGGGCGCGGAAGGCGGCGAACAGGTGCGGCACCAGGTACTTGGCGCTGGATTCCACGGCCAGGCTGAGCTGGCCCTGCAGTGAGCCCTGCAGGTCGGAGAGCTGCATGTCGAGCGCCTCCAGGCGGCCGAACACGTCCTCGCTGGCGCGCAACAGGGCCTCGGCGGCGGGCGTCAGGTAGAGCTTCTTGGCCACATAGTCGAACAGTGGCTGGCCGAGCAGCTCCTCCAGCTGGCGGATCTGCAGGCTGACGGCCGGCTGGGTCAGCGCCATTTCCTCCGCCGCGCGGCTGTAGGAGCGGCTCTCGCACACTGCGCGGAAGATCTGCAGTTGGCGAAAAGTCATACGCATCAGTGACTTGCGCATTCGCAACGATTCCCGGAAAGGCCATTTCGAGCAAATATAAGTGTTTGCTTATGCTTAACCCAATAAATATTGATTTTGGTTAATCCAGCAGCGGGCGTAGGGTAACTGCAAGACCGCCGTGGCCTGTGCGGTCATTCGCGGACCGCCCTGTCGCGGTCCTTTGCTCACGTGATCGAGGAACCAGGCTCGTGATCAAGAAGATCCTCATCGCCAACCGCGGCGAAATCGCCGTGCGCATCGTCCGCGCCTGCGCCGAGATGGGCATTCGCTCGGTGGCCATCTACTCCGAGGCGGACCGCCACGCCCTGCACGTCAAGCGCGCCGACGAGGCGCACAGCGTCGGCGACGACCCGCTGGCCGGCTACCTGAACCCGCGCAAGCTGGTCAATCTGGCCGTGGAGACCGGCTGCGACGCCCTCCATCCGGGCTACGGCTTCCTTTCGGAGAACGCCGAGCTGGCGGAGATCTGCGCTGAGCGCGGAATCAAGTTCATCGGCCCCAGTGCCGAGGTCATTCGCCGCATGGGCGACAAGACCGAGGCGCGGCGCAGCATGATCAAGGCCGGTGTGCCGGTCACTCCGGGCACCGAAGGTAACGTCGCCGACCTTGCCGAGGCACTGCGCGAGGCCGAGCGTATCGGCTACCCGGTGATGCTCAAGGCCACTTCCGGTGGTGGCGGCCGTGGCATCCGCCGCTGCAACAGTCGCGAGGAGCTGGAGTCGGCCTACCCGCGGGTGATCTCCGAGGCGACCAAGGCCTTCGGCAGCGCCGAGGTGTTCCTCGAGAAGTGCATCGTCAATCCCAAGCACATCGAGGCGCAGATCCTCGCCGACAGCTTCGGCAACACCGTGCACCTGTTCGAGCGCGACTGCTCGATCCAGCGCCGCAACCAGAAGCTGATCGAGATCGCCCCCAGCCCGCAGCTGACCCCCGAGCAGCGTGCCTACATCGGCGACCTCGCCGTGCGCGCCGCCCAGGCAGTGGGCTACGAGAACGCCGGCACCGTGGAGTTCCTGCTCGCCGAGGGCGAGGTGTATTTCATGGAGATGAACACCCGGGTGCAGGTGGAGCACACCATCACCGAGGAAATCACCGGTATCGACATCGTCCGCGAGCAGATCCGCATCGCCTCGGGGCTGGAGCTGTCGGTCAAGCAGGAGGACATCATCCACCGCGGCTATGCCCTGCAGTTCCGCATCAATGCCGAGGACCCGAAGAACAACTTCCTGCCCTCGTTCGGCAAGATCACCCGTTACTACGCGCCCGGCGGCCCCGGCGTGCGCACCGACACGGCGATCTACACCGGTTACACCATTCCGCCCTACTACGACTCGATGTGCCTGAAGCTGGTGGTCTGGGCGCTGACCTGGGAAGAGGCCCTGGACCGCGGCCTGCGTGCGCTGGACGACATGCGCGTGCAGGGTGTGAAGACCACCGCGCCCTACTACCAGGAGATCCTGCGCAATCCCGAGTTCCGCAGTGCCGAGTTCAACACCAGCTTCGTCGAGAGCCATCCGGAGCTGACCCAGTACTCGATCAAGCGCAACCCGTCGCACCTGGCCATCGCCATCGCCACCGCCATCGCTGCCCACGCGGGGCTTTAACGAATCGTAGCCCGGACGCAGTCCGGGATCTGCGGCCCCGGATTGCATCCGGGCTACAGGAGAGCAGAGAGCATGACTAAGAAGATCACCGTTACCGACACCATCCTGCGCGACGCCCACCAGTCGATCATTGCGACGCGCATGCGCACCGAGGACATGTTGCCGATCTGCGACAAGCTCGACCGTGTCGGCTACTGGTCGCTGGAAGTCTGGGGCGGCGCCACCTTCGACGCCTGCGTGCGCTTCCTCAAGGAAGATCCCTGGGAGCGCCTGCGCAAGCTGCGCGCCGCGTTGCCCAACACGCGCCTGCAGATGCTCCTGCGCGGACAGAACCTGCTCGGCTACCGCCACTACAGCGACGACGTGGTGCGCGCCTTCGTGGCCAAGGCGGCGGTCAACGGCATCGACGTATTCCGCATCTTCGACGCGATGAACGACGTGCGTAACCTGCGCGTCGCCATCGAGGCGGTGAAGGCCGCCGGCAAGCACGCCCAGGGCACCCTCAGCTACACCACCAGCCCGGTGCACACCGTGGCCGCCTACGTCGAGCAGGCCAAGGCCATGCAGGCCATGGGCATCGACTCCATCGCCATCAAGGACATGGCCGGCCTGCTTACCCCCTATGCCACCTTCGAACTGGTCAAGGCGCTCAAGGCCGAGGTCGACCTGCCGGTGTTCGTGCACAGCCACGACACCTCCGGCATGGGCGCCATGTGCCAGCTCAAGGCCATCGAGGCCGGTGCCGACCACATCGACACCGCCATCTCCAGCTTCGCCTGGGGCACCAGCCACCCGGGCACCGAGTCGATGGTCGCCGCCCTGCGCGGCACGCCTTTCGACACCGGCCTGGACCTGGAGCTGATCCAGGAGATCGGCATGTACTTCCATGCCGTACGCAAGAAGTACCACCAGTTCGAGAGCGAATTCACCGCCGTGGATACCCGCGTGCAGGTCAACCAGGTGCCGGGCGGCATGATGTCCAACCTGGCCAACCAGTTGAAGGAGCAGGGCGCGCTGGGCCGCATCAACGAGGTGTTCGCTGAGATCCCGAAAGTGCGCGAAGACCTCGGCTTCCCGCCCCTGGTCACCCCGACCTCGCAGATCGTCGGTACCCAGGCGGTGTTCAACGTGCTGGCCGGCGAGCGCTACAAGACCATCACCAATGAAGTGAAGCTGTACCTGCAGGGCCGCTACGGCAAGGCCCCGGGCAAGGTCGACGAGCAGCTGCGCAAGCGCGCCATCGGCAACGAGGAAGTCATCGACGTGCGCCCCGCTGACCTGCTCAAGCCGGAGATGGCCAAGCTGCGCGAGGAGATCGGTACGCTGGCCAAGTCCGAGGAAGACGTACTGACCTATGCCATGTTCCCCGACATTGGCCGCAAGTTCCTCGAGGAGCGCGCCGCCGGCACCCTCAAGCCCGAGGCCCTGCTGCCGCTGCCGCAGGCCGGCGGCACGGCGCCGGTGGGTGGCGAGGGCGTGCCCACCGAGTTCGTGGTCGACGTGCACGGCGAGAGCTACCGCGTGGACATCACCGGCGTTGGCGTCAAGGGTGATGGCAAGCGTCACTTCTACCTGTCCATTGACGGCATGCCGGAAGAGGTGGTGTTCGAGCCGCTCAACGACTTCGTCGCCGGGGCCGGCGGCAAGCGCAAGCAGGCCAGCGCGCCGGGCGATGTGTCCACCACCATGCCGGGCAATATCGTCGATGTGCTGGTCAAGGAAGGGGATGTGGTAAAAGCCGGCCAGGCCGTGCTGATCACCGAGGCGATGAAGATGGAGACCGAGGTGCAGGCGCCCATCGCCGGTACCGTCAAGGCCGTGCATGTGGCCAAGGGTGACCGGGTCAATCCGGGCGAAGTCCTAGTCGAGATCGACGCTTAAATCCCCGGGGCGCGCAGGCGCCCCCTTTTTTGCCCATGAAAAGGAGGTGCACGTTGGATCCGGTGGTGCTGTTCTTCGTCTTCGGCCTGGTCGCCGGGTTGCTGAAGAGCGAGTTGAAGTTGCCGGCGGCGTTGTATGAGACGCTGTCGATCATCCTGTTGCTGGCCATCGGTCTGCACGGCGGCGTGGAGCTGGCCGAGCAGGCCAGCGTGCAGCTGCTCGGCCAGGCCGGGCTGGTGCTGCTGATGGGCATTGGCTTGCCGCTGCTGGCCTTCGTGCTCCTGCGCGGGTTGCGTTTCGACCGGGTCAACGCCGCGGCGGTGGCGGCGCACTACGGTTCGGTGAGTGCCGGCACCTTCGCCGTGGTGGTGGCCTTCCTGGTGTCCAAGCAGGTCAGCTTCGAGAGCTACATGCCGCTGTTCGTGGCGATCCTGGAGATTCCGGCGATCCTGGTCGGCATCCTGCTGGCCAAGGGCGTTAGCCGCGGCACCGACTGGAAGGAGCTGGGCCGCGAGATCTTCCTCGGCAAGAGCATCATGCTGCTGCTCGGTGGTCTGGTGATTGGTGCGGTCGCCGGCAAGGAAGCGATCAAGCCGCTGGAGCCGCTGTACACCAGCATGTTCAAGCCGGTGCTGGCGTTCTTCCTGCTGGAGATGGGCCTGATCGCCTCCAGCCAGCTCGGCGCGCTGAAGCAGTTCGGTCTGCGCCTGGCGGCGTTCGCCCTGCTTATGCCACTGCTGGGTGCGTTGCTGGGTGCCTTGCTGGCGCGCTTCATGGGGCTCAGCCTGGGCGGTACCGCGGTGCTGGCCACCCTGGCGGCCTCGGCTTCCTACATCGCGGTCCCGGCGGCGTTGCGCCTGGCGCTGCCCGAGGCCAACCCATCGCTGTCGCTGACCGCCTCGCTGGGCATCACCTTTCCCTTCAACATCCTCATCGGCATACCGCTTTACCTGGCGCTGGCCGAGCAACTGATCGCCTGGGGGTTCTGACATGGACACGCACAACCGCACCCTGCTCACCGTGGTGGGCGAGGCCGCGCTGGAGAAGAAACTGGTGGCCGATCTGGAGGCGCTGGGGGCGCCCGGCTGGACCATCTCCGATGCCCGTGGTCGCGGCGGCCGTGGCGTGCGCAGCGCCGGTTGGGACACCGAGGGTAACCTGCGCCTGGAAGTGATCTGCAGCCGTGAACTGGCGATGCGCATTGCCGAGCACCTGCAGCAGCGCTACTACGCCAACTACGCGATGGTCTGCTATCTCTCCGAGGTCCAGGTGCTGCGGCCCGACAAGTTCTAGTCGAGAAATGCCTGGGCGACGGGCAACAAAAAGGGGAGCCTCGGCTCCCCTTTTTCATGCGCGCTGGCAATCAGCGCCAGAACGGCTTGCTGATCTCGATGGCGCGGTCGTAAGTGCTGATGCCGGCGTCGGCCAGCAGGCGCTCGTCCAGGCGCGCGAGTTGGCGGCGGCTGCTGATACGGCGCTGCCACAGCAGCAGGGTGCCCAGGACGCGCAGCGGGATGTGACCACCGCTGGCTGGGGACTGTTGTTGAAACATGAGGTCGGAACTGAGGGTACGTTCCATGATGAGGCTTCCTTCCGCTTGTGGCGGGCTAGAGGGTGTTCTACTGGAAGTCTATTTTCCTGACTGCCTAGTCGATTTCATAGGCACAGCTGGGATAAATTGCGCGGCTATTAGTTAGTCGGCTTTGCAACTGTTCTGTTTCTGGTTGCGCAACTGTACTGGTCATCCGTGAAAGTTCAGGCTTTTGGTAGAAAGTCGAGAATTTCTGCCGTGTCATGAAGTACTAGCGGCAGTTTCATGGCAGTACAGTTTTTTGCAAGGCCGCTTAACTGCTGTATCTGTTATTGCCGCCGGCAGGGCCCACGAGGCGTTGTCGGCTGGCTAGATTTAAGGTTGCTCCCACGAGGAAATCCCATGACCGACCATACCCAGCAATTCGCCAGCGACAACTATTCCGGCATCTGCCCGGAGGTCTGGGCCGCCATGGCCGAGGCCAATCGCGGCCATGAGCGTGCCTATGGCGAGGACAGCTGGACGGCCCGCGCCGCGGACCATTTCCGCCAGCTGTTCGAGACCGACTGCGAGGTGTTCTTCGCCTTCAACGGCACCGCTGCCAACTCCCTGGCCCTGGCCAGCCTGTGCCAGAGCTACCACAGCGTGATCTGCTCGGAGACTGCCCACGTCGAGACCGATGAGTGCGGTGCGCCGGAGTTCTTCTCCAACGGTTCCAAGCTGCTCACCGCGCGTACCCTGGGCGGCAAGCTGACCCCGGAGAGCATCCGCGAGGTCGCCCTCAAGCGCCAGGACATCCACTACCCCAAGCCACGCGTAGTGACCCTGACCCAGGCCACTGAAGTCGGCACCGTCTACCGTCCCGATGAGGTCGCCGCCATCAGCCAGGTGTGCAAGGAACTCAAGCTCAACCTGCACATGGATGGCGCGCGGTTTTCCAACGCCTGTGCCTCGCTCGGCTGCAGTCCGGCCGAGCTGACCTGGAAGGCTGGCGTCGACGTGCTGTGCTTCGGCGGTACCAAGAACGGTATGGCGGTGGGCGAGGCCATCCTGTTCTTCAACAAGGCCCTGGCCGAGGACTTTGACTACCGCTGCAAGCAGGCCGGTCAGCTGGCTTCGAAGATGCGCTACCTGTCGGCGCCCTGGGTCGGCCTGCTGCAGGACGATGCCTGGCTGCGCTACGCCAACCACGCCAACCGCTGCGCGCGCCTGCTGGCCGAGCTGGTGGCGGACGTACCGGGCGTCAGCCTGATGTTCCCGGTGGAGGCCAACGGCGTGTTCCTGCAGCTCTCGGAAGCGGCCATCGAACGCCTGCGCGCGTGGGGCTGGCGTTTCTACACCTTCATCGGCGCCGGCGGCGCGCGCTTCATGTGCAGCTGGGATACCGAGGAGGCGCGGGTGCGCGAGCTGGCGGCGGACATCCGCAAGGCGATGGCCTGAGGCCGACGAAAGGCAGGGTGAGGCGGCGTTCGGGTGGCTATGTTTTTTAATCCATACCACCCATCGCGCACGTCGGAGTTCATGCATGGATATCGACAGTCTGTTTTCCCAGCTGCACAGCCTGCCCAGCATTCCCAAGGTCGCTCAGGACCTGATCCAACAGTTCGACAACCCCAACACCAACCTCGACGCGGTCGCGCGCAACATCAACCTCGACCCGGTGATCGCCGCCAAGGTGCTGCGCCTGGCCAACTCCGCGCGCTTTCGCGGTGCCCGCGAGGCGCACAGCGTCGAGGATGCCGCCTCGCGTCTGGGCTTCAACACCCTGCGCACGCTGGTACTGGCCTCGGCCGTGACCGGCGCCTTCAAGACCGACTCCGGCTTCGACCTCAAGGCCTTCTGGCTGCAGAGCTTCCAGGTGGCGAGTATCTGCCGGCTGTTGGCCAAGAGCCGTGGCGTGGCCATGGAAACGGCCTTCACCTGCGGCATGATGCACAACATCGGTGAGCTGCTGATCCAGACCGGCGCCCCCGAGCTGGCCGCGCGCCTGAACCGCAGCGGCAAGACCGACGCCGCCGGCCGCGTGGCGCTGGAAACCCTGCAGCTGGGTTTCGGTTTCCCCGAGGTGGGCGCCGAGCTGGCGCGGCGCTGGCAGCTGCCTGAGGTGATCCAGCAGGCCATTGCCCTGCAGACGCGGCCGCATCAGGCGCCGGCGGACATGCCGTTACCGCGTCTGGTGGCGCAGGCAGTGCTGATTGCCGAGGCCCTGCGCCAGCACGAAGGTGATCTGGACAAGACCCGCGCCGAGCTGGACAGCCCGCTGTGCCAGGGCATCGACCTCGACGCCCTGTTCGACAAGCTGCCGGAGGTGCTGGAGGCCGACAAGGGCTTCGCCCAGTTGCTCGACTGAGCCTCAGTGAATTTCTCAATAGGCACCATCGAAATCTCCGCTTGGCTCGCCACGCTCCCCCTGGTCGATGCTTCGCCCATCCAAGGCGAACACAGGACAGGGGGAGATTCGCATGAAGACCGTCGCGCAGATGCTGGCCAGCAAGCCGCAGCAGAACGTACACACCGTGGCGCCCGAGGCCAGCATGCTGGAGGCGCTGCGGCTGATGGCCGAGCACAATATCGGCGCGTTGCCGGTGACCGACGCCGGGCGTCTGGTCGGCATCGTCAGCGAGCGTGACTACGCCCGCAAAGGCGTGTTGCTCGGGCGTTCGTCCGTCGGCACGGCGGTGCGCGAGGTGATGAGCGTGCCGGTGGTGACAGTGAGTGCGCGCCAGGGCATCCGCGAATGCATGAGCCTGATGACCGACGGCCACCTGCGCCACCTGCCGGTGGTGGAAGGCGAGCGTCTGCTCGGCCTGCTGTCGATTGGCGACCTGGTCAAGGAGACCCTGGCCGAGCAGGACGGCCTGATCCAGCACCTGGAGCAGTACATCCGTGGCGAGTGACGGCCGGCCGCGCTATTCAGCGGCCGGTGCTGGTTCCTGCGGCGCCTCTTGGCGTTCGGTACAGACGCCGTTGGCGCCCTGCTTGCCGGTGTAGGTCACCGTGGGCGAACCGTCGGCCGCGATGCTGATGGAAAGGGTCACGCCCTGGCTCTTGGCTTCGTAGTACTGCTCGCTGAACTTGCTCAGCACGGCCTGCCGGTCGTTGATGTGCACCGGGCCCCCGGCTGCGGCGCTCACGGCGATGTCGCCGGGGCAGGTGAGCGCGAAGGCCGGTAGGTTGGCGGCCTGGGCGGCGCCCGCGGCGAGCAGGCTGGCGGCGATGATCAGGCGTTGCATGGCGGAGCTCCCGAGGCGGATGGCGTTCAGAGAACTAAGCAGCCGCCCACGGCCTTGTCCAACCGTTCCCGCAGTTGCCGATAAGCTGTCGCAGGCGGCCGCACGGCCAGCACCAGCGGTGCGCGTTGCGGCGGTGTCAGGGGCAGCGTCAGCGCACCGCCGCTGACGGCGGCAAACAGCAGGGCACAGACGCTGCCAGCAGCGAACCTGCGCTGCAGGTTGTGCCGATGCTTGCGCACCGTCTGATCGCTGAGGCCCAGCGCCTTGGCGGCCTGCTTGTCGCTGCGCCCGAGGGCGAGCAGGTGCAGCACCTCGCGCTGCCGATGGCTCAGCGCCGGCGGGATAAGGTCAATCTCGCCCGGCGGGGCGACGTGTTCGAGGTAATGGATCGTCAGCTGCGCCGACTTGTGCAGGTCGAGCTTGCCCTGCAGGTTCTCGCGATGCCGGCGCGCGGTGCCGAGGCACAGGCCCAGCTGCTGGGCGACCTGGCGATCACTGCAGCCGCGGGCGATCAGCGCCAGTACCTGGCATTCACGCGGTGTGAGCATATCCCTGCCCCCGACTCATGAGCGATGGCGCGATGCTACTGCCCCGCAGCCAGCGAACCGAGACGGAAATCCTTCCCCGCAGTCCTACCGCATTTGCCCGATTTCGCCGCAGCGCCCTGCCCGAGAGCATCTGGGGTGCCGAGCGGCGCGCCGTTCGACAGGTGCGCCACGTCGTCCCGGCGCCGTCCCCTCAACTGCAAGGACTCTCACAATGAACTGGAATCGTACCTTTACCGATCTGATCCGCGCCGGTCGCGCGGCCTACTGGGGCAACTGGACGCTCGATCCGAAGATCAAGCTGGGCGCGGTGGGCATCGTCTCGCCGGACACCGGCGACTTCACCCTGGTGCAGGAAGCCACGCCGGGCGTGCCGCTGAGCAGCCGCGGCGTTCCCAACCAGTGGAAGCTGTCGTCGAGCAACGTCAAGCGCACTCAGGCCAATGTCAGCCTCGATGGCAGCGCCACCGACCCGGAGACCGGCACCAAGATCACCGCCGGCACCGAGATCACCTGGGACTTCGCCAACATCGGCTCGATGGCCTCGGAGTTCGGCATCGCCAACGAGGGCTTCGTCAGCGACCTGACCACCCTGTCCAAGCCCGAGACGCTCAGCTGGCTGTCCCAGCAGGCGGCCTCGGTGAGCATGAGCAACGGCAGCGGCATTGCCCAGGGCTTCGGCGTGGTCACCAGTGTGATCTATGCCAACAGCGGCCTGAACATCGGCTCCCAGGACAACAGTGCCTCGTTCTCCATCAGTGGGTCGGCCGGCGCCGTGCAGGAGATGCTGGCCGGCGCCAACGGCAAGGGCTCCTTCGTCTCCACCAAGGAGACCAAGCAGGTCGACCAGCACCTGTGGCCCAGCGTGCCGGACCAGATGGCCAACGGCGTGGTGCCGATCGCCTACACCTTCGCCTCGTTCGACGGCAACCTGCTGATCCCCAACTGGATCACCCGCCTGGGCTCGCTGCAGATCCTGTTCAACAACAAGCCGGGCTGCACCTACATCACCGACATCAAGCTCAGCTACGACACCCCGCAGGGCCCGCACAACGAGTCTTTCTCGCTCAGCGGCGGGTTGTCCAAGACCGTCGGCAACATCCCGCTCAATGCCACCAACATCGTGGCCCACGTCAGCTTCAAGGGCGTGATCAACAGCGATCACTACACCTTCAGCTGGCCGAGCCCGCTGGGCCAGTGGCTGACCGGCCAACGTGAAATCGAGATGAGCGGCGTCTGGCCGGGCCAGACCCACGCCCGCGACATCGCCCTGTGATCACCCCCCACTGACGCATCGAGGAACTCACCATGAACGCATTTATCGAGAACCATAAGTACCTGGCCGCCGCTATCCTGTTTGCCGCCCTGGCCTGCGGCGGCGTGTCTTCGGCGCAGGCCGAGGAGGTCGGCAAGGGCGTGCTGATCGTGCGCGGCGGTGCCGCCAATACCGACGCCAACTACGCCAAGGAAGAGCAGGATGCCAACGGTCGCCTGGAACGCGTGTCTGCCCTGTGCGCCAGCGCGGGCAATCAGACCGCCGCCGCGCTGATCGCCACCGACACCACCCGGGCGTGGGGGCCTTTCATGAGCGGCAACACCACCACCGTGATCAACTACGGTGGGCATGTGCTGAAGGACCCGCTGCCGGGCAATCCCAACCACTGCCTGATCAATGGCCTGAAGCTGGGCCAGATCAAGGGCATGTGGCACTGAGTGTCCGCGGCGTAAAAAAAGACCGGCCCAAGGGCCGGTCTTTTTCCATGCGGGCCGGTCAGCTGCCGGTCTTGATCTTGCTCCAGGCGCGGGTGCGCGCACGCTCGGCGGCACGCGGCAGCGGCTCAAGGGTGTAGAGCTTCCGCATGGCCTCGGCGGTCGGGTACAGGTTGGGGTTGTTGCGGATCGACTCGGCGACCAGCGCGGTGGCGTCCTTGTTCGGGTTGGGGTAGCCGACGAAGTCGGAGATCGGCGCGATCACCTGCGGCTGCAGCAGGTAGTTGATGAAGGCGTGGGCCTCGTCGATGTTCTTCGCGTCCTTGGGAATCGCCATCATGTCGAACCAGATCGGCGCGCCTTCCTTGGGCAGGCGCATGTCCACGGTCACGCCGTTGTTGGCCTGCTTGGCGTTGTTGGCGGCCTGGGAGAAGCTGCCCGAGTAACCCACGGCCACGCAGATCTCGCCGTTGGCGATGTCGCTCATGTACTTGGAGCTGTGGAAGTAGCGCACGTGCGGGCGGATCTTGCTAAGCAGCTGCTCGGCCTTGGCATAGTCGCCCGGCTCCGTGCTGTTGGGCGGCAGGCCCAGGTAGTGCAGGGCCAGGGGCAGGATTTCCGACGGCGAATCGAGCAGGGCTACGCCACAGTCCTTGAGCTTGGCGATGTTCTCTTCCTTGAAGATCAGGTCCCAGCTGTCCACCGGTGCGTTGTCACCCAGCGCGGCCTTGACCTTGTCCGGGTTGAAGCCGATCAGCACGGTGCCATACATGTAGGGCACGGCGTACTGGTTGCCCGGGTCGTTGGCCTCGATCAGTTTCATCAGCTGCGGGTCGAGGTGCTGCCAGTTGGGCAGTTTGCTGCGGTCCAGCTTCTGGAACACGCCGGCCTCGACCTGCTTGGCGAGGAACACGTTGGACGGCACCACCAGGTCATAGCCGGAGTTGCCGGTGAGCAGCTTGGCCTCCAGCGCCTCATTGGTGTCGAAGATGTCGTAGGTCAGCTTGATGCCGCTGTCCTGCTTGAACTTGGTCAGGGTCTCCGGTGTGATGTAGTCGAACCAGTTGTAGACCTTGAGTTCGCGGTCGGCGGCCTGGGCGGCGCCGGCCAGGGTCAGGCCGCAGAGGGCGGCGGCGAGCAGTTTCTTCATCTTGTTGTTCTCCTTCAGTTGATTCGGAACCTGCTCACGATCTCGCGAGCTAGAGATAAACGGTGGCGAAAGCTGCCGAGGAAGCGGAGTTTACGAGTGGTAAATGAGCATTCCGAGACGCCGCGTCCCGGGCGGCTTTCAACGCCGTTTAGCCGACGCGCAGCAGATCGTGGGCAGGTTCTAGGCGCCCTGGAAACCTTCGAGCACGTTGACGGCATTGATGCCGATTTCGGCGACCGCATAGCCGCCCTCCATGACGAACAGCGTCGGCTTGCCCAGCGCGGCGATGCGTTCGCCCATGCGCAGGTAGTCCGGGCTGTCCAGCTTGAAACTGGAAATCGGGTCGTTCTGGTAGGTATCGACGCCGAGGGATACCAGCACCACGTCCGGGCCGTAGGCGGCGATGCGCTGGCAGGCGGTTTCCAGAGCGGCGCCCCAGATATCCCAGGCGCTGCCGGCGGCCAGCGGCAGGTTGAGGTTGAACCCTTCGCCGCGGCCGGCGCCGGTCTCGTCGGCATAGCCGAGGAAATGCGGGTACTCGAAGCTCGGGCTGCCGTGGATATTGGCAACGAACACGTCGTCGCGGTCGTAGAAGATCGACTGGGTGCCGTTGCCGTGGTGGTAGTCGACGTCGAGGATGGCCGCGCGCGCGGCGCCCTGGTCGAGGCAGGCCTGGGCGACGATGGCCACGTTGTTCAGGTAGCAGTAGCCGCCCATCACGTCGGCGCTGGCGTGGTGGCCCGGCGGGCGGCACAGGGCGAAGGCGCTGTGGGCGCCGGCGGCAATCTCGGCCTGGCCGCTCAAGGCGACCTGCGCCGAGCTGTAGACCGCCTGCCAGGTGCCGGCGGTGATTGGCGCGAAGCAGTCGAAGCTGTGGAAACCGTACTGGCCGTACAGGTCATTGGGCCGTTTGGCGCGCAGATGGCGGGCCGGGAACACACCGGGCAGGAAGTCGGCGGTGTTGCCCTGGGCGGCCCAGCCGGCCCAGGCCTGCTGCAGGAACTCCAGGTAGTCGGCGGTGTGGATGCGCGCGATTGGCGCCAGGCCGAAGTCGCGTGGCGCCAGCACCTCGCCGATATCGCGCTCGCGCACCCGCGCCAGCACGTGGTCGGCGCGCGCGGGCATCTCGAAGCAGGGTTTGAACTCGCCGCCGACCATTTCGCCCTGGGCGTGGTGCAGGCGGTGGTCGTCGCTGTAGAAGGTCAGCATCTTGTTGTTCTCCTCGATGGGCTGGGCGCATTGTTGGCGCCGCGAGTGAGCCGGGAGAACGATAACGTCGGCCAACAAAGGGATAATTCCGGCCATTGTGGCTGGCCAACCGCGTCATCGCGGCCAACCGGCGCTGTGATGGTGTGCCCGTCGCGAGCGTCTATTTCGGCACCCGCAAACGGAGAGGCCGAGCATGCAGGCGCTGTTGAACGAGATTCTGGATCAGGTACGCCCGCTGCTGGGCCAGGGCAAGGTGGCCGACTACATCCCGGCGCTGGCCGAGGTACCGGCCGCGCGCCTGGGCATTGCCGTGGTGGGCGTGGACGGCAGTCTTTACACCGCCGGCGATGCCGCCGAGCTGTTCTCGATCCAGAGCATTTCCAAGGTGTTCAGCCTGGTGCAGGCGATCCAGCATTCCGGTGAGGAAATCTGGCAGCGCCTGGGCCACGAGCCGTCCGGGCAGCCGTTCAATTCGCTGGTGCAGCTGGAGTTCGAACGTGGCCGGCCGCGCAATCCCTTCATCAACGCCGGTGCCCTGGTGATCTGCGACATCAACGAGTCGCGCTTCGCCGCCCCGGCGCTGTCGATGCGCGACCTGGTCCGGCGCCTGTCCGGCAACCCGCTGCTGGTGTCGGACGCCAAGGTTGCCGAATCGGAATACCAGCACCGCGCGCGCAACGCCGCCGCGGCCTACCTGATGCAGGCCTTCGGCAACTTTCACAACGAGGTGGAGACGGTGCTGCGCAGCTATTTCCACCACTGTGCCCTGGCCATGAGCTGCGTCGACCTGGCCCGCGCCTGCGGCTTCCTGGCCAACCAGGGCGTTTGTCCGCGCAGTG
The DNA here is from genome assembly GCF_048595745.1 of Pseudomonas stagnisoli. NCBI lineage: Bacteria > Pseudomonadati > Pseudomonadota > Gammaproteobacteria > Pseudomonadales > Pseudomonadaceae > Pseudomonas > Pseudomonas stagnisoli. Next base: position 290,015 of record NZ_CP184361.1, read on the forward strand.
GCGAGCAGATCCTCACGCCGCGCCAGACCCAGCAGGTCAACGCGATCATGGCCACCAGCGGCCTGTATGACGAGGCCGGCAACTTCGCCTACCGTGTCGGCCTGCCGGGCAAGAGTGGGGTCGGCGGCGGCATCGTGGCCGTGGTGCCGGGGCGTTTCAGCGTCTGCGTGTGGTCACCGGAGCTGAACGCCGCCGGCAACTCGCTGGCCGGCATGGCGGCGCTGGAGCTGCTCAGCGAGCGCATCGGCTGGTCGGTGTTCTCGCCGCTGAATCGCTAGAGCTTCCCCTCTCCCTAACCCTCTCCCGTAAACGGGAGAGGGGACTGCCCGTGGTGGGTTTGATGCCCTGTGCTTACTCGGCCAGCTCGCCGCACAGGTCGAGGGCGAACAGGCGCTCGACCTCGGCGGCCGGCAGGCCGGCACCGAGCAGGCCGAACAGCTTGCCCAGCGCGGCTTCACGGGTCATGCCGCCGCCGCTGACCAGGCCGGCCTCGGCCAGCGCGCTGCCGGCGGCGTACACCGCGAAGTCGACGTGCCCCAGCGGACACTGGCTGATGGCCCCCAGCACCACGCCGCGCTGGCGCGCCTCGCGCAGCGCGGCGAGGAACTCGGCGTCATCCGCCGGGCCGGTGCCGCTGCCATAGCACTCCAGCAACACGCCCTGCACGCCACTCGCCAGCACGGCGCGCAGCTGGGGGGCGCCCAGGCCGGGAAACAGCGGCAGCACGGCCAGTGCCACTGCGCGACGCGGGCGACGGTAGTGCAGGGCCTCGGGCAGCTGTTCCAGACACTGGCCGTGACGCGGCCGGGCCATGTTGACGAAGGCATCGAAGGCCTCGCTCTTCAGCTTGCTGGCGCGGGCGCCGTGCAGCAGCTGGCCGTCGAAGTACAGGTGCACGCCGGGCCGGCAACCCTCGGCGAGCACCGCCAGGGCGCCGAACAGATTGGGCCAGGCGTCGCTACCCGGGCTGCCAGCGGGCAGCATCGAGCCGGTCAGCAGCACCGGCACCGGCATGCCCAGCAGCAGGAAGCTCAGCGCGGCGGCGCTGTAGGCCAGCGTGTCGGTGCCGTGCAGCAGCAGTACGGCATCGAAGCCGTCGTGATCCACGGCCTGGACGATGGCGTCGCGCATGGCCAGCCAGTTGGCCTGGCGCATGTTGGCACTGTCGATCGGCGGGCTCAGTTCGCGGAACTGCCAGGCCGGGGCCGGGCGTTCCGGGTGCAGGGCCTGCTCGGCGCGCAGGCGCGCTTCGAAGCCGGAAGCGGGTGCCAGGCCGGCCTCGCTCATCTGCATGCCGATGGTGCCGCCGGTGTAGAGCACCAGCAGTTTCTGCGGAGAATTCATGGGTATTTCCACCATGTTGATCGGCCGAGTGTAGCGGCAGCGGGCAAGAAAAAGGGGGCCTTGGCCCCCTCCTTCTCGCGTCGCTGGCGGTCAGCGCTGATGGACGGCGTGGCCGATCTCGGCGCGTTCCCCGTTCGCATCGGAGGCGGCGTTGGCACTCCAGACGCTCGGGTCGAGGTCCAGGTCGGCGAACTTCTTGGCGTCCAGTACCGGGCTCTCGACACCGGCGCTGATCTGCTCGTCGTAGTCGCGCATCAGGCGCAGGCCGGTCTTGAACAGCATGAACACGGCGAACAGGTTGACCAGTGCCAGCAGGCCCATGGTCACGTCGGCGAAGCCGAACACGGTGGACAGGTCCTGCATCGAGCCCCACAGCACCAGGGCGATGACCAGCACGCGATAGACCTGCACCATCCAGCGCTTGCTGCTGAAGAAGCCCAGGGCGTTCTCACCCAGGTAGTAGTTGTACACCAGGGTGGTGAAGACGAAGAGCAGCAGCGCCATGCTGACGAACACCCGGCCCCACTCGCCGACTTCGGCGGCCAGCGCGTTCTGGGTCAGCACGACACCGGCCATCTCGCTGCCCGGCTGGTAAACGCCGGAGAGCAGGATGATCAGCGCGGTGCTGGTGCACACCAGGATGGTGTCGATGAATACGCTGAGCGACTGCACGATGCCCTGGGCGGCCGGGTGCTTGACCTCGGCCACGGCGGCGACGTTCGGCGCGCTGCCCAGGCCGGCTTCGTTGGAGAACAGGCCACGCTTGACGCCCATCAGGATCGCCGCGCCGATACCACCGGCGAAGGCCGGTTCGAGGCCGAAGGCGCTCTTGACGATCAGGGTGAATACCGCCGGCACTTCGCTGACGTTCATGCCGATCACCACCAGCGCCATGCCGATGTAGGAGAAGGCCATGATCGGTACCAGTACGTCGGCCATGCTGGCGATGCGCTTGATGCCGCCGAAGATGATCAGGCCGATCACTGCCACCAGGGCGAGGCCGCTGTAGTGGGTGGGCAGGCCAAAGGTGTCGTGCAGCGAGGTGGCCACGGTGTAGGACTGCACGGCGTTGAAGCCGAAGCCGAAGGTCACCAGCAGCAGGATCGAGAAGACGATGGCCAGCCAGCGCAGACCCAGGCCGTGCTGGATGTAGAAGGCCGGACCGCCACGGTAGCCGCCATCCGGCTCACGGCGCTTGAACAGCTGCGCCAGCGAGCACTCGAAGTAGCTGGTGGCCATGCCCAGCAGGGCGACCAGCCACATCCAGAACACCGCGCCCGGGCCGCCGAGCATGATGGCCACGGCCACGCCGGCGATGTTGCCGGCACCCACGCGGCCGGCCACCGACAGCATCAGGGCCTGGAACGAGCTGAGTTGACCGGGTTTGCGCTGGAAGGCTTCGGCGAAGATGCTGAACATGTTGCCGAAGTAGCGGAATTGCACGAAGCGGGAGCGAATCGAGAAATACAGGCCGAGGCCGACCAGGGCGACGATGAGGACCTTGCTCCAGAGCAGGTCGTTCAGGAGATCGAGCATGATGGGTTGTCTCTCTTGTAGTTATGCGTGATGAACGCCGGGACAGCACACGCGGCTGGCGCATGGTCTGCCCGTCGTTGGCTCCGGGCAATTTCGCGGGTTGCGGCGATATGACGCGAGTTGATGCTAGAATCGCGTCGCTCGCATCACCAGGACCGCTGTCATGTCGGACACCCTCGGCGCCAACCTCAGGCTGCTCTGCAGCCACTACCGCTCGATCGCCGAGGTTTGCCGCAAGCTCGCCATCAATCGCGCCCAGTTCAACAAGTACCTGGCCGGGCAGAGCCGCCCCACGCCCTACAACCTCAAGCGTATCTGCGACTTCTTCGGCGTCGAGGACTACGAGCTGCTGCTGCCGCCCGAGCAGTTCGTGCGCCTGCTCGGCGCGCGCGGGCCGGATCAGCCCAGTGGCAAGCGCAGCGATGCCCTGCTGGCGCTGCTCAGCCCGCTGCGTGAGCAGACCGGCGACCTGCGCCGTTACTGCGGCTACTACTTCGAGTACTCCAACTGCATGTCCGTTCCCGGCTACGTGCTGCTGTCGCTGGTGCACCTGTGGGAGGAGGACGGCGACTTCCTGTTCGAGCGCCAGGAGCGCCAGGAACGTTCGGCCAGCACCGACGTGCAGGCCGAGGACTGGGTGCGTTGCCGCTACCTGGGCGCCGCCTTCCAGCTGCAGGACCGGCTGTTCCTGATGGACTACGAGTCGCTCACCCTCAACGAGATGAGCCAGACCATCCTCATCCCCAGCTACAAGAGCCGCATCACCCGCCTCAATGGCCTGAAGACCGGCGTCTCCAGCGGCGACCGGCGCAACCCGGCCTGCACCCGCGTGGTGTGGGAATACCTGGGCCCGGAGATCAACCGCATCAGCGCCTACCGCCAGGTACGCCTGTACCGCCCGGACGACCCGCGCATCGACGCCGACGTGCGCCAGCGCCTGGATGTGGCGCCGTTGAAGAACGGCTTGTTCGAGATTGAGTAGGCGGCGAATCAAAACGCGATGGCAGGCTCGAGCGGATGTCAGTGTCTGCCCGTCAAGAAGCGCCAACGCGTGTTCGAGATACCCTGCAAAGCCCGGCTTTTCCGGACTCGCCGTTCTTCGCTGGACAATCCTAATTGCCTAACCGTAGCGTCTGCCCTCTCTCGCAACTATCCATGAGGTTAAGGTGAGTCGTCCTTGCGTCCGCTATCTCGTTCCAATCCCTTTCCTGCTTGGGTTGGCGATGATTGCGACTGCCTTCTGGCAAAACGATGCTGACTTCGTTTTTGGCGATGCAGTGCCAATCGATGCGGTTTTTGTAGATAGCGGCCCATCTCAGTCAGGTAGTGGCAGGCCCCGCTATTTCCCCATCTTCCAGTTACCAGATGGTCGAGCCCTCACGGTTGAGCGCGCCACTGTGGCTGCCGAGCTCCCACAGAAGGGTCAGACCGTACAGCTGCGCTGCAGCACCAAGAACCCAGGGAACTGCAAAATGCCGAACAGCCCAGAAAACGATTTCGTTTTTTACGGCATTGCAGCCCTATGGTCGTTAATTGCAGCAGGCGTTACTTATTTCATGTGGAGGCCTCTGTTCCGCAGTTCGATCTAAAGGCATTTGAACCTTCAGCCACGCAGCTCCTCCAGCCGGCGTATCTGCCGCCCCTCGGCGTCGAAGTTGTCCGCTGCCAGCCAGCGCTCGAAGGCGTCTCGGCAGGCCGGCCATTCGCTATCGATGATGGCGAACCAGGCTGTATCGCGGCTCTCGCCCTTGACCACCATATGCTGGCGGAACAGGCCCTCGTAGCTGAAGCCGAAGCGTTCGGCGGCGCGCCTGGAGCGGGCGTTGCGCGCATTGCACTTCCATTCGAAGCGGCGGTAGCCCAGTTCGTCGAAGGCGCGGCGGGCCAGCAGGAACACTGCCTCGCTGGCACCTGGCGTGCGCTGCAGGGCGGCGCCGAAGGCGATATGGCCGAGCTCGATGCAGCCGTCTTTGGGTGTGATGCGCAGGTAGGCCAGCAGGCCGATTGCACGTGCGCTGGCCTGCTCGACCACGGCGTAGAACTGCGGATCGCGGCTGTCGGCATGGCCGGCCAGCCAGGCATCGAAGGTCGTGCGTTCGGCGAAGGGGCCGTAGGGCAGGTAATCCCATAGCGCCGGGTCGGGGCCCTGCAGGGCGTTCCACAGATCATCGGCATGCTGGGCGAAGTCCAGCGGCTCAAGGCGGATAAAACGGCCCTGCAGCGGGTGATGTGGCGGGAAGGGGCGCGGCTGCCACTGGCCCAGGTCGATGCTCATCCCAGCAGCTTCCGGTACTGGATAAAGCCGGAGCGGTCGGCGATGTGGTCGTAGAGCATGCGCCCCTGGTAGTTGGTTTCCTGGGTCAGCCAGTGCACGCGACTGGCGCCGGCGGCGGCCGCCTGGGCGTAGACGTGCTCGATCAGCGCGCGGCCGATGCCGCCGCCGCGGATGTTTTCGGCCACGTAGAGGTCCTGCAGGTAGCAGTAGTCGCCCGTGGTCCAGCAGCTGCGGTGGAAGATGTAGTGCACCAGGCCGACGGCCGCGCCGTCACGCCAGGCCAGAGCGGCGTGCATCGGCTCCGCCGGGTCGAGGAAACGTTGCCATGTGAGGGCGCTGGTCTCGTCGGCAATGGTGGCGTTGTAGAAACGCTGGTAGCCCTGCCAGAGCGGCAGCCAGGCGGCGTGGTCGGCGGCGGTGATGGGGCGGATGTCGAGCATGGTTCCTCCTTGTATGCGAATGCGGGTGGGGCTTTCCCCCCTCCCTAGCCCTCTCCCCGGAGGGGAGAGGGGACTGGGTGCGGCTCAGCTCATGCGTGCCGCCAGTTCGCGGTCGCCTGGGCTGGTTGAGGCGGCAAGGCCGTCGCGTACGCCGGCCTGGTCGGCGGCCGAGCGGTTCTGCCCGAGCTTCCACTTGCCTTCCAGGCGGCGGATCGGCAGGGCGAAGCCGACGATGGCGCGCAGCATGCTGTCGAGGTAGTCGCGCGGTGCATCGCTGACCGCCCAGGGCCGCTCGCGGCCGTTTTCATGCTGGTCGCTGAGACGGCTGACGATCTGCAGCAGGCGCTCGGGCTCTTCGATCAGCTCGACCGGGCCGCGGGCGTGCACGGCGATGTAGTTCCAGGTCGGTACCACCTTGCCGTGCTCGGCCTTGGCCGGGTACCAGCCGGGGCTGATGTAGGCGTCCGGGCCGCTGAATACGGCCAGCGCCTCGGCGCCGCCCTGCAGGTCGCGCCAGTGCGGGTTGGCCCGGGCGAAGTGGCCGTAGAGGGTGCCGAACTCGCCCTCGTCGGGCGCAAGCAGCAGCGGCAGATGGCTGGCCTGCACGCCGGCGGCGCCGGCACTGGTGAGCAGGGCGAAGGGGCTGGCCTGCATCTGCGCGTGCAGCTCGGCGAGGTCGTCCTGGCGGAAAGCGGAGGGCAGGTACATGGCGGTTCTCCTGGCGCAATGAGGTCATGCTAGGCAGGATATTGGCCTGTTGTAAGAGCCATTAAGTGCGACTTCGATGGAGCCAATCATGTCCGCCACGCCACCGTTGCCCGTCGACCTTTCCGGCATCCGCCTCAGTGGCGCGGGGCTGGCGCGCCAGCTCTACCAGGGCCTGCGCGAACGCATCCTGGACGGGCGTCTGGCCGGCCGCAGCCGTTTGCCGGCCAGCCGCGACCTGGCCCGGGTGCTCGGGGTGTCGCGCAACACCGTCACCCGTGCGCTGGACCAACTGTATGCCGAGGGCTACATCGAGGGCCGCGTCGGCGACGGCACCTACGTGGCCGATGTCGCCGGGCTGCGCGCCACGCCCGCGCCGCCCGCGCAGGCCAGCCCCGCCAGCGCGGCGCTGGCCCTGTTGCGCGACCACCACCTGCCACTGCCGCCCAACGGCGCGCCGCGGGCCTTTCGCATCGGCGTGCCGGCCTATGACCTGTTCCCCTTCGAGACCTGGGCGCGGCTGCAGGCGCGCTTCTGGCGCAAGCCCTCGGCCGCGCGCCTGGGCTACGGTGACCCGGCCGGCGATGCCACCCTGCGCGAGCTGGTGGCGGCCTACCTGCGCAGCAGTCGCGGGCTCAACTGCGACCCGGCGCAGATCGTCATCACCTGCGGCGCGCAGCAGGCCATCAGCCTGTGCGCCCAGCTGCTGGTGCAGCCCGGCGACCGGGTGGCCGTCGAGAACCCCGGCTACCGCGCCGCCGGCCATGCCTTCGCGGTGGCCGGTGCCGAACTGTGCGGCGTGGCGGTGGATGGCGACGGCCTCGACACCGCCGCGCTGCAGGCGCTCGGGGACTGCCGGCTGGCCTATGTCACGCCCTCGCACCAGTACCCGACGGGCGTGACCCTGTCGCTGGCGCGGCGCCTGGAACTGCTGGAGTGGGCGCAGCACCGGGACGGCTGGATCATCGAGGACGACTACGACGGCGAGTACCGCTACAGCGGTACGCCGCTAGCCCCCCTGGCGGCACTGGACCGGCAGGGGCGGGTGCTTTACGTCGGCACCTTCTGCAAGATCGCCTTTCCCGCCCTGCGTCTCGGCTACCTGGTGCTGCCGCCCGCGCTGGCCGAGGCCTTTGCCCGGCGCCGGGCCATCGACATGCGTCACTCGGAGGTCGGCACCCAGGCGGTGATGGCCGAGTTCATCGCCGCCGGCCATTTCCAGCGCCACGTGCGACGCATGCGCGCGGCGGCGCGGGCGCGCCGCGACGCCCTGCTGGCGCACTGGCCGCAGGCGATTCCCGGTTGCGCGCCCTTGCCCAGGGTGGAGGCTGGCCTGCACCTGTGCGTACGGGTGGCGAGCATCGCCCGCGAGCGCGCGCTGGTCGCCGCCGCGCGGGCCGCCGGGGTGGAGATGAACCCTCTCAGCAGCTACTGGCTGGATGACGATGCGCTGCCGGTGGATGCCCGTGCCGGCCTGGTGCTGGGCTTTGCCGCCGTGCCCGAGGCGCAGATCGTCGAGGCCATCGCCACGTTGCGCCGGGCCTGGGGGGTGTAGCCCGGATGCAATCCGGGGGTGGAGTTGCCTGCATTTCCCGGACTGCATCCGGGCTGTGCCTGCTGCCCTCTCCCCCGGCCCCTCTCCCGTAAACGGGAGAGGGGAGCTGAACTCCGTGGTGCCGCTAAAGCTCCATGCGCCCCCTCTCCCCGGCGGGGAGAGGGTTGGGGAGAGGTTGCCCGCGCCAGCAGCAGAGGGGAGAAAACAGGCGGACAAAAAAAGGGATGGCCGAGGCCATCCCTGAGTGGTGAGGCTGGTGAGGCCTCGTCTATGAATCGGGTCGCGATCGACCGGGGTTGCCAGCAACCGGTGTGGATCAGGCGCCGGCCAGCGGCACCAGGCGCGGGGCGATCATGTTCTCGGGGCGCAGGATGTCGGCCAGCGTGGCCTCGTCCAGCAGCTTCTCCTCGCGTACCAGTTCCAGCACGCCGCGGCCGGTGTCCAGCGCGGTCTTGGCGATACGGGTGGCGTTCTCGTAGCCGATATAGGGGTTCAGTGCGGTCACTAGGCCGATGGAGTTCTCCATCAGCTCGCGGCAGCGCTGCTCGTTGGCGGTGATGCCGTCGATGCAGAGCTCGCGCAGCATGTCCATGGCGCGGGTCAGCAGGCGGATCGAGTCGAAGATCTTGTAGGCGATCAGCGGCTCCATCACGTTCAGCTGCAGCTGGCCACCTTCGGCGGCGAGGGTCAGGGCCAGGTCGTTGCCGATCACTTCGAAGGCGACCTGGTTGACGGCTTCCGGGATCACCGGGTTGACCTTGCCCGGCATGATCGAGCTGCCCGGCTGACGCGGCGGCAGGTTGATCTCGTTGATGCCGGTGCGCGGGCCGCTGGAGAGCAGGCGCAGGTCGTTGCAGATCTTCGACAGCTTGACCGCGGTGCGCTTGAGCATGCCGGAGAACAGCACGAAGGCGCCCATGTCCGAGGTGGCCTCGATCAGGTCGGCTGCCGTCACCACCGGGTGGCCGCTGACGATGGCCAGGCGCTCGACGGCGAGCTTCTGGTACTTCGGATCGGCGTTGATGCCGGTGCCGATGGCGGTGCCGCCCAGGTTCACTTCGGTGAGCAGGGTCGGGGCCAGGCGCTTGAGGTGCTGCAGGTCTTCACCCAGGGTGGTGGCGAAGGCGCGGAATTCCTGGCCCAGGGTCATGGGCACGGCGTCCTGCAGCTGGGTGCGGCCCATCTTCAGCACATGACCGAATTCCAGGCCCTTGGCGGCCAGGGCATTGATCAGCTTGTCGAGGGCGTTGAGCAGGCTGTCGTGGCCGAGCAGCAGGCCGATGCGGATGGCGGTCGGGTAGGCGTCGTTGGTCGACTGCGCCATGTTCACGTCGTTGTTCGGGTGCAGGTGCTGGTACTCGCCCTTCTCGTGGCCCATGGCTTCCAGGGCGATGTTGGCGATCACCTCGTTGGCGTTCATGTTGGTCGAGGTGCCGGCGCCGCCCTGGATCATGTCGACCACGAACTGGTCGTGGAACTCGCCCTGGATGATGCGCGCACAGGCGGTGCTGATGGCGGTGTGCTTGGCGGCGGACAGGTGGCCCAGCTCGCGGTTGGCGTCGGCGGCGGCCTGCTTGACCATGGCCAGGGCGATCACCAGTTTCGGGTAGTGCGACAGCGGCACGCCGGACAGTCGAAAATTCTGCACGGCACGCAGGGTCTGGATGCCGTAGTAAGCGTCTGCGGGGACTTCGAGTTTGCCGAGCAGGTCTTTTTCGACGCGGGTGGATGCAGCAGCGGACATGATGTGTTTATTCTCGGGGTAATACGGCTTGGCGCCGCGATGCCCAATAATCTAGGCTTTGCGCCGTCCGTCGGCCAATGCTGTTAAACGCTATGCTATGCCGAATCGGCATAATGTCGCCGTGACTCGGGTTGAATGTCGCGCGTGCATAATTTCAAACGAAATTGGGCGAAGAACTAGGCAATGAATCTGGAAACCAAATGGCTGGAGGACTTCGTCGCCCTGGCCGCCACCCGCAGCTTTTCCCAGGCGGCCGAGAAGCGCTTCGTCACCCAGCCGGCCTTCAGTCGGCGCATCCGCAGCCTGGAAGCGGCGCTGGGGCTGACCCTGGTCAACCGCACCCGCACGCCGGTGGAGCTGACCGAGTCCGGCCAGCTGTTTCTGGTCACCGCGCGCAGCATGGTCGAACAGCTCGGCGAGGTGGTGCGTCACCTGCACCACGTCGAGGGCCAGCAGGGCGAGGTGCTGCAGATCGCCGCGGCGCACTCGCTGACCCTCGGCTTCTTCCCGGAGTGGATCGGCCGCCTGCGCCGCGAGGGCCTGCCGCTGTCCACCCGGCTGGTGGCGACCAACGTCGGCGAGGCCGTGCATTCGCTGCGCGAAGGCAGCTGTGACCTGATCCTCGCCTACTACGACCCGGACGCGGCCATGCAGCTGGCGCCGGACATCTTCCCCTCGCTGCACCTGGGCACCACCTCGATGCTGCCGGTGTGCGCAGTGAGCGAGGACGGCGCGCCGCTGTTCAACCTGGAGAGCGGCCAGACCGTGCCGCTGCTGGCCTACAGCGCCGGCGCCTTTCTCGGCCGCTCGGTGAACCAGCTGCTGCGCCAGCGCGCCCTACGCTCCACCACGGTGTACGAGACGGCCATGGCCGACAGCCTCAAGACCATGGCCCTGCAGGGCCTGGGCGTGGCCTGGGTGCCGCGCCTGTCGGTGACCATGGAACTGGCTCGCGGCGAGCTGGCGGTGTGCGGTGGCGAGCAGTGGCAGGTGCCGCTGGAGATCCGCCTGTACCGCTGCGTGCTGTCGCGCAAGGCGGCGGTGCGCCTGCTGTGGCGCAAGCTGGAGGCCGGGGTGGGTGGGGCTGAGGCATAAGTCCGACGACTGGGCCTGGTCGCGCAGGGTGTACTCGCCGAAGGCCGTGCACCGAAGGGCGAGTGCTGGTGCTCCTGCGAGGTGCCAGGGTGGATGTCGCCTGGCACCACCGTGACGCTGCTCGGTGAATCGATGAAGCGCGATCCGCCCCTAGGTTTGCAGCCCGTACTTCTTCACCTTGTCGAACAGCGTGGTTTTGGCCATACCCAGGGCCTGGGCGGCCTGGCTGAGGTTGCCGGCGTGGCGCTCCAGGGCGGCGCCGATGAGGTTGCGCTCGAAGGCCTCGACCGCCTCGGCGAAGCTCGCGCCGCTGCCGTCCGGCGCCGCGCCGCTGTGCTTGAACACCGGCAAGCCGAGGGCGAAGCGCTCGGCGACGTTGCGCAGCTCGCGCACGTTGCCCGGCCAGTCGTGGGCCTGCAGCGCGCTGGCGGTGGCGCGGTCGAGCTCGGGCAGGGCGCGGTCGAAGCGCAGCGCCGACTGCTGCAGGAAGTGTTCGAACAACAGCAGGATGTCCTCGCGGCGGTCGCGCAGCGGCGGCAGTTCCAGGCTGACCACGTTGAGCCGGTAGTAAAGGTCGCTGCGGAACTCGCCGCGCTGGCCCAGCTCGGCCAGGTCGGCCTTGGTCGCAGCGATCACCCGGCAGTCCACGCTGATCGGCTGGTTCGAGCCGAGGCGCTCCAGGCTGTGCTCCTGCAACACGCGCAGCAGCTTGATCTGCAGGGCCAGCGGCATGCTTTCGATCTCGTCGAGGAACAGCGAGCCGCCGTGGGCGTGCTCGATCTTGCCGATGCGGCGTTTGCCGGCGCCGGTGAAGGCGTTGGCCTCGTGGCCGAAAATCTCGCTCTCGAACAGGCTCTCCGGCAGGCCGCCGCAGTTGAGGGCGACGAACTCCTTGCCCTGGCGCCGGCTGAAATCGTGCAGGCAGCGCGCCACCAGTTCCTTGCCGGTGCCGGTCTCGCCCTCGATCAGCACGTTGGCGCCGGTATCGGCGACGTTGGCGATCAGCTCGCGCAGGCGCTGCATGGCCGGCGAGCGGCCGATGATGCGCTGCTCCAGGGCCTGGCGCCCGGCCAGCTGGCGGCGCAGGTCGCTGACCTCGCGGGCCAGGCCGCGTTGTTCCAGGGCGCGGCGCACCACCTCGACCAGGCGCTCGGGGGAGAAGGGTTTTTCGATGAAGTCGTAGGCGCCGTCGCGCATGGCCCCCACCGCCATGCCGATGTCGCCGTGGCCGGTGATCAGCACCACCGGCAGGCGCGGGTCGCGGCGTTTGAGTTCGGCCAGCAGCTGCAGGCCGTCCATGCCCGGCAGGCGGATGTCGCTGACGACGATGCCGGCGAAGTCGGCCTCGACCCTGGCCAGCGCCTCCTCGGCGCTGCCGACGCCGACGCTGTCGATGTCCTCCAGGGCCAGCGCCTGCTGGCAGCCGAGCAGGACGTGGGGGTCGTCCTCGACGATCAGCACGGTCAGCGCGTCAGACATGGCGGGGCTCCTCCAGGGGCAGGGTGAGGACGAAGGCGGTGCCGCCTTCCTCCGGGTGGCGCACGGCCAGGCTGCCGGCGGCGGCGGCGGCGAGGCTGGCCGACAGGGTCAGGCCGAGGCCGAGGCCCTTCTCGCCGGGCTTGGTGGTGAAGAAGGGTTCGAACAGGTGGGCGCGCAGGTCCGGCGGGATGCCGGCGCCGCTGTCGCGCACTTCCAGCACGTAGTCGGCGCCCTGCGCTGCGCCGCTCAGCCACAGCTCGCGGCGCGGCTGTTCGCGCAGGGCGTCGAGGGCGTTGCTCAGCAGGTTGACCAGGATCTGCTCCAGGCGGGTCTGGTCGATGGCCAGACGTGCCTCGGCGAACGCGCGGTGCAGGGTCGGGCGCTCCTGCTCGATGCGGCTGTGCAGGAGGAACAGTGCGGCATCCACCGCCTGTTCCAGGCTGGCCTGGCCCTGGTCGCCACCGCGCCGGGCGAAGGCGCGCAGGCTGGCGGTGATACGGCCCATGCGGTCGACCAGCTCGCCGATGGCCTGCAGGTTGCTGCCGGCGGTGTCCAGCGCGCCGCGTTCGAGGAAGCGCGCGGCGTTCGCCGACAGGGTGCGCAGCGCCGCCAGCGGCTGGTTGAGTTCGTGGGCGATGCTGGTCGACATCTGCCCGATCACCGCCAGTTTGCCGGCCTGCACCAGGCCGTCCTGGGCCTGGCGCAGGGTGGCCTCGGTCTGCTGGCGCTCGCGCACTTCGTCCTGCAGCAGGCGGTTGCTGGCGGACAGGTCGAGGGTGCGCTCGGCGATCTTGCGTTCCAGGTCGGCGTTGGCCGCCTGCAGCGCCTCGCGTGCCGCCAGGCGGGTGGCGATCACCTTGCGCCGCTGGTTCAGTGCCAGGCCACCGAAGATCAGCAGGGCGCAGGCCACGCCGGCGAGCAGGCCGTGGCTGACGGCGGCGCGGCGCTGCTCGGCCAGCGGCGTGAGCAGGGTCAGGTGCCAGGGCGTGTCGGCCAGGGCGCGGGTCTGTTGCAGGTAGTCCAGCGGCTGGCCGGCGGGGCCGCGCAGGCGCACTTCCTCGAGGCCGTCACCGAGCGCGCGGCGCGCCAGCGGTTGCAGTTCTTCCAGCGCCGCCCAGTGGTATTGCAGGCTGCGCGCCAGGCGTTCGCGGGTGTCGTCGTCCAGCGGCCGCACGGCCTTGAGCCGGCGTTTCGGGTCGCTGGAGAGGATGATGATGCCGTTCTCGTCGCTGACGTAGGCTTCCACGCGGGCGTCGGCCCAGCGCTTCTCCAGGGCGTCGAGGCGCACCTTGACCACCGCCACGCCGATCACCCGGCCGTTGCCGCGCAGGCCGTGGGCCAGGTAGTAGCCGGGCTCGCCGGTGGTGCTGCCGATGCCGTAGAAGCGCCCCGGTTCACCGCGCACGGCCTGCTTGTAGTAGTCGCGGAACGACAGGTCCTCGCCCAGGTAGCTGTCCGGCTGGCTCCAGTTGCTGGTGGCGACCACCCGGCCGTCGAGGTCGAGCACGTACACCGCCAGGCTGCCGGCGCGGCGGTTGAGGCCTTCGAGGTGATCGTTGAGGCGCTGCCGGCGGTAGCGGCCGGGGGTCAGCAGCAGGCGGCTGACGCTGCTTTCCAGCTCCAGCAGGCTGGGCAGGTAGGTGTACTTGCCGATCTCGCTTTCCACCGCGCGGGCGTTGAGCTCCAGCTGGCGCTCGCCGCCCTCGGCCAGGTCACGGATGCCGGCCGCCTCGCTGAGGCGGTAGCCGGCGTAGCCGCAGCCGAGCACCAGGGCGATGCCCAGCAGGGTCAGCAGGAACTGGCGGAACAGGCGTGGCTTCACGGCAAGCACGGGCGGGACGCTGGGGGAGGGGCATTGCATCACAGTCGTCCGGGGCTGGGTAGGGAGAGGGGGAGGTGCCGATGAGTCCCTCACCCTGCGCGGGCCGCCCCGGCCCCTCTGGACTCGCCACGTCCCTGTGGCTCGGCCTGCGGCCAGCTGGCGCTGCCCAAATCGGTTTTCCTGCCGATTTGTCCAGGGGGAGGGGAGTCGGATCGGTTGAGCGCAGCGCGGCACGAGGCAAATGCTCCCTCTCCCGTTTACGGGGGCACGCCCAGTGGAGAGGGTTGGGGAGAGGGCTACGGGGCCTTCCCTCTCCCCCAGCCCCTCTCCCACAAGTGGGAGAGGGGAGGTTTCGCTTAGTGCTGGAGGATCTTGTTGAGGAACTGCTGGGCCCGCTCGGAACGGGCGTTGATGTCACCGAAGAACTCATCCTTGGCGCAGTCCTCGACGATCTGCCCGCGGTCCATGAAGATCACCCGGTCGGCGACCTTGCGCGCGAAGCCCATCTCGTGGGTCACGCACATCATGGTCATGCCCTCGTTGGCCAGCTGCACCATCACGTCGAGTACCTCGTTGACCATCTCCGGGTCGAGTGCCGAGGTCGGTTCGTCGAACAGCATCACCACCGGGTCCATGGCCAGCGCGCGGGCGATGGCCACGCGCTGCTGCTGGCCGCCGGAGAGCTGGCCCGGATGCTTGTGCGCATGTGCCAGCAGGCCGACGCGGTCGAGCAGCTTGAGACCCTTCTCGGTGGCCTCGGCCTTGCTGCGGCCGAGCACCTTGACCTGGGCGATGGTCAGGTTCTCGGTGATCGACAGGTGCGGGAACAGCTCGAAGTGCTGGAACACCATGCCGACACGCGAGCGCAGCTGCGGCAGGTTGGTCTGCTTGGCGGCGATGGAGGTGCCGTCGACCACGATGTCGCCCTTCTGGAACGGCTCCAGGGCGTTGACGCACTTGATCAGGGTCGACTTGCCGGAGCCGGACGGCCCGCAGACCACCACCACCTCACCCTTCTTCACCTCGGTGCTGCAGTCGGTCAGCACCTGGAAGTCCCCGTACCACTTGTTGACGTTCTGGATGGAAATCATACGGCTAACCTTTTCTGCAGGAGCTTGACCAGCTGTGAGGCGGCGAAGCTGAGGGTGAAGTACATGAGGCCGGCGAAGATCAGGAACTCGTGCGGCTGGCCGAGGATGTCGCCGCGCGAGCGGGCGGCGTTGAGGAAGTCCATCAGGCCCACGGTGTAGACCAGCGAGGTGTCCTGGAACAGGATGATGCTCTGCTGCAGCAGCAGCGGCGTCATCTTGCGGAAGGCCTGCGGCAGGATGATCAGGCGCATGCTCTGCGCATAGGTCATGCCCAGCGCGGAGGCGGCGCCCATCTGGCCCTTGGGGATGGCCTGGATGCCGGCGCGGACGATCTCGCAGAAGTAGGCCGCCTCGAACATCACGAAGGCCACCAGGCACGAGGTGAAGGCGCCCACCGGGGTGTCCTCGCCGGTGATCCAGCGCAGGATGAAGGGCACCGCGAAGTAGAACCAGGTGATCACCAGCAGCAGCGGGATGGAGCGGAAGTAGTTGACGTAGGTGGCGGCGGCATTGGCCAGCAGGCGGTTGTGCGACAGCCGTGCGATGGCCAGCAGGGTGCCCAGCACCACGCCGCCGAGCACACCCAGCACCATCAGCTGCAGGGTCATCAGCATGCCGTTCCACAGGCCCGGCAGGGCCGGGACGATAGCGCTGAAATCCATCATTTGCCTCCCACGGCGATCAGGCCGGGCACCGCGACCTTCTTCTCGATCAGGCGCATCAGCAGCATCAGGCTCATGTTCAGGGTGAAGTAGATCAGCGTGGCCAGGGTGAAGGCCTCGAACAGGTTGGCGCTGAATTCGGCGGTCTGCTTGGTCTGCGCCAGCAGCTCCATGAGGCCGATCAGCGAGGCCACCGAGGAGTTCTTGAAGATGTTGAGGAACTCGCTGGTCAGCGGCGGGATGATGATGCGAAAGGCCTGCGGCAGCAGGACGTTGGCGTAGATCTGCGGCAGGCTGAAGCCCAGCGCGTAGCCGGCGGCCAGCTGGCCCTTGGGCAGCGCCTGGATGCCGGTGCGCACCTGCTCGCAGACGCGCGCGGCGGTGAACAGGCCGAGGCACACGACCACGCTGATGAAGGCCGAGGTGGCCGGGTTGAGGTCCTGCTTGAACCACATTTCCAGCGGTTCGGGCAGCAGGTCCGGTACCAGGAAGTACCAGAGGAACAGCTGCACCAGCAGCGGCACGTTGCGGAACAGCTCCACGTAGCAGGTGGCGAAGCCGCTGATCCAGCGGTTCGGCACGGTGCGCATCACGCCGAGCAGCGAGCCCAGCAGCAGGGCGATCAGCCAGCCGGCCAGGGCGATGGCGATGGTCCAGCCCAGGCCGGTGACGAACCAGTCCAGGTAGATCTCGTTGCCGATGCCGGTGGACTTGAAGAACACGCCCCAGTCCCAGTTGTAATTCATCTTGGCTACCCACGATCAGGGCGGACAGGAGCCGGGGCCGACACGGTCCCCCGCCGCGGTTGGCGACGGTGCTCCTGTCCTAATTTGCAGAGGTGAGGCGGCGCCGCTCTCGTGAAGTGGCGCCGTACCAACAGGCGGCTTCCTGCTCCCTCTCCCCTGAGGGGAGAGGGGAGCCAGTCCCCGCAGCCTTGCTTAGAGTTGCTCGGCGGCCTTGTCGGTCGGGTTGGCGACCAGCTGCTTCAGCTCGTCGCTCATCGGGAAGTTCAGGTTGAGGCCCTTCGGCGGGACCGGGTTGAGGAACCACTTGTCGTAGATGGCGTTGACTTCGCCGGACTTGAAGGTGGCGATCAGCGCCTCGTCGACCACTGCCTTGAACGCCGGGTCACCCTTGCGCACCATGCAGCCGTAGATCTCGTAGGACTGCGGGGTGCCGACCACGTGCCAGTCGGCCGGCTTCTTGGCCTTGGCCATTTCGCCGGCGAGCAGGGCGTCGTCCATCATGAAGGCCACGGCGCGGCCGGATTCCAGCATCAGGAAGGACTCGCCGTGGTCCTTGGCCGAGATGATGTTCATGCCCATCTGCTTCTCGGCGTTCATTGCCTTGAGCAGGCGCTCGGAGGTGGTGCCGGCGGTGGTCACCACGTTCTTGCCCTTGAGGTCGGGGAAGTCGGCGATGCCGGAAGTGGTCTTGGTCAGCAGGCGGGTGCCCACCTCGAAGATGCCGACGGAGAAGTCGACTT
Source organism: Pseudomonas stagnisoli (assembly GCF_048595745.1). Classification (NCBI taxonomy): domain Bacteria; kingdom Pseudomonadati; phylum Pseudomonadota; class Gammaproteobacteria; order Pseudomonadales; family Pseudomonadaceae; genus Pseudomonas; species Pseudomonas stagnisoli. The sequence goes on from NZ_CP184361.1 coordinate 307,249, forward strand.
GCTGCTGGCGCTCGACGTTGTTGGTGGTGGAGCCGCACTCCAGGTCCACGGTGCCGTTCTGTACCAGCGGGATGCGGGTCTGCGAGGTCACCAGGTTGTAGCGTACCTTGAGGTCGGGCATGCCCAGCTTCTGCTTGATCGCCTCGACCGCCTTCAGCTGCAGGTCATGCGAGTAGCCTTCCGGCTGCTGCGGGTCGCTGCCGAAGTAGGAGAAGGGGATGGAGGAGTCGCGATGGCCGAGGACGATGGTGCCGCTGTCCTTGATCTTCTTCAGGGTGCCGGTCAGTTCCTCGGCCAGGGCCGGGGCGCTGCACAGGCTGGCGGCCAGGGCGAAGCCGATGGCGCGGGAGAGAGTGCTCTTGGTCATGCTGATTCTCGCTGTTGTTGTTGTCATTGGGCGGATGGGTGCGGACCATCCCTGCGAGGACCTAGAGCAGGTACTGTGCCAGGCGCTGGATTCCTGTTTAAGTTATTGAAATTAAAGAATTAATTATTGGATGGCGAGGGCTTTCCCCGCGCCGCGCGTTCGGTGGGGCGAACGGCGGCGCGGCGGGCGTTCGGAATTCCGAATGGAAGTGCCCCGTCGATGGCGGGGCGGGGGATCAGCGGTTGCGCAGGAAGGCGTTGATGAACTCGCCCTGGTTGGGCGCGTCCTGCTCGGTGCTGAAGAAGATCCTGCCATCCCTCTCGCGCAGCTTCATGGCCGTGTCGAAGCGGCATTCCACCCCCTTGAGGCTGGCGACCTGCGCCTTGAAGTCGGCATCGCTCTCACACAGGCTGGCCAGCTGGTTGACCACCTCGCCGCAATAGCCGGCGATGCTCAGGGCCTTCATTTTCTCGTCGTCGATGGCGTTCCACTCCACCTGGGTCTGCAGCGGTACGTCGCAGGCTTCGCTGGCTTCCTCATCGAGTTCCTTGAGCAGGCGTTTGTTGGTCTGCAGGTGCTTGGCGCGGTCGAAGCGGGCCAGCTTCTCCTGCAGGCCCTGGCTCTGCTGCTGTCCATACAGGGCCAGCAGTTCAGCCGGCTTGGCCTTCTTGCTCAGCGCCTCGTCGAAGGTCAGCGGGAAGCCGGAGGTCTCCGGCAGGTACAGCTGGTAGCTCTCGCCGTCCCAGCCCTGGCGCTTGAGCAGCATGTTGTAGCGGCCACCGTCGAGGGTGGTGCTGTAGTCGCGCTCCTGGTTGCCGCGTTCCTCGACCTCGGTGAGGAACACCACCGAGTCCAGCGGGTGGTTGAGGCCCTTGACCTGCAACAGCGCCTGCCGGCCGTCGGCGCTGGGCGCGAGCGTCACCATCACGCCCATGCCGGTATCGAACACCTGGGGGTACTTCGCCAGTTCGAGGGCCTGGGCCTGGGTGGCCAGCAGCAGGGCAACGGCAAAAAGAGTGGGCTTGCGCATGACAACATCCTTGTCCAATGAAAGAGCCGCCAGCATAGCCAGTGCCCGCGGCCCGGTCTGTGCGCCGGCTAGAACTCCAGCACCATGCGCCCCTCGATGCGCCCGGCGCGCAGGTCGCCGAAGATGCCGTTGATCTGCTCCAGTCGGCCGCGCTGGATAGTGGCCTGGACCTGGCCCTCGGCGGCGAAGTCCAGCGCCTCCTGCAGGTCGGCGCGGGTGCCGACGATGGAGCCGGTGATATGGATGGCCTTGAGCACCACGTCGAAGATCGGCGTCGGGAAGTCGCCCGGCGGCAGTCCCACCAGCGCCACCGTGCCGCGCCGGCGCACCATGCCGATGGCCTGGCCGAAGGCGCGGGTGGACACCGCGGTAACCAGCACGCCATGGGCGCCGCCGATTTCCTCCTGCAGCACCGCAGCCGGGTCCTGGTCGCGCGCGTTCACCGTCAGGCTGGCGCCCAGGCGCCGCGCCAGGCGCAGCTTGGCATCGTCCACGTCGATCGCCGCCACGTGCAGGCCCATGGCGCGCGCATACTGGATGGCCACATGGCCCAGGCCGCCGATGCCGGAGATGGCCACCCATTGCCCGGGGCGGGCGCGGGTTTCCTTGAGGCCCTTGTACACCGTGACGCCGGCGCAGAGGATCGGCGCGATCTCGGCGAAGCCGACGCTTGGCGGCAGGATGCCGACATAGTTGGGGTCGGCCAGCACGTATTCGGCGTAGCCGCCGTTGATCGAGTAGCCGGTGTTCTGCTGGCTCTCGCAGAGGGTTTCCCAGCCGGTCAGGCAGTGCTCGCAGCAGCCGCAGGCGCTGTACAGCCAGGGCACGCCGACCCGGTCGCCTTCCTTGACCCGCGTTACCCCGGCGCCGACCGCGGCCACATGGCCGACGCCCTCGTGGCCCGGGATGAACGGCAGCGTCGGCTTCACCGGCCAGTCGCCGTCCGCCGCGTGCAGGTCGGTGTGGCAGACGCCGCTGGCGGCGATCTTCACCAGGATCTGCCCGGGGCCGGGCAGCGGCACGCGCACCTCTTCCAGGCGCAGGGGTTCGCCGAAGGCATGTACCACGGCGGCTTTCATCGTTCTGTCCATGACGGGCTCCTCGGGCGCGACGGGACAACCAGTCTGGCCCCGCTGCGCCGGGACGCATTGAGCTGGGACAAGAAAACCGCAGGAGCAGGGTGCGCGTATCAACCGCCGGGCGGCGGAGCGCTATTCGCCGAAGTGCGCCGCGCTGACCAGCGGGCAGACGATCAGCTGGTAGCAGAACTGGCTGCCTACCTGTGCCTCGATGCGTTCGTCGTGCACGGCAAGCGCGGGTTGTGGCGGGAGGTGGCCGGCGCAGCCGCCGAGGGTGGCGAGCAGGCAGGCGAAGGCGAGGGCGCGGCGCATCTTGAAATCCTTTTCAATCTGCCGGAATGGCGAAGGCGCGGATTCTACCCCAGCGCGGTACGCCGGGTTGTGCGCCGGCCGTCGGTTCGCGGCGGCGCACGCCCGTGCGCTAGTCGCCGGGCAGGCCCAGCGGCAGGTCCAGCCAGCGCGCGAGCTGGCGGAACTGCGCGCGGCACTGGCGGATGATGGCTTCGGCCTGCTCCGGCTGCTCCCCGGCCAGCAGCAGTTGCAGGCGATGGGCAAAGGCCAGCGCCACGCACAGGTCTGCCCATTGCTCGGCCTGTGCCTCTGGCGTGCCTGCGGCCGCGCGCAGCAGCAGGCCCTTGATCTGGTCGCGCTCGTGGCGGAACACCTGTGCTTCGAGCCGCTGCCCGAGCGCCGCGTCATGCAGCGCCTCGGCGCAGACCAGGCGCATGCTGCGGTTGTCCTGTGGGTCCCGCCACAGGGCAAACAGGCCTTCGAGCACCGCCTCGATCAGCTGCTCGGCCGGCAGGTCGGCCGGCAGGCCCTCGATCAGCCTGGCCATGCGCCCCGGCCCGCTGCGTTCGAGCAGCGCCAGCATGATCTCGCCCTTGCTGGCGAAGTGGTTGTAGAGCGATGGCGCGCGCATCTGCACCCGCGCCGCCAGCTCGCGCATGCTGGTGCGGCTGAAGCCCTGCTCGGCAAAGGTCTGCAGCGCGGCGTCGAGGATACGGTCACGGGTGCTCATGGGGTCATCCTTGCCAAACTAACGCTTGTTAGTCTATTACTTGCCCGGGCATTCTCCAACACCAGCGGGGCAGCGCCATGGATGTTGATCTGATCATTCGCCAGGGCCGGGTTTTCGACGGTACGCCGGGGCCTTCGCGCGAGGCCGACGTGCTGATCGAGGGCGGCCGCGTACTGAAGATAGAGGCCAACAGTCCCGCCCGCGGTCGCCAGGAAATCGCCGCCAGCGGCCACTGGGTGATGCCCGGCGCGATCGACATCCACACCCACTACGACGCCGAGGTGGAAGTGGCGCCGGGGCTGCTGGAATCCCTGCAGCACGGGGTGACCAGCCTGATCTTCGGCAACTGCTCACTGTCGCTGGCCCTGGGCAATGCCGAGGACATGATCGACCTGTTCGCGCGGGTGGAAAACCTCCCGCGCGCGACGCTGGCCAAGTGGCTGGACGGCAAGGTCGACTGGCACACGCCGGGGCAGTACTACGAGCACCTGGAGCGCCTCGCGCTGGGGCCGAACATCGCCACCCTGATGGGCCACTCCAACCTGCGCCTGGCGGTGCTCGGCAAGACGCGCAGCCTGAAGCCGACACGTCTGGACTGGGGCGAAAAGAATGCCCTGCGCAGTCTGGCCCACGAAGCGATGGAGGCCGGCTACCTCGGGCTGAGCATCGACATGCTGCAATGGCACCGCTGGAAAGGCTTCAAGTACAACGGCGCCTCGGCGCCCTCGCACTACGCGCGGATGAGCGAGTTCCGCCTGCTCGCCGACGTGCTGCGCCAGCACGACCGCGTACTGCAGGCCACCCCCGATGCCGGGCGCCGCTACCTGGTGCCGCTGCTCGCGCTGCTCAGCCACGGCCTGGGGCGCAACCCGCTGCGCATGAGCATGCTGACCAGCCTGGACTTCACCAACAACCGCAAGCTGGGGCCGATGACCCGGCGCCTGGCCAGCGTGATCAACGACGGCCTGCACGGCAACCTGCGCTTCCAGTCGCTCTCGGTGCCGTTCGAACTGTGGAGCGATGGCTGCAACACGCCGGTGTTCGAGGAAATGCAGGCCAGCGCCTGCCTGATGAACGCCGACAGCCCAGCCCAGCGCCAACTGCTCTACCGCGACAGCGACTGGCGCCGGCAGCTACGCCGCGAATGGCTCAGCCGCTTCGGCGCCAGCTTCCACAAGGACCTGGCGCGCATGCAGATTGTCGGCTGCCCGGATGCCGCACTGGTCGGCCAGAGCTTTGCCGATGTCGCCCTGCGCCGTGGCCAGGCCGCCGTCGATACCTTCATCGACCTGATCAGCGAATACGACGAACACATTCGCTGGCACTCGGTAATCGCCAATGACCGCCCGGCCGAGATGCGCCGCTATCTGCAGCATCCCTACATCCAGCTCGGTTTCTCCGATGCCGGCGCGCACAACCGCAACCTGGCCTTCCAGAACTCGCACCTGTGGTTCCTGCGAGACTGCCTGCTGCACAGCGACGCGCTGCCCATCGAGAAAGCCGTCTGGCGCATCACCGGCGAGCTGGCCGACTGGTTCGGGCTGGACGCCGGCTACCTGCAGGAAGGCCGGGTGGCCGACGTGCTGGTGCTCGACCCGCACGCGCTGAACACCGACCTGAGCGGCCCCCAGGAAACCACCGACCCGCGTTTCGACGGTGCCATGCGCATGGTCACCCGCTCCGGCCGGGCCGTGCAGCAGGTGATCGTCGGCGGCCAGCGGGTCCTCGACCAGGGCCGGCCACACCCGGAATTCGAGCAGCGCCGCTTCGGTCGCCTGCTCCGCAGCACGCACAAGGGGCGTTGAATGATCGACTCATTGCAGCAGTGGAAAAATCGCGGGCGCCTGCTCGACTGGCAGGGCCACCAGGTATTCGTGGTCGACAGCGCGGACCAGGACCCGGCCGCCGCCGGCAAGCCGGTCCTGCTGCTGGTGCACGGCTACCCCACCTCGACCTGGGACTTCAGCCATCAGTGGGCATCGCTCAGCGCGCGCTTCCGGGTGCTCGGTGCCGACCTGCTCGGCCTGGGCTTCAGCAGCAAACCCAGGCCGCACCGCTACTGCATGGCCGAGCAGGCCAACTTGATGGAGTTCGTGCTGCAGCAGGCCGGTGTCGAGCACTGCCACGTGCTGGCCCACGACTACGGCGACACCGTCACCCAGGAGCTGCTGGCGCGCGACCTCGAACGCGAGCAGTCGCGCTACCGCTCGGTCGTGCTGCTCAACGGCGGGCTGTTCCCGGAGACCCACTTCGCCCGGCCCATGCAGAAACTCATGGCCGGCCCGCTCGGCCCATTGCTCGCCCACCTGACCAGCCGCAGGAAACTACTGGCTACCTTCAGCTCGGTGTTCGGCGCCCATACCCAGCCGGACGAGGCAACGCTGGCGGCGGTCTGGCAACTGGTCAACTACCACAACGGCCTGCACGTGCTGCCGCCATTGCTCGGCTACATCGCCGAGCGCCGGCAGTTTCGCGATCGCTGGGTGCGCGCCCTGCGCGAGGCACGCATGCCGCTGGCTCTGGTCAACGGCAGCGCCGACCCGGTATCGGGCGCACACATGGTGGCGCGCTTCCGCGAGGTGGTCGGCCGCCAGCACTTCATCCGCGAACTGCCGGGCATCGGCCACTACCCCCAGCTGGAAGCCCCGCAAGCCGTGCTCGAAGCCTGCGAAGAGTTCTGGAAGGGTATTGGCGCGGGTTGAGCAGCGCTATTGCTGGTCAGCTGGTCTTGAGGTTGTGGTGAGACGCGAGACTGTCGGAAAAGGCGAGCCCTGCCGCGGAACAAGGCCGATAACAATCATGATCCTCGGGATCGTTTGAACGCTTGGCCCCCGCTGCGCGAACTAGAGAGTGGCCCGGGCACCCGCCCAAGCAAGGCCGGATATGCGATTGCAACCGCGCTGACGACAGGATCGAAAAAAGCTTTCCTCACTGCTTGTGGGGGGAGTCAATATGCGAATTGTTAGGCATAGCGCCCATTATATTTAGATATTTTTCTCACTGCCGCCTTCAAGCTTGCAACCAGGTTCCCACTCCATCCAATTATAGTTTTCATTTCTCTTTCTTGGGTGTTCTGTGTCGGTGGGTTCAACGATTGAGAGCTCATTATTGATTGTTTTTAGTAGGCGGACCTTGCATAAGTCTTCATCGCTTCTGTACTCAAAGCTATATACTGCACTTGGCTGCGGGTTAAATGTAATTATCATTTGGCAATATTTGCCCGGCTCTACGTGGATAAGTCCCCAGGATATATCACCAGTTGCTGGGATTTTTATCGTTGCTGGCTCTTGTTTTATGCTGTCATACATAAAGCCGCGGCGCTGGCGACAGTCCCTTGAGTCAAGCCAAATATATTGAACCATATTTAGCGGGCCACTTCTTTTGAGGTCGACATACGCAACGGGGCCACTACTTGGTTCAACGTATGGTGTTCCGCACCCCCAAAGCATTAGGGCCGCAGATGCCAGAATTGAGTGCTTTCTGATTTTCAATTTTTATTTGCCTAACGTTTGAATTCAGCGGACGGCAAAAGCGTAGCTTTTGACGGTCCGCTGGAATGAAGTGTTAGATTTCAATACCCAAGCCCTCCAAGGTAAGCTGGTATTGAGGTTAGATCCTGAATTCTCTCTTGCTCTTCTTGTGTGGCGTCACGTGCAACGAACGGATACACACTCAAAATGAATTCTTTAAGGTGCTCGAATGCCTCTGGGGAGTATGTGTCACCAGAATTCAGTTCGTTAAGTGGCGTCATCATCCAGCGAGCAAATACAAGGGGTATTGCTACATCTGGAATATCTTCCCACCCATCAATATAGCCTTTTCCTCGCATTGGACGAGAAAGCATCTGATCGCAATTTCCTTTGCAACACCAATAAACTTCGTCGTAGTGGGTTTTTCCAGAAGTCTGGTCAAGTTTATGCCATAGAACAATTATTCCACTTGGTTTGGGTTCTAATAGATTTTTCCCGCAATGTTTACAGTGGAGCGCAGGGTGCGTTGCAAATATTTTTGCTGGTTTTGGGTTTTCTCCCAACCAAGTAGCTGTTGATTTTGGGAAATATCGTTTTGCTAGATGCAGACCATCTGGACTCTTCAATAAATAAGACTCGATTTTTTCTCTATCGAAAATCTGAGTTTCAACTTTGGTAGAGAGGCCTTTTAGTGCGTCCGACAAGCCAGAGCTGGCAAGAGTTGAATAAAATCCGATGAATCCATTGCAACCATTAGCATCAATTCGGTCGCGTATATTTGAATCATCCTGGGTTGATACCGAAGCTCCTGAGTGGGCTTTGTGTTTGCAACTGACGAGCCATCGTACTGATGTCTCTCCGCCAACTCCACTGCGTCGTTCGATTACAAGAATGTCTTTGCCACCATCAGCTCCTCTACTAGGGTCTTCCTCAATTTCATACCCTAGATACGATAGAAAATCGCGCGCAAAGAGCTCAAACGTATCTTGGAGTCCACCTCCAAGATGAGCCTCTGGAATTTCTTTAAAGTCGATTGCTGACATAAATGCTCTTGTGAAATCTAACGATTAAGCTAACGGGCGGCCAAAAGCGCAGATTTTGGACGTCCAGCGAACGAAGTGAGCGACAGTTGAGCGCGTTGTTGGGCGGCTACTCGGATGTTTCATGAATTTCTTGCTCTGTGAGTTTTGAGCGCTTCTCCATGAGAATTTCTGAAAATCGCCGCATTTTGAAATTGATCAATTGAATGTTTTCGTTCTCAGTAGCCATGAAGTTTTCCCACTCTGTGATTTCTTCCGGGAGGAACTGGCTAGGGGTCAGTGGTTGTGGTGACCCGCCGCTCATTAATAAAGCCAAGTTGTCGTAAACTTTCTTACCTACAGCTGTGTTCATCAGCCTCTGTTGAACTCTTAATTCTTGCTCGGTAAGCATCTCTGCTAATGTCTCGTAAGCTAGTTCTTTTGCGTGCTTAAATTGCTTGTCATTCATTTTAAGGGGGGCGGCATTTGGTGCTCGTGCTGCGCGATATTCGTCGAACTGCCTTGAGACATCCGCTGCGCTGATTTCCTCAAATACCGGCGACCAGACCTCTTTTGCAAGCGCAACTTTATCTTTAGATGCGCTACTTTGGGCCAGAATAGGCTGACTTATTAGGGTAATAATTAAAAGAATAATTCGGATCATGGTATTCCTTAGGGCGAAGTAGCCCAACGTTTGGCTAAGGGGCGGCCGCGAGCGTAGCTTGCGGACGTCCAAGTGAGCGCAGCGAACGACTTGAGGCAATTGTTAGGCTCGGTGCTGAGCCGGAAACTGCCGCCGTAAACCCCGCATTTGCTTTACCGCAACGGCCCTGCAAGCGGCGCGATGGTTGCAGCCATGAACTTAATCGACTGCTTCTTTGCTGCACATTTTTGAAGATGGCCTGCGCGCTTTCCATGCGTTTACTTTCCTGATTGCTCTTGCTGCCTAACTAGTGTTTATACGACATGCCTAGGGGTAGGCATGATGTCCGATACTGGGTGTTTGTGGTCATTACTAGGCATTGCCATGTCTATATATAGGCATGGCGTCCGGCACGAGTCAGCCGAGGCGTAACGAGGGGGCATGCGGTCTTCCTTTTCCGGCGGGGTGATTGGCAGTCTGCGTCAGCCTCCGGGTCGCCCTCAAGCCCCCTGCGGGGGCGCCGGGTGACTGGCGGCGGACAAACGGTCACGCCATAGGCGCGACTGCCGTGGCTTTTCGGTATACTGCCCCGCCTCCGGGCCACCTTGGTCCGAACCCTCACATGACAAGCCACGCCGAATGCGTGGCTTGTTGGTTTTTGTCGCGCCGACAGGCGCCCGAGCTAGAGGCAAAACGATGAGCGCACTGGTTGGCGTGATCATGGGCTCCAAGTCCGATTGGAGCACCCTCAGTCACACCGCAGAGATGCTGGAGAAGCTGGGCATTCCCCACGAGGTGCAGGTGGTGTCCGCTCACCGCACCCCGGACCTGCTGTTCCAGTACGCCGAACAGGCTGAGGGCCGTGGCATCCAGGTGATCATTGCCGGTGCCGGTGGCGCTGCCCACCTGCCGGGCATGTGTGCCGCCAAGACGCACCTGCCGGTGCTCGGTGTGCCGGTGCAGTCGGCCGTGCTCTCCGGCGTCGACTCGCTGCTGTCTATTGTGCAGATGCCGGCCGGTATACCGGTTGCCACCCTGGCTATCGGCAAGGCCGGTGCGATCAATGCCGCCCTGCTGGCCGCCAGCATCCTTGGCCACCAGCACCCGCAGTTCCACGAGCGTCTGAAGCAGTTCCGCGACGAGCAGACCCAGACCGTGCTGGACAACCCGGACCCGCGTTCCTGATCGAGGCCCTATAGATGAAGATCGGCGTAATCGGTGGCGGCCAGCTGGGCCGCATGATGGCCCTGGCGGGCACCCCGCTGGGCATGCAGTTCGCGTTTCTCGACCCGGCGCCGGATGCCTGCGCCCAGGCGCTCGGCGAGCATATCCGCGCCGACTACGGCGACCAGGACCACCTGCGTCAGCTGGCCGACGAAGTCGATCTGGTGACCTTCGAGTTCGAGAGCGTGCCGGCCGAGACCGTGGCCTTCCTCTCGCAGTTCGTGCCGGTGTACCCGAGCGCCGAGGCGCTGCGCATTGCCCGTGATCGCTGGTTCGAGAAGTCGATGTTCAAGGACCTCGGTATCCCGACCCCCGATTTCGCCGACATCCAGTCGCAGGCCGACCTCGATGCTGCCGTGGCCGCCATCGGCCTGCCGGCCGTGCTGAAGACCCGCACCCTGGGTTACGACGGCAAGGGCCAGAAGGTGCTGCGCCAGGCGCAGGACGTGGTCGGTGCCTTTGCCGAACTGGGCAGCGTGCCGTGCATCCTCGAAGGCTTCGTGCCGTTCACCGGCGAAGTGTCGCTGGTGGCCGTGCGTGCCCGCGACGGCGAGACGCGCTTCTACCCGCTGGTGCACAACCGCCACGACAGCGGCGTGCTGGCCCTGTCCATCGCCAGTACTGACCACCCGCTGCAGGCGCTGGCCGAGGACTATGTCGGCCGCGTGCTGACCAAGCTGGACTACGTCGGCGTGCTGGCCTTCGAGTTCTTCGAGGTCGACGGCGGCCTCAAGGCCAACGAGATCGCCCCGCGCGTGCACAACTCCGGGCACTGGACCATCGAAGGCGCTGAGTGCAGCCAGTTCGAGAACCACCTGCGCGCCGTCGCCGGCCTGCCGCTGGGCTCGACCGCCAAGGTGGGCGAGAGCGCCATGCTCAACTTCCTCGGCAGCGTGCCGGACGTGGCCAAGGTAACGGCCATTGCCGATTGCCACCTGCACCACTACGGCAAGGCCTTCAAGGCCGGGCGCAAGGTCGGCCACGCCACCCTGCGCTGCGCCGACATGGCCAGCCTGAAAGCGCGTATCGCCGAGGTCGAGGCGCTGATCCAGGGTTGAACCCCGGTGCCGTGCTTCGGTCACAACAAGGCGCGCCCCCGGGTGCGCCTTGTTCGTTTCCGCCCTCGCAAAAGGAGCCTGGCATGAGCATCATCGGCACTCTCTTCATCGGTCTGATCGTCGGCCTGGTCGCGCGCTTCATCAAACCGGGCAATGACGGCATGGGCTGGATCATGACCATCGTGCTCGGCATCTGCGGCTCGATCGCCGCCACCTACGGCGGCCAGGCCCTGGGTATCTACCAGGCCGGGCAGGCGGCCGGCTTCATCGGCGCGGTGGTCGGCGCAGTGGTACTGTTGCTGCTGTACGGTGCCCTGAAGAAGGGCTGAAACCCACGGCGGCGCTTCGCGCGCGGCCCTGTCATGGAGTCATCATGCGTCGTCTGTTCCTCTTCGCGCTGCTGCTGTGCAGTACGCTGGTTCACGCCGAACCCACCGAGCTGGACTGGCTGGAGTTGATGCCGAAGGAGGACCAGCTGGCCCTGGAGGCGATGCCGGAGATCAGCCATGATAGCCCGGAGGCGGCTGGCTCGTTCGGCCAGCAGGGTGGGCTCAAGCAGGAGCTGGGGTTGCCGGCGGTGATGTACTCGACGAAGACGGTGGCGCGCCTGGATGGCAAGCGCATCCGTCTCGGCGGCTACCCGGTGCCGCTGGAAAGTGACGCCGAGGGTCGTACCACGCTGCTGTTCCTGGTGCCTTACCCGGGCGCCTGCATCCACGTGCCGCCGCCCCCGCCGAACCAGATCGTGCTGGTGCGCTACCCCAAGGGCATTGCCCTGAACGATATCTACGAGCCGCTGTGGGTCGACGGCACGCTGCACATCGAGACGGTCAACAACGACCTCGCCGATGCTGCCTATGCCCTGGATGCCCGTTCGGTGCGGCTGGTGGAGGAGGGCGACCTCTGATCCCTTTTTGCCCTAGAAGCAGGGCGGGTGAGGGCGCTCAGGCGTATTGCGCAGTAGGGCGGGTGTAACCCGCGGCAGACAACGCGGGTCTCACTCGCCCTGTTCGCTCCACAGGCTCAGGCCCAGGCTGTGGTGTTCGCCGGGCGCCAGGGTCACGCAGTCGTCCCAGACATTCGCCGTCTCGATGCACAGCATGCGCTGCCAGGCTTCGGCGGCGAAGGCGGACAGGCGCTGGGCCTTGTCGATCCAGGGGTTCCACAGGATGGCCGAGCGCGAGCCGCGGGTTTCCAGCAGCAGCTCGCGGCGCCAGCCGGCGTCGTGCAGGTGCAGGCGCGGCGGCACATCCAGGTAGATGCGGTCGGTCTCGCCGGCGAAGCGCAGTTCGCCCTGCTGACGTTTTTCCTGCCAGTCCTCCAGCGTTTCGATGTAGCGGCAGCCGTCCAGGCCGCGCACGGCCACCTGGCGGATATCGCTGACGGCGAAGTAGCTGTGCAATGCCTGGCTCAGCGCCAGCGGTGCCGGGCCGAGGTTGTGGCTGGTCAGGTCCAGGTGCAGGCGTTCGTCCAGGCGGATGTCCAGCTCGACGCGGGCCGCATGCGGCCAGTCGGCCAGCGGCTGCTGGCGGCTGTCGAAGGTGAAGCGCAGGTGCACGGCCTCGCCTTCGCTGTCGATGCCCTGCAGCTGCCAGTCCAGCGCGCGCACGCCGCCGTGGAAGGGCGCGGCGCCCAGGTTGTCATGCTGCGCCTGCAGCGCCAGCGGGTTGCGGCCGAGGTCGCCGAACCAGGGCCAGCACACCGGCACCCCGCCGCGCACCGACTGCTGGCGCTGATAGGCCGCCTGCTCGCTGAGCCAGATCAGCGGCGGCTGCTCGCCACGCTGGTAACTCAGTAGCTGGGCGCCCTGTTGCGCCACCAGCAGCTCGGCATCGCCCAGGCGCACGCGCCAGCAGGTCAGTTCTCCCAGTTCGATGCGTTCAATCTGTGCCTGGCTCATGCCTTGTCTCCCGAAAGTCCCGGTGTATTTGATGCCAGTTGGCGGGAAAGGCCAAGGGTTGAGCGTTCGCCTTGCGGGAGGGCGTTGCCTGCCTGGCCCTCACCCCCGGCCCCTCTCCCGGGGGAGAGGGGAGGCCAGCGCATGGCTGGCGGGATGTTCGCGGAGTACTCCCTCTCCCTCCGGGAGAGGGCTGGGGTGAGGGAAAGCGGGCGCCAGCTCAGCCGCGGCGCGGTGGGACCGGGCGGGTGCGGCCGCTGCCGTCGATGGCGACGAACACGAACACCGCCTCGGTGACCTTGCGCCATTCGCTGGACAGCGGGTCGTCGCTCCATACCTCGACCAGCATCTGGATCGAGCTGCGGCCGATCTCCAGCGCCTGGGTATAGAAGGACAGCTGTGCGCCGACGGCTACCGGCACCAGGAAGGCCATGCGGTCGATGGCCACGGTGGCGACACGGCCGCCGGCCACCTTGCTGGCCATGGCGGTGCCGGCCAGATCCATCTGCGAGACCAGCCAGCCGCCGTAGATGTCGCCGAAACCGTTGGTTTCACGCGGCAATGCGGTGATCTGCAAGGCGAGGTCGCCCTGGGGAATGGGGTCTTCCTGTTCGAGTTCGATCATGCTGCTGGGGCCCGAAGTGGGTTCTTGTCATTGGCTGGCCGCGCGGGCCGTGCGCAGTATATAGAGGCGAGCGTCAAAGAACGACCGCAGGGTTCCGCTTTCCGCCAGAAAACTGTGGCAAGGCAGCATGATTTGCTATGGTGCGGCGCAGCCTTGCCATTCCAATAATGAAGCCTTCCTATGTCCGTCGAGCATGTCCCAACCGCGCCCGTGGCGCGCCCGCTGAACCGCAGCGACTACAAGACCCTCTCGCTCTCCGCCCTGGGCGGCGCGCTGGAGTTCTACGACTTCATCATCTTCGTGTTCTTCACCGCCGTGCTGAGCAAGCTGTTCTTCCCGGCCGACATGCCGGAATGGCTGCGCCAGCTGCAGACCTTCGGCATCTTCGCCGCCGGCTACCTGGCGCGGCCGCTGGGTGGCATCGTCCTGGCGCACTTCGGCGACCTGCTCGGGCGCAAGCGCATGTTCACCCTGAGTATCTTCCTGATGGCGGTGCCGACCCTGCTCATGGGCCTGCTGCCGACCTACGCGCAGATCGGCATCTGGGCGCCGCTGGCGCTGCTGGCCCTGCGCGTGATGCAGGGCGCCGCTATTGGTGGCGAGGTGCCGGGCGCCTGGGTGTTCGTCGCCGAACACGTACCGGCGCGGCGCATCGGCCTGGCCTGTAGCACCCTGACCGCCGGCCTGACCGCCGGCATCCTGCTCGGCTCGCTGGCCGCCAGTGCGATCAACCGCCTGTTCACCCCGGAAGAGATCGCCGCCTACGCCTGGCGGATTCCCTTCCTGGTCGGCGGCCTGTTCGGCCTGATGGCCATGTACCTGCGCCGCTGGCTGCATGAGACGCCGGTGTTCGCCGAGCTGCAGCAGCGCCAGTCGCTGGCCGCCGAACTGCCGCTCAAGGCGGTGGTGCGCGAGCATCGTCCGGCCATCCTGCTGTCCATGCTGCTGACCTGGGTGCTGTCGGCCGGCATCGTCGTGGTGATCCTGATGACCCCGACCCTGCTGCAGAGCCAGCATGGCTTCAGCCCGGCCGACACCCTGGCGGCCAACGGTGTGGCCATCGTCTGCCTAAGCGTTGGCTGCGTGCTGGCCGGCCTGGCCGCCGACCGCTTCGGCCCGGGGCCGACCTTTCTGGTCGGCGGCCTGCTGCTGCTCGGCAGCTCGTCGCTGTTCTATTCGCAGATCAAGGCCAGTCCCGAGCTGCTGATGCCGCTCTACGCCCTGGCTGGCCTGTGCGTGGGCATGATCGGCGCCATCCCGATGGTGATGGTCAAGGCCTTCCCCGCCGTGGTGCGTTTTTCCGGCCTGTCGTTCTCCTACAACCTGGCCTATGCGGTGTTCGGTGGCCTGACGCCGGTCCTGGTGAGCCTGCTGCTGAAGTGGAACCCGCTGGGGCCCGCCTATTACGTTGGCGCACTGTGCCTGCTGTTCATGCTGATCGGCGCGCTGCTGTGGCGCCGCGAAGAGCGTCAGGCGGCGCTGGCCTGATCCCGGCAGCGTTTCAAGAGAAGGCCCGTTCGCGGGCCTTTATCTTTTTCGTGCGCTTTAATCTGATTGTCACAATCCAGTCATAGAGTATTCATGCGGCCTACAGATACTTGGGCCCGTTCCATCACAACCCCTTCCTGCTAGGAGCAAGGCATGAAACTCAAGCGTTTGATGGCGGCCCTGACCTTCGCCGCTGCCGGCGTAGGCGCTGCATCCGCGTTCGCCGCCGTCGACCCGGCCATCCCGGGCTATGAAAAGACTTCCGGTGTCTCGGGCAACCTGTCCAGCGTCGGTTCCGACTCCCTTGCCAACCTGATGACTCTGTGGGCCGAGGAGTACAAGAAGAACTACCCGAACGTGAACATCCAGATCCAGGCCGCCGGTTCTTCCACCGCGCCGCCCGCTCTGACCGAGGGTACCGGTAACCTGGGCCCGATGTCCCGCGCCATGAAGGACAACGAACTGCAGGCCTTCGAGGCGAAGTTCGGCTACAAGCCGACCGCCGTGCCGGTGGCCATCGACGCCCTGGCCGTGTTCGTGCACAAGGACAACCCGATCAAGCAACTGACCATGCAGCAGGTCGACGGCATTTTTTCCGCCAACTACCTGTGTGGTGGTAGCAACGTGAAGACCTGGGGTGATCTGGGCCTGACCGGCGAGTGGGCTGACAAGCCGGTCCAGCTGTTCGGTCGTAACTCGGTATCCGGTACCTATGGTTACTTCAAGGAAACGGCTCTGTGTAAGGGTGACTTCAAGGGCAACGTCAACGAGCAGCCGGGTTCGGCCTCCGTGGTCCAGTCCATCTCCAGCACCGTCAACGCCATTGGTTACTCGGGTATCGGCTACCGTACCGCCAGCGTCCGCGCCGTTCCTCTGGTGAACAAGAGCGGTGAAATCGAGGAAGCCAACGAGACCAACGCCCTGTCCGGCAAGTACCCGCTGGCTCGCTTCTTCTACGTTTACGTGAACAAGGCGCCGAACAAGCCGCTGAGCCCGCTGGAAGCCGAATTCATCAAGCTCGTGCTGTCCCAGCAGGGCCAGCAGGTGGTGGTGAAGGATGGCTACATCCCGCTGCCGCTGAAAGTGATTGAGAAGACCAAGAAGGAACTGGGTCTGTAATCAGCCCCAGAGGCGCGTCGGGCCCCATCCCCGGCGCGTCCAAGGCACGCCCGCTACTCTTTTGAGTCGCGGGCGTTGTCGCGTCACCGCTCTGTAATCTTTCTGTCATACAACGCGGATAGATTGACGTACCTCACATTGAGCGGGCTGTGTCCGCCGCGCCCGAGAACTCCTCATGAATGACCTGGCCAATAACCGCATGAGTGCTTCCAACAGCCACCGGATCGATTTCGATACCCCCGTCCTGCAACGCAAGCGGCGCATCCGCGCCCTCAAAGACCGCATGGCGCGCTGGTACGTGTCCATTGGCGGTCTGGCGGTGCTGGGCTGCATTACCCTGATCTTCTTCTACCTCGCCTACGTGGTGGCACCGCTTTTCGGTGGGGCCGACGTGGAGGCCCGCGAGCCGCAGCAGCCGGCCTGGCTGGCTGGCCAGGGCGAGGCTTTGCTGCTGGCCGTGGAAGAGCAGAACAAGGTCGCTATGCGCCTGTCACGCAGCGGCCAGGTGCAGTTCTTCGGCCTCAAGGATGGCGTGGCCATGAACGACTATCAGCTGGCCCTGCCGGCTGGTGCCAGCATCGTTTCGGTGGTGGAGGACCAACCTGGCAGCCACCGTATAGCGCTCGGCCTGTCCAACGGCCAGGTGCTGGTGTTCAAGCACGTCTACAAGGTTAGCTACCCGAACAACGTCAAGACCATCACGCCGCAGTTGGAATACCCCTTCGGCGAGGCCCCGATTACGCTCGACCCGCAGGGGCGCCCGCTGGAACATGTGGCCATCAGCGAGAACGACGACAGCCTGATGCTCAGTAGCTCGGTTGGTGCCGAGCTGCAACTGCTGAACATCAGCCGTGAAGAGAACATGATGACCGGCGAGGTCACCCTCGAAGAGACCCGCATCGACCTGCCGCAGATCGCCGAGCCGATCAAGGCGATGATCATCGACCCGCGTCAGCAGTGGCTGTTCGTGATCAACGGCAAGGCCACCGCCGATGTCTTCGACCTGCGCAGCAAGACCCTCAATGGGCGCTACACCCTGCTCCAGGGCGACGCCGAAGTCAGCACGGTGAATCCGCTGCTGGCGGGTATCTCGCTGATGATCGGTGACAGCAAGGGCGGCATCGGCCAGTGGTTCATGGTGCGTGATGCCGATGGCAAGTCCGCGCTCACCCACATTCGTGGCTTCCAGCTCGGTGATGCGCCCATCACCCAGATCATTCCCGAGGAGCGTCGCAAAGGCTTCGTGGCCCTGGACAGCGAAGGCCGCCTGGGCATCTTCCACAGCACCGCGCATCGCACCCTGCTGACCGAGCAGGTTGTCGAAGGCGGCGCCATCGGCGCCCTGTCGCCGCGCGCCAATCGCCTGCTGCTGGAGTCCAAGGCCGGGCTGCAGCGCTTCTACATCGACAACCCGCATCCGGAGATCTCCTGGAGCTCGCTGTGGGGCAAGGTGTGGTACGAGAGCTACGACGAGCCCAAGCACATCTGGCAGTCCACTTCTGCCAACAGCGACTTCGAGCCCAAGATGAGCCTCGCGCCGCTGACCTTCGGTACCCTCAAGGCGGCCTTCTACGCCATGCTGCTGGCCGCACCGCTGGCCATCTGCGCGGCCATCTACACCGCCTACTTCATGGCCCCGGCCATGCGCCGCAAGGTCAAGCCGGTGATCGAGCTGATGGAAGCGCTGCCGACGGTGATCCTCGGCTTCTTCGCCGGCCTGTTCCTGGCGCCTTATG
Source organism: Pseudomonas stagnisoli (assembly GCF_048595745.1). Lineage (NCBI taxonomy): Bacteria > Pseudomonadati > Pseudomonadota > Gammaproteobacteria > Pseudomonadales > Pseudomonadaceae > Pseudomonas > Pseudomonas stagnisoli. The sequence goes on from NZ_CP184361.1 coordinate 325,025, forward strand.
TCGAGGGCCATCTGCCGGGCATCTTCAGCCTGTTGCTGCTCACGCCAGTGGGTGTGCTACTCGCCGCCTATGCCTGGAGCCGTCTGCCGGAGCGCATTCGTCTTCTGATTCCTGAAGGCTGGGAAGCGGCGCTGCTGATTCCGGTGATCCTGCTGGTCGGCGCCGGTTCGCTGGGCATGAGTGGCCACCTGGAGAACTGGTTCTTCGGCGGTGACATGCGCCTGTGGATCAGCAACGATCTGGGCATCACCTTCGACCAGCGCAACGCCCTGGTGGTGGGCCTGGCCATGGGCTTCGCGGTGATCCCGAACATCTACTCGATTGCCGAGGACGCGGTGTTCAGCGTGCCCAAGAGCCTGACCTTCGGCTCCCTGGCGCTGGGCGCCACGCCCTGGCAGACCCTGACCCGAGTGGTGATCCTCACCGCCAGCCCGGGCATCTTCTCGGCGCTGATGATCGGCCTGGGCCGTGCCGTCGGCGAAACCATGATCGTGCTGATGGCCACCGGCAACACGCCGATCATGGACATGAACATCTTCCAGGGTCTGCGCACGCTGGCCGCCAACGTGGCGGTGGAGATGCCGGAATCCGAGGTGGGTAGCAGCCACTACCGCGTGCTGTTCCTCTCCGCGCTGGTGCTGCTGAGCTTCACCTTCGTGATGAATACCCTGGCGGAGCTGATCCGCAACCGCCTGCGCAAGAAATACGCGTCGCTCTGAGAACTGGGAGTAGTCCGTGAAACGCAAAGAGCAAAACTTCAAGTCCTGGTTCAAGAGCGGTGCGCCCTGGGTATGGATGACCGCGGGTGGCGTATCCATCTCGGTGATCATGACCATCGGCCTGCTCGCCGTGATTGCCGTACGTGGCCTCGGCCACTTCTGGCCGGCCGACGTGGTCGTGGCCAACTATCAGGTGCCCGGCGAAGCCGCCCGCGTGATGGCTGGCGAGCGGGTGCAGGAAGAGCAGGTGCCGCGTGCACGCCTGGCCGCCGCTGGCCTGCCGGTGGATGTGCAGGGCGGCGAGTTCATGACTCGCGAACTGTACAAGGTCGGCAACCGTGAGGTTTACGGCGCCGACTTCAGCTGGGTAGTGGCCGAGTGGCTGAGCGAACCGCGCACCCCGCAGGATATCGTGGTGCTCGAGCGCCGCGAGTGGGGCAACTTCTATGGCAACCTGCTGAACGTCAAGCAGGATGGTCAGCTGGTCGCCGAGGGCGACGCCGCCTGGGGCGAACTGCAGGCCCGTATCGCCCGCGTCGACGAACTGCATGCGCAACTGGTGCGGCTGGAGAAGAAAGAGATCGGTCGCATCAACCACGGTCTGGAGCGCCTGCGCCTGGAAGGCCGTGGGCTGGAGCTCGAGGGGCGCCTGGATGCGGCTGCACAGGCCGATCTCGATGCCCGTCGTGCCGAGCTTGACGCTCAGTACAAGGGCCTCGAGTCCGAGCTGGCCGACCTCAACCAGCAGCTGGCGCGCGACAGCGTGACGGTGAAGACCGTTGAAGGTCGCGAGCAGGAGATTGCCCTGAGCAAGGTGGTGCGCGCCTACCAGCCGAACGCGATGGGCGTGGGTGCCAAGATCGGCTTCTACTTCGCCAAGCTGTGGGAGTTCCTCAGCGACGAGCCGCGTGAAGCCAACACCGAGGGTGGCATCTTCCCGGCCATTTTCGGCACCGTGATGATGACCCTGATCATGGCGGTGATCGTGACCCCGTTCGGCGTCCTGGCCGCCATCTACCTGCGTGAGTACGCCAAGCAGGGCACCCTGACCCGTATCATCCGTATCGCCGTGAACAACCTGGCCGGGGTGCCGGCCATCGTTTACGGCGTGTTTGGCCTGGGCTTCTTCGTCTATGTGCTGGGTGGCTCGATCGACCGCCTGTTCTTCCCCGAGTCCGCGCCGGCGCCGACCTTCGGTACCCCGGGCCTGCTGTGGGCGTCGCTGACCCTGGCGATTCTCGCCGTGCCGGTGGTGATCGTCGCCACCGAGGAAGGTCTGGCGCGTATCCCGCGTGCCCTGCGCGAGGGTTCCCTGGCGCTCGGCGCGACCAAGGCCGAGACTCTGTGGAAGGTGGTGCTGCCGATGGCCAGCCCGGCCATGATGACCGGCCTGATCCTCGCCGTGGCGCGTGCCGCCGGTGAAGTGGCGCCGCTGATGCTGGTTGGCGTGGTCAAGCTGGCCCCGGCGCTGCCGGTGAGCGGCAACTACCCGTACCTGCACCTGGACCAGAAGATCATGCACCTGGGCTTCCACATCTACGATGTTGGCTTCCAGAGCCCCAACGTCGAGGCCGCCCGCCCGCTGGTGTACGCCACCGCGTTCCTGCTGGTGCTGGTCATCGCACTGCTCAACCTGAGCGCTGTCTTCATCCGCAACCACCTGCGCGAGAAGTACAAGGCGCTGGATCATTGATTAACTGCGCCGCCGCAGCGTCGGCTGCGGCGGCCTGAACGATTTGTTAGCGTAGGGAGCCTCCCATGCAGCACGAAGTACAGACCCACGGTATCGACATGGCCGCCCTTGGCCGCGAGAAGCAAAGCCTCAACTTGGCCGAGGAGAAGGTCGCCCTGGAAGTACCGGGCCTGAACCTGTTCTACGGTGACAAGCAGGCGCTGTTCGATGTGTCGATGAACATTCCCAAGCAGCGCGTCACGGCGTTCATCGGCCCGTCCGGTTGCGGCAAGTCGACCCTGCTGCGCACCTTCAACCGCATGAACGACCTGGTCGACGGTTGCCGTGTGGACGGCCAGATCCTGCTCGACGGCCAGGACATCTATCAGAAGGGCGTGGATGTTGCCGAGCTGCGCCGTCGCGTCGGCATGGTGTTCCAGAAGCCCAACCCGTTCCCCAAGAGCATCTATGAGAACGTGGTGTATGGCCTGCGCATCCAGGGTGTGAACCAGAAGCGCGTGCTCGACGAGACCGTCGAGTGGGCGCTGAAGAGCGCCGCCCTGTGGGACGAGGTGAAGGATCGTCTGCACGAGTCCGCCCTGGGCCTGTCCGGTGGCCAGCAGCAGCGTCTGGTGATCGCCCGTACCGTGGCGGTGCAGCCGGAAGTGCTGCTGCTCGACGAACCCTGCTCGGCGCTGGACCCGATCTCCACCCTCAAGGTCGAAGAGCTGATCTACGAGCTGAAGAGCAAGTACACCATCGTCATCGTTACCCATAACATGCAGCAGGCCGCGCGGGTTTCCGACTACACCGCGTTCATGTACATGGGCAAGCTGATCGAGTTTGGCGACACCGATACCCTGTTCACCAACCCGGCGAAAAAACAAACCGAAGATTACATCACCGGCCGTTACGGTTAATGCAGGACAGTCCCCTCTCCCCTTGGGAGAGGGTTAGGGTGAGGGTGCTTCAGGCCAGGCCGGGCTTCCTCATCCGAACGCGGCCCGCCCCCTCCTCCGCTGAGAGAGGGGAGACAGAAGCACTGCCAAGGACTTCAAGATGATCAACAAAGACAGCCTCACCCATCACATCTCTCAGCAGTTCAACGCCGAGCTGGAGGAAGTGCGCAGCCACCTCCTGGCGATGGGCGGTCTGGTCGAGAAGCAGGTCAACGATGCGGTCACCGCGCTGATCGAGGCCGACTCCGGCCTGGCCCAGCAGGTGCGCGAGATCGATGACCAGATCAACCAGATGGAAACCAATATCGACGAGGAGTGCATGCGCATCCTCGCCCGCCGCCAGCCGGCCGCTTCCGACCTGCGCCTGATCATCAGCATCTCCAAGTCGGTGATCGATCTGGAGCGCATCGGTGACGAAGCCTCGAAGATCGCCAAGCGCGCCATCGAGCTGAGCGAGAATGGCGAGGCGCCGCGCGGCTATGTCGAGGTGCGCCACATCGGCGACCAGGTGCGCAAGATGGTGCAGGAGGCGCTGGACGCCTTCGCCCGCTTCGATGCTGACCTGGCGCTGTCGGTGGCGCAGTACGACAAGACCGTCGACCGCGAGTACAAGACCGCCCTGCGCGAGCTGGTCACCTACATGATGGAAGACCCGCGTGCCATTGGCCGCGTGCTGTCGATCATCTGGGTATTGCGTTCGCTGGAGCGCATCGGCGACCACGCGCGCAACATCGCCGAGCTGGTCATCTACCTGGTGCGCGGTACCGATGTCCGTCACATGGGGCTGGCGCGCATGCAGGAAGAGGTAAAGGGCGGCAAGTCCGAATAGGACGGCGACCACCGCGCTCGGTCATGTGCCGAGTGCGGGTGGTTGGCGTTGGGCCTGTTTCCGCAGCTATGCTTGTCGACATCGTTGTCGGGAGTGGTCGATGAGCAAAGTCAGTGTGCTGGTGGTGGACGACGCCACCTTTATCCGCGATCTGGTGAAGAAGGGCCTGCGCGATCATTTCCCCGGCGTCCAGATCGAGGAAGCGGTCAATGGACGCAAAGCCCAGCAGATGCTCGCCCGCCAGCCGGCCGACCTGATCCTGTGCGACTGGGAAATGCCGGAGATGTCCGGTCTCGAGTTGCTCACCTGGTGCCGTGAGCAGGAGAGCCTCAAGGTCGTTCCCTTCATCATGGTGACCAGTCGCGGCGATAAAGAGAACGTGGTTCAGGCCATCCAGGCCGGTGTGTCCGATTACATCGGCAAACCCTTTTCCAACGACCAGCTGGTGACCAAGGTCAAGAAGGCGCTGCACCGTGCCGGCAAGCTGCAGGCGCTGATGGCGAGCGCGCCACCGAAGATGCTCAGCTCGGGGGGGCTGGCCAACGACTCGCTGGCGGCGCTGACCGGCGGCAAGGCCGAGGTGGTCAAGCCGGCTGCCAAAGCTACTCCCGCAGCGGTGGCAGCCCCTGTTTCAGCGCCGACAGCGGCAAAGCCCTCGGCCAACAACGGTGGCCGCGGCCAGGGCCAGCTGCGCTTGCCCGGTGGCAGCATGGCCTGTGTGATCAAGGCGCTGAGCCTCAAGGAGGCGCTGCTGGTAGTCAGGCGCGCCGAGTTGCTGCCGCAGGTGCTGGAAAGTGCGGTGCTTGACCTCGAGCAAGGCGAGGCTGCGGAAACCGCACGTCTCAATGGCTACCTGCATGCGGTAGCCGCGCTGGAGCCCAAGCCGGACAGCGAGTGGCTGCAGCTCACCTTCAAGTTCGTCGACAAGGACCCGCAGAAGCTCGACTACCTGTCGCGCCTGATCGCCCGCGGCACCGCGCAGAAGCATTTCGTTCCGGGCGCCTAGTCCGGCGCCTGCTCGCTCCCTCAATCAGCCTCGCGGCAGACCTCGACTAGCAGCTCGCGCAGCCAGCGCTGCGCGCCATCACGGTGGCTGCGTTCGTGCCAGGCCAGGGTCTTGGTAAAGCCGGGAATCGCCAGTGGCGGCTCGACGCTCAACAAGCCCTCGGCCTGCTGTGCCAGGCGGCTCGGCACCACGGCGAGCAGGTCACTCTGGCGCAGGATCTGCGGCAGAACCAGGAAGCTGGTGAGCGACAGGCTCACTCGCCGCGCGAGGCCAAGGCCGGCCAGCGCCTCGTCGGTGACGCCGCTGAAGCCGCCGCCCTGATAGGACACCAGCGCGTGCTCGAGGGCGCAGAAGTCCTGCAGCGACAAGCCGCCAGTGGCCAGCGCCGGATGCCCGGCGCGCAACAGGCAGACGTAGCGCTCGTCGAACAGCGGCCGCGCGTGCAGCTCGCCTGGTGTGTTCTGCGGGGTGACCAGGGCCAGGTCGATGGCGCCGCGCTCGAACTGCTCCAACAGCTGCATGCCCTGCACCGGCAGCACCGCTACGCGAATGCCCGGCGCGCGCTCGCGCAGCGCGGCGAGGAAGGGCACCACCACGGCGCTCAGGGCATAGTCGGTGGCGGCCAGGCGCAGGGTCAGCTCGGCGCTGCGTGGGTCGAAGTGCGCCGGCTGCAGCAATTGCTCGATATCGCTGAGCAGCTGCTTGACCGGCGCGGCCAGCTCCAGCGCACGGGCAGTGGGCAGCATGCCGCGCTGGGCGCGGACGAACAGCGGGTCGCCGAAGCTATCGCGCAGGCGCACGAGCATGCCGCTGACCGCCGGCTGGGTCAGCGCCAGGCGCTGGGCGGCGCGGGTCACGCTGCGCTCGTCGAGCAGGGCGTCCAGGGTCTTGAGGAGGTTGAGGTCGAGGTTTCTGATATCAGGCTTCACGATGGCGAAGATACCAAATGGCGATTGGCCTTATTTTAGGTCGGCCGCCCATCATGTGCTCAGTCGATTCTTCCTGTTCGAGGAGCACACAGATGAACGCTATCCACTGGCCCGAGGGCTATCTGCCGGGCACCACCGAAAACTTCGCCAGCAACGAGGTGATAGTCGCCGGCCTCGATGCCGCTACGGTCTGGCCGCTGCTCAGCCACCCGCAGCGCTGGCCCGAGTACTACAGCAATTCCGCCAACGTGCGCTTCTACGACGGTACCGGCCCGCAACTGGCCGAGGGCGTGCGCTTCTACTTCGAGACCTTCGGCTTCCCGGTCGAGGCGCAGTGCAACGAATTCGTCCCGCCGCAGGGCGAGCAGCCGGGACGGGTGGCCTGGCATGGCTGGGCGGGGGAGGGCGACACGCGCCTGGATGTGCACCACGCCTGGCTGATCGAGAACTTGCCCGGCGACCGCGTGCGCATCCTCACCCAGGAAACCCAGCGCGGTAAGCCTGCGGAGGAGCTGGCCCGCGCCCGGCCCAACCCGATGATCAACGGCCACCAGGACTGGCTGGACGGGCTGGTCGCTGCCGCCCACGCGCAGTGATCGAGCGCCCATAAAAAAGCCGCTCCCGATCGTGTCGGGAGCGGCTTGGTCATTCGAGCCGTGGCCCGAAATCAGCCGGCCAGCATGCGCCCGCACTCTTCCAGGTTGATGTGCCACTGCAACGCTTCGCGCAAGATGTGCGGGGTATGGCCACCCTTGGCGCAGGCCCGCGCGAAGTAGTCGTTCAGCGCGCCACGGAAGTCCGGGTGCACGCAGTTGTCGATGATCGCCCGGGCGCGCTCGCGCGGGGCCAGGCCACGCAGGTCGGCCAGGCCCTGCTCGGTGACCAGGATGTCGACGTCGTGCTCGCTGTGGTCGACGTGGCTGACCATCGGCACCACGCTGGAGATCGCCCCGCCCTTGGCGATCGACTTGCTGACGAAGATCGCCAGGTGCGCGTTGCGGGCGAAGTCGCCGCTGCCGCCGATGCCGTTCATCATCCTGGTGCCGCCGACGTGGGTCGAGTTGACGTTGCCGTACAGGTCGAACTCCAGCGCCGTGTTGATGCCGATGATGCCCAGGCGTCTGACGATCTCCGGATGGTTGGAGATTTCCTGCGGGCGCAGTACCAGCTTGTCCTTGTAGCGCTCCAGGTTGCCGAATACCCGCGCGTTGCAGCGCTCCGACAGGGTGATCGAGCAGCCCGAGGCGAAGCGCATCTTGCCGGCATCGATCAGCTCGAAGGTGGAGTCCTGTAGCACCTCGGAGTACATCTCCAGATCCTCGAAGGGCGATTCCAGCAGGCCGCACATCACCGCGTTGGCGATGCTGCCGATGCCGGCCTGCAGCGGGCCGAGGTTCTGCGGCAGGCGCCCGGCCTCGACTTCGCGGCCGAAGAAGGCGATCAGGTGATCGGCAATGGCCTGGGTCTCGGCGTCCGGTGCGGTGACGGTGGAATAGGAGTCGGCCTGCTCGGTGATGACGATCGCGGCGATCTTGTCCGCCGGGATAGGGATCGCGCCGCTGCCGATGCGCTGGTCGGCGCGCACCAGCGGGATCGGCGTGCGGGTCGGCCGGTAGGTCGGGATGTAGATGTCGTGCAGGCCTTCCAGGTTGGGGTTGTGCGCCAGGTTGATCTCGACGATCACGCGCTCGGCGAAGATCGCGAAGCTGGCCGAGTTGCCCACCGAGGTGGTCGGCACGATGTGGCCGTCCTCGGTGATGGCGACCGCTTCGATCACCGCGATATCCGGCTTCTTCAGCTGCAGGTTGCGGATCTGCTCGACGGTGTCGGACAGGTGCTGGTCGATGAACATCACTTCGCCGGCGTTGATCGCCTTGCGCAGGGTGGCGTCGACCTGGAACGGCATGCGCCGAGCCAGCACGCCGGCCTCGGTGAGTTGTTTGTCGAGGTCGTTGCCCAGGCTGGCGCCGGTCATCAGGCTGATCTGCAGCGGCTGGCGGCGGGCGCGTTCGGCCAGCGCACGCGGCACCGCCTTGGCCTCGCCGGCGCGGGTGAAGCCACTCATGCCGACCGTCATGCCGTCCTCGATCAGCGCGGCGGCATCGCTCGCGCTCATCACCTTGTCCAGCAGGGCGGGTAGGCGGATGCGCTCGGAATACATGGGAACCTCGGCAGGCGGAAAAATCGAAGGCCGGCAGTCTAGGCGCCGCGCCGGCCCGCGCCAGTTCGACCAAGGTCGGATTGAGCGCTCTGCGCCGCACCTTTCGTCGGATATCGCGGATTTTCCCCGGCTGCTCCTGCCGATTGCCGCACAGCTCGCGCCGGCGAGGCTCGCGAGCCGCTTTCGGCGCTGCTAGTCTTGCCAGTCCCGGATACCAATAACCATTAGATCCGCGAACTTATGCTAGGGCGTTCAATCATTTTCTGCGCATTGCTGCTGGCCGCCGGCCAGGCCAGTGCGCTGACCATCTACAAGTATGTCGACCAGCACGGCACGGTGACCTATAGCGACAAGGCCGTGCCCGGTGCCCAGGTGTTCGTGTTCCGCGACCGCATGGTGGAGAAGCTCGACAACCTGGTGAAGCTGGAAACCAAGAAGCACGACGCCGGCGAGACGCTGGTGCTGCGCAACGATCTCTATGCGCCGGTGGAAGTCGAGCTGCGCCTGGAGCGTCTGGTCAATGTCGCCGGCGCCCCGGACGAGCCGATTCGCTGGGTGCTGCCGCCGCGCAGTCATATTCGGCTGACCACCCTGGCGCCGCTGGAAGCGGGCAAGCCGATGAGCTACAAGCCCCGGCTGCGCTATGCCATGGGCGACCCGCGCCTGCAGCCCCAGCTGTTCCGCTACCCGCTGCCCTGGCTGGGTGGCCCGTTCCGCCTGACCCAGGGGGCCAACGGCAAGTACAGCCACTTCACTCCCAAGGGCCGCTACGCGATGGACATCGCCATGCCCGAAGGTACGCCCATCGTCGCCTCGCGTGGCGGCATGGTGGTGAAAACCGAGAATCACCAGAGTGGGCGTGGCAACAACCCCTCCGGCAACTACGTGCGCATCCTCCACGACGACGGCACCATGGGTGTCTACCTGCACCTGATGCGTGGCTCGGTGGCGGTGCGCGAAGGTCAGCGCGTCGAGGCCGGCATGCAGATCGGCCGTTCCGGCAACACCGGCAACAGCACGGGTCCGCACCTGCACTTCGTGGTGCAGCGCAACGTCGGCCTGGCGCTGGAGTCCATCCCCTTCAACTTCGCCCAGCCGGTGGACAGCCTGCCCAACTTCGCCGTGGGCGGCGAGTAGCGCTGCCGGCCGTCGCCCCGTCGACTGGCGCGGGCGATCCGGTCTTATGGTGTCGGAACCGTCTTCCCGTCACCGCACGAGGCCAGACCATGAATAACCAGCACTGCATCTACCGTGACCACGTCATTCGCGCGGTGGTCATGGAGCATCCGGGTATCCCCACGCCCTGGGCGGCCGGCTGTCAGATCACCCTGGCGGACGGCCACGCCACCAAGCGCATCCCGTTGCCGCTGCGATTCGCCTTTCTGGCCGATCTGGACAGCGCCCAGCGCGCCTCGCTGGCCCACGGCAAGTGGCTGGTGGACCAGCATCTGGATCACGGCATGCGCCTGCTGGGCGCCGAGCAGGCGCGCGCGGCCTGAGGCGGGCGTTCAGTCCAGCCTGAGCACCTTGGCCAGGACGATCTTCGGGCCCTTCATCTTCTTGATGATGATGTGCAGGCCCTCGGTCTCGAGCATTTCGTCCTCTTCCGGCACCCGGTTGAGGCTCTCGTAGACCAGACCGGCCAGGGTCTCGGCCTCGATATGGTCAAGGTCGATACCGAGCAGGCGCTCGATCTTGAACAGCGGGGTGTCGCCACGTACCAGCAGCTTGCCCGGCTGGTAGGCGAGCACGCCGCGCTCGGCCTTGTGGTGCTCGTCCTGGATGTCGCCGACCAGCACTTCCAGCACGTCCTCCATGGTCAGGAAGCCGACCACCTTGCCGTCGGCTTCCTCGACCAGGGCGAAGTGCGCGCCGCCCTTGCGGAACGTCTCCAGCAGCTCGGACAGCGGCATGTGCTTGGTGACCCGCTCGATCGGCCGCATCAGATCGGCCAGGTTGAACTTGGATGGCAGCATCTCGAACAGTGACAGCTGCAGCAGCAGGTCCTTGATGTGCAGCACGCCGACGAAGCTGCCGCTGGCCTCGTCATACACCGGGTAGCGGCTGTACTTGTGCCGGCGGAACAGGGTGAACACTTCGTCGAGCTTGGCGTTCAGCGGCAGGTGCACCAGGTCCTCGCGCGAGTTGGCCCAGTCCACCACCTCCAGCTCGCCCATTTCCACGGCCGAGGCCAGTACGCGCATGTCCTGGTCGCTGGGATCGCGGGCGCGGCTGGAGTGAAGGATAAGCTTCAGTTCGTCGCGGCTGTAATGGTGCTCGTGGTGCGGCCCCGGCTCGCCCTGGCCGGCGAAGCGCAGGATGGCATTGGCACTGGCGTTGAGCAGGTAAATGGCCGGGTACATCAGCCAGTAGAAGGCATAGAGCGGTGCGGCCGTCCACAGCGACAGCAGCTCCGGCTTGCGGATCGCCCAGGATTTTGGCGCCAGCTCGCCCACCACGATGTGCAGGTAGGAAATGATGAAGAAGGCCACGAAGAAGGAGATGCCGTGGACCAGCTTCTGCGACTCGATGCCGATGGCGCTGAGCACCGGGGTGAGCAACTCGGCGAAGGCCGGCTCGCCGACCCAGCCGAGGCCGAGGGAGGCCAGGGTGATGCCCAGCTGGCAGGCCGACAGGTAGGCATCCAGCTGGCTGTGCACGGTCCGCAGGATGTGTCCGCGCCAGCCATGCTGCTCGGCAATGGCCTCGACCTTGGTCGAGCGCAGCTTGACCATGGAGAACTCGGCGGCGACGAAGAAACCGTTGAGCAGGACGAGGAACAGGGCGAACAGCACGAGGCCGAGATCGGCGAAGAGTGCGGAGGTGGAAAGGCTACTGGAAGGGTCCATCGGCGGCAGGGGCTAGCAAAAGATCGCTACAGGTTGGCGGCTGACGCCGGCGATTGCAAGCCGCGGCGCCGCCGCTACTCGCGGCGGCTGAGCTGCTGTGCCGGGAACTGGCAGGTGAAGGTGCTGCCCTTGCCCGGCACGCTGGCGATATCCAGCCGCGCCCGGTGGCGCAGCAGGACGTGCTTGACGATGGCCAGGCCCAGGCCGGTCCCGCCGGTATTGGAGGCACGGCTGGAGTCGACTCGGTAGAAGCGCTCGGTCAGGCGCGGCAGGTGCTTGGCCTCGATACCGATGCCATTGTCGGACACGCTGAAGTGCCCGCCCTGTTCATCGGCCCACCAGCGAATGCGGATCTCGCTTTCGTCCGGGCTGTACTTCACCGCGTTGAACACCAGGTTGGAGAACGCGCTGCGCAGTTCGGCCTCGCTGCCCTTGAGGCGTACCTGGTGGTCGGCCTCCAGACTGATGCGGTGGTTGCGGCTGCCGGACAGGGCCTGGGCGTCGTTGCGGATGGACAGCAGCAGCAGGTCCATCGCCACCGGCTGGTTATCCGAGGGGTAATCGGTGGCCTCCAGCTTCGCCAACAAAAGCAGGTCATTGAGCAGGTTCTGCATGCGCGAGCCCTGCTGCTGCATCTGCTGCAGGGCGCGCAGCCAGCGTGGGTTCACCTCCTCGACGTTGTCCAGCAGGGTCTCCAGGTAACCGGAGATGACGGTCAGCGGCGTACGCAGTTCATGGGAGACGTTGGCCACGAAGTCCTTACGCATCTGCTCCAACTGATGCAGACGGGTCACGTCACGAACGAACATCAGGTGCTCGTTGTTGCCGTAGCGGGTGATCTGCAGCTGCAGGCGCTGGCGGTCGCTGAGCGGCGAGGGGATCTCCAGCGCCTCCTGGTACTGGCCGGCTTCGAAGTACTCCTTGAAGCGCGGGTGACGGACCAGGTTGGTGATGGCCTGACCGCTGTCCTGCGGGGTCTTGAGCCCCAGCAACTGCTCGGCGGCGCGGTTCCACCATTCCAGGTTGCCCTCGCTGTCGAGCATGATCACCGCATCGCGCAGGGCAGCGGTGGACTCCTGCACGCGGTCGATCACCGCCTGCAGGCGACCGCGCACGCGCTGGTCGCGACGTTGCAGCTGGTAGATGCTGTCGAACACTTCGCCCCACAGGCCGTAGCCTTCGGGCGGCGCATCATCCGGCTGACGTTCGCGCAGCCAGGCATGCAGGCGTAGCAGTTGCTTGAGGTGCCACAGCAGGTAGGCGCCGAGACCGACGGCCAGGGCCCAGGCGTACTGACCCGTGATCAGGCCGACCAGGCTGCAGACCGCCAGCAATAACAACAGGCGGCGCACCAGGGCGCCGCGCCAGTTTGGGTTCACCTAGCGCTTCCTTACGACTGTTTCAGCTCTTGGTGGAGAAACGATACCCGGTGCCGCGTACGGTCTGCACCAGATTCTCATAGGCTTCACCCAGCGCCTTGCGCAGGCGGCGAATGTGTACATCCACCGTGCGCTCCTCGACATACACGTTGCCGCCCCAAACCTGGTCGAGCAACTGGCCGCGGGTATAGGCGCGCTCCTGGTGGGTCATGAAGAACTGCAGCAGGCGATACTCGGTGGGGCCCATCTCGGCCGGCTTGCCGTCGATGGTCACGCGGTGGCTGATCGGATCGAGCAGCAGGCCGCCGACTTCGATTGGCGACTCGCCGTCGCTCGGCGCGGTGCGGCGCAGCACGGCCTTCAGGCGAGCGACCAGCTCGCGCGGCGAGAAGGGCTTGGTGATGTAGTCGTCGGCACCGACTTCCAGGCCCTGGATCTTGTTGTCCTCTTCGCCCTTGGCGGTGAGCATGATGATCGGGATGTCGTCGGTCAGCTCGTCGCGCTTGAGGCGACGGGCCAGCTCAATGCCGCTGGTGCCGGGTAGCATCCAGTCGAGCAGGATCAGGTCCGGCTTGCGGTCCACGATCAGGGCATGTGCCTGCTGGGTATTTTCCGCCTCCAGGCAATCGTAGCCGGCCATCTCCAGGGCCACTGCGATCATCTCGCGGATCGGAGCTTCGTCGTCAACGATGAGGATGTTCTTGCCAACCATGGATCGAGCCTCGGGTCGTCTTGTCTGTGCGCCGCATTAGATAACGGAATTATTGCAGCGATATGACATCTCTGCGCCGGGCTTTTTCAGCGCAGCGCGTAGTCGACGACGATGCCTAGCAGAATCGCCAGGCCCGCCCAGTGGCTGTGCAGGAAGGCAGCGAAGCAGGCCTGTGGCTCGCGCTCGCGGGTGCTCCAGAACTCCCAGGCGAAGCAGGCGGCGGCGCCGAGCAGGCCGAGCAGGAACCAGATGCCCAGGCTGAAGCGCGCCCCGGCCATGGCCAGGCACAGCAGGGCCAGGCCCTGCAGGGTGAGAATGATCAGGCGGTCGGCCTCGCCGAACAGGATGGCGGTGGACTTGATGCCGATCTTCAGGTCGTCCTCGCGGTCGGTCATTGCGTAGTAGGTGTCGTAGGCCACCGTCCACAGCAGGTTGGCGATGTACAGCAGCCAGGCCTCCGGCGGCGGCAGCTCGCCGGTCACCGCACTGAAGGCCATCGGCATGCCCCAGCTGAAGGCTGCGCCCAGCACCACCTGCGGGTAGTAGGTGTAGCGTTTCATGAAGGGATAGCAGGCGGCCAGGGCCAGGCCGCCGAACGACAGCAGGATGGTGGTCAGGTTGGTGAACAGCACCAGTACGAAGCTCAGCGCCACCAGCACGGCGAACAGGATCAGCGCCTCGCGCGGGGTGACCCGCCCGTCGGCCAACGGGCGCCCCCTGGTGCGCGCCACATGGCCGTCGAAGTGACGGTCGGCGTAGTCGTTGATCACGCAGCCGGCGGCGCGCATGAACAGGGTGCCGAGGACGAAGATCAGCAGCCACTTGAGGTCCGGCATGCCCTTGCTCGCCACCCACAGGGCCCATAGGGTGGGCCACAGCAGCAGGTAGATGCCGATCGGCTTCTCCAGACGCATCAGCTGGACGAAGTCCCAGGTGCGCGGGTGAACGCGGTTGAGGGCGAGCAGGAAGGATTGGTACATCGGCGGGTCTCCGGTCCGGGTGCGCCGATTATACGAGCCTGCGCAGAGCAAGGGCGGCGCTAGTTCGCTGCCGCGTGATCCCAGAAAGCCGGCAGGAACACTTCCGCCACCAGCACGCCGAGGCCGTCGCGGCGAAAGCACGAACGACGCCCCCACAGCTGTTCGGCGCGCACCCTGTCCGGCAGCCAGGCCGCCGGGTAGCGGCAGGCCTGCAGCTCGCCGCGGACGAAAGCCCGGTCGCTGAACAGCAGTTCGCCGAGCGAGCGGCTGCCCAGCTTGCCCAGCTCGAAGCCGGAGCCCTCCAGAGCCTGGCGGGCGGCTACGCTGCGGGCGAACACCCAGGGCTGCCCGGCGCCCAGCAGGAACACCTCGCGTACCCAGCCCTGGCTGCCGGCCGGCACCTGCAGCGCGTTGCACTCGTCGGCGCGCAGTACCTCCCAGCCTTGTTGCAGCGGCTGCACGGTGAAGCACTCGGCGCTGAGGGTGGTGAGCCGCCGGGTCAGCGAGCCCTGGTCGAACAGCCAGTCACGCAGCAGCGGCGCGGGAGCCGGATGCAGCTGGGCGGCAGTGAGCCAACGGGGCGGATGGGCGAGGGCGGAGGAGGGCACGACAACGACTTCGGAGCTCGGGGACGGCGGCGAGCTTAGCACGACGAAGGGGCGCCCCGGAGACTTGCGCGGCGACGTCCATGTCAGTACAAAGCCTGCTGATTTCCGATGGTTCGCCATCCCCGACGGCCACCCCGCTGGGGCCGTCGCCCAAGGCGACGTTCAAATCGCTTACGGCGAATTTTTAACCAGGGCAACGTCCGCCAGAGACGGCCCACGATGAGGTAGAGCATGAAGAAGTGGCAATGTGTGGTCTGTGGCCTGATCTATGACGAGAGCCAGGGCTGGCCCGACGACGGCATCGCCCCTGGCACCCGTTGGGAAGACGTGCCGGCCGACTGGCTATGCCCGGATTGCGGTGTGGGCAAGGCCGACTTCGAGATGATCGAGATCGGTTGATCCGCTCTAGCACGGTGTATCGCAACGGCGGCCTGAGGGCCGCCGTTTGCTTTTCCGAGGGGATGAATCGGGCCATTGCAGTGCTTCTGGCGGAAATGGCAGGCGTTCTGTCGCTATCGTCGTGTTATCGGCCGTGCAAACCGCCCGGCGACACTGGCGCCATCCCGGATGGCGTGCCATTCTCCCGCAGGTCTGCCGCAGCGCAGAGCCGTTGCGGCGCCTTTGGCGCTGTTCCGGACGGACAGCACGGACACAACAACAACAAACCGTCAAAGAGGCATCTATGCGCAAACCTGAACTCGCCGCGGCTATCGCCGAAAAGGCTGATCTGACCAAAGACCAGGCCAACCGCGTACTCAACGCCGTGCTCGAAGAGATCACCAGCGCGCTGAACCGCAAGGACAGCGTCACTCTGGTCGGTTTCGGTACCTTCCTGCAGCGTCATCGCGGTGCCCGCACCGGCAAGAACCCGCAGACCGGTGCTCCGGTCAAGATCAAGGCCAGCAACACCGTGGCCTTCAAGCCGGGCAAGTCCCTGCGCGACGCCGTCAACTGAGCAAGTCACGGCCCGGAGCCGTGCGGCTCCGGGCCATTTCCCCTCGTGCGCAAGCCGCCCTATCTGACGGGATGTAGTGCGCCGCGCCATCCGCTACAATGCGCCGCCGATTTCATTACCCTCGAGGCTGCGTGCCATGAAATTCCGCTTTCTCCTCTGGATGCTGGGCCGTCTGATGGCCAAGGCCAGCCGTACCAATGCCGAATTCCAGCAGCAGCTGGAGGGCAAGGAGCTGGTGTTCCAGCTGCACACCCTCGACGGCAAGGTGGCCCGTCACTACCGGATCAAGGACAAGCGCGTCACCAGCCATGCCGGTGAGGCCCGCGAACCGGCCTTCGCCATCGGCTTCAAGGACGCCGTTTACGGCTTCGCCACCATGAATGCCAAGAACAAGCAATTGGCCTTCATGCAGGGTATCCAGAACAAGGACATCCAGATCCAGGGCAACCCGGCGCTGGTGATCTGGTTCCAGGGCCTGCTCAAGCACGTGGTGCCGAAGAAGAAAAAGAAGACCGAGGTCAAGAAAGCGGCCTGATCCGCTTTCCCTCGCTGGTTCGGCCCATGCCAGTTGGCTAGGCTGGGCCTTTGCCACGGAACCTTCGCCCATGCGCCTGTCCCACCTTCTGCTCGCTGCCCTGCTCATCGTGGCCGGCCCTGCGCTTGCCGCCGACAAGACGCTGGAGCGTGTGCTGGAACTGTCCGGCGTCAAGCTGCTGTGCGAACAGACCGCACCACTGCTGCAGCGCGGCATGCAGGCCGAGCAGCAGAAGGCTCTGCAGCAGGCCTTCGCGGCCGCTTCCCTGTGCAGCGATCTGGCTGTCAGGGTGGCCAAGCAGGTCAAGCGCGAGCAGCTGGATGCCGCGCTGAAACTGCTCGACAGCCCGTTGGCGCGGCATTTCACCGCCGCCGAGCGGGCCGTGGGCGAGGATGGTGGCCTGGCAGCCTACCGCCAGCAGCTGCAGGAGCGCCCGCCGTTGGGCAAGCGTCTGGAGCTGGTGCAGCGCCTGGACAAGGCCGCCCATACCACTGAACTGGCTACCCTGCTGCGCTACGAGGTGGGCAAGACCCAGGCTCTGCTGGCGCTGCGCGCCCGCGGCGGCGACCTCGACGAGAAGTCCCTGGCCGAGCAGACGGCGGCACAGGTGCCGCCGCTGCGCGAGTCCAGCGCCAAGGGCATCGAGGCCTTCATGCTGTACGCCTACCGGCAGACGCCCAGTGATCAGTTGGCCGAGTACGCCGCGTTGTACGAGCAGGCGCCGCTGCGGGCCGTGCTGGAGGCCAGCGCGCAGGCGCTGCCCGAAGTCTTCGCGGCGCGACGAGCCAAGCTCAAGTAAGTAAAAAGGGACCCTCAGGTCCCTTTTTTAATGCCTGGCGCCGCAGTCAGTGCGGGTGGTTGAACTGCGAGGCCAGTTCGCGCAGGGCGGCTTCGGCCTGCAGCACCTTGTCCAGTGCCTCTTCGGCCTTCTCGCGGGTCAGCCCAAGGCGCTCGAACAGCTCGTCCGGCAGATCATGCTGCGGGCCGCTGCCGATGCCGCGGCTGCGCAGCAGGTTGACCGCCAGGCACACCAGGTTCGGGTAGGCGGCGTGGGCGCCGTCGTAGCTCGGGTCGTGCTGGAAGCGCAGGGCGGTGGCCAGCTCCTCCGGCATATCCCAGAAGCGCATGAGCCAGGCGCCGATCTGCTCGCGGGTGATGCCCAGCAGGTGCTGTTCGATATAGCCGGCGCCCAGATGCGGATTGACCTCCAGGTGCCGGCAGATCAGCGAGAAGTGAGGCGGGAACACGTGCGCCAGGACCAGGTAGCCGAAGTTGTGCAGCAGGCCGGCGAGGTAGGTCAGGCCGGCTTCCGGACGCTGCGCACGCGGCATGGCGCGGGTCAGGCCCTCGATGATGGCGGCGGTGTAGATCGCCTGCTGCCAGTAGGGGGTGGCCTGTTGCGGCTGGTCCTTGGGCAGGCTGAGGGTCTTGCCCAGGGCCAGGCCGAGGGCCAGGTTGATCACCAGGTCGAAGCCCAGCACGCGGACGATGGCGTCTTCCACCGAGCGGATCTTGCCGGGCGCCGCGTAGTAGGGCGAGGCGGCCCAGCTGACCACCTGGGCGGCCAGCGCTGGATCGGTCTCGACCACGCCGGTGATGTCGTCCACGGTGGCGTCCGGGTCGACGCGCAGCTTGATGATCTTCTGCGCGGTTTCCGGCAGCGGCGGGATCTCGATGGTCTCTTCCAGGCGCTGCTGAATGCGCCGGGCGGTGAAGGCCTGCACCGCCTGGGTGATTTCGGCCCGATCATCGTCCGGGCGATTGAGGTTCGGGTGAATGCCCGTCAGCGGTTCGCCGAAGCGCGCGGCACTGGCCTTGGCCAGCAGGATGCTCTTGTAATGCTCGCTGCTGATCTCCAGCAGGACGCCAGGCTGACCGGATTCCACCAGCAGGCTGGGCTCCTGCAGCAGGCGCTCGTCGTACAGGCAGGGCGAACTGGTCAGCGGCGGCAGGCCGGGTAGCACGCCAAGGCTGTGCTTGGACAACATGCGTTCCATGCGCTCGGGCTTGACCGCAGTGAGCTTGCGACCCGTCAGTTCGGCCAGGCGATTGAGATCGAGCAGCTGGCTCTGCGGGAACAGCACCAGCATGGCGCCGACGGTGTCGTCGAGCAGGGCGGCCTGCACGCGACGGCTGGCGGCCAGGGCAGGGTGATCGGGACGGATGTGGCAGGGTACGCCGAGCTTCTCGAGGAGTTGCAGGATCACTGTCGGCGGACGCGGGGCAGTATCGGGAGCAAGGGCGACTTCGGTCATGGGGCGACATCCGGCAGGAACTACGTGCCTTGGAGTATAACCAGCGCCTTGCGGGGTTCGCTTGGCCGCCGGACGGGCGACCAACGGCTGTCTGTGAGCTGCGTCACACTTGTCCGTACTGCTGGCCGTGGCGCAACCAGCGTTCGAGCAATGGGGCGACGTGCTGTGGCCAGTGCGCCAGCAACTCCTGAGCGGCTTCACGCACGGCCGGTAGCAGGTCGGCATCGCGCATCAGGTCGGCGACCTTGAACTGCAGCAGGCCGGTCTGGCGGGTGCCGAGCATCTCGCCGGGGCCGCGCAGCTCGAGATCCTTTTCGGCAATCACGAAGCCGTCGCAGGTCTCGCGCATGATCCCCAGGCGCTCGCGACCGAGCTGCGACAGCGGCGCGTGGTAGAGCAGCACGCAGTGGCTGGCGGCGCTGCCGCGACCGACTCGCCCGCGCAGCTGGTGCAGCTGGGCCAGGCCCAGGCGCTCGGGGTTCTCGATGATCATCAGGCTGGCGTTGGGCACGTCGACGCCCACTTCGATGACGGTCGTGGCCACCAGCAGCTGCAGCTCGCCGCGCTTGAACTGGTCCATCACCGCGGCCTTCTCGGCCGGCTTCATGCGCCCGTGGATCAGGCCGACGCGCAGCTCGCCCAGCGCCGCGGAGAGCTCCTCGAAGCTGGTCTCGGCGGCCTGGCAGGTGAGTTCCTCGGATTCCTCGATCAGGGTACACACCCAGTAGGCCTGGCGCCCCTCGCGGCAGGCGGCGCGAACCCGCTCGACCACCTCGAGACGGCGACTGTCGGCGACCAGCACCGTGTTCACCGGGGTACGTCCGGGCGGCAGCTCGTCGAGGATCGAGGTGTCGAGGTCGGCGTAGGCGCTCATCGCCAGGGTGCGCGGGATGGGCGTGGCGGTCATGATCAGCTGGTGCGGGCACAGGCGCCCGTCGATGCCCTTCTGCCGCAGTGCCAGGCGCTGCTGCACGCCGAAGCGGTGCTGTTCGTCGATGATCACCAGGGCCAGCTTCTGGAAGCGCACTTCGTCCTGGAACAGTGCGTGGGTACCGACCACCATCGGGCAACCGCCGGCGATCTGCTCCAGGGCCGCCGCGCGGGCCTTGCCCTTGAGCTTGCCAGCCAGCCAGGCGACCTCCAGGCCGAGTGGCTGCAGCCACTTGCTGAAATTGAGGAAGTGCTGCTCGGCCAGGATCTCGGTGGGCGCCATCAGCGCCACCTGGTAGCCGGCCTCCAGCGCCTGCAAGGCGGCGAGTGCCGCCACCACGGTCTTGCCCGCGCCCACGTCACCCTGTACCAGGCGCAGCATCGGCTCGCTCTGGCTGAGGTCATAGGCGATCTCGGCGCCCACGCGCAGCTGTGCGCCGGTGGGCGCGAAGCCGAGGTTGGCCAGGAAGCGCTGCGGCAGCGTCTGCGCCTTCGGCAGGACCGGCGCCTGCTGCGCGCGCACCTGCTCGCGCAGGCGCTGCAACGACAGCTGGTGGGTCAGCAACTCCTCGAAGGCCAGGCGGTGCTGGGCCCAGTGGCGGCCCTCGGCCAGCTCGTCGAGGTCGGCATCCGGCGGTGGGCGATGCAGGTAGCGCAGCGCCTCGTCCAGCGCGCCGAGTTGGTAGTCGCGGGCCAGCTCGGCCGGCAACCAGTCCGGCAGGCTGTGCGGGCCGAGACGAGCCAGGGCCTGCTGGCTGAGCTGGCGCAGGCGCTGCTGGGTCAGGCCCTCGGTGGTCGGGTAGATGGGCGTCAGGGTCTGTTCCACCGGGGCCGGCTGGTCGCCACTCTGCGCGCGGTATTCCGGGTGGTAGATCTCCAGGCCGGTAGCGCCGGGGCGAATCTCGCCGTAGCAGCGCAGCGCGGTGCCGCGCTTGAGGCCGTCCTTCTGCGCCTGGCTGAAATGGAAGAAGCGCAGGGACAGGGTGCCGGTGCCATCCTGCAGGCGCACCAGCAGGCTGCGCCGGCGGCCCATGGCCACGTCGGCGCCGGCCACCACGCCCTCGACCACCGCGTCCTGCCCCGGGCGCAGGGCGCCGATAGGGGTGATGCGGGTGCGGTCCTGGTAACGCAGCGGCAGGTGGAACAATACGTCCTGCAGGGTCTCCAGGCCGACCTTGGCGAGTTTCTCGGCCAGCGCGTCACCCACGCCCTTCAGCGCGGTGACCGGGACCTGAGCCAGCTCGGTCATGCCGGCAGGGCATCACCCTGCGGGCGCGCCACCGAGCACAGGCGGATCGAGTCGGCCAGCACTTCGATGGCCTTGGGCCGCGGGAAGCTGGCGCGCCAGGCAATGGCGACGGTGCGGAACGGCGCCGGCGGCGTCAGCGGGCGCACCTCGATCACGCCGGGGGCGTAGTGGTGGCTGTCCACTGCGGAGAACGGCAGGATCGAGATGCCCAGGCCCGAGGCGACCATGTGGCGGATGGTCTCCAGCGAGCTGGATTCCACCGTGGTGTGCTTGGCCGCGTCCTCGCCGCCCTTGCGCAGGCTCGGGCAGGCTTCCAGCACCTGGTCGCGGAAGCAGTGGCCCTCGCCGAGCAGCAGCAGGCTCTTGTCGTTGAGCAGCTCGGTGTCGATGCTCTCGCGTGCGGCCCAGGGGTGGCCGGCCGGCAGCAGGGCGAAGAACGGCTCGTCGTACAGCGGCTTGGTGAGCACGTCGGCTTCCTGGAAGGGCAGGGCGATGATGATCGCGTCCAGCTCACCCGTGCGCAGCTTGTCGCGCAGGATATGGGTGAAGTTTTCCTCGATGTACAGCGGCATCTGCGGCGCAACCCGGTGCAGCTGGGGAATCAGGTGCGGGAACAGGTAGGGACCGACCGTGTAGATGGCGCCGATCTTCAGCGGCGCGGTCAGCTGATTCTTGCCGGCCTGGGCCAGTTCGCGGATGCCCTGGGCCTGCTCCAGCACCTTCTGCGCCTGGGTGACGATGCCTTCGCCGACCGGGGTCAGGCGCACCGCGCTCTTGCTGCGCTCGAAGATCAGCACGCCGAGCTCGTCTTCCAGTTTCTTCACCCCCACCGACAGGGTCGGCTGGCTGACGTGGCAACGCTCGGCGGCGCGGCCGAAATGCTGTTCCTGGGCGAGGGTGACGATGTAACGCAGCTCGGTGAGGGTCATAGGTAAATTCCATTGAGATGCCGGCAAGCATAGCGACTGTATTCAATGGAACCAAGGCGCATGCAACGATGCGCCCGGCGTTCAGCGGGTGAGGGTGAAGTTCAGCGGGTAATCGATGGTCATGCGGTTGCCGCTCAGCACCTTGGCCGGTGGCGGCGGTACCGGGCTTGCCTTGCGCAGCTGGCGCTGCACGTCACGGTCGAAGGAGCTGCGCGCGGTGGACTGCTTCACTTCGCTGGCGAGAATGCGGCCCTGGGCATCGATGGTGAAGTTGACCAGCAGCGCATGCTTGCTGCCGGGTCGGTTGAAGCGCCGCTCACGGTCCGGGTAGTGCAGGCGCTTGCTCAGGTAAGCCTGCAGTTTGGCCATCCACAGGGCGCGTTCGCGGTCGATCTCGCCCTGGCTGGTCTGCTGCTGCACCGGCGCGCGCACTGGCGCCGCGCTGGTCTCCTGGCTGGCCACCTTGGGCGTCTCCGGCTGCGGTTTGACCTCCGGCTTGGGCGGCTGTGGCTTGGGTTTGACCTGCGGCTTGGGCTTGACGATGGCCAGCTTGGGCTCTGGCGCCTCGACCACCTCGGGGATGGGCTCCGGTTCCGGCTCTGCCACGGGTTGCGGCGGTGTCGGCTGTGGCGGGGCGACCACCGGCTCCAGTTCGATCAGCATCGCCGCCGGTTCCAGCAGGACCGGCGTGAGCGCCGGCTTCCACAGCAGGGCCAGGTAGTAGAGGCCGGCATGCAGGCCGAGCACGGCGAGCAGGCTGAGGGCCCATAGTGGCAGGCGACGCGCCGGACTCATTGCTTGCCGACCGTTTCCAGGCCGACCAGGCCGATCTTCAGGTAACCGGCGCCACGCAGGTTATCCATCACGCTCATCAGGTCGGCATAGTCCACGCCCTTGTCGCCTCGGACGAAGATGGTCTTCTGCTTGTCGCCGGCGGTCAGTCGGTCCAGCGCCGCGCCAAGCTGGGTCGGGTCGATCTGCTGGTTGTCCAGATAGAGGCTGGTGTCTTCCTTGATGCTCAGGTACACCGGCTGGTCCGGGCGTGGTACCGGCTTGGCAGTGGAGGCCGGCAGGTCGACCTTGACGTCTACCGTGGCCAGCGGCGCGGCGACCATGAAGATGATCAGCAGCACCAGCATCACGTCGATGAAGGGCGTGACGTTGATCTCGTGGTTTTCCTGAAGGTCGTCACCGCCCTCATGCAGATGCAGCCCCATGGGTCATACCACCTTGGCGATCGGCGCCTGGGTGCGCTCGGTGGCGGGCTGGTCGAGATCGCGGCTGACCAGCAGCAGAACCTGTGCGGAGGCGTCGGCGACCTGTGCCTTGTAGCCGGTGATGGAGCGGGCGAAGACGTTGTAGATGACCACCGCCGGGATTGCTGCGACCAGGCCCAGGCCGGTGGCCAGCAGGGCCTCGGCGATGCCCGGGGCGACCACGGCGAGGTTGGTGGTCTGCGATTCGGCGATGCCGATGAAGCTGTTCATGATGCCCCAGACGGTGCCGAACAGGCCGACGAAGGGTGCGGTGGAGCCGATCGTGGCCAGTACGCCGGTGCCCTGGCTCATGCCGCGGCCGCTGGCGGCGACCAGGCGTTCGAGGCGGAAGCTGACGCGCTCCTTGATGCCTTCCTTGTCCCTGCAGCCGGCAGACAGGCGCAACTCATCGCGGGCGTCCTCGATCAGTCGGGCGCTAAGACTGTGTCGAGCGCGGGCCTGCTCGGCGGCCTGATTAAGGCTGCGCGCGCCCCTGAGGTCTGGCAATTCGCGCTGCAGGCGGCGGCGGGCGACGATCAGCTCCAGGCCTTTGGCGATCCCCACGGTCCAGGTCAGGATCGAGGCCAGAACCAGGCCAATCATGACCGCCTTCACCACCCGATCAGCGTTCTGGTACATGCCCCAGGGCGACAGGTCGTGTGCCACCTCGTCCACCATCGGGTCCTCGGCCTGCAGTGCCTGCACGGCAGCCAGCAGCTGCTCGGCGTCTGCGCCAGCGATACCGTTCTGTTGCAGGAATGCCTGCCGCACGGCTTCGATCTGCTCCATGCTGGCCGGCTCGCCCAGGGCATCCAGCCTGGCCTTGAGGGCTTGCGCCTGAGGATGGGTTACCACTGCAGTGGTTGGCGCCAGCGCGCCGCCGACCGGCTCGACAGGGGCGCCGCCCGACGAGGGGGCGGAAACGGCTGTCGGTGTACCCGGTGCCTGCAGCTCGGCATGCGCGCCCAGCGGCAGCAGCAGGCTCAATGCCAGGGTTATCAGTGGAAGGCAATTGAGGGTGCGGAGGGCGTTAGAATTCATGCTGGCCGGACCTGAAGTGAGGAAGCATTGGACGAGGGAAGTGGAACCCTGCGTGCAAAATGTTCTGTATTATTGCAAGTAATTCTTGTTTAGGAAAGAAACACTGTAACTTCACCTCCCCATGCCACCCAGGTCGGGCGGCTATCCTCATGCTCTAGAAAGGTAGAACCTTTTCATGTCCAAGACCCTCATGATTGCTGGTTGCGGCGATGTCGGCAGCCGCCTGGCGCGCAGCCTCGAGTCTACCGGCTGGACCTTGTATGGCCTGCGGCGTGATGTCGCGCAGTTGCCGGCTGGTGTGCTGCCGGTGGCGGGCGACCTGCAGCAGCCGGTCTGCCCGCTGGCGTGGCCGCAGGGGCAGCTCGACTATCTGGTGTATTGCGTGGCGGCCAGCCAGCACGACGAAGCCGGCTACCGCAGCGCCTATGTCGAGGGGCTGCGCCATGTACTGGCCTGGTTGTCCGAGCGCGGCCAGCGCCCGCAGCGTCTGCTGTTCGTCTCCAGCAGCGGGGTATATGCCCAGGCGGACGGTGAATGGGTCGACGAGCATTCGCCGGCCGAGGCCAGCAGCTACTCGGGCCGGGTGATGCGCGAGGCCGAGCAGCTGGCGCTGGACAGCGGCCTGCCGACGACCCTGGTACGCCTGACCGGCATCTACGGTCCCGGTCGCCAGTGGCTGCTCAACCAGGTGCGCCAGGGGTACCGGGTCGCCAGCGAACCGCCGCTGTATGGCAATCGCATTCATGCCGACGATGCGGCGGGCCTGCTGGCCTTCCTGCTGCAGGCCGATGCCGCCGGCACGCCGCTGGCCGACTGCTACATGGGCGTGGACGATGCGCCGGCGCCGCTGCATGAGGTGGTGGGGTGGCTGCGCGAGCAGTTGGGCGTGACCCATTGGGCCGAGCAGAGCAGTGTGCGCCGTGCCGGCAGCAAGCGCTGCAGCAACGCCCGGGCCCGCGCATTGGGCTGGGCGCCGCAATACCCCAGCTATCGCGAAGGCTATGCGGCGGTGCTGGCGGACGCTCAGTCGTCGCTGCGTCCGTCGTAGCGGCCGCTGTCGTCGTAGTGGCGGCCGTCCGGATCGGTGCGGCCCTGGTAGCGCCCGGAGTCGTCGTAGCGCCGTCCATCCTCATCCTGGCGCCCGAGATAGCGGCCGCTGTCGTCATAGCGGCGGCCGTCGGCATCGGTGCGGCCGGTGTAGCGTCCGGAGGCGTCGTACTGACGGCCGTCGGCGTCGGTGCGCCCGGTGTAGCGCCCGGAGCTGTCATAGGCGCGGCCAGCGTCGTCGGTGCGTCCCAGGTAGCGGCCGCTGTCGTCGTAATGGCGCTGTTCGGCCTGTGCCGACAGGCTCGCCAGCAGCAGGCAGAGCAGGAACAGGGCGCGCGGCATCAATCGCGCTCCAGCAGCCAGGCCAGGCGCCCGGGGTGCAGGTCGGGCACTTCATCCACGGTGGCGCGGTTGATTGCCTGGAAGATGCGCAGCTCGTCGCCGTCACGCTCGAACAGCCAGGGTGCGCCCTGCTGGCCCAGCTGCAGCCAAAGGCTGTCGTGCTCACCGGTCATCGCCGCACAGTCACCGGCCAGGCACAACGCATAGCGCTCGGCACCGGGCAGGCCCTCCAGGCGGCCGTCCGGGTGAAACAGCACCAGGCCGCCGTCGCCGACACCCTTGCGGATCTTCCATTCGCCGCCCAGGTAGGCGTCGTACAGTGCCCACTCGAAGCTGCTGCCGATGGGTGCCCCGGCCTCGACCGCTCGGGTCGGGCGGGCGAAGTGCTGTTCCGGGCCCTGGGCGCTGGCCTGCTGCACCAGCTGCTGACCCTGCAGGGTCAGCACTTCGTGGTGATCGCCTGGGTAGTCGACGCGCCACTGGCGCTCCGCATTGCTCCCGAGCCGGCCCTGCGGCGCCTCGAAACCGTTGCTGTAGGTGGCCAGCCCCTGGCGACTATCCAGCTGCCACTCGAGGTTGGGGCCGTAGGCCAGCAATGCCTCGCGCAGCGGGCCACCCTGGCGGGCGGCGTCGATGATCGACTGGTTGATCCAGGTACCGTCCGGGTTGGCGGAACCCGCGCAGCCGCTCAGCAGGGCAGCAGCCAGGAGAGGGAGCAGGTGGCGCATGGGGCTTATTCGATGACCAGGATGCCGTCCATTTCCACCTGCGCGCCGCGCGGCAGGGCGGCCACGCCAATGGCGGCACGGGCCGGGTAAGGCTGCTCGAAGTAGCGGCCCATGACCTCGTTGACCTTGGCGAAGTGCGACAGGTCGGTGAGGAAGATGTTCAGCTTGACCACGTCCTTGAACGAGCCGCCGGCGGCCTCGATCACTGCCTTGAGGTTCTCGAACACCTGCACGGTCTGCTCCTCGAAGCCCTGCACCAGCTCCATGGTCTTCGGGTCCAGCGGGATTTGGCCGGACAGGTACACGGTGTTGCCGGCCTTGATGGCCTGGGAATAGGTGCCGATGGCAGCCGGGGCGTTGGGCGAAGTGATGACGGTCTTGCTCATGGACAACTCCAATAGGCTTTCTTGTTGGGGCCGCGCGCCCTAGGCGCGCATGCGGGTAATGCGGATCACGCCCTTGAGGGCGCGCAGCTTCTTGATGACGCGCGCGAGATGCACGCGGTCATGCACGCTGATGACCAGCTGGACCACGCTGATGCGGCCGTCGCGCTCGTCCATGCCGATCTTCTCGATGTTGCCGTCGGCGGCGTTGACGCTGCTGGCGAGCAGGGCAATCAGGCCGCGCTGGTGTTCCAGCTCGACGCGCAGTTCGACGTTGAATTCGCCGGCGACATCCTTGGCCCAGTTGAGCGGGATGCACTTCTCCGGGTTGTGGCGGATGTCGGCGATGTTCCTGCAGCTGTCCAGGTGCACCACCATGCCCTTGCCGGCGGACAAGTGGCCGACGATCGGGTCGCCGGGGATCGGTGTGCAGCACTTGGCGTAGCTGAGCACCAGGCCTTCGGTACCGCGGATGGCCAGCGGGCCATCGTAGCTCGGTGCGGTCTCGCCACTTTCGGCCAGCAGGCGGCGCGCCACCACGTAGGCCATGCGGTTGCCCAGGCCGATGTCTTCCAGTAGGTCCTCGAGCACATCCAGGCGGTATTCGCCCAGCACGGCCTGGATACGCTCCGGGGCGATCTTCTCCAGGTGGCTGTCGAAACCGGTGAGGGTCTTGTTCAGCAGGCGCTCGCCGAGGCTGATCGACTCCGAACGGCGCTGCAGCTTGAGCGCATGGCGGATATGGGTGCGTGCCTTGCCGGTAACCACGAAGTTGAGCCAGGCCGGGTTCGGTCGCGCGCCGGGGGCGGTGACGATCTCCACCGTCGAGCCGCTCTCCAGGGCCTGTGACAGCGGCGCCAGGCGGCGGTTGATGCGGCAGGCGATGCAACTGTTGCCGACATCGGTGTGCACCGCGTAGGCGAAGTCGACCGCCGTGGAGCCTTTCGGCAGCTCCATGATGCGGCCCTTGGGCGTGAACACGTAGACCTCGTCCGGGAACAGGTCGATCTTCACGCTCTCGATGAATTCCAGCGAGTTGCCGGCGCGCTGCTGCAGTTCGAGGATGCCCTTGACCCACTGGCGGGCGCGGGCGTGGCTGCCCTTGGGCTGCTCGTCCTCGGCGGACTTGTACAGCCAGTGCGCGGCGATGCCGTTGTTGGCCAGCTCTTCCATCTCGCGCGTGCGGATCTGGATCTCGATGGGGACGCCGTGCATGCCGAACAGGGTGGTGTGCAGCGACTGGTAGCCGTTGGCCTTGGGAATCGCGATGTAGTCCTTGAAGCGGCCGGGCAGCGGTTTGTACAGGTTGTGCACGGCGCCGAGCACGCGGTAGCAGGTGTCGACCTTGTCGACCACGATGCGGAAGGCGTAGACGTCCATGATCTCGTTGAACGCCCGGCGCTTGCCGCGCATCTTCTTGTAGATGCTGTAGAGGTGCTTCTCGCGCCCGATCACCTCGCCCTGCATGCCTTCGCGTTGCAGGCAGGCGGTGATCGACTCCTCGATCTTGTTGACGATTTCCTTGCGGTTGCCGCGGGCGCGCTTGACCGCCGTGCGGATGCGCTCGGAACGCATCGGGTACATGGCCTTGAAGCCGAGGTCCTCGAACTCCACGCGCATGCTGTGCATGCCCAGCCGGTTGGCGATGGGGGCGTAGATTTCCAGGGTTTCCTTGGCGATGCGCCGACGCTTCTCGCCGGCCAGCACTTCCAGGGTGCGCATGTTGTGCAGGCGGTCGGCCAGCTTGACCAGGATCACGCGGATGTCGCGCGCCATGGCCATGGCCATCTTCTGGAAGTTCTCGGCCTGGGCCTCGGCCTTGGTCTGGAAGTCCATCTGGGTCAGCTTGCTGACCCCGTCGACCAGTTCCGCGACGGTTTCGCCGAACTGGGCGTGCAGGGCTTCCTTGGCGATGCCGGTGTCCTCGATCACGTCGTGCAGCATGGCGGCCATCAGGCTCTGATGGTCCATGTGCATGTCGGCGAGGATATTGGCAACCGCGAGGGGGTGGGTGACGTAGGCTTCTCCGCTGCGGCGGCGCTGCCCGTCGTGGGCCTGCTCGGCGTAGAAGTAGGCGCGGCGGACCAGATTGACCTGGTCCGCGGCCAGGTAGGTCGAGAGTCGTTCGGCGAGGGTGTCTATGCTCGGCATGGGCTTACCCCCTGCCGTGCTGGTATTGAACCCGGTGCCGCGAGACTTCGACCAGGCATGGGCTTACAGAGGCTCGTTGGCCTCTTCCTCGAAGGCGGCGGCGAACAGCGGCTCTTCTTCGACCAGGTCTTCCTGAGCGACGTACTCGGCATCGACCAGGCCGGCGGCGATTTCACGCAGGGCGACTACGGTCGGCTTGTCGTTCTCCCAGGCGACCTTCGGCTCCTTGCCGCCGGTGGCCAGTTGACGGGAGCGCTTGGTGGCCAGCATGACCAGCTCGAAGCGGTTGTCTACGTTCTCCAGGCAGTCTTCAACGGTAACGCGGGCCATGGTGTTCCTCGTGGCAAATAGCAAATAAGGCTGGGCCCGGATGGGCGAGCGGACTGAATAGTCTAAAAAATCACCAGCATTAAGGGAAGGCTTTTCGGCAGTCTGTCAGGCCAGCAGTTCACCCAGCAGGCCGGCATGGCGTTTGGCCTGCTGCTCGGCGTGCAGCTGGTTGGCACGGAAAATCGCCTTGAGATCGTCCAGTGCGTGGGCGAAATCGTCGTTGATCACCAGATAATCGTATTCCACGTAGTGGCTCATCTCGCTGACCGCGTCGCGCATGCGTCGTTCGATGATCTCGCCGCTGTCCTGGCCGCGGTTGGTCAGGCGGTGGCGCAGCGCTTCCTGGGTCGGCGGCAGGATGAAGATCGACTTGGCCTGCGGCATCAGGTGGCGCACCTGCTGGGCGCCCTGCCAGTCGATCTCGAGGATCAGGTCGAAGCCTTCGGCCAGGGTCTGCTCGATCCACGTCTGCGAGGTGCCGTAGAAGTTGTCGAACACCTGCGCGTGCTCAAGGAACTCGCCGCGCTCGACCATGGCGCCAAAGATTTCGCGGCTGACGAAGTGGTAGTTGACCCCGTCGACCTCGCCCGGACGCATGGCGCGGGTGGTGTGCGAGACGGATACGCGAATGCGTGACTCGCTGTCGAGCAGGGCCTTGACCAGGCTGGTCTTGCCGGCGCCGGACGGCGCGGAAACGATGTAGAGGGTGCCGGTGGTGACGGTCATCTTGCTGTCCTGGTGAGGCATTGGCTCAAGCCTAGCGGTTTATTCGATGTTCTGGACCTGTTCGCGCATCTGCTCGATCAGGACCTTGAGGTTGACGGCGGCCTGGGTGCTGCGCGGGTCGAAGGCCTTGGAGCCGAGGGTATTGGCCTCGCGATTGAGTTCCTGCATGAGGAAGTCCAGGCGCCGGCCGGCGGCGCCGCCGGCCTTGAGCACGCGGCGCACCTCGGTGACGTGCGTGCTCAGGCGGTCCAGTTCCTCGGCCACGTCGCTTTTCTGCGCCAACAGCACCAATTCCTGCTCCAGACGCTGCGGGTCCAGTTCGGCCTGCAGTTCGGCGAAGCGTGCCTCGATCTTCTGCCGCTGGTTGCCCAGCATCTCCGGGATCAGCACGCGCAGGGTGGCGACTTCCTCGAGGATGTTGTCCAGGCGCTCGTTGAGCAGCTTGGCCAGCTCGGCCCCTTCGCGGGCGCGGCCGTTCTTCAGCTCGCCCAGGGCCTGCTCGAACAGCTGCAGGGCGGCGGCGTTGAGCGCCTGCGGGTCGGCCGCGTCGGCCACCAGCACGCCCGGCCAGGCCAGCACTTCCAGGGGATTGAGCGGTGCCGGCTGGCGGATCAGCGCGGCCACCTGCTCGGCGGCATCGATCAGCTGGCGCGCGCGCTCACTGTCGATCTGCAGGCGGGAGCTGGTGCTCTCCTCGGCGAAGCGCAGGGTGCACTCGACCTTACCGCGTGACAGGCCCTGGCGCAGGGCTTCGCGCACCGCGCCTTCGAGGTCGCGGAAGGCTTCCGGCAGGCGCAGGTGCGGCTCCAGGTAGCGGTGGTTGACCGAGCGCAGCTCCCAGCTCAGGGTGCCGTGTGCCGCGGCCGACTCGACGCGGGCGAAGGCGGTCATGCTGTGCACCATGGGGGAACCTCGTGGAATGACGAATGAGGCGCGGGATTGTAGCGCAGTGCGACCACTGGCCCAATCTGGCGTGTCGCGCCGCCCATGGCGGCCCTATAATGCCGGCAGGTTTGGGCGCCCGGCGCCCGAGATTTCCGTTTTCTACAGGTATCAGCAGATGAAACGTCCCAGCGGCCGTGCTTCCACCCAGTTGCGTTCCGTGCGCATCACTCGCAACTACACCAAGCACGCCGAGGGTTCGGTGCTGGTCGAGTTCGGCGATACCAAGGTCATCTGCACGGCCAGCGTCGAGGCTGGTGTACCGCGCTTCCTCAAGGGCCAGGGCCAGGGCTGGCTGACCGCCGAGTACGGCATGCTGCCGCGTGCCACTGGTGAGCGTAATGCCCGTGAAGCCAGCCGCGGCAAGCAGGGTGGTCGGACCCTGGAGATCCAGCGTCTGATCGGTCGCTCGCTGCGCGCTGCGCTGGACATGAGCAAGCTGGGCGAAAACACCATCTACATCGACTGCGATGTGATCCAGGCCGACGGCGGTACGCGCACCGCCTCCATCACCGGCGCCATGGTGGCGCTGGTCGACGCGCTGAAGGTGCTGAAGAAGCGCGGCGCGCTCAAGGGTGAGCCGCTCAAGCAGATGGTCGCTGCCGTGTCCGTGGGCATCTACCAGGGCGAGCCGGTACTGGACCTGGACTACCTGGAGGACTCGGCTGCCGAGACCGACCTCAACGTGGTGATGACCGACGCCGGTGGCTTCATCGAAGTGCAGGGCACCGCCGAAGGCGCCCCCTTCCAGCCGGAAGAGCTGAATGCCATGCTGGCACTGGCCCAGCAGGGCGTGCGCGAGCTGTTCGAGCTGCAGCGTGCCGCCCTGGCCGACTGAATTCCCCTACCCGCGGAGAGCCCCATGGAAGAGCAGAACCTCAGCCCCACCCCGAGCCCGGAAGCCCGTCAATGGGCGATGTTCTGCCACTTTGCGGCCTTTGCCGGCTTGCTGATTCATTTTGGCAACCTGCTCGGCCCGCTGGTGGTCTGGCAGCTCAAGCGCGACTTCGACCCCTTCGTCGATGAGCAGGGCAAGGAGGCGCTGAACTTCCACATCACCGTCTCCATCGCCGCGCTGGTGTGCATGCTGCTGGCCGTGGTGGTCATCGGCTTCCTGCTGCTGCCCTTGCTTGGTCTGGCGGCGCTGGTACTGACCATCATTGCCGGGATCAAGGCCAACGAAGGCCGCTCCTACCGCTACCCGTTGTGTTGGCGGCTAATCAAGTAATGCGAAGGCCCCGCTTGCGGGGCCTTTTTCTGTAACCACTCACATAAGGAAATCGGAAGTGGCTGGAGCCAGTCTGTTAACTCTGCTCGATGATATCGCCAGCGTGCTGGATGACGTCTCGGTGATGACCAAGGTCGCGGCGAAGAAGACCGCCGGTGTGCTCGGCGATGATCTGGCGCTGAATGCCCAGCAGGTCACCGGGGTCAAGGCCGAGCGCGAATTGCCGGTGGTCTGGGCGGTGGCCAAGGGATCGCTGATCAACAAGCTGATTCTGGTGCCGGCCGCGCTGCTGATCAGCGCCTTCGCGCCCTGGCTGGTGACGCCGCTACTGATGCTCGGTGGTGCCTTTCTCTGCTTCGAGGGCTTCGAGAAGCTGGCGCACAAGTTCCTCCACAGCCAGGAGGAGGATCAGCAGCACCATGCCGAGCACGTAAAGGCGTTGAATGATCCGGCGGTGGACATCCAGGCGTTCGAGAAGGACAAGATCAAGGGTGCGGTGCGCACTGACTTCATCCTGTCTGCCGAGATCATCGCCATTACTCTGGGCGTGGTGGCCGAGCAGGCCTTCATGCAGCAGGTCATGGTGCTGTCCGGCATCGCGCTGCTGATGACCGTCGGCGTGTACGGCCTGGTGGCCGGCATCGTCAAGCTGGATGACGCCGGCCTGTACCTCAGCCAGCGAGCCAGCGCCGCAGCGCAGAGCCTGGGGCGCGGCATTCTATGGCTGGCGCCCTGGTTGATGAAGCTGCTCTCGGTGGTCGGCACTGCGGCCATGTTCATGGTCGGCGGCGGCATCCTGACCCATGGCATCCCAGGCGCTCACGAGCTGATCCATCACTGGGTCGAGGCTGTCGGCGCAATTGCGGCGGTGGGTGGCGTGCTGGCCGTGCTGGCGCCGACACTGATCGATGCCGTGTTCGGCGTGCTGGTAGGAGCGCTGGTGCTGGTGCTGGTGAGCGTGGCGGGCAAGGCCTGGGGCGCGTTGCGCGCCTGAGGCCATGGGGCGAGCTGGCTGCTTAGACGCTGAGCAGCCAGTCGTAGTCAACGATCAGCGGTGCGTGCTGGGAGAAGCGCGGCTGACGTGGCAGCTTGGCGTTGCGCACGATGCGGCGCATGCCGGGCGTGAGCAACTGATAGTCGAAGCGCCAGCCGAGGTTGAGCATCTCCGCCTGCTCGCTATCCGGCCACCAGCTGTACTGGTCACCCTCGCGGCTGACTTCGCGCAGGGCATCGACATAGCCCATGGTGCCGATCACTTCGTCCAGCCAGGCGCGTTCCGGCGCGAGGAAGCCCGGCAGCTGCTGGCTGTCGCGCCAGTTCTTCACATCCAGCTTCTGGTGCGCGACATACAGCGAACCGCAGTAGATGTACTCGCGACGCTTGCGCCGCTGTTTGTCCAGGTAGCCGGTAAAGTCGTCGATGAACTTGAACTTGTGGTTCAGGCTCTCGTCGCCGCCCTGGCCGGACGGCAGCAACAGGGTGGCGATGCTCACCTTGTCGAAATCGGCCTGCAGATAACGTCCGTAACGGTCGGCCATCTCGAAGCCGAGGCCGTGGATCACTGCCTTGGGTTGCAGGCGCGAGTAGAGCGCGACGCCACCCTGGGCAGGCACTTCGGCATCGGCTGCATAGAGAAAGTAGCCATCCAGCTGATAGGCCGGATCGTCCAGTTCGAAGGAGGAGACTCTTGTATCCTGCAGGCAGATCACGTCGGCATTCTGGGCCTGCAGCCAGCTGAGCAAACCTCGCTCGACCGCGGCCTGAATACCATTCACGTTCACACTGATGATCCGCATAAATGGCCCCCAAAAACACCTGCGTGTATGATACCCGAGCTCATTCCCATTAGCTAAATTCATAGGGTCTGTTCGCGTTTTTTCGCGGCCGCGACGCAGCTGGTTTTTTCACGGAGCTAGGCGCGAGACACGAAGTTTGGTCGCCCAAATGAGTCGTCGAGCAACGACGCGCCGTGCAAAAAACCGGCCCGTCCCTGCGGGTTGCGCGTCAAATGGCGCCATGCGTTGTTGCGGGACTTGCCAATGGATCGCCATTGCCTGCGCCCCGCGCCTAGCCTGGCGCCATTTGACGCGGCAATGCGGCTCGTGAAAAAAACGCCAGCAGACCCTAGTAAATCCGTGCCGTACGGAGCTTTGCATGCAGGCGTATCAACGCGAATTCATCCGTTTTGCCATCGAACGCGGCGTGCTGCGTTTCGGTGAGTTCACCCTCAAGTCCGGGCGCACCAGCCCCTACTTCTTCAATGCCGGCCTGTTCAACAGCGGCCTGGCGCTGGCCAAGCTCGGACGTTTCTATGCGTCCGCACTGATGGAGGCCGGTGTCGACTTCGATGTGCTGTTCGGCCCGGCCTACAAGGGCATCCCGCTGGCGGCCGCTACTGCCGTGTCGCTGGCCGAGCAGCATGGTCGCGACCTGCCCTGGTGTTTCAACCGCAAGGAAGCCAAGGATCATGGCGAAGGCGGTACCCTGGTGGGCGCACCGCTGGCCGGGCGGGTGATGATCGTCGACGACGTGATTACCGCCGGCACCGCGATCCGCGAAGTGATGCAGATCATCCAGGGCCAGGGCGCTCAGGCCGCTGGCGTGCTGATCGCGCTGAACCGCCAGGAGCGCGGCCAGGGTGAGCTGTCGGCGATTCAGGAAGTGGAGCGCGACTACGGCATGCCGGTGATCAGTATTGTGTCGCTGGAGCAGGTGCTGGATTATCTGGCGGGCGATGCCGAGCTGAAGAAACACCTGCCGGCGGTGGAGGCCTACCGCGCGCAGTACGGCATCTAGTCCAATAGCACAGGTGTCTTACATGCTCAGACAGTTGGTTCTCGGCTCGTTGCTCCTCTCAGTAACTGCAGTTTCCGCCCTTGCAGCCCAGCCGTCTCAAGAAAAGACGTCCGTACCCACCGAGCTTTACCGTTACACGGATAAGAATGGACGTGTGGTGCTAGACCGCCTGGGGGTGCCGCCCGAGTACGTTTCTCGGGGCTATGAAGTGCTCAATGACAAAGGACGAGTAGTGCGAGTTGTACCCCCGGCTCCCAGCCTGGAAGAGCGCCAGCGACAGGCTGAGGAGAAGGCCAAGGCCAGCTCTGATGCTCAGTTGCTGCGTATCTACTCCGAGCCTGCGGATGTCGATCGGGCTCTTGAGCGCAAGTTGGCCGAGTTGGATGGGCTGATCAGCGTTGCACAGAGCAACCTCCATTCGCTGCGGACGCAACAGGCGAATCTGCAGGCCAAGGCAGCGGAATTCGAGAGATCAGGCGGTCAAGTGCCGGAGCACTTGTTGGTACAAATTGACAACATCAAAACCGAACAGCTGGGGGTCGAGAAGGATATTCAGCGCTACCAGGCCAGCCGCAAGGAAGCCGAGGCCTCCTTTGCCGCCGATCGTGCGCGCTTGGTGGAACTGCGCGGCGAGTGATCCCGCCGCGCAACGCCATCAGTGATGGCGCTTGCGATTGGTGATCAGGGTGCCGACGCCGCTATCGGTGAAGATTTCCAGCAACACCGCATTCGGCACGCGACCATCGATGATGTGTGCGCTGGTCACGCCGCCTTGCACGGCCTCCAGGGCGCAGCGGATCTTCGGCAGCATGCCACCATAGATCGTGCCGTCGGCGATCAGCCCATCCACCTGCTCGGTGGTCAGGCCGGTCAGCACCTCGCCCTGCTTGTCCATCAGGCCCGCGATGTTGGTCAGCAGCATCAGCTTCTCGGCCTTTAGCGCCTCGGCCACCTTGCCCGCCACCAGGTCGGCGTTGATGTTGTAGGACTCGCCATCGGCGCCCACGCCAATTGGTGCGATCACCGGTATGAAGTCACCCTTGACCAGCATGTTCAGCAGCTCGGTATTCACCCCGGTCACTTCACCCACATGGCCGATGTCGATGATTTCCGGCTGGGTCATCTCCGGTGTTTGACGGGTCACGGTTAGCTTGCGCGCGCGG
Source organism: Pseudomonas stagnisoli (assembly GCF_048595745.1). Classification (NCBI taxonomy): domain Bacteria; kingdom Pseudomonadati; phylum Pseudomonadota; class Gammaproteobacteria; order Pseudomonadales; family Pseudomonadaceae; genus Pseudomonas; species Pseudomonas stagnisoli. The sequence continues at coordinate 360,814 of NZ_CP184361.1, forward strand.
ATCAGCCCGGCGTCCTTGCCGGTCAGGCCGATAGCGCTGCCGCCATGGCGATTGATCAGGTTGACGATGTCCTTGTTGACCTGGCCGCCGAGGACCATCTCCACCACGTCCATGGTCTGCGCGTCGGTGACGCGCATGCCATCGATGAAGTGGCTTTCGATGCTGAGTCTCTTCAGCAGATCGCCGATCTGCGGGCCGCCGCCATGCACCACCACCGGATTGATGCCAACCGCCTTCATCAGCACGATGTTGCGGGCGAAGCCTTCCTTCAGCTCGTCGCTTTCCATGGCGTTGCCGCCGTACTTGATCACTAGGGTCTTGCCGACGAAGCGACGGATATAGGGCAGCGCTTCGGACAGGACCTTGGCGACTTGGACGGCGGCATCACGATTGAGGGTCATGGTGAAACGGACTCCGAAAGCGAATCAGAACGGCAGGTTGAGGTCGGGGGCGACGTTGTACAGCTGAGCGCGGAAGACTTCCTTGATGCGTGTGAGTTCTTCTTCGGTCTCCGCCTCGAAGCGCAGCACCAGCACCGGCGTGGTGTTAGAGGCGCGCACCAGACCCCAGCCCTTGGGATAGTCGACACGCACGCCGTCCAGGGTGGTCAGGTTGGCTTCGCCCCATACGCCGTCGCGCTGCAGGCGGTCGATCAGGCGGAACTTGCTCTCGTCGGTGACGGTAACGTTGATCTCCGGTGTCGAGATATCCAGCGGGAAGGCGGAGAACACATGCTCGGCATCGCGGCGATCCTGGCTGAGGATTTCCAGCAGGCGTGCGGCGCTGTAGATGCCGTCGTCGAAACCGAACCAGCGCTCCTTAAAGAACACGTGGCCGCTCATCTCGCCGGCCAGCAGGGCACCGGTTTCCTTCATCTTCTTCTTGATCAGCGAGTGGCCGGTCTTCCACATCACCGGGCGGCCACCGTAGCCGCTGATCAGCGCGCCGAGGCGGCGGGTGCACTTGACGTCATAGATGATGTCGGCGCCCGGGTTGCGCGACACCACGTCCTTGGCGAACAGCATCATCAGGCGGTCCGGGTAGACGATGGTGCCGGTATTGGTCACCACGCCGACGCGGTCGCCGTCGCCGTCGAAGGCCAGGCCCAGGTCGGCGCCTTCGCTTTTCACGCGGGCGATCAGGTCTTTCAGGTTCTCCGGTTTGCCCGGGTCTGGGTGGTGGTTGGGGAAGTTGCCATCCACCTCGCAGAACAGCGGGATCACGCTGCAGCCCAGCGCCTCGATCAGTCGGGGCGCGATTACCCCGGCCACGCCGTTACCGCAGTCGACCACGACCTTGATCGGTTTGGCCATGGCGATGTCGTCACGGATCTGCTTGAAGTAGCGGTCGAGAATGTCGATCTGCTCGACGCTGCCCACGCCGCTGGCCAGGTCGTTGTTGTCGATGCGGGTTTTCAGCGCCTGGATCTGCTCATTGGCCTGGGTGTCGCCGGCGATGACGATCTTGAAGCCGTTGTAGTCCGGCGGGTTGTGACTGCCGGTGAGCATCACCCCTGACTTACCCTCCAATACGTTAGTCGCAAAGTACAGCACCGGAGTCGGCACCATGCCGATGTCGGTGACCTGGCAGCCGCAGTCCAGCAGGCCCTGGATCAGCTGTTGTACCAGCTGCGGCCCGGACAGGCGGCCATCGCGCCCGACGGCGACGCAGGGTTCGCCCTGTGCCAGGCTCTCCGAACCGATGGCGCGGCCGATCCAGTAGGCGGCCTCCGGGGTAAGGGTATCTCCAACCACGCCGCGGATGTCGTAGGCGCGGAAGATGCTGGCGGGAAGTTTCGGTGGGGTCTGTACGTTCTGCACGTTGCTATCCATGAGGGGTTGCTCCAATCCCAGGAGATCCTGGTCTTCGTCGAGAATGTCGATATCGAGGATATCGGTGGCCTGGAACAGCGGGTCCGCCAACTGCGTAGGCTTGGATACCGCTGCGGGGGCAGTGATCGGGGTACTGCCGGCCTCATGTCTTGAGGCTTCTTGTTTGGCGCGCGGAATCCGCGCGAGGCTCTGCGCCAGCCCGTCGAGGGCGGCGAACTGCAGGCTGAAGGCTTTGACCGACTTGCCGCTGGAAAGCTCCTGAACCATGCCGGCCAGTTGCTGTACGTCATCACGCAGGCGGCCGAGCAGGTGGTTGCGGGTCAGTACCAGGCCGAGCAGTGCACCGGCCAGTGCCAGCAGGGCGGCGATGGCCAGTATTACGGGCGAGACGGGCAGGCCACTGTTGGTCGGCCCCGGTATGAAGTCGAGTTGCCAGTTGGGGTTGCCCGTGTCGAAGCGCAGTGCCTGCGCATCGCCGGCGGTGCCGCGCTGCAGCAGGATCTGCGCGGCGCTATTGCCGAATTTCTGGCTGAGCTGGACTTGCCCGGCCTCCTCCGGCATGGCCGGGAGGGCGCCGAGCAGACGTTCGAGATCGACCACCAACAGCAGGGTGCCCTGCAGCTGGTTGCTGCCGGCGGCGCGCAACGGCGCGGCGCTGTAGGCCAGCCAGCGCTCGCCGACCTTGTAGGCCTCGATGGCAGGCTGCTGGCCATTTTCCAGGCGGCGCAGCATGTCCAGCGCGGCGAAATTCATCGGGCCGCTGCGGCCGACGTCCAGCGCGGCGCGTGCCGGCAGGTTGATATGGGCATCGACCACGCCGTGCCAGTGCTGCAGGCCACGCTCGGCGGTGCCGATCAGGCTGCGGTCGCCGCTCTGCAGGGCGGTGAGTAGCGCCGGGTCATTGGCGGCGGCCTGGGTGTCAGCGAGCAGTTGTTGCTGAGCCTGTTGCAAGGCACTTGCCTGGCTGCCGCCCCAGGCTTCGACCAGCTGTTGTTGCTGCTGTTTACCGCTGCCGCTGAGACCGAAGCCGAGCAGTGCGCAGGCCAGCACCAGGCCGCCCAGCGCGGCGATGGCGCCCGGCAGCAGCGCCTGCGAGTCGTTGCTGGTCTTGGCTGCCGGCTTGGCCGGAGCGGCGGCGATGAGTGGTTCGTTATCCTTGGCTGCTCGCTTGAGTTTCACGCGACGTCTCCCTGGCAATTCATCCCGAGCGGGCGGGGTCAGTGGCTACCGGAATGGCCGAAACCGCCGGTACCACGCTGGCTGGCGTCGAATTCCTCGACCAGCTCGAAATGCGCCTGCACCACCGGCACCAGCACCAGCTGGGCGATGCGCTCGCCGACGGCGATGGTGAAGGGCGTCTGGCCGCGATTCCAGCAGGACACCATCAGCTCGCCCTGGTAGTCCGAGTCGATCAGGCCGACCAGGTTGCCGAGCACGATGCCGTGCTTATGGCCGAGCCCCGAGCGCGCCAGGATCAGCGCGGCCAGGCCGGGATCGCCGATATAGACGGACAGGCCGGTGGGGATCAGCAGGGTCTGCCCCGGCTCGAGGATGCTGTCCTCCTTGAGCATGGCGCGCAGATCGAGGCCGGCGGAGCCGGGGGTCGCATAGTGCGGCAGGGGAAAATCGCTGCCCAGGCGCGGGTCGAGGATCTTGGCTTGCAGAGCGTGCATGGTGGATTCCATAAACGATGGGGGTCAGGCGCGGTTGAGGCGCTCGGCAATGAAGGCCACCAGTTGGCGGGCGATCTTGCTCTTGCTGGTCTGGGCGAAGGCGCTGGCCTGCAGCTCGCGATCGATCACGGTGATGGCGTTCTCTTCGCTGTTGAAGCCGATGGTCGGGTTGGCCACGTCGTTGGCGACGATCAGGTCGAGGTTCTTGTCCTTCAGCTTGCGCGCAGCATAGTCGAGCAGGTTCTCGGTTTCTGCGGCAAAGCCCACGCTGAACGGACGATCTTCACGGCCGGCGATGGTGGCGAGGATGTCCGGGTTGCGCACCAGTTGCAGGAGCAGGCCTTCGCCGCTGCTGGGGTCCTTCTTCATTTTCTGCGTGGCCACCACTTCCGGTCGGTAGTCGGCCACGGCAGCGGAGGCGATCAGCAGGTCGCAGGGCATCGCGGCCTCGCAGGCGGCGAGCATGTCGCGGGCGCTGACCACGTCGATGCGATTGACCCGGTCTGGTGTCGGCAGATGCACGGGGCCGGTCACCAGGGTGACCTGGGCGCCGGCCTCCACGGCGGCCTCGGCCAGGGCGAAGCCCATCTTGCCGGAGCTGTGGTTGGTGATGTAACGCACCGGGTCGATGTTTTCCTGGGTCGGGCCGGCGGTGATCAGTACGTGCTTGCCGGTCAGCGCCTGCCACTGGAAGCAATCGGCGGCGCGCTGGGCCAGCTCCTCGGCTTCCAGCATGCGCCCGGGGCCGACGTCGCCGCAGGCCTGGCTGCCGGCGGCCGGGCCGAACAGGTGCAGGCCGCGCTGGGCGAGAATCTCGGCATTGGCCTGGGTGGCCGCATCGCGCCACATGGCCTGGTTCATCGCCGGGGCCAGGGCGACCTGGGCGTCGGTGGCCAGCACCAGAGTGGTCAGCAGATCGTCGGCCACGCCCTGAGCGAGGCGCGCCATGATGTCGGCGGTGGCCGGGGCGATCAGCACCAGGTCAGCCCATTTGGCCAGCTCGATATGGCCCATGGCGGCTTCGGCGGCCGGGTCGAGCAGGTCGAGGTGCACCGGGTGGCCGGACAGCGCCTGCAGGGTCAGCGGGGTAATGAACTCGCGGCCGCCACGGGTCATGACCACCCGTACTTCGGCGCCCTGGTCGCGCAGGCGACGGACCAGCTCTGCGCTCTTGTAGGCGGCGATGCCGCCACCGACGCCCAGGACGATGCGTTTCCGATACAGCCGCTGCATAGGCCTGCCTTTAATAATGTGGTGTGGATAGCAGCGCGGCGGCGACACCTCCCCAGGCCGGTCACCGCGCCAAAAAAGCCGGGCTAAGATAGCACAGGGCCTGCGCTGGAACAGCGGGCCGACGGACAGGGAGATGTCATGAGCATACGCGACTGGCCTGCGGCAGAACGCCCGCGGGAGAAACTGCTGGAGCTGGGTGCCGCGGCGCTGAGCGACGCCGAGCTGTTGGCGATTTTCCTGCGCACCGGGGTGGCCGGGCAGAGCGCGGTGGACCTGGCTCGCCACCTGCTGGCCGACTTCGGCAGCCTGCGCGCGTTGCTGGAGGCCGACCTGGATTCCTTCAGCCAACGCCTGGGCCTCGGCCCGGCCAAGTTCGCCCAGCTGCAGGCGGTGCTGGAGATGGGCCGCCGTCATCTGGCCGAGCGGCTGCGCCGGGATTCCGCGTTGGAGAGCCCGCAGGCGGTGCGCGACTACCTCAAGGCGCGTCTGCGCCACGAGCCGCACGAGGTGTTCGGCTGCCTGTTCCTCGATGCCAAGCACCGGGTGATCTGCTTCGAGGCGCTGTTCTTCGGCTCCATCGACGGCGCCAGCGTTTATCCCCGCCAGGTGGTCAAGCGTGCGCTGTTCCACAACGCGGCCGCCACCATCCTGGTGCATAACCACCCGTCCGGCGTCGCCGAGCCCAGCCAGGCCGATCGCCAGTTGACCGAGCGGCTCAAGGAGGCGCTCGGCCTGATCGAGGTGCGCGTGCTCGACCACTTCATCGTCGGCGACGGCGAGCCGCTGTCGATGGCCGAGTTCGGCTGGGTGTAGGGCGGGCGCTGCCCGCCATGCGGCCTCAGGGGGCCAGGCGGACCTTGGCGAAATCCTGGCGGCCGAAGGGGCTGACCTGGTAGCCGCTGACCCTGTCGCTGTGCAGGGCGAAGGCGGTGGGGTGCGCCAGCGGCAGCCACAAGGCCTGCTGCTGGATCAGCGTCTGCGCCTGGCGATACAGCTCGCTGCGCTGTGCCTGAGCGCTGGCGGCCCTGCCTTGGCTGATCAGCTGGTCCAGCTGCGGGTCGCAGTAGCGCGCGAAGTTCAGGCCAGACTGCACCGAGGCGCAGGCGAACTGCGGGGTGAGGAAGTTGTCCGGGTCGCCGTTGTCGCCGGCCCAGCCCATGAACAGCAGGTCATGCTCGCCAGCCTTGGCGCGGCGGATCAGCTCGCCCCACTCGATCACGCGGATTTCCGCCTGGATGCCGACCTTGGCCAGGTCGGCTTGCAGCAGCTGGGCGCCGAGAGACGGGTTGGGGTTGAGCAGGCTGCCCGACGGGCGGGTCCAGATGGTGGTCTTGAAACCGTCCGCCAGTCCGGCTTCGGCCAGCAGCGCGCGGGCCTTGGCGGGGTCGTGGGCATAGCCCGGCAGATCCTTGGCGTAACTCCAGGTGTTCGGCGGGTAGGGGCCGCTGGCCGGGGTGGCACTGCCCTCGAATACCGCCTTGAGGTAACTGGCCTTGTCGAAGGCCAGGTTGATCGCCTGGCGCACCTGCGGCTTGTCCAGCGGTGGGTGCTGGCTGTTGAGGGCGACGAAGGCGGTCATGAACGCTGGGGTTTCACTGACTGCCAGGCGACTCTCCGCGCGCGCTGCCTGCACATCCTGCGGCTTCGGCGACAGGGCAATCTGGCATTCGCCGCGTCTGAGCTTCTGCAGGCGCACGCTGGCGTCGGGGGTGATGGCGAACACCAGGCCGTCGATAGCCGGCTTGCCGGCGAAGTAGTCGGGGTTGGCCGCGTAGCGGATCACTGCGTCCTTCTGGAAGCGCTTGAGCACGAAGGGGCCGGTGCCGACCGGTTGGGCGTTCAGTTTCTCCGGCGTGCCGTCGGCCAGCAGTTTGGCGGCGTACTCGGCGGAATAGATGGAGGCGAAGCCCATGCTCAGGGTGGCGAGGAAGGTGGCGTCCGGGCGCTTGAGCACGAAGCGCACGCTCAGCGGTGTCGGCGCCTCGATGCGCTCGATCAGCGCCGGCCACTGCATGGACTGGGCGTGCGGATAACCGCTGGCGGCGACCTTGTGCCAGGGATGGGTTGGGTCGAGCATGCGCTGGAAGCTGAACAGCACGTCGTCGGCGTTCAGTTCACGGCTCGGTGTGAACCAGGCGGTGCGCTGGAATTTCACTCCCGGGCGCAGCTGGAAAGTCCAGCTCAGGCCGTCGGCCGACACTTCCCAGCGCTCGGCCAGGCTGGGCACCAGTTGGCCTGCGGCGGCGTCATAGTCCACCAGACGGTTCATCAGCATGTCGGCCGAGGCGTTGGTGGTGGTCAGCGAGTTGTACTGCACCACGTCGAAACCGTCCGGGCTGGCTTCGGTGCAGACGCTGAGAGTGGCGGCCTGGCTTAGCAGCGGGGCGAGCAGCAGGGGCAGGGCGGCGATGCGCATCGCGGTTCCTCCGAAAGGCGAGAGGCAACCCTAGACCAAAGGCGGCGGGCAGACAATCGACCCAGGCGACGAGCGGTCGGGGTGCCTGCGGCGCGAAGGGCCGCTGCTTCTGGGGCTATGCTGGTTCGCGGTACGCGGGAATTCTTGCGACTGCCGGGGTGTTCTGGTATAAAGCAGCGCTCTTTTCTAGGGGCCCGGTCCAGCGGCAACGCCAAATGCCGGTAAGACCCCCGAGAAACGCGGCGCTGAGCGCCAAATGACTATTGAGTTCAAGCGGCCAACCCATGCCGGGTTGGGCATGTGGTTTAGAGGGCTGAGGCATGTCGAGAGTCTGTCAAGTTACCGGTAAGGGTCCGGTAACCGGGAACAACGTTTCCCACGCTAACAACAAAACCCGTCGTCGTTTCCTGCCGAACCTGCAGCACCATCGCTTCTGGGTCGAGTCCGAGAAGCGCTTCGTGCGTCTGCGCGTTTCCGCCAAGGGCATGCGCATCATCGACAAGCGCGGTATCGACGTAGTGCTGTCCGAGCTGCGCGCTCGCGGCGAAAAGGTTTAAGGAGCTAATCATGCGTGAACTGATCCGTTTGGTGTCCAGCGCCGGTACCGGCCACTTCTACACCACCGACAAGAACAAGCGCACCACTCCGGACAAGATCGAGATCAAGAAGTACGATCCGGTCGTCCGTAAGCACGTGACCTACAAGGAAGCCAAGATCAAGTAATTGATCCGGCCCTTGTACGAAGAAACCCGCCTCGGCGGGTTTTTTCTTGCCTGCGAAAAACTGTGGGCGAAAAAAAAGCCCGCGGGCGCGGGCTAATCAGGGTGACTCTGAATCGAGTGTTAGGCCGGGCTCAGGCCTTGGCTTCGAAGATCACATAGACCTTGCGGCAGGGCTCCAGCACTTCCCAGGTGCCCTTGAGGCCGGCCGGGATGACGAAGCGGTCGCCGGCGCGCACGGTCTTGGCATTGCCATCCTGATCGCGGATCACCGACACGCCCTGGAGAATCTCGCAGTACTCGTGCTCGGTGTAGTTGATCGTCCACTGGCCGACGGCGCCTTCCCAGATGCCCACGTTGAACTGGCCGCAGGGGCTGCCGTAGTGGTTGCGCACGCTCTGCTCGGGGTCGCCCTTGAGGATCTTCTCGGCGGCCGGGCGATAGTGTTCCGGCGCGGTGGTGACGCTGGCGAAGTCGATGATCTGGGCGACATTCATGGAGTGGGTTTCCTGTTGTTGTAGGGCTGTCGATGGGCGGCAGTCTATGTTTGATAAAACGAACATTCAAGGCGCCTGATCGGGCCTTTGTCAAAAATATTGAAAAGGCGACGCGCTCTGGTTTAGTGTTGTGCGCACGATGGCCGGCAATCGGCCTGGCAGAATAATTGACAGTGCGTGTTGCCTATTTGCCACACGCTTCCACTGAGGAACTCCCGCATGACCACCCTGACTCGTGCCGACTGGGAACAGCGCGCCAAGAATCTGCAGATCGAGGGCCGCGCCCTGATCCATGGCGAGCACCGCGATGCCGTTTCCGGCCAGACCTTCGAGTGCGTGAGCCCGGTCGATGGTCGTGTCCTCGGCCTGATCGCCAGTTGCGACGCCGCCGATGCCGACGTCGCCGTGCGTGATGCCCGCGCCACCTTCGAGTCGGGCGTGTGGTCGCAGATGAAGCCGGTCGAGCGCAAGAAGATCATGATCCGCTTTGCCGATCTGCTCGACGCCCACGCCGAGGAGCTGGCCCTGCTGGAAACCCTGGACATGGGTAAGCCGATCGCCTTCTCCCTGAGCGTCGATGTGGCGGGTGCCTCGCGCGCCATCCGCTGGAGCGGTGAAGCGATCGACAAGATCTATGACGAAGTGGCCGCCACCCCGCACGACGAACTGGGTCTGGTGACCCGCGAGCCGGTCGGCGTGGTCGCCGCCATCGTGCCGTGGAACTTCCCGATGATCATGACCGCCTGGAAGCTGGGCCCGGCCCTGGCCACCGGCAACTCGGTGATCGTCAAGCCGTCCGAGAAGTCCCCGCTGACCGCCATCCGCATGGCCGAGCTGGCGCTGGAGGCTGGTATTCCGGCCGGCGTGCTCAACGTGCTGCCGGGCTTCGGCCACACCGTGGGCAAGGCCCTGGCCCTGCACATGGACGTCGACACTCTGGTGTTCACCGGTTCGACCAAGATCGCCAAGCAGCTGATGATCTATGCCGGCGAGTCCAACATGAAGCGCGTCTGGCTGGAAGCCGGCGGCAAGAGCGCCAACATCGTGTTTGAAGACGCGCCCTGCCTGAAGGAGGCTGCCGAGGCCGCCGCCATGGCCATCTGCTTCAACCAGGGCGAAATGTGCACCGCCGGTTCGCGCCTGCTGGTACAGCGTTCGATCAAGGACAAGTTCATGCCGATGGTGGTCGAGGCCCTCAAGGGCTGGAAGGTCGGCCATGCGCTGGATCCGGAAACCCAGGTCGGCGCGCTGGTTGACCAGGGCCACCTGAACACCGTGCTGTCCTACATCGAAGCCGGTCATGCCGATCAGGCCAAGATGCTCTGCGGCGGCAAGCGCACCCTCGAAGAGACGGGCGGCGTGTATGTCGAGCCGACCATTTTCGACGATGCGCACAACAAGATGCGCATCGCTCAGGAAGAGATCTTCGGCCCGGTGCTGACGGTGATTCCGTTCGACACCACCGAGGAAGCGATCGCGATTGCCAACGACAGCATCTTCGGTCTGGCGGCGGCGATCTGGACCAGCAACCTGTCCAAGGCGCACCTGACTGCCAAGGCGCTGCGCGTGGGCAGCATGTGGGTCAACCAGTACGACGGTGGCGACATGACCGCGCCGTTTGGTGGCTACAAGCAGTCGGGCAACGGCCGCGACAAGTCGCTGCATGCCTTCGACAAGTACACCGAGATCAAGGCCACCTGGATCAAGCTCTAAGTACGCGGGACGATCTCCTGGTCGTCGGCCATACGGCGTTGCGTCCTCGCTTTTAATGCTCACGTACTGCAGTACGCTGCGCTTAAAAGCTGCGGGGCGCCTGACTCGCTGACGCTCGCCCTTCGGGCCAGCCTAACGGCTGTTACTCCCGTTGGTCGATGGTCCTGGCCTTAGCCCAGAAGACCTTCATCGCTGCTGGGTTAGTTTGACCGTACTTTAAGGTCCGCCCTTCGGGGCCGGCTCCCGAGTGAGCCACACCTGCGGCCGGGTTTCCTTGGGAACCCGGCCGTTTGCTTTGGCCGGAAAGGATTGGGCTATGCGTTGGGGAACCTACTTCGCCGTCACTGCGGCGGTGGTCATCGTCGGGCTGGCGCTGGGGGTGACCTTGCCGCTGGTGTCGCTGCGCCTGGAGAGCTGGGGCTACGGGCCTTTCGCTATTGGCGTGATGGCGGCGATGCCGGCCGTCGGCGTGCTGCTCGGGGCGCGCCTGACCGGGCGCCTGGCAGGCGTGCTGGGCACGCCGCGCACCCTGCGCCTGTGCCTGCTGGCCAGCGCCTTCTCGGTCGGCCTGCTGGCCCTGCTGCCCTATTACCCGCTGTGGCTGCTGCTGCGCCTGCTGATCGGCATTTCCCTGACCGTGGTCTTCGTCCTGGGCGAAAGCTGGATCAACCAGCTGGTCGAGGAGCGCCTGCGCGGCCGTCTGGTGGCGCTGTACGGCACCGGCTTCGCCCTCAGTCAGCTGGCCGGGCCGCTGGCGCTGACGGTTATCGGCAGTGCCAGCGACCTCGGCTTCTGGCTGTCGGTGGCGCTGCTGGTCGGGGGCAGCGCCGTGCTGCTGGGCCATAGTGGCGCGCCGCAGGTCGATGCGCACAGCGCTTCCGGGCGCGGTCTGGGGCTGTTCTGTCGGCGCCTGCCGGCGATTGCCTGGGCCGTGGTGCTGTTCGCCGCCTTCGAGTCGATGGTGCTGACCCTGCTGCCGGTCTATTTGCTGCGCGAAGGCTTCGCCCAAGAGACGGCGCTGCTGATGGCCAGCGTGGTGGTGGTGGGCGACGCCCTGCTGCAGCTGCCTATCGGCCTGCTCGCCGACCGGGTGTCGCGCGCCACGCTGTTTCGCGTCTGCGGCGTGCTGCTGCTGCTGTCCAGCCTGGCGATTCCCACGCTGCTGCACACGCCGCTGATCTGGCCGCTGCTGGTGGTGTTCGGGGCCGCCGCCGGTGGGCTCTACACCCTGTCGCTGATCCTGGTCGGGCAGTTCTACCGGGATGACGCGCTGGTACGTGCCAACGCTCACATCGCCCTGCTGTGGGGCGCCGGCTGCCTGCTCGGGCCGCTGTCCACCGGCGCTGCCAGCCAGTGGCTGAGCGGTCATGCGCTGCCCCTGCTGATGGCGGCCGGCGCGGCACTGTTCGTCTGGCTGGCCTGGCGCCGTGGGGCGTTCCAGGCGCCGGCGGCTGACTAGAGCGCCGCGCCGCCCGGTGTTGGGCTGAGCAGTTCACCCACCGTCTGGCCCACCTGCCGGACCGCCCACTCCAGGTCGGCGGTCATGGCGGTGGCGAAGTTCATGCGCAGGCAGTTGCGGTACTTGCCGGCGGCGGAAAAGATGCTGCCGGGCGCGATCTGCACCTTGTGCGGCGCCAGCAGGCGATTCAGGCGCTGGCTGTCGAAGCCCTGCGGCATCTCCACCCAGAGCATGAAGCCACCCTGCGGCTGGCTGACCCTCACGGCGGCGGGGAAGTGCTGGCTGACCCAGGCCGTCATCCGCTCGCGGCCTCGCGCGTACTGGCTGCGCATGCGCCGCAGGTGTGGCTGGTACTGGCCCTCGCCGATGAATTCGGCCAGCGCCAGCTGCGGCAACTGGGCGCTCATGCCAGTGCTCATGTACTTCATGTGCAGCACCCGCTGCAGGTAGCGCCCCGGCGCGATCCAGCCGATGCGCAGGCCCGGTACCAGGGTCTTGGAGAAGGAGCTGCAGAGCAGCACGCGGCCGTCTTCGTCGAACGACTTGATGGTGCGCGGGCGCGGGTAGCGGTAGGCCAGGTCGCCGTAGATGTCGTCCTCGATGATCGCCAGGTCGTAGCGCTGCGCCAGCTCCAGCAGGGCGCGGCGATTGGCCTCGGGCATGACGTAGCCGAGCGGGTTGTTGCAGGTCGGGGTCAGCTGGATGGCCTTGATCGGCCACTGCTCGAGGGCCATCTCCAGCGCTTCCAGATTGATGCCGGTGAGCGGGTCGGTGGGCAGCTCGAGGGCCTTCAGGCCGAACCCCTTGAGCGCCTGCATCACGCCGTGGAAGCTCGGCGAGTCCACCGCGACGATATCGCCGGGCTGGCAGATGGCGCGCAGCGCGGCGGACAGCGCCTCGTGGCAGCCGGTGGTGATGATCAGGTCGTCAGGGGCGATCTGGCAGCCGGAATCCAGCGCCAGGCGCGCCACCTGTTCGCGCAGCAGGACTTCGCCCGCCAGGCTGCCGTAGCTCAGCTCACGCAGGCCCTGGCGCCGGCTCAGGCGCGACAGGCTGCGCAGCAGCGGCTTGAGCGTGGGCGCATCGATGTCAGGGATGCCGCGGCCCAACTGCACCAGGTCGGCCTGGGCCGGCGTGTTGACCAGCTCCAGCACCTGGTCCCACTGCGACACTTCCACCGGGCGCTGGGCGGTGCGCCCGACCATGGGCAGCGCCGGGCGCTGGCGGCCGTGTGGTACGAAGTAGCCGGATTTGGGCCGGGGTTCCACCAGGCCCTCGTCCTCCAGCTCGCGGTAGGCCTGCTGCACGGTACTCAGGCTGACGCCGTGCTCCTGGCTGAGCGCGCGCACCGAGGGCAGGCGGTCGCCAGGGCGGTACAGGCCCTGTTCGATGCGTTCGCCGAGGATCTCGGCCAGGTTGCGGTAAAGCATGGCGGCCTCCGTCAGACCATACAGATGACGGCAAAAAGCAGGATTCAGTGGGGCGCACACAGAATCTGTATGGATCAAAAGTCCATTCTTTGAATCTGTATCCTGTTTCGTGCGACCCGCATCATGGTCCTCCATACAGATCGGTGCAAGGAGGTCGACATGCCGCAGCCATGGGAACGCCAGGAAACAGTCCATCCCGAGACAGGGAAGCCCGCGCGTGGAGGGATCGGCGTCGCGCTCGTGCTGTTCGGGCGCTGGCGGGCCTGGCGCCGTCGCCTGCAGACGCGCCAGGCGTTGCGCTATCTCAGCGACGAGCAGTTGCGCGATATCGGCCTCAGCCGGGCGCAGGCCCGGACCGAGGTCGAGCGTCCGTTCTGGACGCTGTGGTGAGGGCGGTCAGGCCAGGCCGACCGCTTCCTTGAGGCGGTACCAGGCCATGCCCAGGGCCAGCAGCGGCGAGCGCAGGTGTTTGCCGCCGGGGAAGGTGATGTGCGGTACGCGGTTGAACAGCTCGAAGCCGCCGCCCTGCTCGCCGGCAATCGCCTCGGCCAGCAGCTTGCCGGCCAGGTGCGTGGCGTTGACCCCGTGCCCGGCGTAGGCCTGGGCGTGGTAGACGTTGGGCTGATCCTTGAGGCGGCCGATCTGCGGCAGGCGGTTGGCGCCGATGCCGATCATCCCGCCCCACTGGAAGTCGATCCTCACGTCTTTCAGGTTGGGGAAGACTTGCAGCATTTTCGGCCGCATATAGGCGGCAATGTCTGCCGGATCGCGACCGGAATAATGGCAGGCGCCGCCGAACAGCAGGCGGTTGTCGGCCGACAGGCGATAGTAGTCCAGCGCCACGCGCTGGTCGCACAGCGCCATATTCTGCGGGATCAGCGCGCGTGCGCGCGCTTCGCCCAGCGGCTCGGTGGCGATCACGTAGCTGCCGGCGGGCAGTACCTTGCCGCCCAGCTCCGGGTCCAGGCCGTTGAGGTAGGCATTGCAGGCCAGGACCAGGGTCTTGGCGCGCACACTGCCGCGGGCGGTGTGTACCTTCACCTCGGGGCCGTAGTCGATGCGGCTCACCGGCGAGTGTTCGAACAGGCGCACGCCCAGCGAGGCCGCCGCGGCTGCCTCGCCCAGGGCCAGGTTGAGCGGGTGCAGGTGGCCCGAGCCCATGTCGATCATGCCGCCGCAGTAACGGTCGGAGCCGACGACCTGGTGCATCTGCTGCGGTTGCAGCAGACGCAGTTCGTGGCGGTAGCCGAGGCTTTCCAGCTCGGCCTTGTCCTCGGCGAAGCCGTCCAGGTGGGCCGGCTTGTTGGCCAGGTCGCAGTAGCCCCAGGTCAGGTCGCAGTCGATCTGGAACTCTTCCACGCGGCGACGCACCAGCTCCACCGCTTCCAGGCCCATCAGCTTGAGCTGGCGCACGCCGTCGGCGCCGATCACCGGCTCGAACTGTTCGACGCCATGGCCGACCCCGCGGATCAGCTGGCCGCCGTTGCGCCCGCTGGCACCCCAGCCGACCAGATGGGCTTCCAGCAGCACCACCGAGAAGCCTTTGCGGGCCAGTTCGATGGCGGTGTTGAGGCCGGAGAAGCCGCCGCCGACGATGCACACGTCGGCCAGTTCCTCGCCTGCCAGTGTCGGGTAGCTCAGCTGGCGGTTGGCCGTGGCGGCGTAGTAGGAGGCGGCGTGCTGGTCGCTGTGCACGGCGGGGCGTTGCGGCTGGTGAACGCGGGCGTTCATGTGCGAAATCCTGAGTTGTGTGTTGTTAAAATTTTACGCAGCTTAAGCATGGCCCATGCCAGGCGCCAAGAGCGCCCCAGGAAAAACTCTTTTCACTCGCAGTCATCGACGCCGCTGCCGCGCGGATACACTAGCGGGATTCAGCACAAGGCCCGCCAATGAGTTGCACCGACCGCAAGATCGACCAGCTGCGCCGGCAGATTCCGCGCTTCGCCTGCGTGCCTGGCTGCCATGACTGCTGCGGCCCGGTGACGGCGTCGTCCGAAGAGCTGGCGCGCCTGCCGGTCAAGAGCGATGCCGAGCATGAGGCCGCGCTGGCCGAGTACAACTGCGTGCACCTCGGCCCGCAGGGCTGCACCGTGTATGACCAGCGTCCGCTGATCTGCCGCCTGTTCGGTACCACGCCGAACCTGCCGTGCCCGCGCGGCCAGGGGCCGGACACGCCGATCGAGCCGGCCGTTGAGCGCCAGGTACACCGGCTGATCGCCAGTACCCGCCAACGCCTGGTCTAGCCCGCAGCCTTTATTCCGGCACCGGCAGAGTCAGTGACTCCTTGACCTCTTCCATGACGATGTAGGACTTCGACTCGCGCACATGCGGCAGCTTGAGCAGGATGTCACCGAGCAGCTTGCGGTAGCTGGCCATCTCGTTGATCCGCGCCTTCACCAGGTAGTCGAAGTCGCCACTGACCAGGTGGCACTCCAGCACATGCGGCAGCTTGAGCACGGCGCGGCGGAAGTCCTCGAAGGTGTCGCCGGATTTGTAGTCCAGGCTGATCTCGACGAACACCAGCAGGCTGGCCTTGAGCTGCTGCGGATTGAGGCGGGCGTGGTAGCCCATGATGATGCCCTCGCGCTCCAGGCGGCGGACGCGCTCGGTGCAGGGCGTGGTGGACAGGCCGACCCGCTCGCCCAGCTCGGTGAAGCTGATGCGCCCGTCCTCCTGGAGGATGCGCAGGATGTTGCGGTCGATCTTGTCCAGCTCGCGGCGGCTCTGGTGCTGGGTGCGCATGATGTGCTCCGTAGGGAATAACTGAACGCGATAATTCACTGGCGTTGAGGCGAATATATAGCCATATCGCCTGGATGCAATCCTGTGAAAACGCTCTACGTCGAGAACTAACGCCAAATGCTCAGCGATAAACAGTGAATATCGCTACTTGCGCCTTCCTATACTGCGCCCATCTACGGTCAAAATAACAAACGCTCGCGGGCTCGCCCTGCAGCGAGGAGGCGAAGATGCGTGTTCTGGTGCTCGGCAGCGGTGTGATCGGTACCGCCAGTGCCTATTATCTGGCCCGTGCCGGCTTCGAGGTGGTGGTGGTCGACCGCCAGAACGGCCCGGCCCTGGAAACCAGCTTCGCCAACGCCGGCCAGGTTTCGCCCGGCTACGCCTCGCCCTGGGCTGCCCCGGGTGTGCCGCTGAAGGCCATCAAGTGGCTGCTGCAGAAGCACGCGCCGCTGGCGATCAAAGCCACCGCCGATATCGACCAGTACCTGTGGATGGCGCAAATGCTGCGCAACTGCACCGCTGCCCGTTACGCGGTGAACAAGGAGCGCATGGTGCGCCTGTCCGAGTACAGCCGTGACTGCCTCGACGAGCTGCGCGCCGAGACCGGCATCGCCTACGAAGGCCGCCAGCTGGGCACCACCCAGCTGTTCCGCACCCAGGCCCAGGTCGACAACGCGGCCAAGGACATCGCCGTGCTGGAAGCCTCCGGCGTGCCTTACGAGCTGCTCGACCGCGACGCCATCGCCCGGGTCGAACCGGCCCTGGCCGGGGTCAAGGACAAGCTGGCCGGCGCCCTGCGCCTGCCCAACGACCAGACCGGCGACTGCCAGATGTTCACCAGCAAGCTGGCGCAGATGGCCAAGGACCTCGGCGTCGAATTCCGCTTCGGCTGCAACATCGAGCGCCTGGACCACGCCGGCGACCGCATCAACGGCGTGTGGATCGACGGCAAGCTGGAGACCGCCGACCGCTACGTGCTCGCCCTCGGCAGCTACAGCCCGCAGCTGCTCAAGCCGCTGGGCATCAAGGCGCCGGTCTACCCGCTCAAGGGTTACTCGCTGACCGTGCCGATCACCAATGCGGCGATGGCGCCGACCTCGACCATCCTTGATGAGACCTACAAGGTCGCCATCACCCGCTTCGACAACCGCATCCGCGTTGGCGGCATGGCCGAGATCGCCGGTTTCGACCTGTCGCTCAACCCGGCCCGCCGCGCCACCCTGGAGATGATCACCAACGATCTTTACCCGCAGGGCGGCGATGTCAGCCGTGCTGAATTCTGGACCGGCCTGCGTCCGGCCACCCCGGATGGCACGCCCATCGTCGGCGCCACCGCCTACCGCAACCTGTTCCTCAACACCGGACACGGTACCCTTGGCTGGACCATGGCCTGCGGCTCCGGTCGTTTCCTCGCCGACCTGATGGCGAACAAGCGTCCGCAGATCAGCGCCGAAGGCCTGGATATTTCCCGTTATGGCCGCACCAAGGAGAGCCACAAGCATGTCCATCCAGCGCCTGCGCATTGAGAAGCGCTACAGCGAAATCGTCATCCACAACGGCACCGTCTACCTGGCGGGCCAGTTGGCGGACGATTACGACGGCGATATCCGTGAGCAGACCCGTCAGACCCTGGCCAACATCGACCGCTTCCTGGCCGAGGCCGGCAGCGACAAGACCAAGATCCTCTCGGTGACCATCTACCTCAAGGACATGGCCGACTATGCCGGCCTCAACGAGGTGTACGACGCCTGGGTGGCCGAGGGTGCCGCCCCGGCCCGCGCCTGCCTCGAGGCCAAGCTGTATGACCCGCGCGTGCTGGTGGAGATGATGGTCGTCGCCGCACAAGCCTGAACATCCCTTTGGCCCGGCACCCCCGCCGGGCTTTTTTTAACCGAATGAAGTAGCCGCCATGCGTCCCGCCCGTGCCCTGATCGACCTCGAAGCCCTGCGCCACAACTACCGCCTCGCCCGCGAGATCAGCGGTGCCAGGGCGCTCGCGGTGGTCAAGGCGGACGCCTACGGGCATGGTGCCACGCGCTGTGCTGCCGCCCTGGAAGCTGAGGCCGACGGGTTCGCCGTAGCCTGCATCGAGGAGGCGCTGGAGCTGCGCTATGCCGGCATCCGCAAGCCGATCCTGCTGCTCGAGGGGTTCTTCGAGGAGAGCGAACTGAGCCTGATCGACCAGCACCAGCTGTGGTGCGTGGTACATGCCACCTGGCAGGTCGAGGCGATCGAGCGCGCGCGCCTGGCGCGGCCGCTGCAGGTGTGGCTGAAGCTCGATTCCGGCATGCACCGGGTCGGTCTGCACCCGGCCGAGTACCGGGATGCCCATGCCCGCCTGCTGGCCAGCGGCAAGGTCGAGAAGATCGTGCTGATGAGCCACTTCGCTCGCGCCGACGAGCTGGATTGTCCGCGCAGCGAGGAGCAGGTCGCGGTGTTCGAACAGGCGCGTGCCGGCCTGCAGGCCGAGGTCAGCCTGCGCAACTCGCCGGCCATCCTCGGTTGGCCGGCCATCGCCAGCGACTGGGTGCGCCCCGGCATCATGCTCTACGGTGCCACGCCCTTCGAGCAGGACCAGGTCCAGGCCGCGCGCCTGCGCCCGGTGATGACCCTGGAGTCGAAGATCATCAGCGTACGCGAGCTGCCGGCCGGCGAGCCGGTGGGTTATGGCGCACGCTTCGTCGCCGAGCGGCCGACCCGCGTCGGTGTGGTGGCCATGGGCTATGCCGATGGCTATCCGCGGCATGCCGCCACCGGCACGCCAATCATGGTCGATGGGCTGATGACCCGCCTGATCGGCCGGGTATCCATGGACATGCTGACCGTCGACCTCACCGACCTGCCCGGCGCAGGTCTGGGGAGTCGGGTCGAGCTGTGGGGGCGCAACGTCTCCGCCAGTGCCGTGGCCTATGGTTGCGGCAGCATTCCGTACCAGTTGTTCTGCAACCTGAAGCGGGTGCCGAGGCTCTATTCCGGGGGCTAGCCGTCACGGGGCGGGGCAATTGCGTTTGCAGTGTTGTAAATACTGAACACTGGCCGCATCATACGGCCACCCAGATGCCTTGCTCCCAGGGAGGACCCCCGCATTGGACGTCGGTGTTCGACTGCAATCTATCCGTAAACTCAAAGGCCTTTCCCAGCGTGAACTCGCCAAGCGGGCGGGTGTCACCAACAGCACCATCTCGATGATCGAGAAAAACAGCGTGAGCCCTTCGATCAGCTCGCTGAAGAAGGTGCTCGGCGGCATCCCCATGTCGCTGGTCGAGTTTTTCTCTCTCGATCTGGAGCAGGACAACCACACTCAGGTGGTGTACCGGGCCGACGAACTGACCGACCTTTCCAGCGGTGCCGTGACCATGAAGCTCATTGGCAAGGCGCACCCCAATCGGACCATTACCTTCCTCGACGAAACCTACCCGCCGGGCACCGATACCGGTGAGGAAATGCTCAACCATGACGGCGAGGAAGCCGGCATGCTGGTCGACGGCCGTTTGGAGCTGACCGTGGGCGCCGAGGTGTTTGTGCTGGAGCCGGGCGACAGCTACTACTTCGACAGCACCAAGCCGCATCGCTTCCGTAACCCCTACGACAAGCCGGCGCGACTGATCAGCGCCACCACGCCGGCGAACTTCTGAGTCGGCAGCGGGCGTTGCCTTACGCAATGCCCCTGCGACAAGTTGGGTTGTTCCGGCCAGCCGGCCGAACCGTTATACTGCGCCCGCTCGCGAAACCGTGGCCGCGGGCGTTTCTAGCCAATGAGGGTGTACCGTGAACCTGATCAAGAAGATGCTGGCGGCTCAAGCTGCCGTATTGGCCCTGTGGGCTGTGAGCGCTCAGGCTGCGACCAATGATGAGATCGCCGAGCGCATCAAGCCGGTTGGCGAGGTCTGCGTCCAGGGTGAAGAGTGCAAGGGCGTCGGCGCCGTTGCCGTGGCTGCC
Source organism: Pseudomonas stagnisoli (assembly GCF_048595745.1). NCBI lineage: Bacteria > Pseudomonadati > Pseudomonadota > Gammaproteobacteria > Pseudomonadales > Pseudomonadaceae > Pseudomonas > Pseudomonas stagnisoli. The sequence continues at coordinate 380,467 of NZ_CP184361.1, forward strand.
GGTGGTGGCGCCAAGTCGCCGGACGACGTGATCGCCGCCCACTGTGGCGCCTGCCACAACGCGGGTGTGCTGGGTGCGCCGAAGGTTGGCGATACCGCTGCCTGGAAAGCGCGTGCCGATGCCAAGGGCGGCCTGGATGGCATTCTCAAGTCGGCTATCGCCGGCATCAACGCCATGCCGCCGAAAGGCACCTGCGCCACCTGCTCGGACGACGAGCTGATGGGCGCTATCAAGAAGATGTCCGGTCTGTAACAGCCGCCAGCTTCTGAAAAAACCGCCTTCGGGCGGTTTTTTTTGTGCCTGTCATTGACTGTGCAGGCTGCGGTTTATTGTCGCAGTCGGTCGAGCAGGCGCGCCAGCGGACCGGGCTGGCGGCGCTGCGCCAGCAGTTCCTCGGCGCGCTCGCGGGCGCCGGCGACGCCGGCGTCCACTGCCTTGCGCAGCCACTCCAGCGCCTGTTCCTGGTCGGCCTCGTTGCCGAGCAGTAACTCGGCCAGGTCCAGGTAGGCGTCCTCGTACTGCTCGGCGCAGGCCTGCTGCAGGTGCTCGCGCGCCTTGCCCGGATTGGCCTTGCCGCCCAGGCCGTGGAGGTACTGGCGGCCCAGGCGCCAGTGCGCGTAGCCGTCACCCCGGCGCAGGCTGTGCTGGTAATAGCGCTGGGCCTGGGCATAGTCCTCGCGCTGCTCGTGCAGCCAGCCCAGGTAGTTGGCGCTGGCATCCTTGTCGCCGTAGCGCCAGGCGGCCTCGAAGTGCTGCAGAGCCTGGTCGTAGTCCGCTTCCTCCTCGAACAGCAGCTGGGCCAGCTCCAGATGCGCCGGGCGGTGGCCGTGCTCGGTGGCCAGCTGCAGGTAGTGGCGCGCCAGCGCCCGGTCCTGGGCGCAGCCGCGGCCCTGGCGGTAGCAGTCGCCCAGATTGCGGGCGGCCAGCGCCGAGCCGGTGTCACTGGCGCGCTGGAAATAGGCGAGGGCGCCGGCATGGTCCTGGTCGGCATGGTCCAGCAGGCAGCCGAGGTCGTTGAGGGCATCAGTGTTGCCCAGATCCACGGCGCGCAGCAGCAGCGGCCGGGCCTTCTCGTAGTCTTGCGCCTCGAGGGCGGCCAGGCCGCGGCGTTGTGCGTCCAGGGCCAGCCAGAGATCGCCGGCGCTGCGCTGCAGGCAGGCCTGCTGCACCTCGCTGAGGCCGAACTGGGCATAGCGGTCGACGATCTGCAGGGCGCGCTCGGCGGCCAGTGGGTGGCTGCTGCCGTCTTCCTCCAGGCGCCAGGCCAGGTCGTCGTGGAACACCAGTGCGCGCTCCTCGCTCTGCACGAAGCGGCGTTCGGCGGGTGCCTGGTCGAGTGGTTCGCGCAGCCACTGGCCGTCGCTGTCGAGGATGCCCCAGCGGCCTTCCAGGCAGGCGCTGAAATACTGGTCATAGAGGCTTTCCAGGCGCTCAAAGCGCGGCTCTGAGCTCCAGCCGGGCTGCGCGCCGCCGCGATACAGGCCCCAGCGCTTGCCCTCCTGAACCCGGCAGTAGTGGCTGCCGTCGGCGCTCCGGCAGCCGAGCTGCGGCTCGATCCGGGTGTAGGCGCAGGGCAGCAGCCAGCGCTGCTGCTGATGGCGATAAAGGCCGTACAGACGGCTGTCGCGCACCTGCCAGGCCTGCAGGTCGTGGAGGTAGTCGAGCGCCTGGTACTCGCCGGGCAGCAGCGCCTGGCCCTGATCGTCGAGAGCACGCCAGCGCCACTGCTGGCCGTCGCGGCGACGAATCAGATAGACCTCGCGGCCATCCAGGTCGAAGCTCTGCAGGTTGTCGGTGCCGATTGCGCCGAGGTCGTGGAAACGGGTGGTGAACAGATGCTGCGGACCCTTCGCCGGTCGGGCGGCGTAGTAGCCTTCGTACGCCTGGATCTGCTGGTACTGCGCCGGCAGCAGCCAGTTGCCCTGCGGGTCGATCGCCCCCCACAGCTCGCCCTGCTGCACGCTCCAGCAGCTGCCGCGGTGGTCCAGCGGCTCGCCTGCTTCGAACTGGCAAGGCACCGTCAGCCGGCCCTGCAGGTCGATCAGGCCGAGCTTGCCGCCCTCGGCGACCAGCGCGTGCCCGCCGGCGAAATCGTAGGCTTCCTCGAACTGGCAGGCGATCACTTCGCGGCCCTGGCGGTCGACATAGCCGAAGCGCCCGTCCAGCTGCACGCAGGCGCGCTCACTGCTCTCGTCGAATTCGTAGAAGGCCTGGTAGCGCGGCTCGATCAGTACCCGGCCATCCGCCGCGCGCAGGCCGTAACGCTGGTTCTCGCAGAAGATCTGTGGCGCATCTTCATCCTGCACCGGCAGCATCGAGCCGAGCGGTTCCCAGCCGTAGTCGTAGGCGGCCTGGTTGAGCAGGGCGCGGAAGCTGCCGGCCCAGGGCGCATCGACGCCGGGGCAGTTGTCCAGCAGCCGCGGATTGTCGTTGTCGATGGCCTCGCGGATGCAGGCGTTGCTGCGCGCAATCTCCTCCAGCAGGGCGTCGGCCTGGGCGCGGCGGTCGTCGTCGCTCATGTTGAACAGGTCCCAGGCGTCCAGGTGGAACCAGGCGTGGCTGGCACTGCCATCGAGCAGCTGGAAGATCCTGTCGCGCGCCGTGCGGAAGGCCTCGACATCGTCCAGCAGGCTGCCGGCATGGCGCTCGATGAAGGCATAGAAGGCGCGCAGCGCCTCGATGCCGGCGGGCGCCTCGGCGTACAGGCCTTCTTCGCTGTGCGGGTCGTTGTAGCAGTTGTGCCCGACGCACGCGCCCTGGGCGAACAGCGGGTGCAGCAACAGGGGCAGCTCGTAGCCCCACTCCATCAGCGGCAGGCAGTCATCCTCGCTGCTGCCAATTTCGGCCTTGTTGTACAGGTACAGGCGATGGGACATGGCGCGCTTCCTTGCGAGACGACGGACGCGCGCAGTCTAGCCGGGAAGCCGCTCTGCGGCTGTGCGCTCGGTCAGCGCTTGAGCATGGCGCGCATGCTGGCCAGGGCATCGTTGCCGCGCGCCGTCTTGACCTCTACCGGGGTGTCTTCCTGGCCTTCCCAGACCAGGTCCTCCTGCGGCAGCTCGTCGAGGAAGCGGCTCGGCGAGCAGTCGATGATCTCGCCGTACTGCTTGCGCTTGGCGGCGAAGGTCAGTGCCAGGTTGCGCTTGGCGCGGGTGATGCCGACATAGGCCAGACGCCGCTCTTCCTCGATGGTGTCGGCCTCGATGCTGGAGCGGTGGGGGAGGATCTCTTCCTCGAAGCCGATGATGTACACCGAGGGGAACTCCAGGCCCTTGGAGGCGTGCATGGTCATCATCTGCACGCCCTCGGCGCCTTCTTCTTCTTCCTGCTGGCGCTCCAGCATGTCGCGCAGCACCAGCTTGCCGATGGCGTCCTCGATGGTCATGTCGCCGTCCTCGTCCTTGTCGAGGGTGTTCTTCAGCGCTTCGACGAGGAACCAGACGTTGCCCATGCGCGCCTCGGCGACCTTGTCGCTGGAGGCGTTCTGGCGCAGCCAGTTCTCGTAGTCGATATCCATGATCATGCTGCGAATGGCACCGATCGGGTCGTTACCGGCGCAGAGTTCGCGGATCTTGTCCATGTAGCGCTTGAACCGCGACAGGCGCTCGGTATAGCGGTTGTCCAGGTGCTCGGCCAGGCCCAGCTCGTCGCTGGCGGCGTACATCGAGATGCCGCGCTCGCTGGCGTAGTTGCCGAGCTTCTCCAGGGTGGTGGAGCCGATCTCGCGGCGCGGCACGTTGATCACCCGCAGGTAGGCGTTGTCGTCGTCCGGGTTGACCAGCAGGCGGAAGTAGCTCATCAGGTCCTTCACCTCCTGGCGGGCGAAGAAGCTGGTGCCGCCGGACAGGCGATAGGGGATCTGGTGGTGCTGCAGCTTCAGCTCCATCAGCTTGGCCTGGTAGTTGCCGCGGTAGAGGATGGCGAAGTCGCTGTACGGGCGCTCGGTGCGCAGGTGCTCGGTGAGGATTTCCAGCGCCACCCGCTCGCACTCGGCGTCCTCGTTGCGGGTGCGGATCACGCGGATCGGATCGCCGTGGCCCATCTCTGACCACAGCTGCTTCTCGAACACGTGCGGGTTGTTGGCGATAAGGATGTTGGCGCACTTGAGGATGCGGCTGGTGGAGCGGTAGTTCTGCTCCAGCATCACCACCTTCAGCGACGGGTAGTCTTCCTTGAGCAGGTTGAGGTTCTCCGGCCGCGCGCCGCGCCAGGCGTAGATCGACTGGTCGTCGTCGCCGACCACGGTGAACTGGTTGCGCATGCCCACCAGCTGTTTTACCAGCAGGTACTGGCTGGCGTTGGTGTCCTGGTATTCGTCCACCAGCAGGTAGCGGATGCGGTTCTGCCATTTTTCCAGAATGTCGCGGTTCTCCTGGAACAGCTTGACCGGCAGCAGGATCAGGTCGTTGAAGTCCACCGCGTTGTACGCCTTGAGCGTGCGCTGGTAGTGCAGGTAGACGATGGCGGCGGTCTGCTCCTTGGGGCCACGGGCATTGGCCAGCGCCTCGTCGGGCAGGATCAGGTCGTTCTTCCAGCTGTCGATGTAGTTCTTGATCTCGTCGGCGCCATCGTCGCCGGCGTATTCCTTCTGCATGATGTCGGTCAGCAGGGCCTTGATGTCGCCGTCGTCGAAGATCGAGAAGCCCGGCTTGTAGCCCAGCGCCGCGTATTCCTTGCGGATGATGTTCATGCCCAGGTTGTGGAAGGTGGACACGGTCAGGCCACGCGCCTCGGCGCCCTTGAGCAGGGTGCCGACACGCTCCTTCATCTCGCGCGCGGCCTTGTTGGTGAAGGTCATGGCGACGATGTGGCGGGCCTGGATGCCGCAGTTCTGCACCAGATGGGCGATCTTTCGGGTGATCACGCTGGTCTTGCCGGAGCCGGCGCCGGCCAGTACCAGCAGCGGGCCGCCGACGTAGTTCACGGCCTCTTGCTGCCGGGGATTGAGTCGCGACATGGGGGAATTCGGTCAGAAAAAACGAGGCGGCATTCTAGCAGTCGCAGGACGCCGCCGGGGCGCATGCGGATCGCCGCCCGGCAGGCCGGGTTCCCAAGAAAAAGCTTAAGGATTGTGGGCTAAGTCACTATTTTCAAAGATCATGTACGCTTGTACCAGTCGCAGCCCGTTGCCGCTGCCGAGCCTTTGCCGCAGGATGCGCAAAGATCTGCACAGGGACAGGCAGAAAGAGAACGCCGGAATACACGGTGCATGCAGACGGGGTAAGTCTGCCTTTCCTGACCCTGGGGAGGTCATTTGTCCGCGCACGTCGAACCCTTGCGCCTGGTCCTGCTGGCCGAACAGCCAGAGTGGGTTGCGCTGTTGCGCGCACGCCTCGAGACTCTTGGCGGCGCCTTCCCGCTGATTACCGCACCGAACTGGGAGGCGGCCAGCAGCCTGTTCGACGACGGCGGGCACGGCCTGCTGCTGACCACGCCCGCCTGCCAGCCGGCGCCTGGGCGCTGCCCGTTGCCGACCATCCTGCTGCTCGACGAGGAGCCCGCTGTGGAGCCGGCCGATGTCTGCGACTGGCTGGTGCGTGACAATCTGGGCGTCGACCTGCTGCGCCGCTGTCTGCGCTATGCCGGCGAGCGCGGGCGGCTGCAGGCGACCCTGCAGCGCCTGGCCGAACAGGACCCGCTGACCGGTATCGCCAACCGCCAGGGCTTCCAGACCCTGCTGGCCGGGCGTCTGGCCGAGCACCAGGGACGCGGCCTGGCTCTTGGTCATCTCGATCTGGACAACTTCAAGCACGTCAATGACGCCCTCGGCTACCAGGCTGGCGACCGCCTGATCCTGCAGGTGGTCAACCGCCTCAAGGCCCAGCTGGAGCCCGGCGACGCGCTGGCGCGCCTGGGCAGTGACGAATTCGCCCTGCTCATCGACAACCGCCGCGATCCGCAACGCGCCGAGCGCGTGGCCGAGCGCATCACCGAGGTGTTGTCCGAGCCCTACTGGCTGGACGGCGAGAGCCTGCTGCTTGGCTGCAGCCTGGGTCTGGCCCATGCCCGCACCGGCGAGAGCGCCGATCCGCTGCTGTGGCATGCGCACATCGCCATGCAGCAGGCCAAGGCCGCCCAGGGCTGTACCCATCACCTGTACGACGAGCGCATCCATCGCGGCGCGCGCAGCATGGCCGATCTGGAAGGCGAGCTGCGCCGTGCCCTGCGTCGCGACGAGCTGGAGCTGCACTACCAGCCACGCCTGTGCCTGCAGAGCGGGCGTATCCTCGGCCTGGAGGCGCTGGTGCGCTGGCGCCATGCCGAGCGCGGCCTGCTCGGCCCGGACGAGTTCGTGCCGCTGGCCGAGGAGAGCGGGCTGATCGTGCCGCTGGGCTACTGGGTGATCGCCCGTGCCCTGCGCGACATGCAGTGGCTGCGTGGGCGCGGTCTGCCGACCCTGCACATGGCGGTCAACCTGTCGTTCCGCCAGTTCCAGGACAGCCAGCTGCTGAGCACCCTCGGCCGCCTGATCGAGGAGCGCGGGGTGGATGCCCAGTGGCTGGAGTTCGAGCTGACCGAGACGGCGGTGATGCGCCGCAGCGAGCAGGTGCGGCAGACCATGCAGGCCCTCGGCCGGCTCGGCGTGCGCTTCTCGCTGGACGACTTCGGCACCGGTTTCTCCTCCTTCGTGCACCTCAACAACCTGCCGATCACCCTGCTGAAGATCGACAAGAGCTTCGTCGCTGGCATGGGCGAGCGCGCGGAGAATCGTCAGTTGGTGCGGGCGATGATCAACCTGGCGCACAACCTGCACCTGGAAGTGGTCGCCGAGGGCGTGGAGAACGCCGAGCAACTGGCCCTGCTGCGCCAGTTCGGCTGCGACCAGGTGCAGGGCTACCTGATCAGCAAGCCGCTGCCGCTGGCCGAGCTGGCGCGCTTCCTGGTGTTCGGCCTGCGCCAGCCGCTGCTTGGCGGCTTGCCGTCCTAGGCTGCGGCGTCGCGCGTTGCACCATTCCCTCTCCCCCTGGGAGAGGGCTAGGGTGAGGGACTTAGGCGGCAGCTTTCACCCTGACTTGGCCGCCCATCCCCTCTCTCGGAGTGCACCCGGGCTACGACAGGCAGGCCTGAGCCGTTACCGCCTGCGGTCTTAGCATTCGTGCCATGCGCCACTCGAAGCCGAGGGTCAGGCCGATGGCCGCGCAGGCCAGGCCGCCGGCCAGGCCCCACCATACGCCTTCGGCACCCCAGCCGAGCGGAAAGGCCAGCGCCCAGGCCAGCGGAATGCCGATCACCCAGTAGCAGAGAATGCCAACCAGCAGGGTGGTCTTGCCGTCCTTGAGACCACGGATCGCGCCCATGGCGATGGTCTGAATGCCGTCGAACAGCTCGAACCAGGCGGCCACCGCCAGCAGGCTCACGGCCAGCGCCACCACGGCGGCGAACTGCGGGTCGTGAAGGTCGAGGAACAGCCCCACCACCCACTCCGGCGCCAGCCAGAACAGCAGGGCGAACACCAGCATGCAGCAGGCGCCCCCGCCGATGCCCAGACGTCCGGCGCGGCGCGCGTCAGCCAGGCGTCCGGCGCCATAGTGCTGGCCGATGCGGAAGGTGGTGGCGTAGGAGATACCCACCGGCACCATGAAGGCCACGTACACCGACATGATGGCGATCTGGTGCGCGGCCAGCGCGTCGCTGCCGATGGCGCCCATGCACAGGGCGGCGAAGGCGAACATGCCGGACTCCACCGCGTAGGTGCCGCCAATCGGCAGGCCCAGGCGCAGCAGCTCGCGCAGCTCGGCCAGGCGCGGGCGCAGCAGGCCGCGGGCCAGCGGGTAGGCCGCGTAGGCCGGGTGGCGCATCAGGTGGAGGAACAGCAGCAGGGTCATGACGTTGGCCACCAGCGCGGTGACCAGGCCGATGCCGGCCAGGCCCAGCGGCGGCAAGCCGAACCAGCCGTGGATCAGCGCCCAGTTGAGGGCGAAGTTGGCCGCCGCGCCGCCGATGCTGATGGCCATCACCGGGCCCGGCCGGCCGATGGCCGCCGGGAAACCGCGCAGGGCCATGAAGCCGAGGTAGCCGGGCAGGGCGAACACCAGGGTGGAGAGAAACTGCATCGCCCCCTCGATGTTGTGCGGCTCCTGACCAACGCGCGCCAGCAGCGGGCCGAGGTTCCACAGCAGCAGGCCGCTGGCAAGCGCCAGACCGCCGGCCAGCCACAGGCCATTCTGCGCCAGGCGGGTGACCCCGGCGCTGTCGCCGGCGCCATGGCGGATGGCGATCAGGTTGCCCACCGCGGCCAGTACGCCGACGCAGAAGATCGACACGAAGGAATAGCTGGCCGCGCCCAGACCGCCGGCGGCCAGCTCGGCAGGGCCCAGCTTGCCCATCATCAGGGTGTCGGTGAACACCATCAGTACATGGGCCAGCTGCGCGGCGATCAACGGACCGGCGAGGCGGAAGAGGGCGACCAGTTCGGTGCGGACGGACTGCGGCATGATGAGTCAGGCTCAAGAGAAGACTTGCCGGGAAAAATCCGGCGGGCGGAGAATGGCCCATTCTCTGGAGTCAGTGCGACGTGCACAAAAGGAAAAAAGCGATGCCTGGCATGACTAATACTCATGGGTTAGGCACATGAGCCGGCGCCTGCCGCCGCTCTATGCCCTGCGTGCCTTCGAGGCGGCGGCCCGGCATGCCTCCTTCACCCGCGCCGCCGCCGAGCTGGCCATCACCCAGAGCGCGGTGAGCCGGCATATCCGCACCCTGGAAGAGCACTTCGGCTGCCGCCTGTTCGAGCGCAGTGGCCGGCATTTGCAGCTGACCGAGACGGCGCGCGGCCTGCTGCCCGGCGTGCGCGAGGGCTTCGATGCGCTGGAGAAGGCCTGCGCCACCCTGCGCAGCGAGGATGCCTGCCTGCGCCTCAAGGCGCCCTCGACCCTGACCATGCGCTGGCTGCTGGCGCGTCTGTCGCTGTTCCGCCTGGGCAACCCGGACAGCGAGGTGCAGCTGACCAGTGCCTGGATGGACGTGGACAAGGTCGACTTCCATCACGAGCCCTTCGACTGCGCCGTGCTGCTGGGCAATGGCGACTTTCCCGAGGAGTGGGACAGCGTGCTGCTGTTCGAGGAGTGGCTGATCCCGGTGTGCGCTGCCGAAGCGGTGCAGGCCGGCCCCTGGGACCTGGCCCGGCTGCAGGCCGCCGAGCAGCTGCACCCGACCCCGGATCGCCGCGATTGGCGCCAGTGGCTGCAGGCCACCGGCCTGAGCGACCGGGTGCCGCTCAAGGGCGGCCAGCTGTTCGACATGCTGGAGCTGGGCATCGTCGCCGCCGCCCGCGGCTACGGGGTGTCGATCGGCGATCTGCTGCTGGTCGCCGAGGACGTCAATGCCGGACGTCTGGGCTTACCCAGGCCGACCGCCGTGTACAGCGGCTGCAGCTATTACCTGGTGTGGCCCAAGACGCATCGCGCGCAGGCGCGCCTGCGCCGGCTGCGTGACTTCCTGCTGGCCGAGGTGGCGCAGATGCGCCTGCCGGCCGTCGAGCGCATCATGCCGGGTGCGTAAAAAATAATGGACCATGAAGCCGCGCTCTAGCAGGGCCTTATGCGGTAGGTGTCCGTTTTTTGGCGTCTGCAGCCCTGATTGCTATATGGTCCTTTTACGCCATCCGCCTGAAATGTTTGACATATTTTACGTCTCTGGAGAGACTGTGCGGGCGGTTCGACTGTTATGCGGCCGTCGCGGGTGGTCCGTTACCTCCCATTCCCATGCCTCCAGGTGAGGCCCTGCTACGCCGCCGACAGACGGAACCGTGCCAAACAGGTAGCGCGTCGATCTCCCGACCCACCTGCACAGCAACGGCAGATCGATCTGCCCCAAGGTGACGTATGTCCAACAAGAACAGTGCAAAAACTTCCACTGCCAAGCGTAAACCCGTCGTGTTGATGTCCATGGGCGCTCAGGAGCGCAAGGGCCACGACTATCAGGTAATGACTCACAAATACATCACGCCGCTGGTGGAGATCGCCGGCTGCGTACCCGTGCTGGTGCCCACTTGCTGTGGTACCGACGACCTCGAGCAATACCTGGACATGGCCGACGGCGTGTACCTGACCGGTGCCGGTTCGAACATCGACCCGACCCTCTACGGTCAGGAAAACCTCACCCCGGAGAAGGGCCAGGATCGCGACCGCGACCTGTTCGACCTGCCGCTGATCAAGGCTGCCATCGCCCGTGGCCTGCCGGTCTTCGGCATCTGCCGCGGCATGCAGGAAATCAACGTGGCCCTGGGCGGCGACATCCACCAGAAGGTGTATGCCGAGCCGGGCTTCAACGACCATCGCGAAAACCCCGAGGACCCGGTGGCGGTGCAGTACGCCGAGGCGCACAAGGTGCGCATCGAGCCGAACAGCTGGCTGGCCCGGGTGCTGGGGCGCGAGGAGATCGGCGTCAACTCGCTGCATGGCCAGGGCATCAAGACCCTGGGCAAGGGCCTGGAGCCGCTGGCCCGCGCCGAGGACGGTCTGATCGAGGCCTTCCACGCGCCGAGCCTGTCGCCCTTCCTGTTTGCCGTGCAATGGCACCCGGAGTGGCAGGCTGCGCAGAACCCGGATTCGGTGAAGATGTTCGAGGCCTTCGGCGAGGCCTGCCGTCAGCATCAGAAAGGTGGCCAGCGCAGCGCCGCCTGATCCTGCAGGCCCCAGAGAAAGCCCGGCATGTGCCGGGCTTTTTCGTTTCAGCGCACCAGGTGCAGGTAGTGCATGTGCTTCTCGTACTGGTCGAGGATGTCGTCGATCACCGCCTCGCGTACCCAGCCCATCACGTCGTAGTCCTGGCCGCCCTCGCGCAGGTGGACTTCGGCGCGGAAGTACTTGCGCTCTTCGTTGCCGTCGTCGCCGGTGTCCCGCAGGGCGAAGCTGGGCTGGGCGAAGGCGCGCGGGCGCACCTCGTAGCTGAAGTCGGTCTCGCTGCCATGCGCCACGGCCAGGCGCACGCGGCCGTCGGCGCCGCTCTCGACCGTCGCCGGCAGGCCCTGCTTGCGCAGTTCCTCGGCCACCGCCTGGCAGGCCGGCTGCACCACTTCGTCGATGAAACGGGTGACGTGGGCGCGGCGCGGGAACATCGCCAGGTTGCGCAGGCGACGCTGCCAGCCGCCATGCTGGCGGGCCAGCGGGCGTGAACCGTTGAGCGCCTGGAAGCGCACGCCGCGCTTAGTGGCGTCCAGTTTCAGTGCGCGCAGCAGGCCCCAGATGGCCGCCAGCAGGACGATGGAGAAGGGCAGGGCGCTGGCGATGGTGGCCGTCTGCAGCGCCTTGAGGCCGTCGGCCAGGAGCAGGGCGATGGCCACCACGCCGATCAGGATCGACCAGAACAGGCGCTGCCACAGCGGCGTGACGGTCCTGCCGCCTGAGGCCAGCATGTCCACCACCAGGGCGCCGGAGTCGGCCGAGGTGACGAAGAACACCACCACCATGGCCACCGCGACCAGCGACAGCAGGTCGCTCAGCGGGAACTGTTCGAGGAAGGCGAACAGCGCCAGCGAACTGTCGGCATTCACCGTCTCGGCCAGGCCGCCCAGGCCCTCGTTGAGCACCATATGAATGGCGGTGTCGCCGAACACGGTCATCCACAGCAGGGTGAAGCCAGCCGGCACGAACAGCACGCCGCTGATGAACTCGCGGATGGTGCGGCCACGCGAGATGCGCGCGATGAACAGGCCGACGAAGGGCGACCAGGACAGCCACCAGCCCCAGTACAGCAGGGTCCAGCCACCGATCCAGTCGGTCGGCTCATAGGCGTAGAGGTTGAAGGTCTTGCTGACGATCTCGGAGAGGTAGGCGCCGCTGTTCTGCACGAAGGTCTTGAGCAGAAACACGGTCGGTCCCAGCACCAGGACGAACAGCAGCAGGAACACGGCCAGCGCCAGGTTGAGCTCCGAGAGGATGCGGATGCCCTTGTTCAGGCCGCTCGCCACCGACAGCGTGGCCAGTGTGCAGATGGCGGCGATCAGGCCGATCTGCACCGGCGTGCTGACCGGCAGGCCGAACAGGTGGTGGAAGCCGCTGTTGATCTGCAGCACGCCGTAGCCCAGCGAGGTGGCCACGCCGAACACGGTGCCGAGGATGGCGAAGGTGTCCACCGCATGGCCGATGGGGCCGTGGATGCGCTCGCCGATCAGCGGGTAGAGCGCCGAACGCAGGGTCAGCGGCAGGTCGTGGCGGAAGCAGAAGAAGGCCAGGATCAGCGCGACGATCGCGTAGATCGCCCAGGCGTGCAGGCCCCAGTGGAAGAAGGTCAGCTTCATCGCCTCGCGCGCAGCCTGCGCCGTGCCGGCCTCGCCCACTGGTGGGGCGGTGAAGTGCATCAGGGGTTCGGCCACGCCGAAGAACATCAGGCCGATGCCCATGCCGGCGGAGAACAACATGGCGAACCAGGTGGTGTTGCGGTACTCGGGCTGGCTGTGGTCGGGGCCCAGCTTGAGGTCGCCGTAGCGGCTGACGGCGAGGAATACGCAGCAGATCAGGATCAGGGCGACGGTGAGGACGTAGAACCAGCTGGCCTTGTCGATGATCCAGCGTTGCAGCCAGGCGAACTGGTCTTGTGCATGCTCCGGCAGCAGCACGCTGTAGAGCACCAGGGCGAGGATGAGAAGGGCGGAGCCGAAGAATACCGGCCGGTTGAGCGAAGACGAAGATGCCTCCATTGAGCTAGCTCTCCTTGTTATCGGATGGGCCGCCAAGGGCGGAAGGCCAGCCATGCTAACACAGATCGATAGCTTTTTTCTCTGAGGAGTCCTCTCCTGATAATTATGCTGGATCAGCTGCCGCTGCTGGGACGGTACTGCAGGGCCTCGGCCAGGTGCGCGCGGCCGATCTCGCAGACGCCCTCCAGGTCGGCCAGGGTGCGCGCCACCTTGAGCAGGCGATGGGCCGCCCGCAGCGACAGGTTGAGGCGTTCGCAGGCCTGCTCCAGCCACAGCCGGTCAGTTTCGGGCAGGCGGCAATGCTGCTGCAGGCCCGGCAGATCGAGGAAGGCATTGGCGCAGCCCTGGCGCGCGAGCTGGCGCTGGCGTGCCTGGCTGACACGGGCGGCGACCTCAGCGCTGCTCTCGCCAGCCTGGCTGCTGGCCAGCAGGCTGGTGCTTTCGCGCGCCACGGTGAGGTGCAGGTCGATGCGGTCGAGCAGCGGTCCGGACAGCTTGGCGCGGTAGCGCTGGATCTGTTCCGGGGTGCAGCGGCAGCGGCCGCCGGGGTCGCCCAGGTAGCCACAGGGACAGGGGTTCATCGAGAATTTTTGTTAGTGAATCTTATTGAGGGAAATAGAAACGTAGTCGAGCATACGCGCGAAATTCGTCTGCTAGAGGTCAAAAGATGGCTAAGCGAACAAGCTCAACCCAGGGAAAAGGTTCATCCGGGAAAAAGAAATCAAGGCTGGAGCTGAAGGTAAGGAACGATGGACGCCAATCAGGGGTTTCTGTTGTTTGCTTTGACTTCCTAGTTGATTGGTTGGGTGACGACGCTGGTCTCTTCTTGAATGGTATTGCGCGTTTCTCTAGGCGTTACTCAAGTGCAGCTTCTACATACGCAGTTCGGCGCGTTCTTGAGCACTGGGCAGGCATGCATAAAACGAGAGACTGGAGTAATCCTAAAGATTCAGCTGCTGAAGACTTTAAAGTTATGCTTTCAGAGATTCGAGAAAGCTTCTATATAGAAGAAACAGCTAAAGGATTGGCGCTTACAACGACGACAAATAAATGGACAGCGTTCGTAAATCTTCTGGAGGAGTTATCAGCTGTCGGTGCAATTCCAATGGTTTTCATAGGAGCATACGTTAAAGCTCCAAGAGGTTCAGAGATATTAACCGTTAGGCAATCTGCGGTTGATGGGGTCGAAGTTGTTTCTTTGCCTAAATCGTTTAGGCCTGATAAGGATTCGTTTAATGATGATCTCCTAGAGCCGATATCTTTAACTGCATCCGATGAAAAATATCTGATCGAGTACACTACTAAGTTAAATTGCGCTCTGGCTGCAATTAGGTCATGTGCGATAGCTGATTTTAATTTATTAAAGTCTAAACAGGCGGAGGGCGCTGCTTTAATAGAGAAAACTGGTTGTGGTTATCAAATAGATATGAGAGAAAACCCGTGGCCGGTGAGATATTACGATTTCTCTGTAAGGAAGCATTATTTTGAGGCAGAAGGTGGCCACCCAAACTTGCTTGGCAATTTACTTTCAGTGGTTCACCATGAAATGGGGGGGATTCCTAAACCTCATCGGAAATTTAAGTCGAATATAAAGAACGCAGTATCTTGCAGCGGCAATTCTCATTGGCAATACGTCGCAAAATATGGGAAAAACAAGTTGATTCCATATTTAGGGCTAATGAGTAGTGAGGCTGCAGCTGTTTGTATGCTTTTATTAATGTTAGAGCATCCGAAATTTAACTCGACTTCATTGTACAGAGCCAAAGTTGAAGATAAAAATGGTTTCTCAGTCCTTCTGTCCTCGGCTGATGGTGATAATGTACGCCTCACAGTTAAGAAGCCGAGGGCTGGGGAGGAAAAGTCCGAAGTCCTGAGTGATTTGGCGAAAGATGTTATTACGAAAGTAATGGAATGGACCTCGCCAATCAGGCAGGAAATGAGGAGGCAGGGGCGTGAAGAAGAGGCATCTAATCTATGGTTGGGAATAAGCTCACTAAATTACGACCTAAAGGCTTTCTCAGAGAAAGCGCTTGTAGGGGGGCTATATGTAAACCCAGCTTGGCGTAAGAGAGGCAAGGAGGAGGTAAATACAAGGGTCTACTCATTTGTGGACAGGCATGCGGAGCTTATGCCTTGGAAGGACAAGATTAATTTCAAGGCAATTCGAGTAAATGCTGGTGTGGCGGCATATCTCAATTCTGATGGAGACTTGGTTGCTTCAGCAAAGGCATTTGGTCACAAAAATATTAAAACCACTATTAATAATTATATCCCGCTAGCGTTGCAGCGTGCTGTATTTGAGCGGCAAATCCGCAGGCATCAAAATTTTCTAATAACATCAGCAATGCGTGAAGAAAGCGAAATGCTGAGGGTTTCAGATTTCAGAACAATAGAACAGCTACATGAATACCTTAAGTCATCTAGTAGTTACTTGTTCGACTCTGAGCTAGAGGTGCAAGCTCGTGAGAGCGAAAAGCCTGTTGTCGATTCTGCTGTTTTGTCTAGGCTCGTACTAGCAAACGATCCCGAAGCTCTTGCAGTTGCAATGCTCTATCGTGACTCCCTCGATAAAGCAACTCCCTCGTTTATCAATAGGCCAGATAGCCTTACTGGAGTTGCGCCAAAATTTTGGATGGAATTTATTGATGCAGTAGTGGTGCCTCTTCCTTTAGCGCTGAGCGATCTAAGTAAGCTTGTCCAAAAGGCGCTTGCTAGGAAAGCAACAATATCTTCTATGATTATTCTTCCAGAGATAGGCTGATGAGCAATAGGGAGCTGCCATTCGGGATTATAGACTTCTTCAAGAGGACAACTAGGAAGATAGATAATCTATACAAGCCGGCATGGTTACTTAGTGAGTTGAGTAGTCCAATATGGATCATCGATGCGGGTACTGTTGTTCGAACTGTAGATGGAGCTATCAAGGGCGGAGTGCGTCTTAACTGGAACAGATTGTTGCCAGGAGGAAGCTTCACAAGCCCTATCTACGCTGTTCCTTTGGAGCAGGCACGAATGATGGTTGTCTACGCTCATGATGGGGCACTTACACTCTCCAAGTCATTAAGAGGAATCGGTCACTTTCATCTATATATTTTATGGCTTGCCGAGTTTCTTGCTGTTCGTTATGGGGATAGTTTTATTGATGAGGGATTTTCCATTTTTGGGATGGATGACATAGTTGAGTTTCTCGGGGCTGCTGAAGAGGGTGGTGTTTGTGGTACTGGTGCTTTTATTCAGCGGTGGGAAAATTTCCTCACTGTTTCTCAGGAGGGTAGTGGGGCGGAATCGCTTACAGAGCATTTAGAAAATATAGGTGCACTGGATAAATCCGGCGCAATCAAATTGCGTTTCGCGGCAGACGCTTTAGGCATTGATTACTTCCGTTTATCTCAGTCTGCCGAGTTTAAAAATCACATATCTCGTGTTTTTACTGATGAGCTGGAGTTTCGAGCTGAAAACTGCAGTGCAGAGAGAAAAGTAACTGCTCTTTCTAACTGGATGGTAACATTCTGTGAGGTGCTAGCTTCTCTTCCTATTCGTTCCAATTTTGAGCTGGCTGACTCTGGCTTGGTGCTGGATGTTGTACGTCCATTTCGTAGTGGAGACAACGGAAGAACAAAGACCTTGCCCTTGTCCACTGGAAGAAGTTTGATGTTTGGCTGTGCCAAGTGGATGATCGATACATATCCTGTACTCCTCAATTATTACAGTGAAATCATTCCTCTTTCATGCTCAATTAAGAAAAGCTCAAACTTTTCAGCTTTTTCGGCGCTGTATATGTCGGAAGAAATTGTTCCGCTCCCAGTTGGGCTAATTTCCTCCTTTAACGTATACAAACGAATGCAGGCGGACCCGCTTCTCTCTGAGGCAAGAGTTAGAACCAAATTCCCCTTTTCCATTTTTATGTTGAGGATTCACACAGCAGTTTGCTTCTGCTTAATTGGTGTGCTCTCTAGTTGTCGCAGAAGTGAGTTGGTGGAGCTAGAAAGTAGAGCGAGTTATTCGGTTCATGGGAAATATTTCCTTTCAGTTTTGTTGAGAAAAACTGGCTTTGATAGCATTCGGGCTTCTATGCAGAAGCCTGTTCCGCGCCTTGTTGATGAGTGTCTGGCTTCTTTAAATGCGCTGAAGGAAATGTTGATAAAAATTTCGCCTTCAAATGATATTTTGTTCAATTCGCAGGCTTTCTTTAAGGTTAATGTCAGGGGTTCTTTCCCATTCGATGTTACTGACGCTTATGTGGTCCTTAAAGAGTTAAGTGAATACTTAGGTCTGACTGATAACTTTGGAATGCGCTGGGTGGTGCTACCTCATCAGCTTCGCCGCTATTTTGCTATGACATTTTTTCACTTCGGGGGTTTGGAAAACTCTTTGCCTGCGCTTTCTTGGTTTATGGGGCATGAGGATATAGGTGAAACCTGGCGCTACATCAAGGAAGGATTAACAGGTAAAGAAATAAGTGCGTCTGAGGCTGCTTTAGCTACCTCAGCTGTTTGTTCTGATGATCAATCTGATGGAGTGAAAAAGCTCAGAAGTATCCTTGTTAAGCATTTCGGGACAGATAAAATCAACGTTATGCATGAGGATGAGCTAAGAGATTACCTAGAGATGTTGTCTGAAAGAGGCGTCTACAATGCTACGCCCATTCAAATAAGTGCAGGAAGGAAAAAGATTTACACGGTAGCCATTTCGATCAAGGAAAGTGTCTGTGCCTAGACTTAGTAAGGGGCAGCTTGCTCCAAGCATCAAAGGTCTATCTGTTGCTGCTGCTAGAAGTGTCGCAAATAGAGTTTCTGAATTTCATAGGCTCCGAGCTTCTTCTTCTCCATCCCGGGGTGATATATCAGTATTCACTACTGTGACCAGCTTGGCTGATTGGAGTAATGAATCGCTAGGGATCACTCCTTTGAGTCCCAAAACACTACGAAAATATGTTAATGGGCTTTATGAGGGGGGGCTCGCGCAGCTACTACGTGATGCTGCCTTGCTTTTGGGGGATTCGCAGCAGTCACTGAATAAAAAATCTACTAATGATGAGGTTTTTAAATTAAATGCTCAGTTAGCTGTTGATGCCGCTTTAGATATGACAGCTCGATATTTGGATTTGCTTGAGCGCATGAAGAGATTATCTTTGCGGTCAGATGCTGTTGGTGCCGAGCTACAGTGTCATTATCGGCGATATGATAAGCATCCGCATATTAAGGTTGTGAAATGACTTTTGTTGGCAAGCTTTGGTTAACTTCCTCTAAAGACTTCTATTTGCCCGGTTATCAGGGTCTGAAGAAATCACCTCGATGGTCTGCCCCTGACATGAGGGTTGTTTATTGGCCGAGTGGTTGTGTTTGTTGGCAGCTGAACTTATATTTATTGCATGTCAGGCGCTCAGGTAGCGCCATTTCCACAGTTAATACTTATGCCTCAGAGCTATGTTTGCTGATTCGTTTTTTGTCTGAATCTGAGTGCCCGCTTGAAGAGATAAGTGATGATGTGCTTGTTTCTTTTTCAGAGTGGCTCCTTCAGAGAAAGAAGTCTTCAGGGAATCATATAAATAGAATTATATTGCGTGTTATAACATTCCTTGAGTGGTATCAAACTTTGCTTATTGGTAGAGTTTTGGTAGGCACATTGGGGCAGGGGGGGCAGGTAACAATTACCCTGCGGTCCTTGAGGGGGGGGCGTGGTGCCGTAAGGATTCGAACCCAGCATCACGCAATGGTGCCTGCAAGTATTCCTCGTTCAGTTCATCCTGTTTCTTCTGGTTCCATTTCAGCTCTACTAGACTCGTGCGAATGGACTGCAAAAACAAATTTTCGTCGAAACCGTGATCGGTGCATGCTTGTTCTCCTCGCAGACACAGGTGTACGCAGAGAGGAACTAACTTGGATCAGCGTTTCTGATGTAATAGGCGCAGCTGGTGATCGGAAGCTGCCCGTCAGAACATCAAAAAGAAAAGGCAACCCCTACAGGTTAGTTCCCATCTCTGATGAAACACATAAAATGCTCGTGGAGTATATAGATGTTGCTCGTAGCATTCAGGTGAGAAAATTAAAGAGAAGGAAAATCGGCTATAAAGATTTGGGATGGCTTTTTTGTACTAGGGAGGGACTTAAGATGGCTCCCTCCACGGTTTCCCAGTTATTTTCTGATCTTCGGGCGGCGGCAGGTATTACTGAGCGGGTGTCTGCTCATATGTTTAGGCATCGATACATCACATTGCAGGTTATTGCAAGGCTGCGATCGTTGAGTCAACGAGGCTCAATTGGTGTTGAGGCAATTACCACTGTGCTTTCGAAAGTTGCGAGTCTCAGTGGCCACTCCTCGCTTGATAGCATGTGGCGCTATGTAGATTGGGCTTACGAACAGCTCGAGTATGAGTACAATGATTCAGCGAACGTTGCGGAGGAGGCACTTAGAGTCATCGAAGTCTTGATGGGTGATGCGCAAAGCTCCGCTAGTAAAGAGTTATCAGAGTCACTTTCCATTGTGAAAGATGCTTTGTCGCAGCTTAGAACAAAGAGCTACGAGTTACCAAGCGTTGTGGCGCATTCTCTCCGGGGCTCTGGGAATAAGCCCCGAGATTGAAGGCTTCGTATTCGCTGTTACTGATTTCTTGTTTCGAACACTCACGGCAACTCAATTTCTTGTAGTTCTGACTCAATCCGTTTGAGGATCTCTACTGCGTTAGAGTTTTCCTCTGCGTAGATGTACCCCGCAACGATAATGGTAGCTGGATGGACGCCGAGTACAGAGGCCATCTGTTCAATTTTCTCCAGCGAAGGGCTCCACCTTCCTGCCTCTAGGCTGCTGACATAGCTCTGGCTCGGGCCCATTCCTTCTTGGGGAATCTGGCGCTTGATCCGATAAGCCCGTAGGGTCGCTCCCAAGGCTTTCTTCAGTACCGATCGCATTTCATCTGCTCACAAAAGGAACGATGAAGCCTTCTCGGAGTAAGTTGGGCTATGCTATACACAGCATATTTCGGAGATTCGGCGATGTTTTTGACTCATTTGCAGGCACGAGTGATGGACGCGCATCTGTTCAGCGACGTCATCACATGGCGTTACGTCGAGCATTCAATACATCGACCTTGGCTCTATGTGGCTGCTGTAGAGAAGAATCCAGATTTTGATCTGCGGCCGATGCTGATGATCGGAGACGTTGACCTTCTCCAGTCTCTGCTGTCAGACCAAGGCAGCGGTCTACAGGTGGAAAGCATCTTGTTGGTGACACCGGATCACATGAATCGATCTGGTCGGTGGATGATGGAACCACTTGTCTCTATCGATAAATTCGTCGCACCTGATGGCGTTGCCTACGTTTATTCCGTTGAGAGTGGTCGCGTCTACGTCGAAGGAGATCCTGACGTACCTACGCGTGCTGATGCGCGGCGTGTTGGGATTTTTACGCCCGACATGCTCGATCAATAAGTTCCAGGCTCAGTTTGAGTGGAGTGGTGGCGGTAACCCGGCTGGAAGCACAAAACTGCCACTGGCTTCGCGCTCATTTACCTGGATGTCGCACGGAATGTGCTTTTTGGGGATGTACATCCGCCTGATTGGCTTGGCTTATAAGATCCACTCCAGTGGCTTAGGGTTCAGCGAACCTAGTGCTAGCTGATTCCTCGCCGCTCTAGCCCGGTGCGCTCCGTTATCACTCCGAATGTGACCCGGAGAGTGCTGATACCGACCTGGGCCAGATCCCACACAGTGGAGATGCTTAGTGTGGCCAGCCTGGCTGCTGAGCGGTAGCCAACACCCCACACACCGCTGCCAGGCTAAGCAACTTCTCCTGACGTCCCGAAGCGGTTAGGTCTCCGAGTGTATATCGACCTGCAGCAGAGTTTGAGTGCAGAGAAAGCAGAACTTCTACGCCGGACTCTTCGCATCGAGAGCGGCACGATCATGGAGTTACTGCTTGAGCACTGAATCTCGAGCTCTAACTCGTGGACAGCGTCTAATATCTGCTGCTTTGCATGCTCTGACTCTGGGGCTTGTAGAAGAAGCTCAATTTTAGCCTTAGCCAATAGTGTCATGCTTATCCCCAGCTGACGGGCTACCGCCATCACCGCACCTAAAGCGTGCTCTAAAGCCACTTCTCTACGCTCTCACACCAAATCCCCCTGGCATCCCTATCCAAAGAGGCGCAACGCAGGCTCCAAGAGATCCAACAGGATGATATCGATGCGCTGATGTCGTTCCGGATTAACGGACCAACCCGGGTTTTCTGTATCAGAGAGCGGGAGGCAATGCGTGTGCTCTGGTACGACCCTGAACACCAAGTCTGTCCCGCCCCCAAGAAGCACACTTAAACAGAGCCCACTAACGTCCCACTGAAGTAGCCTGCATTTCTTGAAAAAATCGGGGATCAGGTCAAGTGCTGGGGAGCAGCTGCTGGCCGAGAGGCGCCTATGGCGACAGGCAGGAACCGGCCAAGAGCTGCCTACGGTGATTGGTGCTATTCGCCTCCAGAACGATTCCAGTGGTCGACCAACTCATCGGTACGATCCGGAATCCGAGGTGTCTTGCTGAGTACAAGGCATCGGACATTGCCGACGTACTCCTGAATCACATAGAGAATGCCGCCAACGTCGACGCCCAACTCCTGAAGAACCTCATCTGGAATGCGGATAGCGCCATCGCCATCCCAGTCTTCGATAGTCACTTGCTTGGGGTCCATTTCCTTTCTCCACCTCTATGATCGCCTTCGGCTCGCCCCATCTTAGGGCACGCCCAGGCCGCTGCCGAGATCATGTGCTGCGGTAGTAGCTCTGGCCGTTAGCGGCCGCCAGTGAGAGGCAGCTACCGGGCACGAACACCTGATGCGGCCGAGTGGCTAGGGCTACTTCACTTATTTGGCTTGCTCAGATGGTTTCGAAGTTCATCGATGCGACCGGGTTGGGCCAAACCGTGCTGACCTTCACAGCAAACCAGATGACCCAGCTTCGTCTCTGGCCATCGATCTGAGTCATCGTCAACCGACACCCAATCTGTTAGGTGGGAGCGATCAACGTACCGGCAGATTTGTTCATACCGCGAAGCGGTATCCCACCAGCTCTCATCCAGCCAGCCTTTGCCCATTGAGCTATGCCAGGTTGCGCCGATTACCCGTGCTTTAAGCGGGACGGGCAAGTAACTTCGGGCGCGCGCAAAACCCAAGTGACGCACCCAGCTTGTGCTCAGAACCACTCGGACTTGAGGGAAGTCGTCCAGTACTTCTACCAATAAGTTAGCCCACATGAAAAGCGAGCCTTCAGCGCGCAATATGGGGCCTTTCCTAGTCATGAAGGCAGCGTCCGGATGAAGTACACCATCAAAGTCGAGGAAAAGTACTTGGGGGCTGGCTTGCTGCATCGTGAGGAGATCCGAGTTGATGGACTATCCAAAACTAGATCAGAGGGTATCAGGAGTACTCTGGGGTGGGGCTATCACAAGCTCGTCGGGCTGCTTTTGGCCGGTTAGCGCCCCATACACTGAGCAATCGCCTTATCCTCCCGTACGCGGAGGAAAATCCACGAACACCATTGCTACCTAACCCAGAAACAACAAGGGCCGCATTCGCGGCCCTATCGTGCAGCTTAAAGCTTACTGCAGCCAGCTCTCAACAGTCTCGGCGCCATACTGTTCTTTCCAGGCTTTCAGTACCTTATGGTTGCCGCCTTTAGTTTCTACAACTTCACCGTTATTCGGGTTCTTGTAACGCTTCAGAGCACGCTCACGACGAGCACCTTTCACCGGCGCTGCTGTGGTCTTGGCAGCATTCGGATCGAGGAGAGCGATAACGTTGCGCAGGGAGTAGTTGTAGTCGGCCAGCAGTGAGCGCAGTTTGGTTTCAAACTCGATTTCACGCTTGAGTTTCTCGTCGCCTTTCAGGGCTTCGAGGCGCTTTTGCTGCTCGGCGATTTGGGCTTCCAGAGCTTTGTATTCTGCAATGATTGACATTGATATTTCCCTAGTTTTTGCGGAGTGACGAAGAGTTATTAAGTAGCTATAGGGTATTTGAAACGACAGGTCGAAAGAAGCTTCCATTTTGCCTGAATTGAACGCACAAATACGATGAACCGCGCCGACTTCCCATCGACGATATTAATGTCAACGTCGTTCATCGCTGGCGCAAGGTGGTCTGAGTCGGCCAAGAAGACAGACGAGTTCATCGGCTTGCCTCTGACGATGGCTCCACCACCGGTGGCCGCCCATGACATTCGAAGTTGGCGGGTGCAGTCTTGCACGTCGAACTGCGCCGCAGAGCGACCATGATGTCCATCACCTGGCCGCGCAGCGCTACCGCTGAATTCGCTCTCTAGACCCGCAACGTCCTCGTGTGAGCAGGCTGCCATGGCGGCGCATTACGATGGATACTCGAACCATCTAACCATGTAGCAAAGAGGGAGACTTCGTTTCGACGAAGAGCCATGTCAATAGAAATCATCGGTCAACAGAAGTACCGCTTTCAGGACCATGTATGTGCACTTCTAGCTGTGCTCTCGTCTGGGAACACAGGGACTTCGCTGCAGATCGAGCCTAAGGATGGCGAAGATGCACTTCTACAAACCACAGAAGGCGGCGTCGCCAGAACGGTGGAGGTGCAGGTGAAGGGCGCAAACACTGCCATCACGCATGACGTATTGGCGGATTGGCTTGCACACTATCCAGCCTACGGTGACAGCGGATCGCTGCTAGAGCGGATTTCGAGTGATTCCAGCAGATCCGTGTTGTTTGTTGCCAGCGGCCGTTGCAACGATGCCGTCGTCCCCCATGCGGTTCCCCTGTCTGTCCGCACAACGCAAGTTCCAAAGGGGGGGGTGACAAACGCCACAGAGCACGGGATGCGGGAGGGTCTGCGCAACTACGAGACCGGCGCGTCATCAACCGACTCGAAGTTGGGCAAACGACGTCGAGCGAACATCGGGGAATGGCTTGTGGTTACGTCTGCCCCTTCACTGAAGGCAGCACTTCAGAGGGTCCTCATCGCTGAGCTACTCGACGAGCCAGAGGTGCTCAGACGCATTCGAGACAACCTTGAAGTTGTTCACCGTGTGGTTCCAGATCGGGTCGAGGAGGCGATAAGACGCATCACCGAGATCGTCGTCAATGAGAAGAAGACCGGCGTGAACGTACTGCCACAGGTAGACAGGGTCATCTCCTGGGGCTCGGCGGTAGACCCGCTGGTGGCAGCGTCATATGTTTCCAGAGGGGAGGAGGACGCCTTGCTGGACCAGCTGTCTCTGGACTCTGCACTCCTCCTCACAGGCGCCCCTCGCGTAGGAAAGACGTCCTGCGCTCGCAACTTGGCGTACTCGCTACAAAGCCAGGGCTACAGCGTTCGAATCTGTAACGACATTTCAGAAGCAGAACGCTATCTGACCGAGCCTGTCACTGGCAACCGGGCCGCTCTCGTCGACGACCCACTTGGAGGTGCGCACGCGGCAGACAACGCGGCACGTGAGCTAATGCTACTGGGCGCCTTGATCCCTAAACTTGCCAACGGCAGGAGGCTCATCGTCTCTCAAGCGCAAGACCGCCTCCTGCAAATCTCTCGATGCCAATCAGTCTCCGCCGTCCGTACGGGTAACTTGCCCTGGGTGGAGATGAGCATTGGTGCTAACGGCTTCCTGGCCGGCCTCTGGAGTGCACTGACCGCCGACTATTCCGTCCCGCCGGTTCTGGCAGCGTTGGTTGCAGAGGCCATCGAGGCCGGGCAACTTGACTTGGAATCTGGCTGCCTCGTCTACCTTGCGGCCAACCACGACCGTGTCGGCGCGGACGCTCAGCTTGCCGACGTTATCAGCCACGCGCGTCAGGACTCGAGATCTCTAGGCGACGCGCTGCGCGAGGAGCAACTCGCACCTCTGATGAGCGCGCTCGCGATCGCATCGACACCTTCCCTGCGAAGCGCCGAGCTGGAGCTGGCATTTGTGCTGGATGACAAGCGCAGCGACCGGCCCGGGGAGTCCAACGTCAATTGCACCATGTCCTCCTGGTCCTAGCCGAGTCTCGACTACGCCGCCGGCGCTGCCGCCAAGCTACGTGCCACTTCCTGCTTTGTCTGCTCAGCAGATC
Organism: Pseudomonas stagnisoli; assembly: GCF_048595745.1. Classification (NCBI taxonomy): domain Bacteria; kingdom Pseudomonadati; phylum Pseudomonadota; class Gammaproteobacteria; order Pseudomonadales; family Pseudomonadaceae; genus Pseudomonas; species Pseudomonas stagnisoli. The sequence continues at coordinate 405,163 of NZ_CP184361.1, forward strand.
GGTGACTTAGATCGCCTTGAGCTTCGAAGGATGGTGAGCCGGGCATCTAGGCGCTATACCTTCAGCCACCCGTTCTACCGGGCCAGTGCCGAGTCGCTTGTGGATGCAGCCACGACCCGATCAATGGAGTCGGCGCTGTCCGCTTTGGAGCGGGCGCTGTTCACGCTCGATTCTGATACCTCACGTGCGGCGGCTACCAATCTCGGCTGGGTGTACCGAAATCTGTACACAGAGGAAGGTCGGCAAGGTGTCGTCAACATAGCGGTTCGCGGGCTGCGTTCGATCTTCCCTGTTGTACGTGATCTGTGTTTCGAGTTTCTCGCGCGCAGGCTTGCATCGCTCTCAGTGGAAGAGCAGGAAAAGGTGCCTGACTGGGTACGCAGCGTGACCGTCATGGAGCTCTCTTCCGTCGAATGGACAGAGGACGGTCAGCCACGCATCCCGTCGGCCACTTTCGGAGACCTCCTGGAGGTCGACGCCATCCCAGCATTGGTTTCCCAGGCAGAGGTGGCGGATGCGTTAGCCCTCTTCGACAGTGAGCGGCCGCACACGCTCTCCGCACACGATGCGGCAAGAGCTGTGATGCTCCTTCAGCAGTCACCGGGGCATCTGACGCTTCAGATGGCGTCTCGTCTTCTTAGCTTTGACATCTCCATGGTCCGTGCGCCAGTTGCTCATCTCTGGCTCGGTTCCCCTCGGGACGGTGACCACTTGCTGTTGCAGCGCATCTTCAATGAGCAGCACCCATCAGTCACCAAGGCCGCATACCAAGGCGTGCTGGAAGCGTGGCCAGACTGCGGTGAGGCACGCCGCGCCGCACTTATAAGTGGACTGCAGGTGATGACTGACTCCCCGATCGCCGCCGCGGTCCTCATCGACAGTCTAGTGCTCATTGCTCGCAAAGAGTACGGAGGCCCCGATACCCCTTGGCCGTTGTTTGAAGCTTTGATGCCAAAGGTTCTCCGCCAACTGCCGCTGGGCGCCTCATTCAGGGACGAGCGGCTATACCACGTGATGGATGACGCTATCGGGAACATTTCCACTCAGAGCCTTCTGGAAATCATTGACCGTTGGATAGAGTTGGTCCATCAGTACGCGTTGTCTGGCACCCCGAGCGACTACATCCTCGGCGTCACGGACATCCTTATGTCAGGTGTGCCGAGTGGCACCGGCGAGAGGGGTGCACGGATCGAACGCCTGCTTGCAGTGCCAGGCACAGCAAGTCGGATTCGTGTCGTCTCTGACCTGGTCAATGCTTGGGACGACCTGACGGACGTGGAGCGCTCGCGTCTGCTCAAGCATTTGACGACAGCGGACCTTGATGTCATGTGGCTGCAAGCATCAGCGTTGACACGCCGTGACGTTCCATCGGAAATCCAGAATGCGCTGCTTCCAGCTGGACTCACATTGGCCTCGGCGCCTGAGGAAATCATCTCTAGGCTGCCGGCTTCGCTTCTCGAAGCGTGTGTGCATGTCTTCACTGGCGACCATCCCGTCATCTACTACGTTGGTGCCCACGGATCTAGAAACACCACTTGGAATTCGGTACTCCGCAGAATCGTACGCGTGCCAGACCACAGCATGTTCGAGGTCGCATGGGAATGGCTGTCATTCATGGGCAAGGAAGGGGAACTGGCGGATGTGGCACATGCGCTGGGTGGCGCCCATGCAGAGCGTTTGGCCGGCCTTTTGCTCGAGCGCAAACAGCACACGACGGGCGAGTTCATGGCGGACGTCTGGAACGTGCTCTTCGGACTACCCGTGAGCGAAGACGTGAAGTCAGATTGGCTTGCCCGGATGGCGGCCCTCGCACCCAACGCCCTGGATTCCTTGGACGAGCACAAGAGTTGGATCCCTGAGTCGCATCGCGAAGAGTTCCTGTCGCATTTCAAAAGCGACCGTGAACTGCTGGAGTTGGCTGTGACCTTTCTGAGGGTGCTGAAGGTCGTTCAAGATGGAGATGATGCTGGCGAGGAGAATAAGGTCGAACACGAAGAACTGCTCACCACAGGCCCACAGCTGAAATCCGAAATGCTGAGGCTGATCGAAGTAGTGCTCGACAGAAATCCCCCGAAGCACTGGCAGACGTATGACATCGTCCTCAAGTTCATGGAACTGGGCAAGTTCTCGAATGACTTCTTCAAGAAGAAGGTCCAAGCGCTTCGCTCGCGTGCTATCGAGCTGTCCCAGGATCGTCCAGCAAGGCGAAGGCAGACTCCGAAAAACTGGGAGGGACGCTCCTGAGTCGGCCCTGAAGCCCCTGCCATCAGCATGAATATCGGCCTTGTGTGTGGCGGCCCTTCGCAAGCTTGCTGTATGGAACAAGAACTGGGTTACTCCGGCCAGCGACAGAACCGCTGCAAGCTCTGTCGTCAAGCAGGCCCTCGATCCGTTCGCCAGCCTTACCCAGGCCTCACGTTTTTCTGCCGCGTAGTCGTGATGCCGATAATTCCAGGGGTAAAAAGGGACAGATTTATTTACTGGGTGATCGTCCGCTTTTGGCCGGGAGCTGCCTGTCACCAACGCCTACTTCCGGCCAAACGCTATCTTGAGGAGTGGCTGAAACGCCTCATAGCTGCTTTTGGATCGGTTGCCCAACAATTTCTGCGAGACGAAGGGGGATTCACGGGAGGCTGGGCCGAAACCAAGCGCTTAGCAGTTGACGTTGGTGGCTATATGAGTATTCGCATGAAAACCGTCAGGCGTTCGCATAGTCCGCCGCTAGGGTCCTGAGCCCTTTGGCCTTTGCCTCGCTCTACCCAGTAAGCGGACAGCGGCCAATCAGGCGCTCAGAGCGAATTCTATAGTCGCCCTATAGTCGATTATAAATAGCTATAAACCTCATTCTAGAGCGGCTTAAGTAACCTCTGTAACTGGCAGAGTGAAGAGCAATTGGCCTCGTTGTTGGCTTTTACCATCCGGGTTCTACCCCATTTATTAATCTTAACAGAGTCGACTGTGTGTGGTTGAATCGCCCCGATTCTCCTAGATACTCTCCAAGCTCCGCCTCTAGAAATTATCATTTGCAACTATGCACATATTCAACGATAGGGCTCAGGCCGCTTGGATATTGATCGGATTCCAGTCAACATGACTACTCTTATTCGGACCACTTCCTTTTGGGGATTTAGTGAGCTTGTGAGCCAGTTGGGTGGTCAGCCCGAGATTTTTTTGCAGCGCTACCACATTGATCCCCGATTGCTTGGGGATGAGGACGCACGCGTTCCGCTTCGCTCGTTTATTGAGGTGCTGGAGAACGCAGCGTCGGTTCTGAGTTGCCCTGATTTCGGGTTGCGTATGGCCCACTATCAAGATGTGCATGTACTTGGTCCTATTGCTTTGATCGCGCGCAGTGCTGCTACTGTGGGGCAGGCTCTGGAGGAAATAGTCCGTTTCATCGGTTATCACAGCCCAGGAATTCGTCTTGAGCTAGACAGCAGCGAGCCAGAGACATCACGATTGCGCATCGATATTCGTTTGCCGGGTGCTATACAGCCCCGACAGCTACAGGAGTTAGCTCTCGGGGTGGCGCACAACACTATGAAGCTACTTTGTGGCTCAAGCTTCAGGGCTCAGGCCGTTCTTTTGCGGGGCATCAGCCCATTACCCATTACCCGTTATCGACGTTACTTCAACGCTGGCATTTTAAAAGGCCAGGATTGCAATGCTCTGGTTTTTCATCGTAGTCAGCTAGAGCAGGCCATCGAGCTTAGAGATCCGCTGCTTTACCGCACCTTGGTTCAGTACCTCAGTGCTTATGCCGCGCGGCCTAAAGACTTGCGCTCTCAGGTGGAGTTTCTCATCCTGCGTATGTTGCCGACCCAGCGATGCCGCCTGCCACTTGTGGCCGAACAGCTGGGGTTGCACGAGAGGGTGTTGCAGCGACGTCTGGCGGAACAGGGGTGTGGATTCGACGACCTGTTGGAGGGCTTGCGCAAGGAGCGAGCCGACTGTTATCTGGCTGAGCGGGACATGTCGATGTCGCAGGTCGCCGGCTTGCTTGGTTATAGCGAACAGAGTGTGTTTAACCGTGCTTGCCGGCGTTGGTTCGGCATGGCACCACGGGCGCGGCGCCGCAAGCTGTTGGAAAGAGAATAGCTCCAATTGCTACTGGCTCGACTGTGCTGAGACCCTAGGTACAGCTGGAGATTCCAGTGGTCGCCAATCTGTGCGAAGTGAAGGCCAAAAGGTGCTGATCAATACGGAATTCCACAAGTCGGCCAGGCAAGCATCTTCCAACAAGCTTATATCCGTATCCTATATCAAGGCGCGATTCAACACCGGTCAGCCGCTCTTCTGCTACGCGGTCCATAGCAATTCGTACAGTGGCCCCGTCAACCTGTTACCACCTTACACCGGCAGTGTGTGGCAGGATTGAAAGTCTATTGCCACTCAAGTTGTGAGGTCTAAATCACCGAAAAAGAACCACGGACTCATTACAAAGTATGAGTCTAAGGATCACTCCTTCGCCCGTTACCCGATCCGTGACGATTGATTACTTTTGCCGTCGATCAATCACCACATACAGGGGTAGCGCATGATTACAACAACAAGGCGCGCAATTTTTCGGCCGCATGCACTGGCGGCAGCAATCGCAGTGGGCCTATCAAGCGGGGTGCAAGCCGTAACCTTCAACATTGGCGAGATCGAGGGCAACCTTGACTCCTCGCTTTCCGTTGGGGCTAGTTGGTCGATGCGGGGCGCTGATCCGGAGCTGGTAGGTGGCCACAACGGTGGTAAGGGACTGCTTCAGGCATCCGACGACGGCCGTCTGAACTTCAAGAAGGGTGAAACCTTCTCCAAAATCTTCAAGGGGATCCACGATCTCGAACTTAGATACGGTGATAGTGGTGTTTTTATTCGCGGCAAATATTGGTACGACTTCGAGCTGAAAGATGAGCACCGTCTATTCAAGGATATCGACGACCATAACCGCAAAGAGGCTGCCCAAGCGTCTGGCGCTCAGTTTCTCGACGCCTTCGTCTACCACAATTACTTCTTTGGCGAGCAACCGGGATCCGTTCGTCTGGGCAAACAAGTCGTAAGCTGGGGCGAGAGCACCTTCATCCTCAACTCGATTAACGCGATTAACCCAATCGACGCAGCAGCCTTCCGCCGGCCCGGGGCGGAGATCAAGGAAGGCCTGATACCGGTAAATATGTTCTATGTCTCGCAGAGCCTGACCGAGAACTTGTCCGCCGAGGCCTTCTACCAGTTGGAGTGGGATCAAACTGTCGTCGACAACTGCGGAACCTTCTTCGCTCAATACGACAATGTGGCCGATGGGTGTGACGGTAGTCTGAATGTCCTGACACCCGCGTTGGCTCCCTTCGGCAATGCGCTCGGTTACCAGGCAACCTCGGAAGGCGTAATCGTGCCTCGTAGCGGTGACAAAGACGCACGTGATAACGGTCAATGGGGGCTGGCTCTGCGCTATATCTTCGAGCCACTGGATACCGAGTTCGGCGCTTATGCAATGAACTATCACAGCCGAACACCGTTCTTCAGTGCCAGAGCTGCAGGGCAAGCTGACTATTTGGAGTCCCTCAATGCGGTGCTGGGCAATATCAGTGGGGTTCCAGGTGGAGTGCCAGGAATAGCCATTGGCAATGTGGCGGGTGGCAGCGAATACTTCATGGAGTATCCGGAAGACATCCGCCTGTATGGCTTGAGTTTCGCTACCACCCTGCCTAGCGGCACTGCATGGTCTGGCGAGATCAGTTACCGCCCGAATGCTCCGGTGCAGCTCAACACCACCGATGTGACCTACGCACCGGTTCGCGGTCTTGCGCAATTCGATTCCGCGTTCAGCCAGTATTCACTGCTGGGCGGCGATCCAACTTCGATTCCCGGCAGTACCGTGCATGGCTACAACCGCAAGGAAATCACTCAATTCCAGAGCACCTTTATCCACTTCCTTGATCCGATGATGGGAGCCGCGCGCGTGACCCTAGTGGGGGAAGTTGGCGTGGTACATGTGGGCGGGTTGGAAAAGACCTCGGAGGCACGGTATGGCCGCGACTCAGTCTATGGTCCGGGCGAGTTACCCGGTGACCTGGCTGGAGGCGTACCTAGCTGCACGGCGATCAACGCCGGAACTTTCGCTGGCACACCGGCCTCGGCCTATGCCAGTGCGCATTGTAACGATAAGGGTTTCGTAACCAGTACAGCGTGGGGTTATCGCACCCGTGCCGTCTGGGACTACAACGACGTGTTCGCCGGGGTGAACCTCAAGCCAAGCGTTGCCTTCTCGCATGACGTCGATGGCAATGGTCCCAACGGTCTCTTCACCGAAGGTTCCAAAGCCATCAGCCTGGGCTTGGATGCCGAGTACCGAAATACCTATACCGCCAGCCTGTCCTATACGGATTTCTTCGGCGGCGATTACAACACCTCGATTGACCGCGACTTCCTGGCACTCAGCTTCGGTGCGAGTTTCTAATCTAGGGCGCAATAAGAATGGATATAACGATGATCACAACGAAGTCCTTAATTCATACCGGTGCTCTCGCACTCTCTCTGCTGGCTACCAGCGTAATGGCCAAGGTCTCTCCGGATGAAGCTGCCAAGTTGGGCACTAGCCTGACACCTATTGGTGCCGAGAAGGCCGGAAACGCCGATGGAAGTATTCCCCAATGGGACGGCGGTTTGCCAATCAACGCTGGCGCTGTTGATGAAAAAGGTTTCCTTGCCGACCCCTATGCCAGCGAGAAGCCGCTGTTCGTCATCACGGCGAGCAATGCCGAGCAGTACAAAGACAAACTGTCGACCGGTCAGCTCGCGATGTTCAAGAGATACCCGGATACCTACAAGATGCCGGTGTACCAGACTCATCGCAGTGCAGTTCTGCCTAAGGATATCTATGCGCTCGCCAAGATCAGTGCACTCAACACTGAAGGCGTCGACGGCGGAAACGGGCTTAAGGGTTTCGGCGATAGTCGCTACTACGCTTTCCCAATCCCGAAGAGTGGTGTCGAGGTGGTGTGGAATCACACCACCCGTTACCGGGGCGGTAACATCAAGCGTTATGTAACTCTCGTCCAGCCACAGGTCAACGGCACATTTAGCACGGTTCATCTTACCGACGAGGTCTCTTACCCCGCTAATCTTCCGGACTTGGATAAGCGCAAAGCAGAGAATATCTTGTTCTACTTCATCCAGCGGGTAACTGCACCTGCCCGCCAGGCGGGTAATGTGCTCTTGGTTCACGAGACGATCGACCAAGTCAGGGAGCCACGTATGGCCTGGCTGTATAACTCTGGGCAGCGCCGAGTTCGGCGCGCACCTCAGGTGGCCTACGACACTCCGCAGACCGCCTCCGAAGGTATGTCCACCACTGACAACTACGACATGTTCAACGGTGCCCCGGATCGTTACACTTGGGAGTTGGTTGGCAAGAAGGAGATGTATATCCCCTATAACAGCTATAAGCTGGACTCGCCAGACCTGAAATACGGAGACATCCTCAAGCCCGGACACATCAACCAAGATCTGACCCGCTACGAGAGGCACCGCGTCTGGGAGGTGGTGGCTAAACTCAAAAGTGGGGAGCGCCACATCTATGCCACTCGTCACATGTACTTCGATGAAGACAGCTGGCAGCTCGCGTTAGTAGATCACTACGATGGGCGAGGGCAACTATGGCGCGTAGGTGAGGGGCACACTCAGCAGTACTACCATAAGCAAGTACCAGGCTATACCGCCGAAACACTGTATGACCTTATTTCCGGCCGATACTCTGTGTTTGGTCTGAAGAACGAGGAAAAACAGAGCATTGAGTTTGGCGCCAAAGCATTTGCCGCCAGCTATACCCCGGCAGCATTGCGTCAGGCCGGCGTGCGCTGATAATTCCATTGCTCTTTGTGCTACTCCATTTTTAGGCGGCCCTAGGGCCGCCTTTTTTCCGTATTTGCCAAGCAGCGCCATGCTCTGCAAGGATTGTTCACTTCTGAACAAGAAGGTCGAACGCATCCATGGCACCCTCGCCGCTACCATCCTTACGTCCAGCCGACTTGCCGCGTGTACCTCCGGGCCATCTTTCCCGCCCACGCTTGCGTGACGCCTTGCTGCAGGCCAGTTGCCGCCTACGCTTGTTATGCGCCCCAGCCGGCAGTGGTAAGAGTGTATTGCTCAGCGAGTGCGTGCTACTGAAGCCAAAAGACACTGGTACAGCGTATCTCGACCTGCGCGGTTCATCATTGAGTACCGAGTCCTTTGTGCGACGCTTGGGAGCGGCCCTGGGCCTTGGTGAGGTCCCCCGGGGGGTCATTGGGCGCCACCTGCAGGATCAAACGCAGCCGCTCTGGCTGATGCTCGACGATTATCCACGCCTCCCCGACGCCTCGCTCGATCTGCTCCTGAACGAGCTAATTCTTGCCTCGTCAACCACAGTGCACTGGTGGATCACTAGTCGGCGTCGACCACAACTGCAGCTAGCCAGGCTGCTACTGGATGGAGAACTATTCGAGCTGGGTAGCCAGGAGTTGGCATTCAACGAAAACGAACTGGGAGAGCTGTTGCAGCTCGCAGGCCATCAATGGTCAAGGTCAACCCAGCTGGAGCTACTGGAGCAAACCCATGGCTGGTGTGCGGGGCTGCGTGTGCGCCTGCATGGCTTCAAGCCCGGACAGTCGTTGGCGGCCGACGGTAACGGAGGACTGCTTCTGGACTACCTCAAGCGCGAAGTGCTGAATGAGCTGCCTGATGATTGGCAGCAGGCTCTCTACACTCTGGCGCAGTTCCCCGCCTTTGAGCGCGAGATGTGCGATCACCTGCTCGGCGCTGGTGAGGGCGTGCAACTGCTGGAGCAACTACGCGAAGCGGGGCTTTTCATTGAGGTGGCAGACCAAGACGGCAGACGGCTACGCGTACAGCCAGCCGTGGCCCCCTTCCTGGCCGGGCAGTTGCCAGGCAGTATGACCAAGGCTTTATTTCGCAAGGCGTGCCAGTGGTACATCAGTCGCGAGGAAATCCGCCCTGCGCTGGAGTACGCGCTTAAAGCGGATCAGCCAGAAGTGGCTGCCAGCTTGATGCAGCGCTACACCCAGGATCGTCTGCTCCAGGGTCGCGGCCTTGCTCTGCTGTTGGAGTGGCGCCGTGAACTGCCGGCCCCTCTGCTCAGCAGCACCCCTCAACTGACTCTGCTCAATGCCTGGGCCTTGCTACTCAGTGGCCGGCTCGACGAGGTCCCGGACTACATCGCGGCGCTAGAGCAATTTCTGCCGCAACCCGACGCGCGACATCAACAAGAATTGATTGCGGAGTGGAAGGCTTTAGCTGGCAAGCTGGCTTTTCACAGCGGCGATGCTGAGCGAGCTCGCATTCTGCTGGCTGAGGCTGTCGACGAACTGCCTGAAAGGTCTTGGGGGCAGCGCCTTCTCTGCCATCTGGCACAGATCGATCAAGCACTTATTGAGGGGCGCTTCGAGGTGGCCCAAGAGCTCAACCGCATTTCCATTAAGCAGGCTCGTGAGCACGCCAGCCTGGCCTTCGAAAGTCTAGTGGCGCTCGAGCACGCTAAGTTGCTGGAAATCCGTGGTGAGCTGCTACGCGCAGAAACCCTGCTCAGCCGCCTGTATACCGAGCTGTCTGACGCCAGGGGTGACACTGAGCCCAGCCCAATGCGCGGTCGTACCCAACTGCTGCGCGCGGGCCTACTATTGCAACGTGGTTGCTACCAAGAAGCCGAGGCTGCCTTTACTTCAGGTTTGCGGGAGTGTCAGTCCTGTGCAGACCCGGCCGCCGTTTGGGGCCACCTGGGCTTGGCGGAGCTGAGCGGTCTGCACGGCGATATTGCGGACGCCTTCGCCCGTATTGCCGATGCCGAGCGTCTGATGCAGTACAGCCACATCAACGTGCAGCTTTATCAGGGCTTGCTATTGCTGGCCAAGGCGCGACTGTGGCTGGGCCAGGGCCGTCATGCTCAGGCCGAAAAGGCCCTGCGCGCCTTGCTGGAAGGTGGAGCGCAACTGCCACCATTTGGCGCCCCCGAACTCCAACTGCGTCTGCGTCTGGCACTGACCCAGGCACAGCTTGCCGGCGATCAGCCGGAGTTGGCCCTGGCCAACCTGAACGTGCTGCTCAACCAGGCAATGTCCGAAGGTCGCCGCCCGCTAGTCTGCGAGATAGGCTTTAGCCTGGCCGAGGGCCTGCATGCCAACAACAGGCAAGCGCAAGCCAAGCAGGCTCTGCTCGATGCCCTAGCACTGGCCCGGCAGATAGGCTTGGCCAGCGTTGAACGAGCCTTTGCCCAGCGCAATCCGGCCATGATGCGCTGGGCCGCTGAGAGCGGCGGCTCAGGTGACGGTAGCCCTGCTGCCCTGTTAAGCCGGCGTGAACTGGACGTGCTCAAACTGATTGCCCAGGGGTACTCCAATCAGCAGATCGCCGATAGCCTGTTCATTTCTCTGCACACGGTGAAAACTCATGCCCAGAACATAAACTTTAAGCTCGGCGTGGCGCGCCGAACCCAGGCTGTGGCGCGTGCCAAGGAGCTTGGTCTGGCCGGCTAAACCCGATTCGGGTATCTCTTGCACTTCGTCTTATGCGCGGCGCACCCACGCGAAAAATTGCGTGCTGCTTGCCTGGAAAGTCGTCATAAGTCAAAAAATAGTCGCCGTTAGTCAATAAAGAGCCTGTCACATCCACTGAGAATTCCACTGTTCTCCTCGCCACCAATCGAGACCTGCACAGATGGAATTCGACTACATCATCGTCGGCGCCGGCTCTGCCGGCTGCGTTTTGGCCAATCGACTGAGCGCCAACCCGAACATCCGCGTCTGCCTACTGGAGGCTGGACCAAACGATACCTCGCCGTTGATTCACACGCCGGTGGGTGTCGCCGCAATCCTGCCGACTCGCCACGTCAATTGGGCCTTCGACACTGTCGCGCAACCCGGACTTAACGGCCGCGTTGGCTATCAGCCACGGGGTAAGGTGCTGGGTGGCAGTAGCTCGATTAACGGAATGATCTATATCCGTGGCCACCGCAGTGACTTTGATGACTGGCAAGCATTAGGCAATCCCGGCTGGTCCTTCGCTGATGTGCTGCCGTACTTTCGCAAAAGCGAGATGCACCACAGCGGTAACAGTGAATTCCATGGCGGCGAAGGCGAACTCTACGTCGGTCGAGCCCACCGTCACGCCGCCACCGAAGCTTTTGTCGAAGCCGCAATTCAGGCTGGCCATTCCTACACACCGGACTTCAATGGTGCGCAACAGGAAGGCGTTGGCTACTACGACGTAACCATCCGTGACGGGCGCCGCTGGAGCACTGCCACCGCTTTCCTCAAACCGATCCGCCAGCGCGAGAACCTCACAGTACTCACGGGTGCCCATGTCGAGCGCGTATTGTTGCAAGGCAAGCGAGCTGATGGCGTGCAAGCTCTGATCAAAGGGCGGCGCATGCAACTGAAGGCCCACAAAGAAGTGCTGCTGGCCGCTGGTGCTTTCGGGAGCCCACACTTGCTAATGCTATCTGGCATAGGCCCGGAGGCTGAGCTGAAGCCATTGGGTATGGCTGTGCAGCACGAGCTGCCAGGTGTGGGCCAGAACCTGCAGGATCATCCGGATATCGTACTCTGCTACAAGAGTCACGATACCTCGCTGTTGGGCATCTCGCTCGGCGGTAGCATGAAGATGGGCAAGGCTCTGTTCGAGTATCTGCGCAACCAAAAAGGTCCATTTGGAAGCAACTGTGCCGAGGGTGGCGGCTTCCTCAAAACAGCCCCCAACTTGGCGCGCCCAGATGTCCAGTTGCACTCGGTAATCGGCACTGTCGATGACCATAACCGCAAGCTTCACTGGGGGCATGGCTTCAGCTGTCATGTTTGTGTACTGCGGCCAAAGAGTATCGGCAGCGTCGGCCTTACATCTGCGGACCCCAGCGCTGCACCGCGGATCGACCCCAACTTCCTCGGTCACGACGACGATGTGCAGACGCTTCTCAAAGGCTATCGTATCGCCCGCGAGATAGTCGCGCAGGCTCCCATGGCGCGCTTTGGTCTCAAGGACATATACAGCCAGAACCTGCACAGTGATGAACAACTGATTGAATTGCTTCGTCGCCGTACTGACTCCATCTATCACCCGGTTGGAACCTGCAAAATGGGCCAGGATGAGATGGCTGTCGTCGATAGCCAGCTGCGAGTGCACGGCATTGAAGGTCTGCGAGTGATAGACGCCTCCATCATGCCGACCTTGGTCGGTGGCAACACCAACGCAGCGGCGATCATGATCGCCGAGCGCGGTGCCGAATGGGTAGCCTCTGCCTGAAGAGAGTAACAGTACAGAAAGGGATCCGATGCAGTCATCAGTGCCGTGGATCCCAGTCACTGGTATTGAGTTTCAGCATCGCCCCAATACACCGTGGATGCTGGGTTCAAACCGCTTTACCTGCTTTTCTTCAGGTACTGGGAGGGAGGGTTGCCCGTCCACCGTTTGAAGGCTCTACGGAAGTTTGCGAGATCTGTGTAGCCCAGCGTGTAGGCGATCTCTCCCATCGTTAAGTGGCCAGCTTTGAGATGTTCGACTGCCAGTGTATGGCGCACTTCTTCGAGGATCTCTTTGAAGGAGGTTCCCTCCTCAAGCAATCGGCGGTGGAGGGTTCGTGGTGTTAGGTTGAACAGTCGTGCCGTTACGTTCAGGCTCGGGAAGCCGTGTTGTTTCTCCAGCAAAATCCTGCGCACGCCTGCGCTGGCTGATGTCTTGGCGGCCAGCTTTACCAGCTCACGCTGGCAGATTTTTTCGGCCTCTTGGAAAGCTGCCGGATCGGCCATTTTGAGCGGTTGTTCAAGTAGCTCGGTATCCAGTGTGAATCCAGCCCAGCTCTGCCCATAGGCTACATCGCAACCAAACATATCGATTGCCAGGCTGGCATAAGTTGGTTTCGGGAAAGGGAAGCTGACTTGTTGAGGCTTGGCGCAACCCAAGGTGATCGTGTCAAAAATATTCTTCACCGCCAACATCACTGCTTCAAACAATGTTCGCTCGCAGGCACCGAGAGAGAAGTTCGCACGGAAGCGCAGATGTTCTAACTGGGTTGCCTCCTCGTGCTCATGCTCAAGGTCAAACAGGGTTGTGCGTAACGCTAGATAGCGCCTTACCAATTGAATGGCTTGGTTAAGCGATTCGCTCTGTTGCGCAGCGAAACCAAGAATCCCATGTGTGTTGATGACCAGTCGCTCACCCAGCAACAAGCCGAGTGCCGGTTCGTCGGTCAGTATCAACGCATCTTCAGTTAGTTGGCGAAACACGTCGAAGCTGGGGTGGAAGCTAGCTTCATCTAGCTGGATCAGGGTCAGTTGGCTGCGCGCTAACCAGTCTTCCGGATTTACGCCAAAGACCCGAACCAGTTCAGCAATTTGCCGTAAGTACTGCACGGGCAAGACGAAGTCGAGCATAACGATTCCCCTGTCCCATTGATGATTCAGTGTTGCGTGAATTGTCAATAAATGACCTCTTATTGTCAATCCGGAACCTCTTGCCCGCCATAGGTCGTCGCTAGGATGTGAACGTCCGTAGCTCCTACTCCAACAATGAATATCGGAGGGCAAATGTTTTCATTTTTCGCCAAGCGCAAGGCTTCAGCAGCGCTTATCAATGGTATCGGGGTTGACGTCAGGCCGGGTGAAACCCTGCTGCACGCTGCCCTGCGCCAGGGCATTGATTTCCCTCATAGCTGTCGTGTGGGGGGCTGTGCCAGTTGCAAGTGCAAGCTGCTATCGGGCCGGGTTAAGGAGTTGACTGAAACCGGCTACATCCTCAGTGATCAGGAGCTGGATGCTGGCTACATACTGGCCTGCCAGAGTGTTCCCAAGGGTGAAGTGAGCATTGAAGTGGATCTTACTGCTGCTCAAGCCCGGCGGCATGTACGTGGCAAGGTGGTAGCGCAGGACAGGCTCACGCATGACATCACACGGTTGGTTATTCAGCTAGAGGAGAGCCTGCCTTACAAGGCTGGCCAGTACGCGGATCTTTGTCTCGACGTTTTGCCGCAATATGCCCGTAGCTTTTCATTTGCGAGTAGGCCGCAGCCTGACGGCAAAGTGTCCTTCTTCATTCGTAAGGTGCCAGGCGGGCGTGTAACAAGCGTAATCAACGATCAGTCATTGCTGGGGCAGGGCGCGATGGTTGCGGGGCCTGTTGGTGACTTCTATTTGCGCCCGAGCGCTTCTCCACTGCTCTTGGTGGCAGGTGGTAGTGGTCTGGCGCCAATTCTCGCCCTTCTCGAAGAGGCTCTTGCCGCAGGGGCTCAGCGATCTGTCACTCTGCTGTTCGGCGCTCGCGAAGAACGCGACCTTTATGCGCTTGATGAAATTAACGCTCTGGCAGCTCAGTGGCGTGCGTCGTTCCGGTTCGTTCCGGTTCTCTCTGGCGCGACAAGTGACTCCAGCTGGCAAGGTGCCAGGGGCTTGGTAACTGAGCTCATCCCTGCGTTCCTGGAGGATGGTGCCCACGCCTACCTGTGTGGCCCCCCCGTCATGATCGATAGCGCGGTTTTGATGTTGCACAGTTCTGCGGTGCCCCGTGATCACATCCACGCCGATCGCTTCACTACTCATCATGACCCACTGGCGGCGACCGCCTGATACTCATCTAGCAATAACAAGAGAGACGCCCATGAACGCGTTGCATTACCTGAAGTACTTTCTCTTCCATGTGGTTGGTTTAGTGTCTGCCGCAGCTATCTTGGCCGGTGGTGCCTGGATAACGATCGGCCTGATAACTGTGGTATTTATTTACGTCATTGGCGATGCGATTGCTGGCGATGACACCAGTACCCCGAGTTTCAAATATCCCGGCATCCTGACATTTCAGTTGTGGCTGGCTCTACCGTTATTGACGTTTATTGTCTTTTCGGCGGTATGGAGTGTAAGTAGTGGTGACTTCATGGGCTTCGGTGCAGCTTTAAGTCGTTTAACCGGATACGATCTTGTCGCAGCCCGTGAGGCTACTTTTGTTGGTCACTACATTTCTACCTGGGCGCTCACCTGGTTGATGATCGGCATGAGCGGCACTATTCCAGCGCATGAGCTTACTCATCGCACTTGGGATCCTATATCTATGTTTATTGGTCGTTGGTTGCTGGCCTTTAGTTTCGATACCGTGTTTTCGATTGAGCACGTTTACGGCCATCATCGCTATGTCTCGACTACCGAAGATCCGGCTACCGCACCGCGAGGCCGCAATGTCTATTGGCACGTTCTGGTTTCGACCATCAAGGGCAATATCAGTGCTTGGAAAATAGAGAGTAAGCGCCTTGCGCGTAAAGGGCAGAGCCGTTTTGGTTGGCACAATGCGGTTATTCGTGGCCACCTGATGAGTGTTCTTCTAGTTGTGGCAGCCTATGCCATTGGGGGTATGAATGCCGCGCTGTTCTTTATCGCCTGTGCGCTTGCGGGCAAGGCGCTGCTGGAAATTGTTAACTATATGGAGCACTACGGAATAGTGCGCAATCCAGCCACTCCTGTACAGCCGCGCCACTCTTGGAATACCAATAAACGTATCAGTTCTTGGGCTATGTTTAATTTGACTCGCCATTCGCACCACCATGCTCAAGGTGAGGTTCCCTATCAAGACCTTAAGCCGTTTTCTGATGCGCCAATGATGGTTGGTGGTTATTTGACGACTATCATCGTTGCCATGATCCCGCCTCTGTGGAATAGGCTTATGACGCCGAAAGTGCTGGCTTGGGATCGTGACTACGCCACTGCAGAAGAGCGTGAGCTGGCTCGCGAGGCGAATGCAAGAAGTGGAGTTAAGGCCTTGATGGCTGCTAATGAGTAGATTTCCACATAAAAAATACTAGTGGTTGCCGAAGGGGGGAGGGGGCAGGCTAATTTGATCTCTCTCCTTTTCATTAAGTTAAAAGGTTCTGGTCTGGGCGGAATAGTCCCGATTTTCTTAGCACTCTCCAAGCCCTGGAAATGGCGATTTCCAAGCTATACTGGCGATAGCCGCATAGCACTGCTGTGCCGGCGAGTGTGGTTATTAAAAATCTCGATGTAATCGAACACATGGAGTATTCGCATTGGTTCCGACACTAATTCGCATGCCTAACCGACACTGATTCGCACGCAAAACCTGGACTACCCCCGCTCCAATAGACATTTCCCGACCTCACAATGAGGCCTGTCCAAAGGCCTCGGGACTGATGCCGCCCAGATAACTGTGGCGGCGGGTTCGGTTGTAAAACACTTCGATGTAATCGAATACATCAGCCCGGGCCAGGTCTCGGGTTTTGTAGATCCGCTTGCGGATGCGTTCTTTCTTCAGGCTGCTGAAAAAGGACTCGGCCACCGCGTTATCCCAACAGTTGCCACGCCGGCTCATGCTGGGCTCAAGGTTGTTGGCTGCGCAGAAGCGCTTCCAGTCATCACTGCCGTATTGACTGCCTTGGTCGGAGTGAACGATCACACGCTCCTTGGGTTTACGCCGCCAAAGGGCCATCAGCAGCGCGTCCAGTGCCAGCTCTCGGGCCAGCGTCGGCTTCATCGACCAGCCAACGACCTTGCGCGCATACAGATCCACTACCATACAGCCAGCCTTGCCAAGTACGAATGTAGGTAATGTCCGTTACCCAGGCTTTATTGGGAGCGTCGACGGTGAACTCGCGGTTGAGATGGTTGGGCGCAATGATTGAGGGGCGCCCGGCGATTGGGCGTGGCGCCTTGTAGCCCCGTAGCGCCTTGATCTTGTGGGTGCGCATCAAGCGAGCAACACGATGCTTGCCGCAGGTTTCGCCGGCCTCCCGCAGATCGCCAAAGACACGGCGCGCACCATAAACACCGCGACTGGCCACGTAGGAGTCACGAATCAGTTGCAGCAGGCGGCTGTCTTCCCGTTCGCGGTCGGAGACCGGCTTGTGCAGCCATTGATAGAACCCGGCACGAGCAATCCGCAATACCCGACACATCGTGGTGATTGCATGTTGGTGGCGATGCTCGTTGATGAAGCGGTACTTCACTCGGGCTCCCTGGCAAAGTACTGCGCGGCTTTTTTAGGATGTCCCGCTCTTCTTCCAGGCGCCGCATCTGCGCTCGCAACCGCAGAATCTCGCCCTTGGCTTCGAGCAGCTCACTGGCCTGGTTCTCGGACTTATCAGGGGTGACGGCCTTCACCCATTTGTAGAGACTGTGGGTAGAGACGCCGAGGCGAGTGGCAATCTCCGCCACGGAATATCCTCGCTCAACGACCTGTCTGACGGCTTCAGCCTTGAATTCCGGGGTGAATCGCTGAGTGCTCAGACTTCCTCCTATGCTCAAAGCATAGGCCGGGGATGTCTACCGGAGCGGGGGTAGTCCAGATCTTCGAGGACCACTACAAGGTACTTGCCCGTCTCTTGGGGCATTGAACATCTACCTTAACACCGAACCAGGCAGCCTCTGATGAGGCTGCCACTTAACCTCTGCGTCGGCGGATATCCTGGAACAAGGTGTTGACGTCCTCGATATCTTGCAGGAATTCGGCTGGTTGCGTTACAGGACGCTGCTGACCGGCCGCATGTGAATGCGCACGCACGTTGCGGCAGCACTTGTCATGCAAACGCTGCACTTCGCGGTAATCAGCCTCCTGCACAATCATTACACCATCTAGCCGGCCGACCGAGATGCCGTCGCGGAACCGCACCACGGTTTCATTGAGTATCGTGTCCTCGATACCTACCTCTATCGTCACGCGAAGATCATCGTAAGCATTGCGCATCGCAAGCCGCTCATTATCCCCAGGCGGGTTATTGAAGTTGGCGGCAATTCGCTGATGGTCAGCACGATGATATGCAATGCGCTCACGGTGTCTGCGCATGTCATAAGGCAAGCCGGCATCGATGTAGCCAGGCCCTTCAGCCCGGTAGGTGATCGATCTCACTTCAGGAACCAACTGGGCATCTTGGCAAAGAGTGACCAGCTCTCCGAAGAACACTGCATCGTGAGTAAACACAATGACCTGTCGTTGAACGGACTCCTGAACAATCCGTCGTGCGACGGCGGTTCGATGACTGTGATCAAGGCTGGAAACCGGATCGTCGAACACGATCCCAGAAGAGGAACCCGACTGCTGGAGCTCTGCGAAGAAGTACGCGAGCGCACACATGCGCTGCTCCGCCTCGCTTAGGACTAAATGAGGGTCAAGCTGGCAATCCTGAAGTTGGATGCCGAGTCGCACGGACCCCGCATCTCCGCTTGAACTGATACCGGCCCGAACGTGGTACAGATCTAGCCTGTTGAGTTCATCGTTCATCGTTCCAGCCAACGCCTCACTGACGTATGTTTTGGCCAACTGGCCCGCGAGCATGCTGATAGCGCGCGTGTTGCCGATATCATCCTGGCAGCGCTGGAGCTTTGCCTTGTGAGCGAGGTTCTCACTCACTCTTGCGATGGCTTCGATATGTTCGGAAAGTATCCGTCGTGCCTCCAGTTCCTTCAGGCGCAGCCTCTTAGCCGCTAAGGCCGCAGCATCAAGGTTGGCGCGCAATCGAGCTGCTTCTGCACGGAGGACATCGGCGATTTGGTGGAGTGAAGCCGTTGGGTTTGCACCACGATACGTTGGGCGATCCTGCCATTCACCGCTGAGAGCGGCAGCTCTGAGCCACTGAAGTCGAGTGGTTAGGTCTTCCTGGAAGCATCGAATCTCGTCCGGCAGCGTTGCTACACGCGCGGCTAAGCTCTCCAACATGTTCGGAGGAGCAGCAAAGGCAACGTTCGCCTGGTCGACACTGCGTAAGATCTGCTGCCAAGCATTACGCGCAACTTGGGCAGCTTCTGCCGCCTTGTCCCGAATATAGCGATCAAACCGCTCCAGGCGATCCTTCGCTTCCGGCGTCAGATCCTGCTGACAAAGCACGCAGACAGATCCTTCACCGGTAACCGGAAAGGTTTGCCCAGGATATGCCGTGCTGGTCGAATACTCGCGAGCGGCGTTGAACAGTGACGCCCAAGGGCCTTGTCCAGTTCCGGCGAGCAACTTCGTGGCATCTTCCGCCTGAAGCAATTCAGAGGCGGCGCGCTCCGCAGCTTCTGCTTCTACCAGATTTCGATACGACGACTGCCTGGCATCCAGCGCATCATCAGACACAATGTCGGCTGCCGCAGTGATGTTGTTGGCTAGCTCATCAACCCTCGTTGCAGCGTTGTCGAGGTTTGCTGCCTTGGCAGTGGGGTCTGCCTCGCTAATCTCCTGCGGTAGTCGCGCGAGCTCTGCTTGCTCATCCAAATTGAGCGTGGCTAATGCGCGTGCCCGTGTCAGATCAGTAGTTGGACCAATCGGGTGCACTGTCCGGCCGGCCTCGGTATCGGCGGGAATGACATTGAACGGCGTAACGTCTGTGGCGAGAGCTGCGATCTCTGCCTGAAGCCGTGGACGCAGGGCCTGATTTAGACCATTGGCCAGTTGCTGGAGATAGGTCAGAGCGGACGACTGAAAGGTGGCGGTCTCTCTCGACTGAAGATAGTGGCGTGCGCAGTCGCCATCGAAGACGGAGATGCCCCTGAGTTCGGGTCGCGAAACATGGTCGCGTTGAGCACGCCAGATTGTCTGCTCTGGGGCGCCGTTCAACTCGAAATCGATAGTGGCGCTCGGGGTTAGTTGCTGATAGTCCGCTGCATAGGCATTGGCGTAAACGGTTCCCGGGCTCCTAGCCCTGCATGCCTGCTTCAACACTCGCGCATAACCGGACTTTCCTGTGCCATTGCCCCCGTACACGATGGTCAGGCCTAGGACTTGAAACTCCAAAGCTTGGTCTCTCGGGATTTTTCCCACATTGATCAACGTATGCAGGGATTTGAGAGCAACGACCTGGTCCTGATTTGCTTCTGCGGGAAAATGTTCTGCTGCGAACCTGATTGGCTGTAGCGCAGGTTCAAATTCACTGGCAATTCCATGATGCTGCTTGGCGAGATCAAGAATTTCTCCAAGATCCTCCTCGATCCAGCCGCCCTGAACGCATAAGCGACGTAGGGCGTCTTGACGCCACGGCGGCAGCCTATCCGCCCACACTAATACTTCCTCGTAAATGGCCATATCGATGCTCCGTATCGTTAAAGGGGGATAAGTACAGGAACTAACACTGCGCCATCAATGGGCAACTGGAAGTTAAAGGCCTAGTGAACGGAGCAAATTCATTTCGGTAGCTTCGATTGACGTGGGTGAACCACCCCCGTTCTCGTAGGCTCTCGACCGGCAGCTTTTGGCCGACAGCGGCCTTTCCCGATTCATAGGTCGTCCGAGCTACTGCCCGTTGTGACGGATCTTTGGAGCTGCACTAGGGCGCGGGTTAGCTCATCAGGGTTGCTGTTTGCGGCTCTGAACAGCTGCTCTGCGATTTCCACCGTAGGTAGGTTGCAGTGACCTTCTTGCTGTAGTCGCTCTAGCAAGAACTCCACATAATCCCTTTCCAGAAAGGGATAGGGCATGTTGGCTGCGCCGGCAAATGCTTGGTTTTCAGCAGTGGTCATCTCGATACTTGCGGCTTGGTTGGAACAGACACCTATGAGTAAGAAATGTCCCGGTGTCACCAATCGAGTGTTTATGGCATCGCGGGCCGCCTTCAAGGCTAACAACATCTGTTGCCCCTCCAGAGTGGATGCCGCCTCCTGCACTTCGTCGATAATCAGAACGAGATCGGTTTTCGCTTGATCGACCTGTGACTTGAGCACTTCCGCAATCGTTGCCCCTCCTGCTATCCCCAGATTTTTGAGCCCAATGTCGAGCTTGGCTCCGGGAGCTTCGCTCCCCCTATTGCTCAAGGCTTCTCGAATAGCATCTAGAACCATGTCTTTAGAGCTGCGCTGAGGGGAGCAGCAGAGATTGACGTAAATCACCAGCGCTCCACCTTCCTCCAGCGCGGGAACTAGATCCTGTATCAGGAAAGTGGTTTTTCCGCTTCGGTGAGGCCCAAACATGAACATCCCGGACCGCAGCCCAAGATCAAGTGCCGAAGGCTTCAGAAGCTGCCTGGCCATCTCTTGGGCCAATTGGGGACGCCGGAATATTTCAGTCATGACGTCATTATGGAGCATCGATTTCCGATGGCAGATCTCAACGTCTTCCTCTGGCCGGTTCCCGCCTGTCGCGGCAGGCGCCTCTCGGCCAATAGCTGCTTCTAGCGGACGACCGCTACCGACCAATCGGAGCTGGCAATCACCTCTTCGATTTTGACGAAAAATTTATCGACGTTAAAACCTGCAATGAATGTCAGTGCAAAGACGCCGGGCTCGTTTGCATCAGCGTCACCAATCGTTCCAAAGCTTGACTGCAGCCTCAATGAAGGCATCACACTTAGTCTGCGTCCAACATGTGTGAGAGCCGTCGCGCAGCAAGTAGTACTGCTCGTTGGCACAGACAAGCTCTGCCTTATCCGCCTCCTGGCGATACCAGTTCAAAATATTCACCATGCAATCTTGGTAGCTTGTGGTGAAATAGATGGTCGGTACGTTGTAGAGCAAGCCTTCGAGGTAGTACGACGGGGCACTGCCGGCCTCGATCAAGCCATTCTCCGCCATTTTACTGCGCATGTTCTTAAACACACGAGCCATAGGCTTTAGCCACCCAGACGTGCCTTGGTTTTTGGTCGTAAGGTTTGCTGAGTGTTGCTTTGGGTAGTTCGCTATTAGCTCGCCTTTCTTGCTGAATAAGCAGATTCCCTCAACGTACGCGGAGTCGCTTGCCGAGCGAAATTTTGAATATCGCCTGAAAGCAGTAGTCGCAATTACATCGGCCTTTCGGCGCGTACTGGAAGCATCGATGGCGATGGCTTTCTCACCTACATGGATCGCCTGTCTATACTGCGCTTCCAAAGCAGACAGAATGTCGCGCTTGAAATCAGCATACACATAGGTCGCAGACTCGAAGGCGCGCGCGTGTGCCTCTTTCTCCTCACTAGTCAAATCATCAAGGTCGTTGTAGACGCAGTCGTCTAGTCGAATGACGATATCCACGTCGCTCTCAGCGTAGATATTTGTATTGTTGCCATAGGAGCCTTGGAGAAAAACTGTGAAACTCTTGTCGGCATACGGTGTGGCAGGGGCTTCCAGCACTTTTTTTATCGAGTTGTAGGTCCTGCTGGACTGTTCAATAGAGCCTTGGTGTGACCACGTTTCGAGCTGAGACTCAGGTATAGGCATCCGTACCTCCCTCCTAGATCAAATACTCACGAAGTTGCTGTTCTCGCGAGGCAAATGATTCGCGACCACGTTGGAACAAAAGCCCTAGCTTCTTAAGATCGTGCTCTAGCAAGTCAGTGGCCATTTCCGGGGTGACGTATGAGTCACTAATCCGGATGGTTGGTACGTCATGGAAAAGGACTTGGCGTAACTGATCCATTGACTGAGTATTGATTTCCAGGGTCTTTTGCAGTAACTGCACACTGATGAGGTATTTCTTTGCCAGCCGCATCAGAAGCCCCGGCTTGGGGTCTGGGTAGATACCCACTCCAACACTCACAAGACGAATGTCACTCCTATTATGCTTAAGAGCTTCAATGGCATCGGCGAGTGCGTACAGTGTTGGATTGTTCGCGCAGTAACCTCCATCAATTAGCTCGACGTCTTCTCCGCTTGATGTTCGAACTGTTGTGCGCTCAAAGAACGGGTAGGCGGAGCAGGATGCTTTGACTGCATCCGCGATGCATACACCGAAACCGGGAGTAAATGTGCTCATCCGGCCATGCGCCTGGGAAACAGAGCCCTTAAAGATCATAGGGCGCTCGGTCATCCACTTGGCGGCAACGACTCCGAGTCCTGTTTTCACGTCGCTGAATGTTGCTTCCCCGAAAATCTCTTCGGCTAGCCGCTTTAATGCCGCAGATCTGGCCGAAGCCGACTTGTTCAACATCACGGTCGGTACATGTTCTCGATATAAATCTAAGATGGTGTCAATGCTATGACCGAGGGCGATCAGAGCCGCAATTATGGCACCTGTACTCGTGCCAAACACCAGATCGAACTTCTTGTGAAGCGGTCCACCAACCATGGCCTCAATCTCTTTGAGGACACCCAGAGTGTAGAAGCCTTTGGCCCCACCACCATCTAGGGTCAGTAAACGAAGCAGTGGTTGAGAACTGGACTCATCCTTTTCTTGTGTCATCTCGGAGCGCTCTTCCTTGGCCTGAGGAGTGATGGTGGTGGCTTTGAGATATTACATGCCTCCAGCTTAGGTTGATACTGGCAAAAGAAAGGGCTGAAACGTCGCTAATGATCTTCTGCGCTCAGGCCGTTTCTCAGCCCTATAATCAGGCTGCCGCATTAACGCTTGATCCAAGCCTTGGCGCGACTAGTCGAAGATTGAATCCGGAGACGCCGCTTCGTGTTTCAGCGCTGCTATTAAGTGCTAGGGTGTCTAGTGAAGCGAAGCACCATTAATAAATCTGCCGCAAGAGTGGCACCGTTTAGAGCTCAGGAGTCGCAATGGCCGGTCGCTGCATCACCCTTTTCATGTGGGGATATCAGGTCAGCTATCGAATCCATATTCGGTCGCTTGTACACGAGGTACTGAAGCACCTAGGGGCGCCAGCGGAGGCTGAGGTGCTTCTTGTCGGAGCTCGCAAGCCTACAAGCACAAGTCCGAATCCGGTGTGTGTGGAGCCGGAGGATGGAAAGTGGCCTCTGGCGCTATTCGACAACCTGCTCGATTCCGTGGAGTCCACCTATAAGGACCATGACCTTCAGAGCATGTTTTACAGCGACGACGCAAGCATGCACGACAAGCCGGAATGGATGCGTCGCGACTCTGTGCGAACGTCGGTACGCAATGCACTTAAGGTATTCGACACTGAGCACGATGTGACTTCGCTATGTGGCGAGGTCCGGCGGATCGACGAATACTACGTTACAACCGTCATACAGATTCCTAATAGCACCTTCTCGCAATTTCCTCCCTTACCTGACAGGCCCGTTGACGGACGGCGTCAGGGATACGGATATCGCAGCCTGATCCACGCGGCCTTGTTCGCTGTCCTTCACGAAGCGACGAAAGAGTTGCAGAATCCGGACCCCGGCCGCTTCACGCATGGCAGTGTGAGAAGCGCCCAGGAGGTTATTCGCGTTGGGGCGCGTAACTTTCTGCATACGCCCGGGCTTTCGATCGGGCGAAATTACTTTTATAACGATCTATTTGATGCGCTCAATCTTGTTGCCTCGCTGATGTACGAGGGTACAAAAAGTGTCGGTAACCTCATCTTGGTCAATCCCGAGAGCGAGTGCGTCGAATTTCTCGCCAGGTTTTCCGAGCCTGTGCCGCTTCATGAGCCGCGCTGGGTCCGAAAAGTCCTGCAGATGGCCTCCACTGGAATGGGAATCGTCGCAGACAGTCGTCATATATATGGCCTTGGCAAACTAAAGGATTCTCACGACGCCTACGCTGCGCAAGATGCATTTACGGCCACCTTCCTCGATCACTACCACTGGGAGTTGCGGTGCGGTGATCAGGTGCTGATCCGCAGCCATTACGGAGTGCCAAAACTCCCACAAGAACCCTTTGAAAAAGTTGCTTTTCTGGCCAACTATGCACGGCTCTTCCCAAGAGCCTCGCCGAAAGACGGATTGCATCTCTGGAGTCTGCTACTATTCCAGATGAGTCAACAACACGGCAGCATGGTTGTTGTTGCGGAGGATGCGCTAAGTGAGGCATCCCGACTTGGAAAGCAAGGAACACGCATCGAACCAACCCGGTTGACGGAGTCGTTGCTTCGGAGTTTCAGCTGTATCGACGGAACCATACTTCTCGCGCCCGATGGGGTATGTCACGCTGTCGGGATAATTCTTGATGGGGAGGCCACCGATCAATGTACCCCTTCGCGGGGATCTCGATACAATTCAGGGATACGCTACGTACAAACAAGCGAAGCACGTAGGCTAGCGATTGTTGTTTCTGATGATCGTACAGTCGATATAATCCCTCGAATTCGACGCTTGGTAAGTCGCTCTAAGATCGAACAGCATGTCACCTCACTTGAAGGGGCGACACTCGATAATTACCATGATTCTCGAAACTGGCTCAATGACCATCGGTTCTATGTCAATGCAGAACAATGTGTTCGGGTGAATAGAAGTCTCGATAGATTAGACTCGATGCCAAGAGAAGTTGGCCTGCTGTACATTAGAACCGATCGATTTGTAGTTGATCCCGAAATGGATGAAAGCTATCTCACGGACTAGTTTTCTAGAGTTTGGATCCCTCGGCTTTCCACGCACACAAGGAATCGAAATTTTATTCGCTGTCGCCTTGTCGTGGACGTCAGCGCAACCTTTTCGTTGGACGCGTCTGGGGGCATGGAGGCAAGGTCGCTTTTCTCTGCCCTGAGGATTCCAATGTCTCTTGTGCGTAAGAAGGATATATCTACTCAAAGCCTCAATGATTTGCACTCATAGAACGAATGGCCTAAATTGGCGATTCAGCCGTTCTTGATGCGAAGCGGCTAACCACAATCAGACATTGTTTGGATTGCTATGTCGAGGCGCCATCGGCTCGTTGCTTGAGTTTCAGGCTAATGTTTCCTCTCCCGCCTCAACAGAAAGTTCATCATCCAGACCCTACCCGAGCTGCTCAAGTAACTCGGATGGAAGCTCGACGATGACGTCTCCGCAGTCACCTCCGGGGCTTGGCATACAATTCGCCAGCGCTCAGATGTAGTTTTCATAGATTCGCCCTGACGTAGTAGGTGCAGTGTGGCAGCTTCGTCTCAGGCAGGTCTGTTTTGTACGGTGGGGCGGCATTGTGGTCGGAAGCGACCCTCCGGCTCGCTCATTTCTTTAAGATGCTCTAGTGTTTAGATCGGCCAGGACGGCTGCCACCAGAACGGACTCTATATGCGCCACCTCAAACTGCTGCTGATCGCACTTGCTTCGGCTCTATGCGCGACCTACATCGTGCTCTGGCTCACGAAGCCTGCTCCTCTCGAGAGCACCACTATTCCTCCGCTTATGATTAAGGTCGAGCAGAACGAGCTCATAGTTTGGGGCGGCTGGAAGACCATCGAGGGATACCAAACACCAGGAACAAATGCGATCGAAATTCGCTGCAACCGCACATCCAACACCTGTCAGGAAGCGGTTGCCACGATCTTGCATCACACCGAGGGCGAAGACCTTGAGGCGCAGGTGTTCAGCTACAAGGTCAGCAGCTGGGATACGACCAAGCTTGAGGCCTTAGCGGAGCGCGCAATGGGGGAGTGCTTGGAGCGTCGCCTAGTCATCCACATGCCTGATAAATCTGCTGCTCTAAGTTGGTCTCCACCCACTGGGTGCGAGGGTGATAAAGGCCGGGCGGTTTTAGTTGGCGACCCTTTGTAGGCCAGAATGAAAAGCTCTCCCAAACTGCTACGAAAAGTATCTCTCAGCCTGTGCTTCGTCATCTGAGCAGCGCTTGGCATCTCGGCGCTGGAGGCTATTGCGGCCAACACACCCTGTTCTGGAGGGAAGGGGGGCATCGCTGGCTGCGATGGCGATCTCTTCCTGTGCAACGACGGCTCGATCAGCGGATCGAAGAAGGGCTATTCGGCCTAGATGGGAACAGGACGTGTTTTAACTGCTGCTCCACAGCAGCTCATCCAGAACGACAGTGAGTTTGCGTGTGACACCAGTACCTTTTGTACGGGCCTAAGTGGTGGCGTTTACTGCTTAACGCTGTCGGGCAAGAAGAGCTACGTGAGGCATTGAGGCGGAGATGGATATGCGGCCAGTGCTGAGCGGAGGTATCCAGGGAAGAAGGCGCTTAGCTGGGCGAGGAGAGGCAATAGCTATGGTGGTGAATCCTGCAGTCCTATTCGTGGCCCCACCTGCAAGCACCTGCAAGTCACGAGTTGCCCTTGAGCTCGGCGACATCCAATGTGCGAGCGTGGTAATTGTCGGCAGAACCAAGAACTACGAGATCGTCCAGTCCACAGACAAGAGATCGAATTCCTGGAGAAGTAAGTCGAGGAGTAAGAGAATTCTGAGCGACTATGCTCGCTTCGAGGTGGTCGTGGACGCAGTCCTGGCTGGGCACCCGCCACAGAGGATTCCGGTAACTTGGGACAACTCTACGTTCGGCGAACATGAGGCGATGAAGGCGTTGCCGTACTTGATCGCACTGCGTGAGCCGGGCTCCAAGACCCCACCGCTTCGCGTGCCAAGCGAGACTACTTTGCCTACTCCCGAATCAGAGTCGTTGACTGTCCTACAACCCTGTCAGACCTTGAGCTGGCAGGAGTGCCTCATTTACGGCCTCAGGCGACGGGAGGAAATCATTGACCTTTAGGGACTGGCAACTCTTAATTGCAGCTAGGCAATCCTGATTAAGGAGAGATTGATGGCTCTACACTCTGAGCTCGCGCAGTGCCCTTACCAAATCAAGGCTATTTCCAAAGGCCTTCAGCGGTACGTTATATCTTCACCTGAACTCTGCGCAGAGATTGCGAGGTCGGTATTCAAGGAATGGGGATTTGGGCCATATTGGAGCGTGGCCGTTCAACTGACGCATCCCGCACATCGATCTCAGATATCAGGAATCCTCGCTCGCAAGCAGGACCGAGACCAGGCGGCACACGCTCTGGTGATGCACTTCATCAATAACCCAAACCCCATAGATTCCAACTCCTTGACCGTTGCAGACATGGCGCTCTATTGACCCCCCCCCGTCTGCTTCGTCAGAAATAAAAAGGCAGATTATCCGTTCAAGCTCAAAGCTGAACCTCCGGAGTAGCCCCCATGACTTAGCGATCACATCAGGCCCCAGGCAGTTGATGAGATGGATCGGGGAATAGGTTATGGAGCTGTAAGGGCAATTGCATGCCCAGCCCAGCAAACCCGAACGATTACACGCGCTTGCCGCCAACCCTCACCGTTGCAGAGGGACTATGCACGACATCAAAGCAAACCTTTACCCATGTGCGCACTGCGCGGGGGTTGGTACATGCAAGAATGGAATCGGCCAAAACTCCTGCGCCATCTGCATCAAGAATAGCGAGCTGAAAGGTAAGGATTTTGTAGGCCTACCGTGCTCTATTTGCGGAGGTATAGGCTTAGCTGAAGCCAAGACCGAAAGAATCAATAAACGCATCCCGGCGCTTCTTGGCTTTCTAGTGGTGTTTCTGCTGATTCTGTTCTTGCTCTTTGCCGCAGTCACCAACAGCAATTACTTCAGCGAAATACTGGCCTTCTCTGGCACATTAATCGGCACAGTGCTCGGCTTCTACTATTCAGCACGAGCCTAGGCAGCCTAATCAATGATCGTTTATCTAGATCAGAACAAATGGATTGAACTCGCCAAGATCATCCATGGGAAAAACTCATCCCCTGGGGCGCAATCGTTTATCAAAGAGGTTCGCGCTGCCGTTCAGAGCGGGCTTATTCTGCCCCTCTCTGCAATCCATTACCTCGAATTCGCCTCCATTTCGAATCCAGGAAGACGCGAGCGCTTGGGCGAGGTTATGTGGGATTTATCACAAGGGAAAACTCTAGTTTCGTATCGAGATATTGTCCGTCGAGAACTAGAGATTGGACTCAGCACGGTCTTCCCCAAGATAAAGCCTAGGCAGATCAATCTTATTGGAAAGGGTATTGTTCATGCGTTTGGCAAGCACTTTGACTACTTGCTGCCCGAGGTGCTCGATGAGCTATTCGAGAAAGCTATTTTCACTGGCTTGCCTGGTTTAGGCGTAGAGCCGATTAAGCACCCTCAGACAGGGCAGAGGGGGGTTTTCCTTTCCCACTTAAACTCTCTGCATGAGAAGAGTGGATTACTAGAGAAGGGAATGCTGGACAACTGGCTTCATGCGATGGCCATAATTGATATCAAAGATCCGCTGATTGAGATATTGAATTCACACAAGATCAGTCAGGCTGAATTTGAAAATCTAACCGCCGACGATTACAAGAAAATCCTTGCTGCTATGCCGACAAGACAGCTTGATATGCACCTTCATCGGCAGGTCATCAAGAACAAGATGTATAAGGCAAAGCCAAGCGATCTTGAAGACTGGGCTGGAGTCGGTGTCGCCAGTTGTTACTGCGATGTTGTGATTTGTGAAAAGCACTTCGCAGACATGCTCAGGCGAGACAAATACTCGCCTCGCGCTAGGATAGAAACCGACCTGTACAAGATGTTCACCTTGCTAGAATAAGCCGGCTCAATTATGAGCGCTAAGCTTTGAGGGCTTTATGAGGCAGGGGGCGGTCGCTATCGGCCACAAGCAACCCCTGAAGTTTTTCTACTAAAGTGGAGCGATTCAAAGAGGCTGATTTTTGGATGACTGAACTAGGACTCTTAGTGCATCGCTGATCTGCGGAGTTGATTGATCTTGGACTACACGCTTCTTCTCAACGAGGTTGTTCGAATAACCGAAAAGGCGGGCAGACTTCTGGTCGCTGAATGGGAGCGGCCTGAGGGGCCACGTGGCTCTGGCGACAAGGCCGACATTGACCTTGAAATTGAATCGCAACTGCGCCCGGAGCTCCTAGCACTTCTGAGCTGCGATTTTTGGGGAGAGGAGACTGGATTCAACCTAACAGGCCACGAGTATTGCTGGGTGGTTGACCCAAACGATGGCACTACGGACTTTCTAAAGGGGCTTAAAGGGTCAGCTATTTCAGTTGGCCTGCTCCAAGATTCGCAACCAATTCTGGGCGTCGTATATGCTCCGGTGCTTGAAAATCGGCCTTGTGACTGCATTGCCTGGGCGAAGGGGATGTTCTCTGTTCAGCGAAATGGACTACCGGTTAATACGCAGCTGACCCAGCGAGAATGGTCTGAACAGAGTGCGGTGATGGTGAGCGCAGCTGCAGTGTCAAAGCCAGCTGTTAACGCGGAGCTATGTTCGCCCGGTCATTTTGTCGCTATGCCAAGCATCGCCTACAGACTTGCTCGCGTAGCAGCCGGGGATGGCGATGTTGGAGTGTCAATCTTCCCCGTATCTGCTCATGACGTGGTGGCTGGTCATGCACTATTGATCGGAGCTGGTGGTGTTTTGCTTGATCAAGACGGTGAGGCCATCACCTATTCTACGGTGGACAGCCTGAAGATTGTTTCGCAGCGTTGCTTCGGAGGTTCGCATGCTGGCTGCCAAGCGCTGGTCCGGCGTGACTGGGGCAAACTACTCCGTTAAGAGCTTGGTTCACCTGTCGATTCTGAGTGAGAGGAGGTGGGGTTGGGAGATAGCTGTGTTTTCTATCTCCCTGACCTGAGTATTTGCTCACAAAAGCCGCCACCAGCTGGAAGCGTGCCGGGAAGCGCACCTTGTCGCGGGCCCGGGCGATCACGATATGGCCGGACTCCAGAGGCTCGCGAAGGACCTCGAGGACCTTGCGGTCGAACTCGGGCATTAGTCTACCTTGATACATGTTAAGGGAGGCTTATATGGACGTTCTGTGGCCGAAAGAGAATGACCAAACACGAATTAACTGTGTTTTGAAAAAGCACGGACTGCTTTCGCTTTTCCCTCCGCAATACAGCTATGCCCACTTTAGGTTGCCAATAATTTTAATGAGCGATGGGTCAATAAATTATACGGCTTATATGTTTCTAAGAGAAAAAAGCCAGATGGCCAAATCTGTAAGGCCAACAAGGACGATAAAAACATATGCAGAAAGCCTGAAGAGCTGGTTTGTCTATCTTGATATGGTGGGTATTGGCTGGAGAGAGACGAGCATCAGGAATTTATTTATGTACAGGCAGTACATGATAGAAAAATCTGGTCTAGACAGGGGGCGCACGTTAAGTCCGGCAACGATAAATCTTCGAGTTACAGTCGTTGCAGAGTTTTATCGATACAGTTGGAGTCGTTCTGGGCAGGTTTCTGATAGCTACATTTCAAGCAAGCTGAAGCAGCTGGATAAATTTAAGTCCATTCGAGTTAGAGGGAAGCAAAAAAGACCTAGAGCGCTATCCGGCGACGAGTGTGCGGCTATCCTGAGTAACTTAAGTGGCGTGCATAAGCTGATTTTTAGATGGGCTCTATGCACTGGGCTTAGAACTAGCAGCATACTCTCTATAGAGAAAGATAATTTTATCGGACAGAGATTTCTTGAGGTGCCTGTAAAGGGGGGGAAGATTATCGATGTGTATGTCCCAGAAGATCTTGTTAGAGAGACAAGTGACTATATAAGAATTGAGCGGCTGCTATCTATTCCCAAGGGGCAGGGATCGACGGTTACTACAGATTCCCCGTTCTTGTTTATAGGTCGAAACGGGAAGGCTGTTGCGCAATCTTCATACTACAGAGCTTTCAAGAGAGCTGCTGCTAGGGCAAAGGTGAAAGCAAATCCGCATCAGGCTAGAACTACTTTCGCTACCGCTGTCAGTCACCGCCTTGAGCAGCTGAAAGGCCAATCGTTGGGTGTTGATGGCATAAAGATAATTCAAGGGCTTTTAGGGCATGCAAGCTCACAAACCACAGAGATATATTTAGAGAGAATCGCTACTCATAGATTTGATGTGCTCCAGCTTTTAGATGAAATGTGTGGGGCTATCAAATGACAGACGATAAATTTGTGGCTTCCTTTCATGATTCATCAAGGGGTAGACGCGATAATTACACAATATTTAGAAGCGACATTGATGAACTAGTTTTGCTAGATATCAAGTCCGCCTTTCTAGCGCTTACGGGGCATTATGCGGCGAGAAGTAGAAGGCAGGCGTGGCGATCAGTAGTGAAGTTTATGGATGCATTGAGCTCAGGGGTCGATGTGACCAAGAAATCGATTCTTGCGCAGTTCCATGCATATTTAGAAAGCTCATCCAGACTGCGAAAAACTAATGGTGCGCACTTTAACTTCATAAGGAGTATGGTGCGGTGGCTTTCCGAGTTTGGTTCCCATGAACTATGGAATGCTCAAATAATAATCGATGGAAGGTTCCCAAGAGAAATCAGAAATGTGAGGGATAATGACTTAACTCAGGAAGAGTTGAGACGGATTGCCGCTATTTGCAAGAGGGAGGTCGATGTGATTATGCATCGAATGGCTATAGCAGAGGCAATTAGAGTAGGAGAGCCATTTGAAGATCATACTCTTTCAGCTAGAGACATAAAGACTCTGCAGAAGTTAATAGAATATGAGGTCTTGGATATTTGGTCTCAGAAAGATTTCGGCAAGGTGAACAAAGGAGGTCTAGGTACTGTAGGGCTGAGGCGGTTTGCAGAGTATCGTGAAATGACAATGGCCTCATTCATTCCGGTGTATCTGTTGCTGCTAATCGAGACGGCAGGGAACCCAATATCTATCATGGAAATAAGTTTAAATTGCTTGGAGGAGCATCCTCTAGATAAGCGGCTGGCAAATTTAAGTTGGATAAAGGGTAGGGCTGCGAACGAGCAATCAATGTCTTTTCCTGTAGACGGGAAATACTCTGTACCTAGTTTGGTAGGGCTGGTGCGTCGGATGACTGAGTCTATTCGTAGAATGGCAGCTGAACCAGATAAGGATCTTCTATTTATTACGCGTTCGGGGCGATTAGCAAAAAGAATTTCGATCCAGAGTGCTCATAATAGTTTAGATCGTTTCAGAGTTACAAATGAGCTCAGCTACTTTACTTTTAGTGACATTAGGAGGGTGGTGGCCGGCTTACATAAAGACAGATACAAAAATAATAGCCATGTGTCTGAGTTGCTTCAGCATAAAAACTCAGAAACTGTAAAGCACTATTTAAATAGGGATTTGAATTCCGAAAAGGTGTACGAAAGGATCAATGTGTTCCAGGGCGAGATTATATCTAGATTAAGCGATAGGGCGGAGGGCTCAGATTACGACACGCTTTTCGGAATGAAGTGCATAGATCCTAAAGCAGGCTACATCAAAGGGTCGAAAATCGGAGAACCATGCATGGCATATTTGAGCTGTGCTACATGCAAGAATGCAATCGTAATCTTTGATGATCCTGACTATGTAGCAAGAATAATAAAAGCGAAAATTTTCTTAGAGGAAAGAGAACGGCAAAGCGTACTTAATGCAGATGAGACCGTTCGCTTTAGTGAGGCGTATTTGCCTGTGTTGAATGTGATTAGAAATTCAATTATTCCCAGAATCCCAAAGAATATAATAGCCAAGGCCAGTGCTCTGTTAGAGCGGACGGCTGATCTACCTCTTCTATACTGATGAGGCAAGTATGAAGAATACAGTAGCAGGATTGCATCTGTTCAGCGATTCAATGGGCGCTGATGAAGCTTATGTGAAAGATATTTGGTTATTCAGTTCGAAGATCTCTGATATCGATCCTCCCATTAAATTTGATTGGAATAGGTTATCTACTGGATTGGAGAACTTTCCAAGCTTAGCCGAGTCGCTAAAGAGAATGGCCTGGTGCTGGTTGTGTGGAGGCGAAGGAGAGTTCAAGAAAATTTCCCCCAGCACTGCAAAGTTGAAGACGAATTGCGCTAAAAGGATTCTCCTTAAAGTGGCTGAACTGGGGTATGAGGATTTAGCACTTGTTTCTAGTGGTCAAATTCAGCAAATAATCGATAGTCTCTATAACGAAAAGCGCGATAGTGCGTCGGCGACAGTATATGAGGCCATGGCTGTGGCATCAGATATGTTCAGGTTCTCACAGTATCTAAATTCTGCTCTAACTCATGACCCTTTTCCCTTACACACCAGGAAAAAGCTTATAAAGGGATACCGGGAGGGGAGGCAATGGGAAGCTCCGCCAGATAAAGTCTGTGTTTTTCTGCTCAGCACAGCAATGAAGCTTATCGAAGAAGCGACGAAAGACAGCCTCTCCGCGTATGAGAGCTATGTGAGTGCCATTGAAAGTGCTCGGGCACAAGGGATTAAGGGCCGTAGGCCGTTAGCGAAGATTGGGAACGAGGCAATAAAAGATGCGCATATTTCATGTTCGGAAGAGTTGCGTGAGATTTTAGATGGATACAATTTAAGTTGCTCGCCTTCTTTAGCTGCACTCATCCGGCGGCTTCAAGATGCCTGCTTCATTGTTATAACTTACACCGTTGGAATGCGTGTGAGCGAGATTAGGCGTGCATGTGTAAATGGGTTGAGGTCCCGCATTCATGCAAATGGAACGAAATATGACTACTACCATGCGCCCAGATCGAAATTGAGGTATCCGGAATACTCAGAGAGTGAGAGCGAAAGGCCCTGGGTGATCTCATCAGCTGCCGCTACAGCGTTCAGCATCTTGGAGCAGATATCGCGGCCTATCAGACATAAGCACAATAGTGAAAGCCTCTGGGTTGCGTACTGCGGGAATGGGCTATGGCCGCTGAAAGAGAAGCCAATATCTCCTTCAGTCTTGAGTTTAGGGCAGTTTAATAACAGATTAAATTCCTTTGCTAGATTCATAAGGCTGGAGGAAAAGACGGGATGGAGTGGCTACTTGCATAGCCATATGGGTAGAAAGCATTTAGCAAGGTTCATAGGTATGCGAGACAGAACAGCGCTGCAAGATCTCGCAACTCAATATTCCCACGCATCAGTATTAACTATTGACACTATGTATGCGAGGCCTGACTCCGACTTCAAGAACTTAGTTGACTCAGAGGTTCGAAAAGAGGTTGAAGTTGCAGTAAAAGAAATTGCCTATAGTTTTGATGGGAATGTTTATCAAAATGGCGATTACGCGATTGGTAAAGATAGACTGTCCGAATTTGTGGGCAGGTTAAAGCGTAAGAGTGAGGTGAATCAGCTTCTTTCTAAGGGAGTGAATTTAGTTCCTTGTAACTGGGGAGTGTGCCTTTACGAAAGTAAGGTGAGCGCATGCGGAGGGAGTAAAGATCATCCAAACCAGGCATTAAGATCGCCTGAGGTATGTTACGGATGCCTGAATTTTCACGCGACTAAAGTTCATAAGGACTGGTGGGTTAGATATAAGGATGACTGCCTTAAACTTCTGGCAACATCAAATGTCGCACAACAGACAAGGCTTATTTTGGAGTCCCGACTTCAAGAGGCAATTTCTGTGCTCCATATCATCGCTCGCGAGGGAGAGTAATATGACCTCAAAACGAGAGATAGTACTTGCATCGTTAGAGAAAATGTTGACCTCAGAGGATCTAGATAGACGGGCAGTGAGTGTCGTCGAGCTCGCTAAACGTAGTGGCGTTAGCCGTGTATCTATATATAAAACATGTCCGGAGGCGATAGAGAAGATAAAGTCCATTAGGAAAGGCAATGAGGCCGAGCCCCAGAAGACTACCAGTCTCAAGATCGATGTCTTACGATCACAACTTAGAAAAAAGACTGAGCTTATTGATGCTTTAACAGCTGCTTGCGAAGGCCTTTTGAATGAGCTGGCAAATACGCAAGAAACTATGCAAGAGTTGCTTGAGCGGAAGCAGCTACGTATCGACTATTTAGAGAAGCAGCTAGATGGATTCCGGTCGAAGCTAATCGGAATGAAGCGCTAGTGAGACGCGTCATTTGCTCTAGCATGCTCCATAGCGCTTTTGGCTTCACTAGTGTAAGTCTGGATAACGCGAGAGATATTGTCTTGATCTTCGACGCTTAGCGCATCTCGCTCCGTATCAAGAGCTGATCGCCTCTCCATTAAGCTCCTAATTTTCTCGCTGCTCGGTAAGCTCTTCTTCTCTTCACAGTATATTTGCTCGGAACAGCAAGATATCAGTATGTCTAGAGACCATTCAGCTAAATCAAACGCTTTCCACTTATCGGCATTAGTCACTTGATTGCCCTGAGTTGGTTGATTCATGGATCAGAATAGGCGAAAGCGCGACCTTGGATTTTCGCGCGCGCGAAAAACCAAATGTGGTGATGAAGAGCTCCCAGGGCAACCGCGATCCTAGCCTGAGGGGCCTCCGCTCTAGTCGGAAGCGGGGTGATGAAGAACTCTCAAGCCTGCGCAACCAACACGTCGGTAGCGCACTCAGAATGCATCAGAGGGGTTAGCTAGGTGTGGCGGCACCCTGACACAACAGCCCCATAGTCATGCCTTCGGTGGCACGGCCCGGTAATAAGTAATTGCTTGTTCCGCAGCTGTTATGTGTTCTCTTATAGTGCAAAGGATCTCCTTCATGTGCTTATGTTCTAGGATCTTATTATCAATTTTGATTTTGGGTTCGCCATTAATATATTCGGTGGGCGTGTGCGCGAATTTATTTCTCTTATTCCCAACTTCATCTATAAAGCTTTCTACTTTAGAGAGAAAGCTAGCAGAAAAATTGCTGCCTTCTAGAGTTAGAAGCTCTATGAGAAGATTGGTTTTTACATGAAAGTTGGCTTTGGCTATGTATCGGCTTAGGGTTTTTTCATTGATTCGCTCGATCTGCTCGCGCTCTTCATCCTGATAAACATTAAATCTTTGCTTTATATCTGCAAGTACAGCAGTTGCGTCCTTGAGCTTTAGTTCGTTGAGAGCATGCAAAATTATTTCTGTAAAGAGCCTGTCCATGTGACTAACGGAGGAAACTACTATTCCGCGCATATAGTTTGTTTGGACCACACGGCCCAGTGCGCATTCGACAATGCTATAGATTTCCCCCGCCAATCGCATGTCGCGAGCAAGGCAGAATACGCCATCGACACCTTTTTCCAGAAGAAGCTCTCGTAGCTCTCTTATATTTTTAGCGCTGTAGAAGATCATGCTAATCGAGGTTGAGCGGCGTAGCTTTTTTAGGAGCTCATCACCTTGTAACTCTCTAGTTCCAAGGTCATAGTCCACCATGATTAAGTCGTAGGAGCATGATTGCCGTAGATCTCGACAAATTTTTGCTATATTGCTGTTTTCGAAATTATTGATCATGGTGACGTCAAACTTCATGCCGTAGCTATGCATGCGAGCTTGAACGGACTCGGCTATTTCGCCGACGTATTTAGGATTGTCCTCAAACCAAAGAACACGAAATGACGCATCCATTACTTATATATCCGTATTAGAAATTCACTACCATATTCATTGGTATCGTGCAGCGAAATGCTTCCCTGCATTGACTCAAGAAGTTGTCTGACGTGATATAGGCCTAGACCCGATCCTGAGGTTGTTGTTACACCCTTCTCGAAAATACGCTCCGGTGGCTGGATCTCGCTCGGTACGCCGCCACCATTGTCATTCACAAGAATTTTTATAGAGTGAACATCTTCTTGTGAAAGGGAAAAAGTTATATGGCCTGCGCCAGCTTTGTAGGCGTTATTGATTAGGTTGTCTACGATTATAGATATTTCAATTGGGCTAAACTTCAGCTTAAAGTTCTTAACCCTATTGTCTGCAATGATATCTATGTTGCCTTCGTGTATAGGGCAAACCTTTGTTATGTATTCATAAATGTAGCCGCCGAGGTCAGTCTCTATCTGGCTAGATTCGAGCATAAAATTCGCTGTGGTTGCAAAACGAGACGCCGCAATCACCTGTTGATTTAGAAGTAGTAGCTGCTCAAACTCGGCTTTCACTTCATCGGCAGTGAGCGTTCTTCCGCCGTTTATTAAAATCAAATTCTTCTCGATGCAATGCACGGCGTTGCTTGCATAGATCATGACTTGATGGTGAAGATTTTCGAGAATATCTTTATCTCTAGACCCTTGAGACAATAGGAAGAGGTTTCGCTGGCGCTCAATTCTGAGTTCTGCGTCTTTTTGTACCGATGCAGCTTCTGCGGCTTTCCGAGCCTTCTGTTCGTTCTCAGCGAAGGTGAGTGCTTCTGCTTCAGCGCGACGCATTTCCTCGTAGTTTTGAGCCGCACTCTTCGCTTTATTGGCAAGTTCAGTATTGCCAATCTTAATGGCCAGGTTTTCAAGGCTTTGAATCGCTTTGTCAAAGCCTTTCACTTTGTTGTCTATAACTGTAAGAATATCTTCTGAGTAGCTTTCAACTTTTACCGTAGGTGTATTTGCAAGCTTTGCTACAACCTCAATAACTTTCGAGCGTGCTTCATCGCCGGTTAAGAAGGACGCATCCTCTAGGTCCATGTCATATTTTAGGCGCCAACTAACGCCCACGACATAGTTCTCAAGTCGCAAGAAACAGCGATCCCAGAATGAATCAACTAATTCTAGATATGCCTTGGACTCAATAAGGCCTTTGTCTCGGCTAGATGACTCTTTGAATTTTTTTTCGTCTCCGTAGACATCAATTCGACCTAGAACGTCTCGGGTACCGAGATATCGCGCGTAACCCTGTTGTTTTCGGCGGTCAATACCAAAGGTATCGTCGTTCTCCTCGCCGATAGGGTATGAGCGGAAACCATTCTTGAAAAGGAAGATTGAGCCGAACTTAACTGAGCTAATGCCCATGTTTCTGGCAAAGGTCAGTTTTGCTGCGCGATTCAAATAGAAAATATTGCACTCAAAGTTTGTGTCGGTCAGCTCGGGATAAGGATTCTCTTCTGAGATTCTATAGATTAATTTCTGGCGATCTATGAGCTCTGTATAGAAGCGATTTTCATCTGGGGCAATCCAGCTCCGAAGCCAAGTTGTCTTATCTTGAAGCGTCTGGAATATGAAATTTTCAACTGGCCCGTTGATTATTTCGTTTGGAGTTGTGATCTCTCGTTTGCGGAGCTCCTCATCTCTTTCAAGCTCTGCAGGTGCATGAATGTTTATCGTAAATCCTTCAGTGGTAGCACCAAAGGGATTTATTAATTTTGCGAGAGAGGCCTTGAGCTCCTTTATCGACTCACGGGGCCAAGACGACCGCAGATCGGTTATTCCTAATATTGTGCCGTGATTAGGGTGATCTATTGATGAGTCCGATTGGAAGCTCTTAGCGACCCCGTACTGCACGGGGATGTCAATGAAATTTTCTTTGGCGGATTCTTCAAAATTTAGCCAATTGACTATGAGCTGTTGAACGTCTCCGGTCTTTGATTTCCTGCTTTGGAGGAATAATTTACTTCCAAGTCGGTCACATGAGAACCGTCCAACACCTTTGCTGCCTGCATACCTACGGTGTTGTATATTCTCTCGATAGTCGGTATCAGCAGCCGGGCTGTCTTCAGTCCCATCACTTTTCGCGGAGTACGCAACAAAAAGCCATTTGTTCTTTATGTCCGATTCGGACATGCCCTTGCCGTTGTCGACTATTGTTATTTGGTCATCACCAAAGTAAATATCTACTTTAGATGCGTTGGCGTCGAAGGAATTTTTGACAAGTTCAAATATTGCTACAAAGTCGTCTGTGATTAGATCTCGGCCAATCACGGACTTCAGGTGTGAGCTGATTTTAAAGTTCAAATCTTCCATGGCTTAGCTCTTTGCTGCTGCAGCTTGCTCTAGGTATGTTTGTTCTTCTTTTTTTCTAGCTAGTAGCATTTGCCCGATTGCTTCTGATAGAAGTGGGGGCACAGCATTCCCGATCTGTGTATAGCGGGGACAGTCCAGCTTGCGAGCCTTACCCCCTGTTGTGTATTTCCCCGTAAACTCGAACCAGTCAGGGAAGGACTGAATTCTTGCTGTCTCTCTCGCGGTGAGGATTCGCGGCTCACTGTAATGAATGATATCGTCCGGGAGAGTGGTAATGGTAGGGGAGGGGAAGTTTCTGGCTAATACCGTAATTGCGTGTTTTTTTAGTCCCAGCGCATCGCGAGATTTTTTTGAAAGAGATTTCCCTGGCTCGGAGGCCTGCCTGAATTTTATAAACTGTACTATTGTTTCTACTTTATGGTTTGGAAGTCTCAGGCTATTTGGTATGCCAGAGAATCCGTCGCGCATAATTTTCAAATATGGGGAAAGAATATCTGGGGCCTTATATTCGATCTCCCAAAATCCCTTAGCCGGGGAATCGGTGCTGGGGATACGTTGTTTGCTGTCAGTTTCGAGATCTGCGATTGCGTCATGCACGGTTACAGGGTGATCAGGATTTAAACCCTTGCTCTGTCTGAACTGTACGGCGCTTTTAATTAGCTCTTCAAAGAGATTCTCTTTCAGCTCTTGTTTTGAGCAAATGATAAGGTAGCGGTGTCTGTTCTGAGGCACTCCAAAGGAGGCGCAGTTTATTTTCCCCCGAGATACTTTATATCCTAGTCTTGTGAGCTCTTCACTAATATATTCTGCGTAAGATTTTTTAATGTATTTCTCATCCGCAGCAGAAGTTTTCTTTTCTTCATTGAACTTGCTGTTGAAGCCGCTGACGTTCTCAATAACTATGTAGTTAGGGCGAACAATCTTAACAAGCTCTAAATACTGCTCGGCCATTTTGTTGCGGGGGTCGGCTGGGTTTCTTCGCCCTGCTGTTGAAAAGCCTTGACACGGTGGTCCCCCGACCATCAGGTCTACAGTGCCAGCCAGCTCAGATATTTGAGTTTTATAGTCGCTGATGAACTGCTCACAGCTCATAGCTTCTTTAGGAAGCCAGTCTGGCCATTCAAATCTATAGCGCTTCCCATCTATAAGGTTGTGCCGTAGCGTTTCAAAGGCCATCGGGTTTTTTTCGATTGCAGCAACACCACGGCATCCTGCTTTTAGGAGGCCTAGCGAGAGCCCACCGCATCCCGCAAACACATCAATGAATCTCATCTGACCTTACGTCCCTGAGGCTTCCTAATAGCGCAAGAGCAAGCCTGCTCCAACGCAGCAGGGCCCTATTGAAATGGCATAATGCTAGCAAATTGACGCTCTGGTCGAGTACGACTATCGCCGAATGATTGCAGTCTACCTCGCCCTGCGCTCGATTCTGAGATAGGGCTCTGGGCTCAGGGCCCCGCAATGCCTGAGTCCCACTATTTTTTCTTTACACCTCTTGCATGTTCTCCTAAGAGAAAGCTCGTCGAGGAACAGGATGCCGTGATGGGCCAGGCTGATCTCGCCGGGTTGCGGGCGACTGCCGCCACCGACCAGCGCTGGCCCGGAGGCACTGTGATGAGGCTGGCGGAACGGTCGGCGCGGCCAGGCCGTTAATGGCGCATGGCTGGCCACCGAATGGATGGCCGCCACCTCCAGCGCCTCCTCCTCGGACAACGGCGGCAGCAGACCGGGCAGGCGGCTGGCCAGCAGGGTCTTGCCGGTGCCCGGAGGTCCGCTGAGCAACAGGTTGTGGCCACCGCTGGCGGCGATCAGCAGGGCGCGCTTGGCCGCCAGCTGGCCCTGCACGTCGGCCAGGTCGGGGTACGCCGCTTCCTGGCGCAGCAGACCATTGGCCTGATACGGTGATAATGGTGTGTGGCCGTTGAGGTGGGCGGCGATCTGCAGCAGATGGTCGACCGCCAGCACCTTCAGGCCCGAGGCCAGGCTGGCTTCCTCGGCATTGGCCCGCGGCACCACCAGGGTGCGTCCGGCGGCGCGGGCGGCCAGGGCGGCGGGCAGCACGCCCTGCACCGGGCGCAGCTCGCCGGACAGCGCCAGCTCACCCAGGCACTCCAGTTCGGCCAAACTGGCCGCTGGCACCTGCTCGCTGGCGGCCAGCACGCCGAGGGCGATGGCCAGGTCGAAACGCCCGCCGTCCTTGGGCAGGTCGGCAGGCGCCAGGTTGAGGGTGATACGCCGTGGCGGGAAATCGAAACCGGCGTTCTGGATCGCGCTGCGCACCCGATCCTTGCTTTCCTTGACCGCGGTTTCCGGCAGGCCGACCAGGGTCAGGGCCGGTAGACCGTTGGCCAGGTGCGCCTCGACGGTGACGGCCGGCGCTTCGACGCCGACCTGGGCACGGCTGTGGACGATGGCGAGGGACATGGATCACTCCTTGATCACATGCCCGCCGAGTTTTATTCGGCGGGTGGGTTCTGCCTGGCTTCCAGCTCTGCCAGCTTGGCTTCCAGGGCTTCCAGGCGCGCACGGGTACGCGCCAGCACGGCCATCTGGCTGTCGAATTCTTCGCGGCTGACCAGGTCCAGCTTGCCGAAGGCGCTCTGCAACAGGGCCTTGAGCTGGGCTTCGATCTCACTGCGCGGCAGCGGGTTGTCACCGCTGAACAGGCGCGAGGCGTGGCTGGCGAGGGTGTCGAGAATGGCTTTGGGCGGCAGCATGGCGGGGTTCTTTTCGATGACGAACCGCGGCAGTGTAGCACGCAGGCGACGCTGCTCAGGGCGTGCGCGGGCGATGCACGGTTTTCGCTCATGGCTAGCGCCGATCATGCACCAATGCTGTGCGGTGACTGTGCGGTCGCTGCGCACGATTTTCCTGGGGGCGGCCTAACTGCATGAAAAAGTGGCCTTTTGGCATAGCTGGCAAGCTTTCTGCTTAACCCCCTGTGACGCGTGCACCGATGCAGTACCGGTGCGCAGGCTGAGGCGGGGGAGTGCCTCACCGGATGCGGTTGGTGAGCATCGGACGGCGGTTGATCACGGCGGTCGATGCGTTTCAAAAGCCAGACACTGCGCTTAGACTTGAGCCGGGTTCGTTTTCCTGGGGCGAGTCCATCCAAACGGGAGAGAGTTTCATGAAGCTAGTCACTGCCATCATCAAGCCGTTCAAGCTGGACGACGTGCGCGAGTCGCTGTCGGAGATCGGCGTGCAGGGCATCACCGTGACCGAAGTCAAAGGCTTTGGTCGGCAGAAGGGCCACACCGAGCTGTATCGCGGCGCGGAGTATGTGGTCGATTTCCTGCCCAAGGTGAAGATCGACGTGGCCATCGCCGACGATCAGCTGGATCGGGTCATCGAGGCGATTACCAAGGCGGCCAACACCGGCAAGATCGGTGACGGCAAGATCTTCGTCGTCAATCTGGAACAGGCCATCCGCATCCGTACCGGCGAAACCGGCACCGACGCAGTTTAAGCCTCAGAACCCCACACGCCCCAGGAGAAAACACATGACTCTGCGTAAATTCGCAGGGCTTGGAGCCCTTTTGTCCCTCGTAACCCCCGGCATCGCCATGGCTGACGAGGCTGTACTGAACAGCGGTGACACCGCGTGGATGATCGTCGCGACGGCGTTCGTTCTGTTTATGACCATTCCCGGCCTGGCGCTGTTCTACGGCGGCATGGTGCGTTCGAAGAACGTTCTCTCGGTGATGATGCAGTGCTTCGCCATCACCGGCCTGATCAGCATTCTCTGGGTGGTCTACGGCTACAGCCTGGCGTTCGACACCACCGGCATGGAGAAGGGTGTCACCAACCTCAACTCCTTCATCGGCGGTCTGAACAAAGCCTTCCTCAGTGGCGTCGACACCAACAGCCTGGTGTATGCGATCCCGGAAAGCGTGTTCATCGTCTTCCAGATGACCTTCGCTATCATCACCCCGGCGCTGATCGTCGGTGCCTTCGCCGAGCGCATGAAGTTCTCCGCGATGCTGATCTTCATGGCCGTCTGGTTCACCCTGGTCTATGCCCCGATGTGCCACATGGTCTGGTCCGGCGACGGTGCCTTCCTGTGGGATGAGGGCGTCCTGGACTTCGCCGGTGGCACCGTGGTGCACATCAACGCCGGTATCGCCGGCCTGGTAGCGTGCCTGGTTCTGGGCAAGCGCAAAGGCTTCCCGACCACGCCGATGGCGCCGCACAACCTGGGTTACACCCTGATCGGCGCGGCCATGCTGTGGGTCGGCTGGTTCGGTTTCAACGCCGGTTCCGCCGTCGCCGCCAACGGCACTGCGGGCATGGCCATGCTGGTGACTCAGATCGCCACCGCCGCTGCCGCTCTGGGCTGGATGTTCGCCGAGTGGATTACCCACGGTAAGCCGAGTGCTCTGGGTATCGCTTCCGGTGTGGTTGCCGGTCTGGTCGCCATCACCCCGGCTGCTGGTACCGCCGGCCCTATGGGCGCCCTGGTGATCGGTCTGGCCGCTGGCGTGATCTGCTTCTTCTGCGCCACTAGCCTGAAGCGCAAACTGGGTTACGACGACTCCCTGGACGCCTTCGGCGTACATGGTATCGGCGGTATCGTCGGCGCGGTCCTGACCGGTGTGTTCGCGGCACCTGTGCTGGGCGGCTTCGGCACCGTGGAAGACATCGGCGCTCAGGTCTGGATCCAGATCGTCGGCGTGCTGGTCACCGTGGTTTACACCGGTATCGTCACCTACATCATCCTCAAGGTGCTGGACCTGGTCATGGGCCTGCGTGTCAGTGAGGAGTCCGAGAGCGTTGGTCTCGACCTCTCCGAGCACAACGAGCGCGGCTACAACCTGTAACGCTCGCTGTCTAGCCCAACGCCCGGTTCGCCGGGCGTTGTTCTTTCTGCGCCAACGGCGGCGCACCCGTGCAACGGTACAACGGAGTACTAGATGGAAAGCACCGCACTGATTCCCTTGCAGTATGCGCTGGACACCTTCTATCTGCTGGTCTGTGGCGCTCTGGTGATGTGGATGGCCGCTGGCTTCGCCATGCTCGAATCCGGCCTGGTGAGGGCCAAGAACACCGCCGAGATCCTGACCAAGAACATCGTCCTCTATGCCTTGGCCTGTGTGATGTACCTGCTGGTGGGCTACTACCTGATGTATGGCGGCGCCCAGGGTGGTGTGCTGCCCAACTTCGGC
Source organism: Pseudomonas stagnisoli (assembly GCF_048595745.1). Taxonomy (NCBI): domain Bacteria; kingdom Pseudomonadati; phylum Pseudomonadota; class Gammaproteobacteria; order Pseudomonadales; family Pseudomonadaceae; genus Pseudomonas; species Pseudomonas stagnisoli. Next base: position 449,435 of record NZ_CP184361.1, read on the forward strand.
TTTCTGATCGGCAATGAGCATGCGACGGATGTGGTCGCGGCGGGTGGTGAGGGGGCGCCGGCCTATTCCAAACGTGCCGACTTCTTCTTCCAGGTGGTATTCGTTGCCACCTGCATGTCGATCGTCTCCGGCGCGGTGGCCGAGCGCATGAAGCTGTGGGCCTTCCTGGCCTTCGCCCTGGTCATGTGCGGCCTGATCTACCCGATCGAGGGCTACTGGACCTGGGGCGGCGGCTTCCTCAAGCAGCTCGGCTTCAAGGACTTCGCCGGCTCCGGCATCGTGCACCTGGCCGGCGCCTCGGCGGCGCTGGCCGGTGTCATCCTCCTCGGCGCGCGCAAGGGCAAGTACGGCAGCCGCGGACAGATCAACGCCATTCCCGGCGCCAACCTGCCGCTGGCCACCCTCGGTACCTTCATCCTCTGGCTCGGCTGGTTCGGCTTCAATGGCGGCTCGCAACTGAAGATCAGCGGTATTGCCGACGCCAACGCGGTGGCGGCGGTGTTCGTCAACACCAACCTGGCGGCCGCCGGTGGCCTGCTGGCGGCTCTGGTGGTGGCGCGTCTGCTGTTCGGCAAGGCCGACCTGACCATGATCCTCAACGGTGCCCTGGCTGGCCTGGTGTCGATCACCGCCGAGCCGGCCACGCCGAGTGCCGTGCAGGCCGTGCTGGTCGGTGCGGTGGGCGGTGTGCTGGTCGTGTTCAGCATCCTCATGCTGGAGCGGCTGCGCATCGATGATCCGGTCGGCGCCATCTCGGTGCATGGCGCGGCGGGTATCTGGGGCCTGCTGGCCGTGCCGCTGACCAACTCCAGCGCCAACCTCAGCGTGCAGATGCTCGGCGCCGCCTGCATCTTCGCCTGGGTGTTCGTCGCCAGCCTGGTGGTGTGGGGGCTGATCAAGCTGCTGATGGGCCTGCGCGTGAGCGAGGAAGACGAGTACGAGGGGGTGGATATCGCCGAGTGTGGCCTGGAGGCCTACCCGGAGTTCACCCGCAAGTGAATACCAGGGCGCTTCGGCGCCCTTTTTGTTGGGCAATGTTTACCTGGAAAATTCCCCCACGGGCCAGGTGAAATGGTCAGCGACAGGCTCTAAAATGCGCCGCCATCGGAGGCTGCGGATGCCTGCCATGTGGCAACAACGGCTGATCAGCCTGCGCGCAAGGGCGCGCGGGTTTCACCTGGTGACCGACGAACTGGTCGCGGCGCTGCCTGAACTGGCCCAGTGCCGGATCGGTCTGCTGCACCTGTGGCTGCAGCACACGTCCGCCTCGCTGACCATCAACGAAAATGCCGATGGTGCGGTGCGACGTGACTTCGAGCGCTTCTTCAACCGTCTTGTGCCCCAGGGTGAGGGTGGCTACGAGCACGACTACGAGGGGCCGGACGATCTGCCGGCGCACTTCAAGTCGAGCCTGCTCGGTTGTCAGCTGAGCCTGCCCGTCAGCGAGGGGCGTCTGGCACTTGGCACCTGGCAGGGTATCTATCTCGGCGAGCACCGCGATCATGGCGGTTCACGCCGGGTACTGGCGACCCTGCAGGGCGAGTGGCGTTGAAGACCGAAGAATTTTTTCCGGTGGCATGTTTGCAATGCGTGCCACTGGGCTATAAGTAACCTGCTTTGCGCAAGTCATGAGGTAGAACATGAGCGACGAAGAACTGGAACAGGACGACCTGGAAGGCGCCGACGAGGATGACGGCGAGGAGCTGGAAGCGGCTGATGCCGGTGATGATGGCGAGGACGATGGCAGCGATGCCGTAGAGCCTGGCAGCAAACCGAGCAAGAAGGCCAAGGCGGCTGAGGAAGTCGAGGAACTGCCCAGTGTAGAAGCCAAGCAGAAGGAGCGCGACGCCCTGGCCCGTGCCATGGAGGAGTTCCTCTCGCGGGGTGGCAAGGTCCAGGAGATCGAGGCCAACGTGGTGGCTGATCCGCCCAAGAAGCCAGACAGCAAGTACGGCAGCCGCCCCATCTGAGGACGGTCGCCGCCATGAAAAAGCCCGCCATCCGGCGGGCTTTTTCATGATTGGCTCTAACGCACGGCGCTCCAGCCGGCCAGCAGCGCCGGCAGCTCGGCCAGGCGGCGGATCTGCGCGTCGGGGGCGGCCTCGCCCTGCCAGTCCTTGCCTTGCGGGTTGAACCAGATGGCGCGCAGGCCCGCGGCCTTGGCCCCGGCGATATCGTCGCCGGGGTGATCACCGATATGGGCGGCCTGCGGCGCCTCCACTCCGGCGCGTTGCAGGGCGTTGTGGAAGGGCTTGGGATCAGGCTTGCCAATGCCCATCTGCTCGGCGCTGATGGCGAAGCGGAAGTAGTCGGCCAGGCCCAGGCGGGCCACCTCGGCGTTGCCGTTGGTGATCACGCCGAGGATGTAGCGCTCGGCCAGGTGTTCGAGGATACGGTGCACGTCGGGAAAGAACTCGACCCGGTGGCGGGCCTCGAGAAACACCTGGAAGCCCTGTTCGGCCAGCACCTGCGCTTCGCCCTGTGGATAGCCGGCCTCCTCCAGTGCGTGGAACAGGATACGCCGGCGCAGCTCGCTGAGGCGATGCTTGAGCATGGGCTCGGTGCCCAGCAGGCGTGCGCGAATGGCCCACAGGTGCTCGATGGGCACTGGCCCCAGGCGCGGTGCTTCGGCAGCCAGCCAGTCACGCAAGGCGGCCTCGGCGCCGTGCATCACCGGGGCCACGTCCCACAGGGTGTCGTCGAGGTCGAAGGTGATCAGGCGCAGGCTCATGGGGTCTCGCTCTTGCGTTTGGCGCGCGGGTGGGCGCCGTCGTAGACCTTGGCCAGGTGCTGGAAGTCCAGATGGGTGTAGATCTGCGTGGTGGCGATGTCGGCATGGCCGAGCAGCTCCTGCACGGCGCGCAGGTCCTGGCTGGATTCCAGCATGTGGCTGGCGAAGGAGTGCCGCAGCATGTGCGGGTGCAGGTGCTGGCCCAGCTCGCGTACGCCGGCCTGGCGCACCCGCAACTGAATGGCGCGTGGGGTCAGGCGCTTGCCCTGGCGGCCAACGAACACCGCACCATCCTGCGGGTTGCTCAGGGCGCGCAGCGGCAGCCAGGCCTGCATGGCCTCGCGGGCCTTGCGCCCGATCGGCAGCTCGCGCGCCTTGTTGCCCTTGCCGCGCACCCGGACCAGGCCAGCGGGCAGGTCGAGGCCGTCGAGATCCAGGCCGACCAGTTCCGACAGGCGCAGGCCGGAGGAATAGAAGAGTTCGAGCATGGCCTGGTCGCGGCGAGCGATGAAATCATCCTCCACGCCGCCATCCAGCAGCTGCGCCGTACGGTCGGCATCCAGGGCGCGCGGCAGGCGGCGCTCGCCTTTCGGCGCGGAGAGGCCGGCCGCCGGGTCATGCCGGCACTCGCCTTCGCGATTGAGGTACTGGTAGAGGCCGCGCACGGCCGAGAGCAGGCGCGCCAGCGAACGGCTGGACTGCCCCTGGGCGTGCAGGCGCGCGACCATGGCGCGCAGGCCGCGGGTATCCAGCGCATCCCAACTGGCTACGCCGTGCTTCTCGCACAGGACGAGGACTTTCTGCAGGTCACGGCGATAGCCGTCCAGGGTATGGCTGGACACCTGGCGCTCGCTGCGCAGGTGTTCGAGGAAGGCGTCGAGGCTGCTCTGCATGAAGACTCCGGCAGACGACGATAGGCCGCGCGCGGCCCGGGGTTCAGCGCACCGAGCGCAGCGGCGCGGCGAAGCGCGGCAGCACGCGGGCCAGGACCTCGGCGACGTAGCCGAGGAACAGGGTGCCGAGGCTGCTCTTGTAGTGCTGTGGGTCGGGGCTGCCGATGGCCAGCACGCCATGCAGGCCCTGGTGGGTCAGGCTGACCACGGCGGCCGAGCCGACCTGGGTGCATTCGTCCGCGCCGAAGAGAAACTCCAGTTCGGCCGGGCGCAGCACGCCGCAGGTGGTCTTGCCGCCGCCGAGCAGGCCGCCGATGGCCTGGTGGGCCTCGGCCGAACTGACCGAGCGGCCCACGCCCAGCGGCGTCTCGCTGAACAGGATGAGGCTGACGAAGGGCACCTGGAACTCATGGCGCAAGCTGTCTTCCACTGCGCCGATGACTTCTTCCAGGCTGCCGGCGTCGAGCAGGTCGAGCACCAGGCGGCGGGTCTTGTCGAACAGGCGGTCGTTGTCGCGGGCCACGTCCATCAGCTGCGACAGGCGATGGCGCATCTCGATGTTGCGCTCGCGCAGCAGCTTGACCTGGCGCTCCACCAGCGACACGGCCTCGCCGGGCTGATGCGGAATGCGCAGCTCGGGGATCAGCTCCTCATGGTCGACGAAGAATTCCGGGTGCTGCCGCAGGTAGGCGGCAACGGCTTCGGCATCCAGTGGCATCTGATCCTGCGTACTCATAGGCGAACCTGTCCTTCGTACACGCGAACGGCGGGTCCGGTCATCATAACCGGCTGGCCCGGACCTGCCCACTCGATGGACAGCTTGCCGCCTGGCAGCTCCAGCTGCAGCGGCGAGTCCATCCAGCCCTGGCGGATGGCGGCCACGGCGGCGGCGCAGGCGCCGGTGCCACAGGCCTGGGTCTCGCCGGCGCCGCGTTCCCACACGCGCAGGCGCGCCTGCTTGCGGTCGATGACCTGCAGGAAGCCGACGTTGACCCGCTTGGGAAAGCGCGGGTGGTGCTCCAGCTTCGGCCCCAGGCTGTGCACCGGCGCCGTGTCGACATTGTCGACGCGCAGCACGGCGTGCGGGTTGCCCATGGACACGGCCGCCAGCTCATGCCGCTCGCCGTCCACGTCCACCGTATAGCTGAGCGCCTCGGCGTCGGCCTGGAAGGGGATCTGCTCGGGGACCAGGCGCGGCGCGCCCATGTCCACGGTGACCTGGCCATCCGGACGCAGGTTGAGTTCGATGATGCCGCCCTTGGTCTCGACGCGGATCTGCCGCTTCACGGTCAGGCGCTTGTCCACCACGAAGCGCGCGAAGCAGCGCGCGCCGTTGCCGCACTGCTCCACTTCCGAACCGTCGGAGTTGAAGATGCGGTAGCGGAAGTCCACGTCCGGGTTGGTCGGCGCCTCCACCAGCAGCAGCTGGTCGAAGCCGACGCCGGTGTGGCGGTCGCCCCAGGCCTTGGCGTGCTTGGGCTGGATATGCGCGTGCTGGCTGATCAGGTCGAGGACCATGAAGTCGTTGCCGAGGCCGTGCATCTTGGTGAAGCGCAATAGCATGATCGCGCCCTCACTGCGGCAGCAGGCTTTCGCCGGCGTAGAGTTCCTCGATGGTCTCGCGGCGACGCACCTCGAAGACCTGCTCGCCGTCCACCAGCACCTCGGCGGCGCGGCCGCGGGTGTTGTAGTTGGAACTCATGACGAAGCCATAGGCGCCGGCCGAGCGCACGGCCAGCAGGTCGCCTTCGGCCAGCACCAGTTCGCGGCCCTTGGCCAGGAAGTCGCCGGTCTCGCAGATCGGCCCGACCAGGTCGTACTGGCGCGCCTCGCCGTCACGCGGCTGCACCGGGGTGACGTCCATCCAGGCCTGGTACAGGGCCGGGCGAATCAGGTCGTTCATCGCCGCGTCGACGATGGCGAAGTCCTTGTGCGCGGTGTGCTTGAGGTATTCCACACGGGTCAGCAGCACGCCGGCGTTGGCCACGATGGAGCGGCCCGGTTCGAACACCAGAGCCAGCTCGCGGCCCTTGAGGCGCTCGCGTACGGCGGCGATGTAGTCGCCGGCCAGCGGCGGCTGCTCGTCGCGGTATTGCACGCCGAGGCCGCCGCCGAGGTCCAGGTGCCGGATCTGGATGCCTTGCGCGGCCAGCTGGTCGATCAGCGCCAGCAGGCGCTCCAGGGCGTCGAGGAAGGGCGGCAGGCTGGTCAGCTGCGAGCCGATGTGGCAGTCCACGCCGACGATGCGCAGGTTCGCCAGTTCGGCGGCGCGGGCATACACGGCCGGGGCCTGCTCGATGTCGATGCCGAACTTGTTTTCTTTCAGGCCGGTGGAGATGTACGGGTGGGTGCCGGCGTCCACGTCCGGGTTGACCCGCAGCGAGATGCTGGCGGTCTTGCCCAGTTCGGCGGCCACCAGCTGCAGGCGCTCCAGTTCATCCACCGATTCGACGTTGAAGCAGTGCACGCCGACTTCCAGGGCGCGGCGCATGTCGTCGCGGGTCTTGCCGACGCCGGAGAAGACGATCTTGCCCGGCTCGCCGCCGGCGGCCAGGACGCGTTCCAGCTCGCCCCGGGAGACGATGTCGAAGCCGGCGCCAAGGCGCGCGAGGACGTTCAGCACGCCCAGGTTGGAGTTGGCCTTGACCGCGAAGCACACCAGATGCGGCATGCCGGCCAGTGCGTCGGCATAGGCGCGGTACTGCGCCTCGATGTGGGCGCGGGAATAGACATAGGTGGGCGTGCCGAAGCGTTCGGCAATGGCGGACAGGGCCACGCCCTCCGCGAACAGTTGCCCGTCGCGGCTGGTAAAGGCTTGCATGGAACCCCCTTAGAGGAAGACGTCTTTGTCGCGTTCTTTGACGGTCTTGTCGTCGTCGGGCAGGTACAGCGGGCCTTTCTGGCCACAGCCGGCGAGGGCGGCGGTGAAAACGGCGAGCGCGATGAAGGGCAGCAGCAGGCGCTTCATGGTGGTGTCCTTTGCAAAATCGTGAATGGCCCGGAGTATACCCACCCCCCGGCCCCTTGCCTATGCACGCCTGGCGGGGGCTGCGCCCCTTGTCGTGGCGCGTTCGGCTTGCCCGCGACGGCGGGTTTGCGGCTAGCATGGCGGCTAAAAATCACGGAGTCGCGATGGAAGTCCCCGTTCCCGCCGCCAGCTCGGTCTCGGTCGCCTACCTGCAGGGCCTGCTCGATTACCTGGAACGCCAGGGTTTCGCCAGCGCCGGGCTGCTGGCCAAGGTGCAGCTGAACCCGGCGATCCTGGCCCAGCGCGACCAGCGAATCGCTGTCAGCACCTACCTGGAACTGCTCGGCGAGGGCGTGCGCCTGACCGGCGACGACAACCTCGGCCTGCACCTGGGCGAGGCCATGCGCCCCGGCTACTACGGGGTGCTCGGCTACCTGATCATGAGCTGCGCGACCCTGGCCGATGCCCTGCACCGCCAGGCTCGCTATGCCGCGCTGGTGGGTAACCTGGGCCGCGTCGACCTTGACGAGGAACCACCGCGTGCGGGGCTGGAGCCGCAGGTAGCGCACAGCTGGGAGCCGCTGGTGCACCAGCAGCAGCGCCAGCACAGCGAGGAGACGCTGGCCGGCTGGCTGACTTTCGGGCGCTGGATCACCGGTCTGCAGATCTCGCCTACCGAAGTGCGCTTCCAGCATCCGGCGCCGGCCGATACCAGCGAGCACCGGCGCATCTTCGGCTGCCCGGTGCTGTTCGGTCAGGCCGACAACGCCCTGGTATTCCCCAAGCGCCTGTTGAACACCCCGCTGGGCCAGGCCGACGCTCAGTTGCGCCAGCTGCTCGATGCCCACGCCGACCGCCTGCTCGGCCAGCTCAACCAGGGCCACAGCGTGCTCGACCGCGCGCGTCGCGAACTGGCACGCCAGCTGCCGGAGCAGGGCGCCGACCTTGAGTTGCTGGCGCACAGCCTGCAGCTCAGTGCGCGCACGTTGCAGCGCCGCCTGCGCGAGGCCGGGCTGTCGTTCAGCGAACTGCTCGACGAGACCCGCCAGCAACTGGTGCTGCATTACCTGCGCGACCCGGCGCTGGAGCTGGCGGAAATTGCCTTCCTGGTCGGTTTCAGCGAGGCCGGCTCGCTGGCCCGCGCGTTCCGCCGCTGGACCGGGCAGAGCCCCGGCGCCTACCGACAGAGTCTGCTAGATTCCGCCTCCCAATCCTGAGCCTTCCCGGGATTTGCTGCGCGTCGGCCAGTCGGCGTTGAAAACGTTCTCGGAAAGCAGCTTGCTGCTGACGCGCTTTAGCGCGGCCCGAAGGGTGAGCGAAGCGAGCAATGCTCATTTACTGTCTGTAAACTGCGCTTCCTTGCCCATTTTCGCCTTGTCTGGCTCTAGCTCGCTAAATCCCAGAAAGGCTCAGAGGACGTTGTTATGAGTTTGAGCGAAGCCCGTTTCCATGACCTGGTCGATGCCGCCCAGCAGGCCGTGGAAGACATTTTCGATGACAGCGACCTGGACCTCGACCTGGAGAACAGCGGAGGCGTGCTCACCGTGCGTTTCGAGAATGGCAGCCAGGTGATCCTCAGCCGCCAGGAACCGCTGCGTCAGCTGTGGGTGGCGGCGCGCTCCGGTGGCTTCCATTTCGACTACGACGAGGCGCAGGGCCTGTGGATCTGCGACACCAGCGAAGAGCCGCTGGGCGAGCTGCTGACCCGGGTGACCCGCGAGCAGGCCGGTGAAGAGCTCGAGTTCGACGAACTCTGAGGTCGTCGACTCGCCCTGCCGCCGGCAGTGCTGCCTGGATGACCACGATGTGTGTCTGGGCTGTGGTCGTAGCCTGAGCGAGATCCTCGAATGGGGGCGGGCCGGCAGCGAGCGACGTCGGGCGATCTGTCAGGCCGCACAACAGCGTCTGCGGCCGACGCCCTTTTCCCGATGACCACCCGGTCTTGCTTATTGCCGGGCTTGTGGTAGCTTCACCGAAAGCTGACCCAATGATCAAAACCCCGCCTTCGGGCGGGGTTTTGCTTTATCTGGCCCAAGGAGAGAACCCGTCGCCATGAGCAACACCCCCGCCATTACCATCACCCGTCTCGATCTGCAGCGCCTGGAGCGCCTGCTCGACAGCCTGGAGGACTTCGGCCCGACCGCCGAGGCGCTGGAAAGGGAGTTGGCGCGTGCCCAGGTGGTAGGTCATGACGAGGTACCGGCCGGGGTGGTGACCATGAACTCGCGGGTACATTGCCGCGAAGAAGGCAGCGGCAAGGACTGGCACCTGACCCTGGTGTTCCCCGAGGATGCCGGCGGTGAAGGGCGTGTGTCGATCCTGGCGCCGGTCGGTTGCGCGCTGCTCGGCCTTTCCGTCGGCCAGCAGATCGACTGGCCGGGGCCAGCCGGCAAGCCGCTCAAGCTCACCCTGCTGGCCGTGGAATACCAGCCGGAAGCGGCTGGCGAGTACCAGCGCTAGGCCAGCAGCAAGCGCCGCGCCAATGCCTGCTGCGCGCGGCAGGGCGGTGCATCGCTGCCGCGCCTGAGCCGCTCGTCCAGCTCCAGAAAGCGCGCCATGTTCTGGTTGCACTCGATGCCGCCTCCGGCGATCTGGCCCTTGCCGGCCAGCGCCGGGCCTTTGATCAGTGCCAGCAACAGGAACAGCAGCAGTGCGCGCGGCGGGGAGAGCTGCATGGCTAGCCTCCCACTCGGATGGCGCCGAGCAGGGCCTGCAGTACTGGCTGCAGTGCGGGGCCGACGGGCTTCGGCCCGGATACCTCGGTAGCGGCCAGGCTCAGGGCCAGAAACACGCTGGCGATGACGGACAGCAGGCCGAAGCCGGCGAGGGTGCCATGGTCCGCGTTTGGGTGAATGAGCCTGGGCATGCTGCGCGTTCCCGGGAGGTTGCTGGACGTGGCAGCTTCCCTCAGGCGCATTCGATTGAATAATGGTCCTTGCTCGTATCAGGTATCAGTGAAATCGATATTTTATGCCGTGCCAGGATTTCCGCTGCCACGTGCCTGTCACTCGGCTAGAGTCTGATAGTCCCGTCGCCGGCAAGGAGGCCGCCATGTCCAGTCTGCCCCTGTACTTCCCGCAGAACTTCTCCCTCGACCGCGCACTGCGCTGTGCCCAGCTGGTCGAGCAGGCCTATGCCCAGTATCAGCAATGGCAGGCGCAGGGCCGGCCGCGGCGCCCGCAGGACTTCCACTGGAGCGCGCCGCAGCTTGACGGCTGGCGCTTCTCCGCGCCGATCTGGAGCATCCTCAGCGACCTGCGCTTCATCAACGAGTCCGAGCCCTTCGGTTTCGCCGCCGCCAACGATCAGGGCGAAACCTACCTGGTGCTGCGCGGTACCGAGTCGGCTCAGGACTGGCTCGACGATCTGGACCTGCAACAGGCCAAGTGGCCCTGGCAGGACGGCGTTGCGGGGGGCGTGCACGCCGGCTTTCTCAAGCTCTACACCTCGCTGCGCGACCTCGCCCTGGCGGCACTGGACAGCCTGCAGCCGAGCGGGCCGCTGTGGGTCTGCGGGCACAGCCTGGGCAGTGCGCTGACCAGCCTGGCCGTGCTCGACCTGCATGAACGCTGGCCGGACCAGGCGCTGCAGCACTACAACTTTGCCAGCCCGCGTCTGGCGGCGCCGGACTTCGCTGCAGCCTATAACGGCCTGGGGGTGCCGACCTTCCGCGTGGTCAATGACAGCGATCTGGTGCCGCAGATTCCGGCCGCAGTCAGTGGCGAGTTGCTGTACCAGCACCTCGGTCAGGCCGTGACCTTTACCGCCAGCTACGCCGGCGTAGCCGCCAACCACAGCATGACCGACTGCTACCTCTACGCCCTGCAGCACCCGCAGGCGCCGATGCGTGGCTGACTAGTCGCCGCCCCCGCCGCCACACCCGCCGCCGCAGCCACCTCCGCCATCAGCGCCGCCGCTGTCGCCGCCGCCGGCGGAACCGGAGTCGCCGCCGCAGCCCCCGGCGGAGCTGCAGCCGAAGTGGCTGACGCAGAAACCGTTGTCGCTGCCGATGCTGCCAGGCTTGGCATCGCACTGGCGGCTGTAGCGGAAGCCATCGTCGATGGCCAGGTCGGCGTCCAGGGTAAACAGCCAGGGCAGGCGCTCGGTACGCTGCGGCGACAGGCCGAGGCGCTGGCAGGCCAGCTGCCAGGCGCGCTGGATACCCTCGCTGGGTGCCTGCGGATTGGGCATGGCGTCATTCGGCGTGTGGTGCAGGAAGTGGCCGAGGGCGGATGTGCAGAATGCCTGATACTGACGGGTGTAGAGAATGAACTCGTGCCAGGCCACATCGACCGCGCGCGACGGCATGGCAACCATCGCGCCCCTGGCCAGGCGGCACAGCTGGAAGTACTCGCGCAGCCCCAGCAGCACCCACTGGATCTGTTCGCCCGTGAGGTGTGGGTAACGCTCCAGCAGCTTCTCGCGCAGCCGTTCGGGGAACCAGTAGCCGTCGATGAAACGGGCGCGCTTGCGCTGCAGTGCCGCCCGCCGCTGGTAGACAACGCCGCCCAGCAGCGCCGTGCTCAGTAGGGTGGTGAGGATCATCGGGCAGTCCTTTGCCGTTCAGGCGTTTTGCAGGGCGCTGTTGAGCGCGCCTTCGAGCTGGGCCTTATAGCGCAGATAGTGGATGGTCTGCGCCTGGCCGTCGCCGAGAATGCGCGACAGATCAAGGTCAGTGATGTAGCAGGGATAGCGCTCGGCGCCACGACGCTGGTTGAGGATGTGCCGCGCCACCGCGGCGAATAGCTCGGCGCCGTACTCCAGTTCGGAGAATTCGCGGTGGTTGCAGTACAGGGTGACATGCACCCGGCCACTGTCGGCCGGCTCGATGATCGCCTGTACGTCATAGAAGGAGTGGGCGACCTGTGCCTGTGGCGGTGCGCGGCGCTCCAGGTGCCTGGCGCGCTGCGGTGGTGCCGGCAGCACTTCGTAGTAGAGGATGTCCAGGGCGGCCGGCGGCAACGGGCTGTCCAGTGGCAGCAGGGCGTTGCGGCGGTACAGCACCGATTGCAGGAAGCGCTGCAGCGGCGTCAGCAGGCTCTGCTCGTCGCGATACGGCAGGCGCTGGCGCCACAGTGCGTTGTGCTCGTCGAGCACCGTCAGCTCGGCCTGGGCGCCATCAATGCGGTAGAACACCTGGATGCAGTCGGGGCGGCCCAGTGGCAGGATCAGGGCCAGGTCCTCGCCTTCCAGGGCGTAACGGTCGAGGTACAGCGGGCTGTAGGTGGGCTGTTCCTCGCCCAGGTGCTCAAGCAGGCTCGGCAGGTCATGCAGGGCGGCGTGGCTGACCTGGCCGGGCAACAGCTCCAGTACGTGGTAGTGCTGCTGGATCTGCAGCAGGTAGCGGCTGTTCGCGGCGCCGGCGAGGCTGGACAGGGTGTCGCGGAACAGTTCCTCGACCCGCTGGGCGATGGCCTGGGCACGGTTGCGGCAGAAGCAGCGCACCTCCAGGCGTGGCCGGCGGCCGTCGGCCGGCAGCGCGTTGAGGTAGTCGCGCAGGCAGTCGAGCAGAGCGTTGGGGCCTTCGTAGCGGCTGACCATCAGCTCGTTCCAGCTGTTCAGGCTGACCTGGTCGAGGGTCAGCACCAGATTCTCGCGCACGCCGGAATAGCCCAGTGAGTCGGTGCGGCCCGTGGTCAGGTGGACGTTGAGCTGGCTGTGGGCCTTGAGCGGGTCGACGCCGACGTTGACCAGTAGCAGCGTCTCGGCCGGTTCGGCGGCATGCAACAGGGCCTCCTCGCTGACCGGCGGCAGGGGCAGCGGCGCCACCTGCTGCAGGCTGCCGAGCAGGCTGGACAGCTCGAACTCGCTGAGGTCGCTGCTGCCGGGGTGCAGCGACAGGCGGGTGCTGGCGTCGATCACGCCATTGCGGTGGCACCAGGCGAGCAGTTCGATGAGCTGACGTGTGCGCTTGAGCGGGGCGAAATCCGGCCACTCCTGGCCGTTCAGGCTGCCCTGGTAGAGCGCCCACTGGGTTTCGCCTTCCGCCTCCTGGCTGGGGCTCTGCACCAGGGTCAGGGTGTCCTCGGCCAGGTCCGGGGCGATGCCGGGGTTGATGAACTCGATCTTGCCGGCCTTGCGTTCGAAGGCGGCATACAGGCGCCGACCGAGGACGCCGAGGTCGCGACTGTTGAGCGGGATGGCGGTCTGTTCGCTGCGGGCAAACTGCGACAGGAAGCGGTAGCTGTACGTTAGTTCGTTGACCAGCGCACGCCGTTCGGCGCTGACCTGGCGTACCTTCCACTGGCTGCGGCTGTCGAGCATGGCCAGTTCGCGCTGGCTCCAGCGCCACTCGCCGGTCAGGCGCTCGAACAGCAGGCGCTGCCAGCTTTTGGCGCGCTGGCGTGGCGGCACGCTGAGGCGCTTGCCGATCTTCAGGTACAGGCAGCGGCGGATCAGCTCCAGGCGCTCCAACTCGCCGCGCGCGGTGAGGTATTCCTCCAGGCGGCGGTACACCACGATGTAGGGGTCGAGTTCGTCCAGCTCCAGGCGACCCTCGTATACGGCCTGCTTGAACCGCAGGCTCAGGCACTCCACATGGGGGTGCTCGCTGGCGTAGACCTCGGTGAGCAGCAGCTTGAGTACCGACTTGTAGGGTGACTCGATGCCCTTGAACAGTTGCCACATGCCGGCGCCGATGAATTCGCCCGGCGGGATGCGCGCCAGGTGACCGAGGTCCAGCACCTCTTCGGCGCGCACGAAGCGCTTGCTCAGCAGGGCATGGGTGTAGGCGCGGTAGTTGGCTTCCTCGTACACCGGCACCAGCCACCACAGGGGGGTGCGGCCGCCAAGCCAGATGGCGGTGCGGTAGAACTCGTCGAGCAGCAGGTAGTGCTGGGTGGTGCCGCAGTCGTCGGAGGTCAGTTGTGCTTCGCGGTCGCCCAGGGTGTAGCGCGCCGGGTCGATAAGGAAGCAGTGTGCCTCGGCACCCTGAGTGGCGGCCCAGGCCTCCAGCAGATCGCATTTCTTGCGCAGTTCGGCCAGGGCGCGGGCGTCGAGTGCCGGGTCATGGCATACCCACAGGTCCATGTCGCTCTGCTCGGCCTGTGCCACGGTGCCCAGGCTGCCCATCAGGAACAGGCCCTGGATCGGCGTTGGTGGCTTGCTGCCGGGCGTGCCCCGGCGTGCCTTGTAGGCGAACGAACGGGTCAGGCGCTGGGCTTCGGCAAGGAGTTCGTCGTCCGGCTCGAAGCCTGATAGTCCGGCGGGGGTGCTGGCCGAGACATAGCCGGGCAGCAGCGGGTGGTTGACGTGGAACAGCAGGGGCAACAGCTTGAGCACCAGTTGCTGGCGCGTCGACAACGCCTGCATGGCGCGCCCCAGGCGCCCATCGTTGACCTTGAGAAAGCGCGCGCGCAGCTGCCCCAGGACCTTGCGGTCGATGCCTTCATTGATATCCGGGCGGATTTCCAGGGTGCGCGTCATGTACGGCTCGGAGCGGTGGTGGCAGCAAGACTACCAGTGCCGTGGGGCATCTGGCAGTCATCTCTGCCCAGTGTATCGGCGGCACCCGCTCGCCGCTGCAGGGGAAAATCCGGGGTCGCTCCACCCCGTTCGGTCAGGCGCGTGCGGGCTCGGTGCGCAGAATGGTCAGTAGCGCCTGGGCATGCTCGGCGGCATCCAGCCCCAGGCTGGTCAGGTAGCCGCCGTCGGCCTGGGTCACCAGCCCCTTCTGGTGCAGACGGGTGATGGCCAGCTGGGCGCGATTGGAGGCGTTGTTGTGCACTTTGAGGCCTTCCTGGTGGTTGTCCAGGTTGTACAGGGCGAGGATTTCCAGTTCGGCAATCAGTTCGGGGGTGTAGGCCATGGTCGTTGCGCTCTTGTTGTTGTGGGAGTTGCCTGAGTGTAGAAGCGTCGCTTCAGGGCGTCGCATCCGGCGTCTGCCAGCGCTCGGTGATCTGTTGGTAGAGGCCGTCGCGATGCAGCGTGCGCATGCCGCTGTCGAAGCGGTTGAGTAGCAGCTCGGCCTGCGGATGGTGGCGCGAGAACGAGACAAACAGCTGTGGGCGATGCAGCGTGGCGACTGGCACGAACCGATCGGCCAGTTCCGGGTTCTCGGCAAACAGAGCCGTGGCGATACCGCGGTAGGCGGCGGTATAGGCTACCCGCTGGTGCGCCAGCATGCGGAATCCATTGAGGTCGCGGCGCACTTCCACGCGTTCCACGCCGGTCAGGCTGTCGAAGGGTGTGCCGTACTCGTAGCCGATGGTCACCGCCACCTTCTGCCCGGTGAGCTGCTGCAGGTTGGTGATCGGGTGGGCATCGTCGCGGCGGGCCCAGAGCAGGATGTCATCGCTGAACAACGGTTCCTGCGGCAGGCGGAATGCGCTGGCGATGTCGGCATCCGGCGAGGTGTTGAAACAGGCTGCCAGCTGGCCCGTTCGGGTCAGCTCCATGCAGCGCGAGTAGGGGTAGGGCACCAGTTCGACGCGGGTATTGCTGGCGGCGAAGGCGGCGCGCACCAGATCGGCGGACATCCCCTGCACCTTGCCATCGCGCAGCGCGGTAAAGGGGTACCAGTCGTCCTCGGCGCCGATGCGATAGACCTCGTCGGCCGTGGCCGCCGGAGCGCACAGCAGGGGTAGGAGTATTGCGAGGCAGAGCCGGAGACAGCGCGCGGCCATGAAGTGACCTTTCCGCAACGGGGCCATTGCACCTTAGCAACACCTGGTCGTGGCGGAAATAGACCTTGGTCAAGGTCGGCTCATTCTTCCCCGGGCAGCTCCGGCAGGGCGCGCAGGGCCTGCTCATACCAGGCGCCGTCGAAGGGCCGGTCATCGCGCAGCATGGCATCGATCTCGTGGGCCAGGACCAGGGCCATCAGTTCGAGGATTTCCTCGCGTTCGTAGCCGACCAGGGTCAGCTTGTTGTACACGGCCTTGGCTGCCGGCGGGTTGTCCGCTTCCAGCTGGTTCTCGATGGCCTGGATCAGGGTTTCTTCGGCGAAGGCTTCATCGTCGTCGTGGTCATGTTCGCTCATGGCTTTTCCTCGGAGGCGGCGCTGTAGTCTGCCACAGCCATCATTCAGCCGGCTGATGGAGCTTTTCGCGCGCATCCGGCGGGCTATAACTGGTTTTTCCCAGATCGGTAAGCCGCCATGCTCAGACTCCACGGATTCGCCGTCAGCAACTACTACAACATGGTCCACCTGGCCCTGCTGGAAAAGGGCCTGGCGTTCGACACCGTCAGCGTCTACGGCAGCCAGGACGAGGCCTTCCTGGCCATCAGTCCGCGCGGCAAGGTGCCGGTGCTGCAGACCGAACAGGGCTACATCAGCGAGACCGGGGCCATCCTCGACTACCTGGAAGACCTCGGTCGGGGCCGCCCGCTGTTGCCGGCCGAGCCGTTCGCGCGGGCCCAGGTGCGCGCGCTGATGCGCGAGATCGAGCTGTATATCGAGCTGCCGGCGCGCAGCTGCTATGCCGAGGCGTTCTTCCGCACCCCGGTGGAGGCGGCGATCAAGGACAAGGCACGCAGCGAACTGCAGGCCGGTATCGCCGCGCTCAAGCGCCACGGACGCTTCGCGCCCTATGTCGCCGGTGAGCAATTCAGCCTGGCCGACCTGTACTTCCTCTACAGCATCGACCTGGCCGAGGCGGTGGCACACAAGGTCCTCGGATTCGACCTGCTGGAGGGTTTCCCCGCCGCCCGCGAACTGTTCCAGCGCCTGCAGCAGAACCCGCATGTACAGCTGATCGCGGCACAGAAGGAGGCCGGCATGGCCGCCTTCATGGCGCATCTGCGCAGCAGGGCCTGAGGCTCAGGGGCAGGGCTTGCCGGTGCCCTTGAGGTCGAGCTTGAAGAACTGCAGGCGGAAGCCCGAGGTCTTGGCGCGGCTGCACAGCTTGGCGTTGTAGGCGCGGTAGTCGGCGATGAAGATCGGCTTGCCCTGGCGGCGCATGGGCACGTAGCCGCCGCATTCCTCGTACTGGTAGCAGCTCTCGTTAACCGCGAAGTCGAAGTACGCCGCCAGCTGTGGCAGCAGTTCGACGGCGTTCTTCAGGCCGACGCTGAGGTTGCGCTTGTGTGCTTCGCTGGCCAGCCAGCGGTTGAAGTCGATCTGCTGGGCGCGGGTCAGCTTGAGGCCATTGTCGTTGCTGTAACCGTCCACGTTGTCCGGGTCGACGCCGTCGCAGCCCTTGCTGCGGGCCAGGTCCAGGCGTTTGGCCAGCAGCGTGCGGACATCGCTGCGGCGATAGTCCAGCCAGCGCTCGCCGGGCCACTCCGGCAGCGGTTTGCCGATGGCGGCCTTGGGATAGAGCTTGGCATCGCTGCGCCAGTCTTCCCAGGTGCCGGCGCTGAAATAGCAGATGACGATGCGGCCCTGGCCCTTGAGGTTGGTGATGGTCTGCTTGGGCGTGTCGTACAGGTCGATGTCGTAGACCTGCCGGTTGGGCGTCTGCAGTGGGTCGTTGAGTTGCAGGTGCCAGCTGGCATTGGCCGGGATGGCCAGGGGAGAGGCCTTGGCGAGCGTGGCCAGGAAAAGGGGCAGCAGTGCCAGGAGTGAGCGCATGGAGGCGGCCTTGGTGGGGCGGGACGTTTGGGCACGATAGATGAGCCGCTGGGACGCCCCAAGCGCAGGGCGCCGGACGGTACTCAGCTGGCGGCGAAGTCGAGCAGCGCCTGACCGGTCAGACGGTAGGAAATCCAGTCGTCCTTGGGGCGTGCGCCGAAGGATTCGTAGAACTCCATGGCCGGTGTGTTCCAGTCCAGCACGGCCCACTCCATGCGCCCGCAGCCCCTGGCCACAGCCAGTTTCGCCAGGTGCTGCAGCAGCGCCTTGCCGGCGCCGAGCTTGCGGTATTCCGGCGCGACGTACAGGTCTTCCAGGTAGATGCCGTGCTTGCCGAGCCAGGTCGAGTAGCTGAAGAAGTACACGGCAAAGCCGATCGCTACGCCATCCTGCTCGCAGATCAGCGCATGGGTGGTCGAGCCCTCGCCAAACAGGCTGTCGCGAATGCCGGCGACGTCGGTCTGCACCTCATGCTCGGCCTTCTCGTAGATGGCCAGGTCGGTGATGAAGCGCAGGATCAGTTCGGCATCATCGGCCGTGGCGGTGCGGATATGCAGGCTCATGCGAATACTCTCGAAGTGGTTAGCCGTAGAGGAGAACCAGTGCAGCCAGTGGCAGGGCAACCAGGCAGAGGACGCCGAAGGAGGCGATCCAGTTGCCGCGTGGGCTGTCTGGATCGATCTGGCGCAGTGGCAGGCGCGGATAGCGGCCCAGCGTCAGCAGGCGCAACAGCAGCCAGCCGGCGCTGTAGAAGAAGTAGCCGAAGATCAGCCCCAGAATGGCCTCGCCGAGGAACAGCAGGCCACGTAGCAACAGTTCAAGCATGGGAAGTCCTTTTCCCTTGGCGGGCGATCAGCGCGTCGCCAGCAGTTCCCGGCCGCGCGCCACGGCGGCACGTACCTGGTTCGGCGCGGTGCCGCCGATGTGGTCACGGGCGTTGACCGAGCCTTCCAGGGTCAGCACGGCGAACACGTCGTCGCCGATCTGCTCGCTGAACTGGCGCAGCTCATCGAGGCTCATTTCGGCCAGGTCCTTGCCGGTTTGCACGCCGTACTTCACCGCGTGGCCGACGATCTCGTGGCAGTCGCGGAAGGGCAGGCCCTTGCGCACCAGGTAGTCGGCGAGGTCCGTGGCGGTGGAGAAGCCACGGCGCGCGGCTTCGCGCATGATGTCCTTCTTCGGCTTGATCGCCGGAACCATGTCGGCGAAGGCGCGCAGGCTGTCGCGCAGGGTGTCGGCGGCGTCGAACAGCGGTTCCTTGTCTTCCTGGTTGTCCTTGTTGTAGGCCAGCGGCTGGCCCTTCATCAGGGTCAGCAGGCCGGTCAGGGCGCCGAACACGCGGCCGGATTTGCCACGCACCAGCTCCGGCACGTCCGGGTTCTTCTTCTGCGGCATGATCGAGGAGCCGGTGCAGAAGCGGTCGGGCAGGTCGATGAACTGGAACTGGGCGGAAGTCCACAGCACCAGCTCTTCGGAGAAGCGCGACAGGTGCATCATCGCCAGGGAGGCGGCCGCGCAGAATTCGATGGCGAAGTCGCGATCCGACACGCCGTCCAGCGAGTTGCCGCCAACGGCGTCGAAACCCAGCAGTTCAGCGGTGATCTCGCGGGCAATCGGGTAGGTGGTGCCGGCCAGCGCGGCCGAGCCCAGCGGCATGCGGTTGACCCGCTTGCGGCAGTCGACCAGGCGCTCGTAATCGCGCGACAGCATCTCGAACCAGGCCAGCAGGTGATGCCCGAAGGTCACCGGCTGGGCGGTCTGCAGGTGGGTGAAGCCGGGCATGATGGTGTCCGCTTCGGCTTCGGCCAGGCCGAGCAGGCCCTGCTGCAGGCGGGTGATTTCGGCGAGGATGAGGTCGATCTCGTCGCGCAGCCACAGGCGGATGTCGGTGGCCACCTGGTCGTTGCGCGAGCGGCCGGTGTGCAGCTTCTTGCCGGTGACGCCGATGCGGTCGGTCAGGCGCGCCTCGATGTTCATGTGCACGTCTTCCAGGTCGACGCGCCAGTCGAACTGGCCCGCTTCGATCTCGGCCTGGATCTGTTTCAGGCCGGCCTCGATGGCGTCGCGCTCGTCCGCGGTCAGCACGCCGACCCTGGCCAGCATGGTCGCGTGGGCGATCGAGCCCATGATGTCGTGGCGGTACAGGCGCTTGTCGAAGTCGACCGAGGCGGTGAAGCGGGCGACGAAGGCGTCGACGGGCTCGCTGAAGCGGCCGCCCCAGGACTGGTTGGTTTTTTCGCTGCTCATGGCTGGACTCGTGGCAGGGCAGACGCGGCGGGCGCCTGCGAAACGGACAAAGTGTGCCGATAATAACAGCCTTGCCGGGAAAACCGAGGCCGCGCCGATCTGTTGCCGCCGTCACAGTTTGCGTGGTTCGGCGGCATTTGGGTCGCCGTTTTGGCCCGGCCGGGCCGCTCTGGGTTGCCGCCCGGTGGCGCACACAAGGAAACTGCAGGGATGAAAATCCAATGGTTCAACAAGGGGCGCACCCTGGCCCCGGACGACGATTTCTTCCTGCCGGAGCTGTGCGAGCCCGAGGCGCTGCTTGGCCTGGTGCTGCTGGCCGAGCTGCTGGTGCTGGTGCTGGTGCTGGCCGAACCCATGCTGCCCGCCTTCAACTGGGAGCGCCTGGCGCTGACCTCACTGTTCGTGCAGTGGATCGTGCTGCTCTCGGCGGCGCTGCTGTGCCGCCTGCGGCCGCTGCTGGCGCGCCTGCGAGCGGCCCTGGCCGGGGCGCTGTGCTGCACGCTGGTGGTAGCGCTGACTCTGGCCTGCACCACGGTGGCCGACTACTTCAACCTGGGCGGCGTGTTGCCGCGTGAGGGCGAGGTCAACCTGTACCTGCGCCATGCGCTGATCAGCCTGATCATGTCCGGCCTGATGCTGCGCTACTTCTACCTGCAGAGTCAGTGGCGCAAGCAGCAGCAGGCCGAGCTGAAGGCGCGCATCGAATCGCTGCAGGCGCGTATCCGTCCGCACTTCCTGTTCAACAGCCTGAACAGCATCGCCAGCCTGGTGGTGGTCGACCCGGTCAAGGCCGAGCAGGCGGTGCTTGATCTGTCCGATCTGTTCCGCGCCAGCCTGGCCAAGCCCGGTACCCTGGTGTCCTGGGCCGAGGAACTGGAATTGGGCAAACGATATCTGTCGATCGAGCACTATCGGCTCGGCGACCGGCTACAGTTGGATTGGCAGGTGGAAAATGTGCCGGCGGATCTGCCGATCCCCCAGCTGACCTTGCAGCCGCTGCTGGAGAATGCCCTGATCTACGGCATCCAGCCGCGCATCGAGGGCGGACTGGTACGGATCGAGGCGGACTACCGTGATGGGGTGTTCCAGCTCTGCGTGAGCAACCCCTTCCAGGAAGTCGCCGATCAGCAGCCGTCGCGCGGAACCCACCAGGCCCTGGTGAATATCGATGCGCGCCTGGCGGCACTTTTCGGCCCCGGCGCGAGTCTCAGCGTGGATCGCCGTGACGGGCGCCACTTCACCTGTCTACGCTATCCTTGTTCGAGACTCATGCAGGAAGCCCGAGCAATATGAATGTGCTGATC
Source organism: Pseudomonas stagnisoli (assembly GCF_048595745.1). Taxonomy (NCBI): domain Bacteria; kingdom Pseudomonadati; phylum Pseudomonadota; class Gammaproteobacteria; order Pseudomonadales; family Pseudomonadaceae; genus Pseudomonas; species Pseudomonas stagnisoli. The sequence goes on from NZ_CP184361.1 coordinate 470,091, forward strand.
GTCGATGACGAACCCCTTGCCCGCGAGCGCCTGATCCGCATGGTCGGCGAACTCGAGGGTTATCGTGTCCTCGAGCCCTCGGCCAGCAACGGCGAAGAAGCGCTGGCGCTGATCGACAGCCTGCGGCCGGACGTAGTCCTGCTGGACATCCGCATGCCCGGCCTTGATGGCCTGCAGGTGGCAGCCAAACTGTGCGAGCGCGAGGCGCCGCCGGCGGTGATCTTCTGCACCGCGCATGACGAGTTCGCCCTGGAGGCCTTCGACGTCAGTGCCGTCGGTTACCTGGTCAAACCGGTGCGCCCGGAGGCCCTGGCTGCCGCGCTGAAGAAGGCCGAGCGGCCCAACCGCGTGCAGCTGGCGGCGCTGACGCGCCCGGCCATGCCCGGCAATGGCGCCGGCCCGCGCAGCCATATCAGCGCGCGTACCCGCAAGGGTATCGAGCTGATTCCGCTGGAGCAGGTGATCTTCTTCATCGCCGACCACAAGTATGTGACCCTGCGCCATGAAGGCGGCGAGGTGCTGCTGGACGAGCCGTTGAAGGCGCTGGAGGATGAGTTCGGCGAACGCTTCGTGCGCATCCATCGCAATGCGCTGGTCGCCCGCGAACGCATCGAGCGTCTGCAGCGCACGCCGCTGGGGCACTTCCAGCTCTATCTCAAGGGTCTGGGGCCGGACGCCCTGACCGTCAGCCGGCGCCATGTGGCCGGTGTGCGCAAGCTGATGCACAGCCTGTAAGCCCCCCGGATGCAGCCTGCGGCGATCGTGCCTGCGGGCGTGCGCCGGTCATCCTGTTATCATCCCCGGCAGTTCGTCTTCTGGAATTGCCCATGTCCCGCGAAATCCGCATCGCCACCCGTAAGAGCGCCCTGGCCCTGTGGCAGGCCGAGTACGTCAAGGCCCGCCTGGAGCAGGCTCACCCAGGGCTGAAGGTCAGCCTGGTGCCCATGGTCAGTCGTGGCGACAAGCTGCTCGACGCGCCGCTGGCGAAGATCGGCGGCAAGGGCCTGTTCGTCAAGGAGCTGGAAACCGCCCTGCTGGAGAACGAGGCCGATATCGCCGTGCACTCCATGAAGGACGTGCCGATGGACTTCCCTGAGGGGCTCGGCCTGTTCTGCATCTGCGAGCGTGAAGACCCGCGCGACGCCTTCGTCTCCAATACCTACGACAGCCTCGACGCGTTGCCGCCCGGCAGCGTGGTCGGGACCTCCAGCCTGCGCCGTCAGGCCCAGCTGCTGGCGCGCCGCCCGGACCTGAAGATCCACTTCCTGCGCGGCAACGTGAACACCCGCCTGGCCAAGCTGGATGCCGGCGAGTACGACGCCATCATCCTCGCCGCCGCCGGCCTGATCCGCCTGGGTTTCGAGGCGCGCATCCGTGCCTCGATCAGCGTCGACGACAGCCTGCCGGCCGGTGGTCAGGGCGCGGTGGGCATCGAGTGCCGCACGGCCGATGCCGAGATCCACGCGCTGCTGGCGCCGCTGCACCATGCCGAGACGGCCGCGCGGGTGACCGCCGAACGCGCGCTGAACAAGCGCCTCAACGGCGGCTGCCAGGTGCCGATCGCCTGCTACGCCCTGCGCGAGGGCGAGCAGCTGTGGCTGCGTGGCCTGGTCGGCCAGCCAGATGGCGGTCTGCTGCTGCGCGCCGAAGGCCGTGGCAGCGATGCCGAGGCACTCGGCGTGCAGGTGGCCGAGCAGCTGCTGGCGCAGGGCGCCGAGGCCATTCTCAAGGCGGTCTACGGCGAGGCCGCGGCCGAGTGACGGGCTGGCGCCTGCTGCTGACCCGCCCGGCCGCCGAGTGCGCGGCGCTGGCCGCCACCCTGGCCGAGGCTGGCGTGTACAGCTGCAGTCTGCCGCTGCTGGAAACCGAGGCGCTGGCGGAAACGCCCGAGCAGTGCGCCATCCTCCGCGATCTTGAGCGCTACAGCGCCGTCATCGTGGTCAGCAAGCCGGCCGCGCGCCTGGGCCTGGCCCTGCTCCAGCGGCACTGGGCGCAACCACCGTCCGGCCCGCGCTGGTTCAGCGTGGGCGCCGCCACCGCGCAGATTCTCGACCAGTACCTGCAACCGCATGGCCTGCAGGCCTGTTGTCCGAGCCTGGGCGACGACAGCGAGGCGCTGCTGGCCCTGCCCGAGCTCGACCAGGCGCTGTGCGTGGCAAACCCACGGGTGCTGCTGATGCGCGGCGAGGGTGGGCGCGAGCTGATCGCCGAGACCCTGCGCGCGCGTGGCGCCGTGGTCGACTATCTGGAACTCTACCGGCGTCTGTGTCCTCAATACCCCAGCGGCACCTTGCCGCAGCTGGTGGCGGCGCAGCGTCTCAACGCCCTGCTGGTGAGCAGCGCCCAGGGTCTGGAAAACCTGCTGCAGCTCGCTGCCAGTGCCTGGGCAGAGCTGGCTCGGCTACCCTTGCTGGTGCCCAGCCCGCGGGTGGCCGAACTGGCCCGTGCGGCGGGCGCCCGGCAGGTCATCGATTGTCGCGGCGCCAGTGCTGCGGCTGTTCTGGCGGCCCTGCGCGCCCATCCGGCGCCGGCCTCTGATGCATAAGGAAGGACTCGTGAGCGAAACCACCCCGCAGATCAGTGAACAGACCCCGCCACTTGCTGCGGAACCGGCCCTGCAGGCGGCCGCCAAGGCCAGTGGGCGCGGCCCAGCCTGGTTGGCCCTGCTGGTCGGCCTGGCCGGCCTCGGCGTCGGCGCCTGGAGTGCCTGGCAGCTGCATCAGCAGCAGGGACTGGCGGAGCAGCAGCTGGAGCGGCTACGCGAAATCGGCGCGGCAACCGAGACTCGGCTGCAGGGCAGCGAGGATAGCGTGGCCAAGAAGCTGGCCGGTCTGCCCTCGGCGGACCAACTGGCCACCCAGCGCGACCTGCTGGTGAGCCTGCAGGGCGAGCAGCAACGCCTGGCGCAAAGCCTCTCTGGCCTGCTCGGCAAGAGCCGCGAGGACTGGCGCCTGGCCGAGGCCGAGCACCTGTTGCGGCTGGCCATGCTGCGCTTGTCCGCGCTGCAGGACGTCGACAGCGCGATCGCCCTGGTGCAGGGCGCCGACGACATCCTGCGGGCGCAGAACGATCCGCAGGCCTTCGCCGCCCGTGGCGAGTTGATCAAGGTGCTGGAGGCCCTGCGCGGCCTGCCGCAACTGGACCGTAGTGGCCTGTTCCTGCAGTTGGCCGCCTTGCGCGGCCAGGCTGCCCAGCTGCAGACGCTGACGCCCGAGTACCTGGTGCCGGCCGAAGCACCGGCGGGTGCCAACAACGCCAGCGACGCCAGCCGCTGGGAAGAACTGTGGCAGCAGGTGTCGCGCTATGTGCGTCTCGACCTGCACGCTGATCAGGACGTGCGTCCGCAGCTGGCCGGGCAGAGCCTGGCGCAGGTGCGCCTGACCCTGGCCCTGGCCCTGGAGCAGGCGCAGTGGGGCGCGCTGAATGGCGAGCCGGAAGTCTACCGCCAGGCGCTGGCCGCCGCCGGTGACGTGCTGGACACCTACTTCGACCGCGACAACCAGGCCGTGCAGGCCTTGCGCCAGCGCATCGGCGAGCTGGCAGAGCAGCCGGTGGTGGCCCAGCTGCCGAGGCTGGATAGCGCGCTCGACGTGCTGCAGGCCTATCTCAAGCGCCGCGAGGCCGCCGAGCTGATGCCCGATGCGCAAGCCGAGCCGGCGCTGGAGCCGGATATCGAAGCCATCGAGGAGGACGGGCAATGATCCGCGCCGTCCTGCTTCTGCTGCTGGTGGTCAGCGCGGCGACCCTGCTGGGGTTGGCCGTCGCCGAGCACAGCGGCTACGTGCTGATCGCCTGGAAGGGCCTGCGCTACGAATCCAGCCTGTGGGTGTTCCTGCTTTTGCTGGCGCTGGCCTGGGGCCTGTTCGTCGGCTTGCGCTGGCTGGTGCGGGTGTTGCTGGCCTCCGGTGGTGTGGTCAATCCCTGGTCCCGGCGCAACCGTGGCAAGCGCCAGCAGCTGGCAGCCGACAAGGGCCTGCTGGACCTGATCGAGGGGCGCTGGGAACGTGCCGTGCGCCACCTGTCGCTGGCCGCCGAGGGCGAGCGTCAGCCGCTGATGTATTACCTGGGCGCGGCCCGTGCCGCGCACAAGCTGGGACGGGTGGAGGAGGGCGAGGCGTTGCTGGAAAAGGCCCTGCGCAGCCAGCCGCAGGCCGAACTGGCCGTGGCCCTGACCCATGCCGAGCTGCAGCGTGAGCGCGGCGATCTCGAAGGTGCCCTGGAAACCCTGCAGGCCATGCGCGAGCGTCATCCGCGGCACCATGCGGTGCTCGAGCAACTGCAGCGCACACTGGTCGAACGCGGCGACTGGGCAGCCTTGCTGGAGCTGCTGCCGGAGCTGCGCAAGAGCCGTGTGGTCGAGGGCGAGGCGCTCGCCGAACTGGAGCGCAAGGCCTGGATCGACCGCCTGCAACGTGCCGGCGATCAGGGACTGGAGCAGGGCGAGCTGGCCCTGCAACCCCTGACGGCCGCCTGGCAGCAGTTGTCCTCGGCGCAGCGCCAGGATGCGGAGCTGCTGCTGGCCTATGCCCGCCAGCTGTGCGCCCTGGGCGCCCAGGAGGAGGCCGAGGAGGTGCTGCGCAAGGCGCTCAAGCAGGGTTACGACGAACGTCTGGTGCGCCTCTACGGCCAGCTGCGCGGGCGCGACCCGGCGCGCCAGCTGCAGACTGCCGAGGCGCTGCTCAAGCAGCATCCGCAGGCGCCGCAGCTCCTGCTGGCCCTGGGCCGTCTAAGTCTGCAGAACGGCCTGTGGGGCAAGGCGCGCGAATATTTCGAGATCAGTCTGGAGTTTGCCCGCAGCCCCGAGACCTGCGCCGAGCTGGCGCGCCTGCTGGCCAGCCAGGGCGAGGCCGAGCAGAGCAATCGTCTGCTGCAGGAGCTGCTGGTGCTGCAAGGCCAGCGCCTGCCCGAGCTGCCCCAGCCATCGGCCTGACGTATGGCGCCCTGTCGCTGACGGGGCGTCTGCCATTACCTTGAAAGGCCGCTCGGCTTTCCTCTACCGTAGGCGCCTTTCTCGCCCCCGCATCGGAGTTCCCATGGCGCTGGCCACCTCGCGTACCCTGTTCCTGCTGGCATTTATCGGCTGCCTGGCCCTGATGGGCGGTGCGCTCTATCTGGAGCATGTGGTCGGCCTCAACCCCTGCCCGCTGTGCGTCGTCCAGCGCGTCTTCGTCATTCTCTTCGCGCTGGTCTGCCTGATCGCCGCCATTCATGGCCCGGCCCGTGGCGGGCAACGCGGATATGCCCTGCTAGCTCTGTTGTTTGCCGCTGGTGGTGGCGCCACGGCGGCGCGCCAGGTCTGGTTGCAGGGCGTTCCGGCGGATCAGCTGGAAGCCTGCCTGCCGAGCCTGGAGTTCATGGTCCAGGCGCTGCCCCTGCAGGAGATCGCCCGCCTGGTCTTCCATGGCACCGCCGACTGTGCCGAGGTGACCTGGACCCTGTTTGGCCTCAGCGTGCCGGAGTGGAGTCTGCTGGCTTTCGTCGGCATGGCCCTGTTCGCCCTGATCCAGCTGTTTCGTCGCGCCTGACGATTCCCGATCGGCATGACTTGATGCCCGCGCCGAGTGGGCATACTCTGGCCCTGCGCCTTGTCAGGAAACTGCCGTTTTTGCCGAGGCGCCCCCCGAGAATTCGCGAGCTGACAATAAAATGTCTCGGGGCTGGCGTATTCGCATTCACCAGTAGGGAAGTGAGGACATCATGCTCGAGAGCTGCCAGAACGCCCAGGAACGCTGGGGTGGCGTACACCAGCTGATCGATCGCTGGTTGCAGGAACGCCATGAACTGGTGAGCGCCTTCGGCGCGCTCAGCGATAACCTTCAGGGTGCGGCGTCCGGGCAGGGCGTGCAGCGCTTCTGCGAGATTTTGGTCGACTACGTCTCGGCCGGCCACTTCGAGGTCTACGAGCAGTTGACCAGCGAGGCCAAGGCCTTCGGTGATCAGCGTGGCCTGGAGCTGGCCAAGCAGATCTACCCACGCATCGAGGCCATCACCGAGGTGGCACTGGCGTTCAATGATCGCTGCGACAACGGCGACTGCCGCGATGCCGCCTCGCTTAATGCCGAACTCAAACGCCTCGGTCAATTGCTGCATGAGCGTTTCGAGCTGGAAGACTGCCTGATCGAGGTGTTGCACAACGCCCATCGGCAACAGGCCACCGCGACCCCGCTCTGAGCCGGTCGATCACTCAAGAAAAAGCCGCCCTACGAGGCGGCTTTTTCTTGGCTGTCAGTCGGCGACTTCGAGCAGTTCCACTTCGAACACCAGGGGCGCGTTCGGTGGTATCAGGTCACCTGCGCCTTCTGCACCATAGGCCTGCTCAGCCGGAATCACCACGCGCCAGCGCGCGCCGGCCGGCATCTCGCGCAGCGCGGTCTGCCAGCCGGGAATCAGCGCACCGAGGCGGAACCACTGGGGGCCTTCGCTCTGGTCGAACAGGCTGCCGTCGGCCAGCTCGCCGCGGTAGTTGACCCGCACTCTGCCATTGCTGCGAGGCTTGGCACCGTTACCCGCGCGCAACTCGCGCACCAGTACGCCACCGGCCATTTCGCGTACGCCGTAGCGGGACTTCTCCGTGGCCAGGAAGCGTACCTCGGCCAGACGCGCCTGTGTTTCACGGGTCTCGGCGCTGCGCTGTTCGTGTTCTTCAAGCAATGCGTCAATGCGCTCTGGCGGCAGGCGTAGCGCCTCGCCGCGATAGGCCTGGCGCAGGCCTTCGAGCAGCGCCGGCAGCGGCAGGTCGGGCACCTCGCCGCGCAGGCGTTCACCCAGTTTGGCGCCGAGGCTATAGGCCAGATCCTCATCCTGCTGCGCGGCGTACGCCAGCGATGAACAGAGGCACAGCAGTACCAGCCAGAAGCGCAACATGTTCGATATCTCCGCAAAATTTGCCGGCGATTATGCAGGTTGCCGGCGCGGGCGCTAGCGACTGGCGAGTCAGGCGTCTAGTATGGGGTCACCAACGTCCGTTAGGAGGCACGCCATGCCGACCAACAATAAGAAGTCCGTTAGCACTCCTTTGCACCTGCTGCAGCAACTTTCTCACAGCTTGCTCGAACACCTGGAAAAGGCCTGCACTCAGGCGCTGGTTGAGGCCGAAGAGCTGCTGACCAAGCTGGAAAAGCAACGCGTCAAAGCGCAGGAAAAACTGCACGACACCCGCAGCAAGCTGCAGGATGCGGCCAAGGCCGGCAAGGCCAAGGCACAGGAAAAGGCCAAGGCCGCCGCGGCTGAGCTGGAAGAGCTGCTTGAGGCGCTCAAGACCCGTCAGGCTGAAACCCGCAGCTACATTGCCCAGCTCAAGCGCGATGCCCAGGAAAGCCTGAAGCTCGCGCAGGGCGTGGGCAAGGTCCGCGAGGCTGCTGCCAAGGCGCTGGACAGCCGTGCTGTCGCCAAGCCTGCGGCCAAAGCCGCGGCGAAAAAAGCGACTGCCAAGCCCGCTGCCAAAGTAGCCACGAAACCCGCTGCCAAGCCTGCTGCGAAGAGTGCTGCCAAACCCGCCGCCAAGCCGGCGGCTGCCAAACCGGCGAGCAAGGCTGCGGCCAAGCCCGCCGCGAAATCGACTGCGGCCAAACCGGTTGCCGCTAAGCCTGCTGCCAAACCCGCCAAGGCTCCGACCAAGGCAGCTGCGGCCAAGCCTGCAGCTAAACCGGCCGCCAAGCCTGCGGCCAAGGCAGCCGCGAAGCCCGCCGCCAAACCAGCTTCTAAGCCTGCGGCCAAACCGGCTGCTGCCAAGGCTCCGGCCAAAGCAACAGCGGCCAAGCCGGTAGCGAAGCCGGCGGCAAAACCCGCTGCCAAGCCTGCGGCGAAGCCGGCAGCCAAGAAGCCCGCTGCGCCCAAACCGGCAGCCGCCAAGCCCGCTGCGAAGCCGACCAGCAAGCCTGCAGCCGCCAAACCGGCAGCACCGGCCAGCGCTGCGCCGGCACCGGTGCCGGCGGCCGCACCTGCCTCCAGCAACGGCAGCACGCCGCCCAGCGCTTAAGTCAGAGTGGCCGCGGCGCGCAGCAGTTCGCGCGCGTCGCGCTCCTCCAGCAGCGTTTCCAACCAGGCCACGGCTTCGTCCGTGGCCTGCCATTTTTGGGCCAGCTGTTCCAGTCTGCCGAGCAGCTCCCGTTCGGCCTCCAGCTCCAGCGCCTTGACCTGTTCGCGCAGCCGCGCCTGTTGCGGGTCGTGCTGCGCTGCGGCCTTCCAGCCCTGGCGTAGCGCGCGCAGCGGCTGCACCACCTGGCGTTGCCAGGGCTCGGCGACGGCATGCAGCTGCGCCATGCGCTGCGCGTCGCAGGGCACTTGCCGGCGCTCCAGCCACAGCGCGCAGAGCAGCAGGCAGACGTCCGCGCCACTGTCCTGCAGGCGCAGAAAGGTCTGCTCCACGCCGGGACGGGCGTAACAGGCCAGGGCGAAATTCCACAGGTCAGCTGGCATAGGGTGCTCCGGGCGAAGCTGGTAGACTCCGCGGCCATTATGATCCGACTCCAGAACCTCACTCTACAGCGTGGTCCGCAGCGCCTGCTCGAAGGCGCCGAACTGACCCTGCACGCCGGCCAGAAGGTCGGTCTCATCGGCGCCAATGGCGCCGGCAAATCCAGCCTGTTCGCCCTGCTGCGCGGTGAGCTCGGCCCCGACGCCGGCGACTGCCAGCTGCCGGCCGACTGGCGCATAGCGCACATGCGCCAGGAGGTCGACAACCTCGAACGCCTGGCGGTGGACTATGTCCTCGATGGCGATCTGCACCTGCGCACGATCCAGGCCGAGCTGGCCAAGGCCGAGGTCGCCCACGACGGTGCCGCCATCGCCCGCCTGCATACCGAGCTGGACAATGCCCAGGGCTACACGGCCGATGCCCGTGCGCGCAAGCTGCTGGCCGGCCTGGGGTTCACCAGCGAGCAGATGGACCGCCGTGTCGGCGACTTTTCCGGTGGCTGGCGCATGCGCCTGAACCTGGCCCAGGCGCTGATGTGCCCGTCCGAACTGCTGTTGCTCGACGAGCCGACCAACCACCTCGATCTCGATGCGATCCTCTGGCTGGAGGACTGGCTCAAGGGCTACCCCGGCACCCTGCTGCTGATCTCCCACGACCGTGACTTCCTCGACGCCGTGGTCGACCATGTGGCGCACCTCGAACAGCAGAAGCTGACCCTCTACCGCGGCGGCTACTCGGCCTTCGAACGCACCCGCGCCGAGCGCCTGGCGCAACAGCAACAGGCCTACGAGAAGCAGCAGGCGCAGCGCGCGCACATGGAAGACTTCATCCGCCGCTTCAAGGCCAAGGCGACCAAGGCGCGCCAGGCGCAGAGCCGGATCAAGGCCCTGGAGCGCCTGGAAGAGCTGGCCCCGGCGCATGTCGACTCGCCCTTCGACTTCGTCTTCCGCGAGGCGGACAAGGTCTCCAGCCCGCTGCTCAACCTGTCCGAGGCGCGCCTCGGCTACGGCGACAAGACCGTGCTGGACAAGGTCAAGCTGAGCCTCGCCCCCGGCGCGCGCATCGGCCTGCTCGGGCCCAACGGCGCCGGCAAGTCGACCCTGATCAAGACCCTGGCCGGCGACCTGGCGGTGCTCGGTGGCACCCTCGCGCGCGGCGAGAACCTGGCGATCGGCTACTTCGCCCAGCATCAGCTCGATTCGCTCGATGCCAAGGCCAGCCCGCTGCTGCACCTGCAGCGCATAGCCCCGGGCGAGCGCGAGCAGACCCTGCGTGACTTCCTCGGCGGTTTCGACTTCCGCGGTCCGCGCTGCGACGAAGTGGTGGTCAATTTCTCCGGTGGTGAGAAGGCGCGCCTGGCCCTGGCCCTGATCGCCTGGCAGAAGCCCAACCTGCTGCTGCTCGACGAACCGACCAACCACCTCGACCTGGAAATGCGCCTGGCCCTGACCATGGCCCTGCAGGATTTCGCCGGCGCCGTGCTGGTGGTATCGCACGACCGTCACCTGCTCAAGAGCACCACCGACGAGTTCCTGCTGGTGGCCGACGGGCGTATCCAGCCGTTCGAGGGCGACCTCGATGACTACGCGCGCTGGCTGGTCGACTACCGTGCCCGTCAGCAGCCACAAAGCACCGCCGCCCCGGCCGCGGACAAGACCGACAAGCGCGCCCAGCGTCAGGCTGCCGCCGCCTTGCGCCAGCAGCTGGCACCGCACAAAAAACAGGCCGACAAGCTGGAGCAGGAGCTGGGCAAGCTGCAGGAAAAGCTCGCCGCCGTCGAAGACAAGCTCGGCGACAGCGGCCTTTACGAGGCCGCGCGCAAGGATGAACTGCGTGAGCTGCTGGCCGAGCAGGCCACGCTCAAGGCTCGCGAGGCCGAGCTGGAGGAGACCTGGCTGGAGGCCCTGGAAACCCTGGAGGCGCTGCAGCAGCAACTGGAGGAGAGCGAGTGATGGAGCAGCTGGCAGTGCTCAGCGACTGGCGTGAGCCGCTGATTCTGGCCGGGCAGGTGCTGCTGATCCTGCTCCTGGCCTGGGCCGTCCAGCGCCTGGTTGGGCGCGGTATCACCCGCCTTGGCGAGCGCTACGCGGCGCTGCCGACCGAGCTGTGGCTGCCGCTGCGCGGCCTGCTGCGCTGGCTGATAATGGGCAGCGCGCTGATGCTGGTGCTGGAGCGCCTGGGCGTGTCCGCCGAAGTGCTGTGGACGGCGCTGACCGGCTTCGTCGCAGTGGCCGCGGTGGCCTTCTTCGCCATCTGGAGCGTGCTCTCCAACATGTTCTGCGCCTTGCTGATCTTCAGCATGGGGCCGTTCCGCATCGGTGACACCGTCGAGGTGATCGACAGCGCCGACAAGCCAGGGGTCAAGGGGCGGGTGATGGCGATCAACCTGTTCTACACCACCCTGGAGGACCCGGAGGCAGCCAATGCGCTGATCCAGGTGCCGAACAGCCTGTTCTTCCAGAAGTCGGTGCGTCGCTGGCGCTGAATGGCGCGCGGGAGTAGGCTGAGCGCCTGCTTTCTGCCATCGAGGTAACTGTCCATGACCCTGGAAACCTGGCTCGCCTTCTTCGTCGCTTGTTGGGTGATCAGCCTGTCGCCGGGTGCCGGTGCGGTGGCCTCGATGAGTGCCGGACTGCAATACGGGTTCTGGCGTGGCTACTGGAATGCGCTGGGCCTGCAACTGGCGCTGCTGATGCAGATCGCCGTGGTCGCCGCCGGCCTCGGTGCCGTCCTGGCTACCTCGGAGCTGGCCTTCAACCTGATCAAGTGGTTCGGCGTGGCCTACCTGGTCTATCTCGGCTGGAAGCAGTGGGTCGCCGCGCCCGGCGAAATCGCCGCCGGTGAAGGCGAGCGGCCCCTGGGCCGGCCGTTGACCCTGGTGCTGCGCGGTTTTCTGGTCAACGCCAGCAACCCCAAGGCGATCATCTTCATCCTCGCCGTGCTGCCTCAGTTCCTCGATCCCAAGGCGCCGCTGCTGGTCCAGTACCTGCTGATGGCCGCCACCATGGTTGCGGTCGATCTGGTGGTGATGGCCGGCTACACTGGCCTGGCCGCGCGGGTATTGCGCGCGCTGCGTTCGCCGCGTCAGCAGCGCATCCTCAACCGCACCTTTGGCGGCCTGTTCGTGGCCGCCGCGGCGCTGCTCGCGACCGTGCGGCGTGCCGCCTGATCTACCAGGGAATCTGCTGTCCGTCCCAGGCCCAGAAGCTGCCGCTGTCTTCCGGCCCATGTTCGGCCACCTGCTGCAGCAGGCAGCGGGCGGCAAACTCGGGGCTGAAAAGGCTGTCTGCGGCGATCTTGGCCTGAAATGGGCGCGATAGCTCCGTGTCGGTGGTGCCAGGGTGCAGGCTCAGTACGCAACTCTGTGGGTTGAGTCGCTTGAGTTCGATGCTGGCTGTGTGCAATAGCTGGTTGAGTGCCGCTTTGCTGGCCCTGTAGCTGTACCAGCCTCCCAGTCGATTATCGCCGATCGAGCCCACTCTGGCTGAAAGGGCCGCCACGCTGCAGGGGTGCTTGCCGCGTAGCAGTGGCAGCAGGTGCTTGAGCAGCAGGATGGGGGCGAAGCAATTGCTCTGGAAGCTGGCCATCAGTCCTTCAAGGCTGAGCTGTGTCAGGCTCTTTTCGGCGCGAGCAGCATCCTCCTGGAGAATACCTACGCTGCACAGCAGCAGGTGCAGGCGTGCCGTTTGCGCGAGCAGCTGGCTGGCCAGCGTGGCCACGGCAGCTTCGTTGCGCAGGTCGCAGGCCAGTAGCTGCAGACGCGAACCATGGCGAGCCTGCAGGGCCAGCAGATCGGCGCTGGCAGGGGCGTGACGCGCCACGGCAAACACCTTGGCCACCTCGGCACGTTCGAGTAGCTGCGTCGTCAGCGCCAGGCCGATACCGCGGCTGGCTCCGGCGACAAGCACCTGGGCCGGTTCTTCGATGCGTTGCCAGAACTGCATGGGGTCGCCTGTATTGTCGATAGCCTGATGGGCTCGGGCATACTAGTCGCTGTTCCCCGAGGATTGTCAAATCATGCGTGTGTGGATCGATGCCGACGCCTGCCCCCGGCTGGCCCGCGATCAGGTGGTGAAGTTCGCCCTCAAGCGCGGCTTCGAGGTGGTGCTGGTGGCTGGCCAGGCGGTGGCCCGGCCAAACTTTGCCTGCGTGAAACTGGTGGTGGTGCCGAGCGGCCCGGATGCGGCGGATGATCACCTGGTAGAGCACGCCGTGCCCGGTGAGCTGGTGATCTGCAGCGACATCCCGTTGGCCGATCGCCTGGTCAAGAAGGGCGTGGCGGCCCTCGATCCGCGCGGCCGCGAGTTCGACGAGCGCAACATGGGCGAGCGTCTGGCGATACGTAACCTGTTCACCGACCTGCGCGAGCAGGGGCAGATGGGCGGCGGCCAGGCTGCCTACTCGGACAAGGACCGCCAGGCCTTCGCCAATTCACTGGACCGCATTCTGACCCGCCTGATGAGATAGCCCGGATGCAATCCGGGGCGGAGCTGCCTGCTTCCCGGATTGCATCCGGGCTACGGGCTGCACCGAGTCGCCTTTGAGACCCTCACCCCAACCCTCTCCCGGCGGGAGAGGGAGCCGCCAGTCCGCCGCCTAATACGGCAAGCTACCCGCACAGATAGGTGCCGGTCCCCACCGCTACCAGCGTGCCGTCGTCGCTGTGCAGTTCGCTGCGCACCACGGCCACCTTGTTGCCCGAGCGCAGCAGTACGGCGGTGGCGGTGAACAGCTGGCCGCGGCCGGGGCGCAGGTAGTCCACGCGCAGGTCGATGGTGCCCAGCTTGGACAGGCGCTGCATGCGTTCCTGCTGGCTCAGGTGCTGATGCTTGTCGAAGGCACCGATCAGTGCCATGGCGCCGCCGGCGACATCCAGCAGCGAGGAGATCACCCCGCCGTGGAGAATGCCGTGGACGAAGTTGCCGATCAGCTCGGGCTTCATCGGCAGGCTCATCACCACCCGGTCGCCACTCAGCTCGTCGATGCGGATGCCCAGCACCTGATTGAACGGGATGCGCTGGAAGAAGGCTTCCACGCCCTGGCGCTGTTCCTCGGATAGCTGGAAGACCGGTTTGCTCATGCTGCGCTCCTGCGGCTCGACTGTGGCGCACACGCTGCCGCAGGACGCTGCTACTGGCCAGGGGCGCGGCGGGGACGCCGCGCACAATGGCCGGAACGACCTGTCAGTGAGCCTGGGCCAGCTCCAGGACGCGGTCGACCAGCTTGTTGATGCCGGCGGCGGCCTGGGCGATGGACTCGGCCAGCATGTAGGCAGGGGTGGTAACCAGCTTGCGCGCGCTGTCTTCGACGATGTCTTCGACCGTGCACTCGACGTGCTGGCCGCCCATGGCGGTGAGGCCTGCGACGGCAGGATCGTCGGCAGCGCCCAGGGTGCAGGAAACACCCTCGCCATAGATCTTCGCCGCCAGGGCCGGGGCGATGCAGATCAGGCCGATCGGCTTGCCGGCCTGGGCGAAGGCCTGGGCCGCGGCCAGCACATCGGGCTGCACGCTGCAGCCGGCACCTTCCAGGGCGAAGTTGGAGAGGTTCTTGGCCACGCCGAAACCGCCAGGCAGGATCAGCGCATCGAACTGCTCGGCCTTGAGTTCGCGCACGTCCATCACGTCGCCACGGGCGATGCGCGCGGCCTCGGTGAGCACGTTGCGGCTCTCCGGCATCTCGGCGCCGGTGAGGTGGTCGATCACGTGCATCTGCGCGATGTTGGGGGCGAAACACTGCACCTGGGCGCCGCGCTGGTCGAGGCGCAGCAGGGTGATCACGCTCTCGTGGATTTCCGCGCCGTCGTAGACGCCACAGCCGGAAAGGATGACCGCGACTCGTTTGTGCATGCTGTTCTCCAGTAGCCAGGCAAGGGGACTGCGCGCCAGTTTCGCCGATTGCTGGGGCGAGCGTCGAGCCATGGCATGTCGCCAAATGCCACTTGGGCTGGCATTCGCCGCCGCGAGCATCCGGCGGGGCAGGCATAGGATCAGCTTAGGTCAACCTGCGCAGTGCCGAACCATGAACCTGATCCTGCTCGCCGTTCCCTTCTTCTTCCTGCTGATCGCCCTAGAGCTGGTCGCCGACCGCGTGCGCGGGGTCAGCACCTACCGCCTGGCGGACTCGCTGAACAGCCTCAGCGCCGGGGTGCTGTCGCAGGCCAGCGGCCTGCTGAGCAAGGCCATTGCGGTGCTCGGCTATGCCTTCGCCTATGAGCACCTGCACCTCACCGTGCTGCCGGACGAGCCCTGGGTCTGGGTGCTGGCCTTCGTCTTCTACGACTTCTGCTACTACTGGAATCATCGTATCGGCCACGAGCGCAACATCTTCTGGGCCTCACACGTGGTGCATCACCAGAGCGAGGACTACAACCTGTCCACCGCCCTGCGTCAGACCAGCACGGGTTTTCTGCTGAGCTGGATCTTCTACCTGCCGATGGCCGTGGCCGGCGTGCCGCCGCTGGTGTTCGTCACGGTCGCCGCGCTCAACCTGCTCTACCAGTTCTGGGTGCATACCCGCCACGTGCCCAAGCTGGGCTGGTACGAGTGGTTCTTCGTCACGCCGTCCAATCATCGGGTGCACCACGCGCAGAACCCGGTGTACATGGATCGCAACTACGGCGGCGTGTTCATTCTCTGGGACCGCCTGTTCGGCACCTTCCAGGAGGAGCTGGACGAGCAGCCGGTGGTGTTCGGCGTGACCACGCCGCTGCGCAGCTGGAACCCGCTGTGGGCCAACCTGCAGTTCTACGTGCAGCTTTGGCGCGACGCGGTGCGTGCCGGCTCCTGGTGGGACAGGCTGCGCATCTGGTTCATGCCCACCGGTTGGCGCCCGGCCGATGTGGCGGCGCGCTACCCGCTGGACAAGCCGGACCTGGCCAGCTTCCGCAAGTTCGAGGTGCCGCTGGCGCGCGGGCAAAAGGTCTATGCCGCGCTGCAGTTCACCAGCTACGTGCTGGGCACCAGCTGGCTGCTGGCCGTGGCGGCACAGCACGGCCTGGGCGTGCTCGTCGGTGCCTGGCTGTGGGTGGCTTTCGGCCTTTATGCCATCGGTATCTGGCTGGAGAACCGACCCTTTGCCCGCGGTCTGGAGCTGCTGCGCCTGGCGCTGAACCTGCCCGCGCTGCTCTGGGCCCAGCAGGTGGGTCTGGTGGGGGAAGGCATGCTGGTGTGGGGGCTGCTGGTGGCCTGGAGCCTGGCCAGCCTGACCTGGCTGCTGTGGTCGCGGCAGGCGCAGACGCAGCCGGCCTGAAGGGAACTGCGGCGGCCCGTCGCAGTCTGGGTGTGACAGTCATTATTTGGTCATAATGGTCGGATATACCTGTCACACTCGCCCGCCGTGCGGGTTCTGGAGTCCGTCGTGAGCTTTACCCCCGCCAATCGCCTGTTCCCCGCTACCCGCCTGCGCCGCAACCGTCGTGACGATTTCTCCCGCCGCCTGGTGCGCGAGCATCGCCTGAGTGTCGATGATCTGATCCTGCCGGTGTTCGTTCTCGATGGCGAAGGCCGCCGCGAGTCGATTCCCTCGATGCCGGGCGTCGAGCGCCTGTCCATCGACCTGCTGCTCAAGGAGGCCGAGCACTGGGTGGCGCTGGGCATTCCGGCGCTGGCGCTGTTCCCGGTGACGCCGCTGGAGAAGAAATCCCTCGACGGCGCCGAGGCCTGGAATCCGGACGGCATTGCCCAGCGCGCCATCCGCGCGCTGCGGGCGAAATTCCCCGAGCTGGGGGTGATCAGCGACGTGGCCCTGGACCCCTTCACCACCCACGGCCAGGACGGCATCCTCGATGACGAGGGTTACGTGATGAACGACGTAACCGTCGATGCGCTGGTCAGGCAGGCCCTGTCGCATGCCGAGGCCGGTGCCCAGGTGGTGGCGCCGTCGGACATGATGGACGGGCGCATCCAGGCGATCCGCGAGGCGCTGGAAGTGGCCGAGTACCCCAACGTGCGCATCATGGCCTACTCGGCCAAGTACGCCAGCGCCTACTACGGCCCGTTCCGCGACGCGGTCGGCTCGGCCGCCAACCTGGGCAAGGCCAACAAGGCCAGCTACCAGATGGACCCGGCCAACGGCGACGAGGCTCTGCACGAAGTGGGCGCCGACCTCGCCGAAGGCGCCGACATGGTCATGGTCAAGCCGGGCATGCCCTACCTGGACATCGTCTGGCGGGTGAAGGACGCCTTCAAGGTACCGACCTTCGCCTACCAGGTCAGCGGCGAGTACGCCATGCACATGGCCGCCATCCAGAACGGCTGGTTGGGCGAGGCGGTGATTCTCGAATCGCTGACGGCCTTCAAACGCGCCGGCGCCGATGGCATCCTCACCTACTTCGCCGTGCGTGCGGCAGAACTCTTGAAAGCGGGGCGCTGAGGCGCCCCAGGGAAGCAGGACATGAATACCGAGGGACTCAGCAACAAGCAGATCGTCGACGCCCAGCTCGAGGCCGAGCCGCCCGTGCCGGTGGAGGTCGTCGCCGAGGTGGCGCCCGTCGTCGAGCCGGAGCCGGCCCCCGCGCCCGCGCCGATTCCCGGCCTGGATGACAGCAGCCTGTACATCCACCGCGAGCTGTCACAGCTGAAGTTCAACATCCGCGTGCTGGAACAGGCGTTGGACGAGTCCTACCCACTGCTGGAGCGGCTGAAGTTCCTGCTGATCTTTTCCAGCAACCTCGACGAGTTCTTCGAGATCCGCGTTGCCGGCCTGAAGAAGCAGATCAACTTCGCCCGCGAGCAGGCCGGCGCCGACGGCCTGCTGCCGAGCCAGGTGCTGGCGCGCATCTCCGAGATCGCCCACGAGCAGGTCGAGCGCCAGTACGCGCTGCTCAACGACGTGCTGCTGCCGGAGCTGGCCAAGCACCAGATCAACTTCATCCGCCGTCGCTACTGGACCACCAAGCTGAAGACCTGGGTGCGGCGCTACTTCCGCGACGAGATCGCACCGATCATCACCCCGATCGGCCTCGACCCGACGCACCCCTTCCCGCTGCTGGTGAACAAGAGCCTCAACTTCATCGTCGAGCTGGAAGGCGTGGACGCTTTCGGCCGCGACTCCGGCCTGGCCATCATCCCGGCGCCGCGCCTGCTGCCGCGCATCATCCGCGTGCCGGAAGAAGTCGGCGGCCCCGGCGACAACTACGTGTTCCTCTCCTCGATGATCCACGCCCACGCCGACGACCTGTTCCACGGCATGAGCGTGAAGGGCTGCTACCAGTTCCGCCTGACCCGCAACGCCGACCTGTCGGTGGATGCCGAGGATGTGGAAGACCTGGCGCGCGCTCTGCGTGGCGAGCTGTTCAGCCGCCGCTACGGCGACGCGGTGCGCCTGGAAGTGGCGGACACCTGTCCCAAGCACCTGGCGGACTTTCTGCTCAAGCAGTTCAACCTCTCCGAGAACGAGCTGTACCGGGTCAACGGCCCGGTCAACCTGACCCGCCTGTTCAGCATCACCGGGCTGGAGAGCCACCCGGAGCTGCAGCACGCGCCCTTCACCCCGGTGATTCCCAAGCTGCTGCAGAACGCCGAGAACATCTTCAACGTGGTCGGCAAGCAGGACATCCTGCTGCTGCACCCCTTCGAGTCGTTCACCCCGGTGATCGACCTGCTGCGCCAGGCCGCCAAGGACCCCAGCGTGCTGGCGATCAAGCAGACCCTGTATCGCTCCGGCGCCAACTCGGAGATCGTCGATGCGCTGGTGGATGCGGCGCGTAACGGCAAGGAAGTCACTGCGGTGATCGAGCTGCGCGCGCGCTTCGACGAGGAGTCCAACCTGCAGCTGGCCAGCCGCCTGCAGGCCGCCGGCGCGGTGGTGATCTACGGCGTGGTCGGCTTCAAGACCCACGCCAAGATGATGCTGATCCTGCGCCGCGAGAACGGCGAGCTGCGCCGCTACGCGCACCTCGGCACCGGCAACTACCACGCTGGCAACGCCCGCCTGTACACCGACTACAGCCTGCTGACCGCCGACGAGGCGCTCGGCGAGGACGTGTCCAAGCTGTTCAACCAGCTGATCGGCATGGGCAAGACCCTGCGCATGAAGAAGCTGCTGCACGCACCCTTCACCCTGAAGAAGACCCTGCTCGACATGATCGCCCGCGAGGCGCAGTTCGCCAGCGAAGGCAAGCCGGCGCATATCATGGCCAAGGTCAACTCGCTGACCGATCCGAAGATCATCCGCGCGCTGTACAAGGCCAGCCAGATGGGCGTGCGCATCGACCTGGTGGTGCGCGGCATGTGCTGCCTGCGTCCGGGTGTTCCGGGGGTGTCGCACAACATCCAGGTGCGCTCCATCGTCGGTCGCTTCCTCGAGCACAGCCGCATCTACTACTTCGGCAATGGCGGCGACGAGCAGCTGTTCCTCTCCAGTGCCGACTGGATGGAGCGCAACCTCGACAAGCGCGTGGAGACCTGCTTCCCGGTGGAGGGCAAGAAGCTCATCACCCGGGTCAAGAAGGAGCTGGAAAGCTACCTCACCGACAACACCCAGGCCTGGCTGCTGCAGCCGGATGGTCGCTACCAGCGCATCACGCCGTTCGGCAACGCCAACCCGCGCAACGCCCAGGCGGCGCTGCTGGAAAAGCTGACCGCACCGCAGGTACGTTGACCTCCAGGGCCCCTGGCAAGTCGGCAGCGGCGTGGATGGCTCCCCTCTCCCGTTGACGGGAGAGGGGCAGGGGAGAGGGCTGTTTCTGCGGCCCCTCTCCCTAGCCTTCTCCCCGCCGGGGAGAGGGAATGTCCGAGCCACGGTCGTGGCTGCTATTGCACCGTGATGCTGATTTTCTCGGAGATCACCGGCGGGTCCATCGGCACATGGTGTTTGTCGCCGATCAGCAGCTGCAGCGTGTGGGTGCCCGGCGGCAGGGTCAACTCAGTTTCCGTCTGGCCCTTGCCGAAATGCAGAATCTTTTCGGTCGCCGGCAGCGGTGCATCCAGCAGTGGCAGGGTGGCGACATCCACCAACAGGTGATGATGTCCGGTTGCAGGCACATCAACCCCGGCCGGCGCCACGCCCATGCCTTTCAGGCCGAACCTGACGGTGAAGGTCTGGCCGACGCTGGCGCCATCCTGCGGCGTGATGAAGTACACCTGGGCGCCTTCCGGCGCGGGTAGCTGAGGCACCGAGTTGTCGGCCTGGGCCAGGGCGGGTAGCAAGCAGAGCAGGGCGGTCAGCCCCAGGGGCAGTAGCAATGGACGCATGGCAGGCTCCTGTGCGTAGAGGGTCCTGCTCTGACCTTAGGCGCTGCGGCGCCTGGCGCCGGGTCAGTCGTCGCCTTGTTCCAGGCGGGCCAGTTCGGCAGCCGCCTCGGCCAGCTGGGTCTCGTTGAACACCATGACGCCGTGGCGCTTGAGCAGGGCTGCCGTGACGCCCTCGCCGGCCACCAGGGTGCCGTTGAAGTGGCCGTCGTAATTGTGCGTGTTGCCGCAGGACGGGCTGCGCGCCTTGAGTACGGCGACCCGCAAACCGTGCTGCTGGGCCAGGCGCAGGGCGATTTCGGCACCGGCGACGAAGGCCGCCGTGACATCGGCGCCGTCGTCGGTCAGCACCGGCAGGCGGCCGTCGAGCACCGCGCCGCCCTGGCCGCCGGGAATTTCCGCCGGCGGGCGTGGCGTCGGCAGGCCGCCCGCCACTTCGGGACACAGTGGCACGATGCGGCCCTCGTCCTGCCAGCGTTGCAGCAGATCATAGGGCCCGTGGGCGCCGCCGTCGTAGCGAACCTTGTGGCCGAGCAGGCAACGGCTGACCAGCAGCTTTTCCATCATTCCTCCAAGGTTCGCGCAGGTCAGGTGCAAGCGGGTTTCACCCACCGAAAGCGCATGTGACAGTGCTGCCCTCTCCCGGGGTGAGCGGGGAGCATGCTTCAGCGCCGCCTGAACCAGCCGGTCAGCGACAGACGTTCGCGGGTGGCCGGCAGCACTTCGTGGGGCAGCTCGGCGGAGATGAACAGCACCAGGGTACCGGCGCTGGGCAGCACGTCCAGCTCGGTATCGTCCGCCAGGTACAGGCGCAACGCGCCACCCTGCTCGGCCTGCCAGGCCTCGTTGAGGTAGTACACGGCACTGACAGTGCGGCGGTCATCGTCGCGGAAGCGGTCGAGGTGCTTCTGGTAGAAGGCGCCTGGCGGGTAGCAGGCAAAGTGGCACTCGAAATCTTCCAGGCCTAGATAGAAGGCCCGGTTGAGGGCGCTGCGCAATTCGTCCATGGCCAGCAGATAGCCGTCGCTCGGCGCGCTCTGACCCTGTTCCAGCCACTGGATGCTGTCGCCGCGGATGCCCTCGCGCACCGCCAGGCCCTGGCCGCGGCCGACCCCGGCCGGGGTGAGGGCACCGGCGCGCGCACGCTTGCGGCACTCTTCGGCCAGTTCGAGGGTCAGAGTGGCAGGCAGGACGTTGTCCAGCCGTGACCAGCCGCGTGCGGCCAGGTCGTCGATGATCTGCGGCAGGTGCCGCTGGAGAAGTTTCTCGTGCATGGCGGGATTCTACCAGCGTCGCTCGCACGCCCCTACAATAGCCGCGCCCTACAGGAGTGCCCCATGCGCGTCGTCTTTGCTCTGTTCCTGCTGCTGTGCAGCGCCACCGTCCTTGCCGACGATCATGCCCGGCTCTATCAGAGCGCCGGCTGGCCGGAGCAGCGCGCGCATTTCGGCGAGGCCCTCAAGGCGGCCCAGCAGCGTTACCAGGCCAGCCTGCCGCCAGCGGTTTACCAGGCGCTGGTGAACAACAGCGACCAGCGCTTCGCGCCGGCGGCCATGGAGCAGCGCGCCCTGGCGGCCCTGCGCATGAGCCTGGCCGACCCGCAGCCGGCGCTGCAGTTCTTCGAGTCGCCGCTGGGGCGCCGCATCATCGCCGCCGAAACCCGCGCCACCGCGCGCGACCAACTGACCGCGCATGCCAATGGACTGCCCCGGGTCGAGGCCGACGCCACCCGGCGCCTGTTGATTCGCCACCTGGCCCAGGCCCTGCCGGCCACCGCCGCCGGCGCCGAGGTCAGCCTGGCGCTGGCCTCGGTGGCGGCCGACAGCCTGAGTTCGATGGTGCCCGGCCTGTTCGGTGGCGAGCAGGCGCAGATGCTGGTGCAGAGCCAGCGCGAGCGCCTGATGCAGCAGATCGAGGGCGATATCGACAACACCCTGCTGTATGTCTACCGCGACCTTTCCGACCCGGAGCTGGACGAGTTCGTCAGCTTCGCCCAGTCCGCCGGTGGCAAGGCCTACTACCAGGCTGCCCTGGCCGCGTTGCGCGCCGGGCTGGGGGCGGGCCAGAGCGGCGGCGACCTGCAGCCGGCCCAGCAGGGCATCTAGCGGCGTGGGCGGGGCCGTTAGCCCGGATAAGAACCGGGGCACGGGCAGCGCCGCCCCCGGATGGCATTCGGACTACCCGGTGATCAGCGCAACCGCTCGCTGAGGAAGGCGAAGTAACGCCGGCGGATGTCCTCGTGTTCGTTGACCAGGTGGTGACGCGCGCCAGGCAGGCGCAGGATCTGCGGCTGGTCGAACTTGTCCTGCAGCACCTGCAGGTTATGCCGCCAGTCCACCGTCATGTCGTCCTCGCCCTGGACCACCAGTGGGTTCAGGGGGCTGCGCGGCGCGCGCTCCAGACGCGGTATCCAGCGGGCCAGGGCGCCGACCCAGGCGGTCGGCAGGTGGCGTGGCTGCAGCGGGTCGCGGTGGCGCAGGAACTCGAGGAACGCGGCATCGGTGGAGTTCTCCGAGAAGCGTCGGGGAATCTCGCGGCGGAATGGGCCGATCAGGTGATAGCTGAGCTTGGACAGACCCCAGGCGCGCGGCCGGACCAGCGGCGCCAGGAGAATGGTGGCGCCAGGCTCCGGGCGTTTATCGCCGAGCAGGAGGAAATCCAGCAGGATGGCGCCGCCGGTGCTTTGCCCACACAGGTGCCAGGGTTGCGGCAGGTCGAGGCTGGCGGCCTCGGCGAACAGGCCCAGCAGGGCGCGCTGGTAGGCGGAGAAGTCGTCGATGCTGGCGCGTGGCCCGGCGGACAGGCCGTGGCCCGGCAGGTCGCAGGCCAGCACGGCGAGGTTTTCGCCCAGGGCCCAGTCGATCACGTGGCGGTACAGGCCCATGTGGTCGTAGTAGCCGTGCAGCAGGATCAGCGTCGCCCTCGGCTCCGGCGGCAGCCACAGCTGGGCCACCAGGTCCAGCCCGTCGCTCTGGAAGAGGCCGAGGCGGCTATGCACGCGACCGTGCTGCGGCAGGTCCAGGCCGTAGTAGCGCTGGTAGGCCAGGACCTCGTCCGCCGACTCCGCCAGGGCCGCGGCCAAGGGTCGCAGGCCGGCACGCAGGCGCTCGGGCTGGAAGAGCTCTGGCAGGGACTGGGGCATGGCGGTCATGGCATCTTCGCTGGGGTGGGTGACAGCCGATATTCAGCTGTCGGGCGCGGCGTGGCAAGCTAGGCCCCTTTTCTTCGTGTCTTCGCTCATGCATTCCCGTCGCCGCATCATCATCGCCAGCCTCCTCGCACTGCTCTGGCTGGCCGCCATGCTGGCCGCCTTCTGGTGGTTCCAGGCCCGCTATATCCGCCCGTTCGACGAGCGCACCGAGCTGTTCATCGGCAGCCAGCTGCGCTTGCCGGCGGAGCTGGCCGGGCCCGGGGCGATCCGCCTGGTGCACTTCTGGGACCCGGCCTGCCCGTGCAATGTCGGCAACCAGCAGCACCTCGGCGAGCTGGTCGAGCAGTTCGCGCCGCGTGGCGTGCAGTTCTATGCGGTACAGAAGGCCGGTAGCGAGGGCCGCCTGCCGGACAACCTGCAGCAGCTGCAGCCCCTGCCGGCGCTGCCCGGCAGCGAGAGCCTGGCAGCCAGCCCGGCGGTGGCGATCTGGGACCAGCAGGGTCGACTCGCCTACTTCGGCCCCTACAGCGAGGGTGCCCTGTGCACCTCCAGCAACAGCTTCATCGAGCCGATCCTCGAGGCGCTGGTGGCGGGGCGCTCGGTGCAGGCCGACAGCAACCTGGCGGTGGGTTGCTTCTGCGACTGGCAACCCGAGTGACCCTGGCAGGGTGTGGAGAAGATATCGGGCTATAATTCCTGTACAGTATTTTCGCTTTGTACAGTTTTTTGCTCAGGATGAGCCTCTACCCCCGGTGAGTGCATGAATTCGTCCGCTTTCAGTCTCGACGCCCACTATCGCCGTGCCGACCGCATCATGCTGGCCGTGCTGTGGCTGATGTTTCTCTATTCCCTCGGGCTGGCCGCCTGGCACGGTACCTGGGGGCAGGCGCTGCTGGTCGGCGGCGGTACCGCAGCGGCACTGACTGCGCTCTACGCGCTGGTACCCGGCAGTCGCCTGATGCGCTGCTGCGTGGGGCTGGCCTTCATGGTCATGTCTGCCCTGCACATCAACCAGAGCGGGGGTGTGCTGGAGATGCACTTTGGCATCTTCGTGCTGCTGGCCTTCCTCGTCTATTACCGCGACTGGTTGCCGATCGTGCTGGCCGCCGGCCTGATTGCCGTACATCACCTGGCCTTCTTCGCTCTGCAACAGCAGGGTGTGGGTGTGTACGTGGTGCCCCAGGGCAGTTGGGGCGTGATTCTGCTGCATGCCTTCTATGTGGTGCTGGAGAGCGCGATCCTCATCTACCTGGCACGCCAGGCCTATGCCGAGGCGCGTGAAGGCGAGGCCCTGCTGCAGGTCGTCGAGGGGCTGACGGCCGAGGAGGAGCGCATCGATCTGCGGCTGCGCGGCAGTCAGGTCGGACCGGTGATCCAGCGCTTCAATCACTTCCTCGCCCAGCTGGAGGCGATGGTGGGCGAGGTGGTCGAGGATACCCAGGGGCTGGCGGCGACTGGCGATAGCCTGGCGCGTGCCACCCGCCAGTTGCGCGAGGGTTCCGGGCGCCAGCTGGGCGAAATCTCGCAGATGTCCAGCGCCATGCATGAAATGAGCGTGGCCATCGACGAGGTTGCCGGGCATGCCCAACAGGCGGCACTGGCCACCGAGGCAGCCACCAGCAAGGCGGCCGAGGGCCGCGCAGCGGTGAAGCAGAGTGCCGAGGAGATCGGCCGTCTGGCGGCGCGCATCGACGGCACCGGTGCCGAGGTGCAGGCTCTGGCCGAGCAGTCGCAACAGATCGGCCGGGTGCTGGAGGTGATCCGCGCCATCGCCGAGCAGACCAACCTGCTGGCGCTGAATGCCGCCATCGAGGCCGCGCGTGCCGGCGAGCAGGGACGCGGCTTTGCCGTGGTGGCCGACGAGGTGCGCAACCTGGCGCAGAAGACGGCCGTCTCGACCGCGGAAATTCAGGACATCATTGCTCGCCTGCAGCACAGCAGCCGCCAGGCCGCCAGTGCCATGCAGGAGAGTCAGGCAGGCGTGGTGCGGTGCGTCGAGGACAGCCGGCAGGCCGGCGAGCTGCTGCTGGCCATCGTCGCGGAGATCGAGGCCATCAGCCAGATGAGCACGCTGATCGCGGCGGCGACCAACGAGCAGGCCAAGGCCAGTTCCGAAGTTAGCCAACACCTGAGCGAGGTACAGCAGGTGGCCGAGCAGAATGCCGAGGACGCCGGCGTGCTTGATGGCGACAGCCTGCGGCTGCGCGAGCTGGCGCGGCGCCTGGGGATTCTCAGTGCACGCTTCACGGTCGGCCAGCCGCCGCGCTGAGGCTCAGGGCAACGTCAGCCGGACGTCGCCTACGGGGATGCCATTGCGGTCGAAGCTGCGCTCCAGCAGCTCCAGGCCGCCGTCGCGTTGCAGCACCAGGGCGGTGCTGGCGCGGGTGCCATAGCCGGGGCCGACGATGAAGATGGTGGCCAGCAACATTTCCCAGTCCAGGCCCACGCCGGTATCCGGCAGCAGCGTACGGGGAGGTTGCTGGCGGTCCGCCAGCAGCTCCAGCAGCTGCAGGGGCTCGGCGGCGTCGAGTGCCGCAGCGAGGCTGGAGCTGGCGCGCAGCAGCTTGGGCCAAGGCGTGTCCAGGTCGGCATTGGACAGACCGTAGAGGCCGGGCTGCAGACGCTCAACCTCGCCCCGTTCGGAGTTGAGAAAGAACAGCCCGTGGCGATCGCCCAGCAGCAGGTTGAAGCCGCTGTACTGATCAAGGCATGGCAGTAGCTCGGCGAGGAAGTCCGCGGCGTCAGCATCGCCGCGCAGGAACTGCACCGGCAGCTCACCGCGCGAGCGTTCACCCTTGGGTTGGCGCGGGTCGCGGATGTTGGTCAGCGCGGCGAAGCGGCCGCCGGCCGTCACGCCCAGCCAGGTACCGCCGGCCAGCAGGTCGCGCCCGGCATACAGGCCGGGCACATCCGGCCACTCGGCCAGGGGCAGGCTGGCACGGTCATAGAACTCGTCGCGGTTGGCCGCCAGCACCAGCGGTTGTGGGTGCTCGGGGCGCCAGGCAAAGACGATCAGGCACATGTCGGGGTCCGGTTCGGGTATGCGCCGAGCCTACTGCATCCGCCGGGGCAAGTGGAGGCGTCGCACGCCATCCGTTACCATGCCGCTTCGTTTCCGGGGGTGTGCATGGAATTCCTGCTCTATCTGCTGCTCGGCGCAGCGGCCGGCGTGCTGGCCGGGCTGTTCGGCGTCGGCGGCGGCATCATCATCGTGCCGGTACTGGTGCTGAGCTTCACGGCCCAGGGCATCGACCCGGCCGTGCTGACCCACCTGGCCGTGGGCACTTCGCTGGCCACCATCGTCTTCACCTCGATCAATTCGGTGCTCGAGCACCAGCGCAAGGGCGCGGTGCTGTGGCCGATCTTCACCTGGATGACCCTCGGCATCCTGCTGGGCGCCGGCCTCGGCTCGCTCACTGCCGCGGCCATTCAGGGGCCGCTGCTGCAGAAGATCATTGGCGTATTCGCCATCGTCATCGCCATCCAGATGGGCCTGGAATTGAAACCCAAGGCCGGTCGCGCGGTCCCAGGCAAGCTGGGGCTGACGGCTGCCGGTGGGGTGATCGGTTGGGCCTCGGCGATCTTCGGCATCGGCGGTGGCTCGCTGACCGTGCCGTTCCTGACCTGGCGCAGCGTGCCCATGCAGCAGGCGGTGGCGACGTCCTCTGCCTGTGGCCTGCCGATCGCCGCTGCCAGCGCCCTGAGTTTCATGCTGATCGGTTGGGGCGAGCCGCAGCTGCCGGAATGGAGCGTCGGTTTCGTCTACCTGCCGGCCATGGCCGGTATCGCCTTCACCAGTATGTTCTTCGCCCGCTTCGGCGCGCGCCTGGCGCACAAGCTGTCGCCACGCCTGCTCAAGCGCCTGTTTGCCCTGCTGTTGCTCTGTGTGGGCGTGAATTTCCTGATCTAAGGAGTTTTGAATGCTGCCTTATCCGCAGATCGACCCGGTGGCCATCGCCCTGGGCCCGCTGAAAATCCACTGGTACGGCCTGATGTACCTGGTCGGCATCGGCGGCGCCTGGCTGCTGGCCAGCCGCCGGCTGAAAGACTTCGACCCGACCTGGAGCAAGGAGAAACTCTCCGACCTGGTGTTCTGGGTGGCCATGGGCGTGATCCTCGGCGGCCGCCTGGGCTATGCGCTGTTCTACGACCTGTCCGCCTACCTGGCCGACCCGCTGAAGATCCTGCGCGTCTGGGAAGGCGGTATGTCGTTCCACGGCGGCCTGATCGGCGTGATGCTGGCCACCTGGCTGTTCGGCCGGCGCAACGACAAGAGCTTCTTCCAGCTGATGGACTTCATCGCGCCCCTGGTGCCGATCGGCCTGGGTGCCGGGCGTATCGGCAACTTCATCAACGCCGAGCTGTGGGGCAAGGTCACCGACGTGCCCTGGGCAATGGTCTTCCCCAATGGCGGGCCGGACCCGCGTCACCCGTCGCAGCTGTACCAGTTCGCCCTCGAAGGCGTGGCCCTGTTCCTCATCCTCTGGCTGTATTCGCGCAAGCCGCGCCCGACCATGGCGGTGTCCGGCCTGTTTGCCGCCTGCTACGGGGTGTTCCGCTTCATCGTCGAGTTCGTCCGCGTGCCGGATGCCCAGCTCGGCTATCTGGCGTGGAACTGGCTGACCATGGGCCAGGTGCTGTGCCTGCCGATGATCCTCGGCGGCATCGGCCTGATGGTCTGGGCCCATCGCCGCCAGGCGGCGGCCTGAATCCGCCTCGACTTGGTTAAAATGCGTGTTTTGCCCGGGCGCCCAGGCGCCCGCGACCCTTCAGCGGAGCTGAGATGAAACAGTACCTCGACCTGATGCGCCTGGTGCGCGAGACCGGCACCTTCAAGAGCGACCGCACCGGCACCGGCACCTACTCGGTGTTCGGCCACCAGATGCGCTTCAATCTGGCCGATGGTTTTCCGCTGGTGACCACCAAGAAGTGCCACCTGAAATCCATCATCCACGAGCTTCTGTGGTTCCTCCAGGGCGACACCAACATCAAGTACCTGAAGGACAACGGCGTGCGCATCTGGGACGAGTGGGCCGACGAGAACGGTGACCTCGGGCCGGTGTACGGCTACCAGTGGCGCAGCTGGCCGGCGCCGAACGGCGAGTCGATCGACCAGATCAGCAAGCTGATCGAGATGATCAGGAAGAACCCGGACTCTCGCCGCCTGATCGTCTCGGCCTGGAACCCGGCGCTGGTCGACCAGATGGCCCTGCCGCCGTGCCACGCCCTGTTCCAGTTCTATGTCGCCGAGGGCCGCCTGAGCTGCCAGCTGTACCAGCGCTCGGCCGACATTTTCCTCGGCGTGCCGTTCAATATCGCCAGCTACGCCCTGCTGACCATGATGATCGCCCAGGTCTGTGACCTGCAGCTCGGCGACTTCATCTGGACCGGCGGCGACTGTCACCTGTACGCCAACCACATCGAGCAGACCGACCTGCAGCTGACCCGCGAGCCGCTGCCGCTGCCGACCATGAAGCTCAATCCCGAAGTGAAGGACCTGTTCGCCTTCCGCTTCGAGGACTTCGAGTTGCAGAACTACCAGGCCCACCCGCACATTCCCGCGCCGGTCGCGGTGTAAGCCATGCTGGCGGCCGAACTCAAGGCCTTCCACATGGTTGCCCGCCTGGGCAGCATCACCCAGGCGGCGAAGAAGCTGGGCCTCAGCCAGCCTACCGTCACCACGCAGATCCGTAACCTGGAAGCGCAGTACGGTGTCGAGCTGTTCTACCGCGGCGGCCGCCGCCTGACCCTCAGTGACGAGGGCGTGCGCCTGCTGCCGATGGTGCAGCAGTTGCTGCAGCAGGAAGCCGATATCGAGTTCTTCCTGCGCAACTGCGGCCAGCTGCAGGGCAGCCTACGCATCGCCGCCACCGCGCCCTACTACGTACTCGACCTGGTCAAACGCTTCCGCGAGCGCCTGCCGCAGGTGCAGGTGACGCTGGAGATCGGCAACTCGCAGCAGGTGATCGAGGCGCTGGAGGAATACCGTGTCGACCTCGCCGCTTCCTCGCAGCTGGAGCAGGACGCGCGCTTCACCCGCCTGGTGCTGGGCCAGGACCCGCTGGTGCTGGCCGTGCACCGCAGCCACCCGCTGGCGGCACAACAGCGCCTGTCACCGGCGGCCCTGGCCGGCCACTGCCTGCTGGTGCGCGAGGCCGGTTCCACCACCCGTGTGCTGACCGAACAGATGTTGCGGGAGACGGGCACCGTGCCCGGCGCGGTGCTGGAAATCGGCAGCCGCGAATCGATCCGCGAGGCCGTGCTGCGCAACATCGGCGTTAGCGTGATCGCCCGCCACGAAGTGCCGGACAATCCCGCGTTGCGGGTGATCGAGCTGGACGACGCGCCGCTGATCCCGGAATACCTCTACTGCCTCAAGGAGCGCCGCAGTGCACGTCTGCCGGCGGCCTTCCTGGCCCTGGCGCGGGAAAGCACCGAGTAGGGTGGGCAACCGCGTAGCGTTGCCCACCATTGCGCCACTCTCGGTGGACAAGCCGCCAGCGGCGTTGTCCACCCTACACAAATCCGCCGATGACACTATCGGCCGCTTTTGCCCAACTGCCATAAAGCCTTAGCACGGCGTGCCCAGGATGAACCTCGTCCGATTCATCACGAGGTTCGCTCATGGCCACCGTCGATCTGCAGCTGCGCGACATCCACAAGGGCTTCGGCGCCTTCAAGGCGCTGGACGGCGTGTCGCTGGATATCGGCGCCGGCGAGCTGGTCTGCCTGCTCGGCCCGTCCGGCTGTGGCAAGACCACCCTGCTGCGCTGCATCGCTGGCCTGGAACGCCAGGACGGCGGCGCCATCCGCTTCGCCGGGCGCGACGTCTCCGACCTGCCGCCGCAGGCGCGCGACTACGGCATCCTGTTCCAGTCCTATGCGCTGTTCCCCAACCTCACGGTGGCGCAGAACGTCGCCTACGGCCTGGCCGGCCAGAGCCGCGAGGCGATCCGCGCACGGGTGAGCGAGATGCTCGAACTGGTCGGCCTGGCCGGTAGTGCGCAGAAGTACCCGGCGCAGCTCTCCGGCGGTCAGCAGCAGCGCGTGGCGCTGGCCCGCGCCCTTGCGCCGAGCCCGTCGCTGCTGCTGCTCGACGAGCCGATGTCGGCCCTCGATGCCCGCGTGCGCGAGCATCTGTGCGGCGAACTGCGCGCCCTGCAGCGTCAGCTCGGCATCACCACCCTGATGGTCACCCACAACCAGGACGAGGCCATGCTGATGGCCGACCGCATCGCCGTGATGAACCACGGCCGCGTCGAGCAGTACGCCTCGCCCCGGGACATCTACCGCGCGCCCGCCACGCCCTTCGTTGCCGAGTTCGTCGGCCAGGGCAACTGGCTGCCGTTCGAGCGCGATGGCGAGCACGCCCGCGTTGGCGACCTCAGCCTGCGCCTGCACGGCCAGCAGCCCCGGACTGCCGGTCATATCGAACGCGGCCGCCTGTTCTGCCGCCCCGAGGCGGTGGTAATCAACCCGCCGGTACACGAGGACAACCTGTTTCCGGCGCAGATGCGCGAGATCACCTTCCTCGGCAACCGCTGCCGCCTGAGTTTCGAGCTGGACGCGTTGCCGGGGCACGCGCTGCTCGCCGAGCTGGCGCCTGAATCCATGCCGCGCCTGAGCGGCGCCGAAATCTGGGTAGCACTGCCACCGCGCAGCCTGCAGGTATTTGCCTGATGGAAGCGCTCGCCTCGCAACGCTCGCCCATGGCGGCCCGGCGCTGGCCGGCCGACCTGGCCGATCGCCTGTTCGTGCGTGGCGGCCAGTGGCTGCTGCTGGCGCTGCTGCTGCTCGCCGTGTTGCTGCCGCTGCTGGCCATGCTCTGGCGCGGTCTGGCCGGTGAACCGGGGCAGGGCGGTGGGCTGCTCGCGGCACGCGAACTGGTGGCCAGCGCCAACTTTCGCTGGCTGCTCGGCAACAGCCTGAAGAGCGCCCTGGCCGTGGTACTGATCGTGCTGCCGCTGGCCTATGCCTTCGCCTACGCCCTGCAACGTACCTGCGTGCCGGGCAAGGGCCTGTGGCGTGGCATCTCGCTGCTGCCGCTGCTGGCGCCGTCGATGCTGCCGGGCATCGCGCTGATCTACCTGTTCGGCAACCAGGGCGTGCTGCGCCACCTGCTGACGGACAACGTCTACGGCTTCTGGGGCATCGTCCTCGGCCAGGCCATCTACACCTTCCCGCACGCGCTGATGGTGCTGCTCAGCGCCCTGGCCCTGGCCGATGCGCGGTTGTTCGACGCCGCGTCGAGCATGGGCGCATCGAGATGGCGCGCTTTTCGCAGCATCACCTGGCCGGGCAGCCGCCAGGGTGTGTTCGCCGCGGCCTGCCTGGTGTTCACCCTGTGCGTCACCGATTTCGGCGTGCCGGTGGTGGTCGGTGGCGACTACCAGGTGCTGGCCCTGGAAGCCTACAAGGCGGTGGTCGGCCAGCAGCAGTTCGGCCGCGGCGCGCTGATTGGCCTGTTCCTGCTGCTGCCGGCGCTGCTCAGCTTCGCCGTCGACCTCTGGCTGCGCCGCCGCCAGCGTGAGGCCATGGGCGGTCGCGCCCAGGTCTACCACCCGCAGCCCAGTCGTGGTCGCGATGGCGCCTTCCTGCTGCTGGTGCTGCTGGTCTGCGCCTGCCTGCTCGGGGTGTTCGGCATGGCGGTGTACTCGTCGCTGGTCAAGTTCTGGCCGTATGACCTGTCGCTGTCGCTGCACCACTACGCCTTCTCCGAGCTGCCCGGCGGCTGGCTGGCCTACCGCAATAGCCTGCTGCTGGCGACCTGCTGCGCGCTGTTCGGCGGCGTGCTGATCTTCCTCGGCAGCTACCTGCTGGAGAAGACTCGCCAGAGCCCGCTGACCCAGCTGCTGCGCCTGCTCTGCTTCATTCCCATGGCGGTGCCCGGTCTGGTCCTCGGCCTCGGCTACGTATTCTTCTTCAACCTGCCGGCCAACCCGCTGCACGGCCTGTACGGCAGCCTGACCCTGCTGGTGATCTGCACCGTGGCGCACTTCCTGACCACCGCGCAGATGACCGCCAGTGCTGCCCTGCGCCAGCTCGACGGCGAGTTCGAGGCCGCCGCGCTGTCGCTGAAGGTGCCGCTGCTGCGCCACTTTTTCCGCGTGACCTTGCCGATCTGCCTGCCGGCGCTGCTCGACATCGTGCGCTACCTGTTCGTCTCGGCGATGACCACGGTGTCGGCGGTGATCTTCCTCTACAGCCCGGACAGCCTGCTGGCCGCCATCGCCGTGCTGAACATGGACGACGCCGGCAACGTCGGCGGCGCCGCCGCCATGTCCACCCTGATCCTGCTCACGTCCGCCGCCGTTTCGCTGCTGCTGGCCGGGGCCTCGCGCGGCCTGCTGCGCCGCTCCCAGGCCTGGCGCGCGGCGCCCGGTCACTAACCGTTCGGAGACTGTCCATGCGCTACCAACACCCCACTCGCCTGCAGGCCGCCATCCTCGACTGGGCCGGCACCGTGGTCGACTTCGGCTCCTTCGCGCCGACGCGCATCTTCGTCGAGGCCTTCGCCCAGTTCGATATCGAGCTGAGCCTGGAGGAGGCGCGCGGCCCGATGGGCATGGGCAAGTGGGATCACATCCGCACCCTCTGCGATCAGCCGGCCGTGGCCGAGCGCTACCAGCGCCGCTTCGGCCGCCTGCCGACGGACGCCGATGTGACGGCGATCTATGAACGCTTCATGCCGCTGCAGATCGCCAAGGTCGGCGAGCACTCGGCGCTGATTCCCGGCGCGCTGGAAGCCATCGCCGCCCTGCGCGAGCGTGACCTGCGCATCGGCAGCTGCTCCGGCTACCCGCTGGCGGTGATGGGCAAGGTGGTCGAACTGGCCGCCGCCAACGGTTACCGCCCGGATCACGTAGTCGCCACCGACGAGGTGCCCAAGGGCCGGCCGAGCCCGGCCCAGGCCCTGGCCAACGTCATTGCCCTGGGCCTCGATGACGTCGCCGCCTGCGTCAAGGTCGATGACACCGAGCCGGGCATCCTCGAAGGCCGCGCCGCCGGCATGTGGACCGTGGCGCTGCGCTTCTCCGGCAATTTCCTGGGCCTTTCCTGGGCCGACTACCAGGCGCTGCCGGCCGAGCGCCGTGCCGCCGAGCGCACGCGCATCGACGACCTGTTCAGCGGCAGCCGCCCGCACTACCTGATCGACACCATCGCCGAACTGCCCGCGGTGATCGACCACATCAACGCCCGCCTGGCCCGGGGCGAGAGCCCGCAGGCCTGCTGAAAGCCGTGCATCAACCGAACAACCAACGCCAACACCATCAGGAGCCCCACCATGTTCAAACGCACCGCCCTGGCCGCCGGCCTGCTCGCCGCCTGCACCCTGCAGGCCCAGGCCAACACCGAGCTGACCGTCTACACCGCGCTGGAAGTCGAGCAGCTCAAGCCCTACCAGGAAGCGTTCGAGAAGCAGCACCCGGACATCCGCATCAAGTGGGTGCGCGATTCCACCGGCATCGTTACCGCCAAGCTGCTGGCCGAGAAGGATCGCCCGCAGGCCGACGTGGTTTGGGGCCTGGCCGGCTCCAGCCTGGCGATTCTCAAACAGCAGGACATGCTGGTGCCCTACGCCCCGGCCAACCTAGACAAGATCGGCGCCAACTACCGCGACGCCGCCAACCCGCCGGCCTGGGTCGGCATGGACGTGTGGGCCGCGACCATCTGCTTCAACACCATCGAGGCCGAGAAGCAGGGCCTGCCCAAGCCGACCAAGTGGGAAGACCTGACCAACCCGGTGTACAAGGACAAGATTGTCATGCCCAACCCGGCGTCTTCCGGCACCGGCTACCTGGACGTCAGCGCCTGGCTGCAGACCTTCGGCGAGCCCGGCGGCTGGGCCTACATGGACAAGCTGCACGCCAACATCGGCCAGTACACCCATTCCGGCTCCAAGCCCTGCAAGCTGGCTGCCGCGGGCGAATTCCCGATCGGCATCTCCTTTGAGTACCCGGCTGTGCAGCTCAAACGCAAGGGCGCGCCGCTGGATATCGTGCTGCCCAAGGAAGGCCTGGGCTGGGAGATCGAGGCCACCGGTATCGTCAAGGGCACCGACCAGCTGGACGCCGCCAAGAAGCTCGCCGACTTCGCCTCCAGCCGCGAGGCCATGGACCTGTACAAAGCCAACTTCGCCGTGCTGGCCCAGCCGGGCATCGCCGAGCGCTTCCAGGAACTGCCGGCCGACTACGAGCAGCGCCTGATCAAGAACGACTTCACCTGGGCCTCGGAAAACCGCGACCGCATCCTCGCCGAGTGGCGCAAGCGCTACGACGGCAAATCCGAGCCGGTCGCCCAGTAAGTCCGCGTCACCCCTCTCCCGCCGGGAGAGGGGGCGGGGGTGAGGGTTTTTCGGGCAGCACCGAGCTGCCTATCAGCCCCTCAGCCTCCGCGGCCCGCCCCAGCCCTCTCCCAGAGGGAGAGGGAGATAAGCAGCCCGCAGAATTTTCAGGAGTTTCCCCATGAGCCAACCCGACTGCGACCTGCTGGTCGTCGGCGCCGGCATGCTCGGCCTCGCCCATGCCTGGGCCGGCGCCAAGCGCGGCCTCAAGGTCAAGGTGTTCGAGCGCACCGCCACGCCGCTCGGCGCCTCCATCCGCAACTTCGGCCAGGCCCTGGTCACCGGCCAGGCGCCGGGGCCGATGCTCGATCTGGCGCGCCAGGCCCATGGCCTGTGGGCCGAGCTGGGCAAGGCCGCCGGTCTTGCGCTGAAGCAGCAGGGCTCGCTGGTCTTCGCTCGCACCGATGCCGAGGAGGCCATGCTCGAAGCCTTCTGCGCCGGCCGCGCGCGCGAGCTTGGCTACCGCGTCGAACTGCTGCGCGGCGCCGCCCTGGACGGCCTTTACGGTGGCCGCTTCGCCCACCATCGCGCCGCCCTGCATGGTCTGGACGACCAGCAGTTGTATTCCCGTGAGGCGCTGCCACAGATCGTCGACCATCTGCGCGGCCTTGGCGTCGAGTTTCACTTCTCCACCCTGGTGCGCGATGTCGAGCCCGGCAGCGCGCTGACCACCGCCGGGCGCTTCACCGCGCGGCACATCCTGGTCTGCTCCGGGCACGACTACCAGACCCTGCTGGCCGAACCCATGGCCGCGCTCAAGCCCTCCGTGTGTCGCCTGCAGATGCTGCGCGCGCGTCTGGAGCGGCCGCTGGACCTGCAGCATGCGGTGCTCACCGGCCTCAGCTGTGTGCACTATGGCGCCTTCGCCGACCTGCCCGAGGCCGCGGCGATCCAGGCCGAGATCCGCCGCGACTATCCGGCGCTGGAGGAGCACGGCATCCACCTGCTGGTCAGTCCGACGCCCTATGGCGAGCTGATCATCGGCGACTCCCACGACTACGGCAGCGACGCCGCGCCGTTCAATGCCGAGGATGTCGACCAGCTGCTGATCGACCTGGCCGAGCACACCCTGGGCAGTCGTTTGCAGGTACTGGAGCGCTGGCAGGGTGTGTATGGCTCCCGTGGCCCTGGCCCGTTCAGCGTGCTGCGCGCCGCCGAGGGCGTGACCGCCGTGCTGATGCACACCGGTTTGGGCATGAGCGTCGGCCTCGGCCTGGGCGAGCGCACGGTCGCCGCGTTGCTCGGTGAGGCCGCCTGGCCCGAGGCAAGCCCGGCATGACCCCGGTAGCGGCGGTCGACCAACTGCTGGCCCTGTGCCGCGCGCAGGCGCAGGCCGACTACATCGGCGAAGCGGTCAGTCAGCTGGAACATATGGTTCAGGCCGCCGAGCTGGCGCGGGACGAGGGGGCTGACGAGGAGCTGATCCTCGCCGCCTTCTGCCACGATGTCGGCCACTTCTGCGCGCCGCTGACGGCCGACAATCGCATGGGCGAGCTGGGCCGACAGGGCCACGAACGGGTCGGTGCGCACTGGTTGCGTGGCCTGGGCTTTCCTGCACGGCTGTGCGAGCTGGTGGCCGGGCATGTCGATGCCAAACGCTACCTCTGTGCCCGCGAGCCGGGCTATCTGGCCGGGCTTAGCCTGGCCAGCCGGCAAACCCTGGACTGGCAGGGCGGGCCGATGAGCGAAGCCGAGGCCCGTTTGTTCGAATCGAACCCACTGTGTGCCGACATCCTGCGCCTGCGCCGCTGGGACGAGGCCGCCAAGGTGCCGGGGCGGCCTGTCGACCTGGGCTGGATCGAGGTGCTGGCGCGGCGGTTGCTGGCTTAGCGCAGCAGTTCACGGGCCAGCGCGTCGACCTGCTGGCGCCGCTCCACCTGCTCCAGGCGTGCGCCGGGGTTGAGCGAGGACCAGTCCGGGTGGGCGCGGGCGCGGTGCAGCGCGTCGGGCAGCTTGCCCTCGCGCCAGCTGTCGTCGCCGGGGGTGTCGAGCTGGATAGTGCTGGTCGCTGCGTGGCCGCGCGCGTTCAATGCGCCGAGCAGCTGGCGTTGGCGCAGGGCGAGCAGACGCAGCAGGTGGTCATTGAGGGTCAGCTCGCGCTGGCCCTTGAGCTTGCCGAGCAGGCGCCCGCCATAATTGCGCGCGGTTTGCAGGCCACCGCCGGCCAGCGCGCCGAGCAGCGCGGCGGCGCCCAGGGTGACGCCGCCCACCAGCAGGTCGATGCCCACGCCGGTGGCAGCGCCGGCCGCCATGCCGCCGCCGACCTTCACCCCCAGCTGGCGCAGGGTTTCCGGGTTGAACAGATCGTCGCCCCAGCGCCCGTTGGTGAGTGGCAGGTCGGCGGCGCGGGCGTCGTCGCGGCGGAAGGCATACAGGCGCAGCAGCGCTTCCACGCACTGCTGTTCGCGCTGACGCACGGCCTGGTGCAGGGCGGCGATCTCGCCTTGCTCGATCTGCGGCTGGGCGGCCACGCTACGGCGGCAGGCAGCGCAATCGAGCAGCAATTCGGCGATCAGTCGCGCGCCAGCCTGACGGCGGGCTTCGGCCTGCGCCTCATGGTCGGCAATCAGCCGCTGCAGCGGCGGTCGGGCAGACTCGATGAGCAGTGCCAGGCTTTCGTATAGGCGGCGCTCGCCGTCCAGTGGCGGCGCCACGGTGTCGAACGCGACCCGCGCGTGCAGGCCCAGACGGGCCAGCGCGTCGCGCCATTCGCCCTCGCGCTGGTTGGCGGCGTGGATGAAGTTGAGCACCGGCAGCAGTGGTTTACCGCAACCCGCCAGCACCGCCAGTTCGTCCTTGTACTTGGCCAGCACCGGCTCACGGGCGTCGATCACGTACAGGCCGGCGTCGCTGGCCAGCAGCTGGCGCAGCACCTTGGCCTCCTGCTCGAAGCGCTGGCGCGCCTCGGCGCCCTCGAGGAAGCGACCGATGCGCGCCGGGCCGTCCAGTCGCTCGCCGGGGCGTTCCAGGCGCTCCAGATGCTCGAGCAGGGCGATGGCGTCTTCCAGGCCGGGGGTGTCGTACAGCTCCAGCAGCGCCTCGCCATCCACCGACAGGCGCGCGCCCTCGACATGACGGGTGGTGCTGGGCCGGTGCGAGACCTCGCCAAAGCCGACATCGCGCAGCAGGGTGCGCAGCAGGGAGGTCTTGCCGACATTGGTATGGCCGACCACGGCGAGTTTCAGCGGCTTGGTCATTTGCGACCCTCTCTCCCGCTCGCGGGCAAGGGGCGGTTCCAGGCGGTCGCAGAATGCACGAGCTGCCCCCTCTCCCATTTAGGGGAGAGGGCTGGGGAGAGGGTGCAATCAGTCATGACCACGCTCCAGCCAGGCCAGCGGCGCGCTGTCGGCAAAGGCCAGGCCGAGGCGCTGCAGGGCCTCGTGCCAGTCGCCCAGGCGCTGGCTGTCCAGCGCTTCGCCCAGGGCGGGCGGCAGCAGCCAGATGCGCGTGGCGCCGGCCGTGCGCGACAGCTCACCGAGCAGGGCCAGGGTGCCACGGTCTGGTGAACGGCGCGGGTCGACAGCCACGGCCAGGCGGGCCGGCGGGAAGCGACCGAGCTGATCGAGTAGCTGCTGGCGCTGCTCGCGGCTGTCCAGTACGCCGGCGTTGGCCACCGAGGCCGGCAGTACCGGCGGCCAGGGCCGCGCGCCATCCAGCTCGACGGCCACCAGCACGGCACCGCTGCTGGCCTGTAGTTGGCTGCCGGCATGGCTTTGCGGCAGGGCGGCAGGGGCGACATCGATCACCCCGAGGTGCTCGCTCGGCGGCTGTAGGCGCTCGGCCAGCAGGCGGTAGGCCGGGTCGCCCAGATTCAGCGCCAGACGTGCCTGGCCGCGCTGCCAGCAGGCTAGGCATAGCAGCAGGCACAGGGCGCGCGGCAGCAGGCCGAACACCAGCAGCACGCCGAGCAGCCAGCCGGCCCAGGCGTGGCGGGCAGCCTCGTCGGCCAGCGCGACCGTACCGCTGGCGCGGATGGTATCGACGTCCGGCACGGGAAAGCCCAGCTGCGCGGGCACGGAGCCGAGCAGGTGGGTGAGGGCGACGAAGGTGTCGGCCGAGAGCAGCGTGGTCTCCCAGACAAAGCCGTAGCGGCGGGTGCTGAGCAGGAGCAGCAGCATCACCAGGGCAGTGCCCAGCGCCAGCAGCCACAGGCCATGCACCAGCGCGCCGAGCAGCCAGCGGTTGAGGCGCTGGCGCTGCAGCAGCAGAACCAGCGCCGGCCCCAGCTGCGCCGCGGCGGCGTCACGGGCCAGTTTCTCGCTGAGCCATAGCCACAGCCGACCCAGGCCGCTGTGGTGTTCGCCCGCGGCGAGCATACCCAGCAGCCAGCCGAGCAGGCTCAGCAGGTGCAGGCCGAGCAGGCTGCCCAGGGCCCAGAACAGGTTGATGGTGTCGCCTTCGCCCAGGGCGGCCAAGGCCAGGCTGGCGCCACCGGTCAGGGCCAGCAGGAGCAACGCCAGCAGCGCCAGACGCGCGCCCTGCAGCCAGTGCTGCAGGGCACTGGCCTGGCCGTCGCGCGTGGCGAGGAACAGGGCACGCGCCTCGATGCGCGCAGCCAGTTGGCCGCCGGCCTGGCGCGCCAGGCGGTTGGCCTCGCCGTCCTCCAGCGGGCCGCTGTGCTCTTCGCGCAGGCGGATGGTTTCGCACAGCCAGAGCCGTTGCAGGCGCGAGCGGGGATGCGGGGAGCTCTCTGTCACGCGGCATTCCGTTTGCGGGTCGAGATTCAAGCATAACCGCTGCACCGCGCCCCGGGGGAGTGCCCGAGTTGTGGTGTGCGGCCGGCTGCGGCTAGGCTTTGGCGAGAACAAGGACAAGAGCGCCGCCATGAAGCTGCCACCCCTGGATTGGGTCAATCGCGACTCGCCCTACCTGCGCCAGATGCGCGAGGGTTTCCGCACCCTGCGTTTCGACGACGAACTGGAGGCCGCGTATAACCGCTATCACGCCGGGGTATTCCTGCTGCGCATGCGCTGGGCGTTGCTGGTGGCCATCGTGCTGTTCCTGGCCTTCGCCGTGCTGGACTCCATCAGCCTGCCACCGGAGGTGCGTGCCGGCGTGCTGGGCATCCGTCTCGGGCTGATCGGGCCGACGCTGCTGCTGACCTGGCTGGCGACCTACCGCCAGCGACTGCATCCCTATCTGCAAGTGCTTGGCGGCCTGTGTGCGCTGGTCTGCGGGCTGGGGATCGCGGGGATCATCTGGGTGGCCAGGGCTCATGCGTTTCCGTTGCCCTACGAGGGCATCATCCTGGCCACGGTGTTCTTCTATTTCCTCACCGGTCTGCGTTTCGCCGTGGCATCGCTGTGCGGCTGGCTGACGTTCCTCGCCTACCTGGCGGTAGAGCTGATCAGCGGCCTGGACGCGGAGGTGCTGCTGTACAACCTGTTCTTCCTGGCCACCGCCAACGTCATCGGCTCGGTCGGTTGCTACTTCCTCGAGTACGCCACCCGGCAGAACTTCCTGGCCTTGGGCTTGCTGCAGGACCTGGCGGAGAAGGATCCGCTAACCGGTCTACTCAACCGCCGTGCCTTCGGCGAACGCGCCGAAGCCGGCTGGCGTCATGCCCAGCGCGAGGGGCAGCCGATTGCCGTGGCGATGATGGATGTGGATTTCTTCAAGCACTACAACGACCACTATGGCCACAGCGCCGGTGACGAAGCGCTGCGTGCCGTGGCCCAGGTGCTGGGCTCTCATGCGCGGCGCCCGCTGGATGTGGCCGCGCGCTATGGCGGCGAGGAGTTCGTCGGTCTTTGGTACGGCCTGGATGAGGCGGCTGTACTGCGCCTGCTGGAGCAGTTGCGCGCCGAAGTGGAGGGCTTGGCCCTGGCCCATGCGGCGTCTGCCGTGGCACCGGTGGTGACGCTCAGCATCGGCCTGGCCTGGCTGGTGCCGCAGCCCCACCAGGGGCTGGCGGATGCCCTGCGCCTCGCCGATGTCGCGCTGTACCTGGCCAAGGAGCAGGGACGCAACCGGGTAGTCGGCAAGCGGCCGGGCAGTAGCCAGGTGGCCTGAGGACCTGCCAATCGGTATCCTCGCCACCATGAACAAGCCTCTACCTCTCTGCCTGATCGCCGCCCTCGCGGAAAACCGCGTGATCGGTCGCGACAACCAACTGCCCTGGCACCTGCCGGCGGACCTCAAGCACTTCAAGGCCATGACCCTCGGCAAGCCGATCATCATGGGCCGCAAGACCTGGGATTCGCTCGGGCGACCCCTGCCGGGCCGGCTCAATCTGGTGGTCAGCCGCCAGGCCGGTTTGCAACTGGACGGTGCTGAGGTGTTTGCCTCGCTGGACACGGCCCTGGCCCGTGCCGGAGAGTGGGCCGGCGAGCAGGGCGTGGGGGAAGTGATGCTGATTGGCGGCGCCCAGCTCTACGAGCAGGGCCTGGCCCTGGCCGAGCGTCTGTACCTGACCCGCGTCGCACTGCAGCCCGAAGGCGACGCCTGGTTTCCCGCTTTCACCGAGGAT
This sequence comes from Pseudomonas stagnisoli, assembly GCF_048595745.1. NCBI lineage: Bacteria > Pseudomonadati > Pseudomonadota > Gammaproteobacteria > Pseudomonadales > Pseudomonadaceae > Pseudomonas > Pseudomonas stagnisoli. The sequence goes on from NZ_CP184361.1 coordinate 510,663, forward strand.
GACTGGTGTCGCTGCGAGTGCGAGGAGCACGAGGCCAGCGAGAGTACCCCTGCCTATCGTTTCGAAACCTGGCGCCGCCGCTGAACGCCATCGCCTGACGGGAGATCACCTGTGTTGACGACTCTGGACAAGATCCGGCTTGCCTACTGGAAGTTACGGGTGCGCTGGCACCTGCAGCGCAACGACGTGCACGGTGCTCTGGCGCGCGCCTGGCTGTATACCTCCGCCACCCAGTTGGGTGGGGACTATTACGAATTTGGCGTGTATCGCGGTGCCAGCCTGGCCAGTTCGTGGCTGGCCTATCGTCACTCTCGTCGTCTTTCGGGGCGGGCCGACCTGCCCTTCGAGCAGTCGGGCGGGGTTGCTGAGTATCTGGCCAACCGTCCGGTCTTCCACGGCTTCGATACCTTCGCTGGCATGCCCGATAACCGTGAAGGGCAGGACAGCCTCGCTGCCGGTACCTATTTCGCGCCCATCGAACTGGCCGCTGCGCGTTGTCGTGCCGTAGGGCTCGAAGCACCCGATCTGCGCCTGATCAAGGGGTTGTTCGCCGACAATGCTGCCGCCGTCGGTACTCGGCCGGCCGCGGTCGTCCATCTGGATTGCGACCTGTATGCATCAACGCGTGACGCGCTGAACCTGATTCGTCCACGTCTGGCCCAGGGCACGGTGCTACTGTGCGATGACTACGACCTGTTCCAGGCCGACAACACGAAGGGCCAGCGCCGTGCTCTGCGCGAGTTCAGCGAGGCCACCGGCATCACGTTGGAAACCTGGTTCGCCTATGGCGCGGCCTCGCGTGCCTTCCTCTGCCACCTGCCCGTCGAGTCGCCGGTACATGCTGCATGAGTGACGCGCAACAGACGACGGAGGTGCCGGACGGCGTACCGCAGCTCTTTGTCCGCCACCCGCTGTGGGAGGACGCCCTGGCGTTGCTGTTTGGCACGGCGCTGGTGGCGCTGGGTATCGCGTTCTACAGCCATGCCGGGCTGCTTACCGGCGGCACCGTGGGCATCGCCTTCCTGGCCAAGTACCTGGCCGGCTGGCCGTTCGGCCTGGTGTTCTGCCTGGTGAACCTGCCGTTCTACCTGCTCGGCATCTGGCGTCTGGGCTGGGGTTTCACCTTGCGCACCGGCTGTGCGGTGCTGCTGGTGTCGCTGTTGGCCGAACTGACCCCGGGCTGGGTCGCCTTTACTCACCTCAACGTGCTCTATGCGGCGCTGTTCGGCGGCGCCGCCATGGGGCTGGGTTTGCTGATGCTGTTCCGCCACAAGGCCAGCCTGGGTGGGGTGAACATCCTCGCGCTGTTCCTCCAGGAGCGCTTCGGGCTGCGTGCCGGCGCGGTGCAGATGGGGATCGACGCGGTCATCGTGCTGGGCGCGATCTTCGTGGTGACGCCGGACAAGGTGGCACTGTCGGTGCTGGGGGCGGTGATGCTCAATCTGGTGCTGGCGCTCAATCACCGCAGCGATCGTTACGTCGGGGTCAGCTGAAGCGCAATCAGCTCGGCATGCAGGGCGTCTTTTTCGAGATGCAGCAGAGCGACACTGATCGGTAGCTTGAAGCGTCGCGGTCCGGCACTGCCCGGGTTGATCCACAGGCGTCCGCCGCGCTCCTCGATCAGCGGCTTGTGCGAGTGGCCTGTGACCACCACACGCACCGAATCGGGCAGGTATGCCGGGACATCCGCAGCCCGGTGTGTCAGGTAGATACCGAGGCCGCCCAGCGACAGTTCGACCCGTTCCGGCAACGCGGACGCCCAAGCCAGCCCCTCGTCGTTGTTGCCACGCACGGCCGAGAGCGGCGCGGTCTGGCTCAGGGTGTCGAGGATTTCCGGCTTGCCGATATCGCCTGCATGCAGCAGGTGATCGCAGCCCGCCAGCGCCTCCAGTGCCTCGGTGCGCAGCAGGCCGTGGGTATCACTGATCAGGCCGATCTTCATGGCGCCCCCTCTCTCCGGTCCCTCTCCCGTAAACGGGGCAGGGGAGAAAACAAAAGCCCGGCGCAGGGCCGGGCTTATCAGGATCGGCATGGCCGGTCGCTCGCCGGGGCAACGCTCGCGCTGCCCGAGGCCGACTCACCCTTCCAGCAGTGCCTTGTCGCGTACCGCGCCCTTGTCGGCGCTGGTGGCCAGCAGGGCGTAGGCCTTCAGGGCGGTGGACACCTTGCGCGCACGCGGTGCGACCGGCTTCCAGCCTTTCTGGTCCTGCTCGATGCGACGGGCATGCAGCTCGGCATCGGACACCTGCAGGTTGATCGCGCGGTTGGGGATGTCGATCAGGATGCGGTCACCGTCCTTGACCAGGCCGATGGCACCACCGGCGGCGGCCTCCGGCGAGGCGTGGCCGATGGACAGTCCCGACGTACCACCGGAGAAGCGGCCGTCGGTGAGCAGGGCGCAGACCTTGCCCAGGCCTTTGGACTTCAGGTAGGAGGTCGGGTAGAGCATTTCCTGCATGCCCGGGCCGCCTTTCGGGCCTTCGTAGCGGATGATCACGATGTCGCCGGCCTTCACTTCGTCGGCGAGGATGCCCTTCACGGCACTGTCCTGGCTCTCGAAGATCTTCGCGGTACCTTCGAACACATGGATGGACTCATCCACGCCGGCGGTTTTCACCACGCAGCCGTCCAGCGCGATATTGCCGTACAGCACGGCCAGGCCGCCCTCCTGCGAGTAGGCGTGCTCGACCGAGCGGATGCAGCCGTTTTCGCGGTCGTCGTCCAGGGTCTCCCAGCGGGTGCTCTGGCTGAAGGCAACCTGGGTCGGGATACCGGCCGGGCCTGCCTTGAAGAAGGTGTGCACGGCTTCGTCGCGGGTCTGGGTGATGTCCCACTGGGCAATGGCTTCGCCCATGCTCGGGCTGTGCACGGTCGGCACGTCGGTGTGCAGCAGGCCGCCACGGGCCAGCTCGCCGAGGATGGAGAAGACACCGCCGGCGCGGTGCACGTCTTCCATGTGGTACTTCTGGATGTTCGGCGCCACCTTGCACAGCTGCGGCACCTTGCGCGACATGCGGTCGATGTCGCGCAGATCGAAGGCCAGCTCGGCCTCCTGAGCGGCGGCCAGCAGGTGCAGGATGGTGTTGGTCGAACCACCCATGGCGATGTCCAGGGCAATGGCGTTCTCGAACGCCTTGAAGCCGGCGATTTTGCGCGGCAGGACGTTGTCGTTGCCTTCGTTGTAGTACTGGCGGCACAGGTCGACGATCAGGCGGCCGGCGCGCAGGAACAGCTGCTCGCGGTCACTGTGGGTGGCCAGGGTCGAACCGTTGCCCGGCAGCGACAGGCCGAGGGCCTCGGTCAGGCAGTTCATCGAGTTGGCGGTGAACATGCCGGAGCAGCTGCCGCAGGTGGGGCAGGCGCTGCGCTCGTATTCGGCGACCTTTTCGTCGGAGCAGGAGTCGTCGGCGGCGACGACCATGGCGTCGACCAGGTCCAGGCCATGGTTGGCCAGCTTGGTCTTGCCGGCTTCCATCGGCCCGCCGGAGACGAACACCACCGGGATGTTCAGGCGCAGGGCGGCCATCAGCATGCCGGGGGTGATCTTGTCGCAGTTGCTGATGCACACGATGGCGTCGGCGCAGTGGGCGTTGACCATGTACTCCACGGAGTCGGCGATGATCTCGCGGGAGGGCAGCGAATACAGCATGCCGTCGTGGCCCATGGCGATGCCGTCGTCCACGGCGATGGTGTTGAACTCCTTGGCCACGCCACCGGCTCTTTCGATCTCGCGGGCGACCAGCTGGCCAAGGTCCTTCAGGTGCACGTGGCCGGGCACGAACTGGGTGAAGGAGTTGGCGATGGCGATGATCGGTTTCTTGAAGTCTTCGTCCTTCATCCCGGTAGCGCGCCAGAGGGCGCGGGCGCCAGCCATGTTGCGGCCGTGGGTGGAGGTCTTCGAGCGGTAATCGGGCATGACGGATTCCTGCGGCTAATCAGGGTAGCAGTGGTGTGTGGTGAGCGGGTCGGCGGCAGATGGCCGCGTCGAGGGTGGGCGTGCAGCGCGACGGGATCTCCGTCCGCTCGGCCCGGGCTCACAAGCCCGCCGGAGGATGCCTGGCGAGGAATGCCCCGATTCTACGCCGCCTGCGGCCGCCGGGGGAAGGTTGGCGGGCCGCAGGTGGTCGGCACTCAGCTGTTGGGCAGCAGTCGGACCGTCAGGCTCTTGATGTAGCGGGTCTCCGGGATCGCCGGGTGTACCGGGTGGTCGGGGCCCTGGGCGCCGCGCTCGAGCAGCTGGATGTTGCGGTCCAGGTGGCGGGCACTGGTCAGCAGAATGTTCTGCAGATGGTCCTCTTCCAGGTGCATGGAGCAGCTGGCGCTGACCAGGATGCCGTCCTTGTTGAGCAGGCGCATGGCCTGTTCGTTCAGGCGACGATAGGCAGCCTCGCCGTTCTTGATGTCCTTCTTGCGCTTGATGAAGGCGGGCGGGTCGGCGACCACCACGTCGAAGCGTTCTTCGGCGGCCTTCAGCTCCTTGAGTGCCTCGAACACGTCGCCCTCGATGCAGGTGACCTTTTCGGCCACGCCGTTGAGTGCGGCGTTGCGCTCCACGCCGTCCAGGGCCAGGGCCGAGCCGTCGACGCAGAACACTTCGTCGGCGCCGAAGGCGGCGGCCTGCACGCCCCAGCCGCCGACATAGCTGAACAGGTCGAGCACACGCTTGCCCTTGACGTAGGGGGCCAGGCGCGCGCGATTCATGCGGTGATCATAGAACCAGCCGGTTTTCTGTCCGCCCTGCACCGGCGCTTCGAACTTCACGCCGTTCTCTTCCAGCGCCACCCACTCCGGCACCAGGCCGAAGGCGGTCTCGACGTAGCGGGTGAGGCCCTCGGCATCGCGCGCGGCGGAGTCGTTCTTGAACAGGATGCCGCGCGGCTTGAGCACCTGCACCAGGGCCTCGATCACCGCGTCCTTGGCGCGCTCCATGGTGGCCGAGGCCAGCTGCACCACCAGGTGGTCGCCGAAGCGGTCCACCACCAGGCCCGGCAGCAGATCGGAATCGCCGTACACCAGGCGGTAGTGCGGGGTGTCGAACAGGCGCTCGCGCAGGCTCAGGGCAACGTTGAGGCGGTGTACCAGCAGTGACTTGTCGAGCACATGCTTGACGTCGCGCGACAGCAGTCGGGCGCAGATCAGGTTGTTCGGGCTCATGGCGACGATGCCCAGAGCTTTGCCGCCGGCGGCCTCGAGCACGGCCTGGTCGCCCGGTTGGAACAGGCTCAGTGGCGTGGCCGCCACATCGATCTCATTGCTGTAGACCCACAGGTGGCCGGCCCGCAGGCGACGATCGGCGTTGGCTTTGAGGCGCAGGCTGGGCAGGGACATGGGGCTACTCCGCGAAAAAGAGCGGAATTATAGCCGTTTCGCCCGGCTCAAGGCGTTTACAAAAGTTGGCTGTGGTGTCGGGAAAGCTTTGGCTAAACTGTGGCGACTCTCACACTTCAGTGTCCGGCCATGACCCACGAACTTTCCGCTGAACAGATCCAGCAGGTGCTGCAGGGCATCAGCGTGCCGCCGCAGCCACAGATCATGGTGGATCTGCAGATGGAGCAGGTCATGCCCAGCCCGGATCTGCGTACCATCGCCAAACTGATCAGCCAGGACCCGGGCCTGTCTGGCGCGCTGCTGAAGATCGTCAATTCGCCCTATTTTGGTCTGTCCAACCGCATCGCTTCGATCCAGCAGGCGGTCAATCTGCTGGGCTGCAATTCGGTGATCAATCTGATCAATGCCCAGTCGATCAAGGGCGAGCTGACCGATGAGGCGATCGTCACCCTGAACCGCTTCTGGGACACCGCCCAGGATGTGGCCATGACCTGCCTGACGCTGGCCAAGCGCATCGGCTACAAGTCGCCGGATGAGGCCTATACCCTGGGCCTGTTCCACAACTGTGGCATTCCACTGATGGTCAAGCGGTTCCCCAACTACATGACGGTACTGGAAGAGGCCTACTACAGTGCCAGTCATGAGCGACGGGTGGTGGACACCGAGAATCGCCTGCTCAATACCAACCACGCGGTGGTCGGTTACTTCACCGCCAAGTCGTGGAACCTGCCGCTGCACCTTTGTGAGGCCATCGCCAATCACCACAACGCGCTGTCGCTGTTCGAGGACGATACCGGCCGCGATGCGCCGCTGAAGACGCTGATGGCGATCCTCAAGATGGCCGAGCATATCTGCGCGACCTACCGGGTGCTGGGCAACCAGGAGTGCGATCACGAGTGGGAAAGTATCCAGACCCTGGTGCTGGAGTATGTGGGGCTCTCGGAGTATGACTTCGAGAATCTCAAGGAAACGATCCGCGACCTGGGGCCGGGCTGATTCCCCGCCCGCCGCCTTCCTGCTAGGGTTGGCGGCCCGCACACCGTTGTACCGAGTCGCTGCATGCCCGAACTACCCGAAGTCGAAACCACCCGTCGCGGTATCGCCCCCCATCTCGAGGGGCAGCGCGTTACCCGCGTGGTCGTGCGCGAGCGCCGCCTGCGCTGGCCGATTCCCGAAGACCTCGATGCGCGCCTGTCCGGGCAGCGCATTCAGTGTGTCGAGCGCCGTGCCAAGTACCTGCTGATCCAGGCCGAGAGCGGCACGCTGATCGGTCATCTGGGCATGTCCGGCAATCTGCGCCTGGTGCCGGTGGGTACGCCCGTGGCCAAACACGAACATGTCGACATCGAGCTGGAGTCTGGGCTGGCGCTGCGCTACACCGATCCACGGCGCTTCGGCGCGCTGCTGTGGAGCAGCGATCCGCTGCGCCATGAGCTGCTGGCCAAGCTGGGGCCGGAGCCGCTGACCGCGGCCTTCGACGGCGAGCGCCTGTTTCAGCAGTCGCGCGGCCGCAGCATGGCGGTCAAGCCGTTCATCATGGACAACGCGGTGGTGGTCGGCGTGGGCAACATCTATGCGACGGAAGCGCTGTTCGCGGCTGGCATCGACCCGCGCCGCGAGGCCGGCTCCGTCTCGCGGGCGCGCTACGTGAAACTGGCCGAAGAGATCAAGCGCATCCTCGCCTATGCCATCGAGCGCGGCGGCACTACCCTGCGTGACTTCATCGGCGGTGACGGCCAACCAGGGTACTTCCAGCAGGAGCTGTTCGCCTACGGTCGTGGCGGCGAATTCTGCAAGGTTTGCGGCACCACCCTGCGCGAGGTGAAACTGGGCCAGCGCGCCAGCGTGTACTGCCCGAAATGCCAGCGCTAGCGATCCACCCAGAATAAGAACAAGCAGTAGGAATCAGGATGTACGGCAATTACCTGCCGCCCAACCCGCTCGTCGAGTGGATCGGGCGCACCGCGCTGAAGCTGATGGGCTGGCGCATCGAGGGCGAACTGCCACGGCTCGACAAGTTCGTCGCCATCGGCGCCCACCACACCTCCAACTGGGACTTCGTGATCTTCATCGCCCTGAAGTTCGTGCTGCGCCTGAATGCCCGCTGGTTCGGCAAGCACAGCATCTTTCGCTGGCCTTTCGGTGGGCTGATGCGCAGCTGGGGCGGCATCCCGATTCAGCGTCACCTCAGCCTCAACATGGTGGAACAGGCGATTCAGGGCTTTCGCGACAACCGCGAGTTCATCCTGGTGCTGTCGCCGGAAGGTACGCGCAAGAAGGTCGAGCGCTGGAAGATGGGCTTCTACCATATCGCCCTGGGCGCCGGCGTGCCGATCGTGCCCGGGGCGCTGGACTTCGCCAATCGCCGCGTGGTGATCGGCGCGCCGTTCCAGCCGAGCGGTGATGCCGAGGCGGATTTGCAGGCACTGCTGGCATTCTTCCGTCCCTATGTGCCGAAGAAGCCGGAATATGCGTTCTACGGCGATTGACAGGGTTCACGCTGACAATTGCGTGAGCGCTGTTATAGTTAGCAGCAACGCTCTGCCATAACTACATAAATGAAGGACCGCGCCATGAACCTGTTTCGCACTACCGCCGCTGTGTTGGCTCTGACCACTGGCCTGCTGGCACTGCCGGCGCAGGCGGAAGTGGTTCAGCAGAATACCAGCGGTGACCCCATCTACACCGCCAATGCTCCCAAAGGCTACGCCATGGCGGGCGACCTGCTCATCGCGCGTCCGCTGCTGATCGCAGGTACCGTGATTGGTGCCGGTATGTTCCTGGTCAGCCTGCCGTTCACCGCTGCCGGCGGCAACGTCAAGGAAGCTGGTCAGGCGCTGGTGGTCGAGCCGGGCATGTCCGCCTTCGTGCGCTGCCTGGGCTGCACCGAAAGTGGCTACAAGAAGGACTGATCCTTCCTCGCGGTAACCCAGAAGCCGGTCCGATGACCGGCTTCTGCATTTCTGGCGCGGCTATTTCCACAGTTCCGCACGCCCCACGCCGCGCGGGTCGCTGGCGGCCTCTACCTGGCCGCTGTCCTTGCGCCACAGCAGCACCTGCTGGTTGCCATAGCGGCGTTCCACCCGCTTGAGCCGGTGGCCACGCATCTCCAGGCTGCGCAGCTGGCTGGCGCTGAAGGCATCGGGCTCATGCTCGATCACATCCGGCAGATACTGGTGGTGATAGCGTGGCGTGGCCGGCCATTGCTGCACTGGCTTGCCGTCCAGGTAGTCGAGCGCTGCCAGCAGCACCATGCTGGGAATGCGGCTGCCGCCGGGAGTGCCGAAGGATGCCAGTTCGCTCTTGCTTTCGATGAAGGTCGGACTCATCGATGACAGCGGCCGCTTGCCCGGGGCGATGAGGTTGGCCTGGCTGCCAGTCAGGCCGTAGGCATTGCTGCCGCTGGGGTCGGCGGCGAAGTCGTCCATCTCGTTGTTCAGCAGCACGCCGGTGCCGGGCACGGTGAAGGCAGCGCCGAATGGCAGGTTGATCGACAGGGTGGCCGCCACCGCATTACCCTCGGTGTCGAGCACGGTGAAGTGGGTGGTGTGATCGCCCTCGCGCCAGCCCGGTGCCGGCGGCAGGCTGGTGCTGGGCGTGGCATGCTGCAGGGCAATGCCTTTGGCCAGGCGCTCCAGATAGTCGGGGTCGAGCAGCTGTGGTAGTGGGTTGCGCACCTGGTCCGGGTCGCCCAGCAGGCCGCGGTCGCGATAGGCGCGGCGCAGGACCTCCACCACATAGTGGCCGCGTTGCACCGCGCCGGCTTTTTGCCAGGGCAGCTCCTGCAGCATCAGCAGGCTCTGCGCCAGGGCTATGCCACCGGCCGAAGGGGGCGGCGCGGTAATCAGCTCATGGCCGCCCGCCAGGCCGATGCGCAGTGGCTGGCGCTCGACCACCCGGTAGTCGCGCAGGTCGCGTGCGCTCCACACACCGCCGCTGTTCCTGACACCCTCTAGCAGCAGGCGGGCGGTTTCGCCCGCGTAGAAGCCGGCGTGACCATCGCGCGCCAGGCGCTCCAGGGTACGTGCCAGCGCCGGCTGGCGCAGCAGGCCGTGTAGGGGAGGAACTTGCCCCTGATCGAGGAAGATGGACGCGCTGGCCGGGTCCTGCTTCAGGGCCGCCAGGCGCCACTCGGCCCGCTCGCGGTAGACCCGATCGATACCCACGCCATCGCGCGCCAGGCGGATCGCCGGGGTCAGCGAATCGTTCAGCGGCAGCTTGCCGTAGCGCTCGGCCAGATGCGCCAGGGCCGCCGGCAGGCCGGGGATGGCTGCGGCCAGCGGGCCGTTCAGCGACAGCTCGCGCTGCACCGTCCCGTTACGCCGATAGAGGTCCGGGCCGGCCGCCAGGGGCGCGCGCTCGCGGGCATCGACGAAGCGGTATGCGGGTTTCTCGCCGGCCTGGCGCAGCAGGAAGAAGCCTCCTCCGCCGAGGCCGGAACCATAGGGTTCGGCCACCGCCAGTGCGGCCGCAATCGCGACGGCGGCATCGAAGGCGTTACCACCGTGGGCCAGGGTTTCCAGGCCAGCGACGGTGGCGGCGGGGTGTGCGGTGGCGACGGCGGCCTGCTGCGGCTTGGGCGCTGCGCCCTGGGCGGCGAGCGTGCAGGTCAGCAGCAGGCAGGCGAGAAGGGTCTTGTAGGGCATGGGCTCGTTCCGTGCTGGGCAGGTGCATAGCCTAGCGAAGATCCGACCCTTGCGTTGTGGCGGGCGACTCAGGCCTTGCCGGTGATGCGCCGGTACTTCTCCATCAGCTGATCCTTGCTCTCGACATTGGCGTCATCGAGGGGGATGCAGTCGACCGGGCAGACCTGCTGGCATTGCGGCTCGTCATAGTGGCCGACGCATTCGGTGCACAGGTTGGGGTCGATCACGTAGATCTCTTCGCCCTGGGAGATGGCGCCATTCGGGCACTCGGGCTCGCAAACGTCGCAGTTGATGCAGTCGTCAGTGATTTTCAGGGACATCGGGCAACTCCTGCCAGGCCCGACGGGCATGGCACTTACAGGCATTCAATGGGCGAATTGTGCCGGATTGCCGGGCATCACGCCATGCACGGGCGACAGGGGCGCCCGTGCCGGTGCGCTGGAACTCAGCGCTTGAAGCGCTCGGCGAGGGCTTCGGCCACCGCCGGATGGACGAACTTGGTGATGTCGCCACCCAGTGCGGCGATCTCGCGCACCAGCGTCGAAGAAATGAAGGAATACTTCTCCGACGGCGTGAGGAACATGCTTTCTACGTCCGGCGCCAGCTGGCGGTTCATGTTGGCCAGCTGGAATTCGTACTCGAAGTCGGACACCGCGCGCAGGCCGCGCAGCAGGATGTTGGCGTTCTGTTCCTTGACGAAGTGCGCCAGCAGGGTGGAAAACCCGACGACCTCGACGTTGGGCAGGTGCGCGGTGACTTCCTGAGCCAGCGCCACCCGTTGCTCCAGCGGAAACAGCGGATTCTTCTTCGGACTGGCGGCTACGGCGATGATGACGTGGTCGAACAGGCGCGAAGCGCGCTCCACCAGGTCGCCATGGCCCTTGGTGATGGGGTCGAAGGTGCCTGGGTACAACACTCGATTCATCGCATCGTCCTGCTCGGAGCGGTTGGGGTGCGCGGATGGTAGCGCAGCGTTTCCCCTTGGGAAAACCCTCAGGGCGAACGCAGGTGCAGAGTGGCCGCCAGCAGCAGGCAGGCCAGGGCGATCCAGTCGGCTACCACCACCCGGCGCAGGGCCTCGTTATAGAGCGGTGTGCCCCAGGCCAGCAGGAGGAAACTGACCACGCTGACCAGGCCGGCAAGAAGTGCCAGGGTGCGCAAGCCGGGCAGGAAGGCCGCCGCTACTAGCAGGGCCCCCAGCAAGCCGAACAGCACGGCGCGATGGCGCATGAGGATCTGTAGGTTGGGCTCGTCCAGGTTGAGACCATAGAGCGAGTTGAGGCGGTCGCCGCCAAGGACTCCGACCACCGGCAGCAGATGAATGATGCCGACGATCAATAGCAGGACGGCGACCAGCTTGCTCATGCCTTGAGCCGCTCGGCCAGGAGGGTTGCCAGCTTGGACGTCAGGCCGTAGATCGACAGCTGCGGGTTGGCACCGATGCTGGTGGGGAATAGCGAGCCGTCGTGGATCGACAGGTTCTCCAGCTGGTGATGACGGCCGAGGCTGTCGGTCACCGCGTGCTTCGCGTCCTCGCCCATGGCACAGCCGCCCATCACGTGGGCACTGCCCAGGCGGGTCTGGAACAGGCGCAGCTCCAGCCGATCGATCAAGGCCCTGGCCTCGGCCGGGCTCTTCACGTACTCGGCCGCGGCATGGATGGGCAGTACGGCCTTGGCGCCGGCAGCGAACTGGATCTCGGCCATGCTGTGGAAGGCCCGGCGCAGGCCGTCCCAGGTGTAATCGGTCATGCGGTAGTCGAGCACCGGCGTGCCATCGCCGCGCAGTTCCACGCGGCCTTCGGCGCTGTCCGGGTGGAAGCCGTCACGCATCAGCGCCAGCATCACGTTGGTATGCGGCAGCTGCTCCATGCGCAGAGCGTTGTCGACGCCGAAACGACCGAGCAGGGTGGCGGCCAGGGCCGGCTGCATCGGCGGCACTTCGAGCTTGTAGGACATGCGCCCGGCGGTGCCGTCATCCCACTGGAAGTGGTCGGAGTAGACCGACTGCGGCGCGCCGTAGAAGGGATTGATGACCTGTTCGAACTGCGCCGCCGAGAAGTTCACCAGGTGCAGGAAGGTGCGCTTGCCGACTCGCTCATGCGGGTCCGGCGCCTGCGAGCGCAGCAGCAGTGCCGGCGAGTTGATACCGCCGCCGGCCAGCACGTAATGGCGTGCCTTGACCATGATGCGCCGGCCGTTGGGGGCCACCGCGCGTTCATCCATGCCCAGGCATTCCAGGCCGGTCACGCGATCGCCGTCATGGATGAGGCGCTCGGCACGGGCCAGGTAGAGCAGGGCGCCGCCCTTGTCGAGGGTGGCCGGAATGGTGGTGACCAGCATCGACTGTTTGGCGTTGACCGGGCAGCCCATGCCGCAGTAGCCCAGGTTCCAGCAGCCGCGCACGTTGCGCGGGATGATGTGCCAGGCGTAGCCGAGCTTCTCGCAGCCGTCCTTGATTACCTGGTTGTTGGCGTTCGGCGGCATGGCCCAGGGAGCGACGCCCAGGCGCTGCTCCATCTTCTCGAACCAGGGCGCCATGTCGGCGGCGCTGTGACCCTTCACGCCATGCGCGTCGGCCCAGTGCTGCAGGGTCGGCTCCGGCGTGCGGAAGCTGGAGGTCCAGTTGATCAGCGTGGTACCGCCCACGGCGCGGCCCTGCATGATGGTGATGGCGCCGTCCTTGCTCATGCGCCCGATGCCTTCCTGGTACAGCTGCGGATAGGCATCGGCTTCCTGCATCTTGAAGTCGCTGCTGGTCTTCAGCGGACCTTCCTCGATCAGCAACACCTTCAGCCCGGCGGCGCTGAGGATCTCCGCCGTGGTACCACCCCCGGCACCGCTGCCGATGATGGCCACGTCGGCCTCCAGCAGCAGATCCTTGTCCAGGCGCGCGCCGTTGTAGGTGGTCCAGCCGCGGGCCAGGCCGTCGCGGAAGATATCGGGTACAGGCATGTTCAGGCTCTCATTCTTGTCATTCTGCCCGGCGTCAGGGGCGAGCGTGTTGGCCGCTGGCCGTTGATCAGAACTGCGGCGGGCCGGGGTAGCCGCAATGGGCCCAGGACTGTGGTCGTGCGTACCAGGCCATCAGGATCAGCTGCAGCAGCGAGGCATGGCCCATGCGCAGCAGGTCCAGCGAGCTGTGTTCCCAGCGCTTGATGAACTGTTGGATATCGGCCTGGGAGGCATTCTCCCAGCTGCCCCAGATGCCGGTCAGCGGTCCGCGGGTGACCGCCATGGCCAGCACGTCGAACAGCTGCTGGGTCAGCTTGAGCAGCTCCGGCGAGAGGTGCTGCAGGTTGTTGTCGACGCCCAACAAGGTGGCGTCCACCGCCGCCTGCAGGGCTTCTGGGCGTACCGCGCCTTCCAGCATTACCGGGATGATTGCACGCAGGCTGGGCAGATCACTGGCGCGCAGCACCTGGTAGCCAGTCGCCGGGACGCTGGCAGAGCAGCCGCTGAGGCTGGCGGTGACCCCGGCGGTGGCCAGGAAGGCGCCACCGAGCAGGCCGACCTTGAGCAGGCCACGGCGCGACAGCTGCGGCGTGGCGTTGGCGATCTCGTTCATCGACAGCCCTCAGCGGATAAACAGTTTCTGGATCAGTTTCTGGATCGCCGTGCCATAGGGTGGGTAGATCAGCCGCGCGGCGTTGAAGCGCTGCTTGATCAGCACGCCCTTGGCCTTGCTGAAGGTCAGGAAGCCCTCGTGGCCGTGGTAGTGGCCCATGCCGGAGGGGCCGACGCCGCCGAACGGCATGTCGTCCTGGGCCACGTGCAGCAGGGTGTCGTTGAGGCACACGCCGCCGGAGTGGGTCTCGTGCAGCACGCGCTGCTGCTCGCCCTTGTCATAGCCGAAGTAGTACAGGGCCAGCGGCCGCGGGCGGTCGTTGATGTAGGCGAAGGCCTCGTCCAGGCGCCGGTAGGGCACGATCGGCAGCAGCGGGCCGAAGATCTCCTCCTGCATCAGCTTCATCTCGTCGCTGACGTTGAGTACCAGGCTGTGCGCCAGGCGCCGGCCCTGGTCGCCGGGGAACAGCGGCACCAGTTGTGCGCCCTTGGCCTCGGCATCCGCGATGTAGCCCTTGAGTCGGCCGAGCTGGCGCTCGTTGATGATGGCGGTGTAGTCCGGGTTGTTTTCCAGCTTGGGGTAGAAGCGCTGCACAGCGGCACGGTAGGCGGCGACGAAGCCTTCCAGGCGATCCTGCGGCACCAGCACATAGTCCGGCGCCACGCAGGTCTGTCCGGCGTTCATGGTCTTGCCGAAGGCGATGCGCTCGGCGGCGTCTGCCAGCGGCACATCGGCGGAAACGATGGCCGGCGACTTGCCGCCCAGCTCCAGGGTCACCGGCACCAGGTTCTCGGCGGCGGCGCGCATGACATGCTTGCCGATGCTGGTGGCGCCGGTGAACAGCAGGTGGTCGAACGGCAGGCGGGAGAAGGCCTGGCCAACCTCGGCCTCGCCCAGTACCACGGCGACCATCTCTTCGGGGAAGATGCGCGCCAGCAGCTCCTTGACCAGTTGCGAGGTGGCCGGGGTCGATTCGCTCATCTTGATCATCACCCGGTTGCCGGCGGCCAGGGCGCCGATCAGCGGGCCGAAGGCCAGGTACAGCGGGTAGTTCCACGGCACGATCACGCCGACCACGCCAAGCGGCTGGTACACCACCTTGGCCGCGGCCGGCTGGAAGGCCAGGCCGACGCTGCGCCGCGATGGCTTCATCCACTTGCCCAGGCGTTTGCTGGCGTAGTCGATGCCATGCAGGCTGGGCATGATCTCGGCCAGCAGGGTTTCCTCGGCGGCGCGGTTGCTGAAGTCACGGGAGACCGCCTCGATCAGCGCCTGTTTCTCGCTCAGGATCAGCTCGCGCAGGGCCTTGAGCCAGGCGCGGCGCTGCTCGGCCGAGGGCATGGGGTTGGCGCGATAGGCGGTGCGCTGGGCGGCCAGCAGCGGCCCGAGGGCCTCTATCTGTTGTTGGTTTTGTTGGAGATAGGCAACGTCGGCGACCATGGCGTGCATCCTCTCGGGGCTGCTGCGGATTTGAGTAGCGATGATTTTTAGAGTAAATGCTCTAAAGTGTCAATCAGAGGTTTGACCGGTCGTCAGCGCCGGCGCTTACCTGTACTTTTAGGGCCAACAGACCCTAGTCCATTTCGTGTGTCGAGCCGAACCATGGCCCCGAAGAACAAGACCCGTGACCGCATCGTCGAAGCCAGCCTGGAGCTGTTCAATGCTCAGGGCGAGCGCAACGTCACTACCAATCACATTGCCGCGCACCTCGGCATGTCGCCCGGCAACCTGTACTACCACTTCCGCAACAAGCAGGCGATCATCGCCGAACTGTTCGCCCAGTACGAGGCGCAGGTCGACCAGTTTCTGCGCCGGCCCGAGGGGCGCGCACTGACGGTGGCCGACAAGACTTTCTATCTCGAGGCGCTGCTCGCCGCGATGTGGTACTACCGCTTTCTGCACCGCGACCTCGAGCACCTGCTGGACGCCGACGCGGAGCTGGCGGAACGCTACCGCGCCTTCGCCCGGCGCTGCCTGCAGGCGGCCCAGGGTATCTACCTGGGATTCGTCGAGGCCGGCATCCTGCGCATGACCCCGGCGCAGATCGAAGCGCTGACGCTGAACAGCTGGATCATCATGACCTCCTGGGTACGCTTTCTCTGCACCACCCTCAGCCAGGGGGGTGACATCAGCCAGGACATGCTGCGTCGGGGCATCTATCAGGTGCTGGCGCTGGAAGGCGGCTATCTGGCCGAGGCCGCCGAGCCGGCGGTGCAGGCACTCTACGAGCGGCTCTATGTGCCGCTGGAGCTGAGCCCGGCTTGATGCAGGTCAGCTGAGCGCGGTACGCGGCTGGTCATACTGCGGGGGTATCCCTTGCCACGGCCCCCCGATGACGTCCAGCCCTGCCGCGCGCCCTTGCCCCCTCCCCCGAGTAGTGCTGGTGTTCGGCACCCGCCCCGAAGCGATCAAGATGGCGCCGCTGCTGCACGCGCTGCGGGTCGACGGTGGCTTCGATGTGCGCCTGTGCGTCACCGCCCAGCACCGGCAGATGCTCGACGAGGTGCTGGAACTGTTCGAGCTCAGCGCCGACCATGACCTCGATGCGATGACCGAGGGCCAGAGCCTGAACGGGCTGTGCGCGCGCCTGCTGGAGCGCCTCGAGGGCGTATTGGCCGCCGAGCAGCCGGACTTGGTGCTGGTACATGGCGATACCAGCACCTGCGCCATGGCCAGCCTGGCGGCCTTCCAGCGTGGCATCCCGCTGGCCCACATCGAGGCCGGCCTGCGCACCGGCAATCTGCAGGCCCCCTGGCCGGAGGAGGCTAACCGCCGGCTCACGGCCGTATTCGCCACGCTGCACTTTGCCCCCACCGAGTCGGCGCGGCGCAATCTGCTGGCCGAGGGCGTGGCTGACGCCGCCATCTGCGTCACCGGCAATACCGTGGTCGATGCCCTGCAGTGGATGTGCCGACATCTTGATGAGCTTGGCTGGCGGCCGCCGGCGGGTCCTCTGGGGCAACTGCCCGAGGGTGCGCCGGTGGTGCTGATTACCGGGCACCGACGGGAGAACTTCGGTGAGGGCTTCGAGCAGATCTGCCACGCCCTGGCCGAGCTGGCCCGGCGCTACCCACAGGTGCAGTTCGTCTACCCCGTGCACCTCAATCCGCAGGTACGGGGCCCTGTGCATCGCCTGCTCGGTGGCATCGCCAACCTGCAGTTGTTGCCGCCCCAGGATTACCGGCACTTCGTCTGGCTGATGCAGCGTGCCAGCCTGATCCTCACCGACTCCGGCGGTGTGCAGGAGGAGGCACCCTCGCTGCATAAGCCGGTGTTGCTGATGCGCACCGCCACCGAGCGTCCCGAGGCCGTGGCGGCCGGCTGCGTGAGGCTGGTGGGCACCGATGCCGTGCGCATTGTCGACGAGGTCAGCCGGCTGCTGGATGACCCCGCCGCGGCCCGGGAGATGCGCAGCGCCAGTAATCCCTATGGCGACGGCCTGGCCTGCCGCCGCATTTTGGCGCGGCTGCGCGAGTACTTCGGTCTTGCACAGGGAGCGCCGGCATGAGTTACGAGTGGATCGATGCGCTCACCTACTACCTGTACGGCCTGCGCGGGCTGACCTGGGTACTGGCCGTGGTACTGCTGGTGCTGGGCTTCGACGACCTGTTCATCGACATCCTCTACTGGGCGCGCCGCGTGGTGAGGTACTTCCGCTTCTACCGCGGCGGTGCCTCCGATCAGGACCAGTTGCTGTTGCGGGGGCGCGAGCAGCCGCTGGCGGTGATGGTTCCGGCCTGGCAGGAGGCCGGGGTGATCGGCGAGATGGCCCGCCTGGCCGCCTCCAGCCTCGACTACGAGAACTACCAGATCTTCGTTGGCACCTACCCCAACGATCCGGCTACTCAGGCCGAGGTGGACGAGGTCTGCGCCCGCTACAGCCACGTGCACAAGGTGATCTGCGCGCGCCCCGGGCCGACCAGCAAGGCCGACTGCCTGAACAACCTCATCGAGGCCATCCAGCGCTTCGAGCAGCAGGCCGGGGTGCAGTTCGCCGGCTTCATCCTGCACGACGCCGAGGATGTGATCGAGCCGCTGGAGTTGCGTCTGTTCAACTACCTGCTGCCGCGCAAGGACCTGATCCAGGTGCCGGTCTACCCCTACGCCAAGCGCTGGTGGCAGTTCACTGCCGGCCACTACGTCGACGAATTCGCCGAGCTGCACGGCAAGGACATCGTTCTGCGCGAGGCGCTGGTCGGCCAGGTCCCCAGCGCCGGGGTCGGCACCTGTTTCAGTCGCCAGGCGATCCAGGCGCTGCTGGATGAGGGGGATGGCATTGCCTTCGATGTACAGAGCCTCACCGAGGACTACGACATCGGTTTCCGTCTCAAGCAGAAGGGCATGAACGAGGTGTTCGCCCGCTTCAGCGTGCATGACCGCACGCTCTCGCCATTTCGCGAGGACGGCTTCGGCCGCAGTCGCGCCACCAGCCGGGTGATCTGCGTGCGCGAGCACTTTCCCGATACCTTCGAGCACGCGGTCAAGCAGAAGGCCCGCTGGATCACCGGCATCGTCTTCCAGGGCTCGGCCAGCCTGGGTTGGACCTCCAGTCCGCTACTCAACTACTTCCTCTGGCGCGACCGCCGGGGGGCGGTAATCAACCTGATCGGCCTGCTCTCGACCCTGCTGTTCATCCAGTTGCTGGCGGTATGGCTGCTCAACGGCTGGCTGGTCGACAGCTGGCGCTTCGACTCGGTACTCGGCCACGACCCGCTGCTGCACACGCTACTGACCATCAACGGCGTCCTCCTGCTCAACCGCCTGTTCCAGCGTGGCTACTTCGTCACCCGCTACTACGGGCTGTGGCAGGGACTGCTATCGATCCCGCGGATGGTCTGGAGCAACGTGGTCAACTTCTTCGCCAACCTGCGCGCCATCCGCCTGGTGCTCAAGCTCGGCGATGCGCGCAAGGTGGCCTGGGACAAGACCAGTCATGAACTGCCGGCGCTGGCCAACACGCCGCGGCGTACGCCGCTGGGGCAGATCCTCGTGACGCAGGGGGCGATCAGCGAGGAACAGCTGAGCCGGGCGCTTTACCGGGCACCGCGCCGGCTGGGCCGCGAGTTGCTGGTACGCGGCTGGGTTACCGGCGAGCAACTGGCTGCCGCATTGGCTGTCCAGGCCGAGCGGCCTTGGCGTGCGCTCGACCCGCTGCAGCTGAACCCAGGGTTGATCGAGCTCTTCCCGGCCCGCTTGGCGCTGCGCTACTCGTTGCTGCCGGTGGCCGAGCTCAACGGCCGCCTGCTGCTGGGCAGCGAGCGCGCGCCCAACCCGGTAGTGCTCGGGGTGATCGCCCGTCAGCTGGGGCGGCCGGTCGATTGCTGCATCGTGCCGCCCGGACGGGTGACGCTCGGTCTGCACCACTGGTACCTGCAGCAGCATGGCGCCGTCATGCAGCGCCTGCTGGAGGCCCTGCGCGCGCCGCAGGCCAACCCTGAGCTGCAGGAGCGGGTTTGCCGCCACCTGCTGTTGCTCGGCGACCTGCTGCAGGAGCTCGGCATGCTGCCGCCGGCACTGCTGGCCCAGGTGCTGATCGAATTCGAGCCGGAGCAGGACAGCCTCGGCCAGACCCTGCTCAAGCGCGGCCTGATCAGTGCCACGCTGCTGCAGCGGGCGCTGGACGAACAGCAGGGCCAGCTGCGCCATGCCCTGGCCCTGATCGAGGAGAGGCAGCCATGAACGGCCCCCGCCACACGCCGCTTGCGCCGCTCAGCCTGCTGTTGCTGACCCTGCTTGGCGCCAGCCTGAGTGTGCCGAACCTGGCTGCCGAGCCCAGCGAACTGCAGCGCTTTCGCAGCTATCCCTATATCGAACGTGCCTATCGGGCGCTCGATCGGCAGCCGGCCGAGGCCGAGAAGCTGGTGCGCCATGTGCTCGAACAGATCAGCCCGGAGCATGCCGAAGCGCAGCGGATTCTGCTTCAGGCTCTGCAACGTCAGGGCCGCTATGCCGAGGCATTGGATATCTGCGCCAAGCTGCCGGCCGAACAGGCCGCTCCGTTGCGCAAGGAACTGCGCCTGGCCTGGATCGCCAGCGACCAGGGCGTGCAGGCAGCAACCCTGGACGCCTGGCTGAACGAGGCCGAGCCGCTGGAGGCGGCGCACCTGTGGCAGGCCCAGGCCCTGCGCCTGGAGCGCCGTGACGGCGTGCCGGCCGCGCGGCGCTGGCTGGCCGGCTTGTCGGGCCGCCTGCAGGACGATGCCTGGCGCCAGTGGCAGGCCAGCCTCGCCGAACGCCAGCGGGACTGGCCGACAGTGCGCGACAGCCTGGCCGGTCAGGCCAGTCTGAATACCGAGGGCTGGGCGCGTCTGGGCCAGGCTTATGTCGAGCTGGGCCAGGCCGCCGAACTGGAACAGCTGCTGCGCCGTGCACCGTCTCCCGAGGCCGCAGCCGCGCTGCGGGTCAATGCCGCCCGGCGCTGGATCGGTCAGGGCCGCGGCGAACCGGCCTACCAGCAGTTGCTGGCGCTGCAGGCGGCGGGACCGCTGCCCGCCGATCTGCGCCGCAGCCTCTTCGAGCTGGCCCGCCAGCAGGGCGACAGCGCGCGCGCCGACGCCCTGGCCGCCGAGCTGGGCGAGGATTGTCTGGAACGCAGCGTCTGGCTGATCGAGCGGGATGCCGCGGCCGCTCGTCGGGTACTGGCCAGCTGCGCGCCGGGCGAGCAGCCTCAGCGTTGGCTGGCCCAGGTGCAGCAGCTGCGCGCGCTGGAGTTGCTGCCACGCGCTGATCTGCCGGGCGAACTGCACGATCCCCTCTATATCGAACTGGCGCGTGGCGCCGGCCGGGGGGCGCAGGCGCTCGACTGGCTGCTCGCCCATCCGTCCGGCGAGGCGCGCCTGGCCCGTGCCGCGACCCTGGCGCAGCAACTGGGCCGGCGCCAGCAGGCGGCCGAACTCTGGCAGCGGCATTACCAGGCCAGTGGTTCCGGGCGGTCGCTGGAGCAGGCCAGCTACCTCTGGCAGCAATTGGGCCAGCCGCAGCGCGCCCGCGAGCTGCTGCTCACGGCCCGGCGCCTGGATGCCGCTCAGGGCGCACGCTTGGCTCAGCTGAGCGTCGAGGATGAGCAACTGAGTGCTGAGCAGGTCGAACGCCTGCTGCCGCGCCTGGCGCCTGCCGCCCGTGGCGAGCTGCTGGCGGCGCTCGCCGCTCGCGGGCGCTGCGCCGAGGTACTGGTCTTGAGTACCGGCCAACCGAGTAGTGCTGCCGAGTGGCGCGCCCGTGGCCAGTGTCACTTGCCGGAGCAGCCCGGCGTGGCGGTCGAGGAACTGCGTCAGGGGCAGGCGCTGGGGGACCGGCCGAGCGCCGAGCTGCTGCCCTTCGCCCTGGCTGCCGCCGGCGAGCCCGAGGCGGCGCTGGCGCTCTGGCAACAGACGCCGGCCGCACGGCAGAGCGCGGCGGTACGCCGTGCGGTGGTGGGCGCCGAGGTGGCTGTCGGGCAACTGGAGCAGGCCGAGCGTCATTGGCAGGCCCTGCCGCCGAGCAGTCTCGATGACTGGCGCCAGGGCGGCCACCTGGCCGTGGCGCGCCAGGATTATGCCGAGGCGGTGCAGCGCTGGCAGCGGGTGCTGGCCCTGGGTGGCACGCTTGAGGACTACTACCAGGCCGGCATGGCTGCCGGCAGTGCCGGTCAGCGCGAGCAGCAGCTGGCCTGGCTGGAGCGCGCCGCGCAATGGGCGCCGGAAGACCCGCGCATCCAGGCCGACTTCGGCTACGCCCTGGCCAACAGCCTTGAGCCTGCGCAGCGTCAGGCCGCCATTCCGGTGCTGGAAAAAGCCGTGCGCCTGCGCCCCGACGACTACCGCCTGAGTGATGCCCTGGCCACCCTGCAGGGCAGTTTCGGCCAGGTGCCCCAGGCGCTGGGCAACTGGAAGCACACGATCGACCTGGAGTCGGCCATCGAGCCGCGTGACGAGAAGCTCGGCAACGACCTGTTCCGTGCCCGCCGCGCCCATCAGGTGCACAACGACCGTACCCGTTGGCATTTCGCCAGCACCTTCGCCCCGCGCGGGGTCACCAGCACGGCCGACCAGCGCCCGAGCGGGCTCAATGCTCACCAGCTGGATGTCGACCAGCGGCTGTCCGATGACATTGGCCTGCAGGGCGGGCGCCTGTCGGCCATCGGTCGGGTGTTCAGTTCCGGCGAGCACAGCGACCTGGCCGAAACGGTCGGTGGCGCCGCCGGGCTGCGCTACACGCCGTGGCGGGACTACAACATCAACGTCAGCGGCGAAGTGTTCCACGAGGACTTCGCCGAGGGCGATACCGACGTCCTGCTGCGCGCCAGCGCCTCCTTCCTCGACCAGGGCGAGTACCGCAACGATTGGCGCCCGACCGAGGACGACTGGGCGCAGCGCCTGCTCTACCTGGACGCCGCCTGGTGGGTGGATGAGTCGCAGCGCTTCCTGGTCGCCCGCTACAGCCGTGGCCACCTGTGGAAGCTGGACACCACCAGCGCCCAGGCCGCCGGCCCCTACGCCATGCTGCAGGGCAGCGAGCAGGATCAGCAGCAGGACCTGCGCGCCGGTCTGGGTCTGAGCTGGCAGCTGTGGTTCGACGAGGATCACTACAACGCCTTCCACAACAGCCTGACGCTGCGCGTGGAGTACCAATGGAGCCTCGGCGGCAACCTGTTCGACCGGCGTGACGGCTGGATGGGCGGCCTGGAGCTGGCGTTCTGATCCGCGCCTGCCTGCTGTTCGTCCTGCTGCTGGCCGTGGCGCCTGCCTGGGGCGAAGTGCTGTTCTACCAGCCGCAGAGCCGCGATGCGCGGCTCGCAGCCGCGCAGTGGCAGACGCTCTGGCAGGCCACCCGGCAGGCCGGGGTCGACACCCTGGTCGTGCAGTGGACCCGACATGGCGAGGAGGATTTCGGCGGCGCCGAGGTTTGGTTGCGCGCCAGCCTGGACCAGGCTGCGCAAGCCGGGCTGAGTCTGGTGCTGGGGCTGAAGCACGATCCGCTTTACTTCACTCGCGCTGCCGATGCCGAAGGGCTGCCGGTCTACTGGCAGCGCCTGTTCGCCGGCTACCGCCAGCAGCAGGCGGCGTTGGCGGCCTGGCATTTGCCGGTCGCGGGCTGGTATTTGCCCGCCGAGCTGGACGACCGCAGTCTGGGTAGCCCGGCCCTGCGCGCGGCTTTCGCGGCCCAACTGCATGCCTTTCGTCAGAAGCAGAGGTTGCCGCTGCATCTCAGTGCCTTCAGTGCCGGGCGCCTGTCGCCGGCGGCCTACGCCGACCGGCTGGCGACGCTGCAGGCGCCGGGTATCCAGCTGTGGTGGCAGGATGGCGCCGGCACGGCGGCGCTGCCGGCTGATGCCAGGGCTCGCTATCGCGCGGCATTACCCTGCACGGTGGGGCTGATTCATGAAGCCTTCCACCAGACCAGCGCCGCCGGCCAGCCGTTTCGCGCCGAACCGCGTGAGCCGGAGGCAGACTCGGGCTGCCATCCACGCGCGGTGTTTTCCCTGCGTTACCGGCCGTGGGGGCGTCCGCTCTACTGAGCCGCGGCCTGCTCGCGCAGCCACTGCGGGATGCGCCGCTCCAGGTAGAACCCTGGGGCCCGCAGGCTGCCGTCGATAAAACCGACATGCCCGCCGTGCTGATGCAACTCCAGCGTCGTGCCAGGGGCCAGTTCGCCGGGCTCCGGCACCGTGTGGCGGAACACGAAGGGATCGTCGGCGGCCTGGATGATCAGCGCCGGTGTGCGGATGGCGCCCAGGTAATAGCGGCTGGAGGCGCGTCGATAGTAGTCGTCGGCGTCGGCGAAACCGTGCAGCGGGGCGGTCACGCGGCCATCGAAGTCCCAGAAGGTGCGCATGTCCTCCAGTGGCCCCAGGCCCTCCAGGGTCGCCAGGTGCTGGGCCAGGCCCCGCTCGGCGAAACGTGCGCGCTTGTCGGCCACGTAGGCCTTGAGCGCCTGCATGAAGTGCGCCTGGTAGACCCGCGAGAAGCCGATGCCGATGCGGTCGGCGCATTGGTCCAGGCGGAACGGCACCGACACCGCCACGGCGGCCTCCAGGCCCGAGCGCTCGCCCGTCTCGCCCAGGTACTTGAGCAGCACGTTGCCGCCCAGCGAGTAGCCCACCGCATACAGCGGCGCCTGCGGCCGGCAGGCTTGCAGGTGGGCGATCACCGCCGCCAGGTCCTCGCTCACCCCCGAGTGGTAGCCCCGCGGTAGCAGGTTGGATTCGCCCGAACAGCCGCGCCAGTTCAGCGCCACGCTGGCCCAGCCCTGGCCGGCCAGCTGCTGCTGCAGACCCAGCACATAGTGCGAGCCGGACGAGCCGGTCAGACCGTGTGCCACCAGTACCAGCGGCGCCTCGGCCTCGTGCGGGCCGTGCCAGTCGAGGTCGATGAAATCGCCATCGGCCAGCCACAGCCGCTCGCGCTTTCGCTGCAGTTGCGGCGCCTTGCGGAAGAAGGAGGCCCAGAGGGTCTGCAGGTGCGGGCCGGGCAGCCACCAGGCGGGTGTAAAGGCGGGGGTGGACATCAATTGCAGCTCTGAGCCTAAAGGATCCAGAGTAAGGCGATGAAGCAGGCGAGAGAAGAGTCAGTCGCGGCCGAACAGGTCGCGGGTGTAGACCTTATGCGCCACATCGGCGAGAGCTTCGTTCATGCGATTGCTGAGGATGACATCGGCCTGCTGCTTGAAGCTGCCCAGGTCCGCCACTACCCGAGCCTCGACATGATCGGCCTGGTTCAGTGCTGGTTCATGGATGATCACTTCGATGCCTTGGGCCAGGATGCTGCGCATGATGTCGAGAATGCTGGATGCGCGGAAATTGTCCGATCCGCTCTTCATGATCAGCCGATAGACGCCCACCACGCGCGGCTTGCGTCGGAGTATTTCAGCCACGATGAAATCCTTGCGGGTAGCGTTCGACGCCACGATGGCGTGGATCAGGTTCTGCGGTACATCACGGTAGTTGGCCAGCAGTTGTTGAGTATCTTTGGGCAGGCAGTAGCCGCCGTAACCGAAGGATGGATTGTTGTAGTGACTACCGATGCGCGGGTCCAGGCCTACGCCCTGAATGATCTGCCGGCTGTCCAGGCCGTGGCTGGCAGCATAGGTGTCGAGCTCGTTGAAGTAGGACACGCGCATGGCCAGGTAGGCGTTGGCGAAGAGCTTGACGGCCTCTGCTTCGGTGGAATCCGTCAGTAGGATTGGTACTTCAGGTTCAAGCGCGCACTCTTTCAGTAACTCGGCGAAGACCTGTGCCCTGGCTGAGCGCTCGCCGACCACGATGCGGGTTGGATGCAGTGTGTCGTGGAGTGCACGACCTTCGCGCAGGAACTCGGGAGAAAAGATGAGCTGATCGCAGCCCAACGCCTGGCGGGTCTTGCGGGTATAGCCCACTGGTACGGTGGACTTGATGACCAGTACTGCCTCGGGGTTGATGGCCATGGCCTGATGGATCACGGCCTCGATGGCTTGGGTGTTGAAGCAGTGGGTGTGCGGATCGTAGTCGGAAGGTGTGGCGATCAGTATGTAGTCCGCGCCGATATAGGCTTCGCGGCTGTCGAGGGTGGCGCGCAGGTCGAGCGCCCGATCAGCCAGATATTCCTCGAGTTCGGGGTCGCTGATGGGCGATTGCCGGCGGTTGATGGCGTCGACCTTGGCGGCGTCGATGTCGAGGGCCACCACTTCATGCTGCTGGGCCAGCAGCACGGCGTTGGACAGGCCGACATAGCCCAATCCGGCGACGGCAATCTTCATCTGGTGCACCTCTAGGGGTGGATGTTCCTGGTGGGCAAAATGCGGATGGTGGTCTTACGTGCGCCGAAGAATCCGTTGCGACGGCGCTTGGCGATCTCAAGTTGCAGATTGACGCGTTGCCCGTCTCGGGTGACCAGGTCGCGCGCCTGCAAGCGGATAGTGAAGGTCGAAGGTTGCAGTTTGTGGTGCTTGAAGTTGTCGCCTATGCAGTTCAATAGCTGTCGGCGCGTCTCGAACGGGATATCGCGGATGCCGTAGTTGCGCAGCTCATTCTTGACTTTGATATAGCAGGCGTTGATCAAACACTGTACTTCCACACTTTTGATGGCATGGAAGGTTGTGCGCTCATCGTCGGCATGCGAGATGGCGGCGACGAAGTGGGCCGGATAGTGACTTGCGCGGACGCCGCCGCAGTGGGTCAGGCGGGCATAGAGGTCATCGTCTTCCCCGCCCCAGCCACGGAAAACCTCGTCGTAGCCTTCGACTGCCTCGAACGCGGCGCGTGGGCAGACGACAGTGCCGAAGGTTTCCGGGTTGCGTACGCCGTCGACCGGTTCGGCCTGGTAGAAACAGCCGTCCTGCAGATTCTGCTCCAGCCAGCCGAGCCAGCCCTCGCTGATCTGGATATCGGCATCGATGAAGCAGATCCACGGGGCGGAGGAGTGCGCTGCACCGATATTGCGTGCACGCGGCAGGCAGAAGCCCGGATCGTCCTCGACCCGTACGACCTTGACGTCGGGGAAGTGCTGCTCGACCCAGTCACCTGTATTGTCAGGGCACCCGTAATCCACCAAGATGATTTCCGCCGGCGCTTGCGCGACCAGGCTGGGCAATGTCTGCTGCACATGATGCAGGCGGCCCTTGCAGGTGGTCACGAAGGCAACTTGGGGCATAGACAATCTCGGAAGAAATATGCGAGTTCTGGTGACAGGCGGGGCGGGTTTTATTGGTTCGCACTTGTGCCGGCGCTTGCTCGCCGAGGGGCACGAAGTTCTATCGGTGGATAACTACTTCACCGGCACGCGGCAGAACATCAAGGATCTGTTGGCTCATCCGCGCTTCGAGGCGATGCGTCACGACGTGACCTTCCCGCTCTATGTCGAGGTGGACCGCATCTTCAACTTCGCCTGCCCGGCCTCGCCGATACACTATCAGCGCGATCCGGTGCAAACAACCAAGACCAGTGTGCACGGCGCGATCAATATGCTCGGCCTGGCCAAGCGCACGGGCGCGCGTATTCTCCAGGCCTCGACGTCGGAAGTGTATGGTGATCCGGAGTGCCACCCGCAGCCGGAAAGTTACTGGGGGCGGGTCAATCCCATCGGTATTCGCAGTTGTTACGACGAGGGTAAGCGTTGTGCCGAGACGCTGTTCTTCGACTATTACCGGCAGCACGCGCTCGATATAAAAGTGGTGCGGATATTCAATACCTATGGACCGGGCATGCAGTTGAACGATGGCCGAGTCATCAGCAACTTCATCGTGCAGGCGCTGCGCGGCGAAGACATCACCATTTATGGCGATGGCAGCCAGACCCGCTCCTTCTGCTTCGTCTCCGACCTGGTCGAGGGCGTGGTGGCGATGATGGAGAGCCCGGCCGACTTTGTCGGGCCGGTGAACCTGGGCAATCCGGGCGAGTACAGCATCGGCGAGATTGCCGAGACCATCATTCGTCTGTGTGGCGTGCAATCCCGGCTGTCCTACCTGCCGTTGCCGGAGGATGACCCACGCCAGCGCCAGCCGGATATCGCACTGGCCCGCGAGCACCTGGGGTGGCAGCCGAGGATCGCGCTGGAGGATGGCCTGCGCGAAACCATCGACTATTTCCGCGGCGTGCTCGGGCTCAGCTGAGCCTTTCCCATAGCGCGTAATACACCTGACCGGCCTTCTGCTCGCGGTGCAGGCGCCAGTTGCCGGGCATGCCCAGGGTCGAGGGCGCGGTTTCGCTTTCGGTGTAGATCCAGGCGTCCCTGGCCAGCCAGCCTTTTTCCTCCAGCAGCGCACAGGCCGGGGCCAGCAGGTCCTGACCGAAGGGCGGATCGAGGAACAGCAGGTCATAGGGTGTGGCCGGCTGGCTTTCCAGGTACTGCAGGGCATTGGCCTGCAGCACCTGGCCGTTGCTGCACTTCAGCGTGGCGAGGATCTGGCGCAGGCTGGCAACGGCGTCGCTGTTGCTGTCCAGCGCCAGGGCGCTGCTGGCGCCGCGCGACAGGGCTTCGAGGAACAGCGCACCGCTGCCGGTGAAGCAATCCAGCACATGGGCGCCTTCGACATAGGGCGCCAGCCAGTTGAACAGCGTCTCGCGTACGCGGTTGGGCGTCGGGCGCAGGCCCTGGGCCATCGGGAAGCTGAACTGGCGGCTGCGCCATTCGCCACCGATGATGCGCAGCTGGCCGCTGCCGTTGTGTTCCATCGGTTTCTTGCCTGGGGACTTGCGCATCAGTGCTCCGGCGGGCCGGCGGGTTGCTCGGCCGGTTTGTCGGTGGGAGGTGGCAGCGGTTTCTGCGCGACGCTGGGGCCGGCGGTGACGATCACCAGTTTGTCGACATCCAGGTGCCTGGCCATGGCGGCCTTGACCTGCTCCACCGTGAGGCCCTGCACTTCGCTCATGAAGTCGTCCAGGTAGGTCAGCGGCAGGTCATAGAAGCCCATGCTGCCGAGCTGGCCGACGATATCGGCATTGCTCGCGGTGGT
The DNA here is from genome assembly GCF_048595745.1 of Pseudomonas stagnisoli. NCBI lineage: Bacteria > Pseudomonadati > Pseudomonadota > Gammaproteobacteria > Pseudomonadales > Pseudomonadaceae > Pseudomonas > Pseudomonas stagnisoli. The sequence continues at coordinate 538,610 of NZ_CP184361.1, forward strand.
CAGCGGGAAGCTGCCGACCATCTCGCGCTTGGCGTCGTCCAGTTCCTTCTGCGTCGGACCGTTGGCCAGGTAGTCGCGCAGGATGTCCTGCACCAGCTTGAGGGTGCCTTCGCTGAGCTCCGCACGGGTCTGCAGGTTGATCATGAACGGGCCGCGCGCCTGCATGGCGCTGAAGCCGGAGTACACGCCGTAGGTCAGCCCGCGTTTCTCGCGCACTTCTTCCATCAGGCGGGTGCCGAAGCCACCGCCGCCGAGGATCTGGTTGCCCAGCATCAGTGCGGCATAGTCCGGCGCGCGGCGGTCGACGCCGAGCTGGGCCAGCAGCAGGTGGGTCTGGTTGGAGGGGAACTCGATATGGCTGGGGCCGGCCTTGGGTTCCTCGGGCTGGGCGATGCGCGGCAGGGCCGGGCCCTTGGGCAGGGCGGCGGAGACTTCGGCGGCGATGGCTTCGGCCTCGCTGCGCGAGAGGTCGCCGACCAGGGCAATCACCACGTTGCCGGCGGCGTAGGCCTTCTGGTGGAAGGCCTGCAGCTGCGCGACGGAGATGCCGGGGATGGATTGCTCGGTGCCTTCGCTCGGATGCGCATAGGGATGCTTGCCGTACAGACGCTCGAACAGCTGCAGGGCGGCGAGCTTGCCGGGGTTCTGCTTCTGGTATTCGAAGCCGGCCAGCAACTGGTTCTGGATGCGCGCCAGGGCGTCGGTGGGGAAAGTCGGCTGGCCGACCACCTGTTCGAACAGCTTGAGTGCCGGCTCGCGCTGCGCTGGCGCGCTGAGGCTGCGCAGGCTGGCGATGGCCATGTCGCGGTAGGCGCCGTTGCCGAACTCGGCGCCCAGGCTCTCGAAGCCCTCGGCGATGGCGGTGACGTCCTTGCCGGCCACCCCCTCGTTGAGCATGGCGTTGGTCAGGGTGGCCAGGCCGGGCACGTCGTCGTGGCTGCTGCCGGCGGCGAAGGTCAGGCGCAGGTCGAACATCGGCAGCTGGCGCGCCTCGACGAACAGCACGCGGGCGCCTTCGGCGGTCTGCCAGCGCTGGATGTCCAGGGTGCGCTTGCTCGGCGCCCGACCCTCCAGCGCGGCCAGGGATTCCAACTGGGGCGATGCTGGCGCATGAGTGGTGGGTGCCTGCGCGGTGCGCGTGGCGATGAATGTCAGTAGCCCGACCAGCAGGATCAGGCCGAGGCCGAGCAGGCCGTAGCGCAGGCCGTTACGCTCGCTCATGGCTGGGCTCCTTCAGCAGGGTTCTCGGGCAGGATATGGGCGACCGCCAGGCGCGAGCGGGTGAAGAAAGTCTGCGCAGCTTTCTGGATATCGGTCGGCGTGACCGCTTCCAGCGCGGCAAGGTCCTGGTCCATCAGCGTCCAGGACAGGCCAACGGTCTCCAGCGCGCCAATGGTGGTGGCCTGGCTGGTGATCGAGTCGCGCTCGTAGACCAGCCCGGCAATCACCTGGGCGCGTACCCGTGCCAGTTCGGCGGCACTCGGCGGCGTCTTCTGCAGGGCCTCCAGTTGGCGCCACAGGCCGGCTTCGGCCTGCTCCAGGGTCTTGCCCTTCTGCACGTTGGGGGTGGCGGAAAGCAGGAACAGGCTATCGCCGCGTTTGAACGCGTCGTAGCTGGCCGAGGCGCCTGACACCAGCTCTTCGCCACGCTCCAGGTTGGCCGGCAGGCGGGCGCTGTAGCCGCCATCGAGCAGGGCGGCGATCAGGCGCAGCGCATGCACTTGGCGGGCATCGGCGCTGGTGGCCAGGCCGGGCACGTTGAAGCCCATCAGCAGGCTCGGCAGCTGGGTCTTCACATGCAGCGTGAGGCGGCGTTCGCCGGGCTCGGCCAGCTCGCGCGGGAGCTTCGCCGGCGGCACGTCGCGCCGTGGAATGGCGCCGAAGTACTGCTCGGCCAGGCCGCGTACCTCGTCCTTGGTCACGTCACCGACCACCACCAGGGTGGCGTTGTTCGGCGCGTACCAGGCCTGGTACCAGGTCCGCAGTTCCTCGACGGTCATGCGCTCGAGGTCGGCCATCCAGCCAATGGTCGGGGTGTGGTAGCCGCTGGCCGGGTAGGCCATTGCCTTGAAGCGCTCGTAGGCCAGCGAGGTGGGTTTGTCGTCGGTGCGCAGGCGGCGCTCTTCCTTGATCACTTCGATTTCGCGGGCGAACTCGTCGGCCGGCAGCTTGAGGCTGGCCAGGCGGTCGGCCTCCAACTCGAAGGCCACGGCCAGGCGGTCACGCGACAGCACCTGGTAATAGGCGGTGTAGTCGTCGCTGGTGAAGGCGTTTTCCTCGGCGCCGAGGTCGCGCAGGATGCGCGAGGCCTCACCGGGGCCGAGTTTGCGGCTGCCCTTGAACATCATGTGCTCGAGGGCATGGGACAGGCCGGTCTGGCCGGGCGTCTCGTAGCTGGAGCCGACCTTGTACCAGAGCTGCGAAACCACCACGGGGGCGCGATGGTCTTCGCGGACGATGACCTTGAGGCCGTTGTCCAGGGTGAACTCGTGAGTCGGCTGGGGTTCGGCGCAGAGGGCAGCCAACGGCATGCCCAGTGCGCCAAGCACCAGGCTCAGGCCATAGCGAACAGCAGAATTCATTGATGATCAGTCCTGTCAGAGAGTCGGGGCGACGTTGACGGTGGGACATCAGAATACCCGATCCGTATCCCGAAGCAGCGAGACTCTCTGCGGCCGAGGCGCCGTGCTAGTCGATCAAGGGGGGCTTGATGGCACTGACGTTGTCCTCCAGTTCCAGCAGCAGCCCGCGGATTTGCTCGGCATGCATGCTGAACGGATCGAAGCGATCACTGCAGGAGTACTTCAGGAACAGCTCCCGGTTGGACTGCTTAGCTCCGGCCCAGCCCATGCTCCAGTTGGCGTAACGGCGGGCGCTGATTTCCGCATAGTCGAGGATGGTCAGGTCCTTGTGGCGATGATCATCGGCTAGCCGGGTGTACAGCTCGTTCACTGCCGCGCGCGGCCCTTCCAGAACCTGCAGGAAGATTTCCGCATTGCAGCAGAGCATGCCCGTCAGCCCCTTGGCAGGGTTGTTGCGCTGAGAGCTGTCGAGGATGTCGCGAATCAGCTGCGAAGAGACGCCATTGGTTGCGCGGCTGGCGTAAGTAAGGCGAATGAGCATGGGGTCACCTGGCGTTGCGAAAGTGAAAACAGTGCAATTCTGCGTTGTTGTACAGGTTTATGTACAGAATTAACACTGGCGAAGTGGCGCATCGGCCATGACGGCCATCGGATTCCCGTCTCGACGCAGGACGGCGAACGCTGCCCGGTGGCAGCCTAAAGTGATAAAGTCGCGGGCACATCGTGTGTGCTGGTCTCTTCGGTACGTCCATGCAGGCGCCCCGCCATCCCCGGGGCTGCAGAACAGGCACCGAAGTCCGGCAAAGTGAGTGGCTAGCTATTTCGGGGAGAGCCAAGCGCTACGCGGGCGCCTACCCCCTTTGAGATGACCCCATGTTTGGTTCCCAAGACGACAAGCCATCGCCGGAGCAATCCGGCGAGAAGAAATCCCTGTTTGGCTGGCTGCGCAAGAAGCCGGAAGGTGCTCATGTAACGGCCGAGCAGGCCCAGCCTGCGCCGGCACCTGAGGCGCCGCCGGCTGCGCCGGTTGCCGCTGCGCCGGCTGCCCCAGTCGAGGCCCCGGCTCCGGCCGTACCCGCCGAGGTGGTCGTGGAGCCTGCCGTTACCGAGCAGGTGCCGGTGACCGAGCCCGTGCCGGTTGCGCCTGCCATTGTGGAGCCCACAGACACTGCCCCGCCGACCGTTGCCGTGGATGAGACACCGCGCCCGGCCTTCTCGCGCTTTCGCATCAATGCCGGCACCGCAGTCACTCATCCGGTGCACGAGCAGCCGCTGCCGGTCGAGGTGCTGCCCGAGCCGCAGCCGGAGGCCGAAGCCGCACCCGTGCAGGCCGAGCAGAGCAAGCCCGGTGACAACCAGGGCGGCTGGTTCGCCCGCCTCAAGCAAAGCCTGTCGAAGACCAGCGCCAGCCTGGGCGAGGGCATGGCCAGTCTGTTCCTTGGCAAGAAGGCCATCGATGACGACCTGCTCGAAGAGCTGGAAACGCGTCTGCTCACCGCCGACGTGGGCGTCGAGGCCACCGGCGCCATCATCGGCAGCCTGACCAAGCGCGTGGCGCGCAAGGAGCTGGCCGACAGCGGTGCGCTGTACAAGGCCCTGCAGGAAGAACTGGGCGCGCTGCTCAAGCCGGTCGAGCAGCCTTTGCTGATCGCCGCCGAGAAGCAGCCCTACGTGATCCTGGTGGTCGGCGTGAACGGCGTCGGCAAGACCACCACCATCGGCAAGCTGGCCAAGAAGCTGCAGGGCGAGGGCAAGAAGGTCATGCTCGCCGCCGGCGATACCTTCCGCGCCGCCGCCGTCGAGCAGCTGCAGGTGTGGGGCGAGCGCAACAACATCGCGGTGATCGCCCAGCACACCGGCGCCGATTCCGCTTCGGTGATCTTCGATGCGGTGCAGGCGGCCAAGGCGCGCGGTATCGACGTGCTGATCGCCGACACCGCCGGACGTCTGCACACCAAAGACAACCTGATGGAAGAGCTGAAGAAGGTCCGTCGGGTCATCGGCAAGCTGGATGAGACGGCACCGCATGAGGTGCTGCTGGTGCTGGACGCCGGCACCGGGCAGAACGCGATCAACCAGACCAAGCAGTTCAATCAGGCGGTGGCCCTCACCGGCCTGGCGCTGACCAAGCTGGATGGCACCGCCAAGGGCGGCGTGATCTTCGCGCTGGCCAAGCAGTTCGGCCTGCCGATCCGCTATATCGGTGTCGGTGAAGGCATCGACGATCTGCGCACTTTCGTTGCCGAGGACTTCGTCCAGGCGCTCTTCGCGGAGAAGGAACAGGGATGATTCGATTCGAGCAGGTCGGCAAGCGGTACCCCAATGGCCATGTCGGGTTGCACGAACTGAGTTTTAACGTGCGCCGTGGCGAGTTCCTCTTCGTTACGGGGCATTCCGGCGCCGGCAAGTCCACCCTGCTGCGCCTGTTGCTGGCGATGGAGCGCCCGACCAGCGGCAAGCTGCTGCTGGCCGGGCAGGACCTGTCGCAGATCACCACCGCGCAGATTCCCTTTCTGCGCCGGCAGATCGGCGTGGTGTTCCAGAACCACCAGCTGCTGTTCGACCGCAGTGTGTTCGACAACGTCGCCCTGCCGCTGCAGATCCTCGGCCTGCCCAAGCCGGACATCGCCAAGCGGGTCGGCGCCGCACTGGAGCGAGTGTCGCTGTCGGACAAGGCCGAGCAGTTTCCGGCTGACCTCTCGACCGGTCAGCAGCAGCGCGTCGGCATCGCCCGCGCCGTGGTGCACCGCCCGGCCCTGCTGCTGGCGGACGAACCCACAGGTAACCTCGACCCGCGCCTGGCCGCGGAGATCATGGGCGTGTTCGAGGACATCAACCGCCTCGGCACCACCGTGCTGATCGCCAGTCACGATCTGGCGCTGATCGCGCGCATGCGTCACCGCATGCTCACCCTGCAACGCGGCCGATTGATCGGCGATGGGGAGGCCGGCTGATGAGCGACAAGCAACGCAATATCAAGGCTGCCGAACGCGTCGGTGCCGTACAGAGCAAGGCCGACAAGCCGATCAAGCAGGGCCCGGACTTCTCCCATCTGTTCGCCGCCTGGGTCGAGAGCCATCGTGCCAGCCTGGTCGACAGCCTCGGGCGCCTGGTCGGTCAGCCGATCGGCAGCTTCTTCACCTGCCTGGTGATGGCCGTAGCGCTGTCGCTGCCCATGGGCCTGGCCCTGTTGCTGGACAACGTCGAACGTCTCGGCGGCTCCTGGCAGAAGGCGGCGCAGATTTCCCTGTACCTCAAGGTGGAGGCCGGCGATGACGCCGGCCTGCAGTTGCGCGACGAGATCGCCGCGCTGGATGACGTTGCCGAAGCCGAGTTCATCGGTCGCGAGGCCGGCCTGGCGGCGTTCGAGCAGCAGTCCGGACTCGGTCAGGCACTGCGCGATCTGCCGGAGAATCCGCTGCCTGCGGTGGTGGTGGTGACGCCCAAGGAAATCGACAAGCCGCGCCTCGAGGCCCTACGCCTGCGCCTCAGCGAAATGCCGGGCGTCGATCAGGCGCAGCTCGACCTGCAGTGGGTGGAGCGTCTGACCGCCATCCTCGGCCTGGGTGATCGCTTCGTCTTCGGCCTGACCCTGCTGCTCGTGATGGCGCTGCTGCTGGTGATCGGCAACACCATCCGCCTGCACATCGAAAACCGCCGCAGCGAGATCGAGGTGATCAAGCTGGTCGGCGGCACCGATGGCTATGTGCGCCGCCCCTTCCTTTATATGGGTGCGCTCTATGGCCTGGGTGCGGGGCTGCTGGCCTGGGGGCTGCTGGCCTTCGGCCTGGACTGGCTGAACGATGCGGTGGTGCGCCTGGCCGGCCTCTACGGCAGCGACTTCGCGCTGGATGGCGTGCCGGTCGCCGATGGTCTGTCGCTGCTGTTGGGGGCGTTGTTCCTCGGCTATATTGGCGCCTGGCTGGCCGTGGCACGCCACCTGAGCGAACTTGCGCCACGCTAGCAATCCCTTGATTTCGATCAAAAATTGAGCATCTGTAAGGGAACTTTTCCACCGGTTCCCTGCTCAGAATCGGCAGTGCTAGACTGCACCAGCCCTGTAATACCGGAGGTTTTTGATGACCACTGCCCTGCAACCTGTCCATGCCCTAGTCCCAGGCGCCAATCTGGAGGCCTACGTGCATGCGGTGAACAGCATTCCGCTGCTGACCGTCGAGCAGGAGCGCGAGCTGGCCGAGAGTCTCTACTACGAGCAAGACCTGGAAGCCGCGCGCCAGATGGTGTTGGCCCACCTGCGTTTCGTCGTGCATATCGCCCGTAGCTATGCCGGCTATGGCCTGTCCCAGGCTGATCTGATCCAGGAAGGCAACGTCGGCCTGATGAAGGCGGTCAAGCGCTTCAACCCGGAAATGGGTGTGCGCCTGGTGTCCTTCGCCGTGCACTGGATCAAGGCCGAGATCCACGAGTTCATCCTGCGCAACTGGCGTATCGTCAAGGTCGCCACCACCAAGGCGCAGCGCAAGCTGTTCTTCAACCTGCGCAGCCAGAAGAAGCGTCTGGCCTGGCTGAGCAATGACGAAGTCCATGCCGTGGCCGAGAGCCTGGGCGTGGAGCCGCGTGAAGTGCGCGAGATGGAGAGCCGCCTGTCCGGTCAGGACATGGCTTTCGATCCGGCCGCCGATGCCGACGACGACACCGCCTACCAGTCGCCGGCCCACTACCTGGAAGACCATCGCTACGACCCGGCGCGCCAGCTGGAAGATGCCGACTGGAGCGACAGCTCCAGCGCCAATCTGCACGAGGCGCTGGAAGGCCTGGACGAGCGCAGCCGCGACATCCTCTACCAGCGCTGGCTGGCCGAGGAGAAGGCGACCCTGCACGACCTGGCCGCCAAGTACAACGTCTCGGCCGAGCGTATTCGCCAGCTGGAGAAAAACGCCATGAACAAGCTCAAGGGCTCGATTCAGGCGTAAGCTGCAGCACCCCGCAAAGCCGCACCCAGGTGCGGCTTTTTTCTGTCCGGAGCCTTTTCGTGAGTCGTCGTCCGCCTGCCTTGCTGTTCACCATCGTCGCCCTGGCCAGCTGCCTGCTTGGCTACTGGTGGCTGCTGCCGCGGGCCGAAAAGACCGCGCCGCTACCCTGGTGGAGCGAGTGGCGGGCGGGAGTGCTGCAGCCGCTGGCCGAAGACCGCCTGACCCTGGGCCAGTTGAAGGCCCGGCTGCCTGCGGCCGAGCTGTGGCTGCAGCCACGTCTCGATGGTCCGCGCCTGGTGCTGCGCGATAGCCAGTCCCTGGCCTCGGGTACCTGGGCGCTGGAGGCCGAGCTGGCCCTCAGCGATACCCAGCGCAGCAGCCTGGCGGCCGCCAGCGGGGTGAAGCCCAATGATGCGGAGCTGCCGCAATCGGCACAGATGCTCGAGCAGTTGGCCGGGCAGCGCATCGAGGCGCTCAACCTGAAGCCGCAGCAGGCCGTCCCCGCGGCGGGCCTCAGCGCCAGTCTGGGCGAGCCGCGCCTGCGCCTGCAGCTGCAAGAGGGAGAAGCCTGGGTCTATCCGCAGCTGGGCCTGACCGCGCACCTGCGCGGCGAACAGCTGCAGTTGCTGCGAGCAGTGCCGCGACGATTGCTCAGTCGCTGACGTCCTCGGCATTGGCGGCTGGCGTGTCCGGTGTGGCGGGGCAGGGCGCCTTGCCGGCAGGATCCTGTATCCCCCGAGCGAGTGCCGTCCATGTCCATCTCCCAGCGTTGTTGTTTTGTTCTCGCCATCGGCCTGGGCCTGCTCTACCTGGCCCTGCTGCCGTTGAAGCCCTATCCCCTGGGCTGGCTGCTCAAGCCGTTGCCCATGCTGCTGTTTGCCCTGCTGGTCTGGCGTGCCTTTCCCGGTGCGCCCGGGCGCTGGCTGGCGCTGGGTTATGGCGCGGCGGCGGCTGGTGACTTCTTTCTCGATTTCGGTGATCGCGACGGCCTGTTCATCCAGGCGCTGCTGGCGTTCCTGGTCAACCAGATCGCCTTTGCCATCGCCTTCGTGTCGCTCGGTCGCGGTCGTTCCTGGTCCTGGCCACGGGTGGCGCCGGTGCTGGTCTACGGCCTGACGGTCGGCGCCTGGCTGCTGCCGGCCGCCGGCACGCTGCAGGTGCCGGTGGCGATCTACCTGGGGAGCCTGTTGCTCATGGCGCTGCTCGCCACGCGCCTGGAGGCGAAGCCAGGTCCCTTGTGGCTGGGGGCCATGCTGTTCGTGGTGGCGGATTCGCTGATCGGGGTGAACAAGTTCGTCCAGCCGTTCCCGCATGCCGTGCTGGTGATCGTCTGCTGCTACTTCAGCGGCCAGGCGCTGATCGCCTGGGGGCTGTTGCGCCTCAGGGCAGCGGCAGCCACTGCGGCCACCAGTCCGGCGCCTGTCGCGACAGCTGGCTGATGTAGTGGCTGCCGCCGAGCTGGTAGCTCTGCTGGCGGATCCAGTTGGCCCGCCGCTGGATGCGCGGCCCCGGGCGGCTGGCGCTCCAGGCGCGCGGATTGGGTAGCACGGCGGCCAGCAGGCTGGCCTGCTGGCGTGACAGGTAGGGCGCGGCGACCTTGAAGTGGTGACGCGCGGCCGCCTCCGCGCCGAACACACCGTCGCCCCATTCCACGCTGTTGAGGTACACCTCGAGGATGCGCTGCTTCGGCCAGAGCAGCTCGATCAGCCCGGTGAACCAGGCCTCCAGCGCCTTGCGTGGCCAGCTGCGGCCGGACCAGAGGAACAGGTTCTTGGCCACCTGCTGGCTGATGGTGCTGGCCCCGCGCAGGCTGCCACCATCGGCATTGTGCGCCAGGGCCTGACGGATGGCGCTGACGTCGAAGCCCCAGTGTTCGGCGAATTTCTGGTCCTCGGCGGCGATCACCGCGATCTTCAGGTCGTTCGGCAGTTCGCGCCAGGGGCGCCAGGTGCGCTGCAGGTCGATCGGTTTGCCGTCGACCCAGGACTGTACCTTGCGCTCGACCATCAGCGCCGTGCCGGGTGGGTCGATCCAGCGCAGCGCCAGCACCAGCACGGCGCTGAGGGCGGCGAACCACAGCAGCAGTTTGGTCAGGCGACGGAGCAGGTTGCGCAGCATGGCTTGGCCCGGTTGGAGGGAGCGGCCATTATAGCGGCCGCATTGAATCTGTCTGGGGAGCCATGATGTTACGAGTCTTTCTGCTGCTGGCGGCCGTGGCCGGTTTCTTCGGCGTGGCGCTGGGCGCCTTCGCCGCCCATGGCTTGAAAGGCCAGCTGAGTGCCGAGTACCTGGCGGTTTTCCAGACCGGCGTGCACTACCAGCTGGTGCACGCGCTGGCGCTGTTCGGCGTGGCGCTGCTGGCCGAGCGCCTGCCGGGGCGTCTGGTGAAGGCCGCCGGCAGCCTGTTCGCGCTCGGTATCCTGCTGTTTTCCGGCAGCCTCTACGCCCTGACCCTGAGTGGCCTGAGCAAGCTCGGCATGATCACTCCGTTGGGCGGTGTGAGCTTCCTTGCCGGCTGGCTGTGCCTGGGGCTGGCCGCGCTGCGGGGCGGGCGGGCCTGACCGATGGTACGCACGTACCTTGGTCGATCCGGTTGATCGGGCTAGAATGCCGACCCTTTCATGTTCTGACCGCCCAGCCATGCACATCCAGTTGAACGGCCAACCCTTCGAGCTACCCGACGGCGCCACTGTCGCTGACCTGCTCGTGCGCCTGGATGCAGCCGGCAAGCGGGTGGCGGTCGAGCTCAACCTGGACATCGTGCCGCGCAGCCAGCACGGCACCACCGTCCTGCATGACGGCGACCAGCTGGAAGTCGTCCACGCCATCGGCGGCGGCTAGTCGCCCGAGGAACTGCCATGAGCGCCATCATCGACAAGCCCTTTACCCTGGCTGGCCGCACTTACGAGTCGCGCCTGCTGGTCGGTACCGGCAAGTACAAGGACCTCGAGGAAACCCGCCTGGCCATCGAGGCCAGCGGTGCCGAGATTGTCACCGTGGCCGTGCGCCGGACCAATATCGGGCAGAACCCGGGCGAGCCGAACCTGCTCGACGTGATCTCGCCGGACAAATACACCATCCTGCCCAACACGGCCGGCTGCTATAACGCCGAGGAAGCGGTGCGTACCTGCCGCCTGGCGCGCGAGCTGCTCGACGGCCACACGCTGGTCAAGTTGGAAGTACTGGCCGACCAGAAGACCCTGTTCCCCAACGTGATCGAGACCCTCAAGGCCGCCGAAGTGCTGGTCAAGGAAGGCTTCGACGTGATGGTGTACACCAGCGACGACCCGATCATCGCCCGCCAGCTGGCCGAGATGGGTTGCATCGCGGTGATGCCGCTGGCCGGCCTGATCGGCACTGGCCTGGGCATCTGCAACCCGTACAACCTGCGCATCATCCTTGAGGAAGCCACCGTGCCGGTGCTGGTCGATGCCGGCGTGGGCACCGCCTCCGATGCCACCATCGCCATGGAGCTGGGCTGCGAGGCGGTGCTGATGAACAGCGCCATCGCCCACGCGCAGAACCCGATCCTGATGGGCGCGGCGATGAAGCACGCGATCATCGCCGGGCGCATGGCCTACCTGGCAGGGCGCATGCCGAAGAAACTCTATGCCAGCGCGTCCTCGCCGCTGGATGGCCTGATCAAGTAAGAGAACCCCATGAGTGAAGTCATCGAGCCGGTAGACGAAGGCGCCGACGAGCGCCCGCGGCGCGGCATCAAGAGTTTCGTCATGCGCTCCGGGCGCATGACCGAGGGCCAGCAGCGCGGCCTCGATCAAGGCTGGCCGAAATACGGCCTGGAGCTGGCCGACGGCCTGCGCGACTTCGATCAGGTGTTCGGTCGTAGCGCGCCGCGCACCTTCGAGATCGGCTTCGGCATGGGCCATGCCACCCTGGAGATGGCGGCCGCCGCGCCGGAGCAGGACTTCATCGGCGTGGAAGTGCACAAGCCGGGCGTCGGTGCCCTGCTCAACGGCATGCTCACGCAGAACCTGTCGAACATCCGCGTGTACAGCTGCGACGCCCTGGAAGTGCTGCGCGACTGCGTGGCCGATGCCAGCCTCGATCGCGTCCTGCTGTTCTTCCCCGATCCCTGGCACAAGGCCCGCCATCACAAGCGCCGCATCGTCCAGCCGGCGTTTGCCGAACTGGTGCGCAGCAAGCTGAAGATTGGCGGGGTGCTACATATGGCCACCGATTGGCAGCCATACGCGGAACATATGTTGGAGGTAATGTCGCTGGCACCGGGCTACCATAATGTGGCGGGAAGCGCGGGTTATGTGGAACGGCCGAGCGAGCGCCCGGTAACCAAGTTCGAGAAGCGCGGCGAGCGCCTCGGGCATGGTGTATGGGACCTCAAGTTCCAACGCTGCGAGTAAAGATTCGACGCTCCGCAGGATGCGGAGCCCAAACGACCGGGCCCACCCGGCGCCAGGAAGGCCAAGCCTCACCCACCGGCAATCTGCATGCGCGACCCGAACGGGTCGTACGAATAAGAACAGCGGCACCTGAGCGTGCCGCGAGGAGAAAGCTGTGCTGAGAACTATTGCAGTCCTGTCGCTGGCCGCCGCCGTCAGCCTGCCGGCGCATGCCCGCGTCGACGCCGCCCAGGCCGCGCGCCTCGGGCAAGATCTGATGCCGCTGGGCGGCGAGCGTGCCGGCAATGCCGCCGGCACCATTCCCTCCTGGGAAGGCGGATTGTCCACGCCACCGGCCAACTACCAGCCCGGCATGCACCACCCGGATCCCTATGCCGCCGACAAGGAGCTGTACCGCGTCGACAAGAGCAACATGGCCCAGTACAAGGCCCTGTTGACCCCGGGCTACCAGCGACTGCTGGAGAGGAATCCGGACTACTACCTTCGTGTCCTGCCGACTCACCGCAGCGCCGCCGCGCCACAGCGCATCTACGATGCCACCCGCTACAACGCGACCAACGCCGGGCTGATCGCCGGTGGTAACGGCATCGAGGGCACTGCTGCCGGTATTCCTTTCCCGATTCCGCAGAGCGGTCAGGAAGTCATCTGGAACCACATCACCCGCTACCGTGGCGAACAGACCCGCATGACCACCAATCATGCTGCCGTCCTCAAGGGCGGCGACTATGTCCTGGTCAAGCGTGAACGCGACATCATGTTCATCTACGGTCGTGAGGGCGTAACGCCGGCGGATCTGGACAACACCCTGTTCTTCTACAAGTACGTGGTGACGGCACCGAGCAAGCTGGCCGGCTCGGCGCTGGTGGTGCAGGAGACGCTCGACCAGGTGCTGGCGATCCGCAAGGCCTGGCGTTTCAACCGTGGCGAGCGTCGCGTGCGTCGCCTGCCGATGCTGGCCTATGACGCCATGCAGCCGGACACCAACGGTATGGCTACTTCCGACGTGGTGGATGCCTATAACGGTGCCCCTGACCGCTACGAGTGGACCCTGGTTGGCAAGCAGGAAATGCTGATGCCTTACAACAGCTACGCCGTGCATCAGAAGGGCATTCCCTACGAGAAGATTCTGCAGCCGAAGCACGTCAACCCCGAGTTGCTGCGTCATGAGCTGCACCGCGTGTGGGTGGTCGACGCCAAGCTGCGCAAGGGCTTCAGCCATCCATACGGTGCACGTCGCTTCTACCTGGACGAGGACAGCTGGCAGATCCTTGCCGTCGACCTGTACGACAAAAATGGCGAACTGGTCGGCCTGCAGGAAGCGCATCCGATCAGCTACTACGAAATCCCCATGTTCCTCAGCACCCTGGAGACCATCTACGACTTCAAGGATGAGCGTTACTTCGTCGACGGCCTGGATAACAACGAGCCGATGTACGACTTCAACGTGCAGCTCAAGAAGAGCGACTTCACCGCCGCTGCACTGCGTCGCGAAGGCATCTGACACCGCAAGGTTTCAGCGCTGCATAAAACAGGGCCCGCATCATGCGGGCCTTGTCGTTTCTCAGCGGTGCTTCTTGTGCCACTTATCCTTCTTATGGCCAAGGCCCCGGCCCGGGTGGCCGTCGTGGTCGCGGTAGTCGCCATCGCGATAGCGGCGGTTGTCACCGTCGTCATCGCCACCATAGGCATTGCCGAGCGCGCCGCCGGCACCACCGCCGACCGCTGCGCCGATGACGCCGCCAGTGCTGCCGCCAACCTTGCTGCCGATCACCTGGCCGCCTGCGGCACCGATGCCGCCGCCAATCGCCGCCTCGGTGCGGCTGCCCTTGTCCGCGCCCACGGCGCTACCGGCGGCACCGCCGACGCCGGCGCCGATGGTTGCACCGGTGCTGCCGCCAATCTGCTCGCCGACCACAGTGCCCAGCGCTCCGCCCAGGGCGCCACCGACACCGGCCGAGGTATTGCCGGCAAAGGCGCCAGCACTGGCCAGGCCCAGAGAAAGCAGCAGCAGGGAGGAGTACTTCATGGACAACGGACCTCGGTGGAAAGATGACGCGTATGCTGCCAGCGCGGCAGAGGCAGGCAAGTGGCGGATGGCGGCGCTGCGAGGGTGTTCACGGCCTGTGCAAAAAAGGGCGCAGCTGGCGAACACTCCTGGCGGGCGGCTGTCAGGTCGTAGGCACGAGCAGGCGGTAGTCTTCGACCGCGGCGAACTCTTCGGTGTCCTTGGCCTGTCCGCGGCTGTCCGGCTGGCGCACCGCCAGTAGATGGGCCACGCCATAGCGGCGTGCGCTGCGCAGGATCGGCAGGCTGTCGTCGATGAACAGGCTGCGCGCGGGCTCGAACGGGAAGTCCTGCTGCAGGGCGAACCAGAACTGCTGGTCCTCCTTGGGGAAACCGTAGTCGTGGGAGCTGATCAGGCGGTCGAAGTAGGGCGCCAGTTCCACGCGCTCCAGTTTCAGCGACAGCGAATCGCGGTGCGCGTTGGTGATCAGCACCACGCGCTTGCCGGCGGCGCGCAGGGCCTTGAGGAAGGTATCGGCATCCGGGCGCAGGGCGATCAGGTGCGCCACCTCGCGCTTGAGCTCGCGCACCGAGAGGTTCAGCTCGCGGCTCCAGAAGTCCGTGCAGTACCAGGGCAGGGTGCCGGCGTGGGCGCGGAACAGCGGCAGCAGCTCGGCATCGGCGGCCGCACGGCTGATGCCGTGCAATTCGGCATAGCGCTGCGGCAGGTGTTCCAGCCAGAAATGATTGTCGAAGTGCAGGTCGAGCAGGGTGCCGTCCATGTCGAGCAGAACGGTATCGATGTCGGCCCAGGGCAACTGATGCATGGCAAAGTCCGGAAACAGACGGAGAGCGAATATCCGGCGCGGATATTTCGGGGCAGCGGGGTATGATACCCGTTCGAATCAAGGAGCGAGTGATGCGTGAGAAACCCCAGGTGCTGGCCCGCGAAATCGTCGCCAGCAGCCGCCTGTTCCGCGTCGAAGAGCTGCAGCTGCGCTTCGCCAATGGCGTCGAGCGCACCTATGAGCGTCTGGTCAGCAAGGGTTCCGGCTATGGCGCGGTGATGGTGGTGGCGATGCTCGATGCCGAGCATGCGGTGCTGGTCGAGGAATACTGCGCCGGCACCGACGACTACCAGCTGTCGCTGGCCAAGGGCCTGATCGAGCCGGGTGAGGACGTGCTGGTGGCAGCTAACCGCGAGCTCAAGGAGGAAGCCGGCTTCGGCGCCGAGCGCCTGGAGCTGATCGCCGAGTTGAGCCTGTCCCCCGGCTATATGAGCCAGAAGATTCAGGTGGTGCTGGCGCGTGATCTGTACGCGGAGAGCCTGCCGGGCGACGAGCCCGAGCCGTTGCGCGTGGACAAGGTCAGCCTGCGTGAACTCAGCGCCTTGGCCCAGCATCCCCAATTCACCGAAGGTCGTGCCCTGGCCGCCCTGTATCTGGTCCGCGACCTGCTGACCCAACGTGGAGAGTTCAAACCGTGAGTCATCCCTATCTGCCGGCGGTGATCGCCCTGGTTCAGCGGGCCGGTCAGGCCACCCTGCCGCACTGGCGCAACGACGTGGCGGTGACCGAGAAGGCCGATGCCTCGCCGGTGACCGCCGCCGACCTGGCCGCCCACGACATTCTCGCCAGCGGCCTGCGCGCGTTGGCGCCGGAGATTCCGGTGCTGTCCGAGGAGGATGCCGGCATTCCCTTTGCCGAGCGCGCCGAATGGCAGCGCTGGTGGCTGGTCGACCCACTCGATGGCACCAAGGAATTCATCTCGGGCAGCGAGGAGTTCACCGTCAATGTCGCGTTGATCGAGCGCGGGCGTGTGGTCTTCGGCGTGGTTGGCATCCCGGCCAGTGGTCGTTGCTACTACGGTGGTGCCGGCCTGGGCGCCTGGCGTCAGGAGGCCGCTGGCGCGCCCGAGGCCATCGCGGTGCGTTTGGCGCCGGCCGAGGCTTTCACCCTGGTGGCCAGCAAGCGCCATTCCAGCCCGGCCCAGGAGCGCCTGCTCACTGGGCTGTCGGAGCGTTTCGGTGACCTGCAGCTGGCCAATATCGGCAGTTCGCTGAAGTTCTGCCTGCTGGCCGAAGGCAATGCCGACTGCTATCCGCGCCTGGCGCCGACTTCCCAGTGGGACACGGCGGCGGCCCAGGGCGTGCTGGAAGGCGCCGGCGGCGAGGTGCTCGACCTCAAGGGCGAGGCCCTGACCTACGAGGCCCGCGAAACCTACCTCAACCCGTCGTTCCTCGGCCTGCCGCAGGCGGCCGAGTGGCGCGCCGAGCTCATTCAGCTGGCCCGCGCGCTGGACTGATGGATGATCGTGCTTACCTGGAGCAGCTGCTGCACCAGGATATCCCGCTGACCCAGGCCCTGGGCCTGGGTGTGCTGGACTGGAGCCACGGCGAGCTGCGCCTGAGCCTGCCGCTGGCGGCCAATCTCAACCACAAGAGCAGCATGTTCGGCGGCAGCCTGTATTGCGGCGCGGTGCTTGCCGGCTGGGGCTGGTTGCACCTGAGCTTACGCGAGGCTGGCGTGACGGATGGCCATATCGTCATCCAGCAGGGGCAGATCGACTACGCCGAACCGGTGCTGAGCGATGCCGTCGCTGGCTGCGGGGCGCCCGACACCATCGAGTGGGAGCGATTTCTGGCCCTTTATCGACGGCGTGGGCTGGCGCGCATCAGGCTGCACAGCCGCATTCTGGCCGGTGACGCCGAGGCGGTGCGCTTCAGCGGTCAATACGTGCTGCACCGCTGAATCACCGCCTCTCCCTTCGGTCGAGGGGCACACATCACAGCATGTCGGCGTAACGCTCGTCCTTGCGGTACACCAGCGGCTGAGCGAAGCCGGGGATGCTTACCTGCTGCGTATCGATCTGCAGTTCGCGGTCATCGATCAGGTCATGCCCGAAGTTGTAGAGAATGTCGAACTGGCCGCGCAGGGCCCGCTGGTCGTAAGCCGCGGCCGCAGCACGGGTCGTTTCGCGCTTGGCCAGCCAGGCGCTGACCGCGGCGTCGCCATGACGCTTGCGCAGCATGCGCTCAGCCACCTGAGGTGCCAGCAGCACGCCGGTGGCGTTGTTGCCGCCGAAGCCCTTGGAGTTGATGAAGCACACTTCCATGCCCTCGACCTTACGATCTCGAGTCTCCAGGCTCAGGTGCTGCCGATGCACATCGTCGGCAACCCGGTCGATGGTTTTCAGACCCGGCAGCAAGCCGTGGCGGAAGGTGCCGAGGGCGGCGATGACCTGGTCGCCGCTGGCGGTGGCCAGCGAGTGGCCGAGGAAAGCCTTCACCGCGGTGATGGGCCAGTGTTCGATGCCGAAGGCAGCCGCCACGCGGTCCAGCAGCTCGGACTCGGTGACCCGGTTGGCCGGGGTGCTTGAGCCGTGTGCATGCACGAAGCTGCGCTTGCGCACGGCGTCCAGACCCACCAGTTGCACGGCGCTGGCCACGGCCTTGGCCAGGGTCAGGTAGTTGCCCGGGCCGGGGGCGGAGATGGACTTCTTGAAGCCGTCGGCATTGATGAACACGTCCGGGACCGCACCGTGGATATCGGCGCCCAGCTCCAGGGCCAGGGCATCGTCCATCAGCACCAGGAACTGGCAGGACTCGGACAGGGTAAAGCCGCAGTTGTCGCCGAACGGTCGGCTGGCGCGTTGGAAGTCGACTTCCTCGCGGCCCTCGATCTTGCGCAGACCCTCCTCGGTGGCCAGGGCACCCATGGCGCCGTAGCCGTCGATGATCTCCGGGGTAATCGGTGCCTCGGCGTTACCGACCAGGGCCACGCGCGCCTTGCCGCTGGCGATCTGCTCTGTGGCCTTCTGCAGGTTGTAGAGGAAGGTGGCGCAGGCGCCGGTGACACTGCCGGTAGTGCCGACGCTGCCTAGCACATAGGCGTTGATGAAGTCGGCGGGCATGGTGTTGAGGCCCAGCGGGCATTGTTTGGCGGTGACGCGACCGCCCTTGAGGCGCGACTGCAGCATGCCGCCGAAGCCGTACTCGTCCAGCTGGCTCATGATGCTGCCGGCGAACACCGCGACTTCGTCCGGCTGCACGCGGTCCTGGATGGTTCGCCAGTCGATGCCGGTCGAGCGCAGTGCATCGGTGGCACCCGTGACCGCCAGCTGCAGGCCGCGCGGGTGGAAGTGCGAATGATACAGCTCGCCCGGCTCGAAACCGCTGGGCAGCTGGCCCGCGGACTTCACCGGCAGGGCGCGGTAGCTGTCGACCTTGAACTCGCAGCTCTCGCTCAGGGTGATACTGACCTGCTGTTCGTCCAGTGTCTCGACCCGCCAGCTGGCTGGCAGCGGCTCGGGCAGGTGCTTGCGCAGGGTGGTGAACCGGGCGCCGCTGACAGTCAGACTCTTCTGCCAGTGTGCGGCTTCCACGTCCAGGTGGCGCGTGTCGATGCGCCGTACCAACGTCCCGGACAGAATCTCGGCCGCATACTGCGTCTCGATGTCGGCGATGCTCAGGGGCTGGCCATCGTGACTGTGGTACTGGCCATCGACCACCTGTACCAATTTCATCATGACGGCCAGGCCGGCCAGGGTTTCCCGGCGGGTGTCGGCGTCCAGCGACTCCTGGACGATGCGGCGGAAGCCGTGATGGAACGAGCTTCTGCCTGCGGCGTTGTAGCCGCCGAAGCCAACGATGACGGGGAGACGAGACATCACGCAAAACTCCTTCGATCGCCCCGGTAGGCGTTGAGCGGGCAATGGCTATTCCGGCCAGGCGGTAGATACCGGGTGGCGACTCAAAATGAATCGGGATGTCTGGATGACGCAGGCCGTGACCAATTAGTCACGGCCTGTCTTCGGCGTGCTGCCTGAGCGGACGTTGCGTCCGCTGTGTCAGTAGTAGCGGATGCCGGGCTCGGCAGTGCTGATGCGCGTGCCTGATTTGCCCTGCACGATGGCCTCGATATTGGCCAGCGAGCCGATGACCGCGACCTTGCCGGTGTTCTGCGCGAACTCGCAGGCGGCCTGGACTTTGGGGCCCATGGAACCTGCCGCGAAGCCGAGGCGTTCCAGCTCATCCGGGTGGGCCTGGGCGATGGCTTTCTGGGTCGGCTTGCCCCAGTCGATGTAAGCGGCATCGACATCGGTGGCGATCACCAGCAGGTCGCTGCTGAGTTGCTCCGCCAGCAGCGCCGAACACAGGTCTTTGTCGATGACGGCCTCGACGCCATGCAGTTTCTTGCCGTCATACATGGTCGGAATACCACCCCCGCCAGCGCAGATGACCACACTGCCTTTCTCCAGCAGCCACTTGATCGGTCGAATCTCGAAGATGCGTTGCGGCCGCGGGCTGGCTACCACGCGGCGGAACTTGTCACCGTCCGGGGCGATGCTCCAGCCCTTTTCAGCGGCCAGGCGCTCGGCATCTTCCTTGCTGTAGACCGGGCCGATCGGCTTGGTGGGCTTGCGGAAAGCCGGATCGCCGCTGTCCACTTCAACCTGGGTGAGAATGGTGGCGAAAGGCACCTCGAACGGCAGCAGGTTGCCCAGTTCCTGTTCAATCATGTAGCCGATCATGCCCTCGGTTTCGGCGCCGAGCACGTCCAGAGGGTAGGGGTTGCTCGGGTCGTAGGCGTTCCCCTGCAGAGCCAGCAGCCCGACCTGCGGGCCGTTGCCGTGGGCGATTACCAGCTCGTTGCCGGGCGCCACCTTGGCGATCTGCTCGCAGGCGACGCGCACGTTTTCGCGCTGGTTTTCGGCGGTCATGGCTTCGCCGCGACGGAGGAGGGCGTTGCCGCCCAAAGCGATCACGAGTCGCATATTGATCTCCTGAATCAAAACGGGTGGAGAAGCGCTGTACGCTTTTCCACCCTGAGAGAATTTCTGGGCGAGGCGTTGGCTGTGCCTCCGCCTCGCTGGCAACCGCGGTTACACGTTGCCGAGGGTGGCGACCATGACCGCTTTAATGGTGTGCATGCGGTTCTCCGCCTGCTCGAACGCGATACAGGCCGGCGACTCGAACACTTCCTCGGTCACTTCGATGCCGCCCGCCAGATGCGGGTACTGCTCGGCAATCTGCTTGCCCACCTTGGTGTCGGTGTTATGGAAGGCCGGCAGACAGTGCATGAACTTGGTCCGCGGCGTTCCGGAGGCCTTCATCATCTCGGCGTTGACCTGATACGGCAGCAGCAGCTTGATGCGTTCGCCCCAGGCCTCGACCGGCTCGCCCATGGAGACCCAGACGTCGGTGTGGATGAAGTCCACGCCCTTGACGGCCTCTTTCGGATCTTCGGTGAGGGTGATGCGCGCGCCGCTTTCGGCGGCAAAGGCCTTGCACTGGGCGACGAAATCATCGTGCGGCCACAGGGCTTTCGGGCCGGCGATGCGCACATCCATACCCAGCTTGGCGCCGACCAGCAGCAGCGAGTTGCCCATGTTGTTGCGGGCGTCACCCAGGTAGGCGTAGCTGATGTCGTGCAGCGGTTTGTCGCTGTTTTCCAGCATGGTCAGCACGTCGGCCAGCATCTGGGTCGGGTGGTATTCGTCGGTTAGGCCGTTGAACACCGGTACGCCGGCGAACTTGGCCAGCTCCTCGACGATCTCCTGCTTGAAGCCGCGGTACTCGATGGCGTCGTACATGCGGCCGAGCACGCGGGCGGTGTCCTTCATGGTCTCCTTGTGACCGATCTGCGAGGAGGTCGGATCGATATAGGTGACGTTGGCGCCCTGGTCATAGGAGGCCACTTCGAAGGCGCAGCGGGTACGGGTCGAGGTCTTTTCGAAGATCAGGGCGATGTTCTTGCCCTTGAGGTGCTGGACCTCGGTGCCGCTGTATTTGGCGCGCTTGAGGTCGCGCGACAGGTCCAGCAGGAATTTCAGCTCGCGGGTGCTGTGGTGCATCAGGCTGAGCAGGTTGCGGTTGTGCATGTTGAAAGCCATGATTCTTTCTCCTTGTGGGCAGCTGAAAAGGGCGCCCGGCGGCGGGTAGCCGCCAGGGCTGGCTTCAATCAGTAGTCAATCGGGTCGCGGATGATCGGGCAGGTCATGCAGTGGCCACCGCCACGGCCGCGACCCAGTTCGCTGGCGCTGATGGTCACCACCTCGACCCCCGCCTTGCGCAGCAGGGTGTTGGTGTAGGTGTTGCGGTCGTAGCCGACTACCACGCCTGGTTCCAGGCAGACCACGTTGTTGCCGTCGTCCCACTGCTCGCGCTCGGCCTCGAAGCTATCGCCGCCGGTTTCCACCACGCGCAGCTTCTTCAGGTTCAGCGATTCGGCGACCACGTTGATGAAGGATTTCTCCTCGCGGCGAACGTCGATGCCGCCCGGCTTGCTTTCGTCCGGACGCAGCACAAAGGGCACGATGCTATAGGCCACTTCCGGGAAGACCGTGACCAGGTCGCGGTCACAGAAGCTGAACACGGTGTCCAGGTGCATGGCTGCGCGCGACTTGCCGAGGCCGGCCACCACCACCTTGTCGGCGGCACCCTTGTCGAACAGGGCCTTGGCCACCTGACCGATGGCCTGGTGCGAGCTGCGTTCGCCCATGCCAATCAGCACGGTGCCGTTGCCGATCGGCATCACGTCGCCGCCTTCCAGGGTGGCGGAGCCGTGATCCTTGTCCGGGTCGCCGTACCAGATTTCGAAGTCTTCGTTGATGAAGTCCGGATGGAACTTGTAGATCGCCGTGGTCAGCAGGGTTTCCTGACGTCGGGCAGGCCAGTACATGGGGTTGAGGGTCACGCCGCCGTAGATCCAGCAGGTGGTGTCGCGGGTGAACTGGGTGTTGGGAAGCGGCGGGAAGAGGAAGCTGGACTCGCCCTGGTAGGCGCAGAACATCTTCGCCACGTCGGATTCCTTGTACTTCACGAGATCGGCGCCGGAGACACCGCCGATCAGGTACTCGGCAATGCGACGGGACTCTAGGCTCTCGATGAAGCTTCGCACTTCACTCTGCAGGCCAAGGCCAACGCTGTTGGCGGTGATCTTGCGGTCCAGAATCCACTTCAGCGCTTCGGGATTCTTGACCGTTTCTTCGAGCAGGTTATGCATTTCCACCACTTCGATGCCGCGCTCGCGCATCTTGGTCATGAAGTCGAAGTGGTCGCGTTTGGCCTGGGAGACCCAGATCACGTCGTCGAACAGCAGTTCGTCACAGTTGTTGGGGGTCAGGCGCAGGTGGGCCAGACCCGGCGAGCAAACCATTACCTTGTGCAGTTTGCCGGCTTCGGAATGAACGCCTAGGGCTTTCTTGGACATATCGAACTCCTTCTCTTACAGACTCAGGAAACCGTCATACAGCCCGTAGGCGGCGATGGCGGCACCGATCAGCACGACGACGAAGATGATTTTCTCGACGCCGGTGAATATGGGTTGCCCCAGTTCGCGCTTGGCTTTGGCGAACAGGATGGCGCCAGGCGCATAGAGCAGCGCGGACAACAGCAGGTACTGGACCCCGGCGGCATACACCAGCCACACGGCATACAGGGTGGATACCAGAGCAATGAACAGGTCTTTGTTGCGTTGGCCGGCATCGTTCTCGTAGGTTTCCCCACGCACGGCCAGCAGTACCGCATAGGCGCTGGACCAGAAGTAGGGCACCAGGATCATCGAGGTGGCCAGGTACAGCAGGCTCAGGTAGGTGGAGCTGTTGAACAGGGTGATGATCAGGAACAGCTGGATCAGCCCGTTGGTCAGCCACAGTGCGTTGGCCGGTACGTGGTTGGCGTTCTCCTTGCGCAGGAACTCCGGCATGGTGTGGTCCTTGGCCGAGGAGAAGATGATCTCCGCGCACAGCAGGGTCCAGGACAGTAGGGCCCCGGCCAGCGAAACCAGCAGACCGATGGAGATCAGCTGGGCGCCCCACGGGCCGACCACCTGCTCCAGCACGCCAGCCATCGACGGATTCTTCAGTCCGGCCAGTTCGGCCTGGGCCATGATGCCCTGCGAGAGCACGTTGACCAGCACCAGCAGCAGGAGTACGGCGATGAAGCCGATTACCGTGGCCTTGCCGACATCGCTACGTTTTTCGGCGCGGGCAGAGAAGATGCTGGCGCCCTCGATGCCGATGAACACCCAGACGGTGACCAGCATCATGTTGCGCACCTGATCCATCACGCTGCCCAGCTTGTCGTTGCCGGCGCCCCAGAAGTCCGTGGTGAACACGTCGAACTTGAAGGCGATGGCGGCGATCACGATGAACAGCGCCAGCGGGACCATCTTGGCGATGGTGGTGATGGTGTTGATGAAGGCCGCTTCCTTGATCCCGCGCAGCACCAGGAAGTGCAGCAGCCACAGCAGCACCGACGCGCAGATGATGGCCGGCAGGGTATTGCCCTCGCCGAACACCGGGAAGAAGTAGCCGAGGGTGGAGAACAGCAACACCATGTAGCTGACGTTGCCGATCCAGGCGCTGATCCAGTATCCCCAGGCCGAGGAGAAACCCATGTAGTCGCCAAAGCCGGCCTTGGCGTAGGCGTAGACCCCGCCGTCGAGGCCGGGTTTGCGGTTGGCCAGCGTCTGGAATACGAAGGCCAGGGTCAGCATGCCCACGCCGGTGATCAGCCAGCCAATCAGCGTTGCTCCCGCGCTGGCGCTGTTGGCGATGTTCTGCGGTAGCGAAAAGATGCCGCCGCCGACCATCGAGCCGATCACGAGTGCGATCAGCGCTCCCAGTTTGAGTTTGTTTGCCGAATCGGACATCTAACACCTCCAAATGGTGGAGAGAAGTTAAGAATCATTGAGCGCTTTATGGGAGGAAGGGGTATTGATCTTGATCAATAGCTTGCTATCCATATCTCGATCCCACTGTCCCTGTACTGCAGATGAGGCCCAGGGGTACCCCGGTGACTCGTAAGCGCGCCGATCTAGAGGTCTTGGTAAGCGTTTTTTTGATGCGGCGTGCAGATAAGCTAGTTGAGCTTTTATCGCTTGCAAGTTGCAGAAGTAAGACGCTTATTCGTAATGGCTCAATGCCGTTGCGGCAGGGGCGAATAGCGTTTGGGCTTAATATTACGAATGGGTATAGGCGGACAGGTGGCTGCCCGCCTGCGGGGCCTAGTCGTCTTCGCCAACAGAATCCAGGCCATGTCGGCGCAGCTTGTCATGCAGCGTCTTGCGAGGCAGGCCCAGGGCCTCGGCCAAGCTGCGCAGGGAACTGTAGCCCTTGGCCATCTCGGCGGCGATCAGCGCCTTTTCATAGGCTTCTACGCGTTCGCCCAGGCTCTGCTCGCCAGCGCTGGTGGGCGCTGCCCCGGACGGCAGGTCCAGCCCCAGATCCAGGCCCATGGCGAAGCGTTCGGCCGCGTTCTGCAGTTCGCGCACGTTGCCCGGCCAGGTGTGGCTGAGCAACTGCGCGCGCTGGCCGTCCTGCAGTTCGCGGATCGGCAGACCATGGCGCTGCGCGGCGGCCTCGGCGTGGTGGCGGAACAGCAGCAGGATGTCGGCACCGCGCTCGCGCAGCGGTGGGATGCGCAGGGGCGCTACGTTGAGACGGTAGTAGAGGTCGGCGCGGAAACGCCCTTGGTCGGCGGCCACGCGCAGGTCTTCCTTGGTGGCGGCGATCACGCGGATGTCCAGGGGGATCAGCTGGTTGCCGCCAAGGCGCTCGACCACCCGCTCCTGCAGCAGGCGCAGCAGCTTGACCTGCACGTCCGGGCTCATGCTCTCAATCTCATCGAGGAACAGGGTGCCGCCGTTGGCGAACTCGAACTTGCCGATGCGGCGCTTCTGCGCCCCGGTAAAGGCGCCCGGCTCGTGGCCGAACAGTTCGCTTTCCACCACCGACTCGGCCAGCGCGCCGGCGTTGATCGCCACGAATGGCCCCTTCTTGCGCGCCGACAGATCGTGCAGGGCGCGCGCCACCACTTCCTTGCCCGCGCCGGTTTCACCGAGGATCAGCACGTCGGTGTGAATCGCCGCCAGTGCACCGACCTGCTCGCGCAGGCGCAGCATCGGCGCGGACTGGCCGATCAGGCGTGCGCTCAGCTCATTGCGGTCGGCCAGGGCCAGGCGCAGGCTGCGGTTCTCCAGCACCAGGCGGCGCAGTTCCAGCGCGCGATGCACGGCATCGAGCAGCGCCTCGCTGGCGAAAGGTTTCTCGAGGAAATCGTAGGCACCGGCGCGCATCGCCTGCACCGCCAGCGGCACATCGCCGTGGCCGGTGATCAGCAGCACCGGCAGATCGGCGTCCTGCTGGTGCAGCTGCGCCAGTAGCTGCAGACCGTCGATGCCGGGCATGCGGATGTCGCTGACCACCACGCCCGCCCAGTCCGCGGTGATGCGCTCGGCCACGCTGCGGGCATCGGCCAGGGTCTCGACGCGCAGGCCGGCCAGATCGAGGGTCTGCGCCAGGGCCTGGCGCAGGTGCTCGTCGTCGTCGATCAGCAGGACCTGGGTGCGGGCATCGATGGCCGTCATGAAAATTCCTCGGGCGGTTGCAGGTTGGCACCGGGCGTGCTGCTGCGCAGTCGCAGCGTGATCAGGGCGCCGCCCTCCGGGTGGTTGGCCAGCAGCAGTTCGCCACCCAGGGCGCGCATCAGGGTCTCGCAGATGGCCAGACCAAGGCCGAGGCCCTGGGTGCGTGTCTTGGTTGTGAAGAAGGGCTCGCGAGCATGTTGCAGGGCCTGTGCGGAGAAGCCCGGACCATTGTCGCGCAACTGTAGGTCGACGCCTTCGGCGGTCACTTCGGCACTGATCCAGATGCGTCTTGGTGGCGCCTTTTCGCTCAGGGCATCGAGGGCGTTGGCCAGCAGGTTGCCAAGTACCTGGCGCAGGCGCGTTTCGCCGGCCTGTACCCAGAGGGTGGCATCCGGCAGGTCGCG
This sequence comes from Pseudomonas stagnisoli, assembly GCF_048595745.1. NCBI lineage: Bacteria > Pseudomonadati > Pseudomonadota > Gammaproteobacteria > Pseudomonadales > Pseudomonadaceae > Pseudomonas > Pseudomonas stagnisoli. Next base: position 564,285 of record NZ_CP184361.1, read on the forward strand.
GACCAGTTCCACTTCCAGGGCGCGCCGGCGTTTGGCCAGCAGTGCCAGGGCGTCATCGATGGCGGGCTGCAGCGCCACGCTCTCCGGTGCATGCCGGTCGCGCCGGGCGAAGGCGCGCAGGTGCGCGATGATCGAGGCCATGCGCCCGGTCAGTTCGCTGATCTGCTTGAGATTGCCCCGCGCATCGTCCAGGCGCTGGTGGTCGAGCAGCACGCCCGCGTTGTCGGCGTAGCTGCGGATGGCTGCCAGGGGTTGGTTCAGCTCGTGGCTGATGCTGGCGCTCATGGTGCCGAGCGCCGTGAGTTTGCCGGCCTGGACCAGTTCGTCCTGGGTGCGGACCAGCTCCTGCTGGGCATGCTCGCGCACCAGTACCTCGTCTTTCAGGCGGTTGTTGAGCATCTCCAGATCGCGGGTGCGTTCCAGCACGCGCATTTCCAGTTCGCGGCGGGCGCGGGCATCGAGGGCGATGCGTTCGATGTAGTGGCGACGCCGCTGCAACAGCAGGCCGAGCAGCAGCAGGCCGACCAGCAGGGCGGCGGCGCCGATCACCAGGGTGGTGCGTACCTGGCGATCGATCAACTGGTGAGGGGCGAGGATGCTGGCGGTCAGCCCGGCTTCCTGCAGCTCGCGGCTCTGGGTCAGCCAGGCACGCTCGTCCAGGCGTAAAGGCGCGGGAGCCTGGGTCGGGTAGGGCTGGTTGGCAGCGATGGCGGCGCGTTCGGCGTTGTCCAGCTCGCGGGTGGCACGGAAGCGCCAGTCCTCGCGCGAGGAGATGATCACCACGCCGTTGCCGTCGGTGACCATCAGCTGCTCCGGCGTATTGCCCCACAGGGCCTCGGCATCGTCGAGGTCGACCTTGACCACCAGGATGCCGACTACCTTTGCGCCATCGCGCACCGGGCTGGAGAAGAAGTAGCCGCGTTTGCGTGAGGTGGTGCCGAGGCCGAAGAAGCGTCCCGCCTTGCCGGCCAGGGCCTCGCGGAAATAGGGGCGGTAGCTGAAATCACGACTGACGAAGCTGTCGGCCTGGTCCCAGTTCGACGAGGTCAGGGTGAGGCCTTGTGGGCTCATCAGGTAGATCACGTCAGCACCGGTTTCCCGGCGCACCTGGGCGAGCAACAGGTTGGCGCGGTCGCGCAGATCGACGTCGTCCGGTGCGGCGAGCAGGGCGCGCAGCGGCGGCAGCTCGGCGAGGATGTTCGGTAGCACCTCGTAGCGCTGCAGGGTACCGAGCAGCGTGGCAACGTAAAGGTCGAGGGTCTGGCGATTCTGCTCGAGCAGTTCCTCGCGGTAATAACGCTCGGCGAAGAACTGCAGCGGCCACAGCAGCGGGGCGAGCAGCAGGGCCAGCAAGGCTAGGCTGCGCCAGCGCGGGCGGTGGGGAGTGGGGGCTGCGGTCATGCTGCGATCTGCGCCAGGGGAGTCGCCCTAGTATGCCAGTGCACAGGCTGCAGAAACGACAAAGGCCCGCATCGCTGCGGGCCTTCGTTTTGTATGGTGCCGGCACCAGGAATCGAACCCGGGACCTACTGATTACAAGTCAGTTGCTCTACCAGCTGAGCTATACCGGCAAGGGGCCGCCATTATAGCCATTGCTTCGACCCTGTAAACCGAGGCGTGCAGTCTGTTTTGAACCTGCTGGGCACGAGGCCGGCTATCAGTAGCCTTGTGTTTATGCACAAAGAAGAGCAGGGCGTATGGCGTGCTGCACGGATTTTGTGCGCTGCGTCCTTGTTTCGCATAACAATCTGTTTTTTATGGATTTTTTATCTTTGTTCAAAAAATCGGCAAGTGCTTGCGGAGTAGGCGGAGTCGGCTTTGCAGCGAGTTCTGCAGAAACTGCGCACAGAGTTATCCACAGCTTCTGTGGATGAGCTCAGTCCCGTTCGGCGAGCAGTAGCAGGTTGCGCGGGGTCAACTCATGGGCGCAGAACGTACCCAGGCGTACCCGGTAGCCCTGCTCTTCGAGAAACAGCGCGCGGTCGAGGAGCAACCACAGCTCCAGTGGGCGACGGAACAGGCCGCGGACCAGCTCGAGATTGCGCACCTGGGCCAGGCGTTGCCAGCCAGCGTTCTCTAGCGCAGGCCAATCGACCACACCGGATATCGTCACGCCCCGCAGATCGGCCAGGTCGCGGCAGTAGCCGGCGAAGTCCTTGTCCAGCCAGCTGGTCGGTAGCGAGGGGGTTGGTAGGTAGTCATCCACGCCGCGTTGCTGGCGCTGCAGCAGGTCAAAGGCCAGGCGCCTGGCCATGGACAGGTCACGCTGGCGGCGCAGGCGCTGGCCGGCGGTGACGGTCTCGGCCAGTGGCAGGCGCAGATCATCCAGCGACAGTTGCAGGGTCGAGGCCCGGGCCGGTTCCGACAGCGGCTGGTAGTGCTCGGCGGCGATGCGGTTGTAGCAGCAGGGCGCCACCGCCAGCTGGGCGCAACCGGCCGCGCTGGCCAGGCGCAGCAGACGCACGTGCAGGTCGCCGCAGGCGTGCAGGGCTACCGGGCTGTGCTCGGCAGTGAGGCGCGCACCGGCATCATCGGCCAGCACATCCTGGTGCAGGTGGTTGGCGGCCAGTTGCTGGCGATCGCTCAGGCGTTGCCCAGCCTCTACCAGCTGCGGGTCGTATTCCAGGCAGGTCAGGTGCTGGCCGCCCTGGGCCAGCAGGCGGCCCAGATGGCCTTTGCCCGAGCACCAGTCCAGCCAGTGAACCGGCTGCCGCTGGAACAGCAGGCGTTCGGCGAAAGCGCTGATCTGCTGCCACTTGCGCCCCGGCACGTCGACGCTCAGGCGCTCGGGCAGCGGGCCACGTTCACGGCGGGGCAGTTGATCCAGGGCGGAGAGCCCGGCGGCGCGCCGCGCCAGCGCCGGGAAGGGGGCTGGTGCCGGCAGCTCTGCGGGGTGATTGTGCTCGGCGTCGGCCTGCGCCAGGCTGCGGCGGCGCAGCCAGGCGGCCAGCTCGACGTGCTCGGCCTCCCAGGGCAACACCAGGCAGGTGAAGGGCTTGGGGCGCCAGAGGGACTGATGACTGACGAGGAAGTCGTCCAGGGCCTGGAAGCGTTCGCGCAGGGCGTGGCCGGTGAGGATCATGCGGGCAGTGGGATCAGGATGGTGCGGCGCAGTGTATCCCTCTCCCGGGCGGGAGAGGGATAGGCGACATCAGCGACCCTGGCAGGCGTCGACGCGCAGCTTACGCTCCAGCAGTTTGAAGGCGCGCACCAGGACGTAGGCGATGACCAGATAGAACACTCCGGCGGCAAAGAAGATCTCTACCGGCAGGTAGGTGCGGGCGATGATCGTGCGGGACATGCCGGTCAGTTCGAGCAGGGTCACGGTGCTGGCCAGTGCGCTGGCCTTGAGCATCAGGATCACTTCGTTGCTGTAGGCCGGCAGGCCGATGCGCGCGGCGCGGGGCAGGATGATGTAGAGCATGGCCTGCGCGCGCGACATGCCCAGCGCACGGGCCGCTTCGATCTCGCCGGGCGGCACGGCCTGGATGGCGCCGCGCAGGATTTCCGCGATGTAGGCGGCGGTGTGCATGGTCATGGTGATGACGGTGCACCAGTAGGGGTCGCGCAGGTAGGGCCAGAGCGGACCGTGGCGCACGATGTCGAACTGCGCCAGGCCGTAGTAGACCAGGAACAGCTGCACCAGCAGCGGCGTGCCGCGGAAGAAGAAGATGTAGCCGTAGGGCAGGGCGCGCACATACCAGTGTTTGGAAGCGCGGGCGATACCCATGGGCAGGGCGAGGATCAGCCCGGCGATCACGGCGAAGGCGACCAGTTCGATGGTCAGTGCCGCGCCTTCGAGCAGGCGTGGCAGGTACTTGATGATCACTTCCCAGTTCATCAGGCGCTCCTAACAAATCCGCGGCTGGCGCGCTTTTCGAGGAAGTGCATGCCGGTCATGGCAATGACGGTCAGGCCCAGGTAGATGAAGGCCGCGACCATATAGAAGGTGAAGGGCTCCTTGCTGGCGGTTACGGCAATCTGCGAGCGACGCATGATTTCTTCCAGGCCGATGACCGAGACCAGCGCGGTATCCTTCATCAGGATCATGAACAGGTTGCCCAGGCCGGGCAGGGCGATGCGCCACATCTGCGGCAGAATCAGCTTCCACAGGATGCGCCCTTTGGACATGCCGAGCGCCATGCCGGCCTCGCGGTGGCCCTTGGGGATGGCCAGGATCGCACCGCGGAATACCTCGGTGGCGTAGGCGCCGAAGCACAGACCGAGGGCGATGGTGCCGGCGGCAAAGGGATTCAGCTCCAGGCTGCCGACGCCGAGGAACTCACCGAGGGCGGCCAGGCCGCTGACGGTGCCGAAATAGATGAGCAGGACCCAGAGCAGCTCGGGCACGCCGCGTACGATGGTCGAGTAGGTTCCGCCAAGTCCCTGCAGGAACTTGTTCGGAGAAGTCTTGGCCAATGCGCCGAGGAGTCCTAGCACCAGGCCGAGGGCCAGGGCGGACAGGGCCAGCTGGATGGTCACCAGCGTGCCGGCGACAAGGGCGGGGCCGAAGCCGTGCAGGTCAAAGATCATGGGAGGCTACTGCAGAATGACGGCCGCCGCCCTCGGGCGGCGGCGGTCGGACGCATCAGTAGATGCTGAACGGGAAGTACTTGTCGTTGATCTGCTTGTAGGTGCCGTCTTCGACGATGGCCTTCAGTGCAGCGTTCAGCTTCTCGCGCAGCGGATCGCCCTTGCGCACGGCGATGGCGATCTTGTCGTTGTCGAATACCGGATCACCCTTGAACTCGAACTCCTTGCCCGCGTCGCTCTTCAGCCATTCCCAGTTGACGAACTTGTCGGCCAGTACGCCGTCCAGACGGCCGGAGGACAGGTCGAGGTAGGCGTTCTCCTGGGTGTCGTACAGCTTGATCTCGACGGTGTCGGCCAGGTTGTCCTCCAGCCAGGTGCCGGCGATGGTGGCGCGCTGGGCACCGATGACCTTGCCTTTCAGGCTGGCCTTGTCGGTTTTGAAGTCGCTGCCCTTCGGCGCGATGAACTGCAGCTTGTTGGTGTAGTAGGCGTCAGTGAAGTCGACGGCCTGCTTGCGCTCCTCGGTGATCGACATGGAGGCGGCGAGGAAGTCGAACTTCTTGGCGTTCAGAGCCGGGATGATGCCGTCCCAGTCGGAGGTGACCACTTCGCACTCGGCACCCATTTTGGCGCACAGGGCTTGGGCGATCTCGACGTCGAAGCCGCCAACCTTGCCGCTGGCGTCGATCAGGTTGAAGGGCGGGTAGGCGCCTTCGGTGCCGATTTTCAGCTTGTCGGCGGCCATGGCCTGGGTACCGAAAGCCAGGGTGGCGACGGCGGCCAGCAGGATCTTCTTATAGTTCTGCATGCGTGTTGCTCCGTTAGTGATTGCTGGACATGAATTGTTTACAGCGTGCCGATTGCGGGTTGTTGAACACCTGCTCGGGCGACCCCTGCTCCTCCACCAGACCCTGGTGGAGGAATACCACTTCACTGGACACCTGCCGGGCAAAGTTCATCTCGTGGGTGACCAGCAACATGGTGCGGCCCTCCTCGGCAAGCGCGCGGATCACGTTAAGCACTTCCTGTACCATTTCCGGGTCGAGGGCCGAAGTGGGCTCGTCGAACAGGATCACCTTGGGCTGCATGGCCAGGGTGCGGGCGATGGCGGCACGCTGCTGCTGGCCGCCGGAAAGCTGGTTGGGATAGGCATGGCGCTTGTCGGCGATGCCGACCTTGGCCAGCAGCGCCTCGGCCACTTCGATGGCTTCGGCCTTGCTCTGACCGAGCACGCGACGGGGGGCCTCGATGATGTTGTCGAGGATGGTCATGTGCGGCCACAGGTTGAAATTCTGGAAGACGAAGCCGATTTCGCTGCGCAGGCGATTGATCTGTTTGTTGTCGGCGGCGACCAGATCGCCGTTCTTTGCCGCCTTCAGCTTGAGTTCCTCGCCGGCCACCAGGATCTGGCCCTGGTGCGGGTTCTCCAGCAGGTTGATGCAGCGCAGGAAAGTCGACTTGCCGGACCCGGAGGAACCGAGGATGGAGATCACGTCGCCGTCGCGGGCGGTCAGCGAAATGCCCTTGAGCACTTCGAGGTCGCCATAGCGTTTGTGCAAATTGCGGATTTCCAGCGCGGGCGGTGCCTCGGCCATCAGGGGGTCCTCTTGTTATGCGGATGCGCTCCGGCTGCTGACCGCCTTCCTAGCGTGCGGCTGAACCTAGCATAGCGTTCGCGGCAGCGCCAAGCGGGCATCTGCCTGGGGCGGCGCCGGCCGTGGCCGGTTGTCGCATCGTGACAGTTGTGTGTCGCGCCGAAACAAAAAGCCCGATACATGGATCGGGCTTTGGGGTGTTGCTGGCGGGGCGCATTGTACTGAAGCGCCCCAGGCAGGTGAAGGGTTTCGGTTCGCCGCTATCAGGTGTTGCCTTGGGCTGCCCGGCGGTGACGCAGGATCTCGATCACCCCCGGCAGGATCGAGACGAAGATGATCGCCACGATTAGGTAGTGCAGGTTGCTCTGCACCATCGGCAGGTTGCCGAAGAAATAGCCGGCGTAGCTGAACAGGGTGACCCAGGCGATGGCGCCGACCACGTTGTAGGCAGCGAAGCGGCGGTAGGACATGTGGCCCATGCCGGCGACGAAGGGGGCGAAGGTGCGCACGATGGGCACGAAGCGGGCGAGGATGATGGTCTTGCCGCCGTGCCTGGCGTAGAAGGTCTGGGTGATCTCCAGATGGCGGCGGCGGAAGATCTTCGAGTCCGGGTTGGCGAACAGCCTGACGCCGAAGAAGCGGCCGATGCTGTAGTTGACGGCGTCGCCGAGAATGGCAGCGATGATCAGCAGAATCACCATCAGGTGGATGTTCATCGCGTCCTGGGTGGCGATGGCGCCAGCGACGAACAGCAGCGAGTCGCCTGGCAGGAAAGGGGTCACCACCAGGCCGGTCTCGCAGAAGATGATCAGGAACAGGATGCCGTAGATCCAGGGCCCGTAGGCCGCGGTCAGTTCCGCCAGGTGGCGGTCGATGTGCAGGATGAAGTCGATGACGAGCTGGACGAATTCCATCGGAGGCTCCGCGTTCATCGGCGCGCTTCCTGCGCCGCAGATAGCAAAAACCCCTGAGACCTTGCGGAATCAGGGGTTTCGGTATTAATGGTGCCCAGGGACGGAATCGAACCGCCGACACGGGGATTTTCAATCCCCTGCTCTACCGACTGAGCTACCTGGGCAACGGGGCGCAATTAAACGGATTTGGCGTTGCAGTGTCAAGCGAGAGAATGAAAAAAATTTGAGTGCAGACGGGCGGTTACGAATTTTCGGGAGGCGGCGGGCGGTTTCCGGCCCGCCCTCGCGTCAGGCGCTCGGCGGCACGTAGCCGTCGGCCTTGGCGTAGTCCTCGCCGGAGAGGAACTTGTCCATCTCGGCCTGGAGGAACTTGCGGTCCTCGGCGTTCATCATGTTCAGCCGGCGCTCGTTGATCAGCATGGTCTGGTGTGCCTGCCACTCGTCCCAGGCTTTCTTCGACACGTTGTCGTAGATGTCCTGGCCCTTGGTGCCGGGGTAGGGCGGGCGGTCGAGGCCGGGTAGCTCTTCGTTGTACTTGCGGCAGTGGACGGTGCGGCTCATGAGGCTTCTCCTGCATTCAGTTCTTGCGCGGCTCGCTTGAGGAGCTTCTTCACCGGGGCTGCCAGGCCCAGGCGCGGCGGGGTGGCGAGGTTATACCAGAGCCAGTCGCCCTCGGCCACGGCGCTGCCGACCTGCTCGACACGCACCAGCCAGGGTTCGATGGCCAGCTGGAAGTGGCTGAAGGTGTGGGTCAGCCCGGCCAGCGCGCGTGGCTCGTCCAGGGTCAGGGCATGCTCGCGTGCCAGTTCGCCCAGGGCGTCGAGGTCGTCCAGTTCCGGCAGGCTCCACAAGCCGCCCCACAGGCCGCTGGAGGGGCGGCGGTAGAGCAGGATGGCGCCCTCGGCGTTGGCCAGCAGCGGCATCAGCGTGCGTTTCTGCGGCAGCGCCTTGCGTGGCTTGGGTTCGGGGAAGTCGGTTGCACGGCCGAGCAGGTGGGCGCGGCAGCCCTCGCGTACCGGGCACAGCAGGCAGCTCGGCTTGCTGCGGGTACACAGGGTGGCGCCGAGGTCCATCATCGCCTGGGTGTAGTGGTTGACCCGCTCATGTGGGGTCAGCTGCTCGGCCAGTTGCCACAGCTGCGCGGCCACCTTGGGTTCGCCCGGATAGCCCTGCTGTGCCTGGTAGCGGGCCAGCACGCGCTTGACGTTGCCGTCGAGGATCGGTGCGCGCAGGCCCATGCTCAGGCTGGCGATGGCGCCGGCGGTGGAGCGGCCGATGCCGGGCAGCTCGGTAAGTTGCTCGACCGAGCGCGGGAACTCGCCGCCATGGTGCTCCACCACCCGCTTGGCCGCCTTGTGCAGGTTGCGCGCGCGGGTGTAGTAGCCGAGGCCGGTCCACAGGTGCAGCACCTCGTCCTCGGGAGCAGCCGCGAGGGCCTCGACCGTCGGCAAGGCCTCCATGAAACGGTCGAAGTAGTCGAGCACGGTGCTGACCTGGGTCTGCTGCAGCATGATCTCGGAGACCCATACCCGGTAGGGGGTGATGCCCTGCTGCCAGGGCAGGTCCTTGCGCCCGTGCTGGTCGTACCAGGCCAGCACGGCGCCGTTGAACTGCTCGGGACTCATCGGTTGAACAGGCCCTTGAGGGCGTCCTTCAGTTCCGGGCTGACCTTGTCGCCGAGCTTCTCCTCGATCTTCTGTTCCAGCTTGTTGCCGGCCAGCTTGGCGGCGATCTTGCCGAGGCCGTCCTTGTCCAGGCGGCAGGCCTTGGCGCCCAGCTCCAGCGGGCCGCGGCAGCGCAGCGGCCATTCCAGGCCGACATAGCGCTCGTTGACCTGGCAGGCCGGGTCCGGCATGGCGGTCTTGTCGCCCTCGATGACGATGCCGACGCGGTAGTCCATGCCCAGCACGCGCAGGTCGACAGCGCCGTCGCCGTTGACCGTCAGGCCGGGTATGCGCGCCTTGAGGTCGGGGTTGCTGGCCACGCCGTTGGTGACCTTCAGGCTGCCGTGCAGTTCCTCGAACGGCGTGTCCTTGCCGCGCGGCTCGCCGGACAGCGATTTGCGATTGAGGGTGGCGATGCCCTGGCACAGCTGCTGTTCCAGGTTGGCGTCGACCAGCACACCGTCGTTCAGGCTGAAGCTGGCGTTGCCATTCAGCGCATCGACCCAGGCCTTCTCGCTATTGCCCTGGGTGCGCAGGTCGGCGTTGAGATCGAGCAGGCCGCGCACGGGAGCTTTCTCGCCACGAGCCTCAAGCAGCTTCTCCAGCGGGATGCGCTTGAGCTGCTGGTTTGCGCTCAGCACGGGAATGGCCGGGCGCGCATCGAGCTGCGAGCGTACGGCGAACTCGCCGCCGTGCAGGTCGCCGCGCAGCTCCTTGAGCGCGAGTAGGCCGCCCTTGGCCGTCAGGGCAATGCGCGCATCCTCGATCGGCAGCTTGCTCAGGGTCAGCTGGCCGAGGCCGATGGCGGCCTCGACGTCAAGTTTGCGCAGGGTTTCCAGCGGCAGCAGCGGCTTGGTGCTCCAGGCCTGCTGGGTTGGCGCGCCCGGCAGCGGCGTGGTGCCGCTCTTACCGGCGGCGGCCACGGCCTGCTTGACCTCGTTCTGGCGTGCGGCGCCGGCGTCAGCGTCCTTGTTCTCCGGCGGCAGGTAGCGGTCGAGGTCGAGCTTGTCGCCCTTGAGCTGCAGGCGCAGGGCCTGCTTGGCGATATCGCTGAGCGCCAGGTTGCCGCTGAAGGTGCTGTCGTCCAGCTTCAGGCTGAGGTCGTTGAGGCTGATGCTGGTCGGCGTGCCTGCCAGGCGGGTGGACATCTCGAAGCGGCTGAGGGTGGTGTTGTCGCGCATGGCTGGCAGGACGATGCCGATGCCGTCGAGGAACTCGCGCAGGTTGAACTGCGCCAGCGACAGGTTGCCCTCCAGCTGAGCGGTCTTGTCCAGATCGCGCAGTTTCAGCTCGCCGAGGGCGCGCAGCTGGTTGGCAGAGAGCTTGATGCCGGTCCACTCGGCCACCTGGGCCGACTGGTCGAGCAGCAGCTGGCCCTGGCTGGCGAAGGTCAGGGTCTTGCCGCCCAGCGGCTCGCCCGAGGCTTCGCCGGCCAGCTTGAGGTCCTGCAGCTGGTAGCGTTTGAGCGCGCGGTCGAAGCGCAGCAGGCCCTGCAGCTCGGTCTTGGCGCGCATTACTGGCTGGTTGCTGCCGAGGAAGGCCAGCAGTTTGACCGGGATATCGGCGCCCTCGCGGATGGCGCCTGTGGACAGCTCGATGCCCTCGGCGCTGAACTGCTGGCCGCTCTTGGCGTCCTGGTAGTCCACGCGCGAGTTGCTGATGGTCAGGCTGTCGATGTCCAGCTTGAGTGGCTGGGTGGGTTGTTCGGCTTCGTCGGCGACCGGCTGCTGGGCTGGCGGTTGTGCGGTGGCGTCGGTCTGGGCGGTCTCGCGCTTTGCCTGCTGGCCCACGCCTTCCCAGTTGCCGCGGCCCTTGTCGTCGCGCTGCAGGGTCAGGTCGAGGCCGTCGACGCGGATGTCGCTCATCTGCACTTCGCGGCGCAGCAGCGGCAGCACACGCACGGAGAGGCCGAGCAGGCGCAGGTTGGCGAAGGGCTGGTCAGGGCTGTCGGCGCTGGCCAGGGTGGCGTCGGTCAGCTCCAGGCCGAGCCAGGGGAACAGGCTCCAGCCGATGTCACCCTTGAGCTGTAGTTCGAGGTTGGCCTTGTCGCGGGCCAGCTGCTGGATCTCGTCTTTATAGTCGTTGGGATCGAACAGGTGGGTGAGGGCGAAGCCGAGGCCGATGACGATCAGCAGCAGGCCGAGCATTAGCAGACCCAGGATTTTGCCGAAGGCTTTCATGGACCAGTCCTTGTGTGGGATTTCTTCTGTCAGGCGCGGGAGTATAACGCTGGCCAGTCGCGGAGCTACGGCCAGCGCCAGGCAAAAGACCGCGACGGCGCGACTGCACGGATTGGATGGCAATGTCGGGCGGCGGTTCCTCTATCGGGTGAGCGGATGGCGCCAGTGGAGGGCGGGGATGGCGGCTACGGCCCATCCGCGGGGCTTTGTCTGGAGTTAGGCTGAAAGGACAAGAAAAAACGTTTGCCCGCGAGGTACCGATGAACGTCGCCGTGTTGGCCGTGCCGCTGTATATCCTGCTGATCCTGCTGGAGCTCGCCTACGAGCGCTGGAGCGGGCGGCACACCTATCGCCTGGCCGACGCAGTGACCAGCATCGACACCGCCGTGTTGCGCATGTTGCTGGAAGGGCCGTTGCGCCTGCTGCTGGTCGTCCCCTACGCCTGGCTGTACGAGCATGCGCGGCTGTGGACGCTCGATCCGACTTCGCCCTGGACCTGGCTGCTCGGTTTCATTGCCGTGGACTTCTGCTTTTATTGGGCGCACCGCAGCCTGCACCGCTACAACCTGCTGTGGGGGGCGCACCAGCCGCACCATTCCAGCGAGGACTTCAACCTGTCCACGGCGCTGCGCAAGGGCGCCTTCCAGACCGCTTTCGACTGGCCCTTCTACCTGCCGCTGGCGCTGCTCGGTCTGTCGCTGCCGCTGTTCCTGGTGCTGCTCGGCGCTCAGCTGGTCTACCAGTTCTGGATTCACAGCCAGCATGTGGGCCGGCTGGGGATGCTCGAGTGGTTCATGGTCACGCCGAGCAACCACCGCGTGCACCACGGCCAGAACGATCGCTACATCGACAAGAACCACGGCGGCGTATTCATCGTCTGGGACCGTCTGTTCGGCACCTTTGCCGACGAGACCGAGGCGGTGCGCTACGGCGTGACCACCCCGGTGCGCACTTTCGACCCGCTGCGCCTGCAGTTCTCCTGGTGGCGCCTGCTATGGGCCGATGCCGTGGCGACTCGTTCCTGGTGGGACAAGTTACGTCTGTGGTGGATGCCCACCGGTTGGCGTCCGGCGGACGTGCGCGAGCGGCCGTGGCCGAAGATGGGCGCGGACAAGTTCGACTGCCCCAGTCGGGTCGGGCTGCGCTGGTACGCCTTTGTCCAGTTCGTGCTGATTAATGCTCTGACCCTGGTCTACCTCGCCAGCGTCAAGCAGGCGGGCTGGCTGCTGCCGCTGCTGCTCGGACCGCTGATCCTGTTCGGCTGTGTCAGCCTGGGCTGGTTGTTCGAGGGGCGGCGCGCGCTGTGGCGGCTGGAGGCCGTGCGCCTGGCGCTGCTGGCGGCGTTCGCCCTGGTCTTGGGGCTGTGGCTGGCGCCGGCGCAGTGGCTGTTCGGTCTTGGCCTGGCCGGGTTGTGCGCGGCCAGCCTGTTGTGGCTGGTCTGGCTGGCGGCGCGGCCGCAGATGGCGCAGGCGTAGCTCGGATGTTATTCGGGCTACGGGGCTGATTCGCGAGCTGGGCTCGATCCTATAGGGCGTCCAGCGGCAGACCGGTGCGCGCGGCCAGGGCCTGGCTCTCCAGGTGATCGCGGGGTGCCGCCAGGTGCAGTGGCTTGCCAGCCTCGCGGGCCAGGCGCCTGGCTTCGTCGAGGATGCGCCGGCCCACGCCGCGCTTGCGTGTGACCTTGCGCACGCACAGGTGCGACAGGCGCCAGTGGTCTTCACCGCGCTCCAGCAAGGCGGCGCCGAGCAGGCGGTCGTTGAAGCGTCCGGCGATCAGTTTGCCGCTGCCGATACCGTCGGCCAGCAGGGCGTCGACGCTGGTGTAGGGCTCAAGCAGCCAGTCCGGGGCGTCGGCGTAGACCTTGCCCAGGTCGGTGTGGTCCTGGGCGGAGGGGCGGCTGACGATTTCGACCACAACGGGCATGGCAACTTCCTCGGTAGGCGGGTGGCGCAGTGTAAAGCCCCGCCAGTCGCGCCGATAGCCGTGGCGGCCGACCGCTGCCGGTAGCCGTTCCGGGCGCGGCCCGCCTATAATGGCGGCCTTTTCCCGTGAGCAGCCTGTGGAGCTGGAGATGGCCGAACGTACGGCATCCGTCGAGCGCAACACCCTGGAGACCCAGATCAAGGTCTCGATCAACCTGGATGGCACCGGCAAGGCCAAGTTCGATATTGGCGTGCCGTTCCTTGAGCACATGCTCGACCAGATCGCCCGTCATGGCCTGATCGACCTGGACATCTACTGCAAGGGCGACCTGCATATCGACGACCACCACACCGTGGAAGACGTCGGCATCACCCTCGGCCAGGCCTTCGCCAAGGCCGTTGGCGACAAGAAGGGCATGACCCGCTACGGCCACTCCTACGTGCCGCTGGACGAGGCGCTGTCGCGCGTGGTGATCGACTTCTCCGGCCGCCCGGGCCTGCAGATGCACGTGCCCTTCACCCGCGCGGTGGTCGGCGGCTTCGACGTGGACCTGTTCCAGGAGTTCTTTCAGGGCTTCGTCAACCACGCTCAGGTGTCGCTGCACATCGACAACCTGCGTGGCAGCAACACTCACCACCAGATCGAGACGGTGTTCAAGGCCTTTGGCCGCGCCCTGCGCATGGCCGTTGAGCTGGATCCGCGCATGGCCGGGCAAATGCCGTCGACCAAGGGCTGCCTGTAAATGCAGACCGTTGCAGTAATCGACTATGGCATGGGCAACCTGCATTCGGTGGCCAAGGCCCTGGAGCATGTGGGTGCCGGGCGAGTGATGGTCACCAGTGACGCCCAAGTGATCCGCGAGGCCGACCGTGTGGTATTCCCCGGCGTCGGCGCGATCCGCGACTGCATGGCCGAGATCAAGCGCCTGGGCTTCGATGCCCTGGTCCGCGAGGTCAGTCAGGACCGCCCGTTCCTCGGCATCTGCGTCGGCATGCAGGCGCTGCTGGAGCGCAGCGAGGAGAACGGCGGGGTCGACTGCATCGGTCTGTTCCCCGGCCAGGTGCGCTTCTTCGGCAAGGACCTGCACGAAGGCGGCGAGCACCTGAAAGTGCCGCACATGGGCTGGAACGAGGTCGAGCAGGTGGTCGATCACCCGCTGTGGCACGAGATTCCGGACATGGGCCGCTTCTATTTCGTGCACAGCTACTACATCGAGGCTGGCAATCCGGCCCAGGTGGTTGGTCGTGGCCACTACGGCAAGGACTTCGCCGCGGCGCTGGCCGAAGGCTCGAAGTTCGCCGTGCAGTTCCACCCGGAAAAGAGCCATACCCATGGTCTGCAGCTGCTGCAGAACTTCATCGGCTGGAACGGCCGCTGCTAACCGCTTTCGTTTTATTCCGGGCCTTGGCGGGCCCGGCCTGAGGACTCGCTGAAATGCTGATTATCCCCGCTATCGATCTCAAGGACGGCGCCTGCGTGCGTCTGCGCCAGGGCCGCATGGAAGACTCCACGGTATTCTCCGATGACCCGGTGAGCATGGCCGCCAAGTGGGTCGAGGGCGGCTGTCGCCGTCTGCACCTGGTCGACCTGAACGGCGCTTTCGAAGGTCAGCCGGTCAATGGCGAGGTGGTCACTGCCATCGCCAAGCGCTACCCGAACCTGCCGATCCAGATCGGCGGCGGCATCCGTACCCTGGAAACCATCGAGCACTACGTCAAAGCCGGCGTCAGCTACGTGATCATCGGCACCAAGGCTGTTAAAGAGCCCGCGTTCGTGGCCGAGGCCTGCAAGGCCTTTCCGGGCAAGGTGATCGTCGGCCTGGATGCCAAAGACGGCTTCGTTGCCACCGACGGCTGGGCCGAGGTGTCGAGCGTACAGGCGACTGACCTGGCCAAGCGCTTCGAGGCCGACGGTGTGTCCGCCATCGTTTATACCGACATCGCCAAAGACGGCATGATGCAGGGCTGCAACGTCGAGGCCACCGCGGCCTTGGCCGCGGCCAGCAAGATTCCGGTGATCGCCTCCGGCGGCATCCACAACCTAGGCGACATCGAGAAGCTGCTGCTGGCCCGTTCGCCCGGCATCATCGGCGCCATCACAGGGCGTGCCATTTACGAAGGCACCCTGGATGTGGCCGAAGCGCAGACCTTCTGCGACAACTTCAAAGGCTGAGGGCTGCTGATATGGCGCTGGCTAAACGCATCATCCCTTGCCTGGACGTGGACAACGGTCGCGTGGTCAAGGGTGTGCAGTTCGAGAACATCCGCGACGCCGGTGATCCTGTCGAAATCGCCCGCCGCTACGACGAGCAGGGCGCCGACGAGATCACCTTCCTCGACATCACCGCCAGCGTCGACGGCCGCGACACCACCCTGCACACGGTGGAGCGCATGGCCAGTCAGGTGTTCATCCCGCTCACCGTCGGTGGCGGCGTGCGCACCGTGCAGGACATCCGCAACCTGCTCAATGCCGGTGCCGACAAGGTGTCCATCAACACGGCTGCTGTCTTTACCCCCGAGTTTGTCGGCGAGGCCGCTGCGCGTTTCGGTTCGCAGTGCATCGTGGTCGCCATCGACGCCAAGAAAGTCGCTCCGGGGCGCTGGGAAATCTTCACTCATGGCGGGCGCAAGCCGACCGGGCTGGATGCGGTGCTCTGGGCGAAGAAGATGGAGGACCTCGGCGCAGGCGAGATCCTGCTGACCAGCATGGACCAGGACGGCGTCAAAAGCGGCTACGACCTGGGCGTAACCCGCGCCATCAGCGAAGCCGTGGGCATCCCGGTGATCGCCTCCGGCGGTGTTGGCAACCTGGAGCACCTGGCCGCCGGCATTCTCGAAGGCAAGGCCGACGCCGTACTGGCTGCCAGCATTTTCCACTTCGGCGAGTACAGCGTGCCTGAGGCCAAGGCTTACCTGGCCAGTCGTGGGATCGTGGTGCGCTGAAACTGGCTGTGCGGGAGTCGCTAACCGGTCTTTGCTTGGCCGGCTAGAATAGGGAGGTCTGTTTGCCATACGGCGAACCCCTTCCTCGACAAGGAGTCTCTATGTTGTTCTCCAGGCTGCTGACCCTGTTCCTGCTGTTGGTCGGCACCGCGCAAGCACGTGCCGAATCCCTGGTGCTGCTCACGGAAAACCTGCCGCCCTTCAATATGGCCGTCAGTGGCGGCAATTTCGCCCGTGACGACGGCATTACCGGTATTAGCGCCGAAACCATGCGTCTGGTGTGCCAGCGCGCGGGCGTCGAGTGCCAGCAGATCCTGCGCTTCCCCTGGGAGCGCGTGTATAACCAGGCCCTCAAGGACGCAGGCTATGGCCTGTTCTCGGTGGCTCGCACGGCGGAGCGCGAGACGCTGTTCAAATGGGTCGGTCCCATCGCCAGCGAGGATTGGGTGCTGCTGGCCCGTGCCGATTCGCCGATCCAGCTGAGCAGCCTGGAGCAGGCCAAGCAGTACCGGCTGGGCGGCTACAAGGGTGATGCGCCGACCAATAAGGTGGTTGAGTCGGGGCTGGACGTGCAGCAGTCGCTGTACGACAAAGAGAACCCGGAGCGCCTGGCCAAGGGCCAGATCGACCTGTGGGTGACCTCATCCGTCGCTGGCCAGTACCTGGCACGTCAGCAGGGTTATCAGGACTTCCGTGTGGTGCTGACCTTCGGTCGCGGTGATCTTTATCTGGCGCTCAACCAGCAGACCACCGATGCCACCGTGGACAAGCTGCGCGCGGCGCTGGAGCAGCTGCGCAGCGAGGGCGCGCTGCAGGGTGTCATGCAGAAGTACTGAGTGCGGCCTCGCTCGTCGCTGATTGGTTCGTTTCTTGCGAGCGATTGGGGGCGAGGGACTACCGGCGTGACGCAGTTCAACGCAGTCGGCCTGGCGCGTGGCACTATGCCGGCTTGCCACTGCACCGGACTGCGTGCCGGTCGAAGACCACTCCGGGGTGCAACGCTCCGCAGTGGCCACTTGCAGAGAAGTCGCCCAAACAACCATAAATCCGGAGCTGTACTGCAATGTTGAAGTATCTGCACAAGGGGCTGCTGTGCGGCCTGCTGTTACTGGCTGGCGGCGCGCATGCCGAGCTGTCCGACGATTACAAGGTGATCCTGCTGACGGAGAACTTCCCGCCGTTCAACATGGCCATCGACGAGAAGAACTTCGCCCGTGACGACAATATCGACGGCATCAGCGCCGATCTGGTGCGTGAGGTCTTCAAGCGCGCCGGTATCGGCTACAACCTGAGCCTGCGCTTCCCCTGGGACCGCATCTACCGTCTGACCCTGGATAAGCCCAACTACGGCCTGTTCTCCACCACCTATACGGAAGAGCGCAAGCCGCTGTTCAAATGGGTCGGGCCACTGGCCAAGAGCGAGTGGGTGCTGCTCGCCGCGCCGGGTAGCACCATCAAGGTCGGCAGCCTGGAGGAGGCCGCCCAGTACAAGATCGGCGCCTACAAGAACGATGCCGTCAGCCAGCACCTGGAAAGCAAGGGGCTGAAGCCGGAGAACTCCCTGCGCGACCAGGAGAACGTGGCCAAGCTGATGAGCGGCAAGATCGACCTGTGGGCCACCACCGACCCGGTCGGCCGCTACATCGCCAAGCAGGAAGGCGCCAGCGGGCTGCAGGTGGTATTGCGCTTCAACAGTGCCGAGCTATTCCTGGCGCTGAACAAGGAGACGCCGGACGAGGTGGTCGAGCGCCTGCAGAAGGCCCTGGACGAGCTGCGCAACGAAGGTTTCGTCGACGAGATCACCAGCAGCTACCTGTAACACCCTGGCGGCCAGCCGCCACAGTACCGGCGGCTGGCCGCCGGTACTGCGCTTCCCGGCGCGCTTCTGCTACCCTTTGGCCGCCCCCGGGTTGGCGATGCCGTTGCGCCGCGGGCGTCCCCGACTGTCAAGGATACGGATATGCTGTTGAAGCGACTGAGCGTGCTGCTGCTGGGCGTAGGCCTGCTGTTTTCCTCCGTGGTGCGCGCCGAGCTGCCCTCCGACTACAAGGTGGTGTTGCTCACCGAGAACTTCCCGCCTTACAACATGGCCAATAACGGCAAGAACTACGCGCGCGAGGAAAACCTCGAAGGCATCGCCGTGGAGGTGGTGCGCGAGACGTTCAAGAAGGCCGGCATCGACTACCACATGACGCTGCGTTTCCCCTGGGCACGCATCTACAAGATGGCCCTGGAGAACCCGAACCACGGCGTGTTCGTCGCGGCCAAGCTGCCGGAGCGGGAGAAGCTGTTCAAATGGGTCGGTCCCATCGGTCCGGATGACTGGGTGATGCTGGCCCGTGCCGACAGCAGCATCAGCCTGATCAGCCTGGAGCAGGCCAAGTCCTATCGCGTTGGCGCCTACAAGGGCGACGCCATCGACGAGCACCTGCGCAAGCAGGGCCTGGAGCCGATCAGTTCGCTACGTGACCAGGAAAACGCGCACAAGCTGCAGGAAGGCAAGATCGACCTGTGGGCCACCGGCGACCCCGCTGGCCGCTACCTGGCCAAGCAGGAGGGCATCACCGGCCTGAAGACCGTGCTGCGCTTCGACAGTGCCCAGCTGTACCTGGCCCTGAATCCGGAAACCCCGGATGAGGTGGTCGAGCGTCTGCAAAAGGCGCTGGACGAACTGCGTGCCAGCGGCAAGGTCGACCAGATCTTCCAGAGCTACGTGCAGTAAGCGCATCAGGCATGAAAAACCCGGGCTTGCCCGGGTTTTTTGTTTCCCCGCCGCGGGTTACTCGCCGCGGGTGACGTTCAGACCCTTGAGCAGATTGAGTGCCTGGCTCAGCTGGTAGTCATCGTCCTGCGGACGCGGTGCCTGCTGCTTCTTGCTGCCGCTGGGCTTGTCCGCACCGCCATTGCCATTGCCCAGGTGGCCGGCCAGGTCGGCTTCCTTGACCAGTTCGCCGCCGTCCTCACGGGTCAGCTTGGCGCGTGCCACCTCGATGTCCGGGACGATGCCCTGGGCCTGGATGGAGCGGCCGTTGGGGGTGAAGTACAGCGCGGTGGTGAGCTTCAGGGCGCGGTCGTTGTTCAGTGGCAGTACCGTCTGTACCGAGCCTTTGCCGAAGCTGTCGGTACCCATCAGCACGCCGCGCTTGTGGTCCTGCAGGGCGCCGGCGACGATCTCCGAGGCCGAAGCACTGCCGCCGTTGATCAATACCACCAGCGGCACGCCTTCGCTGGCGTCCGCCGGATCGGCATTGAAACGCAGCTCGGAGTTGGCGATGCGGCCTTCGGTATAGACGATCAGGCCTTTCTTGAGGAAGTGGTCGGCCACTTCCACCGCCGCCTGCAGCACGCCGCCAGGGTTGTTGCGCAGGTCCAGGACCAGGCCGCGCAACTTCTTGCCGTTGTCCTTGCGCAGTTTGGCCAGGGCCTTGCCGACTTCCTCGCCGGTGTTGACCTGGAACTGGCTGATGCGGATCAGCCCGTAACCGTCTTCCAGCAGCTGGCTGCGCACGCTCTTGACCTTGATCACGGCGCGGGTCAGCTCCACATCGAAGGGTTTGCCGCCCTCGCGTACCAGGGTCAGGTTGATCTTGCTGCCGGCCTTGCCGCGCATCTTGTCCACCGCTTCCATCAGCGACAGGCCCTTGGTCGGCTGGCCGTCGATCTTGACGATCAGGTCGCCCGGCTGGATACCGGCTTTGGATGCGGGGGTGTCGTCGATCGGCGAGACCACCTTGATGAAGCCGTCCTCGGTGCCGACTTCGATGCCGAGGCCGCCGAACTCGCCACTGGTGCTTTCCTGCAGCTCGGCGAAGGCCTCGGGCTCCAGGTAGGCGGAGTGCGGGTCGAGGTTGCCGAGCATGCCCTTGATGGCATTCTCCAGCAGGGTCTTGTCGTCCACCGGCTCCACATAGGCCGCCTTGATGCGGTCCATCACCTCGGCGAAGGTGCGCAGCTCCTCCAGTGGCAGCGGCGCCTTGCCGTTCACGGCTTCGACGGCTGGCACTTCGACGGCCTCGGCAGCCAGCAGGGTGGGGCTGCCGAGCATCAGGCCAAGAGCCAGGGCGAGGGGGGTGAGGCGACGGAATTGCTGCATGTGAACTCCCAAAATGATGAGGCGACAGCCTCGGCTGTCATCCCTGAGCGCGGCACCACTGAGCCGGGTCGCTGGGGCGGCCCTGCTGGCGGATGGCGAAGTACAGTGCCGGAGTGTCCTGGCCACCGCTGGTGCCGACCGTGGCGATGGCTTCGCCGGCGCTGACGATGTCACCGGCGTCCTTGAGCAGGCTTTGATTATGGCCGTACAGGCTCAGGTAGCCATTGCCGTGGTCGAGAATGACCAGAAGGCCGGCCCCGCGCAACCAGTCGGCGAACACCACGCGGCCGCCATGCACGGCATGTACCTGGCTGCCGGCACTGGCCCCGATCAGCACGCCATCCCAGGTGGCGCGGGCGTCGCCGGCGCGCGGCGAACCGTAGCGCGCGACCAGGCGGCCATTGACCGGCCAGGGCAGCTTGCCCTTGGCCTTGGCGAACGGGCCTCCGAAGCTGGCGCCTTCGCTCGACACCGCGGGCCCCAGTGGTAGCGGCTTGCGGTTCGGATCGTGGGCCTGCTGGGCTTCCAGGGCAGCCAGGCGGCGTGCCTCCTCGGCTTCGCGGGCCTGGCGGGCGAGGGTTTCCTCGATGGTCTTGAGCACGCGGGCGAGCTCGGCCTGCTCCTGCTCGCGGGCCTTGAGCTTGCGGTCGCCGGCGCCGTATTCCTTGTTCAGCTTGGCCAGTGCCGCCTGGCGTTGCTTGCGTACCTCGGCCAGCTCGCTGCGGCGGCTGTCGAGAGTGCTTTTCTGTGCCAGCAGCTGGTTCTGCTGGTTGGCGATGTCGTTTTCGACATTGGCCAGCTGGCGCAGGGTTTCGTTGAAGGCGTCGAGCTGTTCGACCCGGGCCTTGCCCAGGTAGTCGTAGTAGCTGAGGGTGCGGGCGAACTGTTCAGGTTGTTGCTGGTTGAGCAACAGTCGCAGGGGCTCCTGCTGGCCGCTCTGGTAGGCAGCGCGGGCCTGGATGGCGATCAGGCGCTGTTGTTCAAGGCGCGATTGCTGGAGTTTTTTTTTCTCCTGATCGAGGCGCTTGAGCTCCTCCTCGCTCTTTTTCAGCTCGCCTTCGAGGCCCTTGACCTGTTTCTCCAGGCCGCCCATTTCCTTCTCGGTGCGCTGCAGTTCCTTCTGCACGCCGGATTTCTCCTGCTGCAGCTTTTCCAGCAGCTTCTTCAGCTCGGCCACGTCGGCACGGGCGGCTTCCAGCTGCTTCTGGGTTTGCGCCTTGTCGTCGGCAAAGGCCGGGACGGTCAGGCTGGCGAGGAGGACGAGGGCGAGGGCGCGGAACATGGAGGGTGCGGCACCTGGAGCGAAGAAGGGCCTAGTATGCCCGCGGTGTGGCGCAAAAAAAACGCCCGCCGGCGGTAGCCGGCGAGCGCTTCACGGATTGCTCCGGGTTATTGCAGCTGGACGATGGTCTTGCCGGTCATTTCTGCCGGTACCGGCAGGTTCATCAGGGTCAGCAGGGTCGGTGCCACGTCGGCCAGCACGCCGCCTTCGCGGATGGTCGCCGGGCGCTTGCCCACATAGATGAAGGGCACCGGCTCGCAGGTGTGCGCGGTATGCGCCTGGCCGGTGCACTCGTCCTCCATCTGCTCGACGTTGCCGTGGTCGGCGGTGATCAGGGCTTCGCCGCCGACCTTGTCGAGGGCCTCGACGATGCGGCCAACGCAGGTGTCGAGGGTTTCCACAGCCTTGACCGCGGCTTCGAACACGCCGGTGTGGCCGACCATGTCACCGTTGGCGTAGTTGACGATGATCACGTCATAGCGACGGTTTTCGATGGCCTCGACGATGCGGTCGGTGACTTCCGGCGCGCTCATTTCCGGCTTCATGTCGTAGGTGGCGACGTTCGGCGAGGGGATCAGGATGCGTTCTTCGCCGGCGAAGGGTTCTTCGCGGCCGCCGGAGAAGAAGAAGGTGACGTGGGCGTACTTCTCGGTCTCGGCGATGCGCAGCTGGGTTTTGCCGTTCTTCGCCAGGTATTCGCCGAGCACGTTGGTCAGCGGCTCCGGCTTGTAGGCGCTGGGTGCCGGGATGCTGGCGGCGTACTGAGTGAGCATGACGAAGCCAGCCAGCTGCGGCACGCGCTGGCGTTGGAACTCGCTGAAGTCGGCCTCGACGAAGGCGCGGGTCAGCTCGCGGGCGCGGTCGGCGCGGAAGTTCATGAAGACGATGGCGTCGCCGTCTTCGACTTTCACCGGCTCGCCGATGGTGGTGGCCTTGACGAATTCGTCGCTCTCGTCGCGGGCGTAGGCCGCTTCCAGGCCTTCGACGGCGCTGGCGGCGTTGAACTGGCCCTGGCCCTCGACGATCAGGTGGTAGGCCTGCTCGACGCGGTCCCAGCGGTTGTCGCGGTCCATGGCGAAGTAACGCCCGGTAAGGCTGGCGATGCGGCCCTTGCCCAGTCTGGCGAAGGTGGCGTCGAGCAGCTCGATGGAGGGCTGGGCCGACTTCGGCGGGGTGTCGCGGCCGTCGAGGAAGGCGTGCAGGTAGATCTTCTCGGCGCCGCGCTGGGCGGCCAGCTCGGCCATGGCGACCAGGTGGTCCTGGTGGCTGTGCACGCCGCCGTCGGAGAGCAGGCCGAGGATGTGCACGGCCTTGCCGGCGCCGACGGCCTGGTCAACGGCGCGAGTGATTTCGGTATTCTCGAAGAACTCGCCGTCGCGGATGGCCTTGGTCACCCGGGTGAAGTCCTGGTACACCACGCGGCCGGCGCCGAGGTTCATGTGGCCCACTTCGGAGTTGCCCATCTGGCCGTCCGGCAGGCCGACGTCCATGCCCGAACCCGAGATCAGGCCATGCGGGTAGGTGGCGCGCAGGCGGTCGTAGACCGGGGTCTGCGCCGCGTAGATGGCGTTGTGCTCGGGGTTCTCGCTGTGGCCGAAGCCATCGAGGATGATCAGGACCAGGGGGTTGGGCGTTGCGCTCATGGCGGCTGGCTCGCTCGTGGTGATCAAAAAAGGTCGCGCATTTTACCGATGCAGGCCCGCCGCGTCACCGCTGGGCGGGGCTTGGCCGACCTGTGGGGCTGTGTATACTGGCCGCCATTTTAAGGCTATGGAACCGCGCGATGTTGGCCCACCTGATTGAATTTGCCACTAACCACTATGTACTGAGCGGATGCTTCGTGTTCCTGCTGGTGCTCTTGATCGTCACCGAGCTGCGCAAGGGCGGCAAGAGCCTGACCAGCCGCGAGCTGACGGCGCTGGTCAACAGTGAGCAGGGCGTGGTGCTGGATGTGCGCAACCACAAGGACTTCAGCAGCGGCCACATCGTCGATGCGCTGAACATTCCCTTCGACAAGCTGGCCGAGCGCATGGTCGAGCTGGAGAAGCACAAGGCCAAGACCATCATCGTGGTCGATGCCATGGGCCAGCACGCCGGCATGGTTGCCCGCGACCTGAAGAAGGCCGGCTACACCGCGGCCAAGCTGGGCGGCGGCATCGCCAGCTGGCGCGGCGACAACCTGCCGGTAGTCAAGTGACATGCCCGAGGTCCTCGTCTACTCCAGTTCCTGGTGCCCCTACTGCATCCGCGCCAAGCAACTGTTGACCAGCAAGGGCGTGGCATTCCGCGAGATCAGCGTGGATGGCCAGCCCGACGTGCGTGCCGAGATGAGCCGCAAGGCCGGACGCACCTCGGTACCGCAGATCTGGATCGGCAGCACCCATGTCGGTGGCTGCGATGACCTTTACGCCCTGGAGCGCGCCGGCAAGCTCGACGCGCTGCTGCAGGGCTGAACCCTTTCAGCAACCCGCAACAAGAAGAACAGCCATGACCGAACAAGCGAACAACGGCGCCGCCCAGAACAACGAAGGGCCGCAATTCTCCCTGCAGCGCATCTACGTGAAGGACCTGTCCTTCGAAGCGCCGAAGAGCCCGGAAATCTTCCGTCAGGAGTGGGCGCCGAGCGTAGGCCTGGATCTCAACACCAAGCAGAAGCAGCTCGATGGCGATTTCCACGAAGTGGTGCTGACCCTGTCCGTGACCGTGAAGACCGGTGAGGAAATCGCCTTCATCGCCGAAGTGCAGCAGGCCGGTATCTTCCTGATCAAGGGTCTGGACGCCGCCTCCATGGGTCACACCCTCGGCGCGTTCTGCCCGAACATCCTGTTCCCCTATGCCCGCGAGGCGCTGGATGGTCTGGTGATCCGCGGTTCCTTCCCGGCCCTGATGCTGTCGCCGGTGAACTTCGACGCCCTGTATGCCCAGGAGCTGCAGCGCCAGCAGCAGGCTGCCCAGGCCTGATCGGCTGCCGGCACGACAAAGCCGCCTTAGGGCGGCTTTTGCGTTTCAGGAGCCGGCGAAATCCAGCTGGCGCCAGGCCTCATAGACCACCACGGCCACCGCATTCGACAGATTCAGGCTGCGGCACTGCGGGCGCATCGGCATGCGCAGTCGGCATTCGTCCGGGAACTGCTCCAGTACCTCGCTCGGCAGGCCGCGACTTTCCGGGCCGAACAGCAGCATATCGCCGGCACGGTATTCCATTTGCGCGTAGCTGTGGCTAGCTTTGGTAGTGAATGCCAAGATTCTGTCGGGCTGAACAGACGTGATACAGTCGCTCAAGGAATAGTGGCGCTTTAATGTTGCGTATTCGTGGTAGTCCAGACCGGCCCGACGCAGGCGCTTGTCGTCCAGGTCGAAGCCCAGCGGCTCGATCAGATGCAGGTGGCAGCCCGTGTTGGCGCACAGGCGGATGATGTTGCCGGTGTTCGGAGGTATCTCCGGCTGGAACAGGACGACATGGAACATTGATCGGGCTCAGCTAGGTCTGTAGCCACCATTCTACAATGCACCTGACGCGACTGGCCCATGCAGGGCGGCGACGGCAGGACGCAGGGGGATTTGCAGTTGGTGTGGTTCGCAAAAAGAAGAACTACAGCGGACGGCCTGCTGGGCATCGAAACCGGCCCGGAAGGCATTGCGCTGGCGCGCGTGCAGCGCCTGCCCGGTGAGGCGCCACGCCTGCTCGAGTGCCTGTTTCGCCAGGCGGCTCCCGCCGAGCAGCCGGCGCTGCTGAAGAGCCTGGTGGCCGAGCGTGCCCTGGGTGACATGCCGGTCAATCTGGTGCTGCACCCTGCCACCTATCAGATGCTCCTGCTCGATGCCCCCGACGTGCCCGCCGAGGAACTGCGCGATGCCATGCGCTGGCGGGTCAAGGACCTGATTGCCGAGCCGCTGGAGCAGGTGGTGGTGGATGCCTTCTGCCTGCCCGGCGATGCCTATCGTGGCCGCTCGCGCATGGCCTACTGCGCCGTGCTGGGCAAGGCGCGCATGCAGGCCTGGGGCGATCTGTTCCGGCAGGCCGGCCTGCGCCTGCGCAGCATCGATGTCACCGAGATGGCCTTCCGCAACCTCGGCCTGCTGGCCGGCGCCGAGGGCATGAACGTCGCTCTGCTGCGCCTGCGCTCCAGTGAGGGGCTGATCAGCGTGCAGAACGGTGCCGACCTGTATATGGCGCGGCGTATCGAGCACGGCCTGGATGGCGCCGCCGGCGACTACGGCACCCTGACCCTGGAGATCCAGCGCTCGCTCGATTACTTCGAGAGCCAGCTGGGCAAGGGCTATATCAATCGTCTGCTGCTGCTGCCGAGCAAGCGTGATGGCGCTGCCGTGCAGCAGGCCATGGGCGGCGGCCTGGCGGTCAAGCTGCAGGCGCTGGACCTGCGCGAGCTGTTCCCCGGCCAAGCCAGCGCCGAGCTGGATGCCGTCCAGCAGGCCTACTGCATGACTGCGGTGGGCGCGGCCCTGCGTCAGGAGGCCGATTGATGCAGAACCTCAACCTCTATCAGGTCGAGCGTCGCCGTCGCGGCGGTCCACGGCGGCGGCATATGTTGCTCGGCCTGGTGCTGCTGGCGCTGTTCTGCCTGCTGCATGCCGGCTGGCAGTACTGGCAGCTGCGCGATGCCCGGCAGCAGCTGGTGCTGGCCGAGGCCCAGGCCAGCGAGCAGGAGAGCGTGCTGGCCACGGCCAAGGCCGGTTTTGTCGAGCCGCAGCTTGATCCGCAGCTGCCCGCTGAAGTCGCTGCACGCCAGGCGGAAAACGGTCAGCTGCAAGGGCTGCTGAATTACCTGCGGGTGCTGTCCGAGCAGCAGAACATCGGCTTCGTCCCGCCGCTGCAGGCCCTGGCCGAGCATCATCCGCAGGGGCGCCTGTGGCTCACCGGTATTCATCTGGATCAGGGGGGCACCCAGTTGCGCCTGCAAGGGCGCGCGCAGAGCCAGCAGTTGCTGCCCGGCTATCTCGACGCGCTGGGACGTAGCCCGGTGTTCAGCGGGCGCGAGTTTGCGCGCCTGGATGTCGAACGCGGTGAGGACGGCCTGCTCGACTTCGACCTGTCCTCGCGTCCCGCCGACCAGGAGAAGGCCGATGAATAAGTGGCTGCAACGCTGGCAGGGCTTGGCGCCGCGCGAGCAGTGGCTGACCTATGGCGTCGGCCTGGCGCTGCTCGGCATGCTCTATCTGCTGCTGGTGGGCGATCCACTGAGCGCCTCGGTGGCGCGCACCGAATCATCCATTCGCCTGGCCGAGGGGCGTAGCGCCGAGGCTGCCGTCGGCCTGGAAGAGCTCAAGGCCAGGCTCGCCGCCGACCCCAACATTCCCTACCGCAGCGCGCTGCTGGCGGCATCGGTCGACCGCGAGGCGCTGCTGCGACAGATCGACGAGGGCACCGCCGCGCTGCTCACCCCGGAAAAGATGAAAGCCGTGCTGCAGAGCCTGCTGCAGGCCCAGCAGGGACTGAGTCTCACCGGCATGCAGAGCTTCAGCGAGCCGGTACGCCTGGCCGAGGCGTCGGCAGCGAAGGCAACGGGCCCTGCCGGCGACGCCCAGACGGAGCTGCCGACGGTGCTGTACCGACATGGCCTGGTGCTGCAGCTCGAGGGTGGCTATTTCGAACTGCTGCAGTATCTGCAGGCGGTCCACGCCAGCGGTTGGAAGCTGAACTGGGACAGCCTCGACTACCGCGTCGGCGAAGCCGGCCCGGGGCGGGCGAAGATCAGCCTGAAACTCTTCACCTTGAGCCGCAAGGCGGGATGGGTCGGTGTCTAGAACCTTGCTCTTGGCCCTGTTGCTGGGCTGCGCCGGCGCGCACGCGACTGTCGACCCGACCCGGCCGCCTGCCGACCTGCTGCCAGCCGCGGGGGCGGCAGCGGCTCCGGCCGCACTGCAACTGCAGGCCATCTTGCGCGGCGCCCAGGGCAGCCGTGCGGTAATCGACGGCCAGACCCTGCGCGTCGGCCAGGAACATGGCGGCGTGCGCATTCTGGCCATCCAGCCGCACGCCGTACTGATCGAACGCCAGGGCCAGCGAGAGCTGTTGCGTCTGGTCGAACCTGTAATCAAACCGAGCCGATGATGCCGATGACTCCGACTCTGCCGAAACGTGGCCTGCTGCTGGGCCTGGCCTGCCTGCTCAGTGCCTGCCAGACCTTCATCGATGGCGACAAGCAGCTCTATGAACAGAGCGGCAAGCTGCTCGACGAGAGCCTGCAGCAGGCTCAGGCCAGTGCCAAGGTTACACCACCACCGGCCGTGCAGGCGGCGCTGTTGCCGCCGCTGAGCAGTACCCTGTTCGCCAGCGGGCCACGCTTCGACGTGGCCGCCAAGGACATGCCGGCCCGCGAGTTCTTCCTCAGCCTGATGGAGAGCGCCGGGCAGAACCTGGTGGTCCATCCGGCCGTGAGCGGCAACATCACCTTCAGCCTGCGTCGGGTCACCCTCGAAGAGGTTCTCGCTGCGGTGCGCGACAGCTACGGCTATGACTTCCGCCGCACCAGCTACGGCTACCAGATCCTGCCGAACGAGAAGATCACGCGCAGCTACGACCTCAATTACCTCAACCTGCAGCGCCTCGGTGAGTCGGATACCCGCGTCAGCTCGGGGCAGGTGGAGAGTAGCCAGAGCAGTGACTCCGATGACAACGGCAACTCGAGCAGCGACACCTCAGTAACGACGCTGAATGCCAGCAAGGTGGTGACGAGCAGCAATGTCGATTTCTGGAAAGAGGTCGAAGGCGTGGTGCGTGCCGTCGTAGGCGACGAGGAAGGCAACAGCGTGGTGGTCAATCCGCAAGCCAGCCTGCTGGTGGTACGCGCCAGCAGTGCCGACCAGGAGAACGTGGTGCGCTTCCTCGAACAGGCCCAGCGCAACCTGCAGCGTCAGGTGATACTGGAAACCAAGATTCTTGAGGTCCAGCTCAATGACGGTTTTCAGGCCGGCATCAGCTGGGAAAAGATTGGCGGTGATGTGAGCGCGGAGATCGATGGCGCCGAACTCACGGGGCCCAGCGAGATCGACGGCGTTTTCAGCACAGTGCTCAGCTTCGGTGATTTCACCGGCCTGATTCAGCTGCTACAGACCCAGGGCGAGGTTCGGGTGCTGTCCAGCCCACGCATCTCCACGCTGAACAACCAGAAGGCGGTGATCAAGGTCGGCACCGACGAATTCTTCGTCACCGACGTGTCCTCCAACAGCAGCACGACCACCGTGGCCGGTGTGACCCAGCCGACTCAGGACGTGACCCTGACGCCGTTTTTCTCCGGCATCTCGCTGGATGTGACCCCGCAGATCGACCAGCACGACGTGGTCACCCTGCATGTGCGGCCGACCGTCAGCCGGGTCGTGGACCAGAACAAGACCATCGTGCTGGGCGAGGACAACGTCTTCAACCTGCCCCTGGCCTTGTCCACCTCGCGTCAGTCCGACTCCATCGTGCGGGCCCGCAGCGGCCAGGTGGTGGTGATCGGCGGTCTGCTGCAGAACAACAACGAGAATACTGATGCCGAAGTGCCCTGGGCCAGCACCCTGCCCATCGTCGGCAACCTGTTCAAGCAGCAGCGCAAGGCGATGCAGAAGAGCGAGCTGGTCATCCTGATGCGGCCGCAGGTCGTCAGCGACGAGGTGTGGCTGGAAGAGATCCGGCGCAGCGCGGAATCTTTCAAGGAACTGAGGTAAGGCAATGTACGAGGCCTTCTTCGGCCTGCGCGAGAAGCCCTTCGCGCTGACGCCCAACACCGGCTTCCTGGTGCAGCTGGCGCCCTATCAGGCTTGCCTCAACCTGCTGCGTGTGGCCCTCGGTGAAGGCGAGGGTTTTATCAAGGTGACCGGCGAGGTCGGCACCGGCAAGACTCTGCTGTGCCGCGCGCTGCTCAATACCCTGCCGGTCGAGCGCTTC
Organism: Pseudomonas stagnisoli; assembly: GCF_048595745.1. NCBI lineage: Bacteria > Pseudomonadati > Pseudomonadota > Gammaproteobacteria > Pseudomonadales > Pseudomonadaceae > Pseudomonas > Pseudomonas stagnisoli. The sequence goes on from NZ_CP184361.1 coordinate 593,302, forward strand.
CAGCTGGCCTACCTGCCCAACCCCGGCATGAGCCCGGTCGGCCTGCGCCAGGCCCTGGCCCGCGAGCTGCTGGTCGAGAGCGTCGACGAGCTGGATGCGCAGAGCGTACTCGATGCCCTGCATCGTCGGCTGATCGAGCTGGCCGCCGAGGGTCGCAGCACGGTGCTGCTGATCGACGAGGCACAGGCGCTGCCGGCCGCTACCCTGGAGGCGCTGCGTCTGTTGACCAACCTGGAGACCGAGCAGGCCAAGCTGCTGCAGGTGGTCCTGTTCGGCCAGCCGGAACTGGATGCCACCCTGGCGCGCGACGAGTTCCGCCAGTTGCGCCAGCGCATTACCTTCTCCTACCAGCTGCGCCCACTCGACGTGAAGGACTGCACCCGCTACCTCAACGAGCGTCTGGCGGTGGCCGGCTACCGTGGCGAGCCGCTCTTCGCGCCGCGCGCCATTCGCCGCCTGGTGCGTGGCAGCGGTGGTATCCCGCGGCTGATCAATATCCTCGCGCACAAGGCGCTGATGGTGGCCTTCGGCGAAGGCCGTCGGCAGGTGAGCCCCGCTCATGTGCGCCGTGCCCAGCTGGATACCGAGGGCGCGCAACCTTTCCTGGCGCGTCGGCCGCCCTGGTTCGGTTGGGGGCTAGCAGCGGTCAGCCTGTCAGTGCTGGTGCTGGTCGGCGCGTGGCCCTGGCTGGACCAGTGGCGGGAGCTGCTGCCATGAGCCTGGTCAACGACATGCTGCGTGACCTCGAGGAGCGTCGTGCCGCACCGGGCGAGCGCCTGGCCCTGGAAGGTCTGCACGCGGTGGATGAGGCGGCAGCTGCGCGCCGCGAGCGGATCGAGCGTCTGCGCCGTGGCTCGATCTGGTTCATGGCGGTGATGCTGATCGCCGTGCTGGTCGGGGTGATGATCGGGCGGGTGGTCAAGGGGCAGATTCCCTGGGGCGGAACCATGCCCGAGCCTGCCACCGAGGTGGTCGCTGCACCCGTGAGTGCGCCGCGTCTGCTGGAGGTGCTGCCGCAGCATGATGCCCGCGGCCTGACCCTGCAGCTGCTGCTGGAGCACTCGGTGCCCTACCAGCGTACCGAAGAGAGTGGCGCGGTGAGCCTGCGCCTGCCCGGCCTTCAGCTGGCGGGTGAGGCGCAATCCGGACGCCTGCAGCGCAATGGTCGCAGCCTGTCCTGGCGGGTGGAGCAGCAGGGCGTCGACGTGCAGGTGCTGCTGGTCGGCCTCGCCGGAGAGCTGGAGGTGCGTGATCGCCTGGAGCCCGCCGGTGAGCGCTGGCTGCTGTGGATCGAGGTGCCACTGGCGGAAGCCGCCAGTGCCGCCGAAGCGCCACCCGCGCCGGAGCCGTTGCCGGTTGCCGCGCCGGCCGAGGCCTTGGCGGCCGAGCCCGACATGCCGGCCTGGGCTACTGCCCCGGTGGCGCCTGCGGATGCCGCGCCGGCGACCCCGCCAGTCGAACCGGCCAGTGCTCCCGAGCTGAAGATCGAACCCTATCGGCCGGATGCCCTGAGTCGTGCCCGTCAGGCCATGGGCGCGGGGGACTACCGATCCGCCATCAATGAGCTGGAGGCCTTGCAGAAGCGCCGCGAACGCGACCCCGAGGTCATGCGCTGGCTGGCGCGGGCCTATCTGGCCGATGGACAGCAGCAGCGTCTGCTCAGCTGGCTGCCGAACCAACTGGCGCAGATGCCGCAGGACAGTGAGCTGCGCCTGCTGCTGGCGCGTGCCCAGCTGCAGGCCGGCGCTACCCAGGCGGCAGTCGCGACCCTTGAGCAGCACGCCCCCGGCCTGATGCAGGAGCCGACTTACCATGCACTGCTGGCCGCCAGCTATCAGCAGACCGGGCAGTGGCAGCAGAGCGCAGCGCTGTACCGCCAGCTGGTCGCGCTGCGCCCCGCTCAGGCGACCTGGCAGTTGGGCCTGGCCATCGCACTGGAGCAGCTGGATCAGCCTGCCGAGGCGGCCCGTCATTATCTGCAAGCGCTGCAGGGCGCGGGGCTGGACGCGAGCACCCGGCGCTTTGCCAGCGAACGCGCTGCGGCACTCGGAGGTCGAGAATGACAGAGAACACGATTCCATCCGCCGACCTCACTCAGCGCAAGGTTCGTCTCGGCGACCTGCTGGTGCAGACCGGGCTGATCAGCGAGGCACAGCTGCAACTGGCCCTGCAGGAGCAGAAACGCACCGGCTCCAAGCTGGGTCGTACGGTGATCGACCTGGGCTTCGTTGCCGAGGTCAAGCTGCTCACCGCACTGTCCGAGCAGTTGAAGATTCCCTTTATCGAGCTCAAGCACTTCAAGTTCGACCAGCAGCTGGTGCAGACCCTGCCCGAGGCCATGGCCCGGCGCTTCCGCGCCATCCCGCTGTCGCGCGAGGGCGGGGGTGTGCTGGTGGGCATGTCCGATCCGCTCGACCTGTTCGCCCAGGACGAGATGGAGCGCCTGCTCAAGACCCGCGTACGTCCGGCGGTGGTACGCGAGGCCGAACTGCTGGCCACGCTGGACCTGGTGTACCGGCGCACCAGTGAGATCGCCTCCATTGCCGGCGAGCTGGAAGGCGAGCTGCAGGACAGTGACTTCGACCTGTCCAAGCTCGGCGCCGACAACGTCAGCGACGCGCCGGTGGTGCGCCTGTTGCAGACTCTGTTCGAGGACGCCGTGCAGATGAAAGCCTCGGACATCCACATCGAACCGGACGAGGGCGTGGTGCGTATCCGCCAGCGCATCGACGGTGTGCTCAATGAGCAGGTGATGAAGGAGCAGCGCATCGCCTCGGCGCTGGTCATGCGCCTGAAGATCATGTCCGGCCTGGACATCTCCGAGAAGCGCCTGCCGCAGGACGGCCGCTTCAATATCCGGGTGAAGAACCGCAATATCGATGTGCGGGTGTCGACCATGCCGGTGCAGTTCGGCGAATCGGTGGTGATGCGTCTGCTCGATCAGAGTGCCGGCATTGCCAGCCTGGATGCCGGCGGTATGCCGGCCGACATGCTGGCACGCTTTCGGCGCCTGCTGCAGCGTCCCCACGGCATGGTGCTGGTGACCGGCCCCACCGGCTCGGGCAAGACCACCACGCTGTATGCGGGCCTCGCCGAGCTGAACAGCCCGGAGAAGAAGATCATCACCGTGGAGGACCCGGTCGAGTACCGCCTGCCGCGGATCAACCAGGTGCAGGTCAACACCAAGATCGAGCTGACCTTCGCCCGCGTGCTGCGTGCCGCCCTGCGTCAGGACCCGGACATCGTCCTGATCGGTGAGATGCGCGACCAGGAAACCGCCGAGATCGGCCTGCGCGCCGCCCTGACCGGCCACCTGGTCCTGTCCACCCTGCACACCAATGACGCGCTGACCTCGGCCATGCGCCTGATCGACATGGGCGCCGAACCGTTTCTGGTCGCCACCTCGCTGAATGCCGTGCTGGCCCAGCGCCTGGTGCGCCGCGTGTGCGAGAACTGCATGGAGGACCATTACCCCGAGCCGCAGCAGCAGGCCTGGTTGGAGAGCCTGCATGGTGCGCCATTGGCCGGGCGCGCCTTCAAGCTGGGTAGCGGCTGCCATCAGTGCCACAACAGCGGCTACTCCGGGCGTATCGGCGTGTACGAGCTGCTCGAGATGGACGAGGCGATGATTGCCGCGCTGCGCCGCAGCGATCCTCAGGCCTTTGCCGAGGCGGCCAAGGCCAGCGCCGGTTACCGGCCGCTGGCCGCCTGCGCACTGGACTATGCCCTGGCCGGGGTGACCAGCGTGGAAGAGGTGCTCAAGGTCTGCGCCACCCTGACCGACGAGGTGCTGGTGTGAGCGGCTGCTTAGGCATCGCTCGCACTCCCTCTCCCATTCATGGGAGAGGGCGCTCCTGTAGCCCGGATGCAATCCGGGGTCGGAGCCACCTGCTTCCCGGATTGCACCTCGGCGCCGCTGTCCCCAGCCCCTCTCCCGAGGGGAGAGGGGGGATTCGCCCATGAGTCAGTTTCGCTACACCGGCCGCGACGCCCAGGGCGCCAAGGTCACCGGAACCCTGCAGAGCGCCAGCCGCGACAGCCTGGCCAGCGAGCTGCTGGCGCAACAGATCACCCCGCTGACCATCGAGGAACAGGCCGGGCAGGGTGGCGAGGACGTCCTGGTCATCCTGCAGGAGAAGCTGCGGCGCCGGCGTGTCGACCTCGAAGAACTGATCATCTTCTGCCGCCAGATGTACAGCCTGAGCAAGGCCGGCGTGCCGATCATCCGTGCCATCGGCGGCCTCGCCGAATCGCACCGCAACCTGTATTTCCGCGAGGTGCTGCAGCAGGTGCGTGCCGACCTCGAAGGCGGCATGAACATGGCCGTGGCCCTGCATGCTCACCCCAAGGTGTTCACCACCCTGTTCATCAGCATGGTCAGTGTCGGCGAGAACACCGGCCAGCTCGACCAGGCCTTCCGCCAGCTGGCCGGCTACCTGGAGCTGGAGCGCGAGACGCGCAAGCGCATCAAGCAGGCCACCCGCTACCCGCTGTTCGTGCTGATCGCCATGGCCGTGGCGCTGGTGGTGATCAACCTGCTGGTGATCCCGGCGTTCGCCAAGGTGTTCGAGCAGTTCAAGGCGGACCTGCCCTGGCCGACCCAGGTGCTGATCGGCACCTCGCAGTTCTTCCAGGACTTCTGGTGGCTGCTCCTGCTGCTGTTCGGCGGCGGCCTGTATGCCTTCTTCAAGTGGATCGAGACCGACGCCGGCGCGCTCAAGTGGGACGCCACCAAGCTGCGCCTGCCCATTGTCGGCGGCATTTTCGAGCGCATTGCCCTGGCCCGTTTCACCCGTACCTTCGCCATGATGTACAAGGCCGGCGTGCCGCTGCTGCAGACCCTGTCGATCAACAGCGCCAGCGTCGGCAACCGGCATATCGGCCAGGCCATCCTGGGTATGCGCGAGGGGGTGGAGCGTGGCGAGGCGCTGACCCGTACCGCGTCGAGCAGCGGTCTGTTTACCCCGCTGGTGCTGCAGATGATGGCCGTGGGCGAGGAAACCGGCGCCCTGGACGACCTGTTCATCGAGGTGGCGGACTTCTACGAGCAGGAAGTGGACTACGACCTCAAACAACTGGCGTCGGCCATCGAGCCGATCCTGATCGTGGTCATGGGGGTGATGGTGCTGATCCTCGCGCTGGGCGTGTTCCTGCCGATGTGGGAACTGGCCTCGGCCGCCAAGGGCGGCGCGTGAGCCCGGACTACCAGGCCGATTACTGGGTCAGGCGAGCGCGCCTGTTTGGCTGGGGACTGATCCTGGTCATGGCACTGGCGGTGGTGCTGGCGCTAGGCTGGAAGATAGCCGAGGTCAGCGAGCTGCGGGCCATGGATAGCACCCGCGCCCACCTGGCGGCCAGCCTGAGTGGCCTGGCGGCGGAACAGATTGCGAAGGACCGGGTGCTGGACGAGGCCTGGAAACGCAAGAATCCGTTCGTGCTGCTGCGCTGGCGGCAGGACAACTACTGCGGCGAGCTGACCGCACCTGGCGAGCCGCGTGCCGGCTGCTGGTACTGGTTGCCCCAGCAGGCCTGGGTGCTGTACCGCACCCGGTTCGCCGACGGATGGGAGGGAAGGGGGCACGAGCTGCATGCCTGGCGCCTGTCGACGGTTCCCGAGGGGCTGTCGACTGCGTCACAATCCAGGGGCGCCCCCTTTGCCCTGGAGCTTGAAGAAGTTCCCGCCGCGGAACTGTCCGCGCAGGGTTTTTGAGTCACAGAGGAAGCAAGATGAAGAACAGCAAAGGTTTTACCCTGATCGAACTGGTGGTGGTGATCGTCATCCTCGGCATTCTGGCTGCGGTGGCGCTGCCGCGGTTTATCAACTCCACCCGTGATGCTCACCGTGCCGCATTCAACGGGGCTGCCGGTGGTCTTGCTTCCGCCGTGACGCTGGTGCGCTCACAGCAGGAAGTCAATCGCAACGGCGGGGTGCTCGGATGTGCTGGCAACAACTGCTACATCAACGTGGCGGGTTTTGGCGCTGGTACGGTCGATGTGAACGCCAACTTCTGGCCTGCCGGTACCGGCCTTGCCGGCAACCCGCCAGCTGTGGGTACGCCCAGCGTGGCTGAATGTCAGAACCTATGGTCGGCGCTGCTGCAAGGCTCCGCACCGACAGTGACAGGCACCAACCCGGATTACGTCGCTACTGCCGCTCCGGCCAACAGCTGCACCTATACCTACCAGCGCGACGGCGCCAACGACACGATTGTCTACAACACCTCCCTCGGTGAAGTAACTCGCACCTTCAATTGATCCAATCGGGAAGCAGCGCTATGAAAAAGCAACAAGGCGGTTTCACCCTGATCGAACTGATCATGGTTATTGTGATTCTGGGCATCCTGGCGGCGTTTGCACTGCCGCGGTTTGCGGACTTCAGCGGGCAGGCTCGTACCGCATCGCTGCAGGGTGTTGCCGGGTCGCTGCGTTCTGCATCGAGCATTGCTCATGCCGCGCTGCTGGCCGCCGGCACGCCGACGGCGACAACCGTCACGATCGAGGGTACTCCGATTGCTATGGTGAACGGTTATCCGGCAGCAACCCTCGCGGGAATCGACGAAGCTGCACAGGTTGAAGGAGTCACAGCAACTGTCGGCACCGGCCAGATTACCTACACCGTAACCGGTTTCACCGGGACTAACTGTCAGGTGGTTTACACGGCTGCCACATCTAGTGGAACTCCCGCCGTTATTACTCCACCTGTGGTTCAGGTGACCACGAACGGTTGCCAGTAAGAGCGTGCGGGGCTTCACGATGGTTGAGTTGCTGATGGTCATGGTGATCATCGGCATCCTCGCCGCCGTGGTGGGGCCGCGTTTCTTTGACCGGCGGGTGTTCGACGAGCGCCTGTTCTACGAAGAATCCCTGGCCGCCGTGCGCTACGGGCAGAAGCTGGCGGTGGCCAGCGGCTGCCTGATCCAGGTCAGCCTGGATGGCAGCGGTTACCGCCTGCGCCGCGCCGCCAACTGCACCTCCGGTGGCTTCACCAGCGAGGTGCAGGGGCCGGATGGCCAGTCTCCCTTCGCCGCGCCACTGCCCAATGGGGTCAGTGTCTCGGTGAACACCTTTCCCGTGGTATTCGACTCCCTCGGCCGTCCTTCGGCCGCGGCGAGTGCCACCCTCGGCGGCTTCACCATCAACGTGACTGCCGAAACCGGCATGGTGCGATGAAGCGCCAGGCCGGCATGACCCTGGTCGAGCTGGTGATCACCATCGTGATCATCGGTATTGCCGCCGCCGCGCTGTATAGCGCCATGGCTGCCATCACCGGGCGTTCCGCCGACCCGCTGCTGCGTCAGCAGAGCCTGAGCATTGCCGAGGGCTATCTGGAGGAGATCCTCCTGCAGCCGTTCCTCGACAGCAGCAACGCGGTCTGCCCGGCGCCGCCGGCCAGTCGCGCGAGCTTCGACAATGTCTGCGACTACAACGGCCTGAACGACAACGGCGTGCGCGATGCCCGTGGCCAGGCCATTGCCGCGCTGGCCAGCTATCGGGTGCAGGTCGCCGTTACGGCCCATGCCCTGGGCGGCCTTGCCGCCAGCGATGCGCTACTGGTGCGCGTGACGGTCACCGACCCGGCGGGCCAGACGCTGGCGCTCGACGGCATCAGGACGCGCTACTGATGCGGCGCCTGCGCGGTTTTACCCTGGTCGAGCTGGTCATGGTCATCGCCCTGGCCGGGCTGGTGGGGGTGATGATCAGCACTGTGCTGTCACGCCCGATGGAAGGCTTCCTCGGCCAGAGCCGGCGCGCCGAGCTGGTGGATATCGCCGCAGGCGCCCTGCAGCGCATGAGCCGCGATGTGCGCCTGGCCGTGCCCAACTCGCTGCGCGTTTCCGCCGATGGTCAGGCGGTGGAGCTGCTGCTGATCCACAGCGCGGCGCGCTACCGTCCCAACCGCGTCGGCGAGCAGGGTCTGCGTTTTTCCAGCGACGCGGCCGGCACCTGCAACAGCACCACCCAGGGCGGTCGCTGCGACAGCCTGCAGGTACTGGACGGCGCGTTCAACCCCGCCGGCGCGCGCTGGCTGGTGCTGTACAACATCGGCGCCGAGTCCGGTGGTAATCCGCAGCAGGGCAGCAATGTGTGGAAGTACGGCAATCCGGGGGTGATCACGCCGACCGGCACCAGCTTCACCAGCCTGGCCGGCGCCCCGGCCGGCGAGAGCCATATCGCTCTGGGCAACCTGCCGGTCGGCGGTTTCCGCTTTGCCTTCGCTTCGCCGCAGCACCGTCTGTACCTGGCCGAGACGGTGGTGGGTTACCGCTGCCAGGACGGCCAGCTGGTGCGCTACAGCTACAACGCGCTCAGCGATACCCTGCCGGCCAGCCCGCCGCCGGGCTCCAATCCACAGCCGGTGGCGCGCAGTGTGGCCAACTGCAACTTCACCTATCAATCCGGCAGCACCCAGCGCGCCGGGCTGCTCACGCTCAGCCTGGGCATCGCCCAGGACGGGGAAAACCTGCAACTGCTGCAACAGGTCCATGTCGACAATGCGCCGTGAACTTCACCTGCGTCGCGCGTCGGGCTTCGGCCTGGTGGCGGCGCTATTTCTGATCATCGTGGTGACCCTGCTGGTGATCACCATGGCGCGCCTGTCCACGGTGCAGCATGGCAGCACCAGCCTGGCCATCCAGCAGGCGCGCGCCTACCAGGCCGCGCGTGCCGGGTTGGAGTGGGGGATCAGTCAGGCGGTGCAGAGCAACCTGTGCGCCGCCGGCACCCCGAGCATGACCGGTACGGGGCTGGCCGAGTTCAGCGTCAGCGTCAGCTGCAACAGCGCCAGCTATACCGATAACGAGGGTAATCCGGTGCAGATCTTTCGTTTCACCGCCGAGGCGCAGAATGGCACGCCAGGCGGGCGCCCGGATTATGCCTATCGTCAACTGACTGCCACGGTGGAACGATGAGCCGCGTTGTCCTGCGTTGCCTGGCCCTGCTGGCTGCGCTGCTGGCGTTGCCGGCGCAGGCGGTCACCTACACCTTCAACACCAACGGTAATCCTGCTGTATCGGGCACTCCCTCGATCTGTTCGGGAAACTGGAGCCGCACCGGCGGCAGTACCTTCAATTGCGATGGCGACCTGAGTACCGCCAGCGGTGATGTGCTGACGGTGTCCAGCGCGACGACGATCACGGTCAATGCGCGACGAATCACCCTGACCGGCACGACGGTGGGAGCCACCGACCGTGCGATCAACCTGCGTGCCACCTCCAATCCGATCACCGCAACCAACTCGACCGTGATCGGCACGCTGACCGCCACGTCGGGAAGCATCAGCCTGACGGGGGGCAGTGTCAGCGGGCTGGTGCTGAGCAACTGCTGCGCCATCACCACCAATGGCACCAACCTGTCCGGCGGTGCGCGTTCGGACTCCAATCGGCTGAGCATTACCGGCGGGGTGCTGCAGGGGCCGTTCTTCGCGGGTAACAATCCGGCGACCTTCACGGGCGTGAACATGCTCTCGGGCAGCGTCAGCGGTGCCAGCACCATCACCTTCAACGACAGCACCCTGGGCAGTCCGACGTCCTACGTAGCCGTGACCTCGGCCAACGGACCGGTCAGCCTGAACACTACCACTGCCTACGGTAACTTCACGGCGCCCGGTTCCTCGACCATCGAAGTCAATAGTCCGAGCACCGTGACCGGCACCTGCTCGCCCGGCTCGACACCGGCCAACGCCTGCCGGCCCGTGCCGATCCTCAACTGGGCACTGGATGAGAGCCAGTGGACGGGCGCCGCTGGCGAAGTGCTGGACGGCACGCCCAATGGCCTCAGTGGTGCGGCCGCCGGCGGTGCCACCACTGCACGCACCTCGCCCGCGCTGCCCCAGGTCAACGCGCAGGGAACCTGTGGCTATGGGGTGTTCAACGCGGCGTCCAGCCAGTATGTGCAGCGCGCCGACAGCAACCTGCTCGACCTGCAGGGCAGTTTCACCATCGGGGTGTGGGTCCGGCCGCGTACGCGGCCGACTTCCGGGTTGATGAGCATCCTGTCCAAGGACGAGAACTACGAGTTCCACCTCAATCCCGACGGCACCATCAACTGGTGGTGGCAGACCTCTGGACCTAATGCAACCCGCGAGTTCAACAGCTCCACGGCGTTACCGACCGGACAGTGGAGCCATGTACTGATTCGCTATGCGCCGGGTGATCAGCGCATCTATATCAACGGCAACCTGGCCGGACAGGCCAGTTTCAGCGGCACGCCGGTCATCAACAACGATCCCTTGCAGCTGGGCGCGGACCAGAATTTTGCCGGGCGTTACTTCAATGGCGAACTCGACGAACTGCGTATCTACAACGTGGCCCTATCCGAAGCTCAGATCGCGGCCCTGGTGGCCGAGCGTCATCCCTGCGGTCTGAACCTGCAGTGCTTCAGCGACAACTTCAATGACGGCAGCCTGGGCGAGGACTGGGCGGTGGCCAGCCGCGGCGCCACGGCCTTTACGCCGACCGTCAGCGGCCAACGCATGCGCCTGACCAGCAGCCAGGGCAACGTCTCTACCTCGTCCACCCTGCAGCGCCTGTTCCCGGCGGCGGGCAACTATATCCAGGTGCAGTTCAAGTACTACGCCTACAACGGCAGCGGCGCCGACGGTGTTGCGGTGGTGCTGTCCGATGCGAGCGTGACGCCTCAGCCCGGCGCCTTCGGCGGTCCGCTGGGTTATGGCACCCGCGGCGATGCGGCGAACCCCGGTTTCGCCGGTGGCTGGTTGGGGGTCGGTATCGACGAGTACGGTAACTTCTCCGTCGAGGGTGGCGACAACCCGCAGCAACAGCGTCCCGACTCGGTGGCGATTCGTGGCTCGGGCAGCAGCCCCTACACCTCCGGCTATCGCTATATCGCCGGTACCGCGGCCGGTCTCAGTCCCGGGGTGGACAACGCCAGCAGCACCAGCGCCGCGCCCGGGCATACCTACCGCATCACCCTGGATGGTCGTTTCACCAGTCAGGCGCGAGTGACGGTGGAGCGCGACACCGGCAGTGGCTTCGTGGTGCTCCCCAACCTCAATGCGGTCAATGTGCTGGCGGCCGCCAATCAGCAAGCGGCGCTGCCGAGCGACTTCTATTTGTCGCTGACCGGCTCCACCGGCGGCTCGACCAATATTCATGAGCTCGACGACCTGCAGGTCTGCGCGACCGATATCAAGCCGATCGGCCAGCAGATTGATCACTTTGAACTGGTCTACGATACGGCCACGCCACTGACCTGCAATCCTCTGCCAGTGACCGTCCGAGCCTGTGCGAATGCGGCGTGCACGCAGCTTTATGTCGACCCGGTCACCGTAACGCTAAGTCCAGGTGCGGGCTGGGTAGGCGGCATGCCGCGAATTTTTAGTGGCGGGCAAGCTACTTTCAACTTGCAGGTCACCACTCCAGGAACAGTGAGTCTCGGGGTGGCCAGTTCGTCTCCCCTTGCCAAACCAAACAGCCAAACGCTCTGCTCGTCGGCTAACTGCCAGGTTGAGTTTGTCGATAGTGGCTTTTTTTTCTCCATCCCGACGCAACTGGCGAACAAGGAGTCTGAGCTCGTTACCGTATCGGCGCGCAGTCGGAATCCAGACACACAGAAGTGTGAGCCGTCCTTTAAAAGTGTGAAGCGTAATGTGTCGTTCTGGTCAGACTATCTGAATCCTGACCCTGCGGAGATTCAGGGGAAACCCCAGATAGCGCTGCGTTACAACACCCCGCTCACCGAGCCAGAGCTTGTCTCGACCGCATCTGCCACAGCGACGGTAGTGCCCCTGGATTTTGATGCGAACGCTCAGGCCAAGATTTGGGTGCGCTACCCGGACGCCGGTAAGTTGCGGCTGAATGCCAGTCACTTCAGCGAAGAGGCCTATGCGGTAGGAAGTGCCTCCTTTGTAAGCAAACCCTACGGCCTATGCCTGCAACGGCCGGCGTCCATCACCGGGGTCCTTAGCGACTGCAATGGCGCCGATTGCGCCGTTTTCCCCGGCGGCATTCGCGCCGGAGACAGCTTCCCGCTGAGCATTCGTGCCGTGGGCTGGCAGGCCGATGGCGAGGCCTTGACTGCGGAGCAGCTGTGCAGCGGCAATATCACCACGCCCAACTTCCGCCACGACGACATTGGCCTGAGCAGCGCGGTGGTGGCGCCGAGTGGTGGCGACAACGGCGTGGTCACGCCACTTGCCTATAACCATGCGTTGGGCAACGTGACCAGCTCAGCGCATTCGATTTCCGAGGTCGGTGTCTTCACCATCACCGCCACGCCTCCTCCAGGCGCCTATCTGGATGGTGAGACGGTCAGTGGTGGCAGCAGCGATCTGGTCGGCCGCTTTATCCCGGCTTACCTGAGCGCCGAGGGTAGCGCCAGCCTGACGCCCAGCTGTGGCAGCGCCTTCAGCTACCAGGGCCAGCCGATGGGCTTTGCCAGCAATCGTCAGCCGGCGCTGACGATTACCGCGAAGAACCGCAGTGACGCCGTCACCAAAAACTATGACCTTGGCTCATTCTGGAAGCTCGCCGCCCCAGCAGCAGGAACCTATAGCTCGATCACCGGTATTGCCGCGCTGGATGCGCGTCTGGGCACTCAGGGTGCTGCTAGCCTGGCTGTGGTGGGCGCCGACGATGGCGATGGGGCCCGCACCTATAGTTGGACGGGGCAGCAGCTGCTCTATCAGCCGGCCGCTCTGCCCAGTGGTGACGACTTCCCGTTCCGCGCCCTTGTCAGGCAAAGCTTCCCGGCCACCAGTCTGCGTGAAGTGGATCAGCTTCAGGAGGTCTGTTACGGCACCGGAACCGGCTGCCAAGCTTACAGCTATGACTTCGAGGACAACGCGAGTGGCAATCTGGGCAGCGAAGTCCGCCTCGGCCGTCTGCGCCTCGGCAATGCCCATGGCTCCGAGCTGCAGAGCCTGAGCCTGCCGCTGGTGCTGGAAAGCTGGCAGGACGTTGCGGGGGGCAGTTTCCAGATCGAGGCGGAGGATACCTGCACCAACTTAGGGATGCCTGCACTGGATATGTTCACCGGCAACCTTTCTCTGGGGGAAACCACGCCGACCGTTGGGGCCCCGGCCGCCGATGGTGGCAGCGTGGCGCTGAGCGCTCCCGGCACCGGTAATGACGGCTCGGTGCAGGTCAGTTTCCCTGCCTCGCCCAGCTGGCTGCAGTATCCCTGGGACGGCGCCAATCGCCAGCTGGCGCGAGGCCTGGCCAGTTTCGGCATCTACCAGGGCGCCGCGCCGCTGATTTTCCGCCGCGAGCTGTACCGCTAGCACGCAAAAAGGCCGCCTCTGGGGCGGCCTTTTTGCCTGGGGTGTAAAAGAGGGGATTCCCCGGCCTGCCTGTACCAAGGTCCCCAAAACTGGAGTTACCTGATACTAAGCAGAAGCTGTGCCAGTTTTGTTACGGCAGCCAAATTCTGTCTGTGCAAGGCAAGCCGAGTGGACGCGCGCGGACCTCCGTTACTGACTAATCTTGTGGGTGTCGTCAGTCGCCGGAAAGCCTGCATGAAAGCTATAGCCACGCTGATGCTGTGGGGTGGGTTGCTCCTGGCGCCGCTCACGTCCGCCGAGCATCTGCGCCTGGTCGGCGACGTCTGGCCACCCTTCACCGATCAGCGTCTACCCGGCAACGGGCTGGCGGTGGAACTGGTGAGTACCGCCCTGCGACGTGCCGGGCATACCGTCGAGTATGTCGAGGTGCCTTGGGCTCGGGTGCTGAGGGGGCTACAGCAGGGCGACTACGACGTGATTGTCGCGGCCTGGTACAGCGTCGAACGCAGTCGCTACGGCTTCTATTCCAGCCCCTACCTGGTCAATCGCATCCGCTTTTTGCGCCGTGCCGGCATGCCCATCCAGTACACCGGCCTGGACAGCCTGCAGCCGCACAGCATTGCCGTGGTCCGGGGCTACAGCTATGACGCGGCCTTTGATGCGGCGCAGGGCTTGAGCAAGGTGCCGGTGCTGGAGTTCGCCATGGGCGCGCGCATGCTGGCGGCCGGCAGGGTGCAGCTGACCCTGGAGGACGAGCTGGTGGCGCAATACCACCTCAACCGTGACCTGCGCGAAATCCGCAGTGCGGTGGAGTTCGTCGAGACGCCGCTGAGCGAAAACAACCTGCATATCCTCATGCGCCGCAGCCATCCTCTGCACCGGCAGATAGTCGATGGCTTTGATCGCGAGCTGGAGAACATGCGCGAGGACGGCAGCTACGGCGAGATATTTAAGCGCTATGGTCTGTAGCCGTGGCGCCTAAGGTGCGCCCACGGCCGCTGCGCTTGGCTTGATAGAGCTGCATGTCGGCCTGTTGCAGCATGTGCTCCAGATCCTGTGGCTGACCGTGGCAGACGCCGGCGCTGAAGCTCAGCGCTGGGGCGTCGTGCGCGTACTTCAGGGTGGCGCAGTGCAGGCGCAGCGCGTCCAGGCGTGCGCCTAGCGTGGCACCGTCGAGCTGGCTGATCAGGGCGAACTCCTCGCCGCCCAGGCGGCCGCAGAGGGCGTCGGGGAAGGCCTGTTGCAGGGCGCTGGCAAACAGGACCAGGGCATTGTCGCCACTGGCATGGCCGAAGTTGTCGTTGATGTGCTTGAAGTGGTCGAGGTCGAGCATGGCGACGCCCGCCGTACGCTTGCCCTTCTGTGCCAGACGCAGCAGTTCCGTGCCCTGCTCGTAGAAGGCGCGGCGGTTGCACAGCCCGGTCAGCGAGTCGAACAGCGCTGCCTGCTTGAGGGCCTGCAGCATGTCGCGGCGCTCCAGGCTGGACATCACCCGGCAGTTCAGTTCCTCGGGGCAGAAGGGCTTGCGCAGGAAGTCGTCGGCGCCGTGCTTGATGAACATGGCGCTGAGCGAGCCCTTGGCGTCGGCGGACAGGCCGAGAATGATCAGCTCGTGACGTTTCATCTTCTGGCGCAACAGCTTGACCAGCTCGAAACCACTGATGCCGGGCATGCTGTGGTCCACCAGGAACAGGCCGATATCGGGCTGTTCCTGCAGGATGCGCAGTGCCTCATCGCCATCGCAGGCATCGATGATCTGATACAGGTGGGGCGTGAGAATGCGGCGGATGAAGTGGCGCGTGGCGTCGGAGTCCTCGGCGACCAGAATCTTCACGTGGCTGTTGCGCTCCAGCCGGTGGATCAGGCGGAAGGCGTATTCGTAGGAGTGCTGGCTCTCCTTCAGCACATAGTCGACCACGCCCTTGAGCAGCAGCTCGTCGCGGCGGTGCTCGTCGTAGGAGCCACTGAGCACGATGCAGGGCAGGCTGTACTGCAGCACCAGGTCGACGATCTCGCCATGCGGCGCGTCCGGCAGGTTGAGGTCGACGATGGCGGCGAAAAACAGCGCCGAGGAGGCTTCCAGCAGTACCTGGGCCTCGCCCAGGGAGGCGCAGAACAAAGGCTGCAGATCGGGTTCCTGGCGGAACAGGTGCTCGAGAATCTTCAGGACCAGCGGGCTGTCTTCCACCACCAGAATATTGCGCATTGCCAGGCCTTCCCCCTAGAGCATCCGTACTTTCACGGCACGTCCCTTGATCTTGCCGCTTTGTAGGCGCTGCAGGGCCTCGCGGGCAACGCTGCGCTCCACGGCGACATAGGCCTGGTAGTCGAAGATGGCGATCTTGCCGACCTTGTCGCCGGGAATGCCGGCATCACCGGTGAGGGCGCCGAGGATATCGCCCGGGCGCAGCTTGTCCTTGCGCCCGGCCGCCAGACACAGGCTGTGCATCGGCGGCAGCAGCGCCTCGCCCTTGTCCTTCAGTTCGCCGAGCAGTTGCCAGGTCAGCGGGCTGCCTTGCAGTTCTTCGATGGCCTGGGCGCGGTAGGCCTCGCTCGGGGCCACCAGCGACAACGCCAGGCCTTTCTCACCGGCGCGGCCACTGCGGCCGATACGGTGGATGTGCACCTGGGCATCGCGCGCCAGTTCGACGTTGATCACCAGCTCCAGGCCGGCCACGTCCAGGCCGCGCGCGGCGACGTCAGTGGCCACCAGCACGCTGAGGCTGCGGTTGGCGAACAGGGTCAGCACCTGATCGCGGTCGCGTTGCTCCAGGTCGCCGTGCAGGGCAGCGGCGGAAATCTTTTCCGATTCGAGCAGGGCGGCCAGTTCGTCGCATTGCTGGCGGGTGGCACAGAAGGCCACCGCCGGTTGCTTGCGGAAGTGGCGCAGCAGGCGGATCACCGCGTCCATGCGCTGCTTGGGGTCGATTTCGTAGAAGCGCTGCTCGATCTGCCCGTCATCGTGCAGGGCTTCGACCTGCACGCGCTCAGGATCACGCAAGAAGCGTGCGGCCAGCTGCTCGATGCCGGCCGGGTAGGTGGCGGAGAACAGCAGGGTCTGGCGCTTGGCCGGGGTCTGCTCTATGACCTCCGCGATGCTGTCGAAGAAGCCCATGTCGAGCATGCGGTCGGCTTCGTCCAGCACCAGGGTATTCAGCCCGTCCAGTTTCAGGGTGCCCTTGCGCAGGTGCTCCTGGATGCGCCCCGGGGTGCCGACGATGATGTGTGCGCCATGCTCCAGCGAGCCGATCTGCGGGCCCAGCGGCACGCCGCCGCAAAGGGTGAGGATCTTGATGTTGTCAGCGGCACGGGCCAGGCGGCGCAGTTCCTTGGCCACCTGGTCGGCCAGCTCGCGGGTCGGGCACAGCACCAGCGCCTGGCAGCCGAAGAAGCGCGGATTCAGCGGGTGCAGCAGGCCGATGCCAAAGGCGGCGGTCTTGCCGCTGCCGGTCTTGGCCTGGGCGATCAGGTCGCGGCCCTTGAGGATCAGCGGCAGGCTGGCCGCCTGGATGGGCGTCATCTCGGCATAGCCGAGTGCGGCGAGGTTGTCGCGCATGGCGGCGGACAGCGGCAGGGAAGCGAAGGCGGTGGTCACGGAGCGAACCTGGCAGTGGCGGTTGTCGATTGTAGCAGGCCCCTCAGAGCTCCTGCCTCAGCTCGGCGATGCGTGCGTCCTTGTCCTGCCACAGCTGGCTGACCCAGCTCTGGATGTACTGGCGGAATTCCGGGTCATTTTCGTAGTCGCCAGCCCAGAGCGTGGGCGGCAGCTCGCGGGTGCGGATGTCCATGATCACCCGGGGTACCTGGCCGCTGATCAGTTTCCAGAACCCCGGCGCGCGCTGGCCCGGATACACCAGGGTGACATCGAGCAGGGCGTCCAGCTGCGGGCCCAGGGCGGCGAGGGTGAAGGCCACGCCACCGGCCTTGGGCTTGAGCAGGTGCTGGTAGGGCGAGCCCTGTTGCGCCTGCTTGGCGGCGGTGAAGCGGGTGCCTTCCAGGTAGTTGACCACCGTGACGTTGAGGTTCTTGAAGCGTTCGCAGGCGCGCTTGGTGATCTCCAGGTCCTGGCCGGCCATCTCCGGATGCCGGGCCAGGTAGGCCTTGGAATAGCGCTTCATGAAGGGATAGTCCAGGGCCCAGAAGGCCAGGCCGAGGAAGGGTACCCAGATCAGCTCCTGCTTGAGGAAGAACTTGAAGTAGGGCGTCTTGCGGTTGAAGGCCTGGACCAGGGCGGGGATGTCCACCCAGGACTGGTGATTGCTCACCACCAGGTAGGAGCGGTCGCGGCGCAGGCCCTCGCCGCCGCGAATGTCCCACACGGTGGGGGTGAGGGTGGCGAAGATCAGCTTGTCGATCTCGGCCCAGGTTTCGGCGACCCACATCACCCCACGTGAACAGGCCGTGCGCAGAGTTTTGCCGGGTAGCACCAGTTTGAGCAGGGCGATCAGCATCATCGGGCCGATCAGGACTAGAGTATTGAGCAGCAGCAGTAGGATTACGCTGCCGGCGATGAACAGTCGACGCATGGCTTCTCCTTGTCGCAGGCAAGGCCATGATAACGAGCGCGTTCGTCGTCCGGGGCAACAAATAAATGCCTGCTGGCAATGTGCCGCGTTCGTGGCTGGCGTATCCTTGTGCACTGAAACAACCAGATCATCGGCTCCTCCATCGTGCTCAAACGTATTGCGGTTACCGAGCTGTGCCTCGGCATGTACATTCACGAATTCTGTGGTTCATGGATGGACCATCCGTTCTGGCGAGGGCGTTTCCTGCTCGACAACGAGCGCGACTTGCAGCGCGTGCGCGACAGCGAGGTGCGCGAGGTCTGGATCGACGTCAGCAAGGGGCTGGACGTGGCTGCCGGGCATGCCAGCCAGACTGTCGAAGAGGTCGAAGCCGAGACCGAGGCCCGCCTGCAGGCCGTGGCCGAGAGCCCGTTGCCGCCGGCCCGTGCCAGTCTTGAGGATGAGGTGCAGCGCGCGCTCAAGTTGTGCGCGCAGTCCAAGGCCGCCGTGGTCGAGATGTTCAGTGACGCGCGCATGGGCCAGGCCATCGCGACTGATCAGGTAACCCAGCTGGTCGAGGAGATCTCCGACTCGGTGCTGCGTCACC
Organism: Pseudomonas stagnisoli; assembly: GCF_048595745.1. Taxonomy (NCBI): domain Bacteria; kingdom Pseudomonadati; phylum Pseudomonadota; class Gammaproteobacteria; order Pseudomonadales; family Pseudomonadaceae; genus Pseudomonas; species Pseudomonas stagnisoli. The sequence goes on from NZ_CP184361.1 coordinate 611,654, forward strand.
CCAACGCGCTGATCAGCCTGGCCCGGCTGAAGACCAGCGATGAATACACCTACATGCATTCGGTGGCGGTCTGCGCCCTGATGATCGCCCTGGCGCGCCAGCTTGGCCTGCCCGAACGGCAGGTGCGCGAGGCGGGCGAAGCCGGTCTGCTGCATGACATCGGCAAGATGGCGATTCCCGACGCCATCCTGAACAAGCCCGGCAAGCTGACCGACGGGGAGTTCGACACCATGCGCAGCCACCCGGAAAAAGGCGCGCAGATGCTGCTGGACTGCGGCCAGATCAGCGCGCTGGTGCTCGATGTTTGCCTGCACCATCACGAGAAATACGACGGCTCCGGCTATCCGCATCGCCTGAGTGGCGAGCAGATCAGCCTGTTCGCGCGCATGGGGGCAGTGTGCGACGTCTATGACGCCATTACCTCGGACCGCCCCTACAAGAAGGGGTGGGACCCGGCCGAGTCGATCCGCAAGATGGCCGAATGGAAAGGCCACTTCGACCCTCAGGTGTTCCAGGCCTTCGTCAAGTCGGTGGGTATCTATCCGGTGGGGGCACTGGTGCGCCTGGAGAGCGGTCGTCTTGGCGTGGTCATGGAACAGAACGACAAGTCGTTGCTGATGCCGCGCGTCAAGGTGTTCTTCTCGGCGCGCTCCAGGTTGCCGATTCCCCAGGAAGTGGTCGACCTGGCCAAGCTGGTCGGGCGTGACAAGATCGTCGGTCGCGAATCGGCCGAAGAGTGGGGCTTCAAGAACATCGAGGAGCTTTGGTCCGGGCTGGAGGCACGCAGCGGCTCGTATTTCGGCTGACCGCCGCGCGATGATTGACGTGCCCGGCAGCATGCGGCACCGTTTCGCAATCATCAGCCGGTCGCACGGACGCCATGCCGCACATCCTCATAGTCGAAGACGAAGCCGCCATCGCCGACACCCTGGTGTTTGCCCTGCAGGGAGAGGGCTTCAGCACGACCTGGCTGAGTCTTGCCGAGGCGGCGCTGGAGTACCAGCAGCGCACCCCGGCTGACTTGCTGATCCTCGACGTCGGCCTGCCGGACATCAGCGGCTTCGAGGCCTGCAGGCGATTGCGCCGTTTCTCCGAGGTGCCGGTGATCTTCCTCACCGCGCGTGATGCCGAGATAGATCGCGTGGTTGGTCTGGAGATCGGCGCCGACGATTATGTCGTCAAGCCCTTCAGCCCGCGCGAGGTGGCGGCGCGGGTGCGGGCCATTCTCAAGCGCATGGCGCCACGTCCGGTGGAGCCGCTGGCGGCCACGGGCCCGTTCCGGGTCGACAGCGAGCGCGTGCAGATTCACTACCGTGAGCAGCAGCTGGCATTGACCCGCCATGAGTTTCGTCTGTTGCAGACGTTGCTGGCGCAGCCGGAGAGAGTCTTTTCCCGCGAGCAGCTGCTCGATGCGCTCGGCGTGCCCGCCGACGCCGGTTATGAGCGCAACATCGACAGCCATATCAAGAGTCTGCGTGCCAAGCTGCGCCAGGTCGCGGCCGACGCGGAGCCGATCCAGACCCATCGCGGGCTGGGCTACAGCTACAGCCCCAGAAGTGCCTAGCCGGTTGCGGTCTGCCACCGCGCCGCGTGCTAACCCGGTGCTCAGGATAATCTTCATGCAACGACTGTTCGTGTGCCTGCCAGGAGCGCTGCCATGCCACTAGGCGTTCGCATCTTCCTGGTGTACTTCCTGTTCGTCGGCCTGGCCGGCTGGTTCGTGCTCAGCACGGTGATGGACGAGATCCGCCCCGGCGTGCGCCAGTCCACCGAGGAAACCCTGGTCGATACCGCCAACCTGCTGGCCGAGATCCTGCGTGACGAGGTGAAGAATGGCAGCCTGGCCCAGGGCCGCCTGCCCGAGCTGCTCAAGGCCTATGGCCAGCGCCAGCCGCAGGCGCAGATCTGGGGCGTGGAGAAACGCGCCGTCAGCCATCGCATCTACGTCACCGATGCGCGCGGCATTGTGCTGCTCGACTCGAGCGGCGTCGCGGTCGGCCAGGACTACTCGCGCTGGAACGATGTCTATCTGACGCTGCGTGGCGAGTACGGCGCCCGTTCCACCCGCGAGGACCCGGCCGACGAGGACAGCTCGGTGATGTACGTGGCGGCGCCGATCAAGGATGCTGGGCAGATCATCGGGGTGGTTTCGGTGGCCAAGCCGAACAAGTCGCTGCAGCCCTATATCGAGCGCTCGCAGCGGCGCCTGGGCTGGCTCGGCGCCGGGCTGATCGTGCTCGGTCTGCTGATCGGCGGTGTGCTGTCCTGGTGGCTCAGCGGCTCGCTGCGCCAGCTCACCCGCTACGCCAGCGCGGTCAGTCGCGGCGAACGCGCCGAGTTGCCGAGCTTGCGTGGCGGCGAGCTGAAGCAACTGGCCGAGGCGGTGCAGAAGATGCGCACCGAGCTGGAAGGCAAGGCCTACGTCGAGCAGTACGTGCACACCCTGACCCATGAGCTGAAGAGCCCGCTGGCGGCCATTCGGGGGGCCGCCGAATTGCTCGAGGGCGAGATGCCGGCCGAGCAGCGGCAGCGCTTCGTGGCCAACATCGCCAGTGAGGGCGCGCGCCTGCAGCAGCTGATCGAGCGCCTGCTCAACCTGGCCCTGGTAGAGCAGCGCCAGGGGCTGGAAGAGCGGGTGGCGATCGAGTTGCGCGATCTCGTCGAGGAGCTGCTGCGAGGGCAGGCTGCGCGCATCCAGGCGGCTGGCCTGCGGGTGGAGAACGCCATTGCTGCTGGTCTGCACGTGCCGGGCGAGCGCTTCCTGCTGCGCCAGGCATTGGCCAACCTGCTGGAGAACGCTCTTGATTTCACCCCCGCAGGCGGCCTGCTGCGCTTCACCGCCGAGGTGCGCGCCGATGGCGTGGACCTGGCTCTGTTCAACCAGGGAGTGGCGATTCCCGAGTACGCCCTGCCGCGTCTGACCGAGCGTTTCTATTCGTTGCCACGGCCTGCGAGCGGGCGCAAGAGCACCGGCCTGGGGCTCAATTTCGTGCAGGAAGTGGCTTCGCTACACAGTGGCGAGCTGAGCCTGCGCAATGTCGAGGGGGGCGTGCGCGCCAGCCTGCGTTTGCCGTTAACCTGAACGGCGGCGAGGTGGACTATGCTTCGTCGCAGAACCCAGCAGGCGCCTGCCAGGGGCATCGCCTGACGAGAAGACGACAACAGCCGGGGAGGCGTTGCATGAAGACCGTTGCGGAACTGCTCAGAACCAAACCCAGCACCTACGTGCATCACATCAGTCCGGAGGCCTCGGTGCTGGATGCGGTCAAGCTGCTGGCCGAGAAGAAGATCGGTGCGCTGTTGGTGATGGCCGGTGGACGCCTGGTGGGGATCGTCAGCGAGCGTGACTATGTGCGCAAGCTGGCTGAGCTGGAACGCGCCGCCTTCGACGCGCGGGTTGCCGACATCATGACCGCCGAGGTGATCACCGTCGGCCCGCGTGACGGCGTGCAGCACTGTCTGCAGATGATGACCGACCACCGTCTTCGCCACTTGCCGGTGGTGGCCGAGGGCGAGCTGATCGGCATGCTGTCGATCGGTGACCTGGTCAAGCAGACCATCGACGACCAGGCCAGCCTGATCCAGCAGCTGGAACAGTACATTCGCGGCGGCTGAGCCCACACAAACTCCACACAGACTCCACATCCCTCGCACGGCGCCGCCACGGGCGCCGTTGAGACTCTCCCCACGGTCCAACCCAAGGAGAGTCCCCATATGAACCGCAATCTGCTGATCAAGCTCGGCGCCATTGCCGCGCTGATGCTGCTGCTGATGATCCCGATCCTGATGATCGACGGCATGGTCGAGGAGCGCCAGGCGCTGCGCGATGGCGTGCTGGAAGATATTGCGCGCAGTTCCAGCTATAGCCAGAAAATCACCGGTCCGCTGCTGGTGGCGCCCTACCGCAAGACCGTACGCGAGTGGAAAACCCACGAGAAGACCGGTCAGCGCTACCTCGAGGAAAGCGAGGTGAGTGGTCGCCTCTATTTCCTGCCGGAGCGCCTGGCCGTCGGTAGCGAGATCAGTACCGAGCTGCGTGCCCGCGGCATCTACCAGGCGCGCCTGTTCCACAGCAACAGCCGCCTCACCGGCCATTTCCAGGTACCCGCCAACTTCGGCGTGACCGAGGATATCGGCGACTACACCTTCAGTGAGCCCTTCATCAGCGTTGGCATCAGCGATATCCGCGGCATCAAGAACAACCTGGTGCTCGAGCAGGGCGAGCGCAAGCTGCCGTTCCAGCCCGGCAGCGCCGACTCGATGCTCGGTGCCGGCGTGCATGCGCCGTTGCCGATGGCGGTGGCCGACGTGCATCAAGGGCAGCGCCTGGACTTCGCCTTCGACCTGCTGCTGCAGGGCACGGGCGAGCTGAGCATCGCCCCGGTCGGCCGCGAGACCCAGGTCGACCTGAGCGCCGACTGGCCGCACCCGAGCTTCATTGGCGAGTACCTGCCGAGCGAGCGTGAGATCAGCGGTAGCGGATTTACCGCGCGCTGGCAGACCAGCTTCTTCGCCACCAACATGGAGGAGGCCCTGAGCGAGTGTGCCTACGGCGGTGAATGCAACGCCTTCCTGGGTCGCCAGTTCGGTGTCAGCTTCGTCGACCCGGTGGACCAGTACCTGAAGAGCGACCGCGCGTTGAAGTACGCACTGCTGTTCATCGGCCTGACCTTTGCCGGCTTCTTCCTCTTCGAGGTGCTCAAGCGTCTGGCCGTGCACCCGGTGCAGTACGGCCTGGTCGGCCTGTCGCTGGCGATGTTCTACCTGCTGCTGCTGTCGCTGGCCGAGCACATGGCCTTTGCCCGGGCCTATGCCCTGGCGGCCTCGGCCTGCGTGCTGCTGATCGGCTTCTATGTCAGCCATGTGCTGCACAGCTGGCTGCGCGGCGGCGGCTTCACCGCGGCCCTGGCCGGGCTCTACGCCATGCTCTATGCCCTGTTGTCCGCCGAGGATTACGCCCTGCTGATGGGCTCGCTACTGGTGTTCGGCCTGCTCGCCGCAGTGATGGTACTGACCCGCCGTCTCGACTGGTATGGCCTGGGCAAACCGGCCGTCGTCGCCTGATATCGACCCGGCGCGGCGTAGGCCGCGCCCTCTGCGAGGAAATCGTCATGTTGCGTTTGCTGATGCAGTTTTCCGCCTGCTTTGCTCTCGGCCTGGTGGTGGCCGGGATACTCCTGATCGGCCTGATGTTCTTTGGCCAGTTCGACCTGATCCACGGCCTCAACCTCAGCGGCCGGCCGCTGGCCAGTGTCGCCCTGACGCTGCTGCCGGAAGGCTTCTGGGATGCCCTGACCGGCGTGCCGGATGCCGCCGGCAATGCCCATGTCCAGTCGTTCCTGCAGCTGTGCGTGGCCCTGGCGCAGGTCGCTCTGCTGCTGGGCGCCGGTTTCTTCCGCCTGTGGTACCGCACATGAGCGGCCGCGTCGGACTGCGCGAGGAGTCGCGCCTGGGGCACCTGCTGGCGCGGCGCATTGCCCGCCTGTTTCCACGGCCACTGCGGCCCGTGACGGACCTGCGCCGGGAGCCTGCACCATGGCGTTGAGGGCAGGTACTCCCTGGTACTTCACGGTGGGCCTGATCGGCGGTATCACCCTGGCCTACCTGCTGAGCGTGCAACTGGGCCTGTTGCTGCCGTCCTGGCCGTTCAACGCCCTGTTCACCCCGCTGGCCATGTTCAGCCTGGCGCTGCAGACACCCTATCTGCGGCGCCCGCAGGCCGCCAACCTGGCGAGCTGGCGCCTGGGGGCTCTCCTGGGGGTTGCCGCGCTGGCGCTGGCCTGGTTGTTCTATGCCTACGGAGGGGCGCTATGAGCCCGTTGACGAACGCTCTGTATGTTGTTGCCCAACTGCTCTATCGCGCCGTGCTGCTGTGGTTCTGCCTGCTCCTGCTGCTCTACCTGGGCTACAAGCTGGCCGAACGCAGTTATGCGATCGATGCGCTGCCGGCTCCACTCGAGGTGGATGGTCTGGTGCTGGTCGGCGGTGAGAGCGGGTTTCGCGAAGGCTGTGGTGTCGCCGTGCTGCGCATGTCGCCTGCCCTGCGCGCGCGCCTGCAACGCGAGGGGCTGGCGGCGCTGCAGGATGCGCGTCAGGCGCGCGGCTATGCGGACGATGACTACTACCACTACGAGCCGTGGCAGACGCTGCCCGCGCCGGGCGAGGGCGACATGCTGTCGCCGATCTTCCTCGGGTTGCAGTGCGCCGATGCCGATGACGAGCTGAGCGCACGGATTGGCCGGGCCAGCCAGGGCTATTACACCACCAAGCACGAAGGTGCCCTGCTGGTCCTGCCGCGCGAGGGGCTGATCGTGTTTGGTTACTTCGGGTGAGGTCTGGGTCTGCGAAAGCTTTACGCCGACACCTTAGAATCCGGCGATCAACACAAGCGAGGGTGTTCAGGGATGAAATCGACGGGAAGAGGGCTGGTCGTGGTGGCTGCTCTGCTGGCCGGCATGGCACAGGCGCAGGATTGTCGCGAGCAGTTGCCACAGATTCTGGCCAGTGCTTACGGAGCGGCACCGCCCGTGGCGCTGGAGCAGGTGATCTGCAAGGTCTGGCCGGCGCGCTCCGAGCTGACGCTGGTTGCGGTGCCGCTGCCGCGGGCCGAGCATGACGGCTATGGCGAAACCGATCTGGAGCTGCTGGTGGCCGGAAGCTCCAGCGGCCAGGTGAGTGTGAGGAAGTTGCTGCCGGGTGAGCTGGACTGGGATGCGGTCTATGTGTCTGGCATCTCGTTCGATACCGCGCCCTACTGGGTAAGCGAGAGGCGGCTGGCCTTCGGCGTGCGGGTTTCACGAAATGGTAGTTCGCGGGCCAATCCATTCTTCGAGCAGTCCTTGAACCTCTATGTCCTGGATGGCGACGCTATTCGCCCGGTTCTCAGCGATCTCGTGATGGCGGAGGGCTCCGGTGAGTGGGACACCAACTGCGCGGGCGAGTGGAACGATATGAAGCGGACCTTGGCGCTGGCCGAGCAGGCCGGCCCCAATGGCTATAACGACATCATCTTGCGTGAGAATCGCACCTTCAGCAGCGCTGAGGTCCGCGGTGATGAGTGTGTGTCGGTTGATGAAAACAGAGGGCAGCAGCGCTACCGCCTCACCTACGACGGCGAGCGCTACGTGGTGCCGAAGGAGCTGCAGCGCCTGCGCTGATCAGTGCGGTAGCGTGGCCTGCATCGACGGCCGCTGGCTGACATCGGCAAACCAGCCGGCCAGGCCCGGGAAGCGCCCGCGCCAGCCCAGCTGCGGCTGGCGCAGGTCGAGGTAGCCGAGGGCACAGGCCAGGCCGATGGCGGCGATATCGAAGCGGCTGGCGATCTCGGCCAGGCAGTCCTGCTCAAAGTAGGCCAGGGCGCGCTCGATCTTGTCCTGCTGGGCGGCCTGCCACTGCTCCCAGCGCTTGTCCTCGGGGCGCAGAAAGGTCTCGTAGCGCAGCAGCACGGCGGCATCGAGGACGGCATCGGCCAGCGAGGCCAGGGTCAGACGGCGCCAGCGCGCGCTGCCGGTGGGGATCAGCGGCTCGCCGACGTGCTGGCTGTCGAGGTAGTCAAGGATCACCCGGCTGTCGTGCAGCACGTTGCCGTCGGCCAGGCGCAGGGCCGGGATCTTGCCGGCCGGGTTGCCCTCCAGTACCGCCGCGCTGGGCGCCACCGGGCTGAGCTGCACCTCGTGCAGGGCCACCCGCTCGGTCTGCCCGGTCTCATGCAGCAGCACCATCACCTTGCGCACGAAGGGCGAGGCGGGGGAGTGGAACAGGGTCATGGTGCTCATGGTGGTTCTCCGTTAGGGTGCGGGCGCCACGAACCAGAGCTGGGGTTGCCAGCGACTGGTGCGGAGCGTGCAGTCGCGCCCCGAGGCTGCGCGATGACGCAGATCAGTGGCCGAGATGGCGCTCGACCCAGGCAGCATAAGCGTCGATGAACTTCTGCAGGAAGCCCTCGATGCCGGCGTCCAGCTTACCGCTGTCGTCGAAGAACTTGCCGGCGCCACCCAGGTAGGCCTCTGGCTGCTGCAGCACGTAGACGTCGAGGAACACCAGGCACTGGCGCAGATGGTGATTGGCGCCGAAGCCGCCGATGGCGCCCGGCGAGGCGCTCAGCACGGCGCCCGGCTTGCCGCTGAACACGCTCTGCCCGTAGGGGCGCGAACCGACATCGATGGCGTTCTTCATCGGCGCGGGAATCGAGCGGTTGTACTCGGGGGTGACGAACAGCAGGGCGTCGGCGCCCCTGACCTGTTCACGGAAGCGGCGATAGGCCTCGGGCGCGGTGCTGATGTCGATGTCCTCGTCATACAGGGGCAGGTCACCGATCTCGACCAGCTGCAACTGCAGCGAGGGCGGTGCCAGTTCGGCCAGCGCCAGGGCCAGCTTGCGATTGATCGAGGCCTTGCGCAGGCTGCCGACCAAGACGGCGACCTTGTGGATCTTGCTCATGGGACTTCCTCGTGTGCTAAGAGGGTGAGCGGGAACTATAGACCCGCATGGCCGTAATCGATCCGCTGGCCCGCCCTATTGGCAACGCCGTGGGCCATGGCTACTCTGCAGCGGCCGGCGGAGTTTGCCGGCATCAGCCACCTTCAAGGATGAAACCATGCAGACAAAGCAACTGCTTGCCTGTGCGGCGCTGTGCGTCGCCAGTTCCCTGGCCTATTCGGCCGTTCTCTACGATGTCAGCTTCCCCTCGCCGCCGCATGTCGATGGCCAGCCGATCATCATCGACGGTACGCCGCAGACGCCTTCGCGGCAGAACATGGGCTCGGTGCAGATGGTCAGCTACTATGCCGGCCAGCCTGGCAACTGGGGGGTGTTCAACCAACCCAGTTGCAACGCCTCGTACGATCAGATTGAGTTCTTTCTGCCCGCCGGGCAGCAGAAGATCTATCTGAGTTTTGACGTACTAACGACCTCACTGAACAACAGCGATAGCGCTTTCAGTATTTCGCTCGACAGCAAGGACTACGGTGCTCGTTCGCTGAACTTCCATGGCGGTGGAAACGATATCTATCTGTTCAATGTCGCGAATAGTGGTGGCAGATTCGGCTACTTCACCGATCAACAGCGCTATCAGATCACCATGCATGGCGATGTAGCCAAGAATCTGCTGACTATCTCCATCAATGGCTCACAGGTTCACAGCGGTACATTGGGTAGTACAACGCTTACCGGTATTCGGATGACCATGTCGCCCTGGACCGGCAGAGCGAGCCAGTGCTCGCAAAGCGCAGCGGCCGTCAGCAATATCAAAATCTACGAAGACCCTGCCGATATGCAGGGGCCGCCGCCCGAACCCAACCTCGGTCTGGAGTTCACCCTACGCTCCGGTACCACCGACGTTCTGCCCGCCACCGGTGGCTATATCCGTCATAACCGCACGCTGTTCAACTACAGCGGCAATGATCTGAGCCTCAGCTACTGGATCACCACCGAGCTGGCCGACGGCACCCGCTATCCGCTGCTGGCGCCGCGCACGGTTCAGGTTGCTGCGGGTTCCAGCTTCACCGAGCCGAAGAATTTCCTGATCCCCGCCTGGTTCCCCGCGGGCAACTATAAGGCGCGACTGGTCGTGGCCGACGAGGCCAGCGGCGAGCGTGTGTTTAGCGATCTGACCTTCGACAAGCTCGCCGAATAAGGCGCACGAGAGCATCGGTATTCTGCCGGTGCCCTTGACCCCTCGCGCAAATGCGCAGAAGTTGACCAGACGTCGGCGCAAGGCCGGCGTTCGCACAACGGTCATCCGCCACCGGCAGGCTGGCCCCACAAGAACAAGTCCGAAGATTCCCCGACTGCCGACAGCCACCCTGTTGAGGAAATCACCATGGCCCTGTTCGACCCGCGTTATCAGCTCGAAGCCGAAGACCCGCTCGCCCTGTGCCGCCGTGCGGCGTTGAGCCATCAGGAAATCCAGCGCACCATGCACGCCCTCGATCGCCTGGCCTGGCGCCTGCGTGGGCGCTTGCGCGCGCACAGGCGCTAGGCGAAAGCCGCCAGCAGATCCTCCTCCAGCGCGCGCTGTGCCTCGCTGGGCTGCCTCGCGCGATGTCGTGCCAGGCGGAATTCCACCGCGAAGCCCAGCTGCTCGGGCAGCAGGGCCCGCAGTTGGCCGCGTGCCTCCCAGGGCGCGGCGACATGCTCGGGCAGGTAGCCGATGTGGGCGCCGCTGAGAATGAACGCCAGGCTGCCTTCGACCTGTTCGCTGCGGGCGCTGCCAGTACCGGCCTGCCAGGGTTCGTCGGCGGCGATGAAACGGTAGGGGTGCAGCACGCCGTCGTATTGCTGCAGCTCGGCTGGGTCGATGCGCGCCCTGGTGAACAGGGCATGGTCGCGGCCGCAGTAGAGGTGCTGCGGTTCGCTGAACAGCGGCTGGTAGTCCAGCGCCGTCTGGCTGCCGGAGAAATAGCCGATGGCCAGCTGCAGCTGGCCCTGCAGCAGGCGGCGCTCCAGCTCGGCGGGCATGGCGCTGAGCAACTCGATCTGCACCGCCTGGTTGCGTTGGCGAAAGGCGCCGATGGCCGCGCCGAGTCGTTCCAGCACCTCGTCGGCCAGGGCCTCGGACAGGCCGATGTGCAACTCGCCGAGCAGCTTGTCGGCCATGCCCTGAGCTTCGCCCTTGAAGGTCTCGATGGCGGCGAACAGCTTGCGCGTGGCGACCAGCACCTGCTCGCCCTTGGGCGTCAGGCGAAAGCCCGACTTGCCGCGCTCGCACAGGCGAAAGCCCAGGCGTGTCTCCAGCTTGGCCATCTGCGTGCTGATGGTCGACTGGCCGATGCCCAGCTCGCCCTGGGCGGCGCTGAAGCCGCCGCTCTCCACCACGGTGACGAACAGACGCAGCAGTTGCAGGTCGAGGTCGCGCAGCTGGCTGAGCATGTTGGCTCCATACATTGATCTATGTCGATGTCAGAGTAGATCACTTCGTATTTATCCGAAGCAATGGCCGGCGCAGGATGCCGCTATCCGCAGCCCCCGGCAGAGGGGCGCGGCCAACCTATCCTGCCGAGGAGTTGCTCATGCGCCTGGTCGCCAGCTTGCTTGTGTGTGCCTTCGCCCTGCCGCTGCAGGCCGAGGAAAAAGTACTCAACCTCTACAACTGGGCTGACTACGTGCCGCAGCAGGCGCTGCAGCGCTTCCAGACCGAGACCGGCATCCGGGTCAAATACGACAGCTTCGACAGCACCGAGGTGCTGGAGAGCAAGCTGCTTACCGGTGGTAGTGGCTACGACCTGGTCTTTCCCTCCTCCAGCGTGCTGGGCCGGGCCATCTCGGCCAAGGCGCTGCAGCCCGTCGGCGAGCTGGCCAACCGCGGCAATCTCGATCCTGAGTTGCTGGCCAAGCTGGCGGGTATCGACCCCGGCAATGCCTACGGCGTGCCCTACACCTGGGGCACGGTGGGCCTGGGGATCAACCGCGAGGCTGTCGAGCAGCGCCTGCCGGGCGTCGCCCTGGACAGCCTCGACCTGCTGTTCAAGCCCGAGTACGCCAGCAAGCTCAAGGATTGCGGCATCAGCGTGCTCGATTCACCGCAGGAGGTGATCGCGGTCGTGCTCAACTACCTGGGCAAGGACCCGTACAGCACCGCCGAGGCCGACCGAGAGGCCGCAAAGGCCCTGCTGGCGCAGCTGCAGCCGAACCTGCGTTACGTTGGCCAGAGCCGGCAGATCGATGACCTGGCCAAGGGGGAAATCTGCCTTGCGCTGACCTACACCGGCGATGCCGGTATGGCGGCCGCGCGTGCCAGCGAGGCGCAGCAGCCGTTCTCGGTGGTCTACCGCATTCCGCGCGAGGGCACGCTGATCTGGTTCGACACCCTGGCCATCCCCGTGGATGCGCCGCATCCCGAGGCCGCGCGGGCCTTCATCGACCACCTGCTCAAGCCCGAGGCGATCGCCGAGCTGACCAACTCGCTGTACTTCGCCAACGCCAACCTCGCGGCCACGCCGTTGCTGGATGAGGCGGTGAGTGGCGATCCGGACATCTACCCCGCCCCCGAACTGCGTGCCCGGCTGTTCGCCGAACAGGCGCTGCCGCTGCGCGAGATGCGCCAGCGTACCCGCCTGTGGACGGCGTTCCGCACCCAGTACTGACAACCGTTTGGCCGCTCCGGCACCGAGCGGCCCGTTCGAGACCACGACCATGGACCATGCATTCGACAACGACCAGGCGATCACCCGCGACAGCCTCTACGGCACGGCGGCCGAGCCGACCTACGCCGGCATCACCAGCTTCATGCGCCGCCGCTACACGCGCGACCTGCGCGGCGTGGACCTGGTAGTCAGCGGTGTGCCCTTCGACACCGCCACCACCAACCGTCCGGGCAGCCGCTTCGGGCCGCGGGCGATCCGCGCCGCTTCGATCCAGTCGGCCTGGGCCCGCCACTATCCCTGGGAGTTCGACCCGTTCGATCTGCTGGCCTGCATCGACTACGGCGACTGCCACTTCGACCACGGCACGCCGCAGGCCACCCCGGCGGCCATCGAGGCCCACGCCGACAGGATTCTCGATGCCGGCTGCGCCATGCTCACCCTGGGCGGCGACCACTTCATCAGCTACCCGCTGCTCAAGGCCCATGCCAAGAAGCACGGCCCGCTGGCGCTGATCCATTTCGATGCGCACAGCGACACCTGGCCGGACGAGGAGGTCCAGCGCATCGACCACGGCACCATGTTCTACCACGCCGCCCGCGAGGGCCTGGTCGATCCGGCGCGCTCGGTGCAGGTCGGCCTGCGCACCACCAATGACGACGTGATGGGCTTCCAGGTGCTGGATGCGCGCCAGGTCAACCGCAGTACTCCGGAACAGATCGCCGAACTGATCCGCGCTCGCGTCGGCGATCAGCCGGTGTACCTGACCTTCGACATCGACTGCCTCGACCCGGCCTTCGCTCCCGGCACCGGCACGCCGGTGTGCGGTGGGCTGTCCAGCCACCAGGCGCTGGAGATCCTGCGCGGCCTGCGTGGCATCAACCTGGTCGGCATGGACGTGGTCGAGGTGGCGCCACCCTACGACCACGCCGAGGTCACCGCACTGGCCGGCGCCACCCTGGCGATGGAGATGGTCTGCCTCTACGCCTACCGCCACAAGCTTGGCTAGTCGGCGGCATCCTGCGCCAGCAGGATCAGCCGCAGCTGCGCCGCGCCCGGCGACAGGCTGTGGCCGGCGCGGCTGACGATGCCGTAGGCCGAGTGCTGGCTCAGCGCCACGCTGATCTGCAGCGGCGCCAGGCGCCCGCTGGCCACGTCCTGGGCGATCACGTCCCAGGGCGCCAGGCTGACCACGTGGCTGCTGGAAACCAGCTCCTTGAGCACCATGAAGTTGTCGCATTGGATGGTCAGCGGGCTGGCGCCGGCGCCCAGGTTGCGCAGGGCAGCGCTGACCTCCTCGGGCAGCTGGGTGCCGGCCAGCGGGTAGTCCAGCAGGTCCTGCAGCCCCACCGGCTGGCGCTGCAGCAGCGGGTGCTGCGGGTGGCAGAACAGCACGCCGGGGTGCACCCGCAGCGGCTCGATGTGCAGCTGTGGGTCGCCCTCGAACTCGCGGATATCGGCGACGAACAGTTCGATCTCGTCATCCAGCAGACGCCCGCGCAGCTGCTGCCAGTTGTCGATCAGCAGGTGCAGGCGTACCCGGGGAAAGCGCTCGGCGAAGCTGCCCATGGCCTGCGGCACCAGCCGCGCGGCAGGGTAGGGGCCGGCGCCCAGGCGCACTTCACCGCTGGCCAGGTTGCCCAGCTGGCTCACCGCATTGCTCAGCGCCTGGCTACCGGCCAGCAGGCGCCGTGCATGTTCCAGCACCAGCTGGCCATGGGCGGTGAGGCTGATGCCGCGACTGTGACGATTGACCAGCGCGCAGCCCAGGCTACTTTCCAGGGCCTGGATGCTGCGGCTCAGCGCCGGCTGGCTGAGGTGCACGGCTTCGGCGGCACGGGCGAAGTGGCCGTGTTCGGCGAGCGCGACGAAGTGGCGAAGCTGGCGCAGGTCGTTCATGCGTATCTCGCATTGGTATTTCGAATGGAATGCATTGGAATTATCACAACACCTTTGCCAGTCTGCCAGGCGAGATAACAACAACGAGTCCGCCTCCCATGTCTGCACTTCGTCGTTTCAGCGGCCTGCTCCTGGCCGCCACCCTGCCTCTCGGTGCCCTGGCCGCGCTGCCCGAGGAACAGATCACGCCGAGCATTCACCCCGAGCTCAAGGCGCACACCGCGCATTTCAACCAGAAGCTGTATCGGGTGGCCGACAACGTCTGGTCGGCGGTGGGCTGGCAGCTCGGCAACGTGGTGGCCATCGACGCCCCCGAGGGCCTGATCATCGTCGACACCGGCGAGTCGGTGAGCGAGTCGCGCAAGATCATGGCCGAGCTGCGCAAGGTCAGCGACAAGCCGGTCAAGGCGGTGGTCTACACCCACTTCCACCCGGACCACATCAACGGCGTGCAGGCGTTCGTCAGCCCCGAGCAGGTGGCCAGCGGCGAGGTGCAGATCTACGCCCATGAAACCCTGCTGGCCAACGTGGTGGCGCAGGGCGCGCAGGTCGGCCCCATCCTCGGTGTGCGCTCGGCCTACAGCTTCGGCAGCTTCCTGCCGGCGGCCGACAACCAGGACATGAACGCTGGCATCGGCCCGCTGGCCAAGGCCGAGCCGTCGACCTTCATCGCGCCCACCATCACCTTCAAGGAGCGCCTGGACACCCGGGTGGCGGGCCTGCCGGTGCAGTTCCTGCATGCGCCCAGCGAGGCGCCGGACGAAATCGTGCTGTACCTGCCCGACAATAAGGTGCTGATCAGCGCCGAGGTCGATCAGGGGCCGACCCTGCCGAACATCCACACCCTGCGCGGCACCAAGTTCCGTGATCCGGTGCAATGGGTGGCCAGCCTCGACCTGCTGCGCTCGCTCAAGGCCGAGCACATGGTGCCGCTGCACGGGCGGCCGATCAGCGGCGCCGAGCAGGTCGAGGAAGTGCTGCGCATGACCCGTGACGGCATCGCCTATATCCACGACCAGACCGTGCGCTGGATGAACAAGGGGCTGACCCCGGACGAGCTGGTCGAGAGGGTCAAGCTGCCGCCGCACCTGGCCGGCTACACCCCCTACCTGCGCGAGTACTACGGTACGGTCAAGCACAGCGTGCGGCAGATCTACAACGGCTACCTGGGCTGGTTCCAGGGCGACCCGGTGGACCTCGATCCGATCCCGCCGAAGGACAAGGCGCAGCGTCTGATCGCGCTGATGGGCGGGCGCGAGAAGGTCCTGCTGGCCGCCGGCGAGGCCTATCTCAAAGGCGACTACCAGTGGGCCGCGGAGCTGTCCGGCTATGCCATCCGAGTGGACAACGAAGACGCTCTGGCCCGCGACATCAAGGCCCGCAGCCTGCGCAAGCTGGGCTATGCGAGCATGAACATCAACTGGCGCAACTGGTACCTGACCAGCGCCATGGAGCTGGAAGGCAAGTTCGACGGCGACGACGTGCGCGAACAGGCCCAGGTGCTGCGCGGCGTATTCCTTTCACCGCAGATGGTGAAGAACTTCACGCCGCAAGCCTTCCTCGGCAACTGGGTCACCCGCATCGACCCGGAGAAGGCCGGCGATGTGCAGATGACACTGGGCTTCGAGTTTCCCGACGTGGGCGAGCAATGGGCACTGGAGGTGCGCCGCGGCGTCGCCCAGTTGCATCGCGGCATCCCGGAGGGCACGTCGCTCAGGCTGACCATGAACAAAAGCTTCATGGACACCCTGCTGACGGGGGAAGGCGGGCTGGTCAAAGGCGCACTGCTGGGCGACGTCAAGGTCGACGGCAGCCTGCTCGATATCAAGACCTTTCTGGGGTGCTTTGATTTCGAGGAGGAACCCTTTGGCCTGACCGTGCGCTGAGCACGAGCCAACAAGCTCTTACCGCCGCTGCAGTAGACGCCAGCACAATAAAGACAAAAGCCGCGCAGTGCGCGGCTTTCAAGGTGGTGGGCCCACACGGACTCGAACCGTGGACCAAAGGATTATGAGTCCTCTGCTCTAACCGACTGAGCTATAGGCCCTCAGAAGGAGCGGCGGATTATAGCGGCGCCTTTTCCGTGCTGCCAATCGGCAGCGGGCCGAGGAAATTGGCGGCGAAGGACTCGGCCGAGAGCGGGCGGCTGATCACGTAGCCCTGGATCTGTTCGCAACCTTCGCTGGTGAGGAATATCTCCTGCGCCTTGGTCTCCACACCTTCGGCGATGACGGTCATCTGCAGGCTGCGGCCGAGGGCGATGATGGCGCGGGTGATCGCGGCATCGTCGGGATCGCCCGGCAGGCCGCGGACGAAGGACTTGTCGATCTTGAGGATGTCCAGGGGTAGGCGCTTGAGGTAGCTGAGCGAGGAATAGCCGGTGCCGAAGTCATCGATGGCCAGCTGCAGGCCGAGCTCCTTGAGTTCATGCAGGATCAGCAGCGCCTCTTCGGCCTGGGTCATGATGAAGCTCTCGGTGATCTCCAGTTGCAGCTTGTCGGCGCTCAGGCCGAATGTATCGAGGATGGCGGCAATGCGCTCGCACAGTTGCGCCTGGCGTAGCTGGCTGCCGGACAGGTTGACCGACAGCGGGCCGAAAGGGGCATGGCGGTCCTGCCAGGCGCGCATCTGTCGGCAGGCTTCGAGGAGCACCCAGTCCCCCAGCTGGAGGATCATGCCGCTATCTTCGGCGAGGGGAATGAAACGGTCTGGGGGGATGTCGCCGAATACCGGGTGGCGCCAGCGGATCAGTGCCTCGGCGCCCACCAGCTTGCCGGTATGCAGGCACAGCTTGGGCTGGTAGTGCAGGCTCAGTTCGTCGCGTTCGATGGCGCGGCGTAACTCCAGCTCCAGGGTCATGCGCTCGGTGGCCTGGAAGGTCAGGCTGCGGGTGTAGAACTCCACGCGGTTGCGGCCCTTGGCCTTCGAGCTGTACATGGCGGCGTCGGCGTTCTTTACCAGGGTGGCGACATCGCTGCCGTCCTCGGGGAACAGGCTGATACCTATGCTGGCGCTGATGAAGAACTCGTGGCCGTCCACCTGGAAGGGCGCGTGGAAGCAGGTCAGCAGCTTGGTCGCCACCCGCTCGGCGTCGCGCGGCTGGTGCAGGCCCGGTAGCAGCACGATGAATTCATCACCCCCCAGGCGTGCCACCGTGTCGATGTCGCGCAGTTGTTCGCGCAGGCGCAGGGCGATGCTCTTGAGCAGTTGGTCACCGACCGGGTGGCCGAGGCTGTCGTTGATGTGTTTGAAGCGATCGAGGTCGAGGAACAGCACCGCGCCGCGCTGGTGGTCAGTGCGTGCATCGTGGAGGGCGTTGTCCAGGCGGCTTTCGAACAGCATGCGGTTGGGCAGGCCGGTGAGTGGGTCGTGGTGCGCCTGGTAGTCCAGGCGGTCCTGGGCCTGCTTGAGCGAGCTGATATCGGCGAATACGCCGACGAAGTGGGTGATCTGCCCGCTCTGGTCGCGTACGGCGCTGATGGTCAGCCACTCGGGATACAGCTCGCCGTTCTTGCGCTTGTTGTAGATCTCGCCCTGCCAGTGGCCTTCCGCCGCCAGTTGGTGCCACATGGCGGCATAGAACGCGCTGTCGTGCTTGCCCGACGACAGCAGGCGCGGGCTCTGGCCCAGGGCCTCGGCCTCGCTGTAGCCGGTGATGGTGCTGAAAGCACGATTGACTGCGGTGATGCGCTGGTTGAGGTCGGTGATCATCACGCCTTCAGCGGTGCTCTCGAACACCGTGGCGGCCTGATGCAGACGTGCCTGCATGTGTTCGCGCTCGGTGATGTCGCGGGCGATGATCAGCATGCAAGGTTCTTCGTCGATGATGATCGACTGTACGGTGAGGTCGGCCAGGCGCTGTTGCCCGTGGTGCGTGCTGATCCAGGTGCGGAAGTCGCGCAGCGAGCCCTTCGCTTGTATCTGCGTGATCATCGTGTCGCGGTCGCCCGGATTTGCCCACAGGCCGATGCCCAGCGTGGTGTTGCCGATCACCTCGCGGCTATCGTGCCCCGTGATATCGAAGAAGCCTTCGTTGGCTTCGAGAATCATGCCGTCACGCAGGCGGGTCATCAGCAGCCCATCCGGTGACGCGTGGAAGGCTTTGGCGAACTTTTCCTCCGACAGTCTGAGCTGCTGCTGCGTGCGCTTGAGTTCGGAAATGTCGCGCACGGCGACTACCAGTGCAGGCTGGTCGTGGATGTCGATGTGCTGGGCCGAGACCAGGCCCGTGAACAACTCCCCATTGCGGCGGCTGAAGGGCATCTCGATGTTGTTGAGGGCTTCTCTTTGCAGGCGATCAAGCACCATGGGGCCGATACTGGGCGTGCCCCAGATGCCCAGTTCGCTGGCGGTTCTGCCGATAGCCTCGTGTGCGCTAATCCCGAGTTGTTGCTCGAATGTGCGGTTGACGGTCAGTAGCACGCCATCGCTGCGGCGTGCGATGACCAGAATGTCCGGGCAGTTGTGGAACACGAGTTCGAACTTCTCTTCCGAGAGGCGCTGGGCCTGCTCGATGCGTTTGGCCTCGCTGATGTCGATCATCAGGCCGCGCAGTACCGTACCTTCCTCGGTGTTGATCAGGGTGACGATGTCACGTATCCAGACCACTCGGCCATCGGCTGCCAGCATCCGGTAGTCGAGGCTGTGGTCGTGGCCGGCCTGACTTTCCGTGACGCAGAAGTATTCGGCGCGGGCGGCATCCTCGGGGTGCAGGGTGCGCTGCCAGAAGCCGGGTTGCAGCCAGTCCTCCAGGGGATAGCCGAGCAGCTTCTCGGCATGGGGGGAGACGTAGGTGAAGCAGTAGTCCGAGAGGCGCATCTGCCAGGCAATCGCATTCAGGCTTTCGACCATGCCGCGATAATGTCGCTCGCTATCGCGCAGGCGACTCTCAAGGGCCATGCGCTCGTTCACTTCCTGTTGCAGGCGACGATTCACGCGCATGACGGCCACCACGATCAGCAGGGCCAGGAGCAGCACGGGCAGGCCGTAGATCAGCGCTCCTCGTTGCCAGGTACTGCGCTGGTCGAGAACGCTGCCTATCCAGGGCGCCTGCAGGGTGGCGATTTCTTCGGCGCTGAGTTCGGCGAACAGCTTGTCGAGGATGCTGATCAGCGGTGCATGGCTTTTGGGCGCCGCCATGGCGAGCTGATAGCGATAGGGGGTGTCGCCGCTGACCAGAAGGTCTTTGAGCTTGAGCTGGCGCATGCTCCAGACGCTTGAGGCGAGGTCGCCGATCATGGCGTCTGCCTGGCCTGTGGCGAGTGCCTGCAAAGCGGCCACTACGCTGGGGAGTGGCAGCAGGTTGAGATCCGGGTGACGGTTGCGCAGCAGTTCGTGCGGGGCGTAGTCCTGCACCACCGCAATCTTGAGGCCGTACAGTTCATTCAGGCGCATGGGCTGGGGGCCGTCGCGGCGCGACAGGATGACGATCGGGAAGTCGAGATAGGGGCGGGTGAAGGCCAGGTCGCGTTGGCGTTCGGGGGTGGACATGATGCCCGGCAGGAGATCGAGCTGCCCGCTTTTGGCGCCTGCCAGTACTTCGCTCCAGCGGCGAGGCTCCACCGGCACCATGCGGATGTTCAGGCGCTTCTCGATCAGTTCGACGTAGGCTGCGCTCAGGCCGCTGTAGCGCCCCTGCTCGTCGCGAAATTCGAAAGGGGCCCAGGAGGCGTCAATGCCGAGTCGTAGCTGTGGGTGCTCAGCCAGCCATTGCTGTTCTGCCGGGCTGAGCTCCACGGCTGACGCGGGTTGCATCCAGTAAGCCAGGCACGACAGGAGAATGGCCAGCAGGCGCGGCATGCGGTAGTTCCGAGAGCGTGAAGATGACGCAAGTGTAGCTGTAGCAGAAACAAAAACCCCGGCTTGCGCCGGGGTTTTGTGATCACTCGTCGAGGAAGGAGCGCAGATGCTCGCTTCGCGTCGGATGGCGCAGCTTGCGCAGTGCCTTGGCTTCGATCTGGCGGATACGCTCGCGGGTGACATCGAACTGCTTGCCGACTTCCTCGAGGGTGTGGTCGGTGTTCATGTCGATGCCGAAGCGCATGCGCAGTACCTTGGCCTCGCGGGCGGTGAGCCCGGCCAGGACTTCGCGAGTGGCTTCCTTGAGGCTCTCCACGGTAGCCACCTCGATCGGCGACTGCATGGTGGAGTCCTCGATGAAGTCGCCCAGGTGCGAATCCTCGTCGTCGCCGATCGGCGTCTCCATGGAAATCGGCTCTTTGGCGATCTTCAGGACCTTGCGGATCTTGTCCTCGGGCATTTCCATGCGCTCGCCCAGCTCTTCCGGAGTCGGCTCGCGGCCCATCTCTTGAAGCATCTGGCGAGAGATACGGTTCAGCTTGTTGATCGTCTCGATCATGTGCACCGGAATACGGATGGTGCGCGCCTGGTCGGCGATCGAGCGGGTGATCGCCTGGCGGATCCACCAGGTGGCGTAGGTCGAGAACTTGTAGCCGCGGCGGTATTCGAACTTGTCCACCGCCTTCATCAGGCCGATGTTGCCTTCCTGGATCAGGTCGAGGAACTGCAGGCCGCGGTTGGTGTACTTCTTGGCGATGGAGATCACCAGACGCAGGTTGGCCTCGACCATCTCCTTCTTCGCCCGGCGAGCTTTCGCTTCACCGATGGACATGCGGCGGTTGATGTCCTTGATCTCGGCGATCACCAGGCCGGCGTCGGCCTCGATGGCAGCCATCTTTTCCTGGCAGCGCTGGATGTCGGCCAGCAGGTTGCCGATGGCTTCGGCGTACTTGGCCTTGCCCTTGGCCAGGCCGGCAGCCCAGTCGGTGGCAACTTCATTGCCGGGGAACAGCTTGAGGAAGTCGGCGCGAGGCATGCGCGCGTCACGTACGCACAGCTGCATGATGGCGCGCTCCTGGGCGCGAACCTGTTCCAGCGAGCCGCGAACGCGCTCGACCAGGGCGTCGAACTGCTTGGGCACCAGCTTGATCGGCATGAACAGCTCGGCCAGGGCCTGCTGCTCCTTCTCGGCCTGCTTGCTGCCGCGGCCGTGCTTTTTCAGGACCTTGCGGGTCTTGTCCAGCTGCTCGGCAACGGCGCCAAAGCGGCGGGCGGCTTCTTCCGGGTCCGGGCCACCGTCGCCTTCGTCGTCGGAATCGCTGTCGCCTTCCTCGTCCTCTTCCTCGTCGTCCTTGGCTTCGGCCGTGGCTTCCTTGAGCTCGGGCACGACTTCCTCGGCCGGCAGGCTGCCGTCATCAGGGTCGATGTAGCCGCTGAGGACGTCGGACAGGCGGCCGCCTTCACTGGTGACACGCTGGTATTCGGCGAGGATGCTGTCGACGGTACCGGGGAACAGGGAGATGGCCCCCATGACCTCACGGATGCCTTCCTCGATACGCTTGGCGATTTCGATTTCGCCTTCGCGGGTCAGCAGCTCAACGGTACCCATTTCGCGCATGTACATGCGCACCGGGTCGGTGGTGCGGCCGATATCGGTTTCTACCGCGGCCAGGGCTGCTGCGGCTTCTTCGGCGGCGGCTTCGTCGGTGTCGGCTTCGGCCAGCAACAGGGCGTCCGCATCCGGGGCACTTTCGAAGACGTTGATGCCCATGTCGTTGATCATGCGGATGATGTCTTCGACCTGTTCCGGATCGGAGATGTCTTCCGGCAGGTGGTCGTTGACCTCGGCGTAAGTCAGGTAACCCTGCTCACGACCGCGGGTGATCAACTCTTTCAGGCGTGACTGCTGTTCTTTGGACATAAAACCCTATCCACTGAAGGTCTTGGCGGGCTGAAAATAAGCCGAGGATTATACCTGATTCGGTGCGTCAGGCGCCAGTTGGGCTCTTGCTATCGGGTGTGGTGGCGTGGCTGAAGTGCTCTCTCAATAGAGCTTTCTCCTCGTCACTTAGTTCGCTGGGGCTCTTGTGCATGACGCTGCGCAGTAGCTGGTCACGGCGCTTTTTCAGTTGGCCATTGGCAAGTGTAGTAATGGTGTCGAAGAACTGCTGTTCAAGATTGTCGCCTTCGATCAGCCACTCCTTCTCGGCCAGGGCGCGTAGCAGGCGGCCCTGTTCGGTGCCGTGCCAGCGGGCGATCAGCTGCAGCGAGCGCAGTCTGGGGCTTTTCTGCAGGGTGCCGACCAGGGCGACGAGCAGCTGGGCGTAGGTGTCGTCTTCGTCGGCGAAATGGCTGACATCCTCGACCTTCTGCGCCAGTTGTGGGTGGTGCAGCAGGGTGCGCAGGGCGGTCAGGGTCGGCGATTCGACATGCACCGGCTTGCGCGGCGGTGCGCTATCGCGTCCGCCCTTCTTCCAGTCGCCGCCCTTTTTCCATTCGCTATCCTTCTTCCAGGATTTGCCCTCGCCTTTTTGCCAGGGCTTCTTCTGCTCGTAGGCTTCGGCCGGCGGCTCGATATGGTTGGCGTAGTCGGCAACATCGCCGTACTCGGGTTGGGCGTCGTAGTAATGGCCATAATCCGCTGGCGGCTCATGGCTGCCGGTCGATGCGGCGGGCGTGGCGGGGGCGCTCTGGGCGACCTGCTGCAGCATTTCGCCGGAGAGACCAGTGATTTCCGACAGGCGCTGGCGCATCAGGGCGCGCAGGTGGTTGCCGGGGATCTTGTCGATCAGGGGTGCGGCCAGGGTTACCAGGTGCGCCTTGCCTTCCAGCGAGCGTGGGTCGGCTTCTTCGCTGAGCTGCTGGAAGAAGTAGTCGGCCAGCGGCTGGGCGTGCTGGTTGATGCGCGCGCGGAAGGCATCGGTGCCCTCGCTGCGTACCAGGGTGTCCGGGTCTTCGCCTTCGGGCAGGAACAGGAAGCGTGCACGGCGGCCGTCCTGCAGGTTGGGCAGGGTGGCTTCCAGGGCGCGCCAGGCCGCCTTGCGCCCGGCGGCGTCGCCGTCGAAGCAGAACAGCACGCTGGGCACCAGGCGGAACAGGCGCTTTAGGTGCTCCTCGCTGGTCGCCGTGCCAAGGGTGGCTACCGCGTTGCGCAAGCCCTGCTGGGCCAGGGCGATGACGTCCATGTAGCCCTCGACCACCATGATCTCGTCGAGGTCGCGATTGTTCTTGCGCGCCTCGTACAGGCCGTACAACTCCTGCCCCTTGTGGAACACGGGGGTTTCGGGGGAGTTGAGGTACTTCGGCTTGTCGTCGCCGAGCACGCGGCCGCCGAAAGCGATGACGCGGCCGCGGCTGTCGCGGATGGGGAACATCACGCGGTCGCGGAAGCGGTCGTAGATGCGGCCGTTCTCGGCGTTCTCGATCAGCAGGCCGGCGTCGATCATGGCCTTCTGCTGCAGCTTGTCGCCGGCCATGTGCTTGTGCAGGTTGTCCCAGCCCGGCGGGGCGAAGCCCAGGCCGAAGTCGCGGGCAATCTCGCCGGTCAGGCCGCGGCCCTTGAGGTAGTCCACGGCCGCCTTGCGCGTCGGATGGCTCTTCAGGGCCTGGCGGTAGTAGTCGGCGGCAGCCGTCAGCAGCGGGTACAGAGGTGAGTCGACCGGCTGGCGCGGGGTGCGGCCGCGGCCGCCTTCCTCGCGTGGGATGTCCATGCCGGCGCGCTTGGCCAGATCCTCGACGGCCTGGGGGAAGTCCAGGCTGTCGTGATCCATGATGAAGCCGAGGGCGTTGCCGCCGGCGCCGCAGCCGAAGCAGTAGTAGAACTGTTTGTCCGGGCTGACGCTGAAGGAGGGGGTCTTCTCCTTGTGGAACGGGCAGCAGGCGGTGTAGTTCTTGCCGGCCTTCTTCAGCTGGATGCGCGAACTCACCACCTCGACAATGTCGGTGCGGTTGAGCAGGTCATCGATGAAGGACTGCGGAATCAGACCGGCCATGGCTCGTCAGCGTGGAAGAAGAAAGGCGGCAGCATAAACGAAAAAACTCCGATCATCGCCGGACGGCGACGCGGAGTCAGAAATGCAAAGCCCGGCCGGAGCCGGGCTGTGCGCAAGCCTTTAGCGGCGCGACTGATAACTCAGTACAGGCGCTCGCGGCGACGCTGCTCGCGCTGCACTTTCTTGGCGTGACGCTTAACAGCGGCAGCAGCCTTGCGCTTGCGCTCGGTGGTCGGCTTTTCGTAGAACTCGCGGCTGCGGACTTCAGCCAGAACACCGGCTTTTTCGCAGGAGCGCTTGAAACGACGCAGAGCTACGTCGAAGGGTTCGTTCTCTTTAACTTTGACGGCTGGCATCCAGGTCGTACCTTCACTGTTTTACCGAATGGACGACGCGATCCGGCAAGGGCACGGGAATACGTCGGTTTTCAAGGGCTGCGGATATTAACGCCTCGCGCCGCGGAATGCAAAGCCTCTGATCGAAAAGCGCTGGCCGGGCCAGGGGGCGGCGATTATCATGCGCGCCTCCTTTTATAGCCAGTGTTGAAGGTCCCCCATGCTAGTGCTGGGCCTGGAAACCTCCTGCGACGAGACCGGCGTCGCGCTCTACGACAGCGAGCGCGGCCTGCTGGCCGATGCGCTGTTCAGTCAGATCGATCTGCATCGCGTCTACGGCGGTGTCGTGCCGGAGCTCGCTTCGCGCGACCACGTCAAACGCATGCTGCCGCTGATCCGCCAGGTGCTGGATGAGGCCGGTGCCAGCCGCGAGCAGATCGAGGCCATCGCCTACACCTCCGGCCCCGGGCTGGTTGGCGCGCTGCTGGTCGGCGCCGCCTGCGCTCAGGCCCTGGCGTTCGCCTGGGGCATTCCGGCCGTGGGGGTGCATCATATGGAAGGGCACCTGCTGGCGCCGATGTTGGAAGAGCAGCCGCCGGCCTTTCCGTTCGTCGCCTTGCTCGTTTCCGGGGGGCATACCCAGCTGGTGCGGGTCGACGGCATCGGTCGTTATCAGTTGCTTGGTGAGTCGGTAGACGATGCTGCCGGCGAGGCTTTCGACAAGACCGCCAAGCTGATGGGGCTGCGTTACCCGGGCGGGCCGGAGATCGCCCGTTTGGCGGAAAGTGGTACGCCGGGACGCTTCACCTTCCCGCGGCCGATGACCGACAGGCCTGGCCTGGATTTCAGTTTCAGCGGCCTGAAGACGTTCACCCTGAACACCTGGCAGCAGTGCCGCGACGCCGGCGATGCCAGCGAGCAGACCCGCGCCGACATTGCCCGCGCCTTCCAGGATGCGGTGGTCGATACGCTGACCATCAAATGCAAGCGCGCGCTCAAGCAGACCGGGCTGAACAGCCTGGTGATCGCCGGCGGTGTGAGTGCCAACCAGGCTCTGCGCCAGTCCCTGGAAAGCATGCTGTCCGGGCTCAAGGGCCAGGTGTTCTACGCCCGCCCGCGTTTCTGCACCGACAATGGCGCGATGATCGCCTATGCCGGCTGCCAGCGGTTGCTGGCCGGCCAGCACGAGGGGCCGGAGATCAGGGTACAGGCGCGCTGGCCGATGGAGCAGCTGCCGGCCATATGAGTTTGGCTCAGGCCGGCCATTAGAAATGCCGTTCGCGTCCGGCCATGAGGTCGCGTAGATTGCCGCGATGACGCCAGACGATCAGCCCGGTCAGCACGCACATCGGCAGCAGCGCCGCCGGCTGCTGCCAGGCCAGCAGGGGCAGCGTCAGCGGTGTGGCGATCAGCGAGGCGAGGGAACTGGTGCGGGTCAGGTAGAAGGTCAGCGCCCAGCTCGCCAGGGCCAGTAGGGCCGCCGGCGGATAGAGGCCGAGCAGCATGCCGGCCGCCGTGGCGACGCCCTTGCCGCCCCGGAAGCGGAAGTAGACCGGGTAGAGATGGCCGATCACGGCGGCGAGGCCGATCCAGGCCTGTTGTTGGACATCGAGGCCGAGCAGGTGGGCGACCAGCACGGGCAGCAGGCCCTTGAGCAGGTCGCCCAGCAGGGTCAGCACGGCCAGCTTCTTGCCGGCGACGCGCAGCATGTTGGTGGCGCCGGGGTTGCCCGAGCCGCTGGCGCGCGGATCGGGGCCGCCGCTCAGGCGGCTGAGCAGGATGGCGAAGGACAGCGAGCCGAGCAGGTAGGCGAGCAGTGCCAGCAGCCAGAACATGGTATCCATTCCGGGGCGAGTGAGCCCCGATTCTAGCGGCGAGACCCGTGTCTTGTCGTGCAGCGGAGACGAGGTTTGGACAAGGTTTTCATCGAGGGTCTGGAAGTCGACACCCTGATCGGGGCGTACGACTGGGAGCGCGGCATTCGCCAGTGCCTGCGCCTGGACCTGACGTTT
This sequence comes from Pseudomonas stagnisoli, assembly GCF_048595745.1. Classification (NCBI taxonomy): domain Bacteria; kingdom Pseudomonadati; phylum Pseudomonadota; class Gammaproteobacteria; order Pseudomonadales; family Pseudomonadaceae; genus Pseudomonas; species Pseudomonas stagnisoli. The sequence continues at coordinate 637,771 of NZ_CP184361.1, forward strand.
GCCTGGGACATTCGCCCGGCCGCTGCCACTGACGACCTGAGCCAGGCCCTCGACTACGCGGCGGTGAACCAGCATGTGCAGGCCTTCGCCCGCGCCGCTCAGTTCGAGCTGGTGGAGACCTTTGCCGAGCGCCTGGCCGCCGAGCTGCTGGCACACTTCGGCGCACCCTGGCTGCGCCTGCGGGTCACCAAGCCCGGCGCCAACCCGGCGGCGCGCGCCGTGGGCGTGGAAATCGAGCGCAGCCGGCCATGACACCGATCTTCCTGGGGCTGGGGAGCAATATCGAGCGCGAGCAGCGCCTGGTCGCCGGGCTCGACGCCCTCGCCGAGTTCGTCCACGACCTGCGTTGCTCGCCGGTGTTCGAGAGCCGTCCGGTCGGCATCAAGAGCGGCAACTTCTACAACCTGGTGGTCAGCGGGTGCACCGAGCTGTCCCTGCATGAGCTGGATCGCCGCCTCAAGTTCATCGAAGCCGACAACGGCCGCTACGCGCCCGAGCGCAAGGGGCTGCCGCTGGATATCGACGTGCTGCTGTACGACGGCTTGGTCGGCAGCTTCGATGGCCTGGAACTGCCGCGGGCGGAGATTCTGAAGAATGCCTTCGTGCTCTGGCCGCTGGCGCTGCTGGCGCCGGAGGCGGTGCACCCCGTGGCCGACAAACCCTTCGCCGAGCTCTGGGCAACGGCGCAGATCGACCAGCAGCTGTGGCCGGTGCCTTTCGCCTGGCGCGGCGTGGAGCTGACGCCGGCCGCGCTGCTGCAGGCCTATCCGACGCCGTCCTAGCGCGCCGGCTGTCGGGCTACGCCTGCTGTGCGCTTTCCTTGTAGTGCCTGAGGGCTTGCAGGCGTTCGCCCTTCAGCGCTTCGCCCAGCTCTGCGCCCTTCAGGCCGCGCTCCAGCAGGGGCTGCACGTGCACCGCACGAGCTGCCTGCATGGCGCCGCGTAGGTACTCGGCCTGCGGGTAGGCGCGTTCCTCCAGGCCCAGACGGCCACGCGCGTCCATTTCGCAGGCGGCGATGAACTCCTCGAAGCGCTGCGGCCGGCGGTAGACGTCGAAGCTCTGCAGCAACTCCAGCAGGGTGTTGGCGCGCAGCTCCAGGGCACGATGACCGTGGGTGTGGTACTCGCCGACCAGCAGGGCCAGTTCGGCGCAGTCGCGCGGTGCCTTGCAGCGCTGGTTGACCGCGTCGATCAGCTTGAGCCCGCGATGTTCGTGGGCGATGTGGCGTGGCCATTCGGCCGGCGGCGTACGGCCCTTGCCCAGGTCATGCAGCAGGCAGGCCCAGCGCACGCTCAGCGGCTGCTCATGCCGGGCGCACTGCTGCAGCACCATCAGGCAGTGCACGCCGGTGTCCACCTCGGGGTGATGGGCTGCCGTCTGCGGGATGCCGAACAGGGCATCGAGTTCCGGCAGCAGCTCGGCCAGGGCGCCGCAGTCGCGCAGCACCTGGATGAAGACATCGGGGCGCGGCTCCATCAGCGCGCGGGAGATTTCCTTCCAGCTGCGTTCCGCGGTGAGCGCGCGCAGTTCGCCGGATTCGGCGAGCTGACGCATCAGCGCCAGGGTTTCCGGCGCCACGCTGAAGCCCAGCGGTGCGTAGCGCGCGGCGAAACGGGCGACGCGCAGCACGCGCAGCGGGTCCTCGGCGAAGGCCGGGGAGACATGGCGCAGGAGGCGCGCTTCAAGGTCACGCTGGCCGCCGTAGGGGTCGGTGATATGGCCCTGATCGTCCTCGGCCATGGCATTGATGGTCAGGTCGCGGCGGATCAGGTCTTCTTCCAGCGTCACTTCCGGGCTGGCGTGGAAGGTGAAGCCGCCATAACCTTGGCCGGTTTTGCGCTCGGTGCGGGCGAGGGCGTATTCCTCGCCGCTGTCGGGATGCAGAAAAACCGGGAAGTCGGCGCCCACCGGGCGAAAGCCCTGGGCCTGCATGGCTTCGGCGCTGGCGCCGACCACCACCCAGTCGATATCGCTGACGGGCCGGCCGAGCAGGCGGTCGCGCACGGCGCCGCCGACTTTGTAGATCTGCATGAATGAAGTCCTCCGTTGCCGCGGAGGATAAGCGAAAAGCGCCGGGCGAGGCGCTCATCCGGCCGTCAGATGGGCGGAATCACCAGGTCCAGACGCGGGTAGTCGTTGTCCTCGCTGTGCTCGCTGCGCGGCGGCACGTGCTGGACGCCGACGATCTGATCGCCGCGCAGGCTTTCCAGGTGGATGTCGAAGCCCCACAGGCGGTGCAGGTGCTTGAGCACTTCCTGGGTCGAGTCGCCCAGCGGTTTGCGATCGTGCTGGAAGTGGCGCAGGGTCAGAGAGCGATCACCGCGGCGATCCACGCTCCAGATCTGCACGTTGGGCTCGCGGTTGCCCAGGTTGTACTGGGCGGCCAGGGTCTCGCGGATCTGCCGGTAACCGGGCTCGTCGTGGATGGCGGGAATCAGCAGGTCGTCCTTCTGGTCGTCGTCGAGCACGCTGAACAGCTTGAGGTCGCGGATCACCTTGGGCGAGAGGAACTGCAGAATGAAGCTCTCGTCCTTGAAGTTGGCCATGGCGAACTTGAGGGTGCTCAGCCAGTCGCTGCCGGCGATGTCCGGGAACCAGCGCTTGTCCTCCTCGGTGGGGTGTTCGCACATGCGACGCAGATCGCTGTAGATGGCGAAACCCAGGGTGTAGGGGTTGATGCCGCTGTAGTAGGGGCTGTCGAAGCCGGGCTGGTAGATGACCCCGGTGTGTGACTGCAGGAACTCCATCATGAAGCCTTCGGTGACCAGGCCTTCATCGTACAGGTCGTTCATCAGGGTGTAGTGCCAGAAGGTCGCCCAGCCCTCGTTCATCACCTGGGTCTGGCGCTGCGGATAGAAGTACTGGGCGATCTTGCGCACGATGCGGATCACCTCGCGCTGCCAGGGCTCCAGCAGCGGCGCGTGCTTCTCCAGGAAGTACAGGATGTTTTCCTGCGGCTCGGCCGGCCAGCGCTTGCTGTCCTGATCGTGGCCCTTGCTGGCGCTCTTGGGGATGGTGCGCCAGAGGTCGTTGATCTGCTTCTGCAGGTGCTCCTCGCGCTCCTTCTGGCGGCGCCGTTCTTCTTCGGCGGAGATCGGGTAGGGGCGCTTGTAGCGGTCCACGCCGTAGTTCATCAGGGCGTGGCAGGAGTCGAGCAGCTCTTCCACGGCGTCGATGCCGTGGCGCTCCTCGCACTGCATGATGTACTGCTTGGCGAACACCAGGTAGTCGATGATCGAGCTGGCGTCGGTCCAGGTGCGGAACAGGTAGTTGCCCTTGAAGAAGCTGTTGTGGCCGTAGCAGGCATGGGCGATCACCAGGGCCTGCATGCACATGGTGTTCTCTTCCATCAGGTAGGCGATGCAGGGGTCGGAGTTGATCACGATCTCGTAGGCCAGGCCCATCTGCCCGCGCGAGTAGCCTTTCTCGGTGGCCAGGAAGTGCTTGCCATAGGACCAGTGGTGATAACCCAGCGGCATGCCGACCGAGGCGTAGGCGTCCATCATCTGCTCGGCGGTGATTACCTCGATCTGGTTGGGGTAGGTGTCCAGCGCATAGCGCTCGGCGATGCGCGCGATCTCCTTGTCGTACTGGCGGATCAGGTCGAAGGTCCATTCCGAGCCGGTGGAGAGGGGCTGGCGTCTGGCGCTCATGGGGCGTTCCTCAGGTGACCATGCGGCGCTGGAACAGCTCGCGGAACACCGGGTAGATGTCGGCGGCGGAAACCAGCTGCTGCTGGGCGAAGGAGGAGGGGAAGGTCTCGCTGACCTGTTCATACTCGTACCACAGCGCCTGATGCTCGCGCGGGGTGATCTCGACGTAGGTGAAGTACTGCATGAACGGCATGATCTGGTTGATCAGGATGTCGCGGCAGACCGGCGAGTCGTCGTTCCAGTTGTCCCCGTCGGAAGCCTGGGCGCCGTAGATGTTCCATTCGTTGACCGGGTAGCGCTCGGCCATGATCTCCTGCATCAGCTTGAGCGCACTGGAGACGATGGTGCCGCCGGTTTCCCGGGAATAGAAGAACTCCTCTTCGTCGACTTCTTTGGCGCTGGTGTGGTGGCGGATGAACACCACCTCGATGCGTTCGTAGTTCCGCTTGAGGAACAGGTAGAGCAGGATGAAGAAGCGCTTGGCGATGTCCTTGGTGGCCTGGGTCATGGAGCCGGAGACGTCCATCAGGCAGAACATAACCGCCTTGGAGCTGGGGTTGGGCTGCTTCACCAGCAGGTTGTACTTGAGGTCGAAGGTATCGAGGAACGGCACGCGGTGGATGCGCGCACTCAGGCGCTCGATCTCCGCTTCCACCGTCTGAATGTCGCCGAAGTTGTCCGGCTCCTCGCGGCGCAGGCGCTCCAGCTCGGCCTTGGCCTCGCGCAGCTTGGCGCGGCTGGAGCCGGACAGGGCGATGCGGCGGGCATGGGCCGAACGCAGGGTACGGACGATATTGATGCGCGAGGGGTTGCCCTCGTTGCTGATGCCGGCACGCACCGTCTTGAAGGTGTCGGTGCCGGTTAGGTGGCGCTTGATCAGGTTGGGCAGCTCCAGGTCCTCGAACATGAAGTCGAGGAATTCCTCCTGGGTGATCTGGAACACGAACTCGTCCATGCCTTCGCCGGAGTTGCTCGCCTTGCCGGAACCCCGGCCACCGCCACCACCTTGCGGGCGTTGCACATGGTCGCCGGCGTTGAACTCCTTGTTGCCGGGATGGACGACGGTCTGCCGACCGCCGCGGCCGTGATGCAATACTGGCTCATCGATGTCGCGGCCGGGAATGCTGATCTGCTCGCCGTGCTCCATGTCGGTGATGGAGCGCCGACTGACCGCCTCTTCGACGGCCTTCTTGATGTGCTCACGGTAGCGCCGCAGGAAGCGCTGGCGGTTTACCGTGCTCTTGTTCTTGCCGTTCAGGCGCCGGTCGATCACATAGCTCATGACTTCTCCTTAGAACCCGCCCCCGGCAGCGAGCCGGCGAGCAGGTTCATGGCACGCTCGCCCTTGCGGACGCGCGGCGACCGGCGCCGCGGTCTTGCCGCGACGCCGATGGCAGACTACTGCGACTTGCGCACCCGCAGGTACCATTCCGACAGCAGGCGCACCTGCTTCTCGGTGTAGCCGCGCTCGACCATGCGTTTGACGAAGTCGTTGTGCTTCTGCTGATCCTCCTTGCTGGCCTTGGCGTTGAAGCTGATGACCGGCAGCAGGTCCTCGGTGTTGGAGAACATCTTCTTCTCGATGACCACCCTCAGCTTCTCGTAGCTGAGCCAGGTGGGGTTCTTGCCGTTGTTGTTGGCACGGGCGCGCAGCACGAAGTTGACGATCTCGTTGCGGAAGTCCTTCGGGTTGCTGATGCCGGCCGGTTTCTCGATCTTCTCCAGCTCCTCGTTGAGGGCCACTCGATTGAGAATCTCGCCGGTTTCCGGGTCGCGGTATTCCTGGTCCTGGATCCAGAAGTCGGCGTACAGCACATAGCGGTCGAAGATGTTCTGCCCGTACTCGCTGTAGGACTCCAGGTAGGCGGTCTGGATTTCCTTGCCGATGAACTCGATGTAGCGCGGCGCCAGGTACTCCTTGATGTAGCGCAGGTAGCGCTCGCGCATTTCGGCGGGGAACTGCTCCTGCTCGATCTGCTGTTCCAGCACGTACAACAGGTGTACGGGGTTGGCGGCGATCTCGTGCGGGTCGAAGTTGAACACCTTGGACAGGATCTTGAAGGCGAAGCGGGTCGACAGGCCGTTCATGCCCTCGTCGACGCCGGCGCTGTCGCGGTATTCCTGGATCGACTTGGCCTTGGGATCGGTATCCTTGAGGTTCTCGCCATCGTAGACGCGCATCTTCGAGTAGATGTTGGAGTTCTCCGGCTCCTTCAGGCGGCTCAGTACGGAGAACTGCGCCAGCATCTTCAGGGTGTCCGGTGCGCAGTGGGCGTTGGCCAGCGAGCTGTTGATCAGCAGCTTGTCGTAGATGCGCACCTCGTCGGTGACGCGTAGGCAGTAGGGCACCTTGACGATGTAGATACGGTCGATGAACGCTTCGTTGTTCTTGTTGTTGCGGAAGCTGTGCCACTCCGACTCATTGGAGTGGGCCAGGATGATGCCGCTGTAGGGCAGGCCGCCAAGGCCCTCGGTGCTGTTGTAGTTGCCCTCCTGGGTGGCCGTCAGCAGCGGGTGCAGCACCTTGATCGGTGCCTTGAACATCTCGACGAACTCCATCAGGCCCTGGTTGGCCCGGCACAGTGCGCCCGAGTAGCTGTAGGCGTCGGCGTCGTTCTGCGGGTATTCCTCGAGCTTGCGGATATCCACCTTGCCGACCAGGGCGGAGATGTCCTGGTTGTTCTCGTCGCCCGGCTCGGTCTTGGCGATGGCGATCTGGTTGAGGATCGAGGGGTGCAGCTTGACCACGCGGAACTTGCTGATGTCGCCGCCGAATTCGTTGAGGCGCTTGGTCGCCCAGGGCGACATGATCGAGCGCAGGTAGCGCTGCGGGATGCCGTACTCCTCTTCGAGGATCTTGCCGTCCTCGTCGGCGTTGAACAGGCCGAGCGGCGACTCGAACACCGGCGAGCCCTTGATGGCATAGAAGGGGATGTGTTCCATCAGCTGCTTGAGCTTCTCGGCCAGCGAGGACTTGCCGCCGCCCACCGGACCCAGCAGATAGAGGATCTGCTTCTTCTCCTCCAGGCCTTGGGCGGCATGGCGGAAGTAGGAGACGATCTGGTCGATGCACTCTTCCATGCCGTGGAAGTCGGCGAAGGCGGGATAACGACGGATCACCTTGTTGGAGAAGATTCGCGACAGCCGTGGGTCGGCCGAGGTGTCGAGCAGCTCGGGCGAACCTATGGCCATCAGCATGCGTTCGGCTGCGGTGGCATAGGCGCTGCGGTCGGTCTTGCACAGCTCCAGATATTCCTGCAGGGAATATTCTTCCTGCCGAGTCGCCTCGAAACGTTGCTGGAAGTGGCTGAATATACTCATGACTGCACCTCGCTCGCTTGCGTGGAGCCGGCGCGGGGCATTCGGGCGGGTGCGCGGGAGGACGGCGGGTCGGCCGTTGAACATCCCCCTGAACACGACAAAGACGCTACCGATGGCCCGGAACCGGTGTGCCGGCTCTCCCTTCTGGATGGCCTCGTCTTAAGCGTAGTTCGGTTTCGCCGGCGTCAAGTGTGGCGAGAGGGTGACAAGGTGTTGCCGTTCGTCGGCAGGCTACGGCTGGCGCGGCTTTGCGCCGCGCCGGATTTTTTATTCGAGCTCGCTGCGCGATACCTGATCCGGGTATTGGCTGCGCCACAGCTCGAAGCCGCCGTCCAGGCTGTAGACCTCGGCAAAGCCCTGGTGTGCCAGGTAGGCGGCGGCGCTCTGGCTGGAGTTGCCGTGATAGCAGGTGACGATCAGCGGGTGATCGAAGTCGGCCTTGGCGATGAAGTCCGCCAGGCTGTGGTTGTCGAGATGGCTGGAGCCACTGATATGGCCGCTGGCGAAGCTCTGCGGGTCGCGGATATCCACGACCACGGCACCCTGCTCGCGCAGGGCCTGTGCCTGTTCCGGGGCAATGCGTTTGAATTCGCTCATCGGGCGATCTCCTTGCAGTCGCAGCGGTGTTTCTCGCCGCTGTCGATATTCATCAGGGTCATGGCGCCGCCCCACACGCAGCCGCTGTCCAAGGCGTGCAGGCCGGGTTCGTCGCAGTGGCCTTCCAGCGCTGCCCAGTGGCCGAAGATGATCTTCTGCCCGCGGGTCTTGCGCGAGGGCCAGCTGAACCAGGGGGCATAGCCAGGCGGGGCAGTGCCAACGCCTTCCTTGCTCTTCAGATCGAGGGTGCCGTCCTCGGTGCAGAAGCGCATGCGTGTGAAGTAGTTGGTGATCACCCGCAGGCGGGTGACACCGTGCAGGTCGCCGTCCCAGCAGGCCGGTTCGTTGCCGTACATGCCGTCGAGGAACAGCGGCAGGCGGGCGTCGTCACGCAGCACTTCCTCGACTTCGGCGGCGCGCTTGAGCGCCTTCTTCAGCGTCCACTGCGGCGCGATGCCGGCATGCACCAGGGCGATGTCGCGCTGCTCGTCGTAGTGCATCAGCTTCTGCTGGCGCAGCCACTCGAGGAGGTCGGCGCGGTCCGGCGCGTCGAGGATTTCCTGCAGGGTGTCGTGCTTCTTCAGCCGCTCGACATTGTGCGCCGCCGCCAGCAGGTGCAGGTCGTGGTTGCCGAGCACGCAGACCAGTGCCTCGCGCATGGCGAACAGAAAGCGCAGGGTTTCCAGCGACTGTGGGCCACGGTTGACCAGATCGCCGACCAGCCAGAGTTTGTCCCGTGCTGGGTCGAAGGCGACGCGTTCGAGCAGGCACTGCAGTGGCTGCAGGCAGCCCTGCAGGTCGCCGACGGCATAGGTCGCCATCAGTGCAGGGCCCCCGGTACGGCCAGGCGGAAGGGCGCGATGGTCGCATCGAAGCGTTTGCCATCGTCGGCGAGCATCTGGTAGCTGCCGTGCATGTTGCCGACCTTGGTCGCCATCACGGTGCCGCTGCTGTAGGTGTGGCGCTCACCCGGCTGCAGGTGCGGCTGCTGGCCGACCACGCCGGCGCCGCGCACCTCCTGCACACGGCCGTCGCCGTCGGTGATGATCCAGTGCCGGCTGAGCAGCTTGGCTGCCTCGCTGCCGGCGTTGTGGATGGTCACGGTGTAGGCGAAGGCGTAGCGGTTCTGCTCCGGGGTCGATTGCTCCGGCAGGTAGCGGGTTTCGACGCTGACGTCGATCTGGTAACGCGGGTCGGCCATCTGGGAAAACTCGACAGGCTGGAAGGGCAGTTTAGTCCGCTTGTTCGGCGCTCTGGCGTGCGGCCAGCTGATCGGCCAGGCGCACGAAGGCAGCCAGGTCGAGCTGTTCCGGGCGCAAGCCGCCATCCACGCCGGCGGCCTCGATGGCCTCGGCCGGCAGCAGCTGCTTGAGCGTGTTGCGCAGGGTTTTGCGGCGCATGTTGAAGGCCTCGCGTACCAGGCGCTCGAGCAGGCGATGATCCTTGGCCGGGTGCGGCAGCACTTCGTGCGGCACCAGGCGAACGATGGCCGAATCGACCTTGGGCGGCGGATTGAAAGCGCCTGGCCCGACATTGAACAGATGCTCCACCCGGCAGTGATACTGCACCATGATCGACAGGCGGCCCCAGTCGCCACCACCCGGCTCGGCGGCCAGGCGCTCCACTACCTCTTTCTGCAGCATGAAGTGCATGTCGCGGATCAGCGGCGCGTTGTCCAGCAGGTGGAAGATCAGCGGCGTCGAGATGTTGTACGGCAGGTTGCCGACCACTCGCAGGCTGTGCGGCGCGGCCTGCAGGCGGGTGAAGTCGAACTTCAGGGCGTCGCCCTGGTTGAGGCGGAAGTTGGGGTTGCCACCGAACTTGGCCTGCAGGATGGGGATCAGGTCGAGGTCCAGTTCGATCACGTCGAGCTGCGCGCCGCTGCCCAGCAGACCTTCGGTCAGCGCGCCCTGGCCAGGACCGATCTCCAGCAGGCGCTCGCCTTCCCTGGCATGGATGGCGCGCAGGATGCGGTGGATGACCCCGGCGTCGTGCAGGAAGTTCTGGCCGAAGCGCTTGCGCGCGCGGTGTTGGTATTCGGACATGGGTACGGCTCCAAGCTTCAAGCCACAAGCTCAAAGCACAATGCAAAGAGCGGCAGTTTAGCAGCCAAGCGGCCAGGCTCTAAGCCTCCCGCGCCACAACCCGCGCGAGAAAAGCCTTGGGTCTGCGATCAGCGACGTGCCGCGGCCATCTGATAGGCGGTTTCCAGGGCCACCTGCAGGCTGCCGGTATCCACCTGACCGCTGCCTGCCAGGTCCAGGGCGGTGCCGTGGTCGACCGAGGTGCGGATGATCGGCAGACCCAGGGTGACATTGACCGCCGCACCGAAGCCCTTGTACTTGAGCACCGGCAGGCCCTGGTCGTGGTACATCGCCAATACCGCGTCGCAGTGGTCGAGGTGCTTGGGGGTGAACAGGGTGTCGGCCGGCAGCGGTCCGATCAGGTTCAGGCCCTCGCCGCGCAGGCACGCCAGGGTCGGCTCGATCACCTCGATTTCCTCGCGGCCCAGATGGCCACCTTCGCCGGCGTGCGGGTTGAGGCCACAGACCAGGATGCGCGGGGCAGCGATGCCGAACTTCTCCACCAGGTCGGCATGCAGGATGCGGCTGACGCGCGCCAGGCGCTCGGCAGTGATGGCGTCGGCGACGTCGCGCAGGGGCAGGTGAGTGGTCACCAGGGCCACGCGCAGGCCACGGGTCGCCAGCATCATCACCACCTGCTCGGTGGCGGTCAGCTCGGCGAGAAACTCGGTATGGCCGGAGAAGGGGATGCCGGCCTCGTTGATCACGCCCTTGTGCACCGGCGCGGTGATCATCCCGGCGAAGGTGCCGTCGATGCAGCCCTGGCCGGCGCGGGTGAGAGTCTGCAGTACATAGTCGGCGTTGCTGCGGTCCAGCTGTCCGGCAACCACCGGGGCGGCCAACGGGGTGTCCCAGACATACAGGCTGCCGGCCGGCGCGGGGGCGTGTGGCCAGTGGCCGGGGCCGACATCGTGCAGCTCGATGTGCAGGCCCAGCTGTGCGGCGCGCTCGGCCAGTAGTTGGCGGCTGGCCACCGCCACCAGCACCTGAGGCTGGGCCTCGCGCGCCCGCAACAGGCAAAGATCCGGGCCGATACCGGCCGGCTCACCGGGGGTCAGGGCAAACAGGCGGGATGCGAGCATGATCGATCTCTTCGGGCTGGCGGATGGGCGCTATTTTACGCTCAAGAAAAAGCCCGGCGGTGCCGGGCTCTCTGGTGGTGCTGCGAATCGTCAGAGTTTGATCTCGACGTAGGCCTCGTCGCGGATCTGGCGCAGCCAGGCCTGCAGCTCCTCGTCGTACTTGCGGTTGCGCAGGGCATTCATGGCCTGCTGCTCGCGGTACTGCTCGCTGCTGTCGGTAGCGCGACGGCCCATGACTTCCAGGACGTGCCAGCCGTAGGGGCTCCTGAACGGCTTGGAGAGCTGGCCGCTGGGCGTCTTGGCCATCACTTCGCGGAACTCCGGCACCAGGGTGTTGGGGTCGATCCAGTTCAGGTCGCCGCCATTGAGCGCGGAACCCGGGTCCTCGGAGAAGCTCTTGGCCAGGGTGGCGAAGTCTTCGCCAGCGATGATGCGCTCGTACAGACGTTCGACCAGACGCTGGGTCTCCGCTTCGCTGCGGACTTCGTTGGGCTTGATCAGGATGTGGCGCACATGCACTTCATCGCGAACCTGAGTATCGCCACCACGCTTTTCCAGCAGTTTGACGATCATGAAACCGCTGGGGGTGCGGACCGGCTCGGTGATGTCGCCGACGTTCAGGCTGCGCAGCAGCTCGACGAAGGTCGGCGGCAGCTGGGCGGCCCGGCGCCAGCCGATCTCGCCACCGTCCAGTGCGTTCTCGCTGGCGGAGCTGGAGATCGCCAGCTGGGCGAAATCGGCGCCGCTGCGCAGCTGGTCATAGATGCTGGAGACTTTCTGCGCCGCCGCACGGATTTCGTCCGGTGAAGAAGCCTCGGGCACCGGAATCAGGATGTTGGCCAGCCGGTAGTCTTCCGACAGCTGCATCTGACCGAGGTCGGAGGCGAGGAAGTTCTGCACTTCCTGATCGGTGACCTGGATACGCTCGGCTACGCGGCGCTGACGCACGCGGCTGATGATCATCTCGCGACGCACCTGGTCGCGGGCTTCCTCGTAGGACAGGCCGTCACGCGACAGGGCGGCACGGAACTGATCCAGGGTCAGGTTGTTACGCTGGGCAATGCTGCCCATGGCCTGGTTCAGTTCCTCGTCGGTGATGCGGATGCCGGAGCGGTCGCCGATCTGCAGTTGCAGGTTCTCGACGATGAGGCGCTCCAGCACCTGTTGCTGCATCACGTCCTGGGGCGGCATCTGCCCGCCACGCTTGGCGATGCTCTGCTCGACTTCACGCAGGCGCTGATCCAGCTGGCTGTACATGATCACGTCGTTGTCGACGATGGCGACCACGCGATCGAGGGACTGGAACTGCGCCTGGGCGCCGGAGGCGAGGAGAACTGCGCCCAGCAACAGCGGGCGCAGGCAATCAGAAAGCTTGTTCTTCACGTTCACGATAACCTTGAATGCCTTGCTCGAGGAAACCTTCGGTCTTGCCGCCCAGCACATTGCCGAGCCCCTTGAGGACGACCTGCAGGAAGATGCCGCGATCCGGCTCTTCGTTGACGTCCGGGTTGAGACTGGTTTCGTCGTAGTCGATCCAGTAGCGGTTGATCAGGCGCAGTTTCCAGCAGCAGCTGTCGTACTCGAAGCCGCCGAAGGCTTCCAGGGTGCGGTTGCGTGCGTAGTCGTGCTGCCAGCGGGCGATCACGTTCCACTGCGGGACCATCGGCCAGATGACGGAGACGTCATGCTGCTCGATCTTGTAGTAGTCCTTGATGTAGTTGGCGGTGCCCGGAGTGCCGAAGTCGCTGCCATAGGTCCAGGTACCACTGGCCTGGTCATAGCGAATGGTGTCGTCGCGATAGCGGAAGCCGGCGTTGACTACCTTGTTCGGGTTGTCTTCCGGCTGGTAGTGGAACATCACGCTGCCGGAGCGGGTGCGGTGGGTTTCGCCATCCCAGTTGAAGTCGGAGGTCAGGCGCCAGTCGCGGTTGAAGCGGTACATGTACTCCAGCGCGTAGGGCGAGAAATCGGACTTCGCATCGTCGCGGGTACGGTAGTCGATACCCGGCATCTGCACCTTGCGATCGGCGAAGTAGATGGCCTGGCCGATGCTGAAGGTCTGGCGTTCGAAGCCGTTGTCTTCGATCCAGCGGCTGGTCACGCCCAGCGACAGCTTGTTCTCGTCACCGATGCGGTCGCGTCCAGAGAAGCGGTTGTCGCGGAACAACGAGGCATAATTGAAGCTGTATTCGCCGGTGTCGAACACCGGGATCTCATCCTGATCCTCTTCCGGCACATACAGATAGTATGCGCGCGGCTCCAGGGTCTGGCGGAAGTTGGTGCCGAACAGCTGGGTATTCCGGTCGAAGTACAGGCCGCTGTCGATGCTGGTGATCGGTACGCTGCGGTCTGGAGAGTCCTGGAAGTTGCCCGTCAGCTGGGATTTGCCGATGGAGTCCAGGTCCAGATCATACTGCGTGTAGGCATACTTCAGGCTCGGCTTGATGAAGCCCCAGCTGTTTTCCATCGGCAGGCTCATGCCCGGCTCGAGATGGATGCGGTCGCCCGTCGAGCGGGCGATGCCGCTAACAAAGTTGTCGTACCAGGGCTGGGCATTTCCGTCTTCGTCGATGAAGTTGCCGCTGCGCAGGTTGCGATCGAAGCGGACGAACTCGCTGCCATAGAAGAAATTCAGGCCGCCCGGTTGGAACGGCAGCTGTCCATCCAGAGTGAGCTGCGGCAGGCGCTCGTACGGCGTGATATCGATGACGCTGGTCTGCGCATAGGCGTGAGCGTTCAAGCGGGCAACGAAGCTGTCGCCGCGGTAGGTGAGCGTGCCGCGCTGATTGAGGAAGTCTGGGGTTTCCAGGTTTTCCAGGTCGCTGTCGAGGTCCTGGAAGTAGTAAGGATCGCTGATGTCGGTGTAGTCGACTTCGGCCAGCAGGCGCGAGTCGAGGCCCTGCTTGTGCTGCCAGTTGTACATCCAGCGCTGGTCTTCGTACTCGGACTGCAGCTTGCGTTCGTCTTCCTGGTCATCCAGGTAGGCGCCACCGATCTGGCCTTCGCTGCTCTTGGTCAGGTAGCGGAACTCGCCTTCCAGCAATAGGCCGCGCTTGGCCATGTAGGTCGGGTAGAGGGTGGCGTCGTAGTTCGGCGCCAGGTTGAAGTAGTAAGGCGTCGACAGCGAGAAACCGGTGTCGCTCGAGGTGCTGATGCCCGGGGCGAGGAAGCCGGACTGGCGGCGATCATCGATCGGGAAATAGATGTACGGGGTGTAGAAGACCGGAATGTCTTTCACCCGCAGGGTTACGTTGGTCGCGGTGCCGAAGCCGGTGGCGGGGTCCAGCTTGACGTTGTTGCCTTTCAGGTGCCAGGCGTTGCTGCCGGGTTCGCAACGGGTGAAGGTACCGTCCTTGAGGCGGACGACGGCGCTCTCTTCGCGCTTGGCGTAAAGCGCGCTGCCGCGGACGTGGCCCTTGTGAATCACGTATTCGGCGTTCTCGACCTTGGCCTCGCCGTTGTCCAGCTGGATCTCGGCGCGGTCGCCGACCACCAGCATGCCGTTGTCGCGAATGCGCACGTTGCCTTTCAGCTCGCCGCGGTTCTCGGCCTGGTGCAGGGTGGCCTCGTCGGCCTCGATCTGCATGCTCGACTGGCGCAGGACCACGTCACCGGCCAGGGTAGCGGCTTCCTTTTCCTGCTCGTAGCGCGAGGCTTTGGCCGAAACGAAGGTCGGCGACTCGTTCATCGGCGTGTCGTCGTTCATCCCCGGGCGCAGCGGCTCGACGTAGGAGCCCTCGCAGTAGGGGCCGACTTCCGCCAGCTGGGCGGCAGTCAGCTGCTCGCGCGGTACCCAGTCGAGGTGGCTGTAGTCGGCGCTACGGCTCTGCAGGGCGCGCCCACCGCTCTCGGTGACCAGTACCGGCTGCTCGCCCTGGGCTTGGCCATCGACGGACTTGGCATCGGCCGGCGCGGAGCTGACAGCATTGGCGCTGTGCTGCGGACGCGGCAGGTCGACGGCGGCGTTGCTCTTTGGCGTGCAAGCCCAACCGCCGGTGGCGGAGGCACTGCAGTCATACTGCTCGGCAGCGACGGCGAAAGGCGAGGCCAGGGGTTGCAGGGCCAGCAAGCCGCCGGTCACCAGCAACGGGAATTTTTTACGGAACAGGGGGAGTTTTACTGCCATCTTGTTTTTCCGGGCTTCCTGCGCGCCTTCGACCCGCGGGGGCCGCACGCCTCTCGATGGGCTGAAAAAGATGCTGGATAATAAAGCATGACCCGCGCAACGGCTAGCGCCGTCGGAGACCCCTGTAATGCCTGATCAAGATGTACGCCTCCAGCTCCTGCAGAGCTGGCTGGAACAGTGTTTGCCCGCCCTTTTCGAGCGCGAAGGCTGGGGCGCGGTGCCCCAGGCGAGCCTCACGCCGGCCAGTAGCGACGCCAGTTTCCGTCGCTATTTCCGCTGGCAGGCCGAGGGCCGCAGCCTGATCCTGATGGATGCGCCGCCGCCCCAGGAAGACTGCCGCCCCTTCGTGCGCATCGCCGCGTTGCTGGCAGACAGCGGTGTGCATGTGCCGCGCATCCTGGCTCAGGACCTTGAGCGGGGCTTCCTGGTGCTGGACGACCTGGGCCGGCAGACCTGGCTGGAAGTGCTGAATGCCGACAACGCCGATGCTCTTTTCGAGCAGGCTCTGCAGGCGCTGGTGAGGTTCCAGCGCATGCCAGGTGCAGAGGCGCTGCCGCCCTACGACGATGCCCTGCTGCGCCGCGAGCTGCAGCTGTTCCCCGACTGGTACCTGCAGCGTCATCTCGGCGTCGAGTTGAACGAGGTGCAGCGCGACCAGTGGCAACGGGTCTGCGACCTGTTGGTCGATAGCGCCCAGGCCCAGCCGCGGGTGTTCGTGCATCGCGACTACATGCCACGCAACCTGATGCTGAGTGAGCCCAATCCGGGCATCCTCGACTTCCAGGACGCCGTGCACGGCCCCATCAGCTACGACGTCACCAGCCTGTTCAAGGATGCCTTCCTCAGCTGGCCGGAAGCGCGCGTGCAGGTCTGGCTGCAGCGCTATTGGCAGCTGGCGCGTGAGGCGGGCCTGGCGATGCCGGCCGAGTTAGCCGATTTTCAGCGCATGAGCGACCTGATGGGCGTGCAGCGCCACCTCAAGGTGATCGGCATCTTCGCGCGCATCTGCCATCGCGACGGCAAGCCGAAGTACCTGGCCGATGTGCCGCGCTTCTTTGCTTATATAGAAACGGTGCTGGCGCGCCGGCCGGAGCTGGCCGTGCTCGGCGAGCTGCTGGCCAGCCTGCCGCAACGTGAGGCTCAATCGGCATGAAGGCGATGATTCTGGCGGCGGGCAAGGGTGAGCGCCTGCGCCCCCTGACCCTGCATACGCCCAAGCCGCTGGTGCGGGCCGCCGGCACGCCGCTGATCGAGTTTCATGTGCGCGCCCTGGCCGCCGCCGGTTTCACCGAGCTGGTGGTCAACCATGCCTGGCTCGGTCAGCAGATCGAGGATTACCTGGGCGACGGTAGCCGCTTCGGCCTGCGCATCGCCTACTCGGCCGAGGGTGAGCCGCTGGAGACCGGCGGGGGCATCTTCAAGGCGCTGCCGCTGCTGGGCGAGGAGCCCTTCCTGGTGGTCAACGGCGATATCTGGACTGACTACGACTTCGCCAACCTGCGCCGCCCGCGCGAGGGCCTGGCGCATCTGGTGCTGGTCAGCAACCCGGCTCATCACCAGGCCGGCGATTTCCGCCTGCACCTGGGGCGGGTCAGCGATGCCGTCGCCGGTGAGCCTGCGCTCACCTACAGCGGCATCGCCGTGCTGCATCCGCGGCTGTTCGCCGGTTGTCAGCCGGGTGCCTTCAAGCTGGCGCCGCTGCTGCGCGCGGCCATGGCCGACGGCCAGGTGAGTGGCGAGCACCATATCGGGCGCTGGGTCGATGTCGGCACCCACGAGCGCCTGGCGGAAGTCGAGCAATTGCTGATGGCGGGGGCCTGAGATGCTGTGGCCGGCGACCCTGCTCGGTGCAGCCGCGGGGCTGGCGTTGGCCAGCATCCCCGGCGCGCTGCTGGGCGGCTTGCTGGGGCAGGTGCTGGATCGGCGCATGCGCCTGCAGTCGCTCGACCACCTGCGCGAACTGCTCGGGCGCAAGCCGGCGGCGCTGGATGACGAGGACCTGCTGTTCATGCTGATCGGTCGCCTGGCCAAGAGTGACGGGCGGGTGCTCGACAGCCATATCCAGGCCGCGCGCAACGAGATGCAGCGCCTTGGCCTGGACGAGCCCGCGCGGCGCCGTGCCATGCAGGCCTTCAATCGTGGCAAGCAACTCGAGGACCGTGAGCTGCGCGCGCCGCTGCGGGCTCTGCATCATCGCCCCGAGCGTAGCGAGGCGTTGCTGCGTACCTGCTGGCGCATGGCCTGGGCCGATGGCCGGGTGAGTGAGGCTGAAGCCCGCCTGATCCGCCAGTGGGGCATCTGGCTCGGCTGGCGGCGCGAGGCGCTGGCGGCCTTGGCCGGCGAGTACGAGCCGGCGCGCAAGGTGCCCGAGGTAAAAACCAGCGATTACCAGGCGGCGCTGCGCCTGCTCGGTGTGCAGGCAGACAGCGAGCCGGCGGTGATCAAGCGCGCCTACCGGCGCCTGATCAGCCGTCATCACCCGGACAAGCTGGCCGGCTCCGGCGCGACCCCGGCCCAACTGCGCGCCGCCACCGACAAGACCCGCGAGCTGCAGGTCGCCTACGAGCTGGTGCGCCAGCGTCACGGTTTCCGTTAGTTCGGCTACTGCTTCTCCAGCCAGCCGCGGATGCGGCGGAACAGCTGTTCCTGTTCCGCCTCCTGGTTGCCCGGCAGTGCCTTGAGGGCGATCTGCGTGTAGCCGTCGTGGGCCAGACGTTTGCTGGCCTGCTTGCGCCGCACGGCGCTGCCGCGGTCGGCGGCCTGATCCTTGTAGAAGAAGTCGCCGGTGGCCAGCTTGAGGCCGGGGATCAGCTCCTCCAGGGGCGGAGTCTGCCCGGCGGGCAGTTGCGCTGCCACGACCACTAGCTGCTTGATGGCCTCGGGCTTGCGCTCCTTGAGATAGAGTGCCGCCCAGTAGGCCCCCGCGCCATGGCCGAGCAGCACGATGTTCTTGGCGTCCTGCTGTTCGGCGAAGGCGATGCCGGCCTGGATGCGGGCAAAAATGCGCTCGGCCGGATCGACAGGGGCTGGCGCGGGCGGCGGCGTGGGGGCTGCCTCTGCTGGCGCAGTGGCGTCAGTGGTCTCGCTGGGGGCCTGCTCGGCGCCTTCGGCAGGCTGGCTGGCGGTATCGACGGTCACCGGCTCGGGCGTGCGCGGCAGCACCGCCTCCGGCAGCGGCGCATCCTTGCTGTCCGGCAGGCTCAGGCTCAGCGTGCTCCAGCCAATATCTGGCAGCTTGAGGCGCAGCGGTTTGATCGTTTTCGGCCAGTCGGCACTTTCGTCGGCGCCCGGAATCAACAGCACCATGCCTTTGGTTTCGGGCGCATTGGCCGGTTTCCACAGTGCCAGGAATGACTCGTCGCCGGCCTGTAGCATCTGTTGCTCACCCTTCGGCAGCTGGCGCTCGAGTGCTTCGGCGCTGTCCTGGCTGCGCTCCTCCAGGGGTGCCCGCGGCACTTCCGCTGGCGCTGGGGCCTCGCTGGCGGCGGGCTCGGCCGGTGGTTCCGTGGGAGTGGTTTCCTCGGCATGCAGGGGCAGGGCGAGAGTCAGGCTCAGGGCCAGGAGTGTCGGCAGGACTGGACGGCGCATCTCAACACTTCACTTGGGGGATGATTCCTGCAGCCTAAGCGCTTACTCGCGGTTTGTCAGGTAAGGTAGGGGCGGGCTTGATGAGGTGGGTGGGCGTCGTGCGCAGGATACGTGTGGTCTGTTGGCTGTTGCTCCTGTGTCCGCTGCTGGGGCAGGCAGTCGAGCTGGATGCGGCCCAGCATGCCTGGCTGGCCGAGCATCCGCGGCTGCGCGCCGGGGTAGTGCTGCAGGCGCCCTATGCCGAGTATCAGCGGCGCCAACAGCAACTGGGCGGGCTCAATGTGGAGCTGACCGAGACCCTGGCCGCGTCGCTCGGCATCACGCTCAGCTGGCGCAGCTTCGAGACCCAGGCCGCGCTGGAGCAGGCCCTGCGTGACGGGCGCATCGACTTTGCTCCCGGGCAGGTGCAAACGCCTGCGGGCCTGCGCCTGTGGCGTTACAGCGACCCCTACCTGCGCATTCCGCACCTGCTGGTGGGGGAGCGCCTCGGCGAGGTCAGCGTCGAGCTGGAGCGCCTGGGCGAGCGCGAACCTATCGCTGTACGCGTGCCCAGCGCGGTGGCCGACTATCTGCGCAGCAACTACTTCAACCTGCACCTGCAACCCCAGCCCTCGGCCCGCCAGGCTTTGCAGGCGGTGGTCGAACAGCGGGCGCGCTACGCGGTGGTGGACCAGGCGCAGCTCAGCCGGCTGAGCCAGGAGAGCGATTACTCGCGTCTGGCGATCATTGCCGACGTCGGCCTGCCGCAGTTGCTGCGCTTCGGTACCCGGCCCGACTGGCCGCAGCTGGGCGCCATCCTCGATGCCGGCTTGCGCCAATTGCCGGCCGAACAGCTGGAGCAGCTGCAGCAGCGCTGGCTGACGGCGAAGAAGCCGGGCCTCGGCGAATCACCCCTGTTCTGGCGCAGCCTGAGCATCCTGCTCGGCTTGCTGCTGGCGGTCTGCATCCTCCTGCTCAGCGTGCTGCGGCGCCAGCGTGGGCGGCTGGAGAAGCGCCTGCTGGAAGCGCGGCAGACCCTGGCCCAGCGTGAGGTGGCCGAGGAGGCCCTGCGCCTGGCGCAGTTCTCTCTCGATCACAGCACGGTGGGCATTCTCTGGGTCAACTGGGACAGCCGCGTGCGCTATGCCAACCAGGCGGTCGCCGAGATGCTCGGCTACACCCCGCAGGCCATGGTCGACCGGGCCCTGCAGGAGTTCGAGCCGACCCTCGGCATGGACCGCTGGCTGAATCTGTGGAAGCGCGTACGCCAGCATGAGGAGGGCGCGCTGAGTTTCGAGAGCAGCTGCCGGCGCGCCGACGGCAGCACGATGCCGGCCGATGTCACTCTGGGCTTCCTGCGCTTTCGCGAGGCCGAGTACCTGGTGGTCTACCTCACCGATGTCACCGAGCGCCGCCGTGCCCGGGCCGCCCTGGAGGAGAGCGAAGCGCGCCTCAAGGGTATCGCCGGCAACGTGCCGGGCCTGGTGTTCCGCCTCGAACGCCCGCGTCCGGGGGCGCTGGTGGATTTCGCTTTCATCAGCGAGGGCAGCGAACAGTTGGTTGGTTATCCGCCGGCGACCATCATGGCGACTGACTTCGGCATACGCAGTCTGGTTCATCCGGACGACCGCGCCGCCTATCACGCCACTCAGGATGCCGCCATCGAAGCGGCCAGCGACTGGCAGTGGCAGGGCCGCATCCTCACCCGCGACGGTCGCGTGCGCTGGGCCGACATCAAGGCCAGCGCCCGCCAGCTGAGCGCCGAGCATGTGGTGTGGGACGGGGTGGTGTGGGACATCAGCGACAACAAGACGATCGAGCTGGAGCTGGCCGAGTCGCGGGCCCAGCTGCGCGAGCTGTCGGCGCACCTGGAGAGCGTGCGCGAGGAGGAAAAGGCACGCATCGCCCGCGAGGTGCATGACGAGCTGGGTCAGGTGCTGACCGTGCTCAAGCTGGAGACCTCCATGTGCGAGCTGGCCTACGCCGGTCTCGATCCTGGCCTGCAGGCGCGCCTGGACAGCATGAAGAAGCTGATCGCCAACCTCTTTCAACTGGTACGCGACGTGGCCACCGCCCTGCGCCCGCCGATCCTCGATGCCGGTATCGGCTCGGCCATCGAATGGCAGGCGCGGCGTTTCGAGGCGCGCAGCGGTATTCCCTGCCTGGTGCAGGTGCCGGAGCAGCTGCCGCAGCTGTCCGATGCCAAGGCCATCGGCCTGTTCCGTGTGCTGCAGGAGGCGCTCACCAACGTGCTGCGGCATGCCCAGGCGCACACGGTGGAGATCGCCCTGGAGGCGCAGGGGGGCGAGCTGTGCCTGCGCGTCAGTGACGATGGTCGGGGTTTCGATCCGCAGGCGCAGCGCGCACAATCCTTCGGCCTGGTCGGCATGCGCGAGCGCGTGCTGATGCTCGGTGGCCGCCTGGCGCTGGCCAGCGCGCCGGGCGAGGGCACCACGCTGGTGGTGCGGGTAGCTCTGGATGAAGAGGTGGTAGCGTGATTCGAGTACTGGTGGCCGAGGACCACACCATCGTCCGCGAGGGCATCAAGCAGCTGATCGGCCTGGCCAAGGATCTGCAGGTGGCCGGCGAGGCCAGCAATGGCGAACAACTGCTGGAAACCCTGCGCCACACGCCCTGCGAAGTGGTTCTGCTGGATATCTCCATGCCCGGCGTCAATGGTCTGGAAGCCATTCCGCGCATCCGTGCGCTGACTCATCCGCCGGCGGTGCTGGTGCTGTCCATGCATGACGAAGCGCAGATGGCCGCCCGCGCCCTGAAGATCGGCGCGGCCGGCTACGCGACCAAGGACAGCGACCCGGCCCTGCTGCTCACCGCCATCCGCAAGGTCGCCGCGGGCGGGCGCTACATCGACCCCGAGCTGGCCGACCGCATGGTCTTCGAGGTGGGCCTGACCGATTCGCGGCCGCCGCATTCGCTGCTCTCCGAGCGTGAGTTCTCGGTGTTCGAGCGCCTGGTGCGCGGCGAGGGGGTCAACGAGATCGCCCAGCACCTGTCGGTCAGCAGCAAGACCGTCAGCACCCACAAGGCGCGCCTGATGCAGAAGCTCAACCTGCACTCGGTGGCCGATCTGGTGAAGTACGCGGTCGAGCACAAGTTGATCTGAGACAAGCACCTCATTTGCACCCCTTTACATTGCGGTCGCTTCGTGGCTGATTGGTCAGCTTTCGCGGCGGCCGCTCTGGCGCGCGCCTTTCGCCCGCTCACAGGGCATCCATGCAACGGGGGACAAGATGTACAAGAAGTACCTTGCAGGCAGTCTGCTGGCGGCTGCGCTGCCGGCCCACGCCGACTACGTGACGGTGATTTCCTTCGGCGGGGCGAACAAGGAGGCGCAGCGCGCCGCCTTCTACGAACCCTTCAAGCAGGCCACCGGGACCAGCGTGGTGCACGGCTCCTATAACGGCGATCTGGCCAAGCTGCGCAAGATGGTGCAGATGAGCCATGTGTCGTGGGACGTGGTCGAGGTGGAGGCGCCGGAGCTGGCGCGCGGCTGCGAGGAAGGCCTGTTCGAACAGCTCGATGCCAGCCTGCTCGGTGATGCCGCCGACTACCTGCCCGGCGCCGTGCAGCCTTGCGGCGTCGGCATCTTCGTCTGGTCCACGGTGCTGGCGTATAACGGCAGCACGCTGAAGGGGGCGCCGCAGGGCTGGGCCGATTTCTGGGATACCCAGCGCTTCCCCGGCAAGCGCGGCCTGCGCTGGGGCGCCAAGTACAACCTGGAATTCGCCCTGATGGCCGACGGCGTGCCGGCCAAGGACGTGTACCGCGTGCTGGCCAGCGCCGAGGGCCAGGATCGCGCCTTCCGCAAGCTCGACCAGCTCAAGCCGCAGCTGCACTGGTGGAAGACCGGCGTGGAGCCGATCCGCCTGCTCGGTGACGGTCGCGTGGTGATGAGTTCGGCCTACAACGGCCGGGTCGCCGCGGCCCAGGCCGAACAGCCGCAGCTGGCCCTGAGCTGGAATGGCGGCATCTACGACTTCGATTACTGGGCGCTGCCCAAGGGCATCAGCAAGGCCGAGCAGGCGCGCCGCTTCGTCGCCTTCGCCAGTCAGCCGGAGCCCCAGCGCAGTTTTGCTGAGAAGATCGCCTACGGCCCGGTGAACCGCCAGGCCATTGCCGCGCTGGACCCCAAGGTCAGCGCCAACCTGCCTACCGCACCGGCCAACCTGGCAGGTGGGCTGGGCATGGATGCCGCCTTCTGGGCTGCCAACGGCGCCGCCCTGGAAGAGCGCTTCGCCCAATGGGCTAAGCGCTGACAACGCCTCGGGCGTTGTAGGGCGATCCCTACAGCGCCTCCTCCGCAAGCCTTATAGCAATCTCTCATACCGCCCGATTTGCGCCGGCTGCAGGGCTTTCTAGTCTTAGCGCACGGCAACAAGAACAAAGGTGTGTGATGGCCGAGAATGCTTCCAGCGATGTGCTCGTCAGTTTCAAGGGCGTGCAGAAGAGCTACGACGGCGAAAGCCTGATCGTCAAAGACCTCAATCTGGACATCCGCAAGGGCGAGTTTCTCACCCTGCTCGGTCCGTCCGGCTCCGGCAAGACCACCAGCCTGATGATGCTGGCCGGTTTCGAGACGCCCACTGCCGGCGAGATCCTCCTGGCCGGGCGTGCGATCAACAACGTGCCGCCGCACAAGCGCGACATCGGCATGGTGTTCCAGAACTACGCACTGTTCCCGCACATGACGGTGGCCGAGAACCTGGCCTTCCCGCTCACCGTGCGCGGCATGAACAAGACCGACATCACCGAGCGGGTCAAGCGCGCGCTGTCCATGGTGCAGCTCGACAACTTCCGCAACCGCTACCCGGCGCAGCTCTCCGGCGGCCAGCAACAGCGCGTGGCGCTGGCCCGCGCCCTGGTGTTCGAGCCGCAGCTGGTGCTGATGGACGAGCCGCTCGGCGCGCTCGACAAGCAGCTGCGCGAGCACATGCAGATGGAGATCAAGCACATCCACCAGCGCCTGGGCGTGACCGTGGTCTACGTGACCCACGACCAGGGCGAGGCGCTGACCATGTCCGACCGCGTGGCGGTGTTCCATCAGGGCGAGATCCAGCAGATCGCCCCGCCGCGCGACCTCTACGAGGCGCCCTGCAACACCTTCGTCGCCCACTTCATCGGCGAGAACAACCGCCTGGCCGGCGAGCTGGTCAGCCGTGATGGCGAGCGTTGCACCGTGCGCACCGCCCGTGGCGAACAGGTCGAGGCGCTGGCGGTGAAGGTCGGTGCGCCGGGCGAGCCGGTGAGCCTGTCGATCCGTCCCGAGCGGGTGCGCATCAATGGTGCCAGCGAGAGCTGCGCCAACCGTTTCAGCGGCCGGGTGGCCGAGTTCATCTACCTGGGCGACCACGTGCGCATCCGCATGGAGGTCTGCGGCAATCCCAATTTCTTCGTCAAGCAGCCGATCGCCGAGCTCGACCCCGCCCTGGGCGTGGGCGACGTGGTGCCGCTCGGCTGGCACGTGGAGCACGTAAGGGCGCTAGACCCTCTGATCGTCGAGTGACGGCGCCAGGCATTACCAACCCTGCACAGTGGAGAAAACAACAATGAGCAATTTCCGCAGCATCTTCCGCCACAGCGCGCTGGCCCTCGGCCTGCTCGGCGCGGCCCAGGCAATGGCCGCCGACCTGACGGTGATTTCCTTCGGTGGCGCCAACAAGGACGCCCAGACCAAGGCCTTCTACGAGCCGTGGGAAGCGGCCGGCAAAGGCAAGATCATCGCCGGTGAGTACAACGGCGAGATGGCCAAGGTCAAAGCCATGGTCGACACCAACAGCGTGTCCTGGCACCTGGTCGAAGTAGAGTCGCCCGAGCTGACCCGTGGTTGCGACGAGGGCCTGTTCGAGGAGCTCGACCCGGCCCTGTTCGGCAACCCCGACGACTTCATCGAAGGCGCCATCCAGCCTTGCGGCGTGGGCTTCTTCGTCTGGTCCACGGTGCTCGCCTACAACGCCGACAAGCTGTCCGCCGCACCGGCCAGCTGGGCCGATTTCTGGGACGTCGCCAAGTTCCCGGGCAAGCGTGGCCTGCGCAAAGGCGCCAAGTACACCCTGGAGTTCGCCCTGATGGCTGACGGCGTGGCGCCGAAGGACGTCTACACCGTGCTCGCCACCCAGGAAGGCCAGGACCGCGCGTTCAAGAAACTCGACGAGATCAAGCCGCACATCCAGTGGTGGGAAGCCGGCGCCCAGCCGCCCCAGTTCCTCGCCTCCGGTGACGTGGTCATGAGCTCCGCGTACAACGGCCGCATCGCCGCGGTACAGAAGGAGAGCAACCTCAAGGTGGTGTGGAACGGCGGCATCTACGACTTCGACTCCTGGGCCATTCCGAAAGGCGCCAAGGATGCCGACGCCGCCAAGGCCTTCGCCGCCTTCAGCGTGCAGCCCGAGCAGCAGAAGGTCTACTCCTCGAACATCGCCTACGGCCCGGCCAACAAGAAGGCCGTCGAGCTGCTCGACCCGGCGCTGCTCAAGGACATGCCGACCACGCCGGAAAACATCGCCAACCAGGTGGCCATGAACGTGACCTTCTGGGCCGACTTCGGCGAGCAGCTGGAGCAGCGCTTCAACGCCTGGGCGGCGAAGTAAGCATCCCGTGCAGTGCCCCTTCCTGGTGAAGGGGAGTTGGTTGGAGGGACGCTCCCCCGTCCCTCCGAACCCTCGCCCGCCGTTGGGCGAGGGCGCTTTGTCCCGGTGTCTCTGGAGCCTGCGATGGCCACTACCGTTTCCCTCACCGAATTCGCCGGTCTGACGCTGAAGCAGAAGCTGGCCCGCGCCGAGCGCATCAACCGGCTCAAGGCCCAGGGTCTGATCCTGCCGCTGCTGGTGTTTCTCTTCGCGGTATTCCTCCTGCCGATCGGCGTGCTGCTGTACAAGAGCGTGGAAAACCCCGAGGTGGTCGGCAGCCTGCCGCGCACCGTCGAAGCCATTTCCACCTGGGATGGCCGTGGTCTGCCGGATGAGCCGGTGTACCGCGCCCTGGCCCTGGACCTGGCTGACGCGCGCAAGAATCAGACCATTGGCGATCTGTCCAAGCGTCTGAACATGGAGCTGGCTGGCTACCGCAGCCTGCTGGCCAAGACCGGTCGTGCCCTGCCGTTCAAGCAGGAGCCTGCCTCGTTTAAAGATGCGCTGGAGAACCTCGACGAGCGCTGGGGCGACCCGGCCTACTGGCAGGTGATCCGCCGCAACGACAGTGGCGTCACCTCCTATTTCCTGCTGGCGTCGCTCGATCACCGCATCGACGATCTCGGCGAGCTGGCATCTGCCACCCCGGACCAGGCCATCTACCTGGATATCTTCGCCCGCACCTTCTGGATGGGGCTGGTGATCACCGCCATCTGCCTGGTGCTGGCCTACCCGTTGGCCTACCTGCTGGCCAACCTGCCTACCCGCACCAGCAACCTGCTGATGATCCTGGTGTTGCTGCCGTTCTGGACCTCGATCCTGGTGCGCGTGGCGGCCTGGATCGTGCTGCTGCAGTCCGGCGGCCTGATCAACAGCGCGTTGATCGCCATGGGCGTGATCGACCAGCCGCTGCAGCTGGTGTTCAACCGCACCGGCGTGTACGTGGCCATGGTGCACATCATGCTGCCGTTCATGATCCTGCCGATTTTCAGCGTGATGAAGGGTATTTCGCCTTCCTACATGCGTGCCGCCATCTCGCTCGGTTGCCACCCGTTCGCCAGCTTCTGGCGGGTGTACTTCCCGCAGACCCTGGCGGGCGTCGGTGCCGGCTGCCTGCTGGTGTTCATCCTGTCCATCGGTTACTACATCACCCCGGCGCTGCTGGGCAGCCCGGGCGACCAGATGATCAGCTACTTCGTCGCCTTCTATACCAACAGCACCATTAACTGGGGCATGGCCACGGCGCTGGGCGGCCTGTTGCTGCTGGCGACCATGCTGCTCTACGTGGTGTACAGCTGGCTGGTTGGCGCGAGCCGCCTGCGTCTGGGCTGATCAGGAGAACATCGAGATGCTGAGCCCCTACAAATCCCCCGTCGAGCGCGCCTGGTTCTGGATCCATCGTGGCCTGTGCGCGCTGGTGCTGCTGTTCCTGATCCTGCCGGTGCTGGTGATCATCCCGCTCTCCTTCAACTCCGGCAGCTTCCTGGTCTACCCGCTGCAGGGTTTCTCGCTGCGCTGGTACGAAGACTTCTTCACCTCCGCCGAGTGGATGCGCTCGCTGAAGAACAGCCTGATCGTAGCGCCGGCCGCCACCGTGCTGGCGATGGTGTTCGGGACCCTGGCGGCGATCGGTCTGACCCGTGGCGAATTCCGCGGCAAGGCGCTGGTGATGAGCCTGCTGATCTCGCCGATGGTTGCCCCGGTGGTGATCGTCGGTGTGGCCAGCTACCTGTTCTTCGCGCCGATGGGCCTGGGCAACAGCTACACCTCGCTGATCCTGGTGCACGCGGTGCTCGGCGTGCCCTTTGTGATCATCACCGTGTCCGCGACGCTGCAGGGTTTCAACTACAACCTGGTACGTGCCGCTGCCAGCATGGGCGCCTCGCCGCTGACCGCGTTCCGCCGCGTGACCCTGCCGCTGATTGCTCCCGGGGTGATCTCCGGCGCGCTGTTCGCCTTCGCCACCTCGTTCGACGAAGTGGTGGTGACGCTGTTCCTTGCCGGCCCCGAGCAGGCCACCCTGCCGCGGCAGATGTTCAGCGGTATCCGCGAGAACCTGTCGCCGACCATCGCTGCCGCCGCGACGCTGCTGATCGCCTTCTCGATCATCATGCTGCTGACCCTGGAATGGCTGCGCGGACGTAGCGAGAAGATGCGCACCTCAATCCCCGAGTGACTTGGCAGCAACGCCTGCGGCGAAAGTCGCAGGCGTTCACTGACTTGTGACAAAAGCCTTCGCGACCGTCTCAGGCTACAATCGCGCCCACCGTGATCTAGCCCCGAGGCCGCCATGCAACCCTTCGCCATCGCTCCGTCGATCCTCTCTGCCGATTTTGCCCGCCTGGGCGAGGAAGTCGAGAACGTCCTCGCCGCCGGCGCCGACATCGTCCACTTCGACGTGATGGACAACCACTACGTGCCCAACCTGACCATCGGCCCGATGGTCTGCTCGGCGCTACGCAAGTACGGCATCACCGCGCCGATCGACGCGCACCTGATGGTCTCGCCGGTCGACCGCATCATCGGCGACTTCATCGAGGCCGGTGCCACCTACGTGACCTTCCACCCGGAGGCTACCCAGCACATCGACCGCTCCCTGCAGCTGATCCGCGACGGCGGCGCCAAGTCCGGCCTGGTATTCAACCCGGCGACTTCACTGGAATGCCTGAAGTACGTGATGGACAAGGTCGACATGATCCTGCTGATGAGCGTCAACCCCGGCTTCGGCGGGCAGAAGTTCATCCCCGGCACCCTCGACAAGCTGCGCGAGGCCCGCGCGCTGATCGACGCCTCAGGCTACGACATCCGTCTGGAGATCGACGGCGGGGTCAACGTGCAGAACATTCGTGAGATCGCCGCCGCGGGCGCCGACACCTTCGTTGCCGGCTCGGCCATCTTCAACCAGCCGGACTACAAGACGGTGATCGACGCCATGCGCGCCGAGCTGGCCCAGGTGCGCGCGTGATCTTCGAGCTGTTCGAGGGGCGTCTGCCGCGCCTGGTGATGTTCGACCTGGATGGCACCCTGGTGGACTCGGTGCCGGACCTGGCCGCCGCCGTTGACCGTATGCTGCTCCAGCTCGGTCGCCCGGCCGCCGGTGTCGAGCGGGTGCGCGACTGGGTCGGCAACGGCGCCCGCGTGCTGGTGCGGCGGGCCCTGGCCGGCGATATCGAGCATGCTGCCGTCGGCGAGGCCGAGACCCAGCAGGCGCTGGAGCTGTTCAACGAGGCCTATGCCGACAGCCACGCGCTGAGTTCGGTCTACCCTGGCGTGCGCACCACCCTCAAGTGGCTCAAGCAGCAGGGTGTGGAGCTGGCGCTGATCACCAACAAGCCGGAGCGTTTTGTCGCCCCGCTGCTGGACGAGATGAAACTGGGCCGCTATTTCCGCTGGATCATCGGCGGTGACACCCTGCCGCAGCAGAAGCCAGACCCGGCCGCGCTGCTGTTCGTCATGCGCCTGGCCGGCGTCGAGGCGCAGCAGGCGCTGTTCATCGGTGATTCGCGCAACGACGTGCTGGCCGCCCGTGCCGCCAGCGTGCCCTGCGTGGCGCTGAGCTACGGCTACAACCATGGCCGGCCGATCGCGGAAGAGGGGCCGACGCGGGTACTCGACGACCTGCGCCAACTGCTGCCCGGTTGCGCGGTCGATGACGCTGCGCTAATGTCGCCGGACACCCCTGACACCCCGCCTCATCGAGACAGCATCGTGGTAGTTGCCAGCAAACAGTGGATGAAAGTCATCAAGGCCCTGGCCCGTTGGCGCTGGCGCGCCTGATTTCTCCTGGCCGGCTGGTTCCGGCGCGTTTGCCCGACTCCCGTTTTCCCTCCCCACGAGGCTGTTTTCATGAACCGCGATGAATTCCTGCGTTTAGCCGACGAAGGCTATAACCGCATTCCGCTGGCGTTCGAGACGCTGGCCGATTTCGACACTCCGCTGTCGATCTACCTCAAGCTGGCTGACACCCCCAACTCCTACCTGCTGGAGTCCGTGCAGGGCGGCGAGAAGTGGGGTCGCTACTCGATCATCGGCCTGCCGGCGCGCACCGTGCTGCGCGTGCATGGTCACCAGGTAACGGTGAGCGTCGATGGCCAGGTGGTCGAGCAACTCGACAGCGAAGACCCGCTGGCCTTCGTCGAGCAGTTCAAGGCGCGCTACAACGTCCCCACCATCCCCGGTCTGCCGCGCTTCAACGGTGGCCTGGTCGGCTACTTCGGCTACGACAGCGTGCGCTACGTGGAGAAGAAGCTGGCGCAGTGCCCGAACCCCGATCCGCTGGGCACCCCGGACATCCTGCTGATGGTCTCGGATGCGGTCGTCGTGTTCGACAACCTGGCGGGCAAGATGCACGCCATCGTCCTCGCCGACCCGACCCAGGTCGATGCTTATGAGCAGGGCCAGGCGCAGCTGCGCGAGCTGCTGAACAAGCTGCGCCAGCCGATCACCCCGCGCCTGGGCGTGGACCTGAGCAAGCCGGCCGGCAAGGAGCCGGACTTCGTCTCCAGCTTCAAGCGTGACGACTACGAGGCCGCCGTCGGCGCCATCAAGGAGTACATCCTGGCCGGCGACTGCATGCAGGTGGTGATTTCCCAGCGCATGTCGATTCCGTTCCAGGCTGCGCCGATCGACCTGTACCGTGCGCTGCGCTGCATCAACCCGACGCCCTACATGTACTTCTTCAACTTCGGCGACTTCCATGTGGTGGGCAGCTCGCCGGAAGTGCTGGTGCGGGTCGAGGACAACCTGGTTACCGTGCGCCCGATCGCCGGCACTCGCCCGCGTGGCGCCACCGAGGAGGTCGATATTGAACTGGAGAAGGACCTGCTGTCCGACGCCAAGGAGATCGCCGAGCACCTGATGCTGATCGACCTGGGCCGCAACGACGTCGGCCGCGTCTCCGCCACCGGCACGGTGAAGGTCACCGAGCAGATGGTGATCGAGCGCTATTCCAACGTCATGCACATCGTCTCCAACGTCACCGGCCATCTGAAGGAGGGCCTGTCGGCCATGGACGCCCTGCGCGCCATCCTGCCGGCCGGTACCCTGTCCGGTGCGCCCAAGGTGCGCGCGATGGAGATCATCGACGAGCTGGAGCCGGTCAAGCGTGGCGTCTACGGCGGCGCCGTGGGCTACCTGGCGTGGAACGGCAACATGGATACCGCCATTGCCATCCGTACTGCGGTGATCAAGGACGGTGAACTGCATGTACAGGCCGGCGCCGGCATCGTCGCCGACTCGCAGCCGGCCCTGGAATGGGAAGAAACCCTGAACAAGCGCCGCGCCATGTTCCGCGCGGTCAGCCTCGCCGAACAGTCCGTAGAGTAAGGGGCCCCACCATGCTGCTGATGATCGACAACTACGACTCCTTTACCTACAACGTGGTGCAGTACCTGGGCGAGCTGGGTGCCGATGTCCACGTGATCCGCAACGATGAACTGACGGTCGCCGAGATCGAGGCGCTGAAGCCCGAGCGCATCGTGGTCTCGCCCGGCCCGTGCACGCCGACCGAGGCGGGCGTGTCCATTGAGGCCATCCTGCACTTCGCCGGCAAGCTGCCGATCCTCGGCGTGTGCCTGGGCCACCAGAGCATCGGCCAGGCCTTCGGCGGCGATGTGGTGCGCGCGCGCCAGGTGATGCACGGCAAGACCAGCCCGGTGTTCCACGAGGACAAGGGCGTGTTCGCCGGCCTCAACAAGCCGCTGACCGTGACCCGCTACCATTCCCTTGTGGTCAAGCGCGAGACGCTGCCGGAGTGCCTGGAGATGACGGCCTGGACCCAGCATGCCGATGGCTCGGTGGACGAGATCATGGGCCTGCGCCACAAGACCCTGAACATCGAGGGCGTGCAGTTCCACCCGGAATCCATCCTCACCGAGCAGGGCCACGAACTGTTCGCCAACTTCCTCAAACAGCAAGGTGGAGTGCGCTGATGGACATCAAGGAAGCCCTCAACCGGGTGGTCAACAACCTCGATCTGACCACCGCCGAGATGCAGGACGTAATGCGCCTGATCATGACCGGCCAGTGCACTGACGCGCAGATCGGCGCCTTCCTCATGGGCATGCGCATGAAGAGCGAGACCATCGACGAGATCGTCGGGGCCGCCACCGTGATGCGCGAGCTGGCTTCGCCGGTGAGCATCGACGCCGAGCGTCTGGTCGACACCTGCGGCACCGGTGGCGATGGCATGAACGTGTTCAACGTCTCCACTGCCGCTGCCTTCGTGGTCGCCGCAGCCGGCGGTCAGGTGGCCAAGCATGGCAACCGCGCGGTCTCTGGCAAGAGCGGCAGCGCCGACCTGCTGGAGGCTGCGGGTGTGTACCTGAGCCTCAAGCCCGAGCAGGTGGCGCGTTGCGTCGAGAGCGTTGGCGTCGGCTTCATGTTCGCCCCGGCTCATCACGGTGCCATGAAGCATGCCATCGGCCCGCGCCGCGAGCTGGGCCTGCGCACCGTGTTCAACATGCTCGGCCCGATGACCAATCCGGCCGGGGTCAAGCACCAGGTGATCGGCGTGTTCAGCCAGGCCCTGTGCCGGCCGATGGCCGAGGTGCTGCAGCGCCTCGGCAGCCAGCACGTGCTGGTGGTGCATGCGCAGGACGGCCTGGACGAGATCAGTCTGGCCGCACCGACCCATGTCGCCGAGCTCAAGGACGGTGTGATCAGCGAGTACCGCATCCAGCCGGAAGACTTCGGCATCCGCAGCCAGACCCTGATCGGCCTGACCGTGGAGGGCGCGCAGGACTCGCTGGCGCTGATCCGCGATGCGCTGGGCAAGCGCAAGACCGACAACGGCCAGAAGGCCGCCGACATGATCGTGCTCAACGCCGGCGCGGCCCTGTATGCCGCCGACATCGCCACCAGCCTCAAGGAAGGTGTGCAGCTGGCGCAGGATGCCCTGCACACCGGCCTGACCTGGGAGAAGCTGGACGAACTGGTGTCCTTTACCGCCGTGTTCCGCGTGGAGAACGAAGGATGAGCATTCCAACCGTGCTGGAGAAGATCCTCGCCCGCAAGGCCGAGGAAGTCGCCGAGCGGCGTGCCCGCGTCAGCTTCGCCGAAGTCGAGGCCGCAGCCCGCGCCGCCGACCCTGTGCGCGGTTTCGCCCGCGCCCTGCAGGAGCGGGTGGCACGCAAACAGGCGGCGGTGATCGCCGAGGTGAAGAAGGCTTCGCCGAGCAAGGGCGTGCTGCGCGAGGACTTCGTGCCTGCCGAGATCGCCAGGAGCTACGAGGCTGGCGGTGCGGCCTGCCTGTCGGTACTGACCGACATCGACTTCTTCCAGGGTGCCGACGCATACCTGCAGCAGGCCCGCGCGGCCTGCAGCCTGCCGGTGATTCGCAAGGACTTCATGATCGACCCGTATCAGATCGTCGAAGCGCGTGCTCTGGGCGCCGACTGCGTGCTGCTGATCGTCTCGGCGCTGGACGACGTGCGCATGGCCGAACTGGCTGCCACGGCCAAGGATGTCGGCCTCGATGTGCTGGTGGAAGTGCACGACGGCGCCGAGCTGGAGCGTGCCCTGAATACCCTGGACACGCCGCTGGTGGGTATCAACAACCGCAACCTGCACACCTTCGAGGTCAGCCTGGAAACAACCCTGGATCTGTTGCCGCGTATCCCCAGTGATCGTCTGGTGATCACCGAGAGCGGCATCCTCACCCGCGCCGATGTGGAGCTGATGGAGATCAACCGGGTCTATTCCTTCCTGGTTGGCGAGGCCTTCATGCGCGCCGAAGATCCGGGTGAGGAGCTGAAGCGCCTGTTCTTCCCGGATGGCAAGCGAGTGGTGCTAGGCGCCGATCCGGACTGATCCGCTGCAGGCATGAAAAAGCCCGCCAATTGGCGGGCTTTTTCATTCATCGGATTCGCCTACGCGTAGCAGCCCGATCAGCGGGTGCCGAACACCACCATGGTCTTGCCTTTGACGTGCACCAGGCCCTGTTCCTCCAGGGACTTGAGCACGCGTCCGACCATTTCCCGGGAGCAGCCGACGATACGGCCGATTTCCTGACGGGTGATCTTGATCTGCATGCCATCCGGGTGGGTCATGGCGTCCGGTTGCTTGCACAGGTCCAGCAGGGTACGGGCCACGCGTCCGGTGACGTCGAGGAAGGCCAGGTCACCCACTTTGCGCGTGGTATTGCGCAGGCGATCGGCCATCTGGCTGCCCAGGGCGTAGAGAATCTCCGGGTCCTGTTGGGTGAGCTCACGGAACTTGGCGTAGCTCAGTTCCGCCACCTCGCACTCGGTCTTGGCGCGGACCCAGGCACTGCGCTCCTTCTCGGTGCCTTCCTTCTCGAACAGCCCCATCTCGCCGAAGAAGTCGCCGGCGTTGAGGTAGGCGATGATCATCTCGCGGCCGTCGTCGTCCTCGATGAGGATGGTGACCGAGCCTTTGATGATGAAGAACAGGGTTTCGCAACGATCCCCTGCATAGATGATGGTGCTTTTGGCCGTGTAGCGGCGGCGGTGACAATGCGCGAGCAGTTTGTCGATGTTCTTGATCTTTGGTGTAAGGGTAATAGCGACCATGCCCGAGTCCCGAAAATTAGAGTAAGCCTTTGTCCAGCAGGCGAATTTCTTATTAGTTATCCGAACAAGTGTGCCAGTTATCCGGAGTCAGCTTAACAGACAGAGGGGGGGCGGCAATGCCAAATTGCGACGCAGTCGGCACGCAGTGCGGCCCATTGGCCGGGAACGGGCGCTACAGCGCGCTGTGATAAGCTACTCGCCTTTTTCGGGCAGTGGAGTCCTGGCAATGAAAGCGCGCATTCAATGGGCCGGCGAGGCCATGTTCCTCGGCGAATCCGGCAGCGGTCATGTGGTGGTGATGGACGGCCCGCCCGAGGCTGGTGGTCGCAACCTCGGCGTGCGCCCGATGGAAATGGTGCTGATCGGCCTGGGCGGCTGCAGCAACTTCGACGTGGTCAGCATCCTCAAGAAGGCGCGCCAGCCGGTGGAGAGCTGCGAAGCCTTCCTCGAGGCCGAACGTGCTGACGAAGATCCCAAGGTGTTCACCAAGATCCACCTGCACTTCGTGGTCAAGGGGCGTGGCCTCAAGGAGCCCCAGGTCAAGCGCGCCGTCGAGCTGTCGGCGGAGAAGTACTGCTCGGCCTCGATCATGCTCGGCCGTGCCGGCGTCGAGATCACCCACGACTACGAAATCGTCGAACTGGGCTGACCCACGTTCGTCATTCCCCGCGCGCATGCTCTGGCGGAGCCGGTCCCGGCTCTGCATAATGCGCGCCTTTTCGCGGGCCCCCGCCCGCAACCCCAAACCACAATCGCCATCGCGAAGAGGTGTTAACCGTCCTACGCAGCTGAGTTGTTCCCAGCTGACGGGCATGCTCGATCACGCGGCAGGGCCGCATCCACATAGAGAGTTCCAAACGGTGAAAAGCAAACTCAAGCTCCACGGGTTCAACAACCTGACGAAGACCTTGAGCTTCAACATCTACGACATCTGCTACGCGGAAACGCCGGAAGACCAGCAGGCCTACGTCCAGTACATCGATGAAGAGTACGACGCCGAGCGCCTGACGCAGATCCTCACCGATGTTGTCGACATCATCGGCGCCAATATCCTGAACATCGCCCGTCAGGACTACGACCCGCAAGGCGCCAGCGTGACCATCCTGATCTCCGAGCAGCCGGTGGAACCCACCGCCAGCCAGATCGAGGAGTCCCCGGGGCCGCTGCCGGAGACCATCCTGGCGCACCTGGACAAGAGTCACATCACCGTGCACACCTACCCGGAGATTCATCCGGTCGAGGGCATTGCGACTTTCCGCGTGGACATCGACGTGTCGACCTGTGGCGTGATCTCGCCGCTGAAGGCGCTCAACTACCTGATCCACCAGTTCGACTCGGACATCGTCACCGTCGACTACCGGGTGCGTGGCTTCACCCGCGATGTGGAGGGCAAGAAGCACTTCATCGACCACGAGATCAACTCGATCCAGAACTACCTCTCCGACGACACCCTCGACGCCTATCAGATGATGGACGTCAACGTGTATCAGGAGAACCTGTTCCACACCAAGATGCTGCTCAAGCAGTTCGAGCTGGACAACTATCTGTTCGGCGACGCCACTCGCAACCTCACCGCCGAACAGCGCAAGCAGGTGGAAGAGCGCGTGCGTCACGAGATGCTGGAGATCTTTTACGCACGCAACATGCCGCGTTGATCCTCCTGCAATGAAAAAGGGCGCCGATTGGCGCCCTTTTTCGTGGCTACTGCGTTAAATGCGGTAGGTGCTCGTGGTCATCACTTTCGACAGCAGGCTCATGCCCAGCTTCACCGGCGCCGGGAAGCGCAGCCCGCCGGCATCCAGGGCGCTGGTGGCGTGCTGCTCTTCGTCCTCGCGCATCTGCTCGAGAATGGCGCGGGTCTTGGCGTCGTCCGCCGGGATCTGCTCCAGGTGTTCGTCCAGGTGCTTGACCACCTGATCCTCGGTGGCGGCGACGAAGCCCAGGCTGACACGGTCGCCGATCAGCCCGGCCACCGCGCCGACACCGAAGGATAGGCCGTAGAACAGCGGGTTGAGCACGCTCGGATGGCTGCCCAGCTCACGGATACGCTGCTCGCACCAGGCCAGATGGTCGATCTCTTCGTCAGCGGCATGCTCCATGGCCTTGCGTACCTGCGGCAGCTTGGCGGTCAGCGCCTGGCCCTGATACAGCGCCTGGGCGCAGACTTCGCCGGTGTGGTTGATGCGCATCAGGCCGGCCACATGACGGGCTTCGTCGTCGCTCAGCTCTGCCTCGTTCTGCAGGATCGCGGGTGAGGGGCGCGCCGGGGCGCCACTGAAAGGCAGCAGCGTGCGCATGGCAGCATCAGCCTGGATCAGCAGGCGGTCGAGGGGGGAAAACTGGCGTTCGTTGCTCATGGCCAACTCCACGGAAAGCATGCGGTCAGTTTACCTGAAGGACCGGACAGAAAAATGACCGGTGACAAGAGGCCGCAGTGCGCCGCTCAGCCCGGCGGCCAGTGCAGCTGGCGCTGGCCGAGCACGTGCATGTGGATGTGATGCACGGTCTGCCCGCCCAGGTCGTTGCAGTTCATCACCACGCGGAATCCCTCCGCGCATCCCTCCTGCATGGCCAGGCGCTGGGCGGTGTAGAGGATGTGTCCGGCCAGGGCCCGGTCACCCTCGGTGAGCTGGTCGAGGCGGGGGATGTGGCGCTTGGGGATTACCAGAAAGTGCACCGGCGCCTGTGGGCCGATGTCATGGAAGGCCAGCACCTGGTCGTCCTCGTACAGCGTGCGGGCCGGTATTTCGCCGGCGACGATGCGACAGAACAGGCAGTCCATGCGCTTTCCCTCGATGACTTTGGGTATTCTGCGAGTTTAATCGTGTTGGCAGGCTGCACAAGGAGTGCGTGTTGAAGAACGATATCCACGATCTCGGGCTGGTGCTGGAGTCGCGCGTCAAGCTGGTGGTGATCGAGTCCTGGGATGAACCGCGGGTGCTGGAAACCCTCACCTCGCTGGCGATCAAGCGTGGCCTGGGCATCTGCACCTGGGCGGTCACCGAAGGCCTGCAGCGCCTGGCCTTCGGCGGCGAGCCGGTGGGCGAGCAGGACAGCCGCGAACCGGAGCAGGCGCTGCGCCTGATCAAGGCCGATCCGACGCCCAACCTCTACGTGATGTGCGACCTGCATCCGTTCCTGGTCGATGACCCCAAGCTGGTACGCCTGCTCAAGGAAATCGCCATGAACGAGGCGCCGCACAAGCCGACCCTGGTGCTGGTGTCGCATGCGGTCAAGCTGCCGGCCGAAGTGCAGCGCTACGCCGCACGCTTCAGCCTGGCGCTGCCGACCGAGGAGGAGCTGCTGGCGATCGTGCGCGAGGAGGCTACGCGCTGGAGCGAGCGCAACCGCGGCGCGCGGGTGCGTACCGACAACCGCACCCTGCAGCAGGTGGTGAAGAACCTGCGCGGCATGAGCCATGCGGAGGCGCGGGCGCTGGCGCGCAACCTGATCTGCGACGATGGCGCCATCACCCAGGAAGATCTGCCGGAGTTGAACAAGGCCAAGTTCCAGCTGCTTGACCTGGAAGGCGTGCTCAGTTTCGAGCACGACACCGCGCGCTTTGCCGAAGTCGGCGGCCTGGCCAACCTCAAGCGCTGGCTCGGCGAGCGTCAGGACATCTTCCTCAACGGCAAGGGCGAAGACATGCCCAAGGGCATGCTGCTGGTCGGCGTGCAGGGCGGCGGCAAGAGCCTGGCGGCCAAGGCCGTGGCCGGGCTCTGGGGTCTGCCTCTGCTGCGCCTGGACTTCGCCAGCCTGTACAACAAGTTCTTCGGCGAGACCGAGCGCAACCTGCGCGAGGCGCTGAAGCTGGCCGAGCAGATGGCTCCCTGCGTGCTGTGGATGGACGAACTGGAGAAGGGCCTGGCCACTGCCGATAACGACGACGGCGTGAGCCAGCGCGTACTGGGCTCCCTGCTGACCTGGATGGCCGAGCGCAAGGCGCCGGTGTTCATGGTGGCCACCGCCAACGCCATTCACCGTCTGCCGCCGGAACTGGTGCGCAAGGGCCGCTTCGACGAGCTGTTCTTCGTTGACCTGCCGGATGCGGCGGTGCGCGCGGAGATCTTCGCCATCCACCTGCGGCGCCGCGAGATGGACCCCGAGCAGTTCGACCTGGCTGCGCTGGCGACGGCCTGTGACGGTTTCTCCGGGGCTGAGATCGAGCAGGTGGTGGTCAGCGCCCTCTATGCCGCGCAAGCCCGCCAGCAGACCGTGGATCAGGCGTTGCTGTTGAGCACTATCCAGGGCACGGCGCCGCTGTCGGTGGTGATGGCGGAGGATCTGGCTGCCCTGCGCGCCTGGGCGGATGGCCGCACGGTGAACGCCGGCTAGTCGAGCGTGCGGGCCTGCTCGCCGTCCGGCGTTCGCGGCAGCAGCGGGCGCACCATGCGCATGGCGATGCGGCGGACCAACGCGCGCGGGGTCAGGCGCAGCAACTGGGGCAGCAGGCGGTTGCGCCATCCGGGGATGATGATGGCGCGATTCTTTTCCAGACCGCGCATGGCAGCCAGGGCAACCTGCTCGGGGCTGGCCAGTTGCTGGTGCCGCTCCAGCCCGCCGCTGTAGAGACCGGCGCGGCGGAAGAAGGCGGTGGCCACCGGCCCCGGGCACAGCACCGAGACCTTGACGCCGAAGGGCGCCAGCTCGCAGCGCAGGGCTTCGGACAGATGCAGCACATAGGCCTTGCTGGCGAAGTAATTGCTCATCAGCGGCCCGGGCTGGAAGGCCGCCACTGACGCGACATTGAGGATCTGCCCGCCGCCGCGCCGCTTCATGTCCGCGCCCAGGGCATGGCAGAGGCGGGCGACAGCCAGCATGTTGAGCTCGATCAGGTCCTGTTCCTGTCCCCAGTCCTGGTCGACGAACAGCCCGGCGCTGCCGATGCCGGCATTGTTCACCAGCAAGTCGATGTGGCGCTCGCCCTGTTCCAGTTCCTGGATCAGCCCGGTGAGCTGCAGGGGTTCGGTCAGGTCACAGATGCGCAGCAGCGCCTCGATGCCGAAGCGCTGGCTCAGCTCGCAGGCGATACTTTCCAGGGCGTCGCGCTGGCGTGCCACCAGAATCAGGTTATGCCCGCGCCGGGCCAGCGCCTCGGCCAAGGCCAGGCCGAGGCCGCTGGAGGCTCCGGTGATCAGGGCGTAACCGCTCAAGATTTACTCCTCGAAGTCCGGACTCACGTAGGGCTCGGCGGCGTCTGCGGGCGCCACCTGTTCCATACCCTGGGCGCGCTCGACATAGTCCTGATAGGCCGGAATCGAGATAGCCGCGACAATACCAATGATGGGCACCAGCAGCGCACACCAGGCCAGCACGATCACGCCACGGCTGTTTGGCGGCGGTGGTGCACCGTAGCGGTTGGCGCCCTGGGTGCCGGGTACGACCAGCATCAGGAGAGCGAATACGCTGCCGACCAGGGGGACCAGGTTGAGCAGCCACAGCCAGCCGGACCAGCCGATATCGTGCAGGCGCTGTACGCCGATCATCACGCTGACCACCACGGCGGCGATCACCAGCGGGATCATCAGGATGCCGCCCAGTATCGGCGAGACCAGCATCAGGCCCGCCGAGATGCCATAGGCCAGCATGGCCAGCAGCATCACCGCGATGGACCAGCCCAGGTAGCGTACACGGCCGATGCGACCATCCACGGTGAGTACCTTCAGCGCGCCATATTCCGGCAGGCCGTTGCTGACTTCAGCGCGCGGTGGGCTGTAGGGCGATTGTGCGCCGAGCGCGGCCGCTGCCGGGGCGCTCTCGGCCAGCTGGGCCTGGCGCGCCAGGTACTTGTCGATGATGATGCCGCATGCCGCGCACTCGGCGGCCTTGTCCTGCTGATGGCCACACTTGGGGCAGGTCATGCCATAGGCGGGGACCGCAGGCTTGCTGGTGCTGGCCGGCTCCGGTGTGCTGTCCACCAGGCTCAGCGCGACCGCTTCCTGCTCCTTGCGGGCCTGGGCCCCGGCCTGCTGCAGAGCAGCCAGGTATCGGTCCGCTTCGGTCTCTGCGAGGTCGCGCTTGAGCGCTACCGGCGAGCCGCTGAACAGTGCGTCGATCTTGCTCGGGTCGCTCTTGAACAGGCGAGCGAGGTTGTCCTTGACCGTTGCGAGCGTCATCTCCGGCATCAGCTGGCCGTCGAAGACGATCTTGTAGCGAGCTTCTGTCATGCGTGCATCCCTGTCTGCGTTATTAAAATGCCTAGAGCCTAGGGGCTTTGCCGAGGGCGGACAAGCGACGGCTGTGCAAATTCCTGCTCAGCGCGGCCAATGCTGGCCGAGCTGCGTGGAGCGTTCCCGGGCTGCGCGGTACTCGGCATCCAGGCGCGCCACCAGCTCGGCTACCGAGGGTACATCGGCGATGCCGCCGACACCCTGGCCAGCCGACCATACGGTTTTCCAGGCCTTGGCCTCGTCGCTGATCGGTTTGAGCTTCTCGCCGTAGTTGACGTCTCCCTTGTCCTGCAGGCGTGCCAGGTCGTAGCCAGCCTTCTCCAGGCTCTGGCGCATGAAGCTGGCCGGTACGCCGGACACCGCTGGGGTGTGCACGATATCCGCGGCGCGGGCGTCGAGGATCATCTGCTTGTACTCGGCGTCGGCGTTGCTCTCGCGGGTGGCGATGAAACGGGTACCCATGTAGGCCAGGTCGGCGCCGAGCAGCTGCGCGGTCAGCACCTCATGGCCATGATTGAGGCAGCCGGAGAGCAGCAGCGTCTTGTCGAAGAACTGGCGGATCTCGGCGATCAGGGCGAACGGGCTCCAGGTACC
Organism: Pseudomonas stagnisoli; assembly: GCF_048595745.1. Taxonomy (NCBI): domain Bacteria; kingdom Pseudomonadati; phylum Pseudomonadota; class Gammaproteobacteria; order Pseudomonadales; family Pseudomonadaceae; genus Pseudomonas; species Pseudomonas stagnisoli. The sequence goes on from NZ_CP184361.1 coordinate 678,143, forward strand.
GGCATGCCCGCCGGCGCCGGCGGCTACCGCAATCAGTCCGTCGACCCCGGCCTCGGCGGCCTTCTCGGCATGACGGCGGGTAGTGACGTCGTGGAACACCAGGCCGCCGTAGCTGTGCACCGCGTCCACCACTTCCTTCACCGCGCCCAGGCTGGTGATCACCACCGGCACCCTATGTTCGACGCAGATGGCCAGGTCGGCCTGCAGGCGCGGATTGCTGCCATGTACGATGAGGTTGACCGCATAGGGCGCGGAATCGGCCTTGAGACCGGCCTCGATTTCTTCCAGCCAGGCCTTGAAACCACTGCTCTCGCGCTGGTTGAGGGCGGGAAAGCTGCCCAGCACGCCGCTGTGGCAGCAGGCCAGCACCAGTTGCGGGGTGGACACCAGGAACATCGGCGCAGCCACCACGGGCAGGCGCAGGCGCTGGTCGAGCAGGGCGGGCAGGGACATGGGACTTTCCTCTTGTTATCAGAAGGGTTTGACCACCACGAGGATCACGATGCCCAGCAGGAACAGTACCGGTACCTCGTTGAACCAGCGGTAGAACACATGGCCGCGGGCGTTCTCGCCGCGCGCGAAGCGCTTGAGCTGGGCGCCGCAGACGTGGTGGTAGCCGACCAGCAGAACCACCAGCAACAGCTTGGCGTGCAGCCAGCCCATCTTCAGCCAGGCCGGATTGAGGTAGAGCAGCCAGGCACCGAAGACCAGGGTGGCGATCATCGAGGGATTCATGATGCCGCGGTACAGCTTGCGCTCCATCACGCAGAAGCGTTCGCGGCTGGTCTGGTCCTCGGCCATGGCGTGGTAGACGAATAGGCGCGGCAGATAGAACAGGCCGGCGAACCAGCAGACGATGGCGATGATGTGCAGGGCCTTGATCCAGAGATAGAGCATTGACGGCATCCAGCTGAAGAGTTGCCTGCGATAGTAGTGAAAGCTGCGCCTGCGCGTCATCCTCTCGCCGTTCGAGGTTGGCCGGCGCGGCCACGGGCCTTATCATCGCAGCCTTTCTCAACGGTCTCGCAGCGGGGGTATGCAATGGTCAAGGTCGGAATCGTCGGCGGCACGGGTTACACCGGAGTGGAGCTGCTGCGCCTGCTGGCTCAGCACCCGCAGGCCGAGGTGGCGGTGATTACCTCGCGCTCCGAGGCCGGGGTCAAGGTCGCCGACATGTACCCCAATCTGCGTGGCCACTACGACAATCTGGCGTTCAGCGTGCCGGATGCGGCCACTCTGGGGGCCTGTGATGTGGTGTTCTTCGCCACACCGCATGGCGTGGCCCATGCCCTGGCCGGTGAACTGCTGGCGGCCGGTACCAAGGTCATCGACCTGTCGGCCGACTTCCGCCTGCAGGATGCGCAGGAGTGGGCCAAGTGGTACGGCCAGCCGCACGGCGCCCCGGATCTGTTGCCGGAAGCGGTCTACGGCCTGCCGGAAGTCAATCGCGAGGCGATCAAGGGCGCACGCCTGATCGCCGTACCGGGTTGCTACCCGACGGCGACTCAGCTCGGCCTGATCCCGCTGCTCGAAGCCGGTCTGGCCGACCCGAGTCGCCTGATCGCCAACTGCGCCTCCGGCGTCAGCGGCGCGGGCCGTGGCGCCAAGGTCGGTTCGCTGCTGTGCGAGGCCAGCGAGAGCATGATGGCCTACTCGGTGAAGGGTCACCGCCACCTGCCGGAGATCAGCCAGGGGCTGCGCCGCGCTGCCAACGGCCCGGTCGGCCTGACCTTCGTGCCGCACCTGGCGCCGATGATCCGCGGCATCCACGCGACCCTGTACGCCACTGTCGCCGATCGTGGCGTGGACCTGCAGGCGCTGTTCGAGCAGCGCTACGCCAACGAGCCCTTCGTTGATGTGATGCCGGCCGGAAGCCATCCGGAAACCCGCAGTGTGCGTGGCGCCAACGTCTGCCGCATCGCCGTACACCGTCCGCAGGGCGGCGAGCTGGTGGTGGTGCTGTCGGCCATCGACAACCTGGTCAAGGGCGCCTCCGGCCAGGCGGTGCAGAACATGAACATCCTCTTTGACCTGGATGAGCGCCTGGGCCTGGCCCACGCGGCACTGCTGCCCTGACCCATGCGGAGCCTGCGTGAGCAGGCTCCTCGCCAACCTTGGCGCGGAATAATTGACCGATTTGCTCGGGTAAGCGGATAATCGTCACCCGTGTGGTATGTAAGTTGGCGCCTGGCGCCGGGAGAGCAGCAAGATGAGCGTCGAGACCTTCACTCCAACCCCCCTGATCTTCACCCAGGGCGCGGCGAACAAGGTGAAGAGCCTGGTCGATGAAGAGGGCAATCCGCGCCTGAAGCTGCGCGTGTTCGTCACCGGCGGTGGCTGCTCGGGCTTTCAGTATGGTTTCACCTTCGATGAGGATGTTGCAGACGACGACACCATCGTCGAGCGCGAGGGTGTCAGCCTGGTGGTCGATCCGATGAGCTTCCAGTACCTGGCGGGTGCCGAGGTGGACTACCAGGAAGGCCTGGAAGGCTCCCGTTTCGTCATCAACAACCCCAATGCCACTACCACCTGTGGCTGCGGGTCGTCCTTCTCGATCTGAGCCTGCTGGTCATGAAAAAGCCGCGCTGATGCGCGGCTTTTTCGTTTCCGGCTGGGCTCCGTCAAGCGGCGGGGTAGATGGCACCCAAGACACGCAGCCCCCTGGCGCCGGTCACGCTGGGGCGGTTGGCGGGGACTCGCTCCAGGCAGCAGTGTGCCAGCCAGGCGAAGGCCATGGCTTCGACCCAGTCCGGTGGTACGCCGCGCGCGCTGGTGCTGGCCACCTGGCAGGCCGGCAGCAGCTCTTGCAGGCGCTGCATGAGCGTCAGGTTATGGGCGCCACCACCGCAGACTAGCAGTTCGGTGGTGTAGCTCTGGGCCCGCTGCAACGAGTCGACGATGCTGCGTGCGGTCAGCTCCAGGAGGGTGCGTTGTACGTCGGCTGCAGGCAGCGCCGGGATTTCGCCCAGATGGCTTTCCAGCCAGGGCAGGTTGAACAGCTCGCGGCCAGTGCTCTTCGGGCCCTGGCCGGCAAAGTAGGGGTCGCTCAGCAACCGGTGCAGCAACGTCTCGCTCAATGTACCGCTGGCGGCCCAGGCACCATCGCGGTCGAAGCTCTCGCCCTGGTGCCTGTTGATCCAGGCATCCAGCAGCACGTTGCCTGGGCCACAGTCGAAGCCGCGTACCGGTTGTGCCGTTTCAATCAGGCTGAGGTTGCTGAAACCGCCGACATTGAGCACGGCGCAGGGGCTGTCCTGATTATCGAACAGCGCCTCGTGGAAGGCGGGTACCAGGGGAGCGCCCTGGCCCCCAGCCGCTACGTCACGGCGGCGGAAGTCGGCGACCACATCGATACCGGTCAGCTCGGCCAGCAGGGCAGGATTGCCGATCTGCACCGTGAAGCCACGCGCCGGCTCGTGCCGCACGGTCTGGCCGTGGCTACCGATGGCGCGGATATCGGTTGCGCCCAGGCCCTCGCGTTGCAGTAGTGCATCGATGCCAGAGGCTGCCAGCTCTACCCAGCGCTGCTCGGCAAGGGCGGCGCGGGCCAGCTCATCGGGGCCGGAGGCGCACAGTGCCAGCAGCTCGGCGCGCAAGGCGTCGGGCATTGGCAGGTAATGGTGAGCGAGAAGGATGGGGTGGGTGTCTTGTTGGATCAGGGCGATGTCCAGCCCGTCTAGGCTGGTACCGGACATCACCCCCAGGTAGCGCGGCATATCAGGGCTGCTTGTTGGCGGCCAGCAGAGTGGCCTTTTCCTGATCCATGCGGGCCATCAGCGGCTTGCTCTGCTGCAGGAAACGCTGCTTCTCGTTGCGAGCGATGGGGTCGGCCATCGGCAGCTTCTGGCTGAGCGGGTCGACGTGACGGCCGTTGACCTGAAACTCGTAGTGCAGGTGCGGCCCGGTGGACAGGCCTGTGGTGCCGATATAGCCGATGATCTGGCCCTGTTTCACGCTCACGCCGTTGCGGATGCCCTTGGCAAAGCCCTGCATGTGTCCGTAGAGCGTGCGATAGGTATTGCCGTGCTGAATGATCACGGTATTGCCGTAGCCGCCGCGCCGTCCAGCCAGCATGACGCGTCCGTCGCCGGCAGCCTTGATTGGCGTGCCGCGCGGCGCCGCATAATCGACGCCCTTGTGTGCGCGGATCTTGTTCAGAATCGGGTGGCGACGGCCCATGGAGAACTTCGAGCTGATGCGGGCGAAGTCTACCGGAGTGCGGATGAACGCCTTGCGCATGCTCATGCCGTCAGCGTTGTAGTAGCTGGTCACGCCCTGTTTGCTGGTGTAGCGAACTGCGGTATAGGTCTTGCCGCGGTTGGTGAAGCGCGCTGAAAGGATGTTGCCGCTCCCAACCTTCTTGTTGCCGACCACATGCTCCTCATAGATGAGCTCGAACTCGTCGCCCTCACGGATGTCCTGGGCGAAGTCGATGTCGTAGCCGAACACGTTGGCCAGATCCATGGTCAGGCTGTGCGACAGACCGGCACGCTTGGCGGAGAGGAACAGCGAGCTGTTGATCACGCCGTGGGCGTAGGTGGTGCGTACGTCCGGCTTGACCAGCTCGCGCTTGAAGGAGAAGCCTTTGTCGCTGCGCGTCAGGGAGATGCTTTCGAGGTCGCTCAGCTTGCTGCCCAGGCGTTCCAGTTTGCCGTCGGGAGTCAGCTTGAATTCCAGTACCTGGCCAACATGCAGGCGACCGAAGCGCTTGGCTTCCTTGCTGCTGCCAATGGCTTCGTGCAGCGCATTGGCATCCAGACCGACCCGCGAGAATACGGTCGACAGTGTGTCGCCACTGGCAACAGTGACGCTTTTCTGTAGCGGATCGGTAGGAAGACTGGCTTGGTTGTTCTTATCCGCGTCTGCTTGGGCGCTGTTCTTGTTGTCGCTGAGGCCGGCATCGGCAAAAGGCGATGCGCCTCCATCCCCGGCGGTCTGGCCGGGTCGGAGATCGTCCTTTTCCTGGACGATCTGCTCGGAGCCGTTGTCTAGCTCCAGGCTCAGGTAGGTCTTCTTCGCCTCGACTTCGCGGGAGGGGAACACCAGCAGGGCCAGGCTCAGCAGCGCCGCTACGCCGCTGGCTGCCAGCAGGTGGCTCCTCGGGTAGGGCGGGGCTTTGGGTACAGAATGCGTCATGGCTAAGGGTGTTTCTTGGAAGAATGCATTAACTGTCTAAAATATAATCAAAATTCCCTATAGGCAACCCTGTGGCTGACCTATCGGCCGAGTGGCCGGCCCTGGGGGCAAAGCTTGTAATTGGTCAGTGATCTTGTATGGTTGGTTCCCTTTTGGTCTGTGGGTAGCGTGAGTTCTGTCATGAAGTCGGTTGAAGAGCAGCTGGCGCTGATCAAGCGCGGTGCGGAAGAGGTTCTGGTTGAGTCTGAACTGGTAGAGAAGCTCAAGCGCGGCGAGCCGCTGCGTATCAAGGCTGGTTTCGATCCGACGGCGCCCGACCTGCACCTGGGGCATACCGTGCTTATTAATAAGCTGCGCCAGTTCCAGGAGCTGGGCCATCAGGTGGTCTTCCTGATCGGCGATTTCACCGGGATGATCGGTGATCCCAGTGGCAAGAGCGCGACTCGCCCTCCACTGACCCGTGAGCAGGTGCTGGACAACGCGGAGACCTACAAGGCGCAGGTGTTCAAGATTCTCGATCCGGCCAAGACCGAGGTGGCGTTCAACTCCGCCTGGATGGATCAGCTGACGCCGGCCGACTTCATTCGTCTGGCTTCTCAGTACACCGTGGCGCGCATGCTCGAGCGCGATGATTTCCAGAAGCGTTATGAAGGCAATCAGCCGATCGCCATTCATGAGTTCCTCTATCCCTTGGTGCAGGGCTATGACTCGGTAGCGCTGCGGGCTGATGTCGAGCTGGGCGGTACCGACCAGAAGTTCAATCTGCTGATGGGGCGCGAACTGCAGCGTGCCTATGGTCAGTCGTCGCAATGCATCGTCACCATGCCGCTGCTTGAGGGGCTGGATGGCGTGAAGAAGATGTCCAAGTCGTTGGGTAACTATGTGGGCATCCAGGAAGCGCCAGGCGTGATGTACAACAAGCTGGTCTCCATGCCGGATGCGCTGATGTGGCGTTACTTCGAACTGCTGAGCTTCCGCTCCATGGAGGAGATCGAGCAGTTCAAGCAGGACGTGGCTGCTGGCGCCAATCCTCGCGATATCAAGATCAAGCTGGCTGAGGAGATCGTGGCGCGCTTCCACGGTGAAGAGGCTGCCGCAAATGCGCATCGCTCGGCGGGCAATCGCCTCAAGGATGGCGAGCTGCCTGACGACCTTCCGGAAGTGGAGCTGCTTTCTGCCGAAGATATGCCGATCTCGTCCGTCCTTAATAAGGCAGGCCTGGTGAAGAACGCTGCGGCGGCTCGTGATCTGCTCAATGCGGGTAGCGTGAAGGTCGATGGCGAGGTGGTCGACCGCGCTTTCATCTTCAAGCTGGGCTCCGCGCATGTCTGCCAGGCGGGCAAGAAGGCTTTCGCGCGCATCAGCCTCAAGGCTGAGTAAAAGTCCGAGGAACGGGCTTGACGGCCCGTTCAGGGTCCTTATAATGCGCGCCTCTTCCGGTGCAGTCCTCTCGGAAAACTCCTTGAAAATCAAAGAGTTGTACGAAATAAAAGATTGCATCGGCGGCGGATTCAGTTAGAATGCGCCGGGCTGACAGGGTGGTGGTTTGGCTCTGTCGGTGCTTCGATTCTTCGGAGTCGAAAGCGCTAGAAAGGAGGTGGTTGACAGCGGTTTTGAACGCTGTAGAATTCGCCTCCCGCTGATGAGATCGGAAGCGATGTTGGAAGCGCAAGCGGTTGAGAAGAAACGAAAAATTCTTCAAAAACAGCTTGACAGGTTGAAAGGCTGCTGTAAAATGCGCGGCCTCGGTTGAGACGAAAGACTTAATCGAAACGCTCTTTAACAACTGAATCAAGCAATTCGTGTGGGTGCTTGTGAGGTAAGACTGATAGTCAACTGATTATCAGCAACACAAGTAACACTCGTGAATTCGAGAGTTTATTTGCGATTGCTGAGCCAAGTTTAGGGTTTTCTCAAAACCCAAGCAGTATTGAACTGAAGAGTTTGATCATGGCTCAGATTGAACGCTGGCGGCAGGCCTAACACATGCAAGTCGAGCGGATGAGTGGAGCTTGCTCCATGATTCAGCGGCGGACGGGTGAGTAATGCCTAGGAATCTGCCTGGTAGTGGGGGACAACGTTTCGAAAGGAACGCTAATACCGCATACGTCCTACGGGAGAAAGCAGGGGACCTTCGGGCCTTGCGCTATCAGATGAGCCTAGGTCGGATTAGCTAGTAGGTGAGGTAATGGCTCACCTAGGCGACGATCCGTAACTGGTCTGAGAGGATGATCAGTCACACTGGAACTGAGACACGGTCCAGACTCCTACGGGAGGCAGCAGTGGGGAATATTGGACAATGGGCGAAAGCCTGATCCAGCCATGCCGCGTGTGTGAAGAAGGTCTTCGGATTGTAAAGCACTTTAAGTTGGGAGGAAGAGCAGTAAGTTAATACCTTGCTGTTTTGACGTTACCAACAGAATAAGCACCGGCTAACTTCGTGCCAGCAGCCGCGGTAATACGAAGGGTGCAAGCGTTAATCGGAATTACTGGGCGTAAAGCGCGCGTAGGTGGTTCAGCAAGTTGGAGGTGAAATCCCCGGGCTCAACCTGGGAACTGCCTCCAAAACTACTGAGCTAGAGTACGGTAGAGGGTAGTGGAATTTCCTGTGTAGCGGTGAAATGCGTAGATATAGGAAGGAACACCAGTGGCGAAGGCGACTACCTGGACTGATACTGACACTGAGGTGCGAAAGCGTGGGGAGCAAACAGGATTAGATACCCTGGTAGTCCACGCCGTAAACGATGTCGACTAGCCGTTGGGATCCTTGAGATCTTAGTGGCGCAGCTAACGCATTAAGTCGACCGCCTGGGGAGTACGGCCGCAAGGTTAAAACTCAAATGAATTGACGGGGGCCCGCACAAGCGGTGGAGCATGTGGTTTAATTCGAAGCAACGCGAAGAACCTTACCTGGCCTTGACATGCTGAGAACTTTCCAGAGATGGATTGGTGCCTTCGGGAACTCAGACACAGGTGCTGCATGGCTGTCGTCAGCTCGTGTCGTGAGATGTTGGGTTAAGTCCCGTAACGAGCGCAACCCTTGTCCTTAGTTACCAGCACCTCGGGTGGGCACTCTAAGGAGACTGCCGGTGACAAACCGGAGGAAGGTGGGGATGACGTCAAGTCATCATGGCCCTTACGGCCAGGGCTACACACGTGCTACAATGGTCGGTACAAAGGGTTGCCAAGCCGCGAGGTGGAGCTAATCCCATAAAACCGATCGTAGTCCGGATCGCAGTCTGCAACTCGACTGCGTGAAGTCGGAATCGCTAGTAATCGTGAATCAGAATGTCACGGTGAATACGTTCCCGGGCCTTGTACACACCGCCCGTCACACCATGGGAGTGGGTTGCTCCAGAAGTAGCTAGTCTAACCGCAAGGGGGACGGTTACCACGGAGTGATTCATGACTGGGGTGAAGTCGTAACAAGGTAGCCGTAGGGGAACCTGCGGCTGGATCACCTCCTTAATCGAAGACTTCAGCTTCTTCATAAGTTCCCACACGAATTGCTTGATTCACTTGCGAAAAGCGATTGGGTTGAGACCCGAGAGTGACGATTGGGTCTGTAGCTCAGTTGGTTAGAGCGCACCCCTGATAAGGGTGAGGTCGGCAGTTCGAATCTGCCCAGACCCACCAATTGTCGGGATGGCCAGTGTCAAATGGGGCCATAGCTCAGCTGGGAGAGCGCCTGCTTTGCACGCAGGAGGTCAGGAGTTCGATCCTCCTTGGCTCCACCATCAACTCACGATCGCTGAAAGCTCAGAAATGAACATTGGTAGTTCAATGTTGATTTCTGGTCTTTGCGCCAGAACTGTTCTTTAAAAATTTGGGTATGTGATAGAAGTGACTAACAGCGTGTTTCACTGCACGTTGTTAATCAAGGCAAAATTTGCGAGTTCAAGCGCGAATTTTCGGCGAATGTCGTCTTCACGTTACGAATCTATAACCAGATTGCTTGGGGTTATATGGTCAAGTGAAGAAGCGCATACGGTGGATGCCTTGGCAGTCAGAGGCGATGAAAGACGTGGTAGCCTGCGATAAGCTTCGGGGAGTCGGCAAACAGACTTTGATCCGGAGATCTCTGAATGGGGGAACCCACCTAGGATAACCTAGGTATCTTGTACTGAATCCATAGGTGCAAGAGGCGAACCAGGGGAACTGAAACATCTAAGTACCCTGAGGAAAAGAAATCAACCGAGATTCCCTTAGTAGTGGCGAGCGAACGGGGATTAGCCCTTAAGCTTCTTTGATTTTAGCGGAACGCTCTGGAAAGTGCGGCCATAGTGGGTGATAGCCCTGTACGCGAAAGGATCTTAGAAGTGAAATCGAGTAGGACGGCGCACGTGAAACGTTGTCTGAATATGGGGGGACCATCCTCCAAGGCTAAATACTACTGACTGACCGATAGTGAACCAGTACCGTGAGGGAAAGGCGAAAAGAACCCCGGAGAGGGGAGTGAAATAGAACCTGAAACCGTATGCGTACAAGCAGTGGGAGCCTACTTTGTTAGGTGACTGCGTACCTTTTGTATAATGGGTCAGCGACTTATATTCAGTGGCGAGCTTAACCGAATAGGGGAGGCGTAGCGAAAGCGAGTCTTAATAGGGCGTCTAGTCGCTGGGTATAGACCCGAAACCGGGCGATCTATCCATGGGCAGGTTGAAGGTTAGGTAACACTGACTGGAGGACCGAACCGACTACCGTTGAAAAGTTAGCGGATGACCTGTGGATCGGAGTGAAAGGCTAATCAAGCCCGGAGATAGCTGGTTCTCCTCGAAAGCTATTTAGGTAGCGCCTCACGTATCACTCCAGGGGGTAGAGCACTGTTTCGGCTAGGGGGTCATCCCGACTTACCAAACCGATGCAAACTCCGAATACCTGGAAGTGCCGAGCGTGGGAGACACACGGCGGGTGCTAACGTCCGTCGTGAAAAGGGAAACAACCCAGACCGTCAGCTAAGGTCCCAAAGTTATGGTTAAGTGGGAAACGATGTGGGAAGGCTTAGACAGCTAGGAGGTTGGCTTAGAAGCAGCCACCCTTTAAAGAAAGCGTAATAGCTCACTAGTCGAGTCGGCCTGCGCGGAAGATGTAACGGGGCTCAAACCATACACCGAAGCTACGGGTATCACGTAAGTGATGCGGTAGAGGAGCGTTCTGTAAGCCTGTGAAGGTGAGTTGAGAAGCTTGCTGGAGGTATCAGAAGTGCGAATGCTGACATGAGTAACGACAATGCGAGTGAAAAACTCGCACGCCGAAAGACCAAGGTTTCCTGCGCAACGTTAATCGACGCAGGGTTAGTCGGCCCCTAAGGCGAGGCAGAAATGCGTAGTCGATGGGAAGCAGGTTAATATTCCTGCACTTCTAGTTACTGCGATGGGGGGACGGAGAAGGCTAGGCCAGCACGGCGTTGGTTGTCCGTGTTTAAGGTGGTAGGCAGAGATCTTAGGTAAATCCGGGATCTTAATGCCGAGAGCTGATGACGAGTGTCCTTTTGGACATGAAGTGGTTGATGCCATGCTTCCAGGAAAAGCCTCTAAGCTTCAGGTAACTAGGAACCGTACCCCAAACCGACACAGGTGGTTGGGTAGAGAATACCAAGGCGCTTGAGAGAACTCGGGTGAAGGAACTAGGCAAAATGGCACCGTAACTTCGGGAGAAGGTGCGCCGGTGAGGGTGAAGGACTTGCTCCGTAAGCTCATGCCGGTCGAAGATACCAGGCCGCTGCGACTGTTTATTAAAAACACAGCACTCTGCAAACACGAAAGTGGACGTATAGGGTGTGACGCCTGCCCGGTGCCGGAAGGTTAATTGATGGGGTTAGCGCAAGCGAAGCTCTTGATCGAAGCCCCGGTAAACGGCGGCCGTAACTATAACGGTCCTAAGGTAGCGAAATTCCTTGTCGGGTAAGTTCCGACCTGCACGAATGGCGTAACGATGGCGGCGCTGTCTCCACCCGAGACTCAGTGAAATTGAAATCGCTGTGAAGATGCAGTGTATCCGCGGCTAGACGGAAAGACCCCGTGAACCTTTACTGTAGCTTTGCACTGGACTTTGAGTCTGCTTGTGTAGGATAGGTGGGAGGCTTTGAAGCGTGGACGCCAGTTCGCGTGGAGCCATCCTTGAAATACCACCCTGGCATGCTTGAGGTTCTAACTCTGGTCCGTCATCCGGATCGAGGACAGTGTATGGTGGGCAGTTTGACTGGGGCGGTCTCCTCCCAAAGAGTAACGGAGGAGTACGAAGGTGCGCTCAGACCGGTCGGAAATCGGTCGTAGAGTATAAAGGCAAAAGCGCGCTTGACTGCGAGACAGACACGTCGAGCAGGTACGAAAGTAGGTCTTAGTGATCCGGTGGTTCTGTATGGAAGGGCCATCGCTCAACGGATAAAAGGTACTCCGGGGATAACAGGCTGATACCGCCCAAGAGTTCATATCGACGGCGGTGTTTGGCACCTCGATGTCGGCTCATCACATCCTGGGGCTGAAGCCGGTCCCAAGGGTATGGCTGTTCGCCATTTAAAGTGGTACGCGAGCTGGGTTTAGAACGTCGTGAGACAGTTCGGTCCCTATCTGCCGTGGACGTTTGAGATTTGAGAGGGGCTGACCTTAGTACGAGAGGACCGGGTTGGACGAACCTCTGGTGTTCCGGTTGTCACGCCAGTGGCATTGCCGGGTAGCTATGTTCGGAAAAGATAACCGCTGAAAGCATCTAAGCGGGAAACTTGCCTCAAGATGAGATCTCACTGGAGCCTTGAGCTCCCTAAAGGGCCGTCGAAGACTACGACGTTGATAGGTTGGGTGTGTAAGCGCTGTGAGGCGTTGAGCTAACCAATACTAATTGCCCGTGAGGCTTGACCATATAACACCCAAACAATCTGTAGATTGTCGGTGATGGTGAAGTCGACAAACAAACCGAAAGTTCGCTAAGAACCGCAAAGCCAAGATCACATACCCAATTCGCTGTGGCGACTTAACACCGACACAGCAACCGAATTGCTTGACGACCATAGAGCGTTGGAACCACCTGATCCCATCCCGAACTCAGAAGTGAAACGACGCATCGCCGATGGTAGTGTGGGGCTTCCCCATGTGAGAGTAGGTCATCGTCAAGCTCCTATCCGGAAACCCCGTCCTGCATGCAGGGCGGGGTTTTCCTTTTTATGTAAGCCCTCGCTTTTTGGTGAGGGTGCTGTAGGAAGGAATTCCGCAGGAGATAAGTTGTTGAGAAGAAACGAAAAATTCTTCAAAAACAGCTTGACAGGTTGAAAGGCTGCTGTAAAATGCGCGGCCTCGGTTGAGACGAAAGACTTAATCGAAACGCTCTTTAACAACTGAATCAAGCAATTCGTGTGGGTGCTTGTGAGGTAAGACTGATAGTCAACTGATTATCAGCAACACAAGTAACACTCGTGAATTCGAGAGTTTATTTGCGATTGCTGAGCCAAGTTTAGGGTTTTCTCAAAACCCAAGCAGTATTGAACTGAAGAGTTTGATCATGGCTCAGATTGAACGCTGGCGGCAGGCCTAACACATGCAAGTCGAGCGGATGAGTGGAGCTTGCTCCATGATTCAGCGGCGGACGGGTGAGTAATGCCTAGGAATCTGCCTGGTAGTGGGGGACAACGTTTCGAAAGGAACGCTAATACCGCATACGTCCTACGGGAGAAAGCAGGGGACCTTCGGGCCTTGCGCTATCAGATGAGCCTAGGTCGGATTAGCTAGTAGGTGAGGTAATGGCTCACCTAGGCGACGATCCGTAACTGGTCTGAGAGGATGATCAGTCACACTGGAACTGAGACACGGTCCAGACTCCTACGGGAGGCAGCAGTGGGGAATATTGGACAATGGGCGAAAGCCTGATCCAGCCATGCCGCGTGTGTGAAGAAGGTCTTCGGATTGTAAAGCACTTTAAGTTGGGAGGAAGAGCAGTAAGTTAATACCTTGCTGTTTTGACGTTACCAACAGAATAAGCACCGGCTAACTTCGTGCCAGCAGCCGCGGTAATACGAAGGGTGCAAGCGTTAATCGGAATTACTGGGCGTAAAGCGCGCGTAGGTGGTTCAGCAAGTTGGAGGTGAAATCCCCGGGCTCAACCTGGGAACTGCCTCCAAAACTACTGAGCTAGAGTACGGTAGAGGGTAGTGGAATTTCCTGTGTAGCGGTGAAATGCGTAGATATAGGAAGGAACACCAGTGGCGAAGGCGACTACCTGGACTGATACTGACACTGAGGTGCGAAAGCGTGGGGAGCAAACAGGATTAGATACCCTGGTAGTCCACGCCGTAAACGATGTCGACTAGCCGTTGGGATCCTTGAGATCTTAGTGGCGCAGCTAACGCATTAAGTCGACCGCCTGGGGAGTACGGCCGCAAGGTTAAAACTCAAATGAATTGACGGGGGCCCGCACAAGCGGTGGAGCATGTGGTTTAATTCGAAGCAACGCGAAGAACCTTACCTGGCCTTGACATGCTGAGAACTTTCCAGAGATGGATTGGTGCCTTCGGGAACTCAGACACAGGTGCTGCATGGCTGTCGTCAGCTCGTGTCGTGAGATGTTGGGTTAAGTCCCGTAACGAGCGCAACCCTTGTCCTTAGTTACCAGCACCTCGGGTGGGCACTCTAAGGAGACTGCCGGTGACAAACCGGAGGAAGGTGGGGATGACGTCAAGTCATCATGGCCCTTACGGCCAGGGCTACACACGTGCTACAATGGTCGGTACAAAGGGTTGCCAAGCCGCGAGGTGGAGCTAATCCCATAAAACCGATCGTAGTCCGGATCGCAGTCTGCAACTCGACTGCGTGAAGTCGGAATCGCTAGTAATCGTGAATCAGAATGTCACGGTGAATACGTTCCCGGGCCTTGTACACACCGCCCGTCACACCATGGGAGTGGGTTGCTCCAGAAGTAGCTAGTCTAACCGCAAGGGGGACGGTTACCACGGAGTGATTCATGACTGGGGTGAAGTCGTAACAAGGTAGCCGTAGGGGAACCTGCGGCTGGATCACCTCCTTAATCGAAGACTTCAGCTTCTTCATAAGTTCCCACACGAATTGCTTGATTCACTTGCGAAAAGCGATTGGGTTGAGACCCGAGAGTGACGATTGGGTCTGTAGCTCAGTTGGTTAGAGCGCACCCCTGATAAGGGTGAGGTCGGCAGTTCGAATCTGCCCAGACCCACCAATTGTCGGGATGGCCAGTGTCAAATGGGGCCATAGCTCAGCTGGGAGAGCGCCTGCTTTGCACGCAGGAGGTCAGGAGTTCGATCCTCCTTGGCTCCACCATCAACTCACGATCGCTGAAAGCTCAGAAATGAACATTGGTAGTTCAATGTTGATTTCTGGTCTTTGCGCCAGAACTGTTCTTTAAAAATTTGGGTATGTGATAGAAGTGACTAACAGCGCGTTTCACTGCACGTTGTTAATCAAGGCAAAATTTGCGAGTTCAAGCGCGAATTTTCGGCGAATGTCGTCTTCACGTTACGAATCTATAACCAGATTGCTTGGGGTTATATGGTCAAGTGAAGAAGCGCATACGGTGGATGCCTTGGCAGTCAGAGGCGATGAAAGACGTGGTAGCCTGCGATAAGCTTCGGGGAGTCGGCAAACAGACTTTGATCCGGAGATCTCTGAATGGGGGAACCCACCTAGGATAACCTAGGTATCTTGTACTGAATCCATAGGTGCAAGAGGCGAACCAGGGGAACTGAAACATCTAAGTACCCTGAGGAAAAGAAATCAACCGAGATTCCCTTAGTAGTGGCGAGCGAACGGGGATTAGCCCTTAAGCTTCTTTGATTTTAGCGGAACGCTCTGGAAAGTGCGGCCATAGTGGGTGATAGCCCTGTACGCGAAAGGATCTTAGAAGTGAAATCGAGTAGGACGGCGCACGTGAAACGTTGTCTGAATATGGGGGGACCATCCTCCAAGGCTAAATACTACTGACTGACCGATAGTGAACCAGTACCGTGAGGGAAAGGCGAAAAGAACCCCGGAGAGGGGAGTGAAATAGAACCTGAAACCGTATGCGTACAAGCAGTGGGAGCCCACTTTGTTGGGTGACTGCGTACCTTTTGTATAATGGGTCAGCGACTTATATTCAGTGGCGAGCTTAACCGAATAGGGGAGGCGTAGCGAAAGCGAGTCTTAATAGGGCGTTTAGTCGCTGGGTATAGACCCGAAACCGGGCGATCTATCCATGGGCAGGTTGAAGGTTAGGTAACACTGACTGGAGGACCGAACCGACTACCGTTGAAAAGTTAGCGGATGACCTGTGGATCGGAGTGAAAGGCTAATCAAGCCCGGAGATAGCTGGTTCTCCTCGAAAGCTATTTAGGTAGCGCCTCACGTATCACTCCAGGGGGTAGAGCACTGTTTCGGCTAGGGGGTCATCCCGACTTACCAAACCGATGCAAACTCCGAATACCTGGAAGTGCCGAGCGTGGGAGACACACGGCGGGTGCTAACGTCCGTCGTGAAAAGGGAAACAACCCAGACCGTCAGCTAAGGTCCCAAAGTTATGGTTAAGTGGGAAACGATGTGGGAAGGCTTAGACAGCTAGGAGGTTGGCTTAGAAGCAGCCACCCTTTAAAGAAAGCGTAATAGCTCACTAGTCGAGTCGGCCTGCGCGGAAGATGTAACGGGGCTCAAACCATACACCGAAGCTACGGGTATCACGTAAGTGATGCGGTAGAGGAGCGTTCTGTAAGCCTGTGAAGGTGAGTTGAGAAGCTTGCTGGAGGTATCAGAAGTGCGAATGCTGACATGAGTAACGACAATGCGAGTGAAAAACTCGCACGCCGAAAGACCAAGGTTTCCTGCGCAACGTTAATCGACGCAGGGTTAGTCGGCCCCTAAGGCGAGGCAGAAATGCGTAGTCGATGGGAAGCAGGTTAATATTCCTGCACTTCTAGTTACTGCGATGGGGGGACGGAGAAGGCTAGGCCAGCACGGCGTTGGTTGTCCGTGTTTAAGGTGGTAGGCAGAGATCTTAGGTAAATCCGGGGTCTTAATGCCGAGAGCTGATGACGAGTGTCCTTTTGGACATGAAGTGGTTGATGCCATGCTTCCAGGAAAAGCCTCTAAGCTTCAGGTAACTAGGAACCGTACCCCAAACCGACACAGGTGGTTGGGTAGAGAATACCAAGGCGCTTGAGAGAACTCGGGTGAAGGAACTAGGCAAAATGGCACCGTAACTTCGGGAGAAGGTGCGCCGGTGAGGGTGAAGGACTTGCTCCGTAAGCTCATGCCGGTCGAAGATACCAGGCCGCTGCGACTGTTTATTAAAAACACAGCACTCTGCAAACACGAAAGTGGACGTATAGGGTGTGACGCCTGCCCGGTGCCGGAAGGTTAATTGATGGGGTTAGCGCAAGCGAAGCTCTTGATCGAAGCCCCGGTAAACGGCGGCCGTAACTATAACGGTCCTAAGGTAGCGAAATTCCTTGTCGGGTAAGTTCCGACCTGCACGAATGGCGTAACGATGGCGGCGCTGTCTCCACCCGAGACTCAGTGAAATTGAAATCGCTGTGAAGATGCAGTGTATCCGCGGCTAGACGGAAAGACCCCGTGAACCTTTACTGTAGCTTTGCACTGGACTTTGAGCCTGCTTGTGTAGGATAGGTGGGAGGCTTTGAAGCGTGGACGCCAGTTCGCGTGGAGCCATCCTTGAAATACCACCCTGGCATGCTTGAGGTTCTAACTCTGGTCCGTCATCCGGATCGAGGACAGTGTATGGTGGGCAGTTTGACTGGGGCGGTCTCCTCCCAAAGAGTAACGGAGGAGTACGAAGGTGCGCTCAGACCGGTCGGAAATCGGTCGTAGAGTATAAAGGCAAAAGCGCGCTTGACTGCGAGACAGACACGTCGAGCAGGTACGAAAGTAGGTCTTAGTGATCCGGTGGTTCTGTATGGAAGGGCCATCGCTCAACGGATAAAAGGTACTCCGGGGATAACAGGCTGATACCGCCCAAGAGTTCATATCGACGGCGGTGTTTGGCACCTCGATGTCGGCTCATCACATCCTGGGGCTGAAGCCGGTCCCAAGGGTATGGCTGTTCGCCATTTAAAGTGGTACGCGAGCTGGGTTTAGAACGTCGTGAGACAGTTCGGTCCCTATCTGCCGTGGACGTTTGAGATTTGAGAGGGGCTGACCTTAGTACGAGAGGACCGGGTTGGACGAACCTCTGGTGTTCCGGTTGTCACGCCAGTGGCATTGCCGGGTAGCTATGTTCGGAAAAGATAACCGCTGAAAGCATCTAAGCGGGAAACTTGCCTCAAGATGAGATCTCACTGGAGCCTCGAGCTCCCTAAAGGGCCGTCGAAGACTACGACGTTGATAGGTTGGGTGTGTAAGCGCTGTGAGGCGTTGAGCTAACCAATACTAATTGCCCGTGAGGCTTGACCATATAACACCCAAACAATCTGTAGATTGTCGGTGATGGTGAAGTCGACAAACGAACCGAAAGTTCGCTAAGAACAGCAAAGCCAAGATCACATACCCAATTCGCTGTGGCGACTCAACACCGACACAGCAACCGAATTGCTTGACGACCATAGAGCGTTGGAACCACCTGATCCCATCCCGAACTCAGAAGTGAAACGACGCATCGCCGATGGTAGTGTGGGGCTTCCCCATGTGAGAGTAGGTCATCGTCAAGCTCCTATCCCCAAACCCCCATCCGCATTAGCGGGTGGGGGTTTGGCCTTTCTGGGGCTAAAGTTTCAAGGTCTGATGGGCGGGCCGCTGCTGTCGGATCGGTGCATGCCTAAGTCGCGGGCATTAAAAGTGCTCCCGAATATGGCAGCTCTTATCTTTAGTGCCTTACTTCGTTCTTGTCCCCTGTCGTGTGCATTTCTAGGCAATTTCTGGCTGCGTCGTTATGATGCCTGCCTCTTTGCATGGGCGTTATTTTGATGCGCGAAGTGCTGCAACTGCTGCGAGATGGCCAGTTTCATTCCGGCGAGTCCCTGGGGGCGGTGCTGGGTGTGAGCCGTGCGGCCGTCTGGAAGCGGCTTCAGCATCTTGAGGCCGAGCTTGGTCTCGAGATACACCGTTTGCGTGGTCGCGGCTACAAGTTGGCTTCTCCGCTATCCCTGCTCGACCCCGAGGCCATTGTGGCTGCCTGTCTGGAGTGCGGCTGGGAGGCTTTGGTCATCGACAGTGTTGACTCGACAAATGCTGAGGTTCTGCGTCGTCTGGCTGTCGGCGCGCCTGCGCCTCTGTTGGTCCTGGCGGAAAGACAGGAGAGCGGACGGGGGCGTCGTGGTCGCCAGTGGGTGAGCCCTTTTGCCGAGAACCTTTATTACAGCCTCGGGCTGCGCCTGGAGGGTGGGGTCTTCTCGCTTGATGGGCTCAGTCTCTCCGTTGGGCTGGCCGTATTGCGTTGCTTGCACGAGCAGGGTGTGGTCGAGGCCGGGCTCAAGTGGCCTAACGATCTGCTGGTCGCGGGGCGGAAGATCGCCGGTGTGCTGTTGGAGCTTTCTGGTGATCCGGCCGGAGAGTGCCAGGTGGTGATTGGTATTGGTGTGAATGTGAATATGCTGCCTGGCTCCCGTGTTGTGATCGATCAGCCCTGGACGTCGCTGCGTGAGTGCGTTGGTCGCCTGGTCGATCGTACGGCGCTGGCGCTGGCTCTCGGGCGCTGGTTGCAGCATTACCTCTCCCTGCATGCGCGCGGCGGATTCGCCGCTTTACATGAGGAATGGGAGACCTGTCATCTCTGGCAGGGTAAAGAGGCCAGCTTGCTAGCTGGGCCGCAGCGTATAGATGGCGTTGTTCTGGGGGTCGATGCCCTTGGCGCTCTGCGTCTGGATGTGGCTGGCCAGGAGCGTCAGTTCAGTGGTGGCGAGCTTAGCCTGAGGTTGCGTAATGATTCTTGAGCTGGACTGTGGCAACAGTCTGATCAAATGGCGTGTGCTGAATGCAGAGTCTGGCGCGGGCCTTGCTGGCGGCGTGGTCGACTCTGATGAGGCGTTGCTGCAGGCGTTGAATGCCGTCGAGGGGCTTGCGCTGGTTGGTTGTCGTCTTGTCAGTGTGCGCAGTGATGCTGAAACGACCGCGCTGGTCGAACTGCTGCAGTCCAGGTTCGCCGCTACTGTGTTGTGCGCACAGCCAGCGCAGGTGCTCGGCGGTGTACGTAACGGCTACGACGAATATGCTCGCCTGGGGCTGGATCGTTGGCTCGCGGTGGTGGGTGCTTATCAGCTTTCCAGTGGCGCCTGCCTGGTGCTGGATCTGGGAACCGCGGTAACGGCTGACTTTGTGGCTGCCGACGGAGAGCATATGGGTGGTTATATTTGCCCCGGCCTACCGCTGATGCGCAATCAGTTACGCACCCATACCCGGCGCATTCGCTATGACGACATCTCGGCGGAGCGAGCGCTGCAGAGCCTGCAGCCGGGGCGGTCCACTGTGGAGGCTGTCGAGCGTGGCTGTGCTCTCATGCTGCGCGGCTTTGTCCTGACTCAGGTCGAACTCGCGCGCGAGCGTTGGGGGGAGGATTTCACGGTGTATCTGACAGGGGGAGATGCGGCTCTGGTCAGTGAAGTGTTGCCGAGGGCGCGCCTGGTCTCCGATCTGGTCTTCGTCGGGCTTGCGCTGGCCTGTCCGTTGCCTGGAGTTCGCTAATGCGCTGGTTCTTTCTGCTTCTATTGGTTCTGAATCTCTTCTATTACGTCTGGCATCAGCAGCAGGCTCCGCTGCGAGTCAAGGAAGTGGAGCCGATGGCGCTGTATCAGGGCGCTCAGCAGGGTTTGCGTCTGCTTGATGCAACGGATCGGGCGAAGGTGCGTCCCGAACTTGCGCAGTCAACCTCCAGGTCGCTCGATGAAACCTGTCTGTTTCTGGGCAGTTTTCAACAGGAGGATGGTGCGCGACAGGTCGAGCAGCGCCTGATGGTGCTGGATATCCAGGCCGAGATTCGCTCGGTGGATGCGGCGGCAGGCTTGGATTACTGGGTGTATCTGGCTCCCCTGGCTTCTCGGCAGGCGTCCCTGCGCCAATTGAAGGAGCTACAGGCGCGCAAGATCGACAGTTACATCATTACCCAGGGGGATCTGGCCAACGGTATCTCGCTGGGTATCTTCCCGCGCAGCGATTCGGCTGAGAGCGTCATGCTGCGCTTGCGGGATGCGGGATATGAGCCGCTGTTGCGCGAGTTGCCGCGGGCGCAGCGCAGTTTTTGGGTACGCATTGCGCCGGAGAGCCGGCGCCTGGCTGATGATGTGATGCCCCAGCTGGCCGCGGACTTCCAGGATTTGCAGCATCAAATAATGCCGTGCGAAAGCGTTGCAACTGGTCAGTAGTTTGCATAGAATGGCGCCCGCTTGAGGGGGAGGCCCCCTGAGGCGGCTGTCGAAATGCGCTAACCTCAAGTTTTTATTGAGAAAATGCTTGACAGTCAGGTGGTAGCGGTTAAAATGCCGCCCACTTTGGAGGGGTTCCCGAGCGGCCAAAGGGATCAGACTGTAAATCTGACGTCATAGACTTCGAAGGTTCGAATCCTTCCCCCTCCACCAGATTTAAGCGTGAGCTACAAGCTCCGCGGGCATAGTTCAGTGGTAGAACCTCAGCCTTCCAAGCTGATGATGCGGGTTCGATTCCCGCTGCCCGCTCCAAGTTTGTTGTTTGTGCAAAGTGTTTCGCTCATGTAGCTCAGCTGGTAGAGCACACCCTTGGTAAGGGTGAGGTCAGCGGTTCAAATCCGCTCATGAGCTCCACTTCTACAAAGGCAGATATGCAGATATCTGCCTTTGTTTTAATGGCAGTGTCAGTTCTCAATTCCTAGTTCGGAGACGAGTCAGATGGCTAAGGAAAAATTCGAGCGTAACAAACCGCACGTCAACGTTGGCACCATCGGTCACGTTGACCACGGTAAAACCACTCTGACCGCTGCTCTGACCCGCGTCTGCTCCGAAGTTTTCGGTTCGGCCAAGGTCGACTTCGACAAGATCGACTCGGCTCCGGAAGAGAAGGCTCGCGGTATCACCATCAACACCGCTCACGTTGAGTACGACTCGGCTGTTCGCCACTACGCGCACGTTGACTGCCCGGGCCACGCCGACTACGTGAAGAACATGATCACCGGTGCTGCTCAGATGGACGGCGCGATCCTGGTTTGCTCGGCTGCCGATGGCCCGATGCCGCAAACCCGTGAGCACATCCTGCTGTCCCGTCAGGTAGGCGTTCCTTACATCGTCGTGTTCCTGAATAAGGCCGACATGGTTGACGACGCCGAACTGCTGGAACTGGTCGAGATGGAAGTTCGCGACCTGCTGTCCACCTATGACTTCCCGGGTGACGACACTCCGATCATCATCGGTTCCGCTCTGATGGCTCTGAACGGCCAGGACGACAACGAGATGGGCACCAGCGCTGTTAAGAAGCTGGTCGAGACTCTGGATGCCTACATCCCTGAGCCGGTTCGTGCCATCGACATGCCGTTCCTGATGCCGATCGAAGACGTGTTCTCGATCTCCGGTCGCGGCACCGTGGTAACCGGTCGCGTTGAGCGCGGTATCGTCAAGGTTCAGGAAGAGATCGAGATCGTCGGTCTGCGTCCGACCACCAAGACCACCTGCACCGGCGTTGAAATGTTCCGCAAGCTGCTCGACGAAGGTCGTGCTGGCGAGAACTGTGGCGTGCTGCTGCGCGGCACCAAGCGTGATGAGGTCGAGCGTGGCCAGGTTCTGGCCAAGCCGGGCACCATCAAGCCGCACACCAAGTTCGAAGCTGAAGTGTACGTTCTGTCCAAGGAAGAAGGTGGTCGTCACACCCCGTTCTTCAAGGGCTACCGTCCGCAGTTCTACTTCCGTACCACCGACGTAACCGGTTCGTGCGAACTGCCGGAAGGCGTTGAGATGGTAATGCCGGGCGACAACATCAAAATGGTTGTCACCCTGATCAAGCCGATCGCCATGGACGACGGCCTGCGTTTCGCAATTCGCGAAGGCGGCCGTACCGTTGGCGCCGGCGTGGTTGCTAAGGTCATCGAGTAATCGGTTGATCCGCCTCGGTAAGGTCGGCATAATGGTCGGCCTTACTTCGATTTTAGGCCAGTAGCTCAATTGGCAGAGCGGCGGTCTCCAAAACCGCAGGTTGGGGGTTCGATTCCCTCCTGGCCTGCCAGATTCCTGCTTGGATGTGGATCTGGCGTTTCTTTCGACAGGGTTTTTTCTCATGAATGCCAAGGCTGAAGCTAAAGACTCCCGCTTTGATGTGCTGAAGTGGCTCGCGGTAGTCGCTCTGGTCGTCGCTGCTGTGGTCGGCAATCAGTACTTCTCGGCTGAACCGCTTCTGTATCGCGTGCTGGCTCTGCTGGCGCTGGCCGTTGTGGCTGGTTTCATTGCGCTGCAGACGGTGAAGGGTCAGGCGTTCTTTGCTCTGGCAAAAGAAGCGCGCGTCGAGATTCGCAAGGTTGTCTGGCCGACTCGCCAGGAAACCACGCAGACCACCTT
Source organism: Pseudomonas stagnisoli (assembly GCF_048595745.1). Taxonomy (NCBI): domain Bacteria; kingdom Pseudomonadati; phylum Pseudomonadota; class Gammaproteobacteria; order Pseudomonadales; family Pseudomonadaceae; genus Pseudomonas; species Pseudomonas stagnisoli. Next base: position 700,731 of record NZ_CP184361.1, read on the forward strand.
GATCGTGGTTGCTGTGGTTCTGGTGATGTCGCTGGTCCTCTGGGGCCTGGATAGCCTGCTGGGTTGGCTTGTTTCGTTGATTGTCGGTTAAGGGTGTCCCGTGGCTAAGCGTTGGTACGTCGTGCATGCTTACTCGGGTTACGAGAAGCATGTCATGCGCTCGTTGATCGAGCGCGTCAAGCTGGCTGGCATGGAAGACGAGTTCGGCGAAATTCTGGTCCCCACCGAAGAAGTGGTGGAAATGCGTAACGGCCAGAAGCGCAAGAGCGAGCGTAAGTTCTTCCCTGGCTATGTGCTGGTTCAGATGGAAATGAACGAGGCGACTTGGCACCTGATCAAGGATACGCCGCGTGTCATGGGCTTCATTGGTGGCACTGCCGACAAGCCGGCGCCGATCACCGAGAAGGAAGCCGATGCCATTCTGCGTCGCGTAGCTGATAGCGGTGACAAGCCGAAGCCGAAGACGCTGTTCGAGCCGGGTGAGACCGTGCGCGTTATCGATGGCCCGTTCGCCGACTTCAATGGTGTCGTTGAAGAAGTTAACTACGAAAAAAGTCGGATCCAAGTGGCCGTGCTTATTTTCGGTCGCTCCACGCCGGTGGAGCTGGAGTTCAGTCAGGTCGAGAAGGCATAACTGGACAATGCATCCCGAACCCCGCAGCCGCTGGCTGCGGGGTTTTGTCGTCACTGGGATAAATGCGTACTAACCGGGGAGCCTCACTGAGGCGTCTGACCCGAAATTGGAGTAGCTCATGGCTAAGAAGATTCAGGCTTACATCAAGCTGCAAGTAAAGGCCGGCCAGGCCAACCCGTCGCCGCCCGTTGGTCCCGCTCTGGGTCAACACGGTGTGAACATCATGGAATTCTGCAAGGCGTTCAACGCCAAGACCCAGGGCATGGAACCTGGTCTGCCGACTCCTGTGATCATCACCGTTTACAGCGACCGCAGCTTCACCTTTGAAACCAAAAGCACCCCGGCTTCGGTGCTGCTGAAGAAGGCCGCCGGCCTGACCAGCGGTTCCGCTCGTCCGAACACCGTCAAAGTGGGCACCGTTACCCGTGCTCAGCTGGAAGAGATCGCCAAGGCCAAGCAGGCCGATCTGACTGCAGCTGACCTGGATGCGGCCGTGCGTACCATCGCCGGCTCCGCGCGTAGCATGGGCCTGAACGTGGAGGGTGTGTAATGGCTAAGCTGACCAAGCGCCAGAAGGCTATCGCCGAGAAAGTAGAAGCCGGCAAGGCTTACAACTTCGAAGAGGCCGCCAAGCTGCTGGCCGAGCTGTCCACCGTCAAGTTCACCGAGTCTTTCGACATCTCCGTGAACCTGGGCGTGGATCCGCGTAAATCCGACCAGGTTGTTCGTGGTGCCACCGTTCTGCCGAACGGCACCGGCAAAACCGTCCGCGTGGCCGTGTTCACTCAGGGGCCGGCTGCTGAAGCCGCTCTGGCTGCCGGTGCCGACAAGGTCGGTATGGATGAGCTGGCTGCCGAAATGAAGGCTGGCGATCTGAACTACGACGTGGTCATCGCTTCCCCGGATGCCATGCGCGTCGTTGGCCAGCTGGGCCAGGTTCTCGGTCCGCGTGGTCTGATGCCGAACCCGAAAGTCGGCACCGTAACTCCGGACGTGGCTACCGCTGTGAAGAATGCCAAAGCTGGTCAGGTGCGTTTCCGTACCGACAAGAACGGCATCATCCACACCTCCGTTGGCAAGGTCGGCTTCGAAGCCGCCGCGCTGAAGCAGAACGTGGAAGCCCTGCTGAGCGATCTGAAGCGCCTGAAGCCGTCCACCTCCAAAGGTGTGTACGTCAAGCGCGTGACCCTGAGCACCACCATGGGCCCGGGTCTGGTGATCGATCAGGCTTCCCTGGAAGCGTAAGTGTTATGGCCGGCGGATTCGTCCGCCGGCTGGAAAGATTGGGGTCCCTGCCTGGCGGGGGCTATCCAAGACCGTAGGCGGCGCAAGCCTTAAACCAGGTTGTTTCTAAGCCTACGCAGATGGTGCTCCCGATTCCTTACCGAATCAGACACCAAAACGACACCCGGCTCCGGCCAGGTGAAACGGTAACAAGCAGGAGTTTTACCCGTGGCAATTAAACTCGAAGACAAGAAGGCCATCGTCGCTGAAGTCAACGAGGCTGCCAAAGTTGCCCTGTCCGCTGTTGTGGCTGATGCCCGTGGCGTGACTGTTGGCGCTATGACCGGACTCCGTAAAGAGGCTCGCGAAGCTGGTGTGTACGTGAAAGTCGTACGTAACACCCTGCTCAAGCGCGCCGTTGCCGACACTGAATTCAGTGTTCTCAACGACGTGTTCGCCGGCCCGACCTTGATTGCGTTCTCCAACGAGCATCCGGGCGCTGCTGCCCGTCTGTTCAAAGAGTTCGCCAAGGGTAACGACAAGTTCGAGATCAAGGCAGCTGCGTTCGAGGGCAAGTTCCTCGCAGCTAACCAGATCGACGTACTGGCAACTCTGCCGACCTACGACGAAGCCATTTCGCAGCTGATGAGCGTGATCCAAGGCGCTACCAGCAAGCTGGCTCGTACTCTGGCGGCCGTTCGCGACCAGAAAGAAGCCGCCGCTGCCTAAGGCAACGAAAGCCCTTTCAAATCACATGTTTAATTTGATGGCTGCGTAGGCTGTCACCCCAATACAGGATTTAAGTCATGTCTCTGACTAACGAGCAAATCATCGAAGCCATCGGCCAGAAAACCGTTCTGGAAGTTGTTGAGCTGATCAAGGCAATGGAAGAGAAGTTCGGCGTTACCGCCGCTGCTGCCACCGTTGCTGCTGCTGGCCCGGCTGCTGCCGCTGTTGAAGAGCAAACCGAGTTCAACGTTGTTCTGGCCGACGCCGGCGAGAAGAAAGTCAACGTGATCAAGGCTGTTCGCGAACTGACCGGTCTGGGCCTGAAAGAAGCCAAAGAAAAAGTCGACACCGCTCCTCAGGTCATCGCCGAAGGCCTGTCCAAGGAAGCTGCCGAAGACGCCAAGAAGAAGCTGGAAGAAGCTGGCGCCAAGGTCGAGCTCAAGTAAGCTCGCACCTTGCGTCTACAGCCCGAGCGTTAAGCGAAAGGCTGATGGCTGGTGGCAAATGCCACCGGCCTTTTTCCGTTATGGGCAGTGGCCGAAATGCCCTGTCCATGGCGTGAAAGTCCCGCCCGAGGGCGGCGCAAACCGAGGGTTTGCACGATTTTCTGGTCATTGCCGCCGGCAGTGGCCAAACAAGCAGGTGACCAAGCTGGGGAACGCTGATGGCTTACTCATACACTGAGAAAAAACGTATCCGCAAGGACTTTAGCAAGTTGCCGGATGTGATGGATGTGCCGTATCTCCTGGCCATCCAGCTGGATTCGTATCGCGAATTCCTGCAGCAAGGAGTGAGCAAGGAGCAGTTCCGCGACGTTGGCCTGCATGCGGCCTTCAAGTCCGTATTCCCGATCATCAGCTACTCTGGCAATGCCGCTCTGGAGTACGTCGGCTATCGCCTGGGCGAGCCCGCGTTCGACGTCAAAGAGTGCGTGCTGCGTGGCGTGACCTTCGCCGTGCCGCTGCGCGTTAAAGTCCGTCTGATCATTTTCGACAAAGAATCGTCGAACAAAGCGATCAAGGACATCAAAGAGCAAGAAGTGTACATGGGCGAAATTCCGCTCATGACCGAGAACGGTACCTTCATCATCAACGGTACCGAGCGTGTGATCGTTTCCCAGCTGCACCGCTCCCCGGGTGTGTTCTTCGACCACGACCGTGGCAAGACCCACAGCTCCGGCAAGCTGCTGTACTCCGCGCGCATCATTCCCTACCGCGGTTCCTGGCTGGACTTCGAGTTCGACCCGAAGGACTGCGTGTTCGTCCGTATCGACCGTCGCCGTAAGCTGCCGGCCTCCGTCCTGCTGCGCGCCCTGGGCTACAGCACCGAGGAGGTTCTGGACGCCTTCTACGACACCAACGTATTCCATGTGAAGGGCGAGACCCTCAGTCTGGAACTGGTTCCGTCGCGCCTGCGTGGCGAGATCGCCGCGTTCGACATCAAGGACGAGAAGGGCAAGGTCATCGTTGAGCAGGGCCGCCGTATCACCGCGCGCCACATCAACCAGATCGACAAGGCCGGCATCAAGGAGCTGGAAGTTCCGCTCGACTACGTGCTCGGTCGCACCACCGCCAAGGTCATCGTGCATCCGGCCACCGGCGAGATCGTTGCTGAGTGCAACACCGAGCTGACCACCGACGTGCTGGCCAAGATCGTCAAGGCCCAGGTCGTTCGCATCGAGACCCTGTACACCAACGACATCGATTGCGGTCCGTTCATCTCCGACACGCTGAAGATCGACTCCACCGGCAACCAGCTGGAAGCCCTGGTCGAGATCTACCGCATGATGCGTCCTGGCGAGCCGCCAACCAAGGATGCCGCCGAGACTCTGTTCAACAACCTGTTCTTCAGCGCCGAGCGTTACGACCTGTCCGCCGTCGGCCGCATGAAGTTCAACCGTCGTATCGGTCGCACCGAGATCGAAGGCTCCGGCGTTCTGTCCAAGGAAGACATCGTCGACGTGCTGAAGACCCTGGTCGACATCCGTAACGGCAAGGGCATCGTCGACGACATCGACCACCTGGGTAACCGTCGTGTGCGTTGCGTCGGCGAGATGGCCGAGAACCAGTTCCGCGTCGGCCTGGTGCGCGTCGAGCGCGCGGTCAAAGAGCGTCTGTCGATGGCCGAAAGCGAAGGCCTCATGCCGCAGGACCTGATCAACGCCAAGCCGGTTGCGGCGGCGGTCAAGGAGTTCTTCGGTTCCAGCCAGCTCTCGCAGTTCATGGACCAGAACAACCCGCTCTCCGAGATCACCCACAAGCGCCGTGTCTCCGCACTCGGCCCGGGCGGTCTGACCCGTGAGCGCGCCGGCTTCGAAGTTCGCGACGTACACCCGACCCACTACGGCCGTGTATGCCCGATCGAAACCCCTGAAGGTCCGAACATCGGTCTGATCAACTCCCTGGCCGCCTATGCCCGCACCAACCAGTACGGCTTCCTGGAAAGCCCGTACCGCGTGGTCAAGGAAGGCAAGGTCACCGACGAAATCGTGTTCCTCTCCGCCATCGAAGAGGCCGACCACGTCATCGCCCAGGCATCCGCCACCCTGAACGCCAAGGGCGAGCTGATCGACGAACTGGTGAACGTGCGTCACCTCAACGAGTTCACCGTCAAGGCACCGGAAGACGTGACCCTGATGGACGTGTCGCCGAAGCAGGTGGTTTCCGTCGCTGCGTCGCTGATTCCGTTCCTCGAGCACGACGACGCCAACCGTGCACTCATGGGCTCGAACATGCAGCGTCAGGCCGTGCCGACCCTGCGTGCCGACAAGCCGCTGGTGGGTACCGGCATGGAGCGCAACGTCGCCCGTGACTCCGGTGTCTGCGTCGTGGCCCGTCGTGGGGGCGTGATCGACTCCGTCGACGCCAGCCGTATCGTTGTGCGCGTAGCCGACGACGAAGTCGAAACCGGTGAAGCCGGTGTCGACATCTACAACCTGACCAAGTACACCCGCTCCAACCAGAACACCTGCATCAACCAGCGTCCGCTGGTGAGCAAGGGTGACAAGGTTTCGCGCGGCGACATCATGGCCGACGGTCCGTCCACCGACATGGGTGAACTGGCTCTGGGTCAGAACATGCGCGTGGCTTTCATGCCGTGGAACGGCTTCAACTTCGAAGACTCCATCTGCCTGTCCGAGCGCGTGGTCCAGGAAGACCGCTTCACCACGATCCACATCCAGGAACTGACCTGTGTGGCCCGTGACACCAAGCTTGGCCCAGAGGAAATCACCGCGGACATCCCGAACGTGGGTGAGGCTGCGCTGAACAAGCTGGACGAAGCCGGTATCGTCTACGTCGGTGCCGAAGTGCTGGCCGGCGACATTCTGGTCGGCAAGGTCACTCCGAAAGGCGAGACCCAGCTGACTCCGGAAGAGAAGCTGCTGCGTGCGATCTTCGGTGAGAAGGCGTCCGACGTTAAAGACACCTCCCTGCGCGTGCCGACCGGTACCAAGGGTACCGTCATCGACGTGCAGGTCTTCACCCGCGACGGCGTTGAGCGCGACAGCCGCGCCCTGGCCATCGAGAAGCAACAGCTCGACGAGATCCGCAAGGACCTGAACGAAGAGTTCCGCATCGTCGAAGGTGCGACCTTCGAGCGTCTGCGTTCCGCTCTGGTCGGCGCCAAAGCCGAAGGCGGTGCCGGCCTGAAGAAAGGCACCGTGATCGACGATGCCTACCTCGACGGTCTGGAGCGTGGTCAGTGGTTCAAGCTGCGCATGGCTGACGATGCTCTGAACGAGCAGCTGGAGAAGGCCCAGGCCTACATCAGCGATCGTCGCCAGATGCTGGACGACAAGTTCGAAGACAAGAAGCGCAAGCTGCAGCAGGGCGATGACCTGGCGCCGGGCGTGCTGAAGATCGTCAAGGTCTACCTGGCCATCAAGCGCCGCATCCAGCCGGGCGACAAGATGGCCGGTCGTCACGGTAACAAGGGTGTGGTCTCGGTGATCATGCCGGTCGAAGACATGCCGCACGATGCCAATGGCACCCCGGTCGACATCGTCCTCAACCCGCTGGGCGTACCGTCGCGTATGAACGTCGGTCAGATTCTCGAAACCCACCTGGGCCTGGCGGCCAAGGGCCTGGGCGAGAAGATCAACCGCATGCTCGAAGAGCAGCGCAAGATCGCCGAACTGCGCAAGTTCCTCAACGAGATCTACAACGAGATCGGTGGTCGTCAGGAAAGCCTGGATACCTTCTCCGATGCCGAGATTCTGGATCTGGCGAAGAACCTGAAGGGCGGCGTGCCGATGGCTACTGCCGTATTCGACGGCGCCAAGGAAAGCGAGATCAAGGCCATGCTGAAGCTGGCCGATCTGCCGGAAAGCGGCCAGATGCGCCTGTTCGACGGCCGTACCGGTAACCAGTTCGAGCGTCCGACCACCGTCGGCTACATGTACATGCTCAAGCTGAACCACCTGGTCGACGACAAGATGCACGCTCGTTCCACCGGTTCCTACAGCCTGGTTACCCAGCAACCGCTGGGTGGTAAGGCGCAGTTCGGTGGTCAGCGCTTCGGTGAGATGGAGGTCTGGGCGCTGGAAGCCTACGGCGCCGCCTACACCCTGCAGGAAATGCTGACCGTGAAGTCGGACGACGTGAACGGCCGGACCAAGATGTACAAGAACATCGTGGACGGCGATCACCGCATGGAGGCCGGCATGCCCGAGTCCTTTAACGTGTTGATCAAAGAGATCCGCTCGCTCGGTATCGACATCGAACTGGAAACCGAATAACACGCCTTGCTGCGGCCGCACCGTCGGCCGCAGCAAGTCTGTGAGGAGGAAAGGCCTTGAAAGACTTGCTGAATCTGCTGAAAAACCAGGGTCAGGTTGAAGAGTTCGATGCGATCCGTATCGGTCTGGCTTCGCCTGAGATGATCCGTTCCTGGTCTTTCGGTGAAGTGAAAAAACCGGAAACCATCAACTACCGTACCTTCAAGCCCGAGCGCGACGGTCTGTTCTGCGCCAAGATCTTTGGCCCGGTCAAGGACTACGAGTGCCTGTGCGGCAAGTACAAGCGCCTCAAGCACCGCGGCGTGATCTGCGAGAAGTGCGGCGTGGAAGTGGCCCTGGCCAAGGTCCGTCGTGAGCGCATGGCGCACATCGAACTGGCCTCGCCGGTCGCCCACATCTGGTTCCTGAAGTCCCTGCCGTCCCGTATCGGCCTGCTGCTGGACATGACCCTGCGTGATATCGAGCGCGTGCTCTATTTCGAGAGCTACGTGGTGATCGATCCGGGCATGACCACCCTGGAAAAAGGCCAGCTGCTGAACGACGAGCAGTACTTCGAAGCGCTCGAAGAGTTCGGTGACGACTTCGACGCGCGCATGGGCGCCGAGGCCGTTCGCGAGCTGCTCAACGCCATCGATCTGGATCACGAAATCGGCCGCCTGCGCGAAGAAATCCCGCAGACCAACTCCGAGACCAAGATCAAGAAGCTGTCCAAGCGCCTGAAGTTGATGGAGGCCTTCAAGGACTCCGGCAACCACCCGGAGTGGATGGTCCTGACCGTTCTGCCGGTACTGCCGCCGGACCTGCGTCCGCTGGTTCCGTTGGATGGCGGCCGCTTCGCGACTTCCGATCTGAACGATCTGTATCGCCGCGTGATCAACCGTAACAACCGTCTGAAGCGCCTGCTCGACCTGGCCGCGCCGGACATCATCGTGCGCAACGAAAAGCGCATGCTGCAGGAAGCGGTCGACGCCCTGCTCGACAACGGCCGTCGCGGTCGCGCCATCACTGGCTCGAACAAGCGTCCGCTGAAGTCGCTGGCCGACATGATCAAGGGTAAGCAAGGTCGCTTCCGTCAGAACCTGCTCGGTAAGCGCGTGGACTACTCCGGTCGTTCCGTGATCACCGTGGGCCCGACCCTGCGCCTGCACCAGTGCGGTCTGCCGAAGAAGATGGCCCTCGAGCTGTTCAAGCCGTTCATCTTCGGCAAGCTGGAAGCCCGCGGCATGGCCACCACCATCAAGGCGGCCAAGAAGATGGTCGAGCGTGAACTGCCCGAGGTCTGGGACGTTCTCGCCGAAGTCATCCGCGAACATCCCGTGCTGCTCAACCGCGCACCGACCCTGCACCGTCTGGGCATCCAGGCGTTCGAACCGGTTCTGATCGAAGGTAAAGCCATCCAGCTGCACCCGCTGGTCTGCGCCGCGTACAACGCCGACTTCGACGGTGACCAGATGGCCGTGCACGTTCCGCTGACCCTCGAGGCCCAGCTGGAAGCCCGCGCGCTGATGATGTCGACCAACAACGTGCTGTCGCCCGCCAACGGCGAGCCGATCATCGTGCCGTCGCAGGACGTGGTACTGGGTCTGTACTACATGACCCGCGAAGCCGTTAACGCCAAGGGCGAAGGTCGCGTGTTCGCCGACCTGCAGGAAGTCGACCGCGTGTTCCGCGCTGGCGAAGCTTCGCTGCACGCCAAGGTCAAGGTGCGCATCAACGAGACCGTCAAGCAGAAGGACGGCAGCCTGGTCAAGAACACCCGCATCGTCGACACCACCGTCGGCCGCGCGCTGCTGTTCCAGATCGTGCCGGCCGGCCTGTCCTACGACGTGGTCAACCAGTCGATGAAGAAGAAGGCGATCTCCAAGCTGATCAACCAGTGCTACCGCACCGTGGGTCTGAAGGACACCGTGATCTTCGCCGACCAGCTGATGTACACCGGTTTCGCCTACTCGACCATCTCCGGTGTGTCGATCGGCGTGAACGACTTCGTCATCCCGGATGAGAAGGCGCGCATCATCGACGCCGCCACCGAGGAAGTGAAGGAAATCGAATCGCAGTACGCCTCCGGCCTGGTCACCCAGGGCGAGAAGTACAACAAGGTGATCGACCTCTGGTCCAAGGCCAACGACGAAGTGTCCAAGGCGATGATGGCCAACCTCTCGAAAGAGAAGGTCATCGACCGCGAGGGCAAGGAAGTCGAACAGGAGTCCTTCAACTCCATGTACATGATGGCGGACTCCGGTGCGCGTGGTAGCGCCGCCCAGATCCGTCAGCTGGCCGGTATGCGTGGTCTGATGGCCAAGCCGGACGGCTCCATCATCGAGACCCCGATCACCGCGAACTTCCGTGAGGGCCTGAACGTACTCCAGTACTTCATCTCCACTCACGGTGCGCGTAAAGGTCTGGCGGATACCGCACTGAAGACCGCGAACTCCGGTTACCTGACCCGTCGTCTGGTCGACGTGGCCCAGGACCTGGTGGTGACCGAAGTCGACTGCGGCACCGAGCACGGTCTGCTGATGACTCCGCACATCGAAGGCGGCGACGTGGTCGAGCCGCTCGGCGAGCGCGTACTCGGCCGTGTGATCGCCAAGGACGTGCCGAAGCCGGGCAGCGACGAGATCATCGTCCCGGCCGGTACCCTGGTCGACGAGAAGTGGGTCGAGTTCATCGAGCGCAACAGCATCGACGAAGTGGTCGTGCGTTCGCCGATCACCTGCGAAACGCGCTACGGCATCTGCGCCAAGTGCTACGGCCGCGATCTGGCCCGTGGTCACCAGGTCAACATCGGTGAAGCGGTCGGCGTTATCGCCGCCCAGTCCATCGGTGAGCCGGGTACCCAGCTGACCATGCGTACCTTCCACATCGGTGGTGCCGCCAGCCGTACCTCGGCTGCCGACAGCGTCCAGGTGAAGAACGGTGGTGCGATCCGTCTGCACAACCTGAAGCATGTCGAGCGTGCCGACGGCGCCCTGGTCGCGGTATCGCGTTCCGGTGAGCTGGCCATCGCTGACGAATTCGGTCGTGAGCGCGAGCGCTACAAGCTGCCGTACGGTGCCGTGATTTCGGTGAAGGAAGGCGACAAGGTCGAAGCTGGCGCCATCGTCGCCAAGTGGGACCCGCACACCCACCCGATCGTGACCGAAATGAAGGGTACCGTGACCTTCGTCGGCATGGAGGAGGGCATCACCATCAAGCGTCAGACCGACGAACTGACCGGTCTGACCAACATCGAAGTGCTGGATCCGAAAGATCGTCCGGCCGCTGGCAAGGACATCCGTCCGGCGCTGAAGATGGTCGACGCCAATGGCAAGGAACTGCTGCTGCCGGGTACCGACGTACCGGCCCAGTACTTCCTGCCGGCCAACGCCCTGGTTGGCGTGGCTGACGGTGCGCAGATCGGTGTCGGTGACGTCATCGCCCGTATCCCGCAGGAAACCTCGAAGACCCGCGACATCACCGGTGGTCTGCCGCGCGTTGCCGACCTGTTCGAAGCCCGTCGTCCGAAAGAGGCTTCGATCCTGGCGGAAATCAGCGGCACCATCAGCTTCGGCAAGGAGACCAAGGGCAAGCGCCGTCTGGTCATCACCCCGACCGATGGCAGCGATCCGTACGAGGAGCTGATTCCGAAGTGGCGTCACCTGAACGTCTTCGAAGGCGAACAAGTGAACCGCGGCGAAGTGATCTCCGACGGTCCGAGCGATCCGCACGACATCCTGCGTCTGCTGGGTGTCAGCGCGCTGGCCAAGTACATCGTCAACGAGATCCAGGACGTGTACCGTCTGCAGGGCGTGAAGATCAACGACAAGCACATCGAGACCATCCTGCGTCAGATGCTGCGCAAGGTCGAGATCAGCGAGTCCGGCGACTCCAGCTTCATCAAGGGCGACCAGATGGAACTGACCCACGTGCTGGGCGAGAACGAGCAGCTGGCGGCCGAAGACAAGTTCATCGCCAAGTACGAGCGCGTTCTGCTGGGTATCACCAAGGCCTCGCTGTCCACCGAGTCGTTCATCTCCGCGGCCTCCTTCCAGGAGACCACCCGCGTACTGACCGAAGCAGCCGTGACTGGCAAGCGTGATTACCTGCGCGGCCTTAAGGAGAACGTGGTCGTGGGTCGTCTGATTCCGGCCGGTACCGGTCTGGCGTATCACAGCGAGCGCAAGCGCAAGCGTGATGCCGACAAGCCGCAGCGCGTGAGCGCCAGTGAGGTAGAAGCCGCACTGACCGAAGCGCTGAACTCCAGCGGCAACTGATGGATCGAGGCCCCGGGCGAGTGATCGCCCGGGGCCTCGTCTTGACTGGGGGCGTGAGTCTCTTTAGACTCATGCACCCCTAAATTTGGCAGGGCGCTTGCTCTGCCATTTTGCTTTAGGGCAATAGCGTCGAAAGACAACAGTGGAGCTTATAGATGGCAACTATCAACCAGCTGGTACGCCAGCCGCGCAAGCGTATCGTCGAGAAATCCGACGTTCCTGCGCTGCAGAACTGCCCGCAGCGTCGTGGCGTGTGCACCCGTGTGTACACCACCACGCCGAAGAAACCGAACTCCGCACTGCGTAAGGTGTGCCGTGTTCGTCTGACCAACGGTTTTGAAGTCACCTCCTACATCGGTGGTGAGGGTCACAACCTGCAAGAGCACAGCGTCGTGCTGATCCGTGGCGGTCGTGTAAAAGACCTTCCGGGTGTGCGCTACCACACTGTGCGCGGTTCGCTGGATACCACCGGCGTTAAAGACCGTAAGCAGGGCCGTTCCAAGTACGGTACCAAGCGTCCGAAGTAATTTTCGGGGCGCCATTTTTCTTTTTATTGAGTCGATAAGAGTAAGGTCGGGCGTAACCGAATGGTTATGGTCCCGGGCTAACCTGAAGACCGTTTGAGGGCTTATCATGCCAAGACGTCGTGTAGCAGCTAAGCGTGAGATTCTGGACGATCCGAAATACGGAAGCCTGATTCTCGCCAAGTTCATGAACCACGTGATGGAGAGCGGTAAAAAGGCCGTGGCCGAGCGCATCGTTTACGGTGCTCTGGAAACCGTCAAAACCCGCAAGAACAGCGATCCCCTGGAAATCTTCGAGAAAGCTCTCGACGCCATCGCTCCGCTGGTCGAAGTCAAGTCCCGCCGTGTAGGCGGTGCTACCTACCAGGTTCCGGTCGAAGTTCGTCCGTCCCGTCGTAACGCCCTGGCCATGCGCTGGCTGGTTGAAAGCGCGCGCAAGCGTGGTGAGAAGTCCATGGCTCTGCGCCTGGCTGGTGAGCTGCTGGATGCCTTCGAAGGCAAAGGCGCTGCCGTCAAGAAGCGTGAAGACGTGCACCGTATGGCCGAGGCCAACAAGGCTTTCTCGCACTACCGCTTCTAATTACGGCATCACTACTTTTGCGAGGGCTTTATGGCTCGTACTACAGCAATTAACCGCTACCGGAACATCGGTATCTGTGCCCACGTTGACGCGGGCAAGACCACCACTACCGAGCGGATCCTGTTCTACACAGGTCTCAGTCACAAGATGGGTGAGGTACACGACGGCGCTGCGACCACCGACTGGATGGTGCAGGAGCAGGAGCGTGGTATCACCATCACTTCCGCGGCGATCACCACCTTCTGGGAAGGTTCGCGCGGCCAGTACGACAAGTACCGCGTAAACGTCATCGACACCCCCGGCCACGTAGACTTCACCATTGAAGTTGAGCGCTCCCTGCGCGTGCTGGACGGTGCGGTCGTGGTGTTCTGCGGTACCTCCGGCGTTGAGCCGCAGTCCGAAACCGTATGGCGTCAGGCCAACAAGTACGGTGTTCCGCGTATCGTGTACGTGAACAAGATGGACCGCGCTGGTGCCGACTTCCTGCGCGTCGTTGGTCAGATCAAGAACCGCCTGGGTCACACCCCGGTTCCGGTTCAGCTGGCCATTGGCGCTGAAGATGACTTCCAGGGTCAGATCGACCTGATGAAGATGAAGGCCATCTACTGGAACGAAGACGACAAGGGCACCTCTTACCGTGAGGAAGAGATCCCTGCCGAGCTGGTCGACCTGGCCACCGAGTGGCGCAGCAACATGGTCGAGGCGGCTGCCGAGGCCAGCGAAGAGCTGATGAACAAGTACCTGGAAGAAGGTGAGCTGTCGATCGAAGAGATCAAGGCTGGCCTGCGTGCTCGTACCATCGCCTGCGAAATCGTCCCGGCTGTCTGCGGTTCCTCGTTCAAGAACAAGGGCGTGCCCCTGGTTCTCGACGCCGTCATCGACTTCCTGCCTGCTCCGACCGAAATCCCTGCCATCCAGGGCGTTCACCCGGACAGCACTGATGACAACGAAATCCACGACGAGCGTCATGCCGACGATGCCGAGCCGTTCTCCGCTCTGGCGTTCAAGATCGCAACCGACCCGTTCGTGGGTACTCTGACCTTCGTGCGCGTCTACTCGGGCTTCCTGAGCTCTGGTGACTCGGTTCTGAACTCGGTCAAGGGCAAGAAAGAGCGCGTTGGTCGTATGGTGCAGATGCACGCCAACCAGCGTGACGAGATCAAAGAAGTGCGCGCTGGCGACATCGCGGCTCTGATCGGTATGAAGGACGTCACCACCGGTGACACCCTGTGCGACATCGAGAAGCCGATCATCCTCGAGCGTATGGACTTCCCGGAGCCGGTAATCTCGGTAGCTGTTGAGCCGAAGACCAAGGCTGACCAGGAGAAGATGGGTATCGCTCTGGGCAAGCTGGCCCAGGAAGACCCGTCGTTCCGCGTCAAGACCGACGAAGAAACCGGCCAGACCATCATCTCCGGTATGGGTGAGCTGCACCTGGACATCCTCGTCGACCGCATGAAGCGCGAGTTCGGCGTCGAGGCCAACATCGGCAAGCCGCAGGTTTCCTACCGTGAAACCATCACCGGCGTTAACGTCGAGATCGAAGGCAAGTTCGTTCGTCAGTCCGGTGGTCGTGGTCAGTTCGGTCACTGCTGGATCCGCTTCTCTGCCGCTGATGTGGACGAGAAGGGCAACATCACCGAAGGTCTGGTGTTCGCCAACGAGGTTGTGGGTGGTGTGGTTCCGAAGGAATACATCCCGGCTATCCAGAAGGGTATCGAAGAGCAGATGAAGAACGGCGTCGTTGCCGGTTATCCGCTGATCGGCCTGAAGGCGACCGTGTTCGATGGTTCCTACCACGACGTCGACTCCAACGAGATGGCGTTCAAGATCGCTGCGTCCATGGCGACCAAGCAGCTGGCCCAGAAGGGTGGCGGCAAGGTGCTGGAGCCGATCATGAAGGTCGAAGTAGTGACTCCCGAGGACTACATGGGTGACGTGATGGGTGACCTGAACCGTCGTCGTGGTCTGATCCAGGGTATGGAAGATTCGGTTTCCGGTAAGGTAATCCGTGCCGAAGTTCCGCTGGGCGAGATGTTCGGTTATGCGACCGACGTTCGTTCCATGTCTCAGGGTCGCGCCAGCTACTCCATGGAATTCTCCAAGTACGCAGAAGCTCCGTCGAACATCGTCGAAGCGCTGGTTAAAAAACAAGGCTAATCCCGCCCTTTAAGTAAGAGGTTTACTGTCGTGGCTAAGGAAAAATTCGAACGTAACAAACCGCACGTCAACGTTGGCACCATCGGTCACGTTGACCACGGTAAAACCACCCTGACCGCTGCTCTGACCCGCGTCTGCTCCGAAGTTTTCGGTTCGGCCAAGGTCGACTTCGACAAGATCGACTCGGCTCCGGAAGAGAAGGCTCGCGGTATCACCATCAACACCGCTCACGTTGAGTACGACTCGGCTGTTCGCCACTACGCGCACGTTGACTGCCCGGGCCACGCCGACTACGTGAAGAACATGATCACCGGTGCTGCTCAGATGGACGGCGCGATCCTGGTTTGCTCGGCTGCCGATGGCCCGATGCCGCAAACCCGTGAGCACATCCTGCTGTCCCGTCAGGTAGGCGTTCCTTACATCGTCGTGTTCCTGAATAAGGCCGACATGGTTGACGACGCCGAACTGCTGGAGCTGGTCGAGATGGAAGTTCGCGACCTGCTGTCCACCTATGACTTCCCGGGTGACGACACTCCGATCATCATCGGTTCCGCTCTGATGGCTCTGAACGGCCAGGATGACAACGAGATGGGCACCAGCGCTGTTAAGAAGCTGGTCGAGACTCTGGATGCCTACATCCCTGAGCCGGTTCGTGCCATCGACATGCCGTTCCTGATGCCGATCGAAGACGTGTTCTCGATCTCCGGTCGCGGCACCGTGGTAACCGGTCGCGTTGAGCGCGGTATCGTCAAGGTTCAGGAAGAGATCGAGATCGTCGGTCTGCGTCCGACCACCAAGACCACCTGCACCGGCGTTGAAATGTTCCGCAAGCTGCTCGACGAAGGTCGTGCTGGCGAGAACTGCGGCGTGCTGCTGCGCGGCACCAAGCGTGATGAAGTCGAGCGTGGCCAGGTTCTGGCCAAGCCGGGCACCATCAAGCCGCACACCAAGTTCGAAGCTGAAGTGTACGTTCTGTCCAAGGAAGAAGGTGGTCGTCACACCCCGTTCTTCAAGGGCTACCGTCCGCAGTTCTACTTCCGTACCACCGACGTAACCGGTTCGTGCGAACTGCCGGAAGGCGTTGAGATGGTAATGCCGGGCGACAACATCAAAATGGTTGTCACCCTGATCAAGCCGATCGCCATGGACGACGGCCTGCGTTTCGCAATTCGCGAAGGCGGCCGTACCGTTGGTGCCGGCGTGGTTGCCAAAGTCATCGAGTAATCGACGACTGCTGGAGAAAGGGGCCCTTCGGGGCCCTTTTCTTTTAACTGGTTAAAAGTTGACACCCCCGGGGGGCATCCGTACAATCACGCCTCCTTTTAACGGGCGTAGTCCGTCCGTTGGGGAAAGCAGAGATAGAGTCTGAGGTCAAAATGCAAAACCAACAAATCCGTATTCGGTTGAAGGCTTTTGACCATCGCCTGATCGATCAATCCACCCAGGAAATCGTGGAAACCGCGAAACGTACTGGTGCTCAGGTGCGTGGTCCTATTCCTCTGCCTACTCGCAAAGAGCGGTACACCGTTCTGATCTCCCCGCACGTCAACAAAGACGCGCGTGATCAGTACGAAATTCGTACCCACAAGCGTGTGCTGGACATCGTTCAGCCGACGGATAAAACCGTCGACGCGCTGATGAAGCTCGACCTTGCGGCAGGCGTGGAAGTGCAGATCAGCCTCGGCTAAAACCTGGCGGTTTTAGTCGTGTAACGCTCTGAAATGGGCGGCCATAGCGGGTGAAAGCCCCGTACACTCATGAGGTTTACAACATGACTATTGGTGTAGTCGGTCGTAAATGCGGCATGACCCGCATTTTCACCGAAGAAGGTGTCTCCATTCCGGTCACGGTCATTGAGATCGAGCCGAATCGCGTCACCCAGTTCAAATCCGAAGAAAGCGATGGCTACCGTGCTGTGCAGGTAACCGTGGGCGAGCGTCGTGCTTCCCGCGTTACCAAGGCTCAGGCCGGTCACTTCGCCAAGGCTAATGTCGCTGCTGGTCGTGGCGTCTGGGAATTCCGCCTGGAAGAAGGCGAGTACCAGGCTGGCGATCAGATTACTGCCGAACTGTTCCAAGCTGGCCAGCTGGTAGACGTTACCGGTGAGTCCAAAGGTAAAGGCTATGCCGGTACCATCAAGCGCTGGAACTTCCGCGGTCAGGACAATACCCACGGTAACTCCGTTTCCCACCGCGCTCCGGGCTCCATCGGCCAGTGCCAGACTCCTGGTCGTGTATTCAAGGGCAAGAAAATGTCCGGTCATCTTGGCGCCGAGCGCGTGACCGTGCAGTCCCTGGAAGTGGTCCGTGTCGACGCCGAGCGTAATCTGCTGCTGGTCAAGGGTGCCGTTCCGGGCGCTACCGGTGGCGACGTGCTGGTGCGTCCGGCTGTCAAAGCTCGCGGTTAATAGGGGAAGCTGAGATGCAACTGAATGTAAATGGCGCTCAGGCTATCGAAGTCAGCGAGCGCACTTTCGGTGGTGAGTTCAACGAGACTCTGGTGCACCAGGCAGTCGTCGCCTACATGGCTGGCGGTCGTCAGGGCACTCGTGCTCAGAAAACTCGCGCTGAAGTCACCGGTGGTGGCAAAAAGCCGTGGCGCCAGAAGGGCACTGGTCGTGCTCGTTCCGGTTCCAGCGTTGGCCCGATCTGGCGTGGCGGTGGCGTGACCTTCGCTGCCAAGCCGCAGGATCACAGCCAGAAGCTGAACAAGAAGATGTACCGCGCTGCTCTGCGCTCCATCCTCTCCGAGCTGGTTCGTCTGGATCGTCTGGTCGTGGTTGAAGACTTCGCTGTTGAAGCTCCGAAAACCAAGGCTCTGCTGGGCAAGCTTAACGGCATGGGTCTGAGCGATGTGCTGATCGTCACCGAGGCCGTTGACCAGAATCTGTACCTGGCTGCGCGCAACCTGCCGCACGTTGATGTTCGTGACGTTCAAGGCACCGATCCGGTCAGCCTGATCGCCTTCGACAAAGTGCTGGTAACCGTGTCGGCCGTGAAGAAATTCGAGGAGCTGCTGGCATGAACCAGGAACGCGTATTCAAAGTGCTGGTTGGCCCGCACATCTCCGAGAAAGCCTCCGTGCTGGCAGATGGTAAGAGCCAATTCGTTTTCAAGGTTGCCGTTGATGCAACCAAGCTGGAAATCAAGAAGGCCGTTGAAAGCCTGTTCAGCGTAAAAGTGGACGAGGTCCGCACTGTCAATGTACAGGGCAAGACCAAGCGTACCGCTCGCGGTCTGGGCAAGCGCAACGACTGGAAGAAGGCATATGTCTCCCTCCAGGCTGGCCAAGATCTCGATTTCACCAGCAGTGCTGAGTAAGGTAGGGGCGCATCATGGCAATCGTTAAATGCAAACCGACTTCCGCTGGCCGCCGTTTCGTGGTCAAAGTGGTCAATCAGGAGCTGCACAAAGGCGCTCCTTATGCTCCGCTGCTCGAGAAGAAGTCGAAGACTGGCGGCCGTAACAACAACGGTCGTATCACCACTCGCCACATCGGCGGTGGCCACAAGCAGCACTACCGTCTGGTCGACTTCCGTCGCAACAAGGATGGCATTCCCGCCGTCGTTGAGCGCGTGGAATACGATCCGAACCGTACCGCCCACATCGCTCTGCTGAAATATGCCGACGGTGAGCGTCGCTACATCATCGCCCCGAAAGGCGTGAGCGCTGGCGATCAACTGGTATCCGGTGCTGCTGCTCCGATCAAGGCCGGTAACTGCCTGCCGCTGCGCAATATCCCTGTTGGTTCGACCGTTCACGGTATCGAGCTGAAGCCGGGTAAAGGTGCTCAGCTGGTTCGTTCCGCTGGTGCTTCTGCTCAGCTGGTAGCCCGTGAAGGTGCCTACGTCACCCTGCGTCTGCGCTCCGGCGAGATGCGCAAGGTCCTCTCCGAGTGCCGTGCAACCCTGGGTGAAGTATCCAACTCCGAGCACAGCCTGCGTTCCCTGGGTAAAGCCGGTGCCAAGCGTTGGCGCGGCGTTCGCCCGACCGTTCGTGGTGTTGCCATGAACCCGGTCGACCACCCGCATGGTGGTGGTGAGGGTCGTACCTCTGGTGGTCGTCACCCGGTTTCGCCGTGGGGCTTCCCGACCAAGGGTGCGAAGACCCGTGCGAACAAGCGTACCGACAACATGATCGTTCGCCGCCGTAAGTAATTAGAGGGATACGACAGTGCCGCGTTCTCTGAAAAAAGGTCCTTTTATCGATCTTCACCTACTGAAGAAGATCGAAGTGGCGGTGGAAAAGAACGATCGCAAGCCGGTTAAAACCTGGTCGCGTCGCTCCATCATTCTGCCGCAGATGGTCGGTCTGACCATCGCTGTGCATAACGGTCGTCAGCATGTCCCGGTCCTCGTGAACGAAGACATGGTCGGCCACAAACTCGGCGAGTTCGCTGGTACCCGCACTTATCGTGGGCACGCTGCGGACAAGAAAGCCAAGCGTTAAGGGGTAAGGAAAGATGGAAGTAGCCGCTAAGCTGTCGGGCGCTCGAATCTCCGCCCAGAAAGCCCGCTTGGTCGCCGACCAGATCCGCGGGAAGAAGGTGGGCGAAGCGCTCAACCTGCTGGCTTTCAGTTCGAAGAAAGCCGCCGAGATCATCAAGAAAGTGCTGGAGTCGGCCGTTGCCAACGCCGAGCACAACGAAGGCGCAGACGTTGATGACCTGAAGGTCAGCACCGTTTTCGTCAACGAGGGGCGTTCGCTTAAGCGCATCATGCCGCGTGCCAAAGGCCGTGCTGATCGCATCGTCAAGCGGTCTTGCCATATCACTGTCAAGGTTGCGGACAAGTAACGGAGTCGATCAGATGGGTCAGAAAGTACATCCCGTTGGCATCCGCCTGGGAATCGTCAAGGAGCACACCTCCGTCTGGTACGCAGAAAAGCGTCAATACGCTGATTATCTGCTGGCCGACCTGCAGGTTCGTGAGTATCTCCAGGACAAACTAAAAAGCGCGTCCGTAAGCCGCATCGACATCGCTCGTCCGGCTCAAACCGCACGCATCACCATCCACACCGCTCGTCCCGGCATTGTGATCGGCAAGAAAGGTGAAGATGTTGAGAAGCTGCGTCAGGACCTGACCAAGCAAATGGGTGTGCCGGTGCACATCAACATCGAAGAGATCCGCAAGCCGGAACTCGACGGTATGCTGGTAGCTCAGAGCGTTGCTCAGCAGCTGGAGCGCCGCGTTATGTTCCGTCGCGCCATGAAGCGCGCCGTACAGAACGCCATGCGTATTGGTGCCAAGGGCATCAAGATCCAGGTAAGCGGTCGTCTCGGTGGTGCGGAAATCGCCCGTACCGAATGGTATCGCGAAGGTCGTGTGCCCCTGCACACCCTGCGTGCCGATATCGATTACGCCACCTACGAAGCGCACACCACTTACGGTGTGATCGGTGTGAAGGTGTGGATCTTCAAAGGCGAGGTCATTGGTGGCCAGCTGGAAGAGTCCAAGCCTGCCGCTCCGGCGCCGCGTAAAAAAGCTGCTAAGTAAGGAGTACGCAAAATGCTGCAACCCAAGCGTACAAAATTCCGCAAGCAAATGACCGGCCACAACCGTGGTCTGGCTCAGCGCGGTAGCAAGGTCAGCTTCGGCGAATTCGCCCTGAAAGCTGTTTCCCGTGGTCGCCTGACTGCTCGTCAAATCGAAGCAGCCCGTCGTGCCCTGACCCGTCACGTGAAGCGTGGCGGTAAAATCTGGATCCGCGTGTTCCCGGACAAGCCGGTTACCAAAAAGCCCCTCGAAGTTCGTATGGGTAAAGGTAAGGGTGGTGTCGAGTACTGGGTAGCCCAGATCCAGCCGGGCAAGGTGCTGTACGAGATCGAAGGTGTTCCGGAAGAGCTGGCGCGTGAGGCTTTCGCCCTGGCTGCTGCAAAGCTGCCCCTCGCCACCTCCTTTGTTAAGCGGACGGTGATGTGATGAAAGCGAAAGAACTCCGTGAAAAATCGGTTCAGCAGCTGAACGAGCAACTGCTCGGCCTGCTGCGCGACCAGTTCAATCTGCGCATGCAGAAGGCGACTGGTCAGTTGGGGCAGTCTCACCTGCTCTCGCAAGTGAAGCGCGACATCGCTCGCGTGAAAACTGTGCTCAACCAGCAGGCAGGTAAGTGATCATGGCTGAAGCAGAGAAAACCGTCCGTACGCTGACCGGCCGTGTCGTCAGCGACAAAATGGACAAGACCATCACCGTTCTGATCGAGCGTCGCGTTAAGCACCCGATCTACGGTAAGTACGTGAAGCGCTCGACCAAGCTGCACGCCCACGACGAAACCAACCAGTGCAAAATCGGCGACAAGGTCACCATTCGTGAGACCCGTCCGCTGGCCAAGACCAAGTCCTGGGCCCTGGTGGAAATCGTCGAACGTGCCGTGGAAGTCTAAGGACTAAGGGTCGGAGAAAGATATGATTCAGACTCAATCCATGCTCGACGTCGCTGACAACAGCGGTGCTCGTCGCGTTATGTGCATCAAGGTCCTTGGTGGTTCGCACCGTCGTTATGCCGGTATCGGCGACATCATCAAGGTCACCGTGAAGGAAGCGATTCCGCGCGGCAAGGTGAAGAAAGGCCAGGTGATGACCGCTGTTGTGGTCCGCACCCGTCACGGCGTACGCCGTGCCGATGGCTCGATCATCCGCTTCGATGGCAACGCCGCTGTTCTGCTGAACAACAAGCAAGAGCCGATCGGCACCCGTATCTTCGGGCCGGTGACTCGTGAACTGCGTTCCGAGAAGTTCATGAAGATCGTCTCGCTCGCCCCCGAAGTGCTCTAAGGAGAAGCCGTCATGCAAAAGATTCGTCGTGACGACGAGATCATCGTCATCGCCGGCAAAGACAAGGGCAAGCGTGGCAAGGTGCTGAAAGTGCTGGCTGACGATCGTCTGATCGTCGGCGGCATCAACCTCGTCAAGCGTCATACCAAACCGAACCCGATGGCTGGTGTTCAGGGCGGTATCGTCGAGAAAGAGGCGCCGCTGCACGTTTCCAACGTCGCTATCTTCAACGGCGAAACCAACAAGGCTGACCGCGTTGGTTTCAAAGTCGAAGACGGTAAGAAAATTCGTGTCTTCAAGTCCACCCAAAAGCCGGTTGGCGCTTGAGAATCATAGGTAAAACACCATGGCACGACTGAAAGAGATTTACCGGAAAGAAATCGCGCCCAAGCTGAAGGAAGAACTTCAGCTGGCCAACGTGATGGAAGTTCCGCGCGTTACCAAAATCACCCTGAACATGGGTCTTGGCGAAGCGATCGGTGACAAGAAAATCATCGAAAACGCTGTTGCCGACCTGGAAAAGATCACCGGTCAAAAGCCTGTCGTGACCTTCGCCCGCAAGTCCATTGCTGGCTTCAAGGTTCGTGAAGGTTGGCCGATCGGTGTCAAGGTGACCCTGCGTCGCGATCGCATGTACGAATTCCTGGATCGCCTGCTCTCCATCTCCCTGCCGCGCGTGCGTGACTTCCGCGGCCTGAATGCCAAGTCCTTCGATGGTCGTGGCAACTACAGCATGGGTGTCAAAGAGCAGATCATCTTCCCGGAAATCGATTACGACAAGATCGATGCTCTGCGTGGTCTGGACATCACCCTGACCACCACCGCCCGTACGGACGATGAAGGTCGCGCCCTGCTGCGCGCCTTCAAGTTCCCGTTCCGCAACTGATTGGAGTAGGAAATGGCCAAGAAGAGCATGAAAAACCGCGAGCTGAAGCGTCAGCTGACGGTTGCCAAGTTCGCTAAGAAGCGTGCTGAGCTCAAAGCTGTGATTGCCAACCCGAACTCCACTCCGGAGCAGCGTTGGGAAGCCCAGATCGCCCTGCAAAAGCAACCGCGTGACGCCAGCGCCAGCCGCCTGCGTAACCGTTGCCGCATCACCGGCCGTCCGCACGGCGTGTACCGCAAGTTCGGCCTCGGTCGTAACAAGCTGCGCGAAGCTGCGATGCGCGGTGACGTACCGGGTCTGGTGAAAGCCAGCTGGTAATGAAAGCGAAGCCGGCCTAGTGCCGGCTTTGTTTTATCGATCAAGCCCCTTTTGGGGCTTGATTCATTTTTGATCGATCTCTAGAATGTCCGGCTCTCCTGAGCCTGGCATTTGCCGAGCTCGTGGATGGTTCCAGCCGAAAGGCTGTTCTTTTTGTATCAGGAGCATCTAGCCCATGAGTATGCAGGACCCGTTAGCGGACATGCTAACTCGTATCCGTAATGCCCAGATGGCTGAAAAGTCGGTAGTAAGCATGCCGTCTTCCAAGCTGAAGGTGGCAGTAGCCAACGTTCTCAAGAACGAAGGTTACATCGCGGGATACCAGGTCAGCAGCGACGCCAAGCCGCAGCTGTCCATCGAGCTGAAGTATTTCGAAGGCCGTCCGGTCATCGAAGAAGTGAAGCGCGTCAGCCGTCCTGGCCTGCGCCAGTACAAGCCTGTCGACCAGCTGCCGAAAGTTCGTGGCGGTCTGGGCGTTTCCATCGTCTCCACCAACAAAGGTGTGATGACTGATCGCGCTGCACGCGCTGCCGGTGTCGGCGGTGAAGTGCTCTGCACCGTGTTCTAAGGGGGGATAAGCATGTCTCGCGTCGCTAAGAACCCCGTTAAGCTGCCGGCAGGTGTCGAGGTCAAACTCGCAGGCCAGCAGCTTTCGATCAAGGGCGCCAAGGGCACCCTGGAACTGAATGTGCACTCGTCCGTGGAGATCATCCAGGAGGCTGGTGAGCTGCGTTTTGCCGCCCGCAATGGCGATCAGCAGAACCGCGCTATGGCCGGTACCACTCGTGCACTGGTCAACAACATGGTTATTGGCGTGAGCCAAGGCTTCGAGCGCAAGCTGCAGCTGGTCGGTGTGGGTTACAAGGCCCAGGCCAAAGGCCAGGTACTGAACCTCGCGCTGGGCTTCTCCCACCCGATCGACTACGAACTGCCGCAAGGCGTTACCGCTGAAACCCCCAGCCAGACCGATATCCTGATCAAGGGCATCGACAAGCAGCTGGTCGGTCAGGTGGCTGCGGAGATCCGCGACTTCCGTCGTCCTGAGCCGTACAAAGGCAAAGGCGTGCGTTATTCCGACGAAGTCGTACGTCGCAAAGAAGCTAAGAAGAAGTAGGGCATAGCAAATGAGCGAAAAGAAAGAAACTCGTCTGCGTCGCGCTCGCAAGGCACGCCTGAAAATGCGCGAGCTGGAAACCGTACGCCTCAGCGTGTACCGCTCTTCCCAGCACATCTACGCCCAGGTCATTTCGGCCGACGGCGCCAAGGTTCTGGCCAGCGCCTCGACCCTGGACAAAGAACTGCGTGACGGCGCCACTGGCAACGTCGACGCGGCCAAGAAAGTCGGTCAGCTGGTTGCCGAGCGCGCGAAAGCCGCTGGTGTAACCCAGGTGGCGTTCGACCGTTCTGGCTTCAAGTACCACGGCCGCGTGAAGGCGCTGGCTGATGCTGCTCGTGAAGGCGGGCTGGAGTTCTAAGTTATGGCAAATCACGAGCAAAAGCGCGATCGCGACAATCGCGGTGACGACGCCCAGGGCGAAGGCTACATCGAGAAGCTGGTCCAGGTTAATCGCGTTGCCAAGACCGTAAAAGGCGGCCGTATCTTCACCTTCACCGCGCTGACCGTGGTGGGTGATGGCAAGGGTCGCGTTGGTTTCGGTCGCGGTAAATCCCGCGAAGTGCCGGCCGCCATCCAGAAAGCGATGGAAGCTGCGCGTCGCAACATGATTCAGGTCGACCTGAACGGCACCACTCTGCAATACCCGATGAAGTCTGTGCATGGCGCGTCCCACGTGTTCATGCAGCCGGCTTCCGAAGGTACCGGCATCATCGCCGGTGGCGCCATGCGTGCCGTTCTGGAAGTGGCTGGCGTGCAGAACGTTCTGGCCAAGTGCTATGGCTCCACCAACCCGGTGAACGTGGTGTATGCCACCTTCAAGGGTCTGAAAGCCATGCAGTCGCCGGAGTCCGTGGCTGCCAAGCGCGGCAAGAGCGTCGAGGAGATTCTCTGATCATGGCTACCGTCAAAGTTACTCTGATCAAGAGCACCAACGGCCGTCTGGCCAACCACAAAGCTTGCGTCAAGGGCCTGGGCCTGCGTCGCATTGGTCACTCCGTCGAAGTTCAGGACACTCCTGAAAACCGCGGCATGATCAACAAGGCTTACTACCTGCTGCGTGTAGAGGGTTAATCCATGCAACTGAACGATCTGCGTTCCGCGCCGGGTGCCCGTCGCGAGAAGCACCGTCCGGGCCGTGGCATCGGTAGCGGTCTGGGCAAAACCGGTGGCCGCGGCCACAAGGGTCAGACCTCTCGTACCGGTGGCTCCATCGCCCCGGGCTTCGAGGGTGGCCAGCAGCCGCTGCACCGCCGTCTGCCGAAGTTCGGCTTCGTTTCCCTGAAAGCCATGGATCGCGCCGAAGTGCGTACCTCCGAGCTGGCCAAGGTGGAAGGCGACGTCGTTACTGTGCAGTCGCTGAAGGATGCCAACGTGATCAACCAAAACGTACAGCGTGTGAAAGTCATGCTGTCCGGCGAGGTTACTCGTGCGGTCACCCTGAAAGGTATCGCCGCCACCAAGGGTGCGCGTGCGGCCATCGAAGCAGCTGGCGGCAAGTTCGAGGACTAAATGGCTAAGCAAGGTGCTCTCTCCGCGCTCAGCAATGGCGGGTTGTCCGAGCTCTGGGCTCGACTGCGTTTTCTGTTCCTGGCGATCATCGTCTATCGGATCGGCGCGCACATTCCGGTGCCCGGAATCAACCCTGACCGGCTGGCCGACCTGTTCCGGCAGAACGAGGGGACCATTCTTAGCCTGTTCAACATGTTTTCCGGCGGCGCGCTGGAGCGGATGAGCATCTTCGCGCTGGGGATCATGCCGTACATTTCGGCCTCGATCATCATGCAGCTGATGACTGCCGTCAGCCCGCAGCTGGAGCAGTTGAAAAAGGAAGGGGAAGCTGGCCGTCGCAAGATCAGCCAGTACACCCGCTACGGCACTCTCGTCCTGGCGATTATTCAGGCGGTCGGCATGTCCGTCGGCCTGGCCAGTCAGGGCGTAGCGTTTTCGGTTGATTTCGGCTTCCACTTCGTGGCGGTGACGACCTTCGTGGCCGGTGCCATGTTCATGATGTGGCTGGGCGAGCAGATCACCGAGCGCGGTGTTGGCAACGGTATCTCGATGCTGATTTTTGCAGGCATCGTGGCCGGTCTGCCGTCGGCAATCGGGCAGTCTTTCGAGTCTGCTCGTCAGGGTGACATCAACATCTTCGCCCTGATTGCCATCGGCCTGCTGGCGGTAGCGATCATCGGTTTCGTGGTGTTCATTGAGCGTGGCCAGCGTCGCATTGCGGTGCACTACGCCAAGCGTCAGCAGGGCCGCAAGGTCTTTGCCGCGCAGACCAGCCACCTGCCGTTGAAGGTGAACATGGCGGGCGTAATCCCGGCCATCTTTGCCAGCAGTCTCCTGCTGTTCCCGGCTTCGCTGGGGACCTGGTTCGGTCAGTCCGAAGGTATGGGCTGGCTGCAGGATATTTCGCAGGCCATCGCTCCCGGTCAGCCGTTGAACATTCTGCTGTTTAGTGCAGGGATCATCTTCTTCTGCTTCTTCTACACGGCGCTGATGTTCAATCCGAAAGACGTAGCGGAAAACCTGAAGAAGTCCGGTGCCTTTATTCCGGGTATCCGTCCGGGTGAGCAATCCGCGCGCTATATCGATGGCGTGCTGACCCGCTTGACCATGTTCGGTGCTCTTTACATGACGGCCGTTTGCCTCCTCCCGCAGTTCCTGCAGGTGGCTGCCAACGTTCCGTTCTACCTTGGCGGGACCTCGTTGCTGATCGTGGTCGTGGTTGTGATGGACTTTATGGCCCAAGTGCAATCTCACCTCGTTTCGCACCAGTACGAATCCCTGATGAAGAAAGCCAACCTGAAGGGCTATGGCGGCGGCATGCTCCGCTGATATAGCGTCCGTAAGGTTCTAGGAGTTACTGATGAAAGTTCGTGCATCGGTCAAGAAGCTGTGCCGCAACTGCAAGGTCATTCGTCGCGACGGCGTCGTGCGCGTGATCTGCAGCGCGGAGCCGCGTCACAAGCAGCGCCAAGGCTGAGTGTGATTCACGCGTAATGAGCCCGGCAGCTAGTGCGCTGCCGGGTTGATTCTTTGTTATTACAGCGTTAATATCGCGCGCCCTATTTCTTGGCTTCCAGGGCGTGGGTAGCTGTCAATTGGAGTTCCACTGAATGGCCCGTATTGCAGGCGTCAACATTCCGGATAACAAGCACACTGTTATCTCGCTGACCTACATCTACGGTGTTGGTCGCACCACTGCGCAGAAAATCTGTGCAACCACCGGTGTCAATCCGGCGGCAAAGATCAAAGATCTCTCTGACGAGCAGATCGAGCAGCTGCGTGGCGAAGTCGCCAAACTCACCACCGAGGGTGACCTGCGCCGCGAAATCAACATGAAAATCAAGCGTCTGATGGACCTGGGCTGCTACCGCGGTCTGCGTCACCGCCGTGGCCTTCCGGTCCGCGGTCAGCGCACCAAGACCAACGCGCGCACCCGTAAGGGCCCGCGTAAGCCGATCCGCAAGTAATTGCGCCCGCGAATCGACAGGAAATAAGTCATGGCTAAGCCTGCTGCTCGTACTCGTAAGAAAGTCAAAAAGACAGTGGTGGATGGCATCGCCCATATCCACGCGTCTTTCAACAACACCATCGTGACCATCACTGACCGTCAGGGCAACGCTCTGTCCTGGGCTACCTCCGGTGGCTCCGGTTTCCGCGGCTCCCGTAAGTCCACTCCGTTCGCTGCCCAGGTGGCTGCCGAGCGTGCTGGCCAGGCTGCTCTGGAATACGGCCTGAAGAACCTCGACGTTAACGTCAAGGGCCCGGGCCCGGGTCGCGAATCCGCTGTGCGTGCTCTGAACGCCTGCGGCTACAAAATCGCCAGCATCACCGACGTGACGCCTATCCCGCACAACGGGTGCCGTCCGCCGAAGAAGCGTCGCGTGTAATAGGAGACAGTGAAGAATGGCTCGTTACATTGGTCCCAAGTGCAAACTGTCTCGTCGTGAAGGCACCGATCTCTTCCTGAAGAGTGGTGCGCGCGCGCTCGAATCCAAGTGCAATATCGAATCGGCTCCTGGTCAGCACGGCGCTCGCCGTGGTCGCCAGTCCGACTACGGTACCCAGCTGCGTGAGAAGCAGAAAGTCCGTCGTATCTACGGCGTGCTGGAGCGTCAGTTCAGCGGTTACTACAAGGAAGCTGCCCGTAAGAAAGGCGCTACCGGTGAGAACCTGCTGCAGCTGCTGGAATGCCGTCTGGACAACGTGGTTTACCGCATGGGCTTTGGTGCCACCCGCGCCGAATCCCGTCAGCTGGTATCGCACAAAGCCATCACCGTGAACGGTTCGACCGTGAACGTCCCGTCCTACCAGGTCAAAGCTGGTGACGTCGTGGCAGTTCGCGAAAAGGCCAAGAACCAGCTGCGCGTTGCCCAGGCTCTCGAGCTGTGCGCCCAGCGTGGTCGCGTTGAGTGGGTTGAAGTGGATGCTGAGAAGAAGTCTGGCGTGTTCAAAAGCGTCCCGGCTCGCAGCGATCTGTCCGCCGACATCAACGAAAGCCTGATTGTCGAGCTCTACTCCAAGTAAGGGCTAGAAAATAGGTGCATCCATGCAGATTTCGGTAAATGAGTTCCTGACCCCCCGTCACATCGACGTTCAGGCGGTCAGTCCGACCCGCGCCAAGATCACCCTCGAGCCTCTCGAGCGTGGTTTTGGCCATACCCTGGGCAACGCGCTGCGTCGCATCCTGTTGTCCTCCATGCCTGGCTGTGCAGTAGTCGAGGCCGAGATCGACGGCGTACTCCACGAGTACTCCGCTATCGAAGGCGTGCAGGAAGATGTGATTGAGATCCTGCTCAACCTGAAAGGTCTGGCCATCAAGCTGCACGGTCGTGACGAAGTCACCCTGACTCTGGCCAAAAAGGGCTCGGGTGTGGTCACTGCTGCCGATATCCAGCTGGATCACGACGTCGAGATCGTCAACGGCGATCACGTAATCGCCAACCTGGCGGACAACGGCGCTCTGAACATGAAACTCACCGTGCGTCGTGGCCGTGGCTACGAGCCGGCTGATGCCCGTCAGAGCGATGAAGACGAAAGCCGTAGCATCGGCCGTCTGCAGCTGGACTCCTCGTTCAGCCCGGTCCGTCGTGTGGCATACGTGGTGGAGAACGCCCGCGTCGAGCAGCGTACCAACCTGGACAAGCTGGTCATCGACCTGGAAACCAACGGCACCCTGGATCCTGAAGAGGCCATCCGTCGTGCCGCGACCATCCTCCAGCACCAGCTGGCGGCCTTCGTTGATCTGAAGGGCGACAGTGAGCCGGTAGTGGTCGAGCAGGAAGACGAGATCGATCCGATCCTCCTGCGTCCGGTTGACGACCTCGAGCTGACCGTACGTTCGGCCAACTGCCTCAAGGCGGAGAACATCTACTACATCGGTGATCTGATTCAGCGCACCGAAGTAGAGCTGCTCAAGACTCCGAACCTGGGCAAGAAGTCCCTGACCGAGATCAAGGACGTCCTGGCCTCCCGTGGTCTGTCCCTCGGCATGCGCCTCGACAACTGGCCGCCGGCAAGTCTGAAGAAGGACGATAAGGCTACTGCCTGATCGTCCGTAATCACCGAACCGAAAGTTTGGTAAGGAATTAATCATGCGTCATCGTAAAAGTGGCCGTCACCTGAGCCGCACCAGCGCCCACCGCAAGGCCATGTTCCAGAACATGGCGGTGTCGCTGTTCGAACACGAACTGATCAAAACCACCCTGCCGAAAGCCAAGGAACTGCGCCGCGTTGCCGAGCCGCTGATCACCCTGGCCAAGGTAGACAGCGTCGCCAACCGTCGTCTGGCATTCGACCGTACCCGTTCGAAAGCCATCGTCGGCAAGCTGTTCAACGACCTGGGCAAGCGTTACGCCACCCGTCAGGGCGGCTACCTGCGCATCCTCAAGTGCGGTTTCCGCGCTGGCGACAACGCCCCTATGGCGTACGTCGAGCTGGTTGACCGTCAGGTTGCTGGCGAAGCTGTAGAAGCCGCTGAATAAGCTGCTTCCGCTCCACAAGAAACCGGGCCCTGTGCCCGGTTTTTTGCTTTCTGGCGTTGGCATTCCCGTCCGGCGCGCCGATGAAAGGGGCTTTTGAGAGATAAAAGCTATCGGTTTATTGCTTTTCATAAATTGGCCCTCTTTCCTGCTCGGGTCTAGTCTTCTCCCATCGTCGGCCGCAGTTGAAGGGACCGACCCGATGAAAAAAGGAGAGAACAATGTCGAACCCAGGTAAATGTCCGTTCCACCACGTCGCCGGTGGCGGCACCTCGAACCGGGACTGGTGGCCCAACCAGCTTCGCGTGGATCTGCTCAACCAGCATTCGGAAAAGTCCAACCCGCTCGGCGAGCAGTTCAACTACGCCGAAGCCTTCAAGAGGCTCGACTACAAGGCGCTCAAGACCGATCTTGTGAAGTTGATGACCGATTCTCAGGACTGGTGGCCCGCCGACTTCGGCCACTATGGTCCGCAGTTCATCCGCATGGCCTGGCACTCCGCCGGTACCTACCGCACCACCGATGGCCGTGGCGGCGGCGGTCGTGGCCAGCAGCGCTTCGCGCCGCTCAATTCCTGGCCGGACAACGTCAACATCGACAAGTCGCGCCGCCTCCTGTGGCCGATCAAGCAGAAGTACGGCCAGCAGATTTCCTGGGCGGACCTGTTCATCCTCGCCGGCAACGTCGCGCTGGAGTCCATGGGCTTCCGTACCTTCGGCTTTGCCGGTGGCCGTGAGGACACCTGGGAACCGGACCAGGACGTCAACTGGGGCGCCGAGATGCAGTGGCTGGGGGTCGACCCGGAGCGGGTCAAGGACACTCGCGAGCTGAACGGTCCCTTTGGCGCTACCCACATGGGCCTCATCTATGTGAACCCGGAAGGGCCGAATGCCAGCGGCGACTATCTGGAAGCGGCCAAGGACATCCGCGCCACCTTCTACCGCATGGCCATGAACGACGAGGAGATCGTTGCCCTGATCGCCGGTGGTCACACCTTCGGCAAGGCCCACGGTGCCGCGCCTGAGTCGCACAAGGGCCCGGAGCCGGAAGCTGCGCCGATCGAGGCGCAGGGCCTGGGCTGGATGAGCAACTTCGGCAGTGGCCATGGCAAGGACACCATCTCCAGCGGCATCGAGGTGACCTGGACCAAGACCCCGGCGCTGTGGAGCAACAACTTCTTCGAGAACCTGTTCAAGTACGAGTGGGAGCTGACCAAGTCGCCTGCCGGCGCCAAGCAGTGGGTCGCCAAGGATGCCCCGGAGATCATTCCGGATGCGCATATCCCGGGCAAATTCCACAAGCCAACGATGCTCACTACCGACCTGACGCTGCGCTTCGATCCCGAGTTCGGCAGGATCTCCAAGAGCTTCCTGGATGATCCGCAGGCCTTCGCCGATGCCTTCGCTCGCGCCTGGTTCAAGCTGACTCACCGCGACATGGGGCCGAAGGCACGCTACCTGGGCCCGGAAGTGCCGAAGGAAGACCTGATCTGGCAGGACCCGCTGCCGGCAGCCACGCACAACCCGAGTGCCGCCGATATCGCCGACCTCAAGGCGAAGATCGCCGCCTCCGGCCTGTCGGTGGGTGATCTGGTGTCGGTGGCTTGGGCGTCGGCCTCCAGTTTCCGTGGCAGCGACAAGCGTGGTGGCGCCAATGGTGCGCGCCTGGCGCTGGCGCCGCAGAAGGACTGGGCCGTCAACCAGCGGGCGATCAAGGCCCTGCCCAAGCTGGTGGAGATCCAGAAGGCCTCCGGCAAGGCATCCCTTGCGGACGTGCTGGTGCTCGCCGGTAACGTGGGCGTGGAACAGGCTGCCAAGGCCGCCGGCGTCAGCGTCGATGTGCCGTTCGCGCCTGGTCGGGTCGATGCCCGGCAGGATCAGACCGATGTCGAGTCTTTCGCCGCGCTGGAGCCGGTGGCCGATGGCTTCCGCAACTACAACAAGGGCAACCTGGGCGTGCCGACCGAGGCGCTGCTGATCGACAAGGCGCAACTGCTGACCCTGACTGCCCCCGAGCTGACCGCGCTGGTCGGTGGTCTGCGTGTGCTGGGCGCCAACCATGACGGCAGCGCGCATGGCGTGTTCACCGACAAGGTTGGCGTGCTGTCCAACGACTTCTTCGTCAACCTGCTGGACATGGGAGTGGAGTGGAAGGCGACTGGCGCCGATGCCGAGCTGTTCGAAGGCAAGTGCCGCAAGACCGGCCAGGTGAAGTACAGCGGTACCCGCAACGATCTGATCTTCGGCTCCAACTCGATCCTGCGGGCCTATGCCGAGGTGTACGCCAGTGCCGACGGCCAGCAGAAGCTGGTCAGGGACTTCGTCGCGGCCTGGACCAAGGTGATGAACCTGGATCGCTTCGATCTGGCCTGATTCACCGGCAACAAGAAAAAGCCCCGCATCGGCGGGGCTTTTTCATTTGGGCGAAGGTCAGACGCGGTCGCGTTCCAGCAACGGCTTGAGGAAGTGACCGGTGTGCGATGCCGGGTTGGCTGCCACGTCCTCCGGGGTGCCGGTGGCGATGATCATGCCGCCCTTGGAGCCGCCCTCGGGGCCGAGGTCGACGATCCAGTCGGCGGTCTTGATTACGTCCAGGTTGTGCTCGATGACCACCACGGTGTTGCCGTGGTCGCGCAGGCGGTGCAGCACGTCAAGCAACTGCTGGATATCGGCGAAGTGCAGGCCGGTGGTCGGCTCGTCGAGGATATACAGGGTCTTGCCGGTATCGCGCTTGCTCAGCTCGCGGCTCAGCTTGACCCGCTGCGCCTCGCCGCCGGACAGCGTGGTCGCACTCTGCCCCAGCTTGATGTAGGACAGGCCGACGTCGACCAGGGTCTGCAGCTTGCGCGCCAGGGCCGGCACGGCATCGAAGAACTCGCGGGCTTCTTCGATGGTCATGTCGAGCACCTCGGTGATGCTCTTGCCCTTGTACTTCACTTCCAGGGTTTCGCGGTTGTAGCGCTTGCCCTTGCACACGTCGCACGGCACGTAGATGTCCGGGAGGAAGTGCATCTCCACCTTGATCACGCCGTCGCCCTGGCAGGCCTCGCAGCGACCGCCCTTGACGTTGAAGCTGAAACGGCCCGGGCCGTAGCCGCGCGAGCGCGACTCGGGCACACCGGCGAACAGTTCGCGGATCGGGGTGAACAGGCCGGTGTAGGTCGCGGGGTTGGAACGCGGCGTACGGCCGATCGGGCTCTGGTCGATGTCGACCACCTTGTCCAGGTGCTGCAGGCCGTCGAACGAGTCGTGCGGGGCGGCTTCCAGGGTGGTGGCGCCGTTCAGCGCGGTGGCGGTGAGCGGGAACAGGGTGTTGTTGATCAGCGTCGACTTGCCCGAGCCGGAGACGCCAGTCACGCAGGTGAGCAGGCCGACCGGGATCTCCAGGTCGACGTTGCGCAGGTTGTTGCCGCGCGCGCCCTTGAGCTTGAGCAGCTTCTTCTTGTCGCGCGGGGTGCGGGTGGCCGGGTAGCGGATCTTTTCGCGGCCGGAGAGGTACTTGCCGGTCAGCGAGTCGGGGTGGTTCATCACCTCATCCGGGGTGCCCTCGGCGACCACGCGGCCGCCGTGCACGCCGGCGCCGGGGCCGATATCGACCACGTAGTCGGCCAGGCGGATGGCGTCTTCGTCATGCTCGACCACGATCACCGTGTTGCCCAGGTTGCGCAGGTGGGTGAGGGTGCCCAGCAGGCGCTCGTTGTCGCGCTGGTGCAGGCCGATGGACGGCTCGTCGAGGATGTACATCACGCCGACCAGGCCGGCGCCGATCTGGCTGGCCAGGCGGATACGCTGGGCTTCGCCACCGGACAGGGTGTCGGCGCTGCGGTCCAGGGTCAGGTAGTCGAGGCCGACGTTGACCAGGAACTGCAGGCGTTCACGGATTTCCTTGAGGATCTTCTCGGCGATCTCGCCGCGGCGGCCGGTCAGGCTCATGCCGCCGAAGTAGTCGCAGGCCTCGCCGACCGGCAGGCCGGTGACGGCCGGCAAGGTGCGCTCGCCGACCCACACGTGGCGCGCCTCGCGACGCAGACGGGTGCCGCGGCAGTCCGGGCAGGGCTGGGTGCTGAGAAACTTGGCCAGCTCCTCGCGCACGGTGGCCGACTCGGTCTCGCGGTAACGGCGTTCGAGGTTGGGGATGATGCCCTCGAAGGGGTGCGAACGTTTGACGATGTCGCCGCGGTCGTTGAGGTACTTGAAGTCGACGTTCTGCGTGCCGCTGCCGAACAGGATGACTTTCTGGTGCTCGGCGGCCAGGTCGTCGAATGGCTCGTCGAGGCTGAAACCGTAGTGCGCGGCCAGCGAGCCGAGCATCTGGAAGTAGTAGACGTTGCGCCGGTCCCAGCCGCGGATGGCACCTTCGGCCAGGGTCAGCTCGCCGTTGACCAGGCGCTTGGCGTCGAAGAACTGCTTAACGCCCAGGCCGTCGCAGGTCGGGCAGGCGCCGGCCGGGTTGTTGAAGGAGAACAGCTTGGGTTCCAGCTCGCTGATCGAGTGGCCGCAGTGCGGGCAGGCGAAGCGCGCGGAGAAGATGATCTCGTCACCCTCTTCGTCGTCCATGGGGGCGACCAGGGCGATGCCGTCGGCCAGCTTGATGGCGGTCTCGAAGGATTCGGCCAGGCGCTGCTGCAGGTCCTCGCGCACCTTGAAGCGGTCCACCACCACGTCGATGCTGTGCTTCTTCTGCTTGTCCAGCTTGGGCAGCTCGTCCAGCTCGTAGAGCTTGCCGTTGACCCGGGCGCGGACGAAGCCCTGGGCGCGCAGCTCTTCGAACACCGCCAGGTGCTCGCCCTTGCGCTCGCGGATCACCGGGGCCAGCAGCATCAGCTTGCGGCCCTCGGGCAGGGTCAGCACCTGGTCGACCATCTGGCTGACGGTCTGCGCTTCCAGCGGCACGTCGTGGTCCGGGCAGCGCGGGATGCCGACGCGGGCGTAGAGCAGGCGCAGGTAGTCGTAGATCTCGGTGATGGTGCCCACCGTCGAGCGCGGGTTGTGCGAGGTCGACTTCTGCTCGATGGAGATGGCCGGGGAGAGGCCCTCGATGGTGTCGACGTCGGGCTTCTCCATCATCGACAGGAACTGCCGGGCGTAGGCCGACAGCGACTCGACGTAGCGGCGCTGGCCCTCGGCGTAGAGAGTGTCGAAGGCCAGCGACGACTTGCCGGAACCGGACAGGCCGGTGATCACGATCAGCTTGTCGCGCGGCAGGGTCAGGTCGACGTTTTTCAGGTTATGGGTGCGAGCGCCCCGGATCAGAATCTTGTCCACTTAGGGAACCTCTAAAAGCTATCTGCGTTGCCATCGCTGCGTTAAAAGCACGCTCGGGCGCGAGTCCGATCAGAGTGCTCATTTACTGCTCGTAAACTGCGCCTCTTTGCCTGCTTCTGCCTTGCGCTGGCTGCCTCGCCAACGCTTTCAGAGGCGCCTCGCAGGTGGGCGGGCGGAAACCACGCAGTATACGGCCGGCCGTCGTCGCGCGGCAAAGCGCCGCGCCTGTATCGGCGCTGGGATGGCTGCTAGAATCGCCGGCCAATTTGTTCAGGGTTTTTCCATGCACGATCCGCACAGCGAACGCATGAGCGCCAGCGAAACGCGCGCCGCCGGTGGCCTGGCCCTGGTGTTCGCCTTCCGCATGCTGGGCATGTTCATGGTCCTGCCGGTACTGGCGACTTACGGCACCGACCTGGCCGGCGCTACCCCGGCGCTGATCGGCCTGGCCATCGGTGCCTACGGCCTGACCCAGGCACTGCTGCAGATTCCCTTTGGCGTGATCTCCGACCGCATCGGCCGCCTGCCGGTCATCTATATCGGCCTGCTGATCTTCGCCGCCGGCGCCGCCCTGGCGGCCACCGCCGACTCCATCTGGGGCGTGATCGCCGGGCGTGTGCTGCAGGGCGCCGGAGCCATCTCGGCGGCGGTGATGGCGCTGCTCTCCGACCTGACCCGTGAACAGCACCGCACCAAGGCCATGGCCATGATCGGCATGAGCATCGGCCTTTCGTTCGCTGTCGCCATGGTGGTCGGCCCGCTGCTGACCCGCGCCTTTGGCCTCTCCGGGTTGTTCTGGGCCACTGCCGGCATGGCGCTGGTCGGCATGCTGATCATCGCCCTGTTCGTGCCGCGTGCCTCCACTACGCTGCAGCACCGCGAGTCCGGGGTGGCACGCCAGGCGCTGCGGCCGACTTTGCGTAACCCCGAGCTGCTGCGCCTGAACCTGGGCATCGGTGTACTGCACGCCATCCTCATGGCCAGTTTCGTCGCCCTGCCGCTGGCGCTGGTGGAGGAGGGCGGGCTGGCCAAGGAAGAGCACTGGTGGGTCTATCTCAGCGCGCTGCTGGTCGGCTTCTTCGGCATGGTGCCGTTCATCATCTATGCCGAGAAAAAACGCCGGATGAAGCGCGTGCTGTGTGGCGCGGTGGCCGTGCTGGTGCTCTGCGAGCTGTACTTCTGGGCCTTCGGCCACGGGCTCAAGGCGCTGGTGCTGGGCTTCATCCTGTTCTTCACCGCCTTCAACCTGCTGGAGGCCTCGCTGCCTTCGCTGGTGAGCAAGGTGGCGCCGGCCGGCGGCAAGGGCACGGCCATGGGCGTGTACTCCACCAGCCAGTTCCTCGGCGCCGCGCTGGGCGGCATTCTGGGCGGCTGGCTGTACCAGCACGGCGGCCTCGGCCTGGTGTTCGTCGGCTGTGCATTGCTGGGGGTTTTCTGGCTGCTGGCAGCTGCTACTATGCGCGAGCCGCCTTATGTGACCAGTCTGCGCCGCCCGCTTGCCGAGACGGCGCTGGCCGACAGCGGACTGGTGGGGCGACTCCTCGCGATACCCGGCGTCAGCGACGCCATCGTGGTGGCCGAGGAGGCCGCGTTGTACATCAAAGTGGACACCCAACAATTGGACCGCGCGTTGCTCGAGCAAGTGCTCGAAGAGGCCGCGGGGACGCATTCAGCTTAGGAGAACGAAATGGCCCGTGGGGTTAACAAAGTCATTCTGATCGGCAACGTCGGCGGCGACCCGGAAACCCGTTACCTGCCCAATGGCAATGCGGTGACCAACATCACCCTGGCCACCACCGACAGCTGGAAGGACAAGCAGACCGGCCAGCAGCAGGACCGTACCGAATGGCACCGCGTGGTGTTCTTCGGCAAGCTCGCCGAGATCGCCGGCGAGTACCTGCGCAAGGGCAGCCAGTGCTACGTCGAAGGCCGCCTGCAGACCCGCGAGTGGGAGAAGGACGGCGTCAAGCGCTACACCACCGAGATCGTGGTCGACATGAACGGCACCCTGCAGCTGCTCGGCGGCCGTGGTGGCAACCAGGAAGGCGGTGGCGACTACGCCCCGCGTCAGCAGCAGTCGCGCCCGGCCCCGCAACAGGCCGCCCCGCGTCCGGCGCCGCAACCAGCCGCCCAGCAGCCGGCCCAGGACTTCGACAGCTTCGACGACGATATCCCGTTCTAAGCTGCGTCAGGTCCCACTAGAAGCCCGCCCAGTGCGGGCTTTTTCATGCCCGCGGGGTGCGACGCCGTGTCCGGCGCGCTGCCCTGGCCGTGCCGCTAGAATGCCGGGCTCATGAACCCGCTCAGCCGCAATTTCCGCGATTGGCTCTACGCCTTTGCCCTGGTGGGCATGCTCCTGCGCGTGAGCATGCCGCTGTGGGCATTGCCGCAGATGAGCGAAGGCGGCTTCATGCTGCTGTGCACCTCGCAGGGCATCCAGTGGCAGCTCGGCGAGGAAGGCAAGGGCAGCGTCGCCGCGCACCAGTTGCCCTGCGTGCAGTGTGGCGCCCATCTGGCCAGCTTGCAGTCGTTCCCCTTCACCCCACCGCGGCCGCCCGTTGCCGCGTCCGAGCGGCCGTGCTTTGCCGAGGCGCTGAGCCTCAGCCCGCCGTTCCTGGTGGCGCCACCCGGAAGGGCCCCACCGGCCATATTCCTGATCCAGCCATCCAGCGCCCTCCGTGCGAGGGCATAGCGCTGTCTTTTTTCAGGAAACACCATGAACGCATCCGTATTCGTGTCGGCACGTGGCTGCCGTCTGCCTTTCATCCTTTCTGCCCTGAGTCTGGCCATCGCCGCGCCGGCCATCGCCGCCGAGTCTGCCGATGTCGAGCTGGCACCTGGCGTGGTCACTGCCGTGCAGCAGAGCTCACCGTTGACCGTGATCGCCGACCCCAAGGACGCCCGCCAGCCGGTGCCGGCCAGCGACGCCACCGACTACCTGAAGACCATCCCCGGCTTTTCCGCCATCCGCAGTGGCGGCACCAACGGCGACCCGGTGCTGCGCGGCCTGTTCGGTTCACGCATCAACCTGCGTACCAACGGCGGCCTGATGCTGGGCGCCTGCCCGGGACGCATGGACGCCCCGAGCTCTTACATCTCGCCGGAGACCTACGACCAGCTCACTGTGATCAAGGGGCCGCAGACCGTGCTCTGGGGGCCGGGGGCCTCGGCCGGTACCGTGCTGTTCGAGCGCCAGCCGGAGCGCTTCGGCGAGCTCGGCACGCGCCTGCATGCCAGCCTGCTCACCGGCTCCAACGGCCGCTTCGACAAGGTGCTGGACGCTGCCGCGGGTGGCGAGCAGGGCTACCTGCGTTTCGCCGGCAACCAGGCGCAGTCCGATGATTACGAGGATGGCGACGGCGATACCGTGCCGTCGCGCTGGAAGAAGTGGAACGGCGACCTGGCCATCGGCTGGACACCGGACGCCGACACGCTGCTCGAACTCAGTGCCGGCAAGGGCGATGGCGAGGCGCGCTACGCCGGGCGCGGCATGGACGGTGCGCAGTTCGCCCGCGAGAGCCTCGGCCTGCGTTTCGAGAAGGGCAACCTGGGCGGCGTGCTGGATAAGGTCGAGGCGCAGGTCTACTACAACTACGCCGACCACATCATGGACAACTTCAGCCTGCGCGATCCCGACCCGAGCAGCATGATGCCCATGCCAATGGCCTCGCAGGTCGACCGCCGCACCACCGGCGCGCGCGTGGCGGCCACCTTCGCCTGGAGTGAGGTCGAGCTGGTTGCCGGGCTGGATGCGCTGCGCAGCGAACACCGCGCCCGCGCCTCGCGCTACCGCATGCCGATGATGGGCCAGCCGGCGCAGTACACCGATGCCGACCAGTTTCCCTGGACCAAGGACTCGGTGATGCACAACTACGGCGCCTTCGCCGAGCTGACTTGGCAGGCCGCCGAGCGCAGCCGGGTGATTGGCGGCGCGCGCCTGGACCGTGCCGACGCCACGGACTACCGGCAAACCGTCACCCACATGAGCATGGTGCAGGCCAACCCGACCGCCGGAGAGCAGCGCAGCGACACCCTGCCCAGCGGCTTTGCCCGCTACGAGTATGACCTGGCCGACTCGCCGACCACCCTCTACGCCGGTATCGGCCATGTGCAGCGCTTCCCCGACTACTGGGAGCTGTTCTCGCCCAAGCGCGCCCCCGAGGGCGAGGTCAACGCCTTCGATGGGATCAAGCCGGAGAAGACCACTCAGCTCGATTTCGGCGTGCAGTACGCCGGCGAGGACCTGCAGGCCTGGGCATCCGGCTATGTCGGCCAGGTTCGGGACTACATCCTGTTCAGCTACAGCCGCAACATGATGGGCAGCCTGGTCTCCCAGGCCGACAACATCGATGCGCGCATCATGGGCGGCGAGCTGGGTGTCGCCTACGACCTCACCGACACCTGGAAGACCGACGCCACCCTGGCCTATGCCTGGGGCAAGAACAGTTCCGATGGCGAGGCGCTGCCGCAGATGCCGCCGCTGGAGGCGCGCCTGGGGCTGACCTACGAGCGCGAGTCCTGGAGTGCCGGCGCCCTGTGGCGCGTGGTGGCGCAGCAGAACCGCGTGGACGAGGGCAAGGGCAACGTGGTCGGCCGCGACCTCGGCAAGAGCGCCGGCTTCGGCGTATTCTCGCTCAATGGCGCCTATCGCGTCAGCGAGCAGGTCAAGCTCAGCGCCGGCGTCGACAACCTGTTCGACAAGGACTACGCCGAACACCTCAACCTGGCCGGCAACGCCGGTTTCGGCTACCCGGCCGACCCGGTGGCCATCGACGAACCGGGCCGTACGTTGTGGACCAAGGTCGAGTTCGACTTCTGAGTGTTACGGAGCCCGCCTTTTGGCGGGCTCTTTCTTTCGGCCGCTAATGCATTCGCCAAGACGGCAGGTACTGTCGAGCGGCTACTTCAGCTCCCAGCGCCCGTTCACCCGTTCGGCCAGCCCGCGTTCACCGAGCGATTCCAGGTAGCGTTGCAGGCCTTTCTCGCCGCGTTTTCTGAACAGGCGGATGCTGCGGGGCAGCAGGTTGGGGAACAGCATGGCCAGGCTGGACAGCCAGGACTCGCTGGCCTTGGGCGTGCGCTC
Source organism: Pseudomonas stagnisoli (assembly GCF_048595745.1). NCBI lineage: Bacteria > Pseudomonadati > Pseudomonadota > Gammaproteobacteria > Pseudomonadales > Pseudomonadaceae > Pseudomonas > Pseudomonas stagnisoli. Next base: position 741,002 of record NZ_CP184361.1, read on the forward strand.
CAGGCAGGGCTTGTCGAGCATCCGCAGGACCTGTTCGGCCACGTCTGCCGGCTGCTGCGGCGGGTCCATGAACTGCAGGGGGTTGCCGCCGTGGACGGCTTCCTTGAGCAGCATGGGCGTCTCGGTGGCGGCGGGCAGGATCGAGCCGACCCGGATGCCCTTGGCTTCCAGGTCCAGGCCGATCGACAGCATGGCGCCGCGCAGGCCGAACTTGCTGGCGGCGTAGATCGGTGTTTCCGGCAGCGGGAAGATGCCGCCGATCGACACCGTGCTGATCACCCGCGCATCGGCCGAGCGCCTGAGCAGCGGGATGGCCAGACGGGTGAGCACCAGCGGCGCGATCAGGTTGATGTTGAGTTCGCTGACGATACTTTCCACCGAGCGCTCGTCGAAGGCTTCGACATGCGCGACGGCGGCGTTGTTGATGAGGATGTCGATGCGGCCGAAGCGCGCCTCGATCTGCGCCAGCACTCCGCTCAGGGCGGCCTGGTCGGTCAGGTCGAGGGCGAAGGCGCAGGCCTGCTCGCCGAGGCGATCGGCCAGGGCCTGCAGGCGCGCGGCGTCGATGTCCAGCAGGGCCAGGCGCATGCCGCGGGCGATCAGGCGCTCGCAGATGGCCTGGCCGATGCCACCGGCGGCACCGGTAATCAGAACGACTTCATTCATGGGCGGCTCCAGGCTCAGAGAGCGGGTTCGGCGTGGGCTTTCAGGTTCGGCGCGGGCGTGCGCCGCAGGCCGGCGTAGTAGCCCTCTTCCAGTTCGCCCCAGCCCATCTGCTGGCGCAGTTTGCGCAGGTGCTTCTTGAGCGCATGCACTTCCAGGTACACCTCGTGGCGCTGGGATTTGACGAACTGGATGCCGCCGGACAGGTCCGGGTGGTCATGGGCGATCAACTGGTCGAACTGGCGGGCCTGCTCGGGGCGTTGCAGCTGGTCGCGCAGGTAGCAGGCGATGGCGTGGGCCTCGTTGTCGAACAGCTTGTAGGCGCTGGAGTTGGTTTCCAGGTAGCCGATGCCGAACAGGTTGTGGTGCTGGCGGCTGAAGATCGACAGGTACAGCTGCGGGCGTCCGCCCTTCCACTCGAAGTAGTCGGCGGCGTACTTGCAGCTCCACTTGTAGCCGGTGGCGTAGAGCACCAGATCGAGCGCTTCGCGGCTGCCGTCCTTGAATACCGCGTAGTCGCCCTCGTAGTGCGACACGTCCGGTTTCACCTGGATGTCGCCGTGCTGCAGGTAGTGCAGCAGCTGGGTGTTCATCAGCGGGTGGCTCTCGAACAGCTTGTGGTCCGGTTTGGGCAGGCCGAAGCGACTGGTGTCGCCGTTGATCAGGCGCAGGATCACCTGGAAGATCGGTCGGGTCAGCCACATCGGCAGTTGCGGGCCTTTCTCGCTGACCTCGTCGGCCGGTAGGCCGAACAGGTGCTTGGGAATGAAGTGGTAGCCCCGGCGCATGCTGATAAAGGCCTTGTCGGCGTGGGTGGCGGCGTCGCAGGCGATATCCGCGCCGGAGTTGCCGGCACCGATGATCATCACCCGCTTGCCGCGGAATTCATCGGCCTTCTTGAAGGTCACCGAGTGGCGGATCTCGCCGTTGAACTGGCCTTTTACCTCCGGCATGTTCGGGTCCCAGTTGCAGCCGGTGGCACAGACCACTGCGCGATAGCGGCGTTGTTCGCCTCCCGCGAGCGTCACCTGCCAGCGGCCATCGTCCTGCTTCTCGACCTTCTCCACCGCGGTGTTGAAGCGGATGTTGTCGTACAGGTCGAAGGCCCTGGCGAAGGCGCGGGCGTACTCGAGGATCTGCCGGTTGCTCGGGTAGTCCGGGAAATGCTTGGGCATCGGGTAGTCGAGGAAGCCCGACAGGTCGCGCGAGGAAATGAAATGCGCGGATTCGTACATCGGCGTGCCGGGGTTGTCGATGTCCCACACGCCGCCGACGTCGCGATGGCGTTCGAACTGCTCGTAAGCCAGGCCCTGGCGCTTGAGGGCGCGGGCCATGCACAGGCCGCCGGGGCCGCCACCGATGATGCATACGGCATCACCGCAATCCTGGATGTTGGGGGTTGTTGTACTCACGAGGATGCTCCATGTCGGGACGTTCGATGCTTCCACGGTAGCCAGGCGCGGGGAGAGCCAGCAGGGGCGATGTGGCCACCAAAGAGGGCCGAAACGGACAGCGATGAGCGCGCGGGGATTGGCCGTTTGCTGGTGCCTGGCTGGCCGTTTGGGACCTCATGGGCGGCCCGTGGCTCCTTTAGTGTGGTGCTATCGAAATGAGCCTATGGGCGGAGGATGGATATGCGGGCAGGGCAGAGCGGGAAGCGCGGGGCGGCCGTCGGCCTGCTGCTGTGCATGCTGCTGACGGGCTGTGGCGCAGAGGATGTCGCGCAGGCACCCGCGGGCGCCGGGCAGGGCGTACCGACGGATGCAAAGCTGGCGCAGCTGTATGGCGCCAGCTGCAAACAGTGCCATGCCAACCCGGCTGCCGGCGCACCGCTGACCGGTGATGTCCAGGCCTGGGCACCACGCCTGGAAAAGGGCATGGATACCCTGCTGGATCACAGCATCAACGGCTTCCAGGGCATGCCGCCACTGGGGCTGTGCATGCAGTGCGGGGAGGCCGACTTCCGCGCGCTGATCGAGTTCATGGCGGCCGCGCCGCAGCCTGCGGAGGGCCGCTGAGATGGTCTCGCGTCGTCAGCTGTTGCAGCGTGCCAGTCTGCTGGGGGCCTGCCTGGCCTTGCCGGCCCGTTCGCTCTGGGCGGCGGAAACGCCGCGGCCGATTCCCTGGCGCAACTGGTCCGGCGTGCAGAGCTGCCTGCCGCTGGAGCGGGCCGCGCCGCAGAACCTGGATGAGCTGGTGCAGCTGATCCGCAAGGCGACGGGCAAGATTCGTCCGGTGGGCGCGGGGCACTCCTTCAGCGCCCTGGTGCCGACCAATGACACCCTGCTGTCGCTCGCTCACTTCTCCGGGCTGCTGGCGCATGATGCACAGACCCTGCAGGCGGAGTTCGGTGCCGGCACGCCGATGTCGACCATGGGCGCGCCGCTTCGGGACGTCGGCCAGGCGCTGATCAACATGGCGGACACCGACTACCAGACCCTGGCCGGCGCCATCGCCACCTCGACCCACGGCACCGGCATCGGCTTCGGTTCCTATTCCTCCAACGTCTGCGGCCTGCAACTGGTCAGCGCCGCGGGCGAGGTGCTCGACTGCAGCCGCGAGCAGAACCCCGAGTTGTTCGCTGCCGCGCGCGTCTCGCTCGGCGCGCTGGGCGTGGTGACCAAGGTACGCATGCAGAACCGCGCCGCCTTTCGCCTGCGTGAGCGCCAGTGGCTGGGCAAGACCGAAGAGCTGCTGGAGGACATCGACAACCTCAAGCGCGACAACCAGCACTGGGAGATGCTGGTGGTGACCCACTCCGACTATGCCCTGGCCGTGGCGCTGAACGAGACCGAGGACCCGGCCACGCCGCCGGTGCCGCCGGACGAGGAGGGTGGCAACGGCTTCATCGACATCATCGAGGGGCTGGACAAGCACCTGAGCGACTCGCCCGGCCTGCGTCGCAGCCTGCTCAACAACATGCGCCACCTGGCCAGCTTCGACGACCGCGTGGACGCCTCCTACGAGATCTACGCCAACGTGCGCAACGTGCGCTTCAACGAGATGGAGTACTCGGTACCGGCCGAGCATGGCCCGGCCTGCCTGCGCGAGATCCTCAAGCGCATCGACGACGGCAACCTGCGCACCTGGATGCCGGTCGAGTACCGCTACGTGAAGGCCGACGATATCCCCCTGAGCATGTTCGAGGGGCGCGACAGCTGCGCGATCTCGATCCATCAGCACTATTCGATGGACCACCACGACTTCTTCGCCGCCATCGAGCCGATCTTCTGGAAGTACCAGGGGCGGCCGCACTGGGGCAAGCTGCACAGCCTGGGCGCGCGCCAGTTGCAGGCGCTGTACCCGCGCTGGAAGGAGTTCACCGAACTGCGCCAGGCGCTCGACCCGCAGGGGCGCTTCGTCAATGCGCACCTGGCCGGGCTGTTCGGTCTGAACCTGGGCTGAGGAGAGGGGATGAAGCGACGCACGCTCGTACTGGCTGGCCTGGGCGCCGGCGGACTGCTGGCGACTGCCTGGCTGCGCCCCGGTGATCGCGGCCAGCCGCATGATGCCTACTTCCAGGCGCTGAGCCAGGAGCTCAAGGCCAACGGGCCGATGCGCCCGGTACTGCTGATCGACCTCGACCGCCTCGACCACAACATCGAGGTGGTGCGCCAGTTCCTCGCCCGCAGTGGCAAGCAGCTGCGCTTGGTGGAGAAGTCCCTGCCGGCGCCCGGCCTGCTGCGCTATATCGGCGAGCAGCTCGGCACCCAGCGGCTGATGTCCTTTCATCAGCCGTTTCTCAACCATGATGCGCGACTGTTCCCCGAGGCTGACATCCTGCTCGGCAAGCCGTTGCCGGTGCGCTCGGCGCAGCTGTTCTACCAGCAGCACAGCGGCCCCTTCGATCCGGCCAAACAGCTGCAGTGGCTGATCGACACGCCCGCGCGCCTGCAGCAATACCTGGCCCTGGCCCAGGGGCTGGGCACGCGGCTACGGATCAATATCGAACTGGATGTGGGCCTGCACCGCGGTGGCGTGAGCGACACCCAGACGCTCGGGCAGCTGCTGCAGCTGATCGCCGATCATCCGCAGCAGCTGGAGTTCGCTGGTTTCATGGGTTACGACCCCTTCGTCGGCATGAACCTGCCGTCCGTGCTCGGCAGCCAGGACGCGTTGCTGGCCAAGGTCATGGCGCTGTATCAGGGCTATGTCGACTTCACCCGCCAGCGCTTCCCGGCGCTGTGGCGCGCGGGGCTGACCCTCAACACCGCCGGCAGCCCGAGCTACCGGGCGCACGAGCAGGAGCGCCTGAGCAGCGAGGTGGCCATCGGCACCGGCCTGCTCAAGCCCAGCCATTACGACCTGCCGTCGCTGGCCGAGCATGTGCCGGCTGCGTATATCGCCACGCCGGTACTCAAGCGCACCGGGGCGCTGCGCATTCCGGCGCTGGACGAGAAGTCGCGGCTGTTCGCCTGGTGGGACGTCAACCAGCGCGAGACCTTCTTCATCTACGGCGGCAACTGGCAGGCCGACCCGGTTTCGCCGGCCGGGCTGCAGCTGAGTGGTCTGTACGGGCGCAGTTCGAACCAGGAGCTGATCAACGGCTCGCCGGCGGTGGGCCTGGCCGTGGACGATCAGGTGTTCCTGCGCCCGACTCAGAGCGAATCGGTGCTGCTGCAGTTCGGCGATCTGCTGGCGGTGCGTGGCGGCAGGATCGTCGAGCGCTGGCCGGTGTATCAGGAGTAGGTTTTCCCTCACCCAACCCTCTCCCGGAGGGAGAGGGCTGACTCGTTGCTGGCTGCAAGTACGGCGTTTCCTGGTACTTCGGACTGGCCCCCTCTCCCTCCGGGAGAGGGCCGGGGTGAGGGCTTTCCGTCTGCTAGGACTCCTGAGCAATCCGCTGCTTCGCCGTGCGCGGCGTCACCCCGGTCCAGCGCTTGAAGGCGCGGCGGAAGTTGCGCACATCGCTGAAACCGGTCTCGCTAGCCACGTCGATCAGCCGGCTGTCGCGGTGGCTGAGCAGGGCCAGGGCTTTGGCCCGGCGCACCGAGTCGATGATGCCGTGGTAGGACAGCCCCGCCTCATCAATGCGCCGGCGCAGGGTGCGCTCGCCGAGGTTGAGCTGCTGTGCCAGCTCGGCCAGTTGTGGCGGGCGGCACAGGCTCTTGCGCACTTCGCGCTGGATGGTTTCGATCAGGTCGGAGCTGCCCTGTTGCTCCCAGCGTGCGCTGTCGAGCACCTCGGCGATTTCGGCGGCGACATAGTCGTCGCGGGTCGGCAGCGGCAATGCCAGCCAGCGCGCGTCGAAGGCGATCAGGTTGTGCCCGGCACCGAACTTCACCGGGCAGCGGAAGATCTCCGCGTAGCGCTGCCAGTGCGGCGGGCGCGGGTACTCCAGCTCGATACGGTCGAGGACCAGGTCACGGCCGGACAGGTGGCGAACGATGGCCATTGCGCTGGCGAAGGCTTCCTCCAGATAGAACACCGCCACTTCCGGATCGAAGAAGCGTGTGCTGGCCAGCACACGGCAGCGGCCCTTGTGCATCTGCTGCTGGTAGTCGAGCAGGGCGCCGGTGTGGCGCTGGTAGCGGATGGCCAGGTCGAGCGCCTCGCCCAGAGTCGGGCTGGCCTGCATGGCCAGGCCCACCAGCCCCCAGGACACGGCGGTCTGCCGATGCCCGACGGCCAGGCCCAGGCCGCTGTCGTCCAGGCTGTGCAGGGCGCGGCGCACCAGCAGGTAACTCTGCCGGTGGGACAGGCGGTAGTCGGGTTTCTTCAGGTCGTCCGGCTCGAAGCCCAGGCCGCGGCAGAGCATGGCCGGGTCGCGGCCGAGCTCGGCAACGTGCTGCAGGAGGAAGCGGGAAATCTGGGGCGGGGCCGAGGCTTCCGAATAGCGTGGATCGGCGATGGGTTTCATGGGTACGCTCCCGGCAGGAGGTCGCTGGCGCTGAACGCCTGGTTCTTGTTGTTATGCGGCATCTCGTCGGGTGCCGTTTTGCATAGTTAGCATGGCGTCAGGATCTGACGCCAGTTGCATCGTGTAGGGCGGGTGAAACCCGCGTGCGGCTTCCACCCGTCCTGCGCTGTGCGCTCGCTGCGGCGTTCCGCAACGTAGGGTGGATCATGCTTCACCGATCACCGGGTGCCGATCCACCGGGTGGCGTTCCACCGGGTGGCGGTCCACCGAACGGTCCGTCGGTGGATGAGCGAAGCGTCATGGTCAGTAAGCCCCCAGCTCCGCCGCCGGTTGCCCCAAGGCATGGCTGGCCGCAGCGTTGGCCTGATCCTGGCGCAAGCGCCGGCCGGCGATCAGGCGTACCCACCAGGGCACCTGCTTGACCCGGTCGCCGCCCAGGCGTGCCAGTACATAGGCCATGGCGCACTTCTCGAACAGCTCGGCATTGAACAGCATGCGGTTGCGCGTGACGCCGAGGGTCAGCAGGTGGCCGTCGACCAGCCCGGCGTTGCCGCCTGCGGCCAGCAAAGCCGGCAGCTGCTGCGCCGTGTCCGGCGCCCAGGAGCGGCCGATGTGCCGCGCCTGTTCGTCGAACACCGCCGGCATCGCCTCACCCAGTTCGCCCAGTTGCAGGCTCCAGCGCGGGCTCAGGGTGGCCACGGCGCCGACGTCGCCGCGCAGGCGATAGACCTCGGCGTGCAGGCGGCTGAGGTTGTCGGTGGGGCGGTCCAGCGCAACCTGTTGCACTGCGCCGCCCGCAGCCAGCAGGAGCACCTGCCCGCTGCCTGGTTGCAGCACGGACAGGCTGTCGCCGCTTTGCTGGAAGAAGCCCTTGGAGGTCAGCCGCGTGGCGGCCTGCAGCAGTTCATCGTGCATGTTCAGACCAGCCCGAATACATCGTCGAAGCGGTTCAGCGCTTCGTCGATGATGTCGTCCGTGTCGGCGGCGCTGGTGTACAGGCGGCTGCCGGCGAGAGTGACCAGACCGTGGGCCATATAGGCCGCGCCCATCTCTTCCATCATGTGCTTGCGCGGGTTGACCTCGCGCAGCAGCTGTATCGGGTTGCGCACGTTGAGCAGCAGCACACCGGAGGTCTGCAGGTGCACCACCGAGCCCTGGTTGTAGACCACGTAGGGCAGGCCGCGGCGTTCGATGATGGCGGCCAGGCCGGCGGTCAGGCGGTCGCCGGCGCGCCCGGCCACGGCGGCGGCGTTGCGCTTCTCCATCTCGATCAGGCTGTAGTAGCCGGCCACGCAGGACAGCGGGTTGGCGGTCAGGGTGCCGCCGACGAAAGCGCGCTTGGTCTGCTTGCCGCCGATGCCGCCGGCCAGCAGCATCATCACCTCGCGGCGGCCGCCGATGCCGCCGGCCATCGGGTAGCCGCCGGTCAGGCACTTGCCGAAGATGGTCAGGTCCGGCTTCACGTTGAAGTAGCCCTGGGCGCCGCTCAGGCCAACGCGGAAGCCGCTGACTACCTCGTCGAAGATCAGCAGCGCGCCGAACTCGTCGCACAGCTTGCGCAGGTTGGCGTTGAACTCCCTGTGCGCGGGGCGGGTGCCGCTTTCCGGGCCGAGCGGTTCGACGATGATCGCCGCGGTGCCGCCGCGCAGGCGGTTGAGCTGCAGGCGCCGGCGGATGGCGGCCAGGTCGTTGGGGAAGCTCTCCTGGGTGTGCGAGGTGGCGCCGCGCGGGATGCCGATGGCCTCGCGCCGGCCGGTGCCGGGGATGCGCATGCCGTACACCAGCTGATCGCTCCAGCCGTGGTAGGCGCCGCCGATCTTGATCACCCACTTCTTGCCGGTATAGGCACGGGCCAGGCGGATGGCGCCCATCACCGACTCGGTGCCGGAGGCGAGCATGCGGAACATCTCCACCGAGGGCACATGCCGGCACACCAGTTCGGCCAGCTTGTACTCGTACTCGTGCAGCAGGCCGGTGACCGGACCGCACTCGCGCAGGGTTGCGATGACCTTCTCCTGCACCACCGGATCGTTGCTGCCGAGCAGGGTCGGCCCGCCGGCCTGGAGGAAATCGATGTAGCGGTTGCCGTCGACGTCCTCCAGGTGCGCACCCTTGGCGCTCTTCATCGCCAGCGGGAACGGGTAGTTGAACGCCAGGTTGTGCTGGATGCCGCCAGGGATCACGGTCGCGGCCTGCTCGGCCAGGCGCTTGGAGCCCTGGCACTGCTGTTTGAAATAGCCGTGTACCCGTTCCATGTGCTCGCGGCGGATTGGCCGGATCGGTTGCTTGATCAGCGCCTTGAGGCGTGCGTCGATGGCATCGGTATCCGGCCAGTGGGAAATGCCGGAGGTTTGCAGGTCAGGCTGGGTGGAGGCGTTCATGGCGGGTGCTCTTCTGATAATTCGGGGCTAGGAATTCAGGGCGACCAGCGCATGCCGGCACGCGCGGTTTTCCGGTTGCGTGGCCAGGGCGCGCTGGAACCAGGCGATGGCTTCCTGCTCCAGCAGCTGCACCACGCGGCAGGCGTCTTCCAGGGTGGCGCCGAGGCACACGGCGCCGTGGTTGCGCATCAGGTAGGCATTCAGGTCGCGGCGCACGCGCTTGCCGACATTGCTCGCCAGCCAGCCGGTGCCCGAGGGGGCGTAGGCGCAGACCGGTACGTCGCCGCCGATCCGCTGGCGCGCCTCGGCATCGCTGACCGGCAAGGGGCGGTCGAGCAGGGTGAAGGCGCTGGCCACCGGCTGGTGGGTATGCACGCTGGCCCAGCAGTCCGGTCGGGCCTTGAACATGCGCGCATGCAGGCCGCTTTCCACCGAGGGCTTGCCGTGGCCCGAGAGCTGCTGGAGGTCGGCCAGGCGCAGCACGCAGATGTCGTCGGCGCGCATGGCGTAGTAGTCGCTGGCCGAGGGCGTGACGGCGAAACGCTCGGCGTCGATGCGCAGGGCTAGGTTGCCGCCGACCCCGGCCAGGTAGCCCTGGTCGGCCAGCCGCACGGCGGTGCGCACCACGGCCTCGCGGGCCTCTCGTTCGATACTCATGCCCGGGCTCCGTGGAGTTTGGCGTAGAAGGGGGCCAGCGCCTTGTGCGCGGCGCGGAAGGTGGCGTAGCTGTCGGCGTAGCGCTGGCGGTTGCTGGTGCTCGGCTCGAAGCTGCGGCGCAGGGCGACCCGCGCCGGGATGTCACTGAACTGCATGGCGCCGATGCCGACGCCGGCCAGGAAGGCCGCGCCGCGGGCGTTGGCCTGGATCGGCTGGTGCGGCTGGTGCACGGTCATGCCGAGGATGTCGGCGAAGATCTGGCTCCACACATCGGACTGGCCACCGCCGCCGACCAGGGTGATTTCCCGCGCAGGCGCGCCGAGGAAGCCCTCGACCGCTTCCATCATCCAGCGGGTGTTGAGCGCCACGCCTTCGAGGAAGGCGCGCACCATGTCCTCGCGCGCATGTTCCAGGCTCAGGTTGAGCAGGCCGGCGCGCAGGTTGGCGTCGTCCACCGGGCTGCGCTCGCCCATCAGCCAGGGCAGGTAGAGCAGGCCGCGCGCGCCTGCCGGCACCCCGGCGGCGATCTCGTCGAGGATGCGGTAGACGTCCGGGCGCGCTTCGTCCTGCAGCAGGGCGTCCTTGGCGTAGAGGATGCGGTCACGCAGGAAGCTCAGGTTGGCGCCGGCGGCGGATTGCATGACCATCATCAGGTAGCGGTCGGGCAGGGCGCAGGGCACGGCAGCGATCTGTTTGAACACGTCGGTCTTCTTCCGCGCTACGTGGCCGCCGATCCACGACGAGGTGCCGACGTACAGGTGCAGGGCGTTGTCCGCCACCGCGCCGGAACCCAGGGCGGCGGCGCTGTTGTCCACCGCGCCGGCGACCACCGGGATGCCCGCTGGCAGGCCGAGTTGCTCGGCCACGGCCGTGCGTAGCGGGCCGAGCACCTCGCTGCAGTGCACCAGCTCCGGCAGCTGCTCGCGGTCGAGACCGGCCAGGCGCAGCAGGCCCTCGTCATAGCGGATATTGGCCGGGTCGCGGTTGTCGGTGACCCAGGTGGTCAGCGCCGAATCGACAGTGGCCACCGTGCGCCCGGTCAGGCGCAGGTTCATGAAATCCAGCACGTTGAGGAACTTGGCGGTGCGTGCGTACAGCTCCGGCATGGCCTCGCGGATAAAGGCGATATGGCCGAACGGGTCCTTGCCGGACAGTGCCGGCGCACCACCAGTCAGGCGCAGCCAGCGCCACAGTTTCAGCGGGTCATAGCCGGCCACCCTTGGCAGGCGCCCACCGACCTGGCGCTGCACGGCGGCCTGGCCGCGCATGTCCATGTACAGCAGGGCGCGGGCCAGCGGTTGGCCATCGCGGTCGACCGGCAGGGTGCCTTCGCCCTGGCACGAGCAGGCGATGGCCAGCAGGTTCTGCCGGGCCTGCGGGTGGCTGTGCAGCACCTCGCCGGCGCTGGCGAGAAAGGCCTGCCACCAGTCCTCCGGGCATTGCTCGACACCGGCACCGGGCAGCACATGGCTGCTCACCGGGCGGAAGGCGAAGGCCAGCACGCGGCCATCCAGGCCGACCAGCGCGGTCTTGCAGCCGGAGCTGCCGAGGTCCACGGCCAGTACCAGTTCACTCACGATTTGCGCCTCATGTGCATTCGCCTCTTCCCATCGATCGCGAGTCGCGCTAAAACATAAGCATTGCTCATCTTTTTCGAGAATGCTGTGGCCACCAAAAATTTGTCAAGCACCCCGGCGAAGCCTCGTGCCCCCCGTGCGCCCAAGCAGGAGCGCAGCCAGGTGCGCTTCGAAGCCATCCTGCGCACCGGCCTGGAGCTGATCGCCGCGCACGGCTACGAGGCGGTGTCGATGCGTGAAATCGCCCGCGAAGCGGGCATGCCGATCGCCTCGCTGTACCTGTACTTCCCGACCAAACTGGCGATCGTTCGGGAAGTCTGGCAGCGCTACACCAGCAGTGTCGGCGAGCGTCTGCAGGCCGACCTGGCGCTGCTCGAGGGCGCGCCGGACAGCGCGGCGGCGGGGGCGATGATCGAGCGGTTGATCGACCTGATGGTGGACATCCAGGTCAGCCACCCGGGGTTTGTCGAGGTGTGGGGCTGCGTGGCTGCGTCGCCGGAGCTGCGCGCGCTGAACAGCGCCGACACGCTGGCCACTGCCGAACTGGTCGCCACGGCCATTCGTGCGGCCCGTCCGCAGGCGGATGCCGAGCAGGTGCGCGGCCTGGCGCTGCTGCTGTGCGAAGCGGGCAGTTCGGTGACCAAGCTGGCGCTGTCGCTGCCCGAGCCGGAGCGCTCGCGCACGCTGGCGCAACTGAAAAAGACCCTGCAGTTCGTCTACGCCAACAGCATCGAGGCCTTTGCCCGAGCGCTGTAGCGGCGCCTGTGTACAAATGTTTCAAGGGCCCTTTCGGCACCGTTTTTTGTCCGGTTCGGCCCCATGGAGGTTTTCGCAAGTCGGCTAGTTTCGCTTCACAACCGCTAGGGGACAGCAGCATGTCGCATAACAAGAGCAAGATAGCGCTGGCAGTCGGGATAGGAATCTGGGGGATGCAGGCCCAGGCCTTCGAGATCGATACCGGGCCCAATGTCACCACCTCGCTGGAGAGCGTCGCCGAGTTCACCTCGGTGTATCGCACCTCCTCGCCCGAGCGCATCGAGCGCGGCGGGCAGAACATCTTTGCCAACAACAACGATGGCAGCGAGTACTACGACACCGGTTTCGTTTCCAACGAGTTCAAGCTGACGTCCGAGCTGCACGTGCGCACCGAGCAGGACGGCCTGTTCGTGCGCGGCACCGCCTGGTACGACACCCAGATCATGGACAACGATCCCAGCGGGGATCGCTTCGCCACCCACAATACCGACAGCGACGAGCGCTACCCCTCGGACCTGCGCAACCGCGCCGGCCATCGTGCTCGCCTGCTCGACGCCTACCTCTACACCAACCGCTATGCCGGCGAGATGCCCTACAGCTTGCGTTTCGGCCGCCAGGTGATCAACTGGGGCGAGGGCATCTACTACGCCGACGGCATCAACGTGATCAACCCGGTGGATATCGGCCGCGTGGTGCTGCCCAACGCCAGCCTGAAGGACGCACTGCTGCCGACCAACATGATCTCCGGTCAGCTCGGCCTGACCGATGCCTTCAACATCGAGGCCTTCTACGGCCTGGAGTGGAAGGGCCACGAGCTGATTCCCACCGGCGCCTTCCTCAACAACCAGGACTACTTCGGCAAGGGCAGCAACGGCGTGCTGGTGGACCTGCGCAGCGAGCTGGGCGATCTGGCCGAGCTGGTGCCCGGAATCAACGGAGAGAACGGCATCGTCGCTGGCGCGCGTTACGGTAGCGCCCATGATGCCCGCGACGATGGCCAGTTCGGCATGGCGCTGCGCTACCTGATGGAGGACTGGAACAACACCGAGTTCAGCCTCTATTACCTCAACTACCACAGCAAGGTGCCCTTCTTGCGCATCCAGAAGGGCCGCTCCTTTGCCTGCAGTACCGGCCAGGCCGGGCAGTTCAGCGATCTCTGCGGCTTCGGGCTCGACGCCACGGTCGATGGCCTGGCCCTGCTCGACAGCACCTACTACGACTTCATCTACCCCGAGGACATCCGCCTGTTCGGCCTCAGCGTGTCCGGCACCGTGGGCGACACCAGCCTGGCGGGCGAGCTGACCTACCGGCCCAATGCGCCGCTCGAGCCGTCGATGATCTACGAACTGGAGACCCTGGCCGGCAGCGCCCTGGGCGGTGGTGGCGCCAGCGGTGGCAGCATCGACCTGGGCGAGTTCGGTGACGGCTCGGCCAACGACCCACGGCGCAGCATCGACCTGTACAAGCGTGACGAGCTGTATACCGGCTCAATCTCGGCCATCCACAGCTTCGGCCCGGTGGTCGGTCTGGACGATCTCATCGTGCTGGGCGAGGCGGCCTTCAACCATGTGCCGGGCAGCCTGCTGGACTCGGTCAACTACGAGTACCTGGACTCCTTCGCCTGGGGCTACACGTTGAACGTCTCCGGCCTGATCCAGGACGTCAAGCCGAACTTCGACCTGTTGCCGGCCATCACCTTCCGCCAGGACGTCTCCGGCACCTCGCCCTCGCTCAACGAGAACTTCATCCAGGGGCGCAAGTCGGCCACCCTCGAGCTGGGCGCCAAGTACGGCCAGAAGCTGGCCGGCAAGCTGGCCTACACCTCGTTCTGGGGCGCGCGCAAGGACAACGCGCTGATCGACCGCGACCACGTCGCCCTCAATGTCTCCTACTCCTTCTGATGGCAGGGATCACCATGACTAGAACCGCTTTGAGCGCCGCGACCCTTCTGTTCGCCCTGCTGCCCTTGGCTGCCCAGGCCAAGGTCAGTGCCGAGCAGGCGGCCCAGTTGGACGGCCCCCTCACACCCTTCGGTGCCGAGCGTCAGGGCGACCCCGCCAAGGGCATCCCCGACTGGACGGGTGGCCTGACCCAGGCGCCGGCCGGCTACGGCGGACCGGGCAGCTTCCATGTCGACCCCTTCGCCGGCGAGCAGCCGCTGCGGGTGATCGATGTACAGAACATGGCGGCCGACGAGGCCAACCTAAGCCAGGGGGTCAAGGCGCTGCTCAAGGCCTACCCGCAGACCTTCAAGGTGCCGGTCTACCCCAGCCACCGCAGCTTTGCGGCGCCGCAGGAGATCTACGCCAACACTCGGCGCAACGCCGAGCAGGCTAACCTGGCCGATGGTGGCAATGGTCTGCAGGGCGCCTATGCCGGCATTCCCTTCCCGATTCCGGCGGACGGTCGCGAGGCGATCTGGAACCACATCGCCCGCTGGCAGGGGCGCTACATCGACGAAGTGGCCATCACCGCCCAGGTCACCGCCAGCGGCAGCTACTCGATCCTGCGCGAACGCATCCAGCTGCTGTCCAACTACTACAACCCGCAGAAGGACGCCGGCAGCCTGGACAACCAGCTGTATGCCTATGCCAGCGAGCTGTTGCCGCCGTCGCGTGATGTCGGGCGCGCGCTGCTGGTGCACGAGCCCATCGACCAGGTGGCCGAGCCGCGTTCGGCGTGGATCTACAACCCCGGCCAGCGCCGCGTGCGCCGCGCGCCGACCCTGGCCTACGACACGCCGATCGACGGCATCTACGCCGACGACACCGACATGTACAACGGCGCCACCGACCGCTACGACTGGAAGCTGGTCGGCAAGCAGGCGCTGCTGGTGCCCTACCACAACTATGCGATGGAGCAGCCGGGACGCAAGCTGGAGGAGCTGATCAAGCCGGGGCATCTCAACCCTGACCTGACCCGCTGGGAGATGCACCGTGTCTGGGTGGTCGAGGCCACTTTGCGCCCGGGCCAGCGCCATGTGCATGCCAAGCGCCGCTTCTACCTGGACGAGGACAGCTGGTACGCCCTGATGGTGGAAAACTACGATGCGCGTGGCGAGCTGTGGCACGTCAACCTGGCCTTCAGCAAGAACGCCTATGAGGTGCCGACCATCGCGCCGGTCAATCTGGTGTTCCATGACCTGATCGCCCGCAGCTATTCGGCCCTGGGCCTGCGCAACAACGAGAAGGCGCCGCGCCAGTTCCTCCTGGCGGCCCCGCCGGAGAGCTACTTCACCCCGGCCAGCCTGCGTCGCAAAGGCACGCAGTAATCGTTACGCCCCTCTCCCGCTTGTGGGAGAGGGGCCTGCATCTTCCTGACCCTCTCGTTCACGGGAGAGGGAACCTGACGCTTTTCCACCTTGGGGGTTCGGGCTTGCGGCCTCGCCGCAGGGCGGAGCATTGCCGTCGCAAACCGGGCCGACCGAGAAACCCACCGGCTGAGTTCAAGCCACCGATTGCAGTTCTTGCAAGAGCCTCCGGCTCGAGGTGCTGAAACATGAAAACAAGGAGAATCGCCACACTGCTGCTCGCGTTTCTGGGCAGCGTTCTGTCCCTGGCCGTCCAGGCCTACAGCGACAACTACCTGATTGGCGTCGGCAAGCATGACGTCACTGGTGCCGCCGCCGAGGTCGGCATGATGGGCTATGCCGACCCCGCGCAGAAAAGCAGCGGCATCCACAACCGCCAGTACGCGCGTGCCTACATCGTTGCCGAGCCTGGCAGCGAGCGCGCGGTGGTGTTCGTCAACGTGGATGCCGGCGCGCTGTTCCAGTCGGTCAACCAGGCGGTGATCGAACGCCTGCGTCGGCGCTTCGGCGAGCGCTACAACGAGGGCAACGTGGTCCTCAGCGCCACTCATACCCACGGCGCCGCCGGCGGTCAGTCGCACTATGCGCTGTACAACGTGACCATCTTCGGCTTCATCAAGGAGAACTTCGAGGCGCAGGTGAACGGCATCGTGGCCGCCATTGCCGAGGCGCATGCCAACCTGCAGCCCGGCCATGTGCTGGTCAATCGCGGCGAACTGCACAATGCCAGCATCAACCGCTCGCAACCGGCCTACGACAACAACCCGGCCGAGGAGCGTGCCCGCTACGGCACCTCGGTGGACCCGGAGATGATCGTGCTGCGCCTGCGCCAGGGCGAGCGTGATGCCGGCATGATCAGCTGGTTCGCCGTACACCCGGTGTCGATGAACAAGAGCAACACCCTGCTCACCAGCGACAACAAGGGCCGCGCCGAGTGGCGCTTCGAGGAGCTGGCCAAGGCCCAGGGCAACCCTGACTTCGTCGCCTCCTTCGCCCAGAGCAACCATGCCGACACCACGCCCAACCTCAACCTCGACGGTACCGGCCCGACCCAGGACCAGCTGCGCAACACCGAGATCATCGGCGACCGTCAGTTCGACAAGGCGCTGCAGCTCTACCAGGGGGCCAGTCAGCAACTGGTCGGTGGTGTCGACTTCCGTCACCAGTACAACGATTACTCGAGAATCCGCGTGCGCCCGGAGTTCGGCGCTGGCCAGTCGCGGCAGACCTGCAACGCCGCGCTGGGCTATGCCTTCGCCGCCGGCACCGAGGATGGACGAGGGCTGGAGGACGTCGGCGAGGGTACGGTGGAGACCAATCCGCTGCTCAACCTGATCACCCAGGTGCTGACGCCGCCGACCGAGGCGGATATCGCCTGCCAGGCGCCCAAGCCGATCATCCTTCAGCAAAGCGCGTTCAAGCCCTACCCCTGGAGTCCCGAGGTGTTGCCCACTTCGATTCTGCGTATCGGCCAGTTCGCCCTGCTGGCGGTGCCCGGCGAATTCACCGTGATGTCCGGCCGGCGTCTGCGCGAGACGGTGCGCGGGGTACTGGGCAATGACCAGCTGCTGGTCGTGGCCGGTCTGTCCAATGCCTACGCGGGCTACGTCACCACGGCCGAGGAGTACGACAAGCAGCATTACGAGGGCGGTTCCACCCACTTCGGACGCTGGACCCTGGCTGCCTACCAGCAGGTGTTCCACGACCTGGCGGTGGCGCTGCGCGACCAGCAGGCGGTGATCAGTACCCTGGTGCCGCGTGATCTGCGCAACGACCAGCACAACTTCGTCACCGGCGTGGTCTACGACAACCCTCCCGTGGGCAAACGCTTCGGCCAGGTGGTCAGCGACGCGAATGCTCAGTACCGCATAGGCGATACGGTGCAGGCGGTGTTCTGGACCGGGCACCCGCGCAACAACCTGCGTACCGAGAGCACCTTCCTCGAAGTGCAGCGCAAGGTGAACGGCGCCTGGCAGGTGGTGGCCCGCGACAACGACTGGAGCACCCAGTACCACTGGCTGCGCAAGGATGGCTTCTGGGGCACCTCGCAGGCCACGCTGCGCTGGACCATTCCCGCCGGAACGCCGGCCGGCGAGTACCGTCTGGTCCACTATGGCGACAGCAAGGCGCCGGTCACCGGCAGGATCAGCGCCTTCTCCGGCGCCAGCCGCAGCTTCATCGTCCAGTAGCCGGCCCCGTGCGGTAGTGACGTGCCGCCGCGAAACCCGCAGAATGCCGACTTTCGCCCCGCCGCCCCGGCGGCCGGGGCCTCGGTCAGTTTCTCGGGTCCTGTGCTGAACTATGCGAATGCGGCTGTTGTTGCTGGGTGGGGGTAATGCCCTGGGTCAGGCGTTGGTGCGTCAGGGGGCCGAGGAGGACATCGGCTTCCTGGCTCCACGTCCGCCCGAAGGGGGCTGGGACACCGCCAGCCTGACGTTGCTGCTCGATGAGACCCGCCCCGATGCGGTGATCAACCTGGCCTACTACTTCGACTGGTTCCAGGCCGAAGGATTCGATGCGCAACGCTTTGCCCGCCAGGAACGCGCCGTTGAGCGTCTGGCCGAGCTGTGTCAGCACCATGGCGTAATTCTGCTGCAGCCCTCCAGTTACCGGGTCTTCGATGGTTCGCGGGCTACCGCCTACAGCGAAAAGGACGAACCCGTGCCTCTGGGGCTGCGCGGCCAGGCCCTGCTGCGCATCGAACAGTGCGTGCGTGCGACCTGCCCGCGGCATGTGCTGTTGCGCTTTGGCTGGCTGCTCGACAGCAGCGCAGAGGGCGTGCTGGGCCGCTTCCTGCGGCGTGCCGAGCAGGGGCAGGAACTGCTGATGGCCGATGACCGGCGCGGCAACCCGACGCCGGTGGACGATGCCGCGCGGGTGATACTCGCGGTGCTCAAGCAACTCGACTGCCAGACACCGCTGTGGGGCATCTATCATTACGGTGGCCATGAGGCCACTACCCCCCTGGCCCTGGGCCAGGCCGTGCTGGCCGAAGCGCGCCAGCTGCAGGCGCTGCAGGTACAGGAGGTGGGCGCCCAGGCGCACGCCGCCCGCAGTGACGCCGCCGACGAACCGCAGCACGCCGTGCTGGCCTGCAAGAAGATCCTGCATACCTTCGGCATCAAGCCCCGTGCCTGGCGCTCGGGGTTGCCGGCTCTGCTTGATCGCTACTACCGCCACGCCTGATACGTTTTCGAGAACCGTATGTCCGACTCCCTGATTCTGGTTACCGGCGGCGCCGGCTTCATTGGCTCCCACCTGTGCGATGCCCTGCTGGCCGCCGGCCACCGGGTACGCGTGCTGGACAACCTGTCCACCGGCAAGCCCGCCAACCTGCCGCTGCAGGACCCGCGTGTCGAACTGATCGAGGGTGACGTGGCCGATGCGGCGCTGCTGCGCCGTGCCGTGATCGGTTGCAGCGCGGTGGCGCACCTGGCCGCCGTGGCCTCGGTGCAGGCCTCGGTGGACGATCCGGTAAGCACGCACCAGAGCAACTTCGTCGGCACCCTGAACCTGTGCGAGGCCATGCGCGAGGCCGGTGTGCGCCGGGTGTTGTTTGCCTCGAGTGCCGCGGTCTACGGCAACAACGGTGAAGGCGTGGCGGTGACCGAGGACACGCCCAAGGCGCCGCTCACGCCCTATGCCTCGGACAAGCTGGCCAGCGAGTACTACCTGGACTTCTACCGCCGCCAACATGGGCTGGAGCCGGCGATCTTCCGTTTCTTCAACATCTTCGGCCCGCGTCAGGACCCGTCTTCGCCGTACTCCGGGGTGATCAGCATCTTCACCGAGCGGGCCCTGGCCGGTCGGCCGATCACCGTCTTCGGCGACGGTGAGCAGACCCGTGATTTCTTCTACATCGACGACCTGGTGCCGCTGCTGGTGCAGGGGCTGTTCAATGAGCAGGTGCAGCCCGGCGCGGTGAACGTGGGCCACAGTCAGTCGATCAGCCTCAATCAACTGCTGGAGGCCGTGCGCCAGGTGCTCGGCAGTCTGCCGGACGTGACCTACGGCGAGGCGCGCCCAGGCGATATTCGCCATTCCCGGGCGGACAGCACGCTGCTGCGTCAGCGCTTTCAGCTGGGTGCAGCCACGCCGCTGGCGCAGGGCCTGGCGCGGCTGCTGGGGCGCTGAATCGCGCGCACAAAAAAGCCCCGCACTGGCGGGGCTTTTTTGTGGGTGGGCGGCTTAGAACTTGTAGCCCAGGCCGATCATGTAGACGAACGGGTCGACGTCGACGTCGACTTTGACCTTGCCCAGCGCGTTGTGCTCAACGGTGGCCTCGGTGTCGATGTCGATGTAGCGCACCTGGGCGTTGAGCAGCAGGTTGTCGCTGAGCATGTAGTCCATGCCGATCTGGTAGGCCAGGCCCCAGGAGTCATCCAGCTCCAGGTTGCTGAAACCGTTGTCCTTCTGGCGGCTGCTCAGCTCTTCGTCGAAGAAGATGGTGTAGTTGATGCCCAGGCCCACGTAGGGCTGGAAGGCCGACTGGCTGTCCAGCGGGTAGTACACGGCGCTGAGGGTCGGCGGCAGGTGCTTGATGTCGCCGAAGCTGCCGTCGATGGTGCCGGCCGGAGTGCCCAGGGCAGCGTCGACGCCTTTCAGGCCCACGCTGTGGCTGAACGGGGTGGCGGCCAGCAGCTCGATGCCGATGTTGTTGGTGATCATGTAGGCGAAGTTCAGGCCCAGCTGGGTGTCGCTGTCCAGGGTGGCCTTGGTGCCAGCGACGTCGGCGCCGCCGACTTTCAGCTCGCTGCTGTCTTCCTGCGGGTCGACAGTGATGGCGCCGGCACGAACGATGATGTCACCCGCCTCGAAGGCCTGCGCCATCGGCGCCGCAACGGCAAGGGCGAGAAGGGATGCGGTCAGCAGGGACTTGCGCATGGTGTGCTCCAATCAGTTTTAGGATGTGTTGGCTGAGTGGATTGTCGGCAAGGTCGCCTGTGCACTTCTTGACCCAGCTCAATAGCTGGGGCTGTTGTTGGATTTCCTGGTGCGGCAATCTGGCGCACCGGCGCGCTACATTTCGTAGGGGTAGATCTTCTCGGCGGCCATCTGGTAGCCGGCGTTCCCCATCTCGCTGCTGACCGCCGCAACCTTCAGCGGACCCTCGATCCAGAAAGGCTGGTAGAGCGCATCCATCAGCACGCCGAGCTCGCTTGTGACATGCACGATCTGGTTGGACGGTGGTGGCGGTACGTGAATGCAGGCGCCGAAATAGGGAACGAAGAGAAACTCCGTGACCCGGCCTTCCTCGGTCACGTTCAGCGGCACGATGTAGCCGGGCAGCTTGACCTGCTGGCCGTCGAGTTCACTGACCACCGGCGCATCAGGCTCGGCCTGCTGGGCTGCCGGGGCATTCTCGGCGGCCAGCGCATCAGCCAGCTGCGACAGGTCATGCATCGGGGCCTGTTGCATCTGCGGTGGCGGTGCGTCGGGCGGAACCATCTGCATCCAGGTCAGTTCGCGGGGCTCCGCCGCCCACAACGGGGAAGTGAAGGCGAGCAGCAGGGCGAACAGCAGTTGATGCATGGGTAACCTCACAGACGAATGGACAGGCCGTCGGCCAGCGACTGCCGATAGGCGCGCCAGGCCGGCACCGCGCCCATCAGCAGGGCGGCGCCCAGAATAGCGCCGAGCAGGCTCCACTCATAGGCGCTGGGCAATGCCAGTGGCAGGTACAGACCGTACTGCGCCTGCACCCAACCCTGGCTGGCGGCGATGCCGCCATACAGCAGGGCCAGGCCCAGCGCTGCGCCGGCCAGGGCCAGGGTCAGGGCCTCCAGCACCAGCAGCCCGGCGATATGCCAGGGGCGCGCGCCGACCGAACGCAGGATAGCCATCTCGCGGCGACGTTCGTTGAGGCTGGTGAGGATGGCCGTGAGCATGCCGATCAGGCCGGTCAGCACGACGAACAGCGAGACCACGAACAGCGCCTTCTCCGCGGTGCCCATCAGGCTCCACAGTTCCTGCAGGGCCACGCCGGGGAGGATCGCCAGCAGCGGTTCGCCACGGTACTCGTTGACCTGGCGTTGCACGGCAAAGGTCGCGACCTTGCTCTTCAGGCCGAGCAGGACGGCGGTGATCGCCTTGGGCTGCAGGTGCATGTCGCGCGCCTGCTCGGCCGAGACCTTGGCGTTGCCGCGCGCGGGCATGCCGTTCTGCCAGTCGACGTGCAGTGCCTCCATGCCGGCCAGCGAGATGTGCAGGGTGCGGTCCACCGGCGTGCCGGTGCGGGCGAGGATGCCGACCACGCGGAACGGCTTGTCGTCATGCTGGGTCAGGCTGACGGTGGCCACGCCGTGGGCCAGGACAATCTGCTCGCCGAGCTGGTACTTGAGTGCGTCGGCCACTTCCGCGCCGAGCACGACATCGAACAGGTCGGCGAAGGGCTTGCCCTGCGCCAGCTGCAGCGGCTGGCCGCGGCCATAGCGGTAGTGGTCGAAGTAACCGGTGTCGGTGCCGAGTACCCGGTAGCCGCGGTGCGAGTCGCCCAGCGACAGGGGGATGGCCCACTTCACCTGCGGGTGTTTGGCCAGCGTCTCGAAGCTGTCCCAACGGATGTTGTTGGTGGCGTTGCCGATGCGGAACACCGAGTACAGCAGCAGGTTCACGCTGCCCGAACGGGCGCCGACGATCAGGTCGGTGCCGCTGATGGTGCTGGCGAAGCTGGCGCGCGCCTCGGTACGCACCCGCTCGACGGCCAGCAGCAGGCATACCGAGAGGGCAATGGCGAACACCGTGAGCAGGGCGGTGAAGCGGCGGTTGGCCAGGCTGGCCAGGGCGATGCGTAATAAATGCATGTCAGACCTCCGCCGGTTTGGTCGCGCGGTTCAGTTCGGCCAGCGACAGGCTGCGGTCGAACAGCGGTGCCAGGCTCTGGTCGTGGCTGACGAACAGCAGGCTGGCGCCTGCGGCGCGGCATTCGGCGAACAGCAGCTGGAGGAAGGCCTCGCGGGCGTCGTGATCCAGTGCCGAGGTGGGCTCATCGGCGATCACCAGCTCCGGCTGGCCGATCAGTGCACGGGCGGCGGCCACCCGTTGCTGCTGGCCGATCGACAGCGAATCGGCGCGCCGCTCGAGCAGCTCGGCCTTCAGGCCCAGGTGCTGCAGCAGCTGGGCAGCGGCTTTATCGACGCTGCCGTGACGCTCGCTGGCGCGGCGGGCGCGACTCTGCGAGAAGCGGCAGGGCAATTCGACGTTTTCGCGTACCGAGAGGAAGGGCAGCAGGTTGAACTGCTGGAAGATGTAGCCGGTATGGTCGACGCGGAAGCGGTCGCGCGCGCCGGAGGACATCTGCGCCAACTCCTGGCCGAGCAGCTTCAGGCAGCCGCGGCCAGGCTTCTGCACGCCGCCGAGCAGGCCGAGCAGGGTGGTCTTGCCACTACCGCTGGGGCCCTTGAGGAACAGGCTTTCGCCACGGCGCAGGGTGAAGCGTGGGATATCCAGCAGCTCGGCCTGGCCGGGCCAGGCAAAGCCCAGGTCGGTGAGTTCGATCAGTGCGTCGGACATGGACGTTCCGCGAGTCGGGAAAGGCGACAGCTTAAAGGCAAGGAGAGCGGTGGCGCACCCGCAAGGATGCGCCGGAGTGTTTCAGAAACTCAGGCGCGACTGTTTCGGCGTCAGCTCAGTACCCTGCTGGCCGCTTGGGCCGATCAGTTGCACTTCCAGTTTTTCCGTGGCCGGGAAGGTGCTGAAGAAGCTGCCCAGGTCCAGGGTCTGCAATGCCCCGGCATTGGCGCAAACGAAGCGGTAGCTGGCATCGATATCGCTATGACCATGTTCGTCGCTGTGGTCATGATGCTCGTGCTCGTGCTCGTGCTCGTGCTCGTGCTCGTGCTCGTGCCCGGCGAACAGCGGGCTCTCCAGTGTGCTTTCCTGCACCACGCACTTGGCCTCGGCGGGCAGGGCAAACAGTGCCTGCGGCTGCTCCAGGTGCTGGCGTGCGGCGGCGACCTTGGCCTTGTCGGCGTCGCTCTTGGCCTCGTGCTCGAAACCGACCAGGTTCATGGCCGGGCTTTCCAGCTGGATCTCCAGGGTCTGGCCATCCAGGGCCACGTTGAGGCTCGCCACGCCGTGCTCGTGCTTGCCCAGGCTGCCGTGTTCCTCGTGGGCGTGATCATGATCGTGCTCGTGGCTGGCGGCCTGGGCGATGGTCAGCGGCAGCAGGGCGAGAGGCAGGGCGAGCAGGATACGGCGCATGGGGCGGACTCCGGTGATGGATTGTTAGGTTATGTTGTAACACTTGTGCGCGGCGATTGGCCAGCCTCGGGACGCATGGCAGCATGCGGGCTGGATGTTCGGGAGAGCGAAAATGCTGCGAATCAAGGGGCGGGTCGGCGACTGGCCGGTAGACCTGACAGTGGAGATGGATGCCGAGGACTGGGCGCAACTGGCGGCGCACCTGCCGCCGCAGGAGTCAGCGGCGGGTGCCCCCCGTATGCAGTCGGCGGCACAAGCCGCTGACGACCTATGGTTGCAGGCGCAGCAGCTGTTACAGGCGGCAGGTTCCCTTGAGGGGCCGCAGTTGCTCGGCGAGCTGGCGGCCCTGGCTGGCAGTGAGGCGGCCGGCAAGCGCCTGCTGGTGCGCCTGCGCCACTGCCCCCAGGTGCAGGTGGAAAGCGGCGATGCGGCGCCGCTGTATCGCTGGATCGGCTAGGCGCGGGTTAACCCGCCTGGTAACTGCCGAACACAGCGCGATAGAGTTCGGTGGCTGCCGGGCATTGAACACCGCCTGCTGGGCGTCGCATTTGCCGTAGCGTACGCGCAGCAGCAGGCGGAGGGGGCCATCAGTAGATGGCCTGGTAGAGCTTGCGGCGGTACAGGGTGACCAGCGGGTGATCGTTGCCGAGCAGGTCGAACACCTGCAGCAGGGTCTTGTGCGGCAGGCCTTCCTGGAAGGCGCGGTTGCGCACGAACAGCTTGAGCAGGCCGTCCAGCGCCGCCTCGTACTGCTGGCGCGCCAACTGCTGCACCGCCAGCTGGTAGCTGGCCTCGTCGTCGTCCGGGTTCTGCGCCAGGCGGCTCTTCAGCTCGGCGCCATCCGGCAGGCTGGCGGCCTGGCGCAGGAAGGTCAGCTGGGCCTTGGCGCCGGCCAGGGCCTGCTTGTGCTCGTCGCCCTTGACCGCGTTCAGTACTGCCTCGGCTTCGCCCAGCTCGCCGCGTTCGGCCAGGCAGCGGGCGTAGAGGATCAGCGCCGCGCCGTTCTCGTTGTTCTCGGTCAGCACCTGCTTGAGCAGGGCCTCGGCCTCGCCGAAGCGCTCCTCGGCGAACAGCGCCTGGGCCGTCTCCAGCGGATCGGCGGCCAGCGGCGCCGGCTCCGCCACATGCGGCTTGAGCATTTCGCGGATGGCCGACTCCGGCTGGGCGCCGGCGAAACCGTCGACCGGCTGGCCGTCCTTGAACAGCACCACGGTCGGCAGGCTGCGGATACCGAAGCGCATCACGATGTCCTGCTCGGCATCGCAGTCGACCTTGGCCAGCAGCAGCTCGCCACGGAACTCCTCGGTGATCTTCGCCAGTAGCGGCATCAGCGCCTTGCACGGCGCGCACCACTCGGCCCAGAAATCGACTAGCACCGGCTTGTGGAAGGAGTTCTGGATCACCAGCTGCTCGAAATTGGCGGCACCGGAGACGTCGAAGATGTAGGGGGTATCGCTCATGATCACTCTCGGGAGGGGCGAAAGACTGGAACTATAAATGCGGGCGGTAGGGCTCGGATACAAGCAGTCCCCCCCTCCCGTTTTCGGGAGAGGGGAGTGTTAGCCGCGCTTGGCGTGGTACAGGCTGACGTTACGGAATTCCGCCGGCTCGGCCAGGTCCGGCCAGGTGCAGGCCTCCAGCAGGCCCAGGCGGGTGTAGCGCGGGTGCTGGAAATCCTTGACCCGCGAGTCGGCCACCAGCGCCTCCTGGCCACGACTGAGAAAGGCATCCAGCAGCGGCAGGTTGGCGCGGTCATAGAGCACGTCGGCGACGATGATCAGATCGAAGCGGTCTTCCTCGCTGAAGAAGTCCAGCGAATAGCTCAGCTCGACGCCGTTCAGCGCGGCGTTGGCGCGGCAGGATTCGATGGCCAGCGGGTCGAGGTCGCAGGCCACCACCTCGGTCGCGCCGGCCTTGGCCGCCGCGATGGCCGCCACGCCGGAGCCTGCGCCGAAGTCCAGTACGCGCTTGCCGCGAACCCACTCGGGGCGCTCCGCCAGCCAGCGCGCCAGGGCCAGGCCGCTGGCCCAGCAGAAGCTCCAGTAGGGTGGCTCTTCGAGGATGCGTCGGGTTTCTTCCGGGCTGAAGCTGCGGTCCATGTTGCTCGGGTCGACCAGCCACAGGCGGATGTCGGTGCCGGGCAGGGTCTCGGCGCTCAGGCGGGCGTCGCCGAGCAGCTGTTGCAGGGCGTTCTGCAGTTCGGCGGGGGCGTTCATGGTGCGCTCACCAGCGGCAGGGCGCCGAAATCGCGGCTGTCGGCCTGCAGCACCCGCTGCGGTTGCAGGCGCAGGATCAGGCGGCCGGACTGGCTGATGCGCGCGCGCAGTTCGATTCGCGCACCGCCGGGAAACTGCTGCGGGTCGAAGCGCAGGCGAAAGGGCAGGGCGTGGCCGGTACCCGCCAGCGTTTGGCTGGCCAGCAGGCGCTGCGGGCGATCGCGCTCGTCCACCACCAGCAAGGCCAGCTCCACGTCGCTGCCGGCCGGCGGGGTCAGCAGGCTGCCATGCAGCTCGCGCAGATGGGCGGGCAGCGGCTGCGCGATGGGTGCGGCTGGTTTGATCGCCACTTCGGGCTTGGTCGCCGCGGGCGGTGTCATGGGCTTGGGTGCTTCGCCGGCGCAGGCGGCCAGCAGCAGGAACAGGCAGGCGAGAAGGGGGCGGCGGGGCATGGCGGCATCCGATGCGGCAGATGATTCTGGAATAGCGCAAAAAACGCGCGCCTGTATACCGCAAAGCCTGCGGCTTGTCTTGCCGGGACCATGCGCTACCATGGGCCACCGTTTCGTAGGGCCTTTTCCTTCATGCACTGTCCGTTCTGCTCCGCCAACGACACCAAGGTCATCGACTCCCGCCTGGTCGCCGAGGGCGAACAGGTACGCCGCCGCCGCGAATGCGTGGCCTGTGGCGAGCGCTTCACCACCTTCGAGACCGCCGAGCTGGTGATGCCGCGCCTGATCAAGTCCGATGGCAGCCGCCAGCCGTTCGACGAGGACAAGCTGCGCGCCGGCATGCAGCGCGCACTGGAGAAGCGTCCGGTGAGCGTCGAGCGCCTGGAAGAGGCGATCGCCCACATCAAGCACCGCCTGCGCGCCACCGGCGAACGCGAGATCAAGTCGCGGGTGCTCGGCGAGCTGGTGATGACCGAGCTGCAGAAGCTCGACGAGGTTGCCTATATCCGCTTCGCCTCGGTGTACCGGCGCTTCCAGGACCTCAACGAGTTCCGCGAGGAGATCGAGCGCCTGGCCCGCGAGCCTTCGAAAGAATGAGCGCCGCCGACCAGCAGTTCATGGCCCGCGCGCTGGAGCTGGCGCGCAAGGGGCTTTACTCCACCCATCCCAACCCGCGCGTCGGTTGCGTCATCGTGCAGGACGGCAGGATCGTCGGCGAAGGCTGGCACGCCAAGGCCGGCGAGCCGCATGCCGAGGTGCATGCCTTGCGCCAGGCCGGTGACAAGGCGCGCGGCGCTACCGCCTACGTGACTCTGGAGCCCTGCAGTCATCACGGCCGCACCCCGCCCTGCGCCGATGCCCTGGTGGCGGCCGGCGTAACGCGGGTGGTGGCAGCCATGCAGGACCCCAATCCCGAGGTGTCCGGCAAGGGCCTGCTGCGCCTGATGCACGCCGGCATCGCCGTGCACAGCGGCGTGCTGGAGGCCGAGGCCAGGGCACTGAATGCCGGTTTCATCAAGCGCATGGAGCAGGGCCTGCCCTATGTGCGGGTCAAGCTGGCCATGAGCCTGGACGGTCGCACGGCGATGGCCAATGGCGAGAGCCAGTGGATCACCGGGCCCGAGGCGCGCGCCGCCGTGCAGCGCCTGCGTGCCCGCGCCAGCGTGATCATCACCGGTGCCGATACCGTGCTCGCCGACCAGGCGCGCCTGACCGTGCGGGCCGAGGAGCTGGGCCTGAATGCCGAGCTGACCGCGCTGGCCATCGACCGGCCGCCGCAGCGCGTGCTGGTCGATGGGCGCCTGCGCGTACCGCTGAGCGCGCCGTTCTTCCAGGTCGGCCCGGCGCTGGTCGCCACCTGCGCGGCCGCCGCCGCTCGCGAACGCTTCAGCGAGGAGCGCCACGAACTGCTGGCGATGCCCGGCAGCAATGGCCATGTCGACCTGCGCAAGCTGCTGCTGGAACTGGCCGCGCGCGGTGCCAACGAGGTGCTGGTAGAGGCCGGGCCCAAGCTGGCCGGCGCCTTCGCTCGTGCCGGGCTGGTCGATGAGTTCCAGCTGTTCGTCGCGCCCAAGTTCCTCGGTTCCAGCGCCCGTCCGCTGCTGGACTGGCCGCTGGCGCGCATGGCCGAAGCACAGGAGCTGGAGATTCGCGATATCCGCGCCGTGGGGCGCGACTGGCGCATCACCGCCGTGCCCAGGGCGCACTGAACCGTTCGATGGGTTTGATCGAAGCGCCGCCATGCAGCAGCGTGGCAAATATGGTAAAAAGCCAGCCGCGGCCGCTCGTCGGTCGCAACGTTCTCAGGGCGGGGCGAAATTCCCCACCGGCGGTAATGACGCGCTGCGTCTAGCCCGCGAGCGCCTTTCCAGCGAAAGGGACAGCAGACCCGGTGTGATTCCGGGGCCGACGGTATAGTCCGGATAAAGAGAGAGCGGGATTCCCTTCCGGGGCGCCGTCCGTCTGCGCCCGCGAAAATCCCTATCGATCGGCATTGCCCTGTTTTTGACCAAAACAGGAGTTCGTCCATGCTGCATTGCACCACTTACCGGGAGGACGCATGTTCACCGGCATAATCGAATCCATCGGTACCATCCGCGCGATCACCCCCAAGGGCGGCGACGTGCGCGTCTACGTCGAGACCGGCAAGCTGGACCTCGGCGACGTCAAGCTGGGTGACAGCATAGCGGTCAACGGCGTGTGCCTGACCGCGGTCGAGCTGCCAGGCGACGGCTTCTGGGCCGACGTCAGTCGCGAGACCCTGACTCGCACCGCCTTCGTCGACTTGAAGGCCGGCAGCCGCGTCAACCTGGAGAAGGCCCTGACCCCGACCACCCGCCTCGGTGGCCACCTGGTCAGCGGCCACGTCGACGGCGTTGGCGAGATCATCAAGCGCGAAGATAACGCCCGCGCCATCCAGTTCGCCGTGCGCGCCCCGCGCGAGCTGGCCAAGTACATTGCGCTGAAGGGCTCGATCACCGTCGACGGCACCAGCCTGACGGTCAATGCAGTCAACGGCGCCGAGTTCGAGCTGACCATCGTGCCGCACACCCTGGTCGAGACCATCATGGCCGACTATCGGCCGGGCCGCCGGGTCAACCTCGAAGTGGACCTGCTGGCGCGCTACCTGGAACGCCTGCTGCTCGGCGACAAGGCCGCCGAGTCCAGCGCTTCCGGCATCAGCGAAGCTTTCCTGGCCGAACACGGCTACCTGAACAAGTGAGACGCGCCGCCATGGCCCTGAATACCGCAGAAGAACTGATCGAAGACATCCGCGCCGGCAAGATGGTCATCCTCATGGATGACGAGGACCGCGAGAACGAAGGCGACATCATCATCGCCTCCGAGTGCGTCACCGCCGAGCACATCAACTTCATGGCCCGCTTCGCCCGCGGCCTGATCTGCATGCCGATGACCCGCGAGCGCTGCGAGCTGCTCAAGCTGCCGCTGATGGCGCCGCGCAACGGCTCCGGCTTCGGCACCAAGTTCACCGTGTCCATCGAGGCGGCCGAAGGCGTCACCACCGGCATCTCCGCCGCCGACCGCGCGCGCACCGTGCAGGCCGCCGTGGCGAAGCATGCGGTAGCCGACGATATCGTCAGCCCCGGTCATATCTTCCCGCTGATGGCCCAGGCCGGTGGCGTGCTGGCCCGTGCCGGGCACACCGAAGCAGCCTGCGACCTGGCGCGCATGGCCGGGTTTGAGCCGAGCGGGGTGATCTGCGAGATCATGAACGATGACGGCACCATGGCCCGCCGCCCGGAGCTGGAGGTGTTCGCCGCCGAGCACAACCTCAAGATCGGCACCATTGCCGATCTGATCCACTACCGCCTGATCCACGAGCGCACAGTCGAGCGCGTCAGCGAGCAGCCGCTGGACACCGAGCTGGGGCAGTTCACCCTGGTCACCTACCGCGACGGCGTGGAGAACACCGCGCACATGGCCCTGACCCTGGGCAAGGTGTGCGCCGAGGAGCCGACTCTGGTGCGCGTGCACAACATGGAGCCGCTGCGCGACCTGTTCCTGGTCAAGCAGCCCGGGCGCTGGAGCCTGCGCGCGGCGATGGCCGAAGTGGCCAAGGCCGGCAGCGGCGTGGTGCTGTTGCTCGGCAACCCGCTCACCGGCCCCGAATTGCTGGCGCACCTGGGCGGCAAGCAGCCGGCGCCGAGCCCTGCCACCTACAGCACCGTCGGTGCCGGTTCGCAGATCCTGCGCGACCTGGGTGTGCGCAAGATGCGCCTGATGAGCGCGCCGATGAAGTTCAACGCCATATCCGGCTTTGACCTGGAAGTTGTAGAATACTTGCCCGCTGAATGATGACTCCGGCCGAGTGCAGCCTGCGCCCGGCCTGGCCTTTCGTTCTACATTGATATCCACGGGACGCCCATTGGCGCCCCGGCTCTTTATACAGACTGAGACTCGCCCATGACCCTGAAGACCATCGAAGGTACCTTCATCGCCCCGCAAGGCAAATACGCCCTGGTGGTTGGCCGCTTCAACAGCTTCGTCGTCGAGAGCCTGGTCAGCGGCGCCGTCGACGCCCTGGTGCGCCACGGCGTGAAGGAAAGCGACATCACCATCATCCGCGCGCCGGGTGCCTTCGAAATCCCGCTGGTCACCCAGAAAGTCGCCCAGCGCGGCGAGTTCGCCGCCATCATCGCCCTCGGCGCGGTGATTCGTGGCGGTACCCCGCACTTCGAATACGTCGCCGGCGAGTGCACCAAGGGCCTGGCCCAGGTCTCCATGGAATACGGCGTACCGGTCGCCTTCGGCGTGCTGACCGTCGACTCCATCGAGCAGGCCATCGAGCGTTCCGGCACCAAGGCCGGGAACAAAGGCGCCGAAGCTGCCCTGTCCGCTCTGGAAATGGTAAGTCTGCTGGCGCAGCTGGAGGCCAAGTGAGCCTGAATCACGACGACAGCCAGGACGCTCCGCAGCCCAAGGCCAAGGGCAAGATCGCCCAGCGCCGCGTGGCCCGCAGCCTGGCCATGCAGGCGCTGTATCAGTGGCATATGGCCGGTCAGTCGCTGAACGAGATCGAAGCGCAGTTCCGCGTCGATAATGACTTCAGTGGCGTCGACGGTGCCTACTTCCACGACATCCTCACCGGCGTGGCCCGCCAGAAGACCGAGCTGGACGCGTCCTTCGCGGTCTTCCTGGACATCCCGCTGGAAGAGCTGGACCCGGTCGAGCTGGCCATCCTGCGCCTGTCCGCCTGGGAACTGACCAGCCGTATCGATGTGCCTTACAAGGTGGTGATCAACGAGGGCATCGAGTTGGCCAAGGTGTTCGGCGCCACCGACGGGCACAAGTTCGTCAACGGCGTGCTGGACAAGCTGGCCCCGGTACTGCGCGCGGCCGAGGTCAAGGCCGCCAAGCGCTGAGCCGGCAAGCCCGTCGTGGGTGAGTTCGAGCTGATCCGTCGCTACTTCGCCGCCGCGCCTTGTGCGCAGGCGGCCGAAGGCATCGTCCTTGGCATTGGCGACGACTGCGCGCTGCTGCAGCCGGCGCCCGGCATGCAGCTGGCGCTGTCCACCGATACCCTGGTGGCCGGCGTACATTTCCCCCAGCCCTGCGATCCGTTTCTGCTTGGCCAGCGAGCCCTGGCGGTCAGCGTCAGTGACCTGGCCGCCATGGGCGCCGAGCCACTGGGCTTCACCCTGGCGCTGACCCTGCCCGAAGCCGAGCCGACCTGGCTGGAAAGCTTCGCCCGTGGTCTGTCGCAGATGGCCGGGCAGTGCGCCATTGCCCTGGTCGGTGGCGACACCACTCGCGGTCCCTTGAGTCTCACCCTCAGCGTCTTTGGCCAGTTGCCGGCCGGTCAGGCACTGACCCGCGCGGGTGCCCGCCCGGGCGATCTGCTCTGCGTCGGTGGCTGCCTCGGCGATGCGGCCGGGGCCTTGCCGCTTGTCCTCGGGCAGCTGCCGGCCGAGGGGCACGACGCGAGCTATCTGCTGCAGCGCTACTGGGCACCGCAGCCGCAGCTCGCTCTGGGGCAATGGCTGCGTGGCCGGGCCTCGGCGGCGCTGGACATTTCCGACGGCCTGCTGGCCGACTGTGGGCATATCGCCCAGGCTTCCGCCGTGGCGCTGCAGGTTGAGCGCGATAGGCTGCCGCTGTCCGCCGCCCTGCACAGCCTGGCGGGAGAGCGGGCGTTGGACTGCGCATTGAGCGGCGGCGACGATTACCGCCTGGCCTTTACCCTGCCGGCGCAATACCTTTCGGCACTGCAGGCGCAATGGCCCGAGGCCACGGTGATCGGCCGGGCCGTGGCCGGGCAGGGCGTACAACTGCTGGACGGCGCGGGCCGCCGTCTCGACCCGCCCAGCGCGGGCTACCAACATTTCGGGAGTCGTGGTGACTGAAGTCGTGAAAGTCGCGCCGCAGGTATGGCGCAATCCCTGGCATTTCCTCGCCTTTGGCTTCGGTTCCGGGCTGATGCCCAAGGCGCCCGGCACCTGGGGCTCGCTGGTGGCCTTGCCCTTCATCCCTCTGTGGCAGCAACTGCCGGACTGGGGCTACTGGTTGATGCTCGGCGTCACCATGCTGTTCGGCTTCTGGCTCTGTGGCCGGGTGGCCGAGGACATGGGCGTGCATGACCACGAAGGCATCGTCTGGGACGAAATGGTCGGCATGTGGATCACCCTGTGGCTCGTGCCCGAGGGTTGGTACTGGTTGCTGCTAGGCTTTCTGGTATTCAGGGTGTTCGACATTCTCAAACCCTGGCCGATCCGCTGGATCGACCGGCATGTACATGGTGGTATCGGCATCATGCTGGACGACATCCTGGCGGGGGTATTCGCCTGGCTGGCCATGCAGTTGCTGGTGTGGGGGCTGGCCTGAATCGGAGGCGGTAGATGCGTGCCTGGCTGCTGGGGTTGCTGTTGTGTCTGGGGGGCGTCGGCGCACAGGCTGGCGCGCCGCTGCCCGCGCAGGTGAACCTGGTCAGCGAACACTGGGCCGGGCACACCAATGCCGATGGCAGCGGCCTGACCTGGGAGATCATGCGTGCCGTGTTCGAGCCAGCGGGCGTAGCGATGAGTTACCGGTTGGTGCCCTACACCCGGGCGATTGGCCTGGTGCAACGGGGCGAGGCCGATGCCTGGCTGGGCTCCTATCGCGACGAAGTCTCTGAGAACATCATTTACCCCGCTAGCCCCTATGATGCCGATCGCATTGTTGCCCTGTCCTTGCGCGCCGCGCCGGAGCCCAGTCTGCAGAGCATCGGCCAGTACCGTTTGGCCTGGATGCGCGGCTATGAGTACCAGCGCTATCTGCCCGGGGTGCGGCACTTCAAGGAGATCGAGCGCCGAATCGGCATTCTGCGCATGCTTGAACTGGGTCACGCCGACTTCTATCTGGACGCCTCCACCGAAGTCGAGGATGTGTTGCGCGAGGGTTCGGACCCTGCGCTTTTTCGCACTACCGAGCTGATCCGCTTGCCCCTCTATGCCGGCTTTGCCGATACTGCCCGCGGTCGCGCCCTGGCCGAACTGTTCGATCGGCGCATGGCCGAGCTGCTACGCAATGGCGAACTGCGTCCGATCTTCCGCCGCTGGCAGCAGCCCTACCCCTTTGACGAGGACATGGAGATCCCCGATGCGTCGCCTTGAGCTGTTCGCTGCCAGTGTGCTGCTGGCCCTGTGCCCCGTGCTGCAGGCCGAGACCCAGGTGCAGGTGGTGGGGCTATTTCCCAACGCGGCGGTGTTGCTGGTCGACGGTCAGCGCAAGCTGGTGCGGGCCGGCCAGGTCGGCCCCGGCGGCGTCAGGGTGATCAGTGCCGACAGCAAGGGCGCGGTGCTGGAGGTCGACGGGGTGCAGCGCAGTTACGCCATGACCCGGGAATACAACCAGGCCGGCAGCTCGGAGCCGCAGAGAGCTCAGCTCAGCATCAGTCGTGGTGCGGGCAATCACTATTGGGTGGCCGGCTCCATCGAGGGCCATCCGGTACAGTTCCTGGTCGATACCGGGGCCACTTCGGTGGCGATGAACGAGGGGCAGGCGCGCATGCTCGGCATCGACTACCGGGTCAAGGGGCGGGCCATGGTGGCCAGCACGGCCGGTGGCAACGTCAAGGCCTGGCAGATCAAGCTCGACAGCGTCAAGGTTGGTGCCCTTGAGGTTCTGGGGGTCGAGGCGGCGGTGCTGGAGGGGGATTCGCCCACCGAGGTGCTGCTGGGCATGAGTTTCCTCAGTCGGGTGCGCTGGCGTGAAGAAAACGGCGTATTGCAGCTGGAGTCCAAGCTGTAGGGCGGTGCCGGCCGATTCATCAGCCGCTTCGATGCTTATCCCCGACAATTCAGGCTGCGCCGGGCGGCGTTGCGGCTGGTACAATGCCGGCCTTTCTGCCGAACCTCACAGGAGCTCCCGGTGTCCGTCGTCTTCGTCGCCGCCTCCCAGCTGCCCACACCTTTCGCGGTCTTCACCATGCACGGTTTCCTCGATGAGGAGAGTGGCAAGGAGCACGTAGCCCTGACCCTGGGTGACGTCGCCGATGGCCAGCCGGTGCTGGGTCGCCTGCACTCCGAGTGCCTCACCGGCGATGCCCTGTTCAGCCAGCGCTGCGACTGTGGTGCCCAGCTCGAAGCTGCCCTGCGTGCCATCGCCGCCGAGGGGCGTGGCGTGCTCCTGTACCTGCGCCAGGAGGGCCGTGGCATCGGCCTGCTGAACAAGATCCGCGCCTACGAGTTACAGGATGGCGGTGCCGACACCGTCGAAGCCAACGAGCGTCTGGGCTTCGCCGCTGACCAGCGTGACTACTCGATCTGCCAGCCGATGCTCGACCACCTGGGCATCAGGTCGGTCCAGCTGATGACCAACAACCCGCGCAAGGTCAAGGCGCTGGAAGGTTTCGGCGTGCGCGTCGCCGAGCGCCGCCCGCTGGAAATCGGTCTCAACCCGCACAATCGTAAATACCTGGCGACCAAGGCCGGCAAGCTCGGCCACATGCTGGGTCTGAAACACCAGGAAGAAGAGTGATGACTCGCGCCGAGGTGCGTCGCCGTCTGGCCCTGGAATGGTGGCGCTGGCTGGGTTTTGCCTTGGCCCCACTGTTCTTCCTCAACCTGCTGTTCGGTGGCAGTCAGGCGCTGGGCAGCGTGCTGGAGATGCCTCTGTTCATCGCCGGCGTGGCTTCCATGTTCGTCAGCCTGCCGCTGTTTTCCGCCTACAAGCGCGCGCTGATCGCCACCCAGGCTGCGCTGGATGGCGAGCATGAGCGCGAGGCCTGGCTGGCGCTGGCGGTGCAGCGGCGCAAGGCCTTCCTGGGGGCTGGCCTGCCGGCCTGGATCGCTGCCATCGCCCTGTTCAGTGGGCTCAATGCCGTCGCGCTGATCCTGCTGTCCCTGAGCAGCGTGGTGCTGCTCTGTCTGTACCGCATCCCTCGCCAGTTGGGTTGATGCGCGCACTGCTGGCCGCCTGCCTGCTTGCCCTCAGCCCGGCGCTGACGGCGGCCGAACGGGTGGTCAGCCTGGCTCCCTCGATGTCGGAAATCATGCTGGAGCTGGGCGCCGAGCGGCGCCTGGTTGGCCTCCTTGATGGCGGCCCGCGTCCGCCCGAGCTGGCGGGCGTGCCGTCGGTGGGGCGCTATGGCCAGGTCGAGCTGGAGACCCTGTTGGCGCTCAAGCCGGATCTGCTGCTGCTCTGGCCTGGGAGCGTGCCCGAGGCCCAGCAGGCACAGCTGCGCTCCTTTGGTATGCCGTTGTATGTCGGTGAGCCTCATGATCTGCAGGCGCTGGCCGAGCAGTTCGTCGAAGTGGGCCGGCTGGTCGGTGCCGAGGCCCGTGGGCGCGAGCTGCGTGACCGCTTCACCATGCGCCTGGCCGAGCTGCAGCAGCGCTATCGCCGTGACCCGCCGTTGGCGGTGTTCTATCAGGTGTGGAACGAGCCCCTGTACACCCTGGGCGGGCGGCAGATCGTCAGCGACGCGTTGCGGGTGTGTGGCGCGCGCAACGTGTTCGCCGATCTGCAGTTGCCCGCACCCCAGGTCAATGTCGAGGCGGTGCTGGGGCGCGCGCCCGAGGTGATTCTTGGCGGCAGCGATGCCGAACTGCAGCGCTGGCAAGCCTGGCCGCAGTTGCCGGCGGTGCGTCTGGGGCAGCTGTGGTCGGTCCCGGACAAGGGCCTGGAACGCCCCAGCTTCCAGATGCTGGCGGCCACCGAGCAGCTCTGCGAGCTGCTGGCCAAGGCCCGTTGAGGCATTAAGCAACAAGGCCCCTCGCGGGGCCTTGTGCGTTTACAGCCTGGGCGTCCAGACGAACCCGAGCAGTGCCGTGCGGCCTTCCTGGCGGTAGCCGTAGCGTTCGCCCTCGTGCTCGTACAGGGCGCGCTGGTAGTCCTTGTCCAGCAGGTTGTCGATCTTCGCCTCCAGCTTCAGCTCGTCACTGGCCTGCCAGCTGCCACGCAGACCGAGCAGGCCGTAGCCGCCCAGCTCGTACTGGTTGTTCGGATCGTCGTAGCTGCTGCTGGCCAGTTGCCAGGTGGCGCCGACGGCGAATTCGCCGAAGCTGCGGTCCAGGTCCAGGCTCAGGGTGCGACGGGCTCGGCGGTTGAGGGTGTGGCCGCTGTCACGGTCGCGCGGGTCGACGAACGCGATGCCGAGCTGCCCCTGCCAGCCGAACAGTTCCTGCTGCAGGTTGGCCTCGAAACCGTGGATACGGGCTTTGGCAATGTTCTGCGGGATGAAGTCCTGATCGTTGGCGATCGCGTCTTCGATATCGGTGCGGTACAGCGAGGCCTCCAGGCGAGTGCGTTCGGCCAGTTGGCTGCGCCACTGCAGCTCATAGCTCTTCGAATGCTCGGGCTTGAGGTCTGGGTTGCTGTAGTCGGGGTAGTAGAGGTCGTTGAAAGTCGGTGCGCGGAAGCCCTCGCTGTACGACAGCACCAGATCGTTGGTGGCGTTCAGTGGCAGGGTCAGGGCGCCGCTCCAGGTGTTTTCGCTGCCGAACTGTTCGTTCTTGTCGTGGCGCATGCCCACTTCGGTGGAAAAGCCCTCGCCGTCATAGCGGTGCTGGATGAAGGCAGCCTGGTTCCAGCGTTGCTGCTCGGCGAACGCGGTGTTGCTGTTGAGCTGATCCTCGTACCAGTCGGCGCCCAGCAACAGGCTGTGGCGGTCGCTCAGGGTCAGGGTGTTGAGCCAGTTGAGCGAGTCGCGGTAGGTATTGAACACGCCGCGCTCGTCACTGAGCTTGTCCAGGCTTTCCTCGCGGTTCTCGCTGTGACCGACTTCCAGGCGGCTGCTCCACAGGTCATTGATCTGCGCGTCCAGGTAACTGGAAACGCTGCTGAGGGTGAAGTCGCTGTAGGGCTCCTGGCCGACCGACTCGAAGGTGGTCATGTCGTAACGGCCGAAGGGATTGTCGAACTCGGTGCGGCCGCGCTGGTCGAGGACGTTGACGCCGGCTTCCAGGCTGTCGCTGAAGCTGTGGCTGAGGCTCAGGCTGAAGGCCTTGTTGCGATAACCGTCGTGATCCTGGTCGGAGTCGTAGGAAGGGCCGGTGCGGTCGATGCCGTCGGTTTCGTCGAGGCTGCCGGCCAGGCTGAAACGAGTCTGCGCGTCGCCGCCGGAGATGCCGGCACTGCGGCGCCAGCTGGCATTGCTGCCGTAGCCCATGCGCACGAAGGGTTGCAGGCCTTCACCGGCGCTGCGGCGGGTAAAGATCTGCACCACGCCACCAATGGCGTCGGCGCCGTACACCGCCGAACGCGGGCCGCGCAGCACTTCGACACGTTCGATCTGGTCGACATTGAGGTACTGCAGGCTGCTGTCGCCGGAGCTGGCCGACGCGATGCGCATGCCATCCACCAGCACCAGGCTCTGTGCCGACTTGGTGCCGCGGATGTACAGGCTGGTCAGGCTGCCGGCGCCATTGTCGGTCACCTGCACGCCGGGCACGCGGCGCAGCAGGTCGCTGACCGATGCCGGCTGCAGGCGCTCGATGTCGGCGCGGGTGAACACGGTGCTCGTCGCGCTGCTGGCTTCGCGTTGCTGCACGTCGCGGTTGGCGCTGATCAGCGTCTCTGGCAGCTTGAGCGCGGCGTCCTGGCTGGCGGCCAGCACGGCACCGGCAGGCAGCAGGGCCAGGCTCAGGGCCGAGAGGGGCAGGGTGTGGGACAGTTTCATCGGGGTTCCTCAAAGACAAAGACTTCGAGGAGGGCAGAAAGCAGGCGCGTGGCGGCACCTGACGGTGCGGCCCTCCGCAACACCAGTCGAATCCTCCAGGCCGGTCTCCGGGCTCTCGATTCCACTCCGCGCGCCTTCCCGGTTGACCCGGTGGCTGTTGCGCGGACCTGCAGCAGGGCTGCGATCGATTACCGTTGCGGGGGCAGCGCCGGGATTGCTCATGGAGCGCACCGGCTTCCCGATTATCGCCGGCATTGACCGGCGCACCTGATGGATAACAAAACGCCGCGCACCTTAGTGCACGGCGTGTTGAAGCTCAAGCAAGTTTAGCGTGGCTCAGCTTGAACTTTGCTCAAGTTGCTGCAGGCGGCGACGGACGGCCGCTTCGATGCCGGCCTGGTCCAGGCCGCACTCGGCGAGCATCTGCGCCGGCTTGGCGTGCTCTACGTAGTAATCGGGCAGGCCCAGGTGCAGCAGTGGCTTGACCTGGTTCTCGGCGGCGAGGAACTCGCTGACCGCGCTGCCGGCGCCGCCCATCACGGCGTTTTCCTCGATGGTCACCAGCAGATCGTGACTGGCCGCCAGTTCGCGCAGCAGGGCTTCGTCCAGGGGTTTTACGAAGCGCATATCGACCACCGTGGCATCCAGGCTCTCGCCCACGCGCAGGGCCTCGGCCAGCTGCACACCGAAGACCAGCAGGGCCACGCCCCGGCCCTGGCGGCGCACCACGGCCTTGCCGATCTCCACACCTGTCAAGGCCGGATCGATGGGCGCGTTGGGACCGCTGCCTCGCGGATAGCGCACGGCTGCCGGGCCCTGGAAGTGGTAGCCGGTGGTCAGTAGCTGGCGCAGCTCGTTCTCGTCGCTGGGGGTGGCGATGAGCATGCCGGGGATGCAGCGCAGGTAGGAAATGTCGAAGCTGCCGGCGTGGGTCGGACCGTCTTCGCCAACCAGGCCGGCACGGTCGATGGCGAACAGCACGTCGAGGTTCTGCACCGCCACGTCGTGGATCAACTGGTCGTAGGCGCGCTGCAGGAAGGTGGAGTAGATCGCCACCACCGGCTTGGCGCCGTCGCAGGCCATGCCGGCGGCCAGGGTCACCGCATGCTGCTCGGCGATGGCCACGTCGAAGTAGCGCTCGGGGAAGCGCTCGCTGAAGGCCACCAGGTCCGAGCCTTCCTTCATCGCCGGGGTGATGCCGACCAGGCGCGGGTCTGCGGCCGCCATATCGCACAGCCACTGGCCGAACACACCGGAATACTTGGGCCCGGAGGGCTGCTTGGGCGCCACCGGGGCGTTGATCGGTTCCAGCTTGGTAATGGCGTGGTAGCCGATCGGGTCGGCCTCGGCCGGCGCGAAGCCCTTGCCCTTCTTGGTCACCACGTGGAGGAACTGCGGGCCCTCCAGATCGCGCATATTGCGCAGCGTGGCGAGCAGGGTGGGCAGGTCATGGCCGTCGATGGGGCCGACGTAGTTCCAGCCCAGCTCCTCGAACAGCGTGCCCGGTACCAGCATGCCCTTGGCGTGCTCTTCGACCTTGCGCGCGATCTCCCAGGCGCCGGGCAGACGCGAGAGGATCTTCTTGCTGCCCTCGCGCATGCTCGAATAGGTGCGACTGGAAATGATCTTGGCCAGGTAGTTGGACAGGCCGCCGACGTTCTTGGAGATCGACATGTCGTTGTCGTTGAGCACGACCAGCATGTTGGCCTTGACGTCGGAGGCGTGGTTGAGCGCCTCGAAGGCCATGCCGGCGGTCAGCGCGCCGTCGCCGATCACCGCCACCGCCTTGCGCTTGCTGCCCTGCAGGCGCGCGGCGATGGCCATGCCCAGCGCGGCGCTGATGCTGGTGCTGGAGTGGCCGACGCCAAAGGTGTCGTACTCGCTCTCGCTGCGGCGCGGGAAGGCGGCCAGGCCGTCCTTCTGGCGCAGACTGCCCATGCGCTCGCGACGGCCGGTGAGGATCTTGTGCGGGTAGGCCTGGTGGCCCACGTCCCACACCAGGCGGTCATCCGGCGTATCGAAGATGTAGTGCAGGGCGATGGTCAGCTCGACCACGCCGAGGCCTGCACCGAAGTGCCCCCCAGTCTGCCCGACGCTATACAGCAGGTACTGGCGCAGCTCGTCGGCAAGGCTTTCCAGCTCGCCTTCCGCCAGGCGACGCAGGCCTTCCGGGGTGTCGGCGCGGTCAAGCAGCGGCGTGGCGGGCCGCTCGCGAGGAATTTCGTGGAAGGTGGTCGGCATCAGGCTGATCGTTATAGGTGTACAAGAGATGCGGCAGTTTACCCGAAGCGCCGGGAACAGCCCAAACGACCTGTAAGGTGATCAGGCTGTGGGGTAATGGCGGCCGAGGAAATCCAGCAGCAGTGCATTGACTCCAGGGCCGTCCTCGCTCTGTAGCCAGTGACCGCAACCGGGTAGCAGGTGCTGCTCCAGCTGGGGCACCTTGGCCGCCATGCGTGCCAGGGTCGGCGCCTCGAAGCGGCCGACCGGGTCGTGCTCGCCGAGCAGGAACAGGGTCGGCTGGTGCACCTGCAGCTCTGCCAGCGCTTCGGTGCGCTGCCAGTTGCGCTCGAAGTTGCGGTACCAGTTGAGGGCGCCATGGAAGCCGCGACCGGCGAAGGTGCGTTCGTACACGGCGAACAGTTCGGGCGAGCACCAGCTCGGTAGCGGGACGTCGGTGAGACCGTCGAACAGCCTGGCGTCTGCCGCCTTGTCGGCCAGCAGCGCGCCGCCCAGGCCGCCGAGCAGCAGGCGCAGGCTGCGGCCGATGTCGGCGTCCAGCTCGGTCTCGGCCAGGCCCGGCTGCTGGAAATAGAGGATGTAATGGAAGCGCCCGGCGTAGGCCGTGCGCATCATCTCGATGGCCGGGCGTTTCGGGCGCCCGCCGAAGGGCACCGACAGCGCGCCGAGCGCCTGCACCCGCTCGGGCTCCAGCAGGGCCAGGTGCCAGGCCACCGGTGCGCCCCAATCGTGGCCTACCACGGCGACGCGGGTGTGGCCGAGGGCGTCCATGGCGCCCTGGATATCGCCGCACAGGGTCAGCAGGTCGTAGGCGGCAGGGTCGCGCGGCGCGCTGCTCTGACCGTAGCCACGCATCTCCGGGGCGAATACCCGGTAACCAGCCCGGCTCAATGCCTCGATCTGCGGCTGCCAGGCATACCAGCACTCGGGAAAGCCATGCAGCAGCCAGACTGGACGGCCATCGGCCGGTCCGGCGCTGTAGAGGCTGAGATCAATGCCGTTGACGACCAGCAGTTGATGTTCCAGGTCCATGCTCGTGCGCCTTGAAGGGTGGGGATAACAGGCAGCTTAGGGGCTGTCTGCAGCCCGTGCAGCCAACAGTCTCAGGCCGAATACCCGGTACTCAGATCGGTGAATCATTTGTCCGAATCGGCCCTTGCCGGCAATCCCTGCGGGCATTATCAGTAACCTTTCGCCGCGTATCGCAAGGACCGTCATGAACGAATTGCTCCACAGCCTGGATTGGGTGCTGCCGCTGCGCAGCGATGAGCTGACCCCGCTGATGCGTTTCTTCACCCTGCTGGGCTACGAGAAGTTCATTCTGTTCTTCCTGCCGCTGGGCTACTGGGCCTGGCATCGCGGCGTATTCCTGCGCCTGCTGGTGCTGGTGGCGTTCACCGCCCTGCTCAATGCCTGGCTCAAGGACTTCTGGCAGGACCCGCGGCCGCCTGTCGCCCTGCGCATGGATCATCAGGTGGGCGACAGTTTCGGCCTGCCCAGCGGGCATGCGCAGATCGCCATCGTCATCTGGCTGTGGCTGGCCTGGGAGCTGCGCCGGGCCTGGGCCTGGCTGGTCGCCGGAGTGATTGCGGCGGGTATCATTTTCAGCCGTCTGTACCTGGGCGCCCATGATGTCGAGGACGTACTCGGCGGCGCGCTGCTGGGTATCGCCACGCTGCTGGTGTTCGAGTGTGTGCGCCGCTGGGACTGGTGGCGCGAGGCCCATGCCGGTTGGCACCTGGTGCTGATCCTGCTGGCGTTCTCCTGCGCCTGGCTGAGCTGGCCGGGCGCGGCGCCCGGTTACGTGCCGCTGCTGGCGGGCATGCTGCTCGGCGTGCTGTTTGGCTATCGCCAACTGGCCTTTTCCGCCGAGGTGGTGCTGTGGCGCCGGCTGGCGGCCGCGGTGCTCGGCGCGCTGGCGTTTATCCTGCTGCAGAAGGGCTTGAA
The DNA here is from genome assembly GCF_048595745.1 of Pseudomonas stagnisoli. Lineage (NCBI taxonomy): Bacteria > Pseudomonadati > Pseudomonadota > Gammaproteobacteria > Pseudomonadales > Pseudomonadaceae > Pseudomonas > Pseudomonas stagnisoli. Next base: position 782,884 of record NZ_CP184361.1, read on the forward strand.
GCTGGCCGGAGCCGCCTGGCCGTGGGAGTCGCTGGCCTGGCAGGGCCTGCGTGGCCTGGCGATGGGGCTGTTCGTGGCCTGGCTGATGCCCTGGCTGCTGGTGCGACTGGGGCTGCTGGTGGCGGTGCGGCGGGATGCGTCGGCGCTGCCGGTCGGGGCCGCCGTCTGATATTCGTGGGGCGGATGAACCCCTCGTTTTCTGTCGCGCGGACTGCAGCCGCCCTACGCTGTGTTTTCGCCGGACCATGAAAAACGCCGGGTCGATGCCCGGCGTTTTTCATGGCGGCGGCTTAGCTGCGCCGTTCGACGATGTAGCGGGCCAGTTCGCGCAGCGGCTCGGCGCTGTCGCCGAACGGGCGCAGGGCATGCAGGGCCTGATCGCGCAGTTCCAGGGCGTAGGCCTTGGCCGCCTCCATGCCGAGCAGGGCGGGGTAGGTGGGCTTGTCGTTGGCCTCGTCCTTGCCCTGGGTTTTGCCCAGGGTGGCGGTGTCGCTTTCCACGTCGAGGATGTCGTCCTGCACCTGAAAGGCCAGGCCGATAGCCCTGGCGTACTGTTGCAGTGAGCGCAGTGCCTGTTCATCGGCGTTGCCGCTGGCGAGCGCACCAAGCTGCACGCTGGCCTCGATCAGGGCCCCGGTCTTGTGCCGGTGCATGGTTTCCAGGGCCTGCTGGTCGAGCTGGCGACCAACCGACTCGAGGTCGATGGCCTGGCCGCCGACCATGCCGGCCGGGCCGGCGGCGCGGGCCAGGCCCATGACCATGGACAGGCGCAGGTGGGCATCCGCCGGGTTGCGCCGGGCATCGGCCAACACCGCGAAGGCCAGGCTCTGCAGGCCGTCACCGGCGAGAATGGCGCAGGCCTCGTCGTAGGCGATGTGGGTGGTCGGCTGGCCGCGGCGCAGGTCATCGTCGTCCATCGCCGGCAGGTCGTCGTGCACCAGCGAATAGGCATGAATCAGCTCCACCGCGCAGGCGGCGCCATCGGCGCGGTCGAGGTCGCCATCCAGCGCCTCGCAGGCGGCGTAGACCAGCAACGGGCGCACACGCTTGCCACCGTTGACCACGCTGTAGCGCATGGCCTGGTACAGGCGCGCCAGCTCGTCGCGCGGGGCCTCGAACAGTTCAGCCAGGAGCGCGTCGACGCGCGCGGCGCAGCGCTGCTGGTACTCGCCGATCATGCCTGGTCTTCCGCGTCGAACGGGACTTCCTGCAGCTCGCCGTCGCGTTCGAGCAGTTGCTGCACCTTCTGCTCGGCCTGGGCCAGAGAGGCCTGGCAGTCGCGGGTCAGGCGGATGCCCTGTTCGAAGGCGCCAAGGGAGTCTTCCAGCGACAGCTCGCCGCTCTCCAGGCGCTCGACCAGGGTTTGCAGCTCGGCGAGGGAGGTTTCGAAGTCGGCGGCTTTCTTGCGGGCCATGTGCAGGGTCTCGGCGGGGTTGGAACGGGCGCGACACTAGCAGAGCGGCGCGCGGCGGGGCAAATGGACGGCCCCGCGATGGCGGGGCCGGTGATCAGAAGCGCAGCACTTCGCCGCCGCCCGGCGTCGGGCCGACCATGGGGATTTTCGGCCCCGGCTGCTGCGGTGCGCGCGCCGGGCGCTTGGGCGTTGGCGCCGGTTTGCTCGCTTCGGCTATCGGCTGGTCGCGCAGCGGTTCGATGGCCGCGGCCAGTTGCTGGGTCAGCTGGCGCAGCAGGCGGCTCTGTGCCTGTACCTGGTCGGCGACGGTGCCGCTGTGCGCCTCTTCCAGGCGCAGCAGACGGCTGTCGCGCAGCTGGCCGTTGCGGTCGAGCAGGCGCCATTGCGCTTCCAGCACCGCCGGCAGCTGCGGGCCGGAGTCCAGGCGGATGATGTTCAGCAGCACCTGCACGTCGGCCTTGAACTCGGCATTGGTCGGGGCCAGCACGGTGCGCTGGCTGTCCAGGCGCGAGGCCAGCTGGCGCAGCAGCACCTGGTCGATGTCGGTGGCCAGGCTGCCGGCCCAGCGCGCGTCGTCGGCGACCAGCAGGCTGCCGTCGGTCTGGCGCTGCAGGAAGGCTTCGCGCTGCAGGTAGTCGGCGATCGACACCGGGCCGAGCAGCACGGCCACGCCCTGGGCCTGCGTCGGCAGCGGCGCGTTGCCGTTGTCCAGCTGGTACAGCGGCACCGGCTGGTGCACGGTACAGCCCGTCAGCCCGAGCAGGCCGGACAGCAGCAGGACGGAAACGAGGTACAGCGGTTTCATTCTCTCTACCCTGGGCCGCCGGGGCGGCCGGAAACGTGTGCGAAACGGCCGCGTATCATCCGTCAAAGCGCGTGTGGACTCCAGCTCAGCTGCCGGCTGGCAGCTTCCGTACGGCGTCGGCCAGGCGCTGGCCGAGGCGTTCGACCAGGCGGCCCTGGGCGGCGACCTGGCTCTCCAGGCTGCCGTCGTGCTCTTCGCGCAGCTGCAGCAGGTCGCCGGCACGCTGCTGGCCCCGGGTATCGAGCAGACGCCAGCGCGCTTCCAGTACCGCCGGCTGTTGCGGGCCGGAGTCCAGGCGGGAAATGTTGAGGATGATCTGCGCCTGGGCGCTGAAGCCGACGCGGTCGGGGTAGAGCGCCAGGTCGCTGCTGCGCAGGTGCGTGGCCAGGGTGGCGAGCAGCAGGTTGCCGATGTCGTCCTGCAGGCTGCCGGCCCAGCGTCCGCTGGCGCTGACGCTGAGCCGCTGATCGCTCTGCCGCTGCATCAGGTTCTCGCGCTGCAGGTAGTCGGCCAGCTGCAGCGGGCCGAGCAGCACCGCCGGGCCGGCGGCGTTGGCCGGCAGCTGGGCGGCGGGCGCGGGCAGCTGGTAGAACGCCTGCGGCGTGCTGGCGGCGCAGCCGCCCAGCAGCAGAAGGGCGAGAGGTAGCAGGTAGCGGCTCATGGTTTGGGCTTCCCGAAGATCAGCGATTGTGGCTGCTGTTCCAGGCTTTCGGCGGTGCGTTGCAGCGCCTTGCTGGCGCGGCTGAGTTCCTGCAGCGCGCTGCCCAGCTGGTATTGCAGCTCGGATTCCGGTCCCAGGCTGCGGCGGCTGTCACCGAGCAGGGCGTTGGTCTGCTCCAGCGTTTGGCGCAGGCCGGCGGAGGCCTGGCGGATCTCGCCGAGGGTGGCATCGAGTTCGCCGCTGCTGCGCTGCGCCGAGGCGAGCAGCGCCGGCAGTTGGGCGTCCAGGCGCTGGCTGAGACGGTCGAGGTTGGCCAGGGTGGCTGCCAGGCTGTGCAGGCCGTTGTTCAGGTCGTCGGAGCGGCTCAGGCGCTCGATGCCGCGCATGGCCTGGGTGGCCGAGTCGATCAGTTCGAGCAAGGGCAGTTCGCGGATTTCGGCGACCAGGTCGTTGAGCAGGTTTGCCGCCTGGTCGATACGCGAGGGTACGCTGGGGATGGCCGGCAGCTCGATATCGTTGGGTTCGCGCACGTAACCCGGGGTGTCGGGGAACATGTCCAGCGCGACGATGGCCTTGCCGGTGAGCAGGCTGGGTGTCTGCAACTGGGCGCGCAGGCCGCGCTGCACCAGTTGCTCCAGTACCTGGTCGACACTTCGCTTGCTGCTGGCCTGCTGCGGGTCGATGCGCAGGATCACCGGCATCACCACGTCCTTGATGTCGCGGTCGTAGGACAGGCGGATTTCGCGCACGCTGCCGACCTTGACTCCGCGGTAGGTGACGTCGGCGCCGACGTCGAGGCCGTCTAGCGCGCCCTTGAAGTACACCACGTACTCGCTGGGCTGGCTGAACCAGCTGTCACGCGACAGCAACAGGGTGCCGGCGACCAGCAGGAACAGGCCGCCGAGCAGGAAGCTGCCGATCAGCAGCGGCTTGCGGGATTCACTCATGGGGCCTCCTTGGCCGGGTGCCGGCTGCGGCCGAGGAAGCGGCGTACCGCCTCCGGGCCATGGGCGAGCAATTCGTCTGGCGGGCCGAGGGCCAGCTGGGTGCCGGCCTGGCCGTCGAGGAACAGGCAGGTGTCGGCGACGGTGAAGATGCTCGGCAGCTCGTGGGTGACCAGCACGATACTGGAGCCGAGGCTGTCGCGCAGCTGCAGGATCAGTTCGTCCAGGGCCATCGAGCTGATCGGGTCGAGGCCGGCCGAGGGCTCGTCGAAAAACAGTACCTGCGGGTCCAGCGCCAGCGCGCGGGCCAGCGCGGCGCGCTTGCGCATGCCGCCGGACAGCTCGGCCGGGTACAGCTCGTCGCAGCCGCCAAGGCCGACCAGCGCCAGTTTGAGTGCGGCCAGCTCGTCCAGCTCGGCACGGCCGAGGTTGGGGCGGTAGGTTTCCAGCGGCAGGCAGATATTCTCGCGCAGGGTCATCGAGCCCCACAGCGCGCCGTTCTGGTAGAGCACGCCGAACTCCTGCTGCAGCTCGGCGCGGCGCGCCTCGGACTGCGCCCAGAACTCTTCGCCGTTGAACAGCATGCGCCCGGCCAGCGGCGCCTGCAGGCCGATCAGGTGGCGCAGCAGGGTGCTCTTGCCACAGCCGCTGCCGCCCATGATGACGAACACCTCGCCGCGCGCGATGCGGAAGTTCAGGTCGCGCTGGATCACCCGCTTGCCGTAGCCGGCGGCGAGGTTTTCGGCGATCAGCACGGCATCACTCATCTCAGATTCCCAGCTGTGTGCAGATCAGCGTGATCAGCGCATCGCTCACCACCAGCGCGACGATGATGCTGACCACCGCGCGGGTCGTCGCCTGGCCCACGGCCTGCGCATTGCGGCCGCAGGCCAGGCCGTAGTGGCAGCCGATCAGGCCGATCAGCACGGCGAATACCAGGCTCTTGAAGATACCGAGGAAAAAGTCAGTGAGGTTGAGCATCTCCAGGCTCTGGTTGAGGTACTGCGCGGCGGAGATGTCGAACAGGCCGGCGCCGATGATGAAGCCGCCGAGGATGCCGAGGGCATCGGCGAACACGCACAGCAGCGGCATGGCCACCAGCAGTGCCAGCAGGCGCGGCAGCACGAGGAATTCCAGCGGCGGGAAGCCGAAGGTTTTCAGCGCATCGATTTCCTCGTTGGCCTGCATGCTGCCCAGCTCGGCGGCATAGGCGGCGCCGGTGCGCCCGGCCATGATCACTGCGGTCATCAGCGCGCCCATCTCGCGGGTCATGCCGATGGCCACCATGTTGGCGATGTACAGCTGGGCGCCGAAAGCCTCCAGCTGGGCGGCGCCGACGAAGGCGAGGATCAGGCCGACCAGGGTGGCGATCAGCGCGACGATGGGCAGGGCACCGGGGCCGCACTGCTGCAGGGCCAGCCAGAAGTCGCCACCACGCAGGCGCGCGCGACCGCGCAACAGGTTGAGCAGTGCCAGGCAGACTTCGCCGAGGAAGGTGGCCGCAGTGGTCAGGCTGGCCAGGGTCGCCATGACCATCAGTCCCAGGCGGATCAGCGGCCCGCCGCGCGCCTGGGCGCTGCTGCCGGGCTGGATCGGATGGGCGCTGCCCATCTGCAGCAGGCGCTCGACGCCGTCCGGCAGTTCCAGCCAGCGCAGTTGCAGCTGGCGTTCCGTGGCCAGGCGTTGCAGGCGCCGCAGCAGGGCCAGCAGGCTGCTGTCCCAGGCCGCGACCGTTACCCGTACCGGCAGCTCGGCGTTGTGGCTGGCGAAAGCCTCGAACACCGCCTGCAGGTCCGGCTTGCGCGTGGCCAGGGTCCAGTGGCCGCTGACGCAGAGATGCGTGCGGCCCTGGGTGTCCTGTTGCCAGCGCAGTTCGGCGGCGTCCATGGTGCGTCTCCTTGCCGGCCGCGCGGTCAGGCGCCAGGCACCTCGACCAGCAGCTGGTCGACCCGCTGGAAGCCACGCGGCAGCTTGTTGCCACGGCGGCCACGCTCACCCTTGTAGTGTTCCAGGTCGTCGGCCTTGAGCGTCAGGGTGCGCTTGCCGGCCTGCAGCACCAGCGCCGCGCCGCTGGGCAGCACGGCCAGATCGGTGAGGTATTCCTCGCGGCTGGCCACGCGCTCACCGGGGATGCCGATGATCTTGTTGCCCTTGCCTTTGCCCAGTTGCGGCAGGTCGCGCACCGGGAACAGCAGCAGGCGGCCCTCGGTGGTCACTGCCGCCAGCCAGTTGTCCTCGACGCTGGCCACCGGCTTGGGCGGCACCACCAGCGAGCCGTTGGGCAGGGTCAGCAGGGCCTTGCCGGCCTTGTTCTTGGCCTGCAGGTCCTCACCCTTGACCACGAAACCGTAGCCGGCGTCCGAGGCGATCACGTACAGGGCGCTGTCGTCCGGCAGCAGCACGCAATCGAAGGTCGCGCCCGGTGGCGGGGTCAGGCGGCCGGTGAGCGGCTCGCCCTGGCCACGTGCCGACGGAAGGCTATGGGCGGCGAGGGAATAACTCCTGCCTGTCGAGTCGATAAAGACCGCGTACTGATTCGAGCGGCCCGGCGCGGCGGCCTTGAAGCCGTCGCCGGCCTTGTACGACAGGCCGGTGGCGTCGATATCGTGACCCTTGGCGCAGCGTACCCAGCCTTTTTCCGAGAGCACCACGGTGACCGGCTCGGTCGGCATCAGCTCGGTTTCCGACAGGGCGCGGGCTTCGGCGCGGGCGACGATCGGCGAGCGGCGGTTGTCGCCGTATTTCTCTGCGTCGTCGAGGATTTCCTGGCGTACCAGTTTTTTCAGCTTGGCTTCGCTGCCGAGCAGGGCCAGCAGCTTGTCGCGCTCCTTGGCCAGTTCGTCCTGCTCGCCGCGGATCTTCATCTCTTCCAGACGCGCCAGCTGACGCAGGCGGGTGTCGAGGATGTAGTCGGCCTGCACCTCGGTCAGACCGAAGCGCGCCATCAGCACCGGCTTGGGCTGGTCCTCGGTACGGATGATATGGATCACTTCGTCCAGGTTGAGGAAGGCAACCAGCAAGCCTTCCAACAGGTGCAGGCGCTTCTCCACCTTGTCCAGGCGGAACTGCAGACGGCGGCGCACGGTGCCGACGCGGTACTGCAGCCACTCGGTGAGCAGGGTGCGCAGGTCTTTCACCTGCGGCTTGCCGTCCAGACCGATGACGTTGGTGTTGACCCGGTAGGAGCTTTCCAGATCGGTGGTGGCGAACAGGTGAGTCATCAGCTCGTCGGCATCCACGCGGTTGGAACGCGGGATGATTACGATGCGGCAGGGGTTCTCGTGGTCCGACTCGTCGCGCAGGTCGGCAACCATCGGCAGCTTCTTGGCCTGCATCTGCGCGGCGATCTGCTCCAGCACCTTGGCTCCGGAGACCTGATGCGGCAGGGCGGTGACCACGATATCGCCGTCCTCGACGCGGTACACGGCGCGCATGCGCACCGAGCCACGGCCGGTTTCGTAGATTTTCAGCAGGTCGGCCTTGGGCGTGATCACCTCGGCTTCGGTGGGGAAGTCCGGGCCCTGGATGTGCTCGCACAGCTGCTCGACCGTGGCGCCCGGCTCGTCCAGCAGGCGGACGCAGGCGCTGGCGACTTCGCGCAGGTTGTGCGGCGGCACGTCGGTGGCCATGCCCACGGCGATGCCGGTGGTGCCATTCAACAACAGGTTGGGCAGGCGTGCCGGCAGGGTCGCCGGCTCGTCCAGGGTGCCGTCGAAGTTCGGCACCCAGTCCACCGTACCCTGGCCCAGTTCGGACAGCAGCACTTCCGAATAGCGCGACAGGCGCGCCTCGGTGTAACGCATGGCGGCGAAGGACTTGGGATCGTCCGGCGCACCCCAGTTGCCCTGGCCGTCGACCAGGGTGTAGCGGTAGCTGAACGGCTGCGCCATCAGCACCATGGCCTCGTAGCAGGCGCTGTCACCGTGCGGGTGGAACTTGCCGAGCACGTCACCGACGGTACGCGCCGACTTCTTGTGCTTGGCGTCGGCATCCAGGCCCAGCTCGCTCATGGCATAGACGATGCGCCGTTGCACCGGTTTCAAGCCATCGCCGATATGCGGCAGGGCGCGGTCCATGATTACGTACATGGAGTAGTTGAGATAAGCCTGCTCGGTGAAGTCCGCGAGGGAACGGCGTTCCACGCCTTCCAGGCTCAAATCGAGGGAGTCGCTCATGCGTGCCTCATTATCGTGTTGATTGGCGCAGCACCAGGGTGCCGCCCTTCTGAGTGAATTCGAGTTGCTTGAGGGCGCTCATGCCGAGCAGCACCTCGTGGCCTTCCATGCCGGGGGTGATCAGTGCCGCCACCTCGCGCAGCTGGATATCGCCGAGCTGCAGCAGGCCGAGGCGGGTGCGCCAGCCGGTCACGGTGCCGTTGGCGGTGCGGATCTGTACGGGAGCGCCGGGCTGCAGGCCGAGTTCCTTGGCCAGCTGCTGCGGAATGGCCACGGCGCTGGCGCCGGTATCGAGGAGGAAGGTCACGGTGTGGCCGTCGATCTTGCCGTCCAGCAGGTAGTGGCCGCCGCGGCTGCTGGCCAGGCTGACTTCGATGTAGCCGTTGCCATGCACCGACTGTGGCTGGCGATTGGGATTGGCCTGTTGCTCTTCCCAGTTGCCGAACCAGTGGGTGGCCAGGGCCAGGGCGGCGACCCAGGCCAGGATCAGCATGACACGGGCGGCGCGCTGGCCGGCGGGGCGCTCGCTCATGGCGCGCTCCAGCCGCCGGCCGGGGCCTTGAACTGCCAGAGCAGCGGGCGGCGCTCGCCGTCGGCGCGCGCCAGGTCGTTGTTGTCCAGGCCCAGCCAGGCACCCTCCTGATCCAGCCACAGGGCTTCGGCGACGCCGTAGGGTTCGGGGTAGGCGCGTCCCTCGGCCAGGGCGGCGGCGACGAACGACCAGCATTTTTCTTCCGCACCGGTCGTCGGGTTGCGGCGGCAGATACGGTGCTCCAGGCGTTCCAGGCTGAACAGCTTGCCGTCGAAGTAGGCCAGGTCGCCAAAGCTGCGCGGGTAGCGCGCATCGCTCTGCGGGGTGAGCGGTGAGCGTCGCTGGCCAGCCTCGGACATCAGGATGCAGCCGCCGGTGCACCGCCAGCGGCCCTTCTCCAGGTGCAGCACCAGCAGGCCACGGCGCTCACGCTCGGCAGCCAGCCACAGGCGTGTGCCGCTCGGGTCGATGGCCAGGCCCTCGAGCAGGGCGTTGTGGCGCAGCAGCATGCCGCTGGCGCGGGCCTGGCGGATCAGGCCATCCGGCAGCGCCAGCCATTCGGCCATGCCGCTGGGACCCACCTGCAGCAGGGCGACATGCGCCTCGCTGAGCAGGTAGCGGTTGCCCTTGGCATCGCAGCTGATGCTTTCGAAGTCGAGCTTGCCGCCGCGCACCAGGTTGGCGGCCCAGGTGCGCATGCGCAGGCCCCAGGGCAGGGCGCTGGGCGGCACTGGCGGGGCATCGAAGGTCTCGGCCTCGGCCTGCCAGGCGCCATCGCCCGGCTGCAGGCGGTACAGGCGGTCGTCCTCGCGGTCGGACAGCGCCAGCCATTCACTGCCGCAGCGGGTCAGGCCGGACAGGTTGCCGGCGGCCATGCCGGCTACCGGGTGCTCGGCGAGCAGCTCCAGTTCCGCCAGCGCGGCAGGCTGGTCGGCGGCAGCGGCCGTACCGGCCAGCAGCAGGCCGGCCAGGGCGAGGCTCAGCCTCACGCCAGCACCTCGGCCAGGTTGCCCTTGCTTTCCAGCCAGCTCTTGCGGTCGCCAGCGCGCTTCTTCGCCAGCAGCATGTCCATCACCTCGTGGGTGGCCTGGAAGTCGTCCAGGCTCAGCTGCACCAGGCGGCGGGTGTTGGGGTCCATGGTGGTTTCGCGCAGCTGCGGCGGGTTCATCTCGCCAAGGCCCTTGAAGCGGGTGACCTGCGGCTTGCCACGGCGCTTCTCGGCCACCAGGCGATCGAGGATGCCGTCGCGCTCGGCCTCGTCGAGGGCGTAGAAGACTTCCTTGCCCAGGTCGATGCGGTACAGCGGCGGCATCGCCACGTAGACGTGGCCGGCTTCCACCAGCGGGCGGAAGTGACGAACGAACAGGGCGCAAAGCAGGGTGGCGATATGCAGGCCGTCGGAGTCGGCGTCGGCGAGGATGCAGATCTTGCCGTAGCGCAGCTGCGACAGGTCGCTGGAGCCCGGGTCGATACCGATGGCCACGGCGATGTCGTGGACTTCCTGCGAGGCCAGCACTTCGCCGCCGTCCACTTCCCAGGTGTTCAGGATCTTGCCGCGCAGCGGCATGATCGCCTGGAACTCCTTGTCGCGCGCCTGCTTGGCCGAGCCGCCAGCGGAGTCACCTTCCACCAGGAACAGCTCGGCGCGCATCGGGTCCTGCCCCGCGCAGTCGGCCAGCTTGCCGGGCAGCGCCGGGCCCTGGGTGATCTTCTTGCGCTCGACTTTCTTGCCGGCTTTCAGGCGGCGACCGGCGTTGCCAATGGCCTGCTCGGCCAGCAGCAGACCGGTTTCCGGGTGGGCATTGAGCCACAGGCTGAAGGCGTCCTTGACCACGCCCGAAACGAAGGCGGCTGCCTCGCGCGAGGACAGGCGCTCCTTGGTCTGCCCGGAGAACTGCGCTTCCTGCATCTTCATCGAGAGGACAAAGGCGATGCGTTCCCAGACGTCTTCCGGGGCGAGCTTGACCCCGCGCGGCAGCAGGTTGCGGAATTCGCAGAACTCGCGCATGGCGTCCAGCAGGCCCTGGCGCAGGCCGTTGACGTGGGTGCCGCCCTGCGCGGTGGGGATCAGGTTGACGTAGCTTTCCTGCAGCGACTCGCCGCCTTCCGGCAGCCACAGCAGGGCCCAGTCCACCGCTTCCTGGTTGCCGGCCAGCGAGCCGCAGAACGGCTCGTCGGGCAGGCGCACGTACTCGCTCACCGCATCGGTGAGGTAGGAGCGCAGGCCGTCCTCGAAGTACCAGCGGGTGGTCTCGTCGAGGTTCTTGTCGGTGAAGGTGACTTCCAGCCCCGGGCAGAGTACGGCCTTGGCCTTGAGCACATGCTTGAGGCGGCTGATGGAGAACTTCGGCGAGTCGAAGTACTGCGGATCGGGCCAGAAGCGCACGCTGGTGCCGGTGTTGCGCTTGCCGACCGTGCCGATCACTTCCAGGTCGGTGGCCTTGAAGCCGTCGGCGAAGGTCATGCGGTGCTCGTTGCCATCACGCTTGACCTTGACCTCGACTTGGTTGGACAGGGCGTTGACCACCGAGATGCCCACGCCGTGCAGGCCGCCGGAGAACTGGTAGTTCTTGTTGGAGAACTTGCCGCCGGCGTGCAGCTTGGTGAGGATCAGCTCGACGCCGGGGATGCCTTCTTCCGGGTGGATGTCCACCGGCATGCCGCGGCCGTCGTCGATCACTTCCAGCGAGTTGTCGGCGTGGAGGATCACCTGGATGGTCTTGGCGTGGCCGGCCAGCGCCTCGTCGACGCTGTTGTCGATGACTTCCTGGGCCAGGTGGTTGGGCCGCGCCGTGTCGGTGTACATGCCCGGGCGCTTGCGCACCGGGTCCAGACCGGACAGTACTTCGATGGCATCGGCGTTATAAGAGCTTGCGCTCATACCCATTTCTCCCCCGCGTTGCAGCCAGAAATTTCGCCAGGCAAGGCGCGGGACGCTGGCAATGGCATTCCCTTGGCAAGTCCCGCAACACCGCATGGCGAAATTTCTGGCGCAAACCTTAGGGACGAGGCCATTTCGCTACGGCGCGGTGTCAGTCGTCGTTCATTTGGAGCACCAAACCTCACTCCTCCTTCCTTGCTCCGTAGCGAAATGGCCTCCGTCGCGGGGGGGAAATGGGTATGAGCGCAAGCTGTCTGCTGGGCCATGGTGTCTCTTGTCGATTAAAGGGTGGAAAAGTCGAAGTCTGCCCACAGGGCCGGATCGAAGCCGGCCAGCGTGAGGATTTCCGGTATGCGTCGGGCAAAGCCCTGGTAGCTGTGGTCGCCGCCTTCCTGGATGTCCAGGCTGCAGCCGGCGTAGAAGGCCTCGGCCTGGCGGTAGTCGAGGGTCTCGTCGGCCGTCTGCAGCCATACCCGGTAGCGCTTGGCGTCACGCGGCTCGGGCATTTCCAGCTCGGCCAGGGCGGCGGCATGGTCGTGGGTCAGCAGCCAGGTTTCGCCGGTGTAGTAGTTGGTCTGCAGCTCTTCCTTGCCGCCGAACAACCGGTGCGGGCGCACGGCCGGGTTGATCAGCAGGGCATCGAGGCCATGCTGCTCGGCGAGGTAGGTGGCGTAGAAGCCGCCGAGAGAGCTGCCGACCAGCAACGGCCGGCCCAGCTCGGCGACGGCTGCCTGCAGCTGAGCCATGGCCTGGCGCGGGTGATGGTGCAGGGCCGGCACGCGCAGCTGTTGGGCGATGCCACAGTGTTCGGCCACCTTGAACAGCTGGCTGGCCTTGGTCGAGGTCGGCGAGCTGTTTAGACCGTGGATATAGAGGATGCTGGGAGTCATGGAGCGGGAGGCTACAAGCTAGGCGGCGCCAGCCGCAAGCATTGACATCCGGCGGTGCGGAGTTAGTAGCCTTTGACGCTGTAGTCGACTTCGAAGTGGATGCCGGTGACCCGCGACACGCCGGTCTCCAGCCGTCCGTCGGCGTGCAGGCGCAGCCAGCGGTAGCCAGGGGCTGTGGTATCGACCTGGAATTCCTCGCTGCCGGGGGCGAACTGCACGCAGGTCGAGGGCGAGGCGAGCAGGCGAATGCCGCCGCGCTGCTGGTCGAATTCCTGATGGATATGGCCCCAGAGCACCGCGCGCACCTGCGGATGGCGCTCCAGCACGGCGAACAGGGCTTCCGGGTTGCGCAGGCCGATCGGCTCCATCCAGCGGCAGCCGATGGAGACCGGGTGGTGGTGGAAGCACACCAGATGGTGGCGTTCGGGCGCTTCGCTCAGCGCGCGCTCCAGCAGCTCAAGCTGGTCGTCAGCCAGGTAGCCGGGCACGGCGCCGGGAATCGAAGAGTCGAGCAGGATGATGCGCCAGTGGCCCAGATCCACGACTGGCTGCAGCAGATCGCTGCCGGCGCAGGCCTGCTGCATGGCCGGTAGTTCGTCGTGATTGCCGGGGAACCAGCGCGTCGGCGCGTTGAGCTGCGCGCTGAGGTCGCGAAAACGCTGGTAGGAAGCCAGGCTGCCGTCTTGCGAGAGGTCGCCGCTGGCGAGGATTAGGTCGATCTGCGGCTGTTCCGTCTGCACCCGCTCGATGACCTTGGTCAGGCTGTCGCAGGTGTCCATGCCGAGCAACTTGCCGTCTTCCTCGGCAAATAGGTGACTGTCCGAGAGCTGAACCAGCAGCACCGGGCGATCGGAGGCAAGAGACGACGGGCGCGACAAGGGCCAACTCCTGAACAGGGTTTCAGGATTATGGTGGGTGAAATGCGATTCGGTAAACCCGGCAAACGTGAACCCGTCACATTTGCGAGGTTGTGATCACAACACCGGCGTCAGCTCGTGGCCGCAGGCGATGCAGTGGCTCAGCCACTCACCGAGGAACAGGTTGAGCTGGGTCTTCTCGTCCGGCTGGTGCATGGCGGCATTGGGGTAGGGATAGATGCCGCGAAAACGTCGCGCGTTCTCCGCGCCAGTGACCTCGGCCATGCGGGCGTCGTGGTAGGCGCGCACTTCCAGGCGCGGTACCGGCAGCCACGGCAGGCTGTGTTCCTGGCGCACTTCCAGGGTGGTGGTGTAGGGGCAGTTCTCGGTCACGCGGATCAGCAGCACGCCGAGCAGCAGGTCGCCCTGGCTCAGCGCCACGCGCCGCTCGCCCTGGGCCTCGCGCATATCCGGCAGCAGGCGCAGCAGGCGCGCGTAGTTAGCTTCGCAAGCGGCCTGCAGTTCGACCAGGTCGACCCGGTAGCGCTCGCGCAGCAGGTTCATGACCACAACCCCCGCACTTCGGCACGGTTCAGCGCCAGCCATTGCAGGGCGATGATGCTGGCGGCGTTGTCGATGCGACCGTCCTTCACCGCCTGCAACGCGTCCTCCAGCGGCCAGACATGCACGCGGATATCCTCGCCTTCCTCGGCCAGACCATGCACGCCGCCGGCGCCCTCGCTGTCGCAACGGCCGATATAGAGGTGCACGCGCTCGTCAGAGCCGCCGGGGGAGGGGTAGTACTGGGTGATCGGCCACAGTGCGGTCAACTCCAGATCGGCCTCTTCCACGGCCTCGCGACGCGCCACTTCCTCGGGTTTCTCGTCCTTGTCGATCAGCCCGGCAACCAGCTCCAGCAGCCAGGGGTTGCTGCTCTTGTCCATGGCGCCGATGCGGAACTGCTCGATCAGCACCACGCTGTCGCGTTGCGGGTCGTACGGCAGTACGCACACCGCATCGTGGCGCACGAACAGTTCGCGGCTGAGCTGCGGGCCCATGCCGCCGGCAAACTGGCGATGGCGCAGCTGCAGGCGATCCAGGCGGTAGAAACCCTTGAAGCAGGTTTCCCGCTGCAGCACTTCGACATCGGTCTGTGACATGCAATCCCCCTCGTGGCGCGGCAAAGCTCCGCGCAGAATCCGTTGTGGTGTTGATGAATGTGCGCGTCGCCGCCTTGCTTTGGCAAGCGCTGGCGCCCGTCCCGGAGAGGTTGGCGCCGTCGCTGTGCGACGTTATCTATCCTAAATAGCAGCCTATTTCATTGGCTGCCGCTGAGTATACTCGGCACGTCTGTTACGACTTAACAGGGAGGTAGGGTGGATGCGCGCTGCAGAGCTGATCGATCTGCTTCGGCAGTATGACCCGGACACGGATATCCCGGTGGCCTACACCGACGCCGATTTCGGCGGCCAGCCCGGCGTGCAGGTAGCCAGCTGCTATAGCACGGGCGACACGCGCTGTTACCAGAATCTGGTCGAGCAGGCGCAGGAGGGGCTGGTGGTGCTCGACCCGCGCGGGCGCATTACCTACATGAATCCGTTCATGCAGCATTTTCTTGGCTATGCGCCGGCTGAAGCCCTGGGCCGGCCGCTGGCTCAGGTGATCTCCGCCGACCTGGTGGAAGTCGTGCTCAAGCAGCGCTGCCAGGGCCCGACGGCCGAGCGCTACCCAATGCGCATCCAGGCCCGCGATGGCCAGGTGCGCTGGGTGCAGATGAGCGCCGCGCCAATTCCCAGTATCGACGGCAGCGACCGTGGCAGCCTGCTGACCATCACCGACATCTCCCACCGCGAGACCCATGCGCACAAGCTCGCTGACCAGGAGAGCCTGGGGCAGAAGGTCTGGCGCATCTCCGAGCAGCTGGACAGCCTCAAGTCGCTGCGGGTCAACCTGCTGGCCGAATTCGAGGTGCTGCAGGATTCCCCGCGTATCGCCGCCACGCCTTACTGGCACCAGCAGCGCTACCTCTACCTGGTGCGCCCGCAAAAGGATGGCAAGCGCGTGCGCGAATACATCGGCGCCCAGCCGGAGCGGATCAACGAGGCGCTGGCTGCCGTGCGTCGCGAGCAACGCTACCAGGAAGTGTGTCGCGAGCTGCAGGACATCGAGGAGAAGATCCGCACCTCCACGTTCAAACTCGACAGCTTTCTCTGGGAGCTGGCCAGGGTGCCGCAGGACCAGCGCAAACTGGTGGGCTAGAGCCGTCAACAGGCTTTTCCCAATGACAATTCCATGACAGGCCGCCCCATTTCGGGGCGGTTTGCATTTGAGAACTCACTGGTCTGTGATCACATATAAAAAATATATGGAAATCAAATAGTTATAGTTGCTTTGATTAATGGCAGCGAGGCCGGATTGGTCCTTGTTGTGCCATTAAAGCGCTGAATAGGATGCCCGCCTCCCTACTCAGCAGGACGCAACCATGACGCCTCCCCAGGATCACGATCAGTTTTATCGCGAACTCACCCTGCGCAATGCCGGGTTCATCAGCAACGACGACCAGTGCGGCCTGCGCGAGGCGGTGATACTCATCGCCGGCTGCGGCTCTACCGGCGGCAGCGTGATCGAGCTGCTGGTGCGCAGTGGCGCCGAACACCTGATCCTGGCTGATAACGGCAGCTACGAGCTGAACAACGCCAACCGGCAGAACATGGTGGTCAGCGATGTCGGCCGGGCCAAGGTGGATGTATTTGCCGAGCGCGTACGGCAGATCAACCCCTATATCAAGCTGGAGCTGCACGGCCACGGCGTCACCCCGGACAACGTCGAGGCCATGGTTGCCCAGGCCGACGTGGTGGTGGACGCCATCGACGTCACCGGCCGCGCCGGCCTGGAGATGAAGTACCTGCTGCACCGTGTCTGTCAGCGCCAATACAAGCCGGTGGTGTGCGGCTACGACATGGCCGCCGCGCAATACATTCCGGTCTTCGACTACCGCAACCCCGATCTGCAGGTGCTGGAAGGCCAGCTCAGTGCCGAGCAGGTCGCCACCCTTGATCCGATGCAGGCCTGCTCCTACCTGATCCCGGTGGAGTGCGTGCCGCTGGAAATGTACGCCGAACTGGACCGCCACCTGGCCGGCAAGGACTACACCTCGCAGCTGGGCATCGCCGCGCACCTGTTCGGCACCCTGGCCACTGCGCTGATTATTGACCTGGTCAATGGCCGCCCGGTGCGCGACGCCGTCTATGTCGATGTCTGGGAACTGACCCGGCGCCGTGACGCCCAGGCCGAGCGCGAACACCAGCGGCTGCTCGATCAGGGGCGTCAGGCCCTGGCGCAGTGGCGCCAGCTGCCGCCGGAGCGGCCCGATGCGTTCTTCCTCGAGCGTTCGGTGAAGCACTACCAGGCGCCGTTGCTGAATGGTCTGCAGGGCTACCAGCAGTTTTGTATCGACCGCCGCGCCGACGTCGCTACCTACGCGATTGCCAACTACCAGCTGGACAACAACCTGACCCGTCAGCTGCTGCGTTTCGCCTTCGTGCATTACGCCAAGGTTGGCTTCATCAATCCGCAGACCGCGGCAATGCGCCAGTTGCACGCCGAACCGCTGGAGCATCTGGCCCCGGAAGACGTGCACATCGTCCTGGTGCGCGACAGCGACCAGCAGTTGCTGGCCTATTCCACCCTCAAGGCGCCGATCGCCCGCGGCAAGCGCTTCGACGACAGCCAGCGGCCGTCCTTCGGCGTGGAAACCGCCTTCGGTCGTGACCTTTACGCGCAGATAGGCGAACTGCAGGACCTGCCGGTGGAGCAGGTGCGCGAGATCGGCCGGGTGACCAAGGCGCAGATCGGCGATCCGGTACTCGAGGCCAAGGCCGGCATGCTCCTGCTCAGCGCCTACGGCCGCCTGCTGTGCCAGGCCGACAGCGGCGTGGCGGCGATGGTCGGCGACGGCGAGCGGCAGGTCACCCTGCGCAACCTCAGCTTTTTCGGCTTCCGCCCGCAGATCCTGCCGGCGCGTATCGCCTGTATCCCGCCCCAGCACCTCTATGCCAATCGCTACCAGGGCCGCGAGGTGCATCCGTTCTGGCTGCGCCTGGACGCCATCGACCACGAGCGGGTGGCGCAGATCGAGGCGCTGATAGAGCTCGACGGCGACGAACTCCTTTCCCGGCTGCGTGACGCCAAGCAGCAGAACACCCTGCACATAGGAGCATGAACATGAACGGTATCTGGAACCAACAGCAGCAAGCGATCCGTGCCCACTACCTGGCCGTCGGCCGCGACCTGGTGCGCCCGACCTCGGCTGAGCGCGACCAGGCGCTGGGCTTCGACCGCGAGCTGTGGCGCGCCCTGGGCGCAACCGGGCTGTTCGGCGTGCACATGCCTGAGCGCTTCGGCGGCCAGGGGCTTGGCGTGTGGGAGTTCTCCGCTGCGCTGGAGGGGTTCTCCGAGGGCTGCCAGGACATGGGCGTGCTGGTCTCCTTCGTCGCCCAGGTGGCGCTGGTGCAGGCCGCGCTGCTCAGCTACGGCAGCGAGGAGCAGCTGCAGCGCTGGCTACCGCCGCTGATCAGCGGCGAGAAGATCGGCTGCTTCGCCATCACCGAGCAGGGCTGCGGCTCCGACGTGCGCTCGCTGAAGCTGGCGGCCAGCCGCGATGGCAGCGGCTACCGCCTCAACGGCATGAAATGGAACATCACCAACGCCCCGGTGGCGGACATCTGCATGACCTTCGCCCGCCTGGAGGAGGCCGGCCCCAACGCCATTTCCTGCTTCATCACTGAAACCGCTGCACCCGGCCTCACCCAGTCGGTGCCGTTCGACCTGATGGGCAACCGCGGTACGCCGATCGGCAGCCTGACCTTCGACAATGTGGCGCTGGCCGCCGACAGCCTGGTCGGTGCCGAGGGGCAAGGCCTGCGCGTGCTGTACTTTGGCTTCCTGGTCGAGCGCATCTTCACCGGCGTGTCCATCGTCGGCTGCATGCAGCCGGTGATCGACGAGTGCTTGCAGTACAGCCTCAAGCGCGAGGCCTTCGGCCGGCCGATCAGTGACAACCAGTACGTCCAGGGCCACATCGTCCAGGC
Source organism: Pseudomonas stagnisoli (assembly GCF_048595745.1). Lineage (NCBI taxonomy): Bacteria > Pseudomonadati > Pseudomonadota > Gammaproteobacteria > Pseudomonadales > Pseudomonadaceae > Pseudomonas > Pseudomonas stagnisoli. The sequence continues at coordinate 801,133 of NZ_CP184361.1, forward strand.
CTACACCCAGCTGGAGCTGCTGCGCAGCGTGGTGGTGCGCGGCCTGGCCGCCCTGGAAAAAGGGCAGGACTGCTCGACCCTGGCGTCGATCATCAAGATGCTCGCCAGCGAGGCGATGCACGAGGCCTGTCTCAACGCCATGCGCATCCACGGCAACTATGGCTACCGCCGTGACTTCCACTTCGAGCGCCTGCTGCGCGACTCCATCGGCCTGTTCTTCGCCGGTGGCACCAGTGAGATCCACAAGACGGTGATCTGGGCCAACCTGGTGGCCGAGGCGCAGAACCGCAGCAAGGCCAAGGACGACCTGCGTCTGGACGCCTACACCGGCGCGGGAGCCGCCGCATGAAGCCCCGCGCCGTCGCGCTGCTCTCCTGGATGCTGCATCGGCCCTGGCTGATGCTCGCCCTCCTGCTGCTGATTACCGCCGCGGCGGTGGTCGCGCTGGGCCGCCTGGAGATCAACAGCACCCCCTACATGATCGACAAGAGCCACCCCAGCCGGATGGCCGATGCCGACAACAAACGGCTGTTTTCCAACACCGGCGAGCAGGCCTTCGTCGCCCTGGAAAACCCCCAGGGCAATATCTTCAACCCGGGCAGCCTGCAGCGGGTGGCCGAGCTGACCCGTGCCTTCCAGGCCATCGAGATGGTCCTGCCGGGAGACAGCGACAAGCTGCGCACCCTGGCCGAAGACCCGCGCCTGCAGGCCGACGTCGAGGCCATCCTCGAAGGCGACCTGACCCCCGCCGACCAGCCGCGCCTCGCCGCGCTGAAGCAGCGCCTGGCTGAGCTTGGCGAACTCAGCCATACCCGCGAAGCCTGGCTGGACAGCCTGCACACGCGCCTGGTGCCGATCCGCAAGGTGCGCAGCCTGGTGACCATCGAGAACCTGCTGACTATCGACGAGGCGCTCGACGTGCACGCGCTGATGCCGCAGGTGCCGACCGACCAGGCCGGGCTCGACGCCCTGCGTGCCGAGGCCATGGGCAACCCGCTGTTCCTCGACAGCCTGGTCTCGCGTGATGGCAGCGCCACCACCATCCAGGTCGAGTTCAACATCGCCCAGGATGATTCGCCGGCCATGCTGCAGGTGTACCAGGCCATCGTCGACATCACCGACAAGGTGCAGGGCGACGACCGCATCTACCTCAGCGGCCCGCCCATGATCGCCGCGCAGACCGCGTCGAACATGGAGCAGGATAACCAGACCCTGCTGCCGGCGGTGTTGCTGGTGATCCTGCTGGTACTGTTCGTCAGCTTCGGTCGTGTACAGGGCGTGGTGGCGCCGCTGCTGATCGCCATCTTCAGCCTGATCTGGACCCTGGGCCTGATGGCCGCCTGCGGGGTAAAGCAGAACATCATCACCTCGATCATGCCGGTGTTCATCATCTCCATCGCGGTGTGCGACGCCATCCACTTCCTCGCCGACTACTACCGCAACCTGCCGCCGAACCCGGATCGCCAGGCGCGCATCGACACCGCCTTCACGGTGATGCAGCAGCTGTTCTGGCCGATGTTCGTGACCTGCATGACCACCCTGGTCGGCTTCTTCTCGCTGATCTGGACCGACGTCACCTTCATCCGCGAGTTCGGCATATTCACCGGCTTCGGCATCTTCTTCGCCTGGCTGATCACCATCGTCTTCCTGCCGGCCATCGTCATCCTGTGGAAGGCCGAGCCGCCGCGCCACGGCCTGCTGGTCAGTGACCGCCTGGACCGCATGATCGCCGCCCTCGGCCACTTCGCCCGCTACGGCAGGCGCCTGGCCTTCGGCATGCTGGTGGCCATCGTGCTGTGCAGCTGGTACGTGGTGGAGAACCTCAGCATCGACAACCAGGTGATCGGCTACTTCGAGGAGGACAGCCGCATCCGCCAGGACGACGCGGCGATCAACGCCAAGTTCGGCGGCACCACGCCGATCAGCATCATGATCGAGAGCGACAGGGCCGACGCCTTCAAGGACCCGGCGGTGATCCAGGGTGTGGCCAGGCTGCAGGAGCATCTGCGCCAGCAGCAGCTGGTCGGCTTCACCTACTCGCCGGCCGACTTCGTCAAGCGCCTGCACCAGGTGACCCGGGATCAGTTCGCCGCCGAGCAGTACCGCCTGCCGGACGACATCAGCGCCAGCCTGCTGGCGCAGTATTACCTGCTGTACGAGAACGCCAACGGCCGCGATCTGTTCGATGTGGTCGACCGCCGCTTCCAGAACGGCCGGGTCCTGGCCATCTTGCACACCGACCGCTCCTCGGAAGTCGGCGCACTGATGCGTGATGCTCTGGACTATGCCCGTGAGGTGCTGCCGGTCGGCATGACCGTGCGTGTTTCCGGCTATGGCGAAGTGCTGGTGGCCACCACCGACGCGGTGGTGTGGGGCCAGGTCAACAGCATCCTGTCGTCGCCGGCGCTGATCGTGCTGATGGTCATGGCCATGTTCCACTCGGTGCGCCTGGGCTTCGTCGCCCTGCTGCCGCTGCTGTTCACCCTGGTGGGCATCAGCGCGCTGATGGCGCTGAGCGGTACCGACCTGGATATCGGCACCTCGATTATCGCGGCGATCTCCTTCGGCATCGGCATCGACTACGCGATTCATGTGATCGCCGCCATGCGCCACAGTCCGGGCACGGCCCAGCAGGCCACCCAGTACGCCCTGCGGCATACCGGCAAGCCGATCCTGATCAATACCCTGGCGCTGGGGCTGGGCTTCCTGGTGCTGTGCCTGTCGGGCTACCAGTCGCTGGTCAACCTGGGCATCTTCATCTCGCTGACCATGCTGTTCTCCGCGCTGTTCGCCCTGCTGGTGCTGCCGGTATTCGTGCGCACCCGCCAGCAGCCAGAGGCCGCCGCGCAGCTGGAGCCGGCCAATGCGTAAGCACCTGCTCTGGCTGCTCTGCGTGGCCCTGCCGGTCAGTGCCCAGGACTGGCTGGCGCTGACCCTCTACCCGGGCGGCGAGCTTTACCAGGCCGAGCACCTGCAACGTCTGGTCGGCGCCACGCAGAATCTGTGGCAAGTGAAGGATGGCCAGGGGCGCACGCCGATCCAGTCCCTGGACAGCCTGGCCAGCACCAATGCCATTGCCGTCCAGGGTGACGACGTGCGCTTCCGCCGGCTGATCGAGACCCGCGAGCTCACGCCTGCGGGCCTGCAGACCCTGGCCGTGCTGGTCGAGCGGCACCCGCTGCTTGGCCCGCGCCTGGTCACCGCTGCCGGCGACGGCACGCACTTCTGGCTGCGCCTGGCGCGGCCCTACGCGGAAGCCGACAAGGCCGAACTGCTGCTGAGCTATGCCAAGCGCCTGGCCGTCGATTTCGCTCCCGGCTGCCAGGTAGCCAGCGGCGCCCAGGGCGCATTGCAGGGATACACCCTGCAGGAGTGGACGCTGCAGGCCAGCGGTCCGGTGCCGCCGCGTACCACCACCCTGCAGGGCCTGCAGCAGGCCGCCGCGACGCTGCGCCAGCGCACCCTGCAGGCCTATTCGGCCGCCGACATCCTGGTCTACCTGCGCCACGTACTCAACGGCGAGTCCGGTCTGCCGGCCAGCGATGACGAAGTGGCTCAGCTCTACCTGATCGCCGAGAGCCTGCGCAGTCGCGACCTGCAGGATCTGGCACGGCCCGACTTCCAGCGCCTCAAGTTGGTCGCCCTGGGGCGCCAGCGCAGCAGCGCGCCGAATCTGCCCGGCTACCGCCTGGAGACCACCGCGCAGTGGTCATCCACCCCGAACAGCTACCTGACAGTCGACTGTCGTTAAGGAGTTTCCCATGCGTATTTCCCTGCTTGCTCTCGGCCTGCTGCTCAGTTTCCCGGCTCTCGCCGAGGCTCTCGACCCCGCCGCCATCATGCGCGCCGTGCGCGACCGCGACGAAGGCCAGGACCGCCGCTCCGAAGTGACCCTGGTGCAGACCATGGCCGATGGTTTCGTCCGCGAGCGCAAGCTGCTGATGCTGGAGAAGGAGTACGGCGAGGAGCGCAAGGCCACCCTGTACTTCACCGCGCCCAGCGACACCGCCGGCACCGGCATCCTCATGCACAGCTACGCCGAGGCCGCTGCCCGCGAGGACGACCAGTGGCTGTACCTGCCGGCTCTGCGCAAGACCCGGCGCATCGCCACCAACTCCAAGGAGGGCCCGTTCCTTGGCACCGACTTCTCCTTCGCTGACATCGAGCGCATGCGCGTCGACGACTACCAGTACCGGCTGCTGCGCGAGGAGGAGTACAAGGGGCGCCCGGTCTACGTGATCGAGGCGCGCACCGTCAACGGTCTGGAGAATCCGCGCACTGGCTACAGCCAGCGCCTGGTCTATGTCGACCGCGAGCGCCAGCTGATCCTGCGTGACGAGTTCTTCCGGGGCGGCCGGCAGATCAAGACCTTCGAAGTGGTGGATGTGAGTCAGGTGGAAGGCTTCTGGACGGTCAACGAGTCGCTGATGAGCAACCTGGTCGAGGGTGGCCAGACCCGCCTGCTGCGCACCGCCGCTGACTACAACCTGGACCTGGGTGACCAGAACTTCAGCGAGCGCGCCCTGCGCAACGGGATTCGCTGATGCGTGCAGTGCTTATCGGCCTGCTGGGCCTGACCAGCCTGCCGCTGGCCGCGGCGACCCTCAGCAGTCGCGGTCACGTGGAGGACGGCTACCACCACGACACCACCGGCGCCAGCAGCTCCGGCCATCGCGTCGAAGCACTGCTGGAGAGCCGCATCAGCCAGGGCAACTGGACCCTCGACAGCGTGCTGCTAGGCCGCTACCGCAGCCAGTACGACGATGCCGGCGGCAAGCTGGAGGATCGCATGGAATCCGACCAGGACCTGCGCGAGCTCTATCTCACCTGGGCCGGCGACAACTGGCAATGGCGCCTCGGTCAGCAGCAGATCGCCTGGGGGCGCGGCGACTACTTCCGCCTGGTCGACGTGCTCAACCCGCTGGACCTGCGCGAGTTCCTGCTGCCCTACATCGACGACTACTCCCTCGGCCGGCAAACCCGGCCGATGGCGGTGGTGGAAATCTATGGCGACAGTCTGGAGCAGCAGTTCGTCGTCGCGCCCAAGGCCAAGACCACCCGCTACGCGCCGGCCGGCGCCGATTTCGCCGTGGCCGGGCGACCGGAGGGGCTGGGCGAGGACGACGAGCACGAGCGCCCGGATATTGGCTGGCGCGGCAAGATGCTGGTCGACGGCACCGACCTGGACTTCTACCTGTTCGACGGCCTCAGCCCCGATCCGCTGTACGTGGTGGAGGAGGGGCAGATGGTCGAACAACAGCGCCGGCGCAGCCTGGTCGGCGCCTCGTTCGCCCGCCCGGCCGGTGACTGGGTGGTGCGTGGCGACCTGGTGCACCTGTTCAACGAGCCGCTGCAGACCCCGGAAGGTGCGGAAAACGTACCCAAGTCGGCGGCGCTGCTCGGCCTCGATCTGACCCGCAACGAATGGACGGTCAACCTGCAGGCCACGGTCAGCCATCGCCACGGCGCACCGGACAGCCTGCCGCGCGAGACCGGCTGGGAGGCGTCGGTGGCGCTGCTCAAGGACTGGTCCAAGCAGCGCCTCAATGCCGGCGTCCTCTGGCTGTACAACCGCGAGGTGCAGAGCAGCCACATGGTCAAGGCCAACCTCGGCTACCGGCCCTGGAACCAGTGGTACCTGGAGGGTGGCTACATCGCCTTCAGCGGCGGGCAGAGCACCCAGTACGGCCAGTTCGACAACCGCGACCGTCTCTACCTGCAGGTGCGCCGCGACTTCAGCCTGTGATTCGGCCCACTTGGATGGCGCCGCGCGGGCGGCGACAATGGCCGCCGCCGCACCCGGGAACGCCCGGGGCGGCGCGCAGTCGAAACGCCCGTCGCCGTCCCGAGGAGAATCCATGCGTGCCATCGCCGTTGCCGGCCTGCTGTCCCTGTCGCTACTGCTCAGTGGTTGCCAGGCCTTGCTGCTCGCCGCCAAGCCCGAATCGGGGCTGGCCGTCAGTCGCCAGGCCTGGGAACATCGCGCGCCGGGCTGTGAGGGCAAGGACTGCGCGCTGATCAATATCGACCTGCAGACCTTCGACGAGCTGCCGGAGCTGAATGCGCGCCTTGAGCAGGAGCTGCTCAAACTGACCATCGAGCTGCCGGGCGATCCGCCGCCACCCTCGTTGGCGGTCTACGAGCGGGAATTCCTGGCCGGCGCCCAGCCGGGCTGGATGAGCTACCTGCAGTCCAAGGTGCTGCAGCAGCACGGCCGCCTGGCGGTGATCGAACTGTCCAGCTATCGCTTCAGTGGCGGCGCCCACGGCGTTCCCGGACGTGCCTATCTGAACTACGACCGCGACAAAGGGCGCCTGCTGAGCCTGGACGACCTGCTGCTGCCGGATGGCGAGACCGCCTTCTGGCAGCAGGCCGAGCTGGCCTACCAGGCCTGGCTCAAGGCCAATGGCCTGGATCAGGATCTGCAGTACCAGGCCGAGTGGCCGTTCGTGCGCACCGCCAATGTCGCCCTGCTGCGCGACTCGGTCATGCTCAAGTACGAGGTCGGGCGTATCGCCCCCTATGCCAGCGGCCACCCCGAGCTGCGCATTCCCTACGCGCGGCTGAACGGCATCCTCAAGTCCATCTACTTTCCCTCGTCGCGCTGAACGGCGCACATGAAAAAGCCGGGCATGCCCGGCTTTTTCAACTCTGCAGCGCGGCTCAGACCTGCTTGTAGATCACCGCGCCCTCTTCCTTGAAGCGCTCGGACTGCTCGGCGAAGCCGGCCTCGATGGCCTTCTGCTCGTCGGTCAGGCCATGCTCGGCGGCGTACTCGCGCACCTCCTGGGTGATCTTCATCGAGCAGAACTTCGGCCCGCACATGGAGCAGAAGTGCGCCACCTTGGCCGACTCCTTTGGCAGGGTCTCGTCGTGGTAGCTGCGCGCGGTATCCGGGTCGAGGCCGAGGTTGAACTGGTCTTCCCAGCGGAACTCGAAGCGTGCCTTGGACAGGGCGTTGTCGCGGATCTGCGCGCCCGGGTGGCCCTTGGCGAGGTCGGCGGCGTGCGCGGCGATCTTGTAGGTAATGATGCCGGTCTTCACGTCATCCTTGTTCGGCAGGCCCAGGTGCTCCTTCGGAGTCACGTAGCAGAGCATGGCGCAGCCGAACCAGCCGATCATCGCCGCGCCGATGCCGCTGGTGATGTGGTCGTAGCCCGGGGCAATGTCGGTGGTCAGCGGGCCGAGGGTGTAGAACGGCGCCTCGTCGCAGCATTCGAGCTGCTTGTCCATGTTCTCCTTGATCAGCTGCATCGGCACGTGGCCGGGGCCTTCGATCATGGTCTGTACGTCATGCTTCCAGGCGATCTTGGTCAGCTCGCCGAGGGTCTCCAGCTCGCCGAACTGCGCGGCGTCGTTGGCGTCGGCAATCGAGCCCGGACGCAGGCCGTCGCCCAGCGAGAAGCTGACGTCGTAGGCCTTCATGATTTCGCAAATTTCCTCGAAGTGCGTATAGAGGAAGTTCTCCTTGTGGTGCGCCAGGCACCACTTGGCCATGATCGAGCCGCCACGGCTGACGATGCCGGTGACGCGCTTGGCGGTCAGGGGCACATAGCGCAGCAGCACGCCGGCGTGGATGGTGAAGTAGTCCACGCCCTGCTCGGCCTGCTCGATGAGGGTGTCACGGAACAGCTCCCAGGTCAGGTCCTCGGCAATGCCGCCGACCTTCTCCAGCGCCTGGTACACCGGCACGGTGCCGATCGGCACCGGCGAGTTGCGGATGATCCACTCGCGGGTCTCGTGGATGTGCTTGCCGGTGGACAGGTCCATGACGGTATCCGAGCCCCAGCGGATGCCCCAGGTCAGCTTGGCCACTTCTTCTTCGATCGAAGAACCCAGCGCCGAGTTGCCGATGTTGCCGTTGATCTTCACCAGGAAGTTGCGGCCGATGATCATCGGCTCCAGCTCCACATGGTTGATGTTGGCCGGGATGATGGCGCGGCCGCGGGCGATCTCGCTGCGGACGAACTCGGGGGTGATCTCTTTCGGGATCGAGGCGCCGAAGCTCTGCCCCGCATGCTGTTCTTTCAGCAGACCGGCCTCGCGGGCCTCGGTGAGCTTCATGTTTTCGCGGATGGCAACGTATTCCATCTCGGGCGTGATGATGCCCTTCTTCGCGTAGTGCATCTGGCTGACGTTCTGCCCGGCCTTGGCGCGGCGCGGGTTGCGCACGTGGGCGAAGCGCATGGCGGACAGCTCGGCGTCGTTCAGGCGGCGCTGGCCGAACTCGGAGGACAGGCCCGGCAGCTTCTCGGTGTCGCCACGGTCATCGATCCAGGCGCTGCGCACGTCCGGCAGGCCCTGGCGCACGTCGATCTGCACGGTCGGGTCGGTGTAGGGGCCGGAGGTGTCGTAGACGGTGACCGGGGCGTTGATCTCGCCACCGAAGGCGGTGGGGGTGACGTCCAGGCTGATTTCGCGCATCGGCACGCGGATGTCCGGGCGCGAGCCCTGCACGTAGATCTTCTGCGAACGTGGGAAGGGCTGGATCGACTGCTGGTCGACCTGGGCGCTCTCACTGAGATTCTTCTGTTGTTTGACACTCATCGGCACGGCTCCTGGCTGAATGTCGGAGCGAACCTGATGGCGCAAGGTGCACCATGGCTGGTGCGAGAGGACTCGCCACAAGGAGGCGAGGACATCTTGTTCCCTACGCAGGCCTTAACCTGATCAGGTTCAACGGGATCCGGAACTCTCCGATCTCAGCCCACGACTCTGGGCACCCCGACAAGAACTGCCGGCAGTCTAATCAAGCGTGCCGAGGAACACCAAGCGCTATCCGGTGGTCGAGCGACGTTTCGTCGGGAATCTGTCCGGCACCGGGAATTGTTGCGGCGAAGAAACAAAGCTTGTCGCAGACTGACCCGTTGTTGCGCCGCGGCCGCCTTGACCGCTGCCGGTCGCAGCCTTAGCCTTGCCCGATTACCCCGCATCTAGGACTGATCATGCTACGCAGACTCTCTCTGGCGCTCGCAGTAGCTGCTGCCACCACAGGAATGGCCTGGGCCGAAGAAGCTCCCCTGGCAAGCAAGACCGATCTGGTCACCGTCTACAACGAAGCGGTGAAGAACAACGCCGACCTCGCTGCCGCGCGTGCCAACTACGCGGCGATTAAGGAAGTGGTGCCGCAGGCTCGAGCCGGACTGCTGCCGAACCTGTCGGCCGGCGCCGACAGCACCAATACCGATACCAAGGTGGACACCCGCACGGGTGACATCGACAGCTCGCGCAGCGGCCTGTCCTATCGTGCCAATCTGAGTCAGCCGCTGTTCCGTGCCGACCGCTGGTACCAGTTCCAGGCGGCCAAGGCCACTGATCAGCAGTATGCCCTGCAGCTCTCGGCCACCGAACAGAGCCTGATTCTGCAGAGCGCCGAAACCTACTTCGCCGTGCTGCGCGCTCAGGACACCCTGGCCTCGACCAAGGCCGAGGAAGCAGCGTTCAAACGCCAGCTGGACCAGGCCAACGAGCGTTTCGACGTGGGTCTGTCGGACAAGACCGACGTGCTCGAAGCCCAGGCCGGTTACGACACTGCGCGCGCCAACCGGATTCTTGCCGAGCGCGCCGTGGATGACGCGTTCCAGGCCCTGGTCACCCTGACCAACCGCGAGTACGCCTCCATCGAGGGCATTCTGCACAGCCTGCCGGTGCTGGAGCCGACGCCCAACGACGCCAAGGCCTGGGTCGATACCGCTGCCCAGCAGAACCTCAACCTGCAGGCCAGCAACTACGCGGTCAATGCGGCCGAGGAAACCCTGCGCCAGAATAAGGCCGGCCATGCGCCGACCCTGGATGCCGTCGCCCAATACCAGAAGGGTGACAACGACAACCTCGGCTTCTCCAATAACGATGCCCTGTCGCCCTATAACGGTGATGCCGAGCAGACCAGCATCGGCCTGCAGCTGAACATCCCGATCTACAGCGGCGGCCTGACCAGCTCGCAGGTGCGCGAGGCCTACCAGCGTCTGAATCAGAGCGAGCAGGAGCGTGAGAGCCTGCGCCGCAAGGTGGTGGAGAACACCCGTAACCTGCATCGCGCGGTGAACACCGACGTGGAAACCGTGCAGGCCCGTCGCCAGTCGATCATCTCCAACCAGAGTGCCCTGGAAGCCACCGAAATCGGCTATCAGGTTGGTACCCGCAACATCGTCGACGTGCTCGATGCCCAGCGTCAGCTGTACAGTTCGGTGCGCAACTACAACGATGCGCGCTATGACTACATCCTCAACAACCTGCGCCTGAAACAGGCCGCCGGTACGCTGGCGCCCAGCGACCTGGAAGCGCTGTCGCGCTTCCTCAAGCCGGACTACGACCCGGATCGTGACTTCCTGCCGCAGGACCTGGCCAAGGCCGCGGAAGCGCAGCTCAAGGGCAACTCGAACTTCTGAGTCGCTCGCCAAGAAAACCCCGCAGCTGCGGGGTTTTTTTTATGCCGGCAAATGACCTATACCTTGCTTAGCTACAGCTTTACGCCATGCGGCCGATGCACTGACACATGGTCGCCCGACCGGAAGGAGTTTCGTTGTGTCCGTCCTGTTTTCACTGCTGCGCAGCCGCCTGCTGCGCCCTGTCTTCATCGCTCTCGGCCTGGCCATGCTGGTTCAGGTCGGGCTTGCCGTCTGGCTGACGCGCGCTACCGTCGACGGTCTGGTCAACGACCTGACGCAGCGCCTTGGTGGCGAGAGCCAGCGTCTGGCGGCTGAGCTTGGCAGTGCCGAGGAGGAGATGAGCGCCGGTCTCGCCGCACTTTCCGCCAACACCCGTGAGCGCCTCTCCGGCGGCCTGACCGGCCAGCTCAAGGACGAGCAGGCTCAGCTGCGCAAAGTGCTGGAGGAGAATCTCAAGCAGTCCGGCAACTCCATGGCCCAGCTACTGGCCGGTGTGGCGCCCAAGGCCATCTGGGACAACGATACCCCGGCGCTGACGGCACTGACCCGCATCGTTCAGCGTGATCCGGCGGTGCTCTTCGCCGTGTTCTATGACGCCCAGGGCCAGCGCCTGACCCGCAACTTCAACCGCAGCAGCCCGCGGGTGCGTGAGCTGGTGGCCGCCGGCCAGGGCGATACGGCGCTGGCCAAACTGGTCGATGCCGCCTCGCGTGATCCGAAGGTGCACATGGTCGAGGTGGACATCAATCCGATGGGCGCCTCCATCGGCAAGGTGCAGCTGGGGATGTCGCTGGACGGCGTGGAGCAGAAGCTGGCCGCGCTGGACAGCCGCTTCGCCACTCTGGTCGGCAGCGCTGGCGAGCTGGTTGACAAGAGTCTGTCGGGGGCTGCACAGGAAAGCACCCAGGCCCTGCAGCAGCGTCTGCAAGTGGCCGAGCAGGCTACGGCCGATATGGCGCGCAATGGCAGCGAGACCGTGCAGCAGGCGGCCGACAGCCTGCGCTGGCAGATTGCCTCTGGTCTGCTGGTGGTCGGCCTGCTGACACTTGCAGTGGTGGCCCTGGTGCTCGGTTGGCGGGTGCTCAGCCGTCTGCAGCTGCTGATTGCCGCCCTGCAGGATCTGGCGGCGGGTGAAGGGGATCTGACACGGCGGGTGCAACTGGACAGCGACGACGAGGTCGGCGAGATGGCCGATGCGGTCAATCGCTTCATCGCCAAGCTGCAGCCGATCATTCGCGAGGCCGGTGAGGTGGCGCAGCGTACTGGCGAGGAGATTCGCAGCCTGGCCACGCGCAGTGCGGCGGCAGAGGCCGCGGCCGGCCGTCAGCGTGACGAGGTGGCTGGCAGCCTGCAGGCTCTGGAGGAAATGGCGGCGGCGGCCCAGGCGGAAAGCCAGGCCATGCATGACGCCCAGCAGCGAGTCACGGCCATCCGCCAGGCGGCGCACGAGAATGCGGCGATCGCCGCCAAGGTCGGCAGCCTGATCGAGGCGCTGGTGGCCAGGGTCGACAGCGGCTCGGCGGTGATCGAGAGGCTGGCCAAGCAGAGTGAGCAGATCGAGGTGGTCTTGACGGTGATCCAGTCGATCGCCGAGCAGACCAACCTGCTGGCACTGAACGCCGCCATCGAGGCGGCGCGGGCCGGGGAGAGCGGTCGCGGTTTCGCCGTGGTGGCCGACGAGGTGCGCGCCCTGGCCAGCAAGACCCAGCAGTCTACCGGTGACATCCAGGCCCACATCACCGCCCTGCAGCAGGGGGCGCGTGAGGCGGTGGCGGTGATCGGTCAGGCCGGTGGTCAGGCGGCCGAAGGGCTGCAGGCGCTGCGCGACAGTGCGCGCCTGCAGCAGTCCGTACAGGCTTCGGTGGACGAGGTGCATGGCGCCATCGATATCGCCACTCGCTCCGCCGCCCACCAGGCCGATGGCGCTTCGGCGGTGCGCGGTCGGGTCGAGGTGATTCACAACGAGGCCCAGCGCGCGGCGCAGGCGGTCAGCGAGACAGCGGCCAGTGGTCGCGTGGTCGATGGCCTGGTCAGTCAGCTCAAGGCCAGCTTCGCCCAGTTCAAGGTCTGACAGCCGGATGCGTCGACCGCAGCCCTATGGGCTGTGGTCGGGGCAAGGATTTTCGGAAACCAGAAAAGACAAAACCGAGCCATTGGCTCGGTTTTGTTTTGAAGAGTGGTGCCCAGGAGAAGACTCGAACTTCCACGGTGTTGCCACCGCTAGGACCTGAACCTAGTGCGTCTACCAATTCCGCCACCTGGGCACATTGCGACGATTGCTCGCCGACTTTTTGCAGCATTTACCGTTTTTGGCGGTACGGAAGCTGCTCCGTTAAAAGCGAAACCGAGCTTTCAGCTCGGTTTCTGAAGAGTGGTGCCCAGGAGAAGACTCGAACTTCCACGGTGTTGCCACCGCTAGGACCTGAACCTAGTGCGTCTACCAATTCCGCCACCTGGGCACGGGAAACAATGATGAATCAGTCGTTTCCGTGTTACAACGTCTCAGCAACGTTGTGGCCGCGAACTATACGGATGCGGTTTTTGCTTGTAAACCCCTGACGGCAAAAAAATTATTGTGCCGCTATCGGGTTGCTGACGTTCAGTTATGGCGGCTTCCAGCCGTCCGCCAAGGGGACAGTCTTCTGGCCGGCTGAGCAAAAACTGGCCCGTTCCTATGGGTTGCGTGCACAATCGCACCATGCGTCGTTGCGGGACTTGCCAGCGGATCTACTGTTGCCTGCATTTCGCGCCTAGCGGATCGCAGCCCGAACGGGTGCCACTGGGCACCTTGGCGTGGCACGAGAGCGAAACGGGAGCAGACCCAACCGCCGTTTCGCGCTTCAATAGGCATATGGCAAGCCGTCTATATATGAGTAAAGGTGATTTCACTTAATGGCCGATTGGCAATCCCTCGATCCTGAGGCCGCCCGCGAGGCGGAAAAATACGACAACCCCATCCCCAGCCGTGAGCTGATTCTGCAGCACCTGTCCGAGCGTGGTTCGCCCGCCGCTCGCGAGGAGCTGGTGGCCGAGTTCGGCCTGACTACCGATGAGCAACTCGAGGCGCTGCGGCGCCGCCTGCGCGCCATGGAGCGCGACGGTCAGCTCATCTACACCCGTCGTGGCACCTACGCTCCGGTGGACAAGCTCGACCTGATCCGCGGCCGCATCAGCGGTCACCGGGATGGCTTCGGCTTCATGGTGCCGGACGACGGTAGTGACGACCTGTTCCTCAGTCCGGCGCAGATGCGCCTGGTGTTCGACGGCGACCGTGTGCTCGCCCGCGTTTCCGGTCTCGATCGCCGTGGTCGCCGTGAAGGTGCCATCGTCGAGGTCATCGAGCGTGCCCACGAGACCATCGTCGGGCGCTATTTCGAGGAGGCCGGTATCGGCTTCGTCGAGGCCGACAACCCGAAGATCCAGCAGGAAGTACTGGTCACGCCGGGACGCACCGGTGGTGCCCGGGTCGGCCAGTTCGTCGCGATCAAGATCACCCACTGGCCCACTGCACGGTTCCAGCCGCAGGGCGATATCGTCGAGGTGATCGGCAACTACATGGCGCCGGGCATGGAGATCGACGTCGCCCTGCGCAGCTACGACATTCCGCATGTCTGGCCCGAGGCCGTGGTCAAGGAAGCGCGCAAGCTCAAGCCCGAGGTGGAGGAGAAGGACAAGGAGCACCGGGTCGACCTGCGCCACCTGCCGTTCGTTACCATCGATGGCGAGGATGCTCGCGACTTCGACGACGCCGTCTATTGCGAGAAGAACAGTGGTCGCTGGAAGCTGTTTTCCGGCGGCTGGAAACTCTATGTCGCCATCGCCGACGTGTCGCACTACGTCAAGGTTGGCTCGGCGCTGGACGAAGAGGCGCAGAAGCGCGGCAACTCGGTGTACTTCCCCGAGCGTGTGGTGCCGATGCTGCCGGAAGAGCTGTCCAATGGCCTGTGCTCGCTGAACCCGCATGTCGATCGCCTGGCCATGGTCTGCGAAATGAACATGTCCAAGTCCGGCGAGCTGCTCGACTACCAGTTCTACGAGGCGGTGATCCACTCCCATGCGCGCCTGACCTACAACAAGGTCAGCTACATGCTGGAGCAGCCCAAGAGCAGCGAGGGCAAGGCCCTGCGCGAGGAGTACAAGGAAGTCCTGCCACATCTGAAGCAGCTCTATGCGCTGTACCAGGCGCTGCTGGCGGCTCGTCACGAGCGTGGTGCCATCGACTTCGAGACCCAGGAGACGCGCATCGTCTTCGGCGCCGGGCGCAAGATCGCCGAGATCCGCCCGACCCAGCGCAACGACGCGCACAAGCTGATCGAGGAGTGCATGCTGGCGGCCAACGTGGCGACTGCGCGCTTCATGCTTGATCACGACATGCCGTCGCTGTACCGCGTGCACGATGGCCCGCCGGCCGAGCGGGTGGAGAAGCTCAAGGCCTTCCTCGGTGAACTAGGCCTGGCGCTACACAAGGGCAAGCTGGGGCCGGTGCCGAAGGATTACCAGAAGCTGCTGGCGAGCATCCAGGGGCGCCCGGACTTCCACCTGATCCAGACTGTGATGCTGCGCTCGCTGAGCCAGGCGGTCTACAGCGCCGAGAACAACGGCCACTTCGGCCTGAACTACGAGGCCTACACCCACTTCACCTCGCCGATCCGGCGTTATCCGGACCTGCTGGTGCATCGTGCCATCCGTAGCGTGATTCGCTCCAAGCGCGAGACCAAGCATGTGCAGCGTGCCGGTGCGGCGAGCATGCCCAAGGCGCGTATCTATCCCTACGATGAGGCGGCGCTGGAGAAGCTCGGCGAGCAGTGCTCGATGACCGAGCGGCGTGCCGACGAGGCTACTCGTGACGTGGTGAACTGGCTGAAGTGCGAGTTCATGCAGGATCGGGTCGGCGAGATTTTCGAGGGCGTGATCACCGCGGCAACCGGCTTTGGCATCTTCGTCGAGCTGAAGGACATCTATGTCGAGGGCCTGGTGCATGTCACCGCGCTGCCGGCTGACTATTACCACTTCGATCCGGTCCATCATCGCCTGGCTGGCGAGCGCAGCGGGCGCAGCTTCCGTCTGGGCGACAGCGTGGCGGTGAAGGTCATGCGCGTCGATCTCGACGAGCGCAAGATCGAGTTCGAGCTGAGCGAAGGCAAGGCCGATCAGGCTTCTACGGGGCGTGGACGTGGTGGCGACAGTCGCAAGAAGTCGCCTGCCAAGTCAGCCGGCCCTGGTAACACCGATGTGCGGAAGAGCCGCGATGTGAAAAAGGCTCTGCTCGACGGGGCCAAGAAGGGCGGCGGCAAGGCGCCGGCAGGCAAGAAGCCTTCTTCGCATCGCAAGGGCGCGCCCAAGTCCGGCTCTGCGCCGGCGGGCAGCAAGCCGAGCGGGCGTAAGGCCAAGCGATGAGTCAGCTGGAGAAGGTCTACGGCGTGCATGCCGTCGAGGCACTGTTGCGTCATCACCCCAAGCGGGTCAAGCAGCTGTGGCTGGCCGAAAGCCGGCAGGCTCCGCGGGTGCAGGCGTTGCTCGAGCTGGCTGCGCAGAACCGCGTTGCGGTCGGCCACAAGGAGCGCCAGGAGCTGGACGAGTGGGCCGAGGGCGTGCATCAGGGCGTGGTCGCCGAGGTCAGTCCCAGTCAGGTATGGGGCGAGAACATGCTCGACGAGCTGCTGGAGCGCAGCGAGGGGCCGGCGCTGTTGCTGGTGCTGGACGGTGTGACCGATCCGCATAACCTCGGCGCCTGCCTGCGCACCGCTGACGCCGCCGGCGCCCATGCGGTGATCGTGCCCAAGGACAAGTCCGCCACCCTCAATGCCACCGTGCGCAAGGTGGCCTGCGGCGCCGCCGAGGTGATTCCGCTGGTGGCGGTGACCAACCTGGCGCGCACCCTGGAAAAGCTGCAGAAGAAGGGCCTGTGGGTCGTCGGCACCGCCGGCGAGGTCGACCAGGAGCTGTATCAGCTGGATATGACCGGCCCCACGGTGCTGGTCATGGGAGCCGAAGGCAAGGGCATGCGCCGCCTGACCCGCGAGCACTGCGACTACCTGGTGAAGCTGCCCATGGGCGGCAGCGTCAGCAGCCTGAATGTCTCGGTCGCCACCGGCGTCTGCCTGTTCGAGGCGGTGCGCCAGCGCCGTGCGGCGGGCAAGGTCTGATCAAATAATCGCCAATTCGCCTTGCGTGCGGCCAGGGGCTTCTCTATGATGTCGCCCCTTGCTGTGACGGTAGGCGTATTCGCGCCTTCGCTTCGGCAAGCTCAAACGAGTCATTCACTCCTTGCCTGACCACTTTCCGTTGGCAGGCTGCAACCCGTAAGGAGCATTCATGCGTCATTACGAAATCATCTTCCTGGTTCACCCGGACCAGAGCGAGCAAGTCGGCGGCATGGTCGAGCGTTACACCAAGCTGATCGAAGAAGACGGCGGCAAAGTACACCGCCTGGAAGACTGGGGTCGTCGCCAGCTGGCCTACGCCATCAACAACGTTCACAAGGCTCACTACGTGATGCTGAACGTCGAGTGCAGCGGCAAAGCCCTGGCCGAGCTGGAAGACAACTTCCGCTACAACGACGCCGTGATCCGTAACCTGGTCATCCGTCGCGACGAAGCCGTTACCGGCCAGTCCGAGATGCTCAAGGCCGAAGAAAACCGCAGCGAGCGCCGCGAGCGCCGCGAGCGCGTTGAAACCGAATCCGCCGAAGGCGAAGACGGTGACAACAGCGACAACGCTGACGAGTAATCCACGGATCTATTGAGGAGCCACATTCATGGCACGTTTCTTCCGTCGTCGTAAATTCTGCCGTTTCACCGCTGAAGGCGTGAAAGAGATCGACTTCAAGGATCTCAACACCCTGAAGGCCTACATCTCCGAAACCGGCAAGATCGTTCCGAGCCGTATCACCGGTACCAAGGCCAAGTACCAGCGTCAGCTGGCCGTCGCCATCAAGCGCGCCCGCTACCTGGCCCTGCTGCCCTACACCGACAGCCACGGCCGTTGATAGCGGATTGTCGATAAGCGTTAAGAGATAGATCGCATGCGTGCCTTTGCCGAGTTTGTGATGCGCGGCCGCATGCAGGCCACTCTCGGGGTGGTCGGTTCGGCGGCGTTTCCGCTGTTGTGCTGGTTAAGTGCCGCAGGGGGCAGCCTGGTGCTGCTCCGGCGGGGGCTGGCAGATGCTTCGGGCATCCTTTTCTGGGCATCGTTGCCCGCCTTGCTCTGGTGGTATCTCGGTAACTCGAGTGTCTTCCTGATCATGGCCGGTACGGTGGTTCTGGCGCAGGTTCTGCGCTCGACCGCGTCCTGGACTTGGGTGCTGTTGTCCAGTGTGTTGCTGGGTGCAGTGTTCGTCTTGGTACTGAGCACGGTGTCTGGAGAGTTCATCGAACCGTTGGCCGAGCGTATTCGGTCATCGTTGCCGCAGTTGTTGGGCAACGCGTCGGCCGAGGAACTCGCTGCGGTGCAGGAGTCGCTGATACCGGCTCTGACAGGGGCGATGGCCTCCTCGTTGCAGGTGACCTCCCTGCTCTGTCTCGCACTCGCACGCTACTGGCAGGCGGCGCTGTACAACCCCGGAGGCTTCGGACAGGAGTTCCGGGCCATACGCCTGTCGCCAGTGGCGAGTGTGGCGCTGTTGCTCGGGATGCTGTTCGCTCCGAGCCTTGGCCCGCAGGCTGCGATGCTGGCGACCGTGTTCACGGTGCCGCTGCTGTTCGCAGGTGTGGCGCTCGGGCATGGGCTGATTGCCATGAAGCGGTTGTCCAGCTTCTGGGTGTTCGGCCTGTACGTGGCGGTGCTGCTGCTGGGGAACTTGATCTGTTTGTTGGCGGTTATCGACGGGCTGTTTGATTTTCGTGGTCGCCTGGCGCGTAAAAACGGCGCAGGCCCCGCGAACGGTGAAGGTTAAAAGTTAAGAGGTAAGACCCAAATGGAAGTTATCCTGCTGGAAAAAATCGCCAACCTGGGCAACCTGGGCGACAAGGTGAACGTCAAGGCCGGTTACGGCCGTAACTACCTGCTGCCGCAGGGCAAGGCCACCGCCGCTACCGCCGAGAACGTTGCTGCGTTCGAAGCTCGTCGCGCCGAGCTGGAAGCTGCCGCTGCCGCGAAGAAGGCCTCGGCCGAAGCGCGCGCTGCTCAGCTGGCCGAGCTGGAAGTCACCATCACTGCTGTGGCCGGTGACGAAGGCAAGCTGTTCGGTTCCATCGGTACTCACGACATCGCTGAAGCTCTGACTGCTTCCGGCGTCGAAGTGGCCAAGGCCGAAGTGCGTCTGCCGAACGGCACCATTCGCCAGGTTGGCGAGTTCGACGTAGCTGTGCACCTGCACACCGACGTCGAGACCACCGTCAAGGTGATCGTGGTAGCCGCCTAAGGGCAGCGACCTGCGGGCTTGCACGAAGGTGCGAGCCTGCCGACAATCGGGCACTCACCGTTTTGCGGTGCGTGCCCGTTGTTTTTTGTAGAGCCTTTGGCCAAGCCGCCAGGCTTCGCCAAGGCCTCTGAGCTTTCGGAATCACAGGTGCCATGAACGATATCAGCGTCCCTCAGCAATACGACCTGGAAACCGCCGCACTCAAGGTGCCGCCGCATTCCATCGAGGCCGAACAGGCCGTGCTGGGCGGCCTGATGCTCGACAACAACGCCTGGGAGCGGGTCTCCGACGCAGTCTCCGATGGCGACTTCTATCGCCATGATCACCGGCTGATCTTCCGCGCCATCTACACCCTGGCCGAGCGCAACTCGCCGTTCGACGTGGTGACCCTGTCCGAGCAGCTGGACAAGGAGGGGCACCTGAGCCAGGTCGGTGGTCTGGGCTATCTCGGCGAGCTGGCCAAGAACACCCCCTCGGTGGCCAACATCAAGGCCTATGCGCAGATCATTCGCGAGCGCGCCACCCTGCGCCAGCTGATCGGCATCAGCAACGACATCGCCGACATGGCCTACGCGCCGCAGGGCAAGAGCGCCGTGGAAGTGCTCGACGAGGCCGAGCGGCAGATCTTCCAGATCGCCGAGGCGCGGCCCAAGGCCGGTGGCCCGGTAGGGATCAACGAGATCCTGGTCAAGACCATCGACCGCATCGACGAGCTGTTCAATACCAACGAGGGCCTGACCGGCATCTCCACCGGCTTCACCGATCTGGACGGCATGACCAGCGGCCTGCAGCCGGCCGACCTGGTGATCGTCGCCGGCCGTCCGTCCATGGGTAAGACCACCTTCGCCATGAACCTGGTGGAAAACGCCGTGCTGCGTACCGAGAAGGTGGTGCTGGTGTTCTCCCTGGAAATGCCCAGCGACTCGATCGTGATGCGTATGCTCTCCTCGCTCGGCCGCATCGATCAGACCAAGGTGCGTTCCGGCAAGCTGGACGACGACGACTGGCCGCGCCTGACCTCGGCGGTCAACCTGCTCAACGAGCGCAAGCTGTTCATCGACGATACCGCCGGCATCAGCCCGACCGAGATGCGTGCGCGTGCGCGCCGCCTGGCCCGTGAACACGGCGAGATCGCCATGATCATGGTCGACTACCTGCAGCTGATGCGCATCCCGGGTTCTTCCGGCGACAACCGGACCAACGAGATCTCCGAGATCTCGCGCTCGCTCAAGGCGCTGGCCAAGGAGTTCAACTGCCCGGTGATCGCCCTGTCGCAGCTCAACCGCTCGCTGGAACAGCGCCCCAACAAGCGCCCGGTCAACTCCGACCTGCGTGAGTCCGGGGCGATCGAGCAGGACGCCGACATCATCATGTTCGTCTACCGCGACGAGGTCTATCACCCGGAGACCGAGTACAAGGGCGTGGCCGAGATCATCATCGGCAAGCAGCGTAACGGCCCCATCGGCACCTGCCGCCTGGCTTTCATCGGCAAGTACACGCGCTTCGACAACCTGGCGCCGGGGCTCTACAACTTCGAAGAGGATTAACCCCGTACCAGGCTGATCCTGCTCAATGAAAACGGGCGCCCAGCGGTTAAGATGGGCGCCCGTTTTCTATTCGGAAGCCTGTCATGCGTCCCCTCGTCGCCACCATCGATCTGGCCGCCATTCGCCACAACTATGCCGTTGCCAAGCGCTGCGCTCCAGGTCGCCAGGCCTTCGCGGTGGTCAAGGCGAATGCCTATGGGCATGGCGTACGCGAGGTGGTCAGTGCGCTGCATGAGGAGGCTGACGGTTTCGCCGTGGCCAGCCTGGAGGAGGCCGCCGAGGTTCGTGCCATGCATGGCGAGGCGCGCATCCTGCTGCTGGAGGGCTGCTTTGCCGCCGACGAGCTGCTGATGGCTGCGCACCTGGGCCTGGATCTGGTGGTGCAGGGTGCAGAGCAGGTCGAAGCGCTGCTCGCCGCCGAGCTGTCGCGGCCGCTGAATGTCTGGCTCAAGCTGGACTCCGGCATGCATCGGCTGGGCTTCGCCCCGGCGGCTGTGCGCGAGATTTTCCCGCGTCTGCATGGTGCGGCCCAGGTGGCCGAGCTGAACCTGCTCAGCCACTTCGCCTGCGCCGACGAGCGTGGCCACTCGCTGACCGAGTTGCAGCTGGAGTGCTTCCTTGATCTGCTCGACCTGGACTTCGATCAGCGCAGCCTGGCCAACTCGGCCGCCGTGCTGATGATTCCGGCGGCGCACATGGATTGGTTGCGCCCAGGCATCATGCTGTATGGCGCCAGCCCTTTCGCTGAGCTGGGTGCCGCCGAGCTGGGCCTGAAGCCGGCGATGACGCTGAGCGCGCAGCTGATCGCGGTGCGCGAAGTGGCGGTGGGGGAGAGTGTCGGTTATGGCGCCGGCTGGGTCGCGGCCCGACCATCGCGTATCGGTACCGTCAGCTGCGGCTATGCCGACGGCTATCCCCGGCATGCGCCGAGTGGAACGCCGCTGTGCGTCGGTGGCCGCCGCGCGCCGCTGGCCGGGCGCGTGTCGATGGACATGCTCAGCGTCGACCTGACCGATCTGCCCGAGGCTGCCGTGGGCGACGCCGTGGAGCTGTGGGGCGCCAACCTTCCGGTGGACGAGGTGGCTGCCGCTGCCGGCACCATCGGCTACGAGCTGCTGACCAAGGTCACGGCGCGTGTGCCACGCCGCTACAAGGCCTGATCGCGTTCAGCTCAGCCCGCTGGGTACCTTGAGCACATCCAGTATCAGGCAGGTCTGCGGGCTCAACTCGCCGTCGCAGCCCTGCAGCACGAAGCCCGAGCGGCCTTTTTGCTTGGCCCGGTACATGGCCTCGTCTGCAGCCTTGTAGAGACCGGCGAACTGCAGTGCGTGCTGGGGATAGAAGGCGGCGCCGATGCTGATGGTCACGGCCAGGCGGTTGGCGCCGTAGAGCACCGGTCGCGACAGCTCGGCGAGGAGGCGGTTGGCGATCTCCTGCGTGTGTTGCTGGGCGTCGGGGCCGCAGACCAGTACAGCGAATTCATCGCCCCCCAGGCGTGCCACCATGTCATTGGTGCGTACGTGTTCGCGCAGGCGATGGCCGATGGTGCGCAGCATCAGGTCGCCGGCATCGTGGCCATAGCGGTCGTTGATCGGCTTGAAGTGATCCAGGTCGACCAGCATCAGCGCCACCGACTCCCCTCGGCGTTGGGCATCGGCCAGTGCCACTTCGGCACGCTCGATCAGGTAGCGGCGGTTTGGCAGCTCGGTCAGCGGATCATGGAAGGCCGCATGCTGCAGGCGCTGTTCGCGTTCGCATAGCTGCTGGTTGGCCAGGGCCAGTTCGGCGGTGCGCAAACGTACCGCCTCCTGCAGGTCATCGGCGCTGGCCTGCATTTGTGCGAGGCGTGCACCTTTTTCGCGGTCTGCCTGCTGCAAGGCCTCGGCCTTCTCCTGTTTGAGCATCTGGATGCGGTAGGCCAGGGCGAAGGAGAACAGGATCGACTCGGCCGCCACGGCCAACGGGAAGACATAGGCATTCCAGGTGGCCGGCTGCACCAGGCCGGTAGAGCGCATCAGGGCCAGGCTGATGCTGCCGAGGATCAGGCCGTAGCCGCACAGGTAGAGCAGGGCGGGAAAGTAGCCCTGACGCCAGCGCACCAGTGCCGAGCCGAGTGCCGCCGGGATGCTGGTGAGTGACAGCAGGGCGATCAGCCAGGCGGCCAGGTTGCGCTGGCCGAGGCCTTCCAGGGTCACGGCGATGACATAGCAGACACAGGCAAAACTCAGCAGATGGTGCGCCCAGCGCACGTGCTGGCGGGTCTGCAGCAGCGTCTGGGTGAAGCGGCAGGCACAGAAGCCCCACAGCGAAGGCAGGGTGACGCGGTCCAGCCAGAACGGCACCGGGCCCTCCGGCCACAGGTACTGGAAGCCATGGCCGCTCATGCTGACGATCATCAGCAGGGCGCCGGCGGTGGTCAGTACGTACCAGAAGTAGGCGTTGTCGCGCAGGGTGAAGTAGATGAACAGGTTGTACAGCAGCAGGGCGGCGATGATGCCGTAGATCAGGCCCAGACCCAGGTTTTCGCTGATCGCCTGGTGATCCAGGTCTTCCAGTTGCCAGACCCGCAACGGAAAGGAGTTGCCGGCCGGGTCAAAGCTGCGCAGGTAAAAGGTGGTGGGTGTCGTGCCCAACTCCGGCAGCTCCAGCACTATGCGTCGATAGGGGTGGTCGCGCCCTTCGGCGAAGCTGACCCGTTCGCCGGACTGCCGCTGTATCCAGCCGCCCTGGCCGTCGGGGCTGTACAGCTGCAGGTCGAGCTGGGTCACTGCGCCGATTTCCAGCCACCAGCGCGCAGGCGCCTCGGCGCCGCGCTGCAACTGCAGCTTGATCCACCAGGGGTTGGGGTTCTGGCCGACGCTGGCGCGGCCGTTGGCCGGGGCGAAACGCTGCTGAATGGCCGGGTCGGCCATGTCGGCGATGCTCAGCGTGCCTTCAACATCCTCCAGCAGCTCGATGTGCCCGTTCAGCGATTGCCCGCTGGCGTCACTCCGCAGCTCTATTGGCGCGGCGCGTAGCTGGCCGGCGGCCAGGCTGATGCACAGCAGCACGAGCAGCGCACGCAGAACGGGGAAACGCACCATGGTGACTCCTTGTTGGCCCTGGTGGCTGGCAATTGGCAATCATGCTGGAGTATAGCCATGGAAGTGACTGTGATCACAAATATGCGGTGACTAACGTCGATAAACACCAGAGCGTTTCGGTCGGACTCTGTATATTTTTTGTGCTATATTCCGCGCCCCCGTGAGAGTCCGCCTGATCAAAAAATATGCAAGCCGCCAAGCCGCTGTTCGACTACCCGAAGTACTGGGCCGAGTGTTTCGGTCCCGCACCTTTCCTGCCGATGAGCCGGGAAGAGATGGATCAACTCGGCTGGGACAGTTGCGACATCATCATCGTCACCGGTGATGCCTACGTCGATCACCCGTCCTTCGGCATGGCCATCATTGGCCGCCTGCTGGAAGCCCAGGGCTTCCGCGTCGGCATCATCGCGCAGCCGGACTGGCGCTCGAAAGACGACTTCATGAAGCTCGGCCAGCCCAACCTGTTCTTCGGCGTGGCGGCGGGCAACATGGACTCGATGATCAACCGCTACACCGCGGACAAGAAGATCCGCAGCGACGACGCCTACACCCCGGGCGGCGTCGCCGGCAAACGCCCGGACCGCGCCAGCCTGGTGTACAGCCAGCGCTGCAAGGAAGCCTACAGCGAGACCCCGGTGATCCTCGGCGGCATCGAGGCCTCACTGCGCCGCATCGCCCACTATGACTACTGGCAGGACAAGGTGCGCCGATCGATCCTGATGGACGCCACCGCCGACATCCTGCTGTATGGCAACGCCGAACGCGCCGTGGTCGAGATCGCCCAGCGCCTGGCTTTCGGTGAGAAGGTCGAGCAGATCACCGACGTGCGCGGCACCGCCTTTATCCGCCGCGATACGCCGGAAGGCTGGTACGAGGTGGACTCCACCCGCATCGACCGTCCGGGCAAGGTCGACAAGATCATCAACCCCTATGTGAACACCCAGGACACCGCCGCCTGCGCCATCGAGCAGCAGAAGGGCGAGGCGGCGTTTGAGGATCCCAACGAGGCCAAGGTCGTCGAACTGCTGCCCAGCCCGAAGATGACCCGCGCCAAGACCGTGATCCGCCTGCCGTCCTTCGAGAAGGTACGCAACGACCCGGTGCTCTACGCCCACGCCAACCGCGTGCTGCACCTGGAGACCAACCCGGGCAACGCCCGCGCCCTGGTGCAGAAGCATGGCGAGGTGGACGTGTGGTTCAACCCGCCGCCCATCCCGATGACCACCGAGGAAATGGACTATGTGTTCGGCATGCCCTATGCGCGCGTGCCGCACCCGGCGTACGGCAAGGAGAAGATCCCGGCCTACGAGATGATCCGCTTCTCGGTCAACATCATGCGCGGCTGCTTCGGCGGCTGCACCTTCTGCTCGATCACCGAGCACGAGGGCCGCATCATCCAGAACCGCTCGCACGAATCGATCATCCGCGAGATCGAGGAGATGCGCGACAAGGTGCCCGGCTTTACCGGCGTGGTCTCCGACCTCGGCGGGCCGACCGCCAACATGTACCGCATCGCCTGCAAGAGCCCGGAAATCGAATCGGCGTGCCGCAAGCCATCGTGCGTGTTCCCCGGCATCTGCCCGAACCTGAACACCGACCACAGCTCACTGATCGAGTTGTACCGCAAGGCGCGCGCCCTGCCGGGCGTGAAGAAGATCCTGATCGCCTCCGGCCTGCGCTACGACCTCGCCGTGGAGTCGCCGGAGTACGTCAAGGAGCTGGTCACCCACCACGTCGGTGGTTACCTGAAGATCGCCCCGGAGCATACCGAGGAAGGCCCGCTGAATCAGATGATGAAGCCCGGTATCGGTAGCTATGACAAGTTCAAGCGCATGTTCGAGAAGTACTCCAAGGAGGCGGGCAAGGAGCAGTACCTGATCCCGTACTTTATCGCCGCCCATCCGGGGACGACCGACGAGGACATGATGAACCTCGCCCTGTGGCTCAAGCGCAACGACTTCCGCGCCGACCAGGTGCAGGCCTTCTATCCGTCGCCGATGGCGTCGGCCACCGCCATGTATCACTCGGGCAAGAACCCGCTGCGCAAGGTCACCTACAAGAGCGACGGCGTGACCATCGTCAAGAGCGAGCAGCAGCGCCGCCTGCACAAGGCCTTCCTGCGCTACCACGATCCGAAGAACTGGCCGCTGCTGCGTGAGGCGCTGGAGCGCATGGGGCGCAGTGACCTGATCGGCAATGGCAAACACCAGCTGATCCCGACCTACCAGCCGCAGACCGATGAGTACCAGAGCGCGCGGCGCAAGAACTCGACGCCAGCGGGCAGCAAGAAGGTCGGCGGCGACAAGGGCAAGACGGTCGGGCGCATCCTCACCCAGCACACCGGCCTGCCGCCGCGTGGCAGCGACGGCAGCAAGAGCTGGGACAAGCGCGAGCAGGCCAAGGCGGCCGCCGAGGCGCGGCGCAAGGCGGAGAAGGCCGGCGCCGGCAAGGACAAGAAACCGTCCAGGCGTCCGGTTGCCCCGCGCTGAGTCTGCGGGTGCTTGCGCGCACCTTTCTGGTGCGCGCGGCCCTCAGCCCAGGCCGTGGGCGCGGAAATGCGCCACGTAGGCCCTGTCCACCTTGAGGATGTGGTGGGTCAGCCAGTCCTTGAGCAGTTCCAGGGTTTCCGCACCGACCGTTTCGCCGCAGTCGTGGCGTGACAGCAGGCTCATCACCTGGCCGCTGAACAGGTTGTGCTGCGCCTGGTGGGCCTCGGTGTCCGGGTAGCCCAGGCGGATGAACAGGTGCTCCTCGACGATGAAGTGGTTCATCACGTAATCCATCAGCCCCTCCAGCAGCGCGCCCACCTGCTCCCGCGGAGCCTCGCCCTCCAGGGCCTGGTGCAGCGCGTTGGTCTGTTCCACCAGCCAGCGGTGCTGTTCGTCGATCTCTGCTATCCCCACCTCGAGCGCTTGCGTCCACGGCATGAAGGTCATGCGGTCCTGCTCCCTTCGTTGTTTTTGCCGATCTTGCCCGCCACGGTCGGGGCCTCGTTGATCCCGGTCAATGGCGGTGGCACAAGTCTTGCCCCTTGCAGGTATCGCCCTGGCTCGCAGGAGGCACGCCGTGTCGATTCATGTCGCACTGCAGCACGTCACGCATTACCGCTACGATCGCCCGATCAACCTTGGCCCGCAGGTGGTTCGCCTGCGCCCGGCGCCGCACAGCCGCACGCGCATCCTTTCCTATGCCCTGCAGGTCTGGCCTGGCGAGCACTTCGTCAACTGGCAGCAGGACCCGCAGGGCAACTACCTGGCGCGCCTGGTGTTCCCCGAGAAGACCGAAGAGCTCAAGGTCACGGTCGACCTGGTTGCCGAGATGGCGGTGTTCAACCCCTTCGACTTCTTTCTCGAGCCACATGCCGAGAAGATCCCCTTCGCCTATGTCGAGGCCGAGCAGCGCGAGCTGGCGCCCTACCTGGTCACGGAGGCCGGCGGGCCGCTGTTTGCCCGCTACCTGGCCGGGATCGATCGCAAGCCCACGCCCAGTGTCGATTTTCTGGTGGCGCTCAACCAGCGCGTGGCGCAGGACATCCGCTACCTGATCCGCATGGAGCCGGGCGTGCAGACCCCGGAAGAGACGCTGCAGCTCGCTTCCGGCTCGTGCCGCGATTCGGCCTGGCTGCTGGTGCAGCTACTGCGCCACCTGGGGCTGGCGGCGCGTTTCGTGTCCGGCTACCTGATCCAGCTCACGGCCGACGTCAAAGCCCTCGACGGTCCCAGCGGCACCGAGCAGGATTTCACCGACCTGCACGCCTGGTGCGAGGTCTACCTGCCCGGCGCTGGCTGGATCGGTCTCGACCCGACCTCCGGCCTGTTCGCCGGCGAAGGGCATGTGCCGCTGGCCTGCAGCCCTGAGCCGTCCTCGGCGGCGCCGATCAGCGGGGTGCTCGACGAATGCGAGTGCGAGTTCGAGCACGACATGCGCGTGCAGCGCATCTGGGAGGCGCCGCGGGTCACCAAGCCCTACAGCGACGAGCAGTGGCGCGACATCCTCAGCGTCGGTCGCCAGGTCGATGCCGAGCTGGCCTACGGCGATGTGCGCCTGACCATGGGTGGCGAGCCGACCTTCGTCGCGCTCGACTACCCGGATGACGCCGAGTGGAACACCGCCGCCATGGGGCCGAACAAGCGCCGCCTGGCTGCCGAGCTGTTCCATCGCCTGCGCGCGCACTATGCGCCCCACGCCCTGGTGCATTTCGGTCAGGGCAAGTGGTATCCGGGCGAGCAGCTGCCACGCTGGTCGCTCAACTGCTTCTGGCGCAAGGACGGCGAGCCGATCTGGCAGGACCCGGCGCTGTATGCCGACGAAACCCGCTACTACGGCGCCGACGCACGCCTGGCTGCGCGCTTCCTGGCCAGCCTCGCCGGGCGCCTGGGGCTGTCCGCCGAGCATGTGTTCCCGGCCTATGAGGACTGGCTCTATTACCTGTGGCGCGAGCGCCGCCTGCCGGCCAACGTCACCCCGGAGGATGCGCGTCTGAGTGACCCGCTGGAGCGTGAGCGCCTGCGCAAGGTGTTCTGCCGCGGTCTCGGCGAGGTGGTCGGACAGGTCCTGCCGCTGATGCGCAGCGCCGACGATGATGCCTGGCTGACCGGCCCCTGGTTCCTGCGCGACGAGCACTGCCGGCTGATCCCTGGCGATTCGCCGCTGGGCTACCGCCTGCCGCTGGACTCGCAACCCTGGGTCGGTGAGCTGGACTACCCCTACGTCACGCCGCAGGACCCGCACCAGCCTTTCCCGCCGCTACCGAGCCGGCAGAGCATCCAGCAGCAGCTGCGCACCCCGCTGCACCCGGACAATGGCCACGGCAAGCCGGCCGAGGGCGAGGGGTCGGCGGCGCCAGGGCTGTTCGAGTCGGCCGGTGGCGTGGTGCGTACCGCGCTGTGTGCCGAGCCACGCGACGGGCGCCTGTACCTGTTCATGCCGCCGCTGCAGCGCCTGGACGACTACCTGGAACTGGTCGCCGCCATCGAGGCCACTGCCCGCGAACTGCGCTGCCCGGTGCTGCTGGAGGGCTACGAGCCGCCGGCCGACCCGCGCCTGACCCATTTCCGCGTCACCCCGGACCCGGGCGTGATCGAGGTGAATATCCACCCGGCGGCGAGCTGGGACGAGCTGGTCGAACGTACCGAGTTTCTCTACGAGGCGGCGCGGCTGTCGCGCCTCTCCAGCGAGAAGTTCATGCTCGACGGCCGCCATACCGGCACCGGCGGTGGCAACCACTTCGTCCTCGGCGGCGCCACGCCGGCGGAGTCGCCGTTCCTGCGCCGTCCGGACCTGCTGCGCAGCCTGATCAGCTACTGGCACAACCACCCGTCGCTGTCCTACCTGTTCAGCGGCCTGTTTATCGGCCCGACCTCGCAGGCGCCACGGGTGGACGAGGCGCGCAACGACGCGCTCTACGAGTTGGAGATCGCTTTTGCGCAGATGCCCGAGCCGGGCCGCGAGTGCCCGCCCTGGCTGGTCGACCGCCTGCTGCGCCACCTGCTGGTGGACGTGACCGGTAATACCCACCGCGCCGAGTTCTGCATCGACAAGCTGTACTCGCCGGACAGCGCCAGCGGCCGCCTCGGCCTGCTCGAACTGCGCGCCTTCGAGATGCCGCCGCATGCACGCATGAGCCTGGCCCAGCAACTGCTGCTGCGCGCCCTGGTCGCGCGCTTCTGGCACGAGCCTTACCGTCCGCCGCGCCTGGCGCGCTGGGGCACCGAGCTGCACGACCGCTTCCTGCTGCCACATTTCGTCGAGCAGGACTTCGCCGACGTCATCCAGGAGTTGAATGCCGCCGGCTACCCGCTACGCGCCGAGTGGTTCGCCCCGCACCTGGAGTTCCGTTTCCCCAAGCTGGGCGACTACGCGGTGAAGGGCATCGACCTGGAGCTGCGCCAGGCCCTGGAACCCTGGCATGTGCTGGGCGAGGAGGGAGCCGTCGGCGGTACCGTGCGCTATGTGGATTCCTCGCTGGAGCGGGTGCAGGTGCGCCTCGCCGGCCTGGCCCCGGACCGCTACCTGCTCACCTGCAACGGCGTGCCGGTACCGCTGCGGCCCACCGGCAAGGTCGGCGAGTTCGTCGGCGGCGTACGCTACCGCGCCTGGCAGCCCGCCAGCTGCCTGCAGCCGACCATCGGCGTGCACGCGCCGCTGGTGTTCGACCTGGTGGATACCTGGATGCAGCGCTCGCTTGGCGGTTGCCAGTACCATGTGGCGCATCCCGGCGGGCGCAATTTCGAGGCGCTGCCGGTGAATGCCTACGCGGCCGAGAGCCGGCGCCTGGCGCGGTTCTTCCGCCACGGGCACAGCCCGGGCGAGCAGACGCTGAGCGAGCCGATCAACAATAATGAACTGCCCATGACTTTGGATTTGCGCCGCGTTTAGCTCCCTCTCCCGCTTGCGGGAGAGGGTTGGGGAGAGGGCTGTCGACCACCCTCTCCCCCGGCCCCTCTCCCATAAATGGGCGAGGGGAGTCCTGCGCCTGATAGAGCCTGCCATGCCTGACCTGCTTGCCGATTACCCGCGCCCCCACGCGGCCTACCACGAACTGCTCGATGCCCAGGGCCAGGTGCGTCCGCACTGGCGGCGCCTGCTCGACCAGCTGCAGCGCAGCACCCCGGCGCAGCTGCAGCAGCGCCAGGCCACGCTGGCGCGGCAGATTCAGGAAAACGGCGTGACCTACAACGTCTACGCCGACCCGGAGGGCGCCGACCGCCCCTGGGAGCTGGACTTGCTGCCCAACCTGATCCCCGCCGACGAGTGGCAGCAGATCGCCGCCGGCGTGGCCCAGCGTGCCGGCCTGCTCAACGCCGTGCTGGCCGACCTGTACGGCCCGCAGCAGCTGCTCGCCGACGGCCTGCTGCCGAGCGAGCTGGTGTTCGGCCACGACAACTTTCTCTGGCCCTGCCAGGGCGTGCAGCCGCCGGGCGGTACCTTCCTGCACCTGTATGCCGTGGACCTGGCCCGTGCGCCGGACGGCCGCTGGTGGGTCACCGCCGACCGTACCCAGGCGCCGTCGGGTGCCGGCTATGCGCTGGAGAACCGGCAGATCCTCTCGCGCGCCTTCCCCGAGCTGTACCGTGATCTGCGCGTGCAGTACCTGGCCGGTTTCTTCCGCACCCTGCAGGACACCCTGGCCCGCCAGGCGCCTGTAGATGGCGGCGAGACGCCGCTGGTGGTGCTGCTCACCCCCGGTCGCTTCAACGAGAGCTACTTCGAGCACCTGTACCTGGCGCGCCAGCTCGGCTATCCGCTGGTCGAGGGCAGCGACCTGACTGTGCGCGACGCCAAGCTCTACCTCAAAACCCTGGCTGGCCTGCGCCGCGTGCATGCCGTGCTGCGCCGGCTGGACGACGACTACTGCGACCCGCTGGAGCTGCGCACCGACTCCGCCCTCGGCGTGCCCGGCCTGCTGGAGGCGGTGCGCCAGGGCAACGTGCTGGTCGCCAATGCCCTCGGCAGCGGCGTGCTGGAATCGCCGGGCCTGCCTGGCTTCCTGCCGGCGATTGCCGAGAAACTGCTCGGCGAGGAGCTGCTGCTGCCCTCCATCGCCAGTTGGTGGTGCGGCGAGGCGCCGGTGCTGGACGAGGCGCTGGACAAGCTCGACGAGCTACTGGTGCGCCCCAGCTTCCCCTCGCAGAGCTTCGCCCCGGTATTCGCCCGCGACCTCGACGAGGCGCAGCGCAGCGCGCTGGCCGAGCGCATCCGCAGCCGTCCCTATGCTTACGTGGCACAGGCTCGCGCCCAGCTGTCGCAGGCACCGGTGTGGCTGGCCGAGGAGGGCGGCCTGGCGTCGCGCGCCATCGGCATGCGCGTGTTTGCCGTGGCCAGTGCCGAAGGTTACCGGGTGCTGCCCGGTGGCCTGACCCGCGTGGCGGCCGATGCCGATGCCGAGGTGGTATCGATGCAGCGCGGCGGCGCCAGCAAGGACACCTGGGTGCTCGGCGAGCGCCACCCCGGCGGCGAGCCCTGGCAATGGCTGCGTCCGCTCGGAGTGGCCGATCTGGTGCGCAGCGACCCCTACCTGCCATCGCGGGTAGTGGAGAACCTGTTCTGGTTCGGCCGCTACGGCGAGCGCTGCGAGGACAGCGCGCGCCTGCTGCGCATCCTGCTGGAGCGCTATGTCGACGATGACGATGATCCACAGGCCCTGCAGGCTGCGCTGGCCCTGGCCGAAGGCCTCGGCCTGCTGCCCGGCGCGGCCAGCGGCTCGCTGCAGGCCCGCCTGCAGCAGGCGTTGTTCGGTGCCGACTGGCCGACCAGCCTGCGCGCCAACCTGCAGCGCCTGCAGTGGGCGGCCGGCAGCGTGCGCGGCAAGCTGTCCCAGGCCAACTGGCAGGCGCTGGTGGAGCTGCAGCGCGAGGCCCAGGCCCTGGAAGGGCAGCCCGCCGACTTCGGCGAGCTGCTGGATTTTCTCGATCGCCTGCTGATGTCGCTGGCGGCGCTGTCCGGCTTCGCCCTGGATGACATGACCCGCGACGACGGCTGGCGCTTCCTCATGATCGGCCGCTGCATCGAGCGCCTGCAGTTCCTCTGCGAGAGCGTCGCCGGGCTGCTGCGCAGCCACGCGGCACAGGACCAGTCGGCGCTGGAGTGGCTGCTGGAGCTGGGCAACAGCATCATCACCTACCGCACCCGCTACCTGGCCGCGCCGCAGCTGATCCCGGTGCTCGACCTGCTGCTGCTCGACGAGCAGAACCCGCATGCGGTGCTGTTCCAGCTGCGCCAGTTGCTGCGCTCGCTGGAGCGCCTGGAGGAGGGCTTCGACTTCCGCGCCGGCCCCACCCTGGGCGAGCTGGCGAGCAAGCTAGCCGCTTTCCGCCTGGGCAGCCTGGAGAGCCCGCTGTTCGGCAGTTCCGGGCAGCGCGCGGTGCTCGGAGGCCTGGCCGACCTGCTGCTGCAGATCGCCGAGGTCTCCGGGCGGGTCTCCGACCAACTGGCGCTGCGCTTTTTCGTGCATGTCGATGCCAGCCGCGGGACACTTTCCTCATGAAACGCGCCCTGTACCAAGTCCTGCACGATACCCACTACCGCTACTCGGCGCCGGTGTCCCTGGCCCAGCAGCTGGCCCACCTGTGGCCGCGCGACTGCGCCCGGCAGCTGTGCCAGGAGCGGCACCTGACCGTCACCCCGCAGCCGACCGCGCGCCAGGACGGCCTCGATACGTTTGGCAATCCGCTGACCCGCCTGGTCTTCGAGCGCCCGCACGAGCAGTTGCGCGTGATTGCCAGCCTGCGCGTCGAGGTCCTGGCCCGCGACAGCCTGGTGCTGGACGACTCGCCGGCCTGGGAAAGCGTGGTTGCGGCGCTCGGCTACTCCGGCCAGCCGCTGGCCCCGGAGCTGCTGGAGGCCGCGCGCTACCGCTTCCAGTCGCCCTACGTGCACCTCAAGCGGCTGTTCGCCGACTACGCCGCCGACTGCTTCGCTCCCGGCCGGCCGCTGCTGCGTGCGGCGCAGCTGCTGATGCAGAAGATCTTCCGCGAATTCACCTTCGATGCCGCCGCCACCCAGGTGGCGACGCCGCTGGTGCAGGTGCTGGAACAGCGCCGTGGCGTGTGCCAGGACTTCGCCCACCTGATGCTCGCCTGCCTGCGCTCGCAGGGCCTGGCCGCGCGCTATGTCAGTGGCTACCTGCTGACCCAGCCACCACCCGGCCAGCCCCGCCTGATCGGCGCCGACGCCTCGCACGCGTGGATCTCGCTGTACTGCCCACGCCAGGGCTGGGTCGACTTCGACCCGACCAACAACCTGCTGCCCAACCTGGAACACATCACCCTCGGCTGGGGCCGCGACTTCGCCGATGTGTCGCCGCTGCGCGGGGTGATCCTCGGCGGCGGCAGCCACGACCCGGACGTGCGGGTGACGGTGACGCCGTTGGAGGCGCCTTTGCCGGCGGTGGGCTGACGGCACTTCGCGGGAGAGGGCGGGGTAGCCTCGGCCCTCTCCCTAGCCCTCTCCCATAAATGGGAGAGGGGATGTCAGTCGTCGCCCGAATTTCCTTCGGCGCCAAGGACCGCTACCGGCGGCAGATTTCGTATCGGCGTCACTGGAGGGCGATTCCTGTCGTGCTCCCCTCTCCCGCTTGCGGGAGAGGGGCCGGGGGAAAGGGTAATGCGCTGGAGCCGGCCCCATGTCGGCGGTACTCCTAATGGGACTGTCCTCTGTCCATGGCCAGAGGACAGTCCGTAGCCCGGATGCAATCCGGGACCGGAGTTGCCTGCTTCCCGGATTGCATCCGGGCTACCTGTTGAGCTACTGCAACGCACCCAGCCTGGCCACCGGCAAAGCAGGTCGCCGCCGCTGGGCGCCTCAGTCGAGCATCACGCCGGAGCGCCGCAGCTCAGAAGCCGACCAGCACCTCGCGCAGTGCATCGCCTTCACGCACCACGAAGATCGCGCTCAGGCCCCGCGCCCGCGCCATCCGCGAGCCGGCTTCGACGCCCAGCACCAATAGGGCGGTGGCCCAGGCGTCGGCATGCATGCAGCTGGTGCAGATGACCGAGACCGAGGTCAGCGGCGACAGCAGCGGTGCACCGCTGTGCGGGTCCATGGTGTGCGAGACGCTGGTGCCGTCGCGTTCGCGCCAGTGCCGGTAGTCGCCGGAGGTGGCAATCGAGGCATCCGTCAGCTCCAGGGCTCCGAGCACTTCGCGGCGGCCGCGCAGCGGCTTCTCCAGGGCTACCGCCCAGGCGCTGCCGTCGGGCTTGTGCCCGGCGGCACGCATCTCGCCGTCGATGCCCACCAGGAAGTCGTGCACGCCGTGTTCTCGCAGGCAGCGCGCCAGCTGGTCGACGGCGAAGCCCTTGGCGATACCGTTGAGGTCCAGGCTGATGCGGCTGTGCGTGCGCGCCGCGCGCCGTGGCACATCCAGCTCCAGCGCCTCACATGCGCGCGGTGGCCGCGGCGGTAGCTGCTCGGTGGCGGCCTGCGGACCGAAGCCGCAGGCGCTGACCAGAGCGCCGACGCCGATATCGAAGGCGCCGCCGGACTGTTCGCCAATCTGCAGGGCGGTTGCCAGCACCCACAGCAGCTCTTCCGGCAGCTCGACCCACTGGCCCGGCGGCGCGGCGTTGAGGCGCATCAGATCGGAGTCGGCCTGCCAGGTCGACATCTGCCGGTCGACGCGGTCGACCGCCTGTTGCAGCTCGGCCTGCAGGGTGCACTGGTCGATGCTCTCTGCGGCATAGAACACGGCGCTGTAGCGCGTGCCCATGGTCGCGCCGCTGAGGCTGTAGCGCTGTTCAGTAGACATCTTCGCGGTACCTGCCCTGTTGCTTCAATTGTTCGACGCTGCCGCCCTGGCCGGCCAGCAGCGTTTCCACCACGGTGCGCACGCCGGCCGCCATCTCTCTGGAGCCGCACACCAGTATCTGCGCGCCCTGGGCCAGCAGCCGCTGCAGTTCGGCAGCGTCCTGGCGCAGGCGATCCTGCACGTACATCGCCGCGGGGCCCTGGGAGAAGGCCAGGCCCAGCCGGGTCAAGCGGCCATCGGCCAGGCACTCCTGCAGTTCGGCCTGATAGGGGAAGCCCGCCTGTGCATGGCGACCACCCCAGTAGAGGTGCAACGGACGCTGCGCGAGGTTCTTGCGAGCGAAGCCGATCAGCGGTGCCAGGCCGGTGCCGGCCCCTACCAGGATCAGCGGATGCTGGCCGGCATCGGGGCGGAAGTCCGGGTGCGGCTGGAGGAAGCCCTGGACGCGCGCGCCGACCGGCAGCTCGTGCAGCAGCGTAGAACAGAGCCCCTGTGGCTGCCGGCGTACGCAGATTTCCACCGCGCCGTCTTCATCGGCGCTGGCGATCGAGTAGTAGCGTGGCGCCAGTCCGGGGCCCGGGCTAATGGCCAGCAGATCGCCGGGGGCAAAGTGTGCCGGCGGCTGCCCGGCATCGAGCGCAAAGCGCAGGATGGCAGCCGGCGCCTCGTCGGCTTCGCCAAAGACTTCGCGGCTCAGCAGGCGCAGCGGCTGCAGGGACGGGGTGGACTGCACCGCTATCAGCTTGAGGTCGATGTCCAGCGCGCGGCCCAGGCGCTGAGCCCACAGGTCGAGGTCACCAGGATTGCCGCGATCGACCTTGTGCAGCGCCAGGAGCGGCTTGATGCCCAGCGCGCACAGCTGTTCCTCGACCTGCGCGGCATAGCCGCAGAAGTGCTGGAAGCGGCTATCGCCAAGGCCCAGGACCGCCGCCTGCAACTCCGGCGCCAGCCGGCTCTGGGCCAGGCGCTGGAGGAATGCCGAGGCCGACTGCGGCGCCTGGCCGTCGCCATGGGTGGCAGTGAGGATCAGCAGGTATCTGGCCTGCGGGTAGCTGGGCTGCAGCTGGTTCATGCTGGCGCTGTGCACCGACATGCCGCTGGCCGCCAGTTGCTCATGCAGCTGGCGGGCGTAGTCCCAGGTGCTGCCGCTCTGGCTGCCGACCAGGAGGATGGCCTCGGCCTGTTGAGCCTGGCTGTTGCCGGCAACGCTCCGCGACTGACGCTGGCGCCGCCACCAGGCGAAGGTGCCGGTGATGCCGAGGAACAGGCATGCCAGGCTGGCGGCGCCGAGGATCAGTGACCACATCGGCGAGCCGGCGGCGGTATGCAGCTCGTACATCGTCTCGTACAGCTGGCGCGCCGGCCCATGGGGCTGGTAGCTGATCCAGTTGCCGCTGCCTGCGTTGACGAAGCCCTCGCCGGTCGCCGTGCGGACGGTGAAGTAGCTGGCCTGGTTGGCGCTGGGGAACTCCAGTTCGCGCAGGTCCTGCAGCGCCAGATTGCGCAGGGCCGACAGGGTGCCCGGCGCCGCCGCCGGCGCGGCGTCGACGCTCTCGGGGTAGGCCAGCTCCACGTCCTGGCCGTCGTTGATCCAGCCCTGGCTACTGCCGGCGAGATAGAGGCCGCTGCCGGCGCTGACCAGCAGCACCGGCAGCGCCCAGCGCGCCACCACGCTGTGCCAGTGCGCCAGGCCCTGGCCCGGCTTGATCGGCAGCAGCAACCGATGCCAGCCGCCCAGGCGCCGGGCCAGCAGCCAGGCGCCGCTCACGGCCAGCGCCAGCAGGGCCAGCGCGGCTAGACCGCTTAGCCAGCGCCCGGCGGAACCCAGCAACAGCTCGCGATGCAGGTCACGGACCCAGCTCAGGGTTGCCGAAGGCTGGTACGGGCCGATGACCGCTGCCGTGAGCGGGTCGACCCTTACCTGATCGCTGCCCTCTGCCGTAGCGAGGGTGGCCCGCAGTTCACCGTCGGGCGCCCGTTCCAGGCGCTCGATGTTCGGCAACTGTTGCACCAGGCGCTCGGCGACCTGACCGACCGACTGCATCTCGCTCGCGGGAGCCTGCAGGTGCCCGTTCAGCACGCTGGCGGACAGCACCAGGCCGCTGGCCGCCGAGAGCATGAGGAGGAGACCGAGGGCCAGGCTGAGATACAGATGGATGCGCTGCGACATGGGGGGGCTCCGGGGTCAGAACGTATAGCCGAAGCTGTCGATGTAGCCCTGCCCGCCACCCTTGACGCTGGTCGCCTGGCTGGACAGCGGTACCTGGATTTCGCCACGGTTGTCGCGCTTGTCTTCCACGGCGGTGTCGATGCGGATCTGGTAGCCGGCATCGATCAGGGCGTCTTCCAGTTCGACGGCGACCTCCAGGGTTTCGCCGCTGCCGACGCTGGCGCCGGTCAGGCCGTCGAACTCCGCCGGCCGGTTGCCGCCGCCCTGGGCCCAGTCACGCAGATGCCGGTAGTACTTGGCCTTCTTGCCGGCTACCCACAGCGTGCGCTGGTAGACGCCCTGGGCATCGGTGACATAGATCGCCAGGTAGGCTTCGTTGCCGCGGTATTCCTGCAGGGTGGTGGTCAGGTTGATTTCGCGGGCCTGGCTGATGGCCGGCAATGCCGAGATGCCCGCCAGGGCGAAAGAGAGTGCGGTCTTGTTCATTTCAAGGTCCTCCAGAAGTGCTGGAGACAACCTTATCGGGCTTCACTTAAGCGAAGCTGAACCCCTCTAGGACGGGCCTTAAGGAGATCTTAAGACTGTTCTGATCCTGCGCCCCGCAGCCACGCCAGCGCGCCCAGCCCGGCCGCGCGGCCACTGGCGAAACAGGCGGTGAGCAGGTAGCCGCCGGTCGGTGCCTCCCAGTCGAGCATCTCGCCGGCGCAGAAGGTGCCGGGCAGGGCGCGCAGCATCAGGTTCTGCTCCAGCGCCTCGAAGGTCACGCCACCGGCGCTGGAGATGGCTTCGTCCAGCGGGCGGGTGCGCAGCAGCTCGATCGGCAGCGCCTTGATCGCGCGGGCCAGGCGGTTCATATCGGCGAAATCCGCAGGCGGGGTCAGCTCGCGCAGCAGGGCGGCCTTGGCACCGTCCAGGCCGAGCTGGCGGTGCAGGTGCTTGGCCATGGACGCGGAGCCGCGCGGCTTGCTCAGCAGCGCAGTGACCTTCTCCAGCGAGCGCTCCGGCTGCAGATCCAGATACACCTGTGCGCTGCCGTGCTGCTCGAGGCACTGGCGGATGGCAGCGGACAGCGCGTAGACCAGGCTGCCCTCGATGCCGTGCTCGGTGAGGACGAACTCGCCACGCCGTGGCGCCTCGCCGTCCAGCGCCAGGGTGACGTTCTTCAGCGGCGCGCCGGCGAACTTGCCGCGCAGGTGCTCGCTCCAGCCGGCCACCTCGAAGCCGCTGTTGGCCGGACGCAGCGGCGACACCTCGACTCCGCGCTGCTCCAGCAACTGCACCCAGGCGCCGTCCGAACCGAGGCGCGCCCAGCTGCCGCCGCCCAGGGCCAGCACGCAGGCATCGGCTGTAACCAGGCGCTCACCCTCGGGCGTGGCGATGCGCAGCGCGCCGGCCTCGTCCCAGCCCAGCCAGCGGCTGCGCGTGTGGATGGCCACACCGGACTCGCGCAGGCGCTTGAGCCAGGCGCGCAGCAGCGGCGCAGCCTTCATGTCGGTGGGGAACACCCGACCGGAGGTGCCGACGAAGGTGTCGATGCCGAGATCATGAATCCAGGCGCGCAGGGCTTCGGCATCGAAGTCCGCCAGCAGCGCGGCGATTTCGCCCTCGCGCTCGCGGTAGCGGGCGAGGAAGGGCGCCTTGGCTTCGGAGTGGGTGATGTTCATGCCGCCGACCCCGGCCAGGAGGAACTTGCGCCCGACCGAAGGCATGGCGTCGAACAGCTCGACCCGCACGCCGGCGTTGGCCAGCACTTCGGCGGCCATCAGCCCGGCAGGGCCGCCGCCGATGATGGCAACCAGGGGAGCGGAGGACGGGCTGTCGGTGGGCATGGCGATTCGCGGCTAAGGGGAGCGGGCCGGCATTCTAGCGCAGCTGCGCCAACACCCGCGCCGCACTGTGATGAAGGATGCCGTGGCGGCGGGCGAGGACGGCACGATCCTTGTCGTAGCCGCCGCCGATCAGGCCGACCACCGGGATGTCGCGCTCCAGGCAGTGGCGGAACACCGCCTCGTCGCGGGCGGCGATGCCGGCATCGCTCAGTTGCAGATAGCCGAGGGCGTCGTCCTTGTGCACGTCGACGCCGCCGTCGTAGAGCACGATGTCCGGCTGGTACAGGGCCAGCAGGTAGCCGAGGCTGTCATGCACCACCTTGAGGTAGTCGGCGTCGCCCATGCCGATCGGCAGGCCGATGTCCCAGTCACTTCTGGCCTTGCGCGTCGGGAAGTTCTTCTCGCAGTGCAGGGATACGGTGATGGCGTCCGGTATGTTTTCCAGCAGGCGCGCGGTGCCATCGCCCTGGTGCACGTCGCAGTCGTAGATCAGCACCCGGCCGGCGCGCCCGCTCTCCAGCAGGTAGCGGGCGACCACCGCCAGGTCGTTGAAGATGCAGAAGCCGGAGGCCTCGTCGAAATGCGCGTGGTGGGTGCCGCCGGCCAGGTGGCAGGCCACTCCATGCTTGAGCGCCAGCTCGGCGGCCAGCAGCGAGCCGCCGACCGCACGCACGGTACGCCGGGCCAGCGGCTCGCTCCAGGGCAGGCCGAGACGGCGCTGTTCCTGATGGGTCAGCTCGCCGCTGGCGAAGCGCTCGATATAGGCCGGGCAATGGGCCAGGGCGAGCACGTCCGGCGGGCAGATCTCGGGGCGATGCAGCTCGCCGTCGCGCACCAGGCCGCTGTCCACCAGGTGGTCGCGCAGCAGGCGGAACTTCTCCATGGGGAAACGATGGTTGGCCGGGAAGGGCGGGCTGTAGTCGTCGTGGTAGACCAGCGGCAGCATAATGAACAACTCTCGCAGCCATTTGAAAAACGAGGCGAGCCCAGTATATGAGCACAACCCTGAGCAGCGAACGCCTGATCCTGCGGCCCTGGCGCGAGGACGATCTCGATGCCCTGGCGCCGCTGTGCGCTGACCCCGAGGTAATGGCGCATTTCCCCGCGCCCCTGGACCGCGCCGGCAGCGCCGCGCTGCTCGGCAAGCTGATGGCGCACCAGGCCGAGCATGGCTTCACCTTCTGGGCGCTGCAGCGGCGCGAGGACGCGGCCTTTGTCGGCTTTACCGGCCTGGCGCGGGTCGGCTTCGAAGTGCCCTTCGTGCCGGCGGTGGAAATTGGCTGGCGCCTGGCCCCGCCCTACTGGGGCCAAGGCTATGCGCTGGAGGCGGCGCGGCGTGCGCTGCAGTTCGCCTTCGAGGATTTACAGCTGGATGAAGTGGTGGCCTTTACCGTACCCGCCAACCAGCGTTCCTGGGGCCTGATGCAGCGTCTGGGCATGCGCCGCGATGCGGCCGGCGACTTCGAGCATCCTCACCTGCCGGTCGGCCACCCGTTGCGTCCGCACTGGCTCTATCGCATCAGCCGGGAGGCCTGGCATGGACGCTGAACGACAGGTGCGCGCCTATCACGCGCTGAGCAAGCATGCGCCCAACGCCTATGCGCCGGGGCCCGGTTACCTGGACTGGGCGACCCAGCCTGCGCCGTTCCGCCGCTATGCCGGGGCTCGCCTGATCGAACTGTGGCAGCGCCCGCTGGAGGAGACGCCGGGCTATGACGCGCCCTTCGCCGGCCCCATCGGCACGCCGCAGCCGCTCAACCGCGCCAGCCTTTCGCAGCTGCTGTACGACAGCCTGGCCTTGTCGGCCTGGAAGGAAGCCGACGGCAATCGCTGGGCGCTGCGGGTCAATCCATCGTCCGGCAACCTGCACCCGACCGAGGCGTATCTGCTGTTGCCGCCGGGCAGCCTCGAGGAGACAGGGTTGCTGGCGCACTACGCAGCGGATGCGCACGGCCTGGAGGTGCGCGCCGAGCTGCCGGCGGCACTGGGCGAGCAGTTGGCGGCGGCGCTGCCGGCCGGCGGCTTCCTGCTCGGCCTGGCCAGCATTCCCTGGCGCGAGGCCTGGAAGTACGGCGAGCGTGCCTATCGCTATTGCCAGCATGACCTCGGTCACGCCCTGGCCTGTGTGGGCATCGCCGCGGCGATTCAGGGCTGGCAGGTGCGCCTGCTGCGCGGCGTCGCCGAGGTGCGCCTGGATGGCCTGCTGGGGCTGGAGCGCGATGGGTTCCATGAAGCCGAGCATGGCGACTGCCTGCTGTGGGTTGGCCCTGCACAGACGGACGAGTTTGTTCTATCCGAGGGGCTGCTGCGCGGGCTGGTGGCGCTGGCGCTGGATGGCAGGCCCAATCGCCTGTCGCGGCATTACCGCAAGTGGCCGGAACTAATGCGGGTGCATGCGCTATGCCGGGCACCGGCTTTGCCGGCGCCGAACTGGCAGGCGCCGAGGGGGCACAGTAGCAGCGATAATCCCGGCCTGCCGTTGCGGCCGATCCTGCATCGGCGGCGCAGCGCTCAGGCCTTCGATGGCCGCTCTGGCATCCAGGCCGAGCTGCTGTTCGCCTGGCTGCGACGTTTGCTGCCCGCCAACTCGCCGGTGCCATTCGCGTTGAGCGGCGAGCCGGCGCAGGTCGATCTGCTGCTGTTCGTCCATCGCGTGCAGGGTCTGGCCCCCGGGCTTTACTGGCTGGCCCGTTGCGACGGTCAGCCGCAGCCGCAAGGGTTGCGTGGCGACTTCAGCTGGCAACGCGTCCATGAGTCGCTGCCGCTGTACCGCCTGCTCGAAGGCGACGCGCGTGGCCTGGCCGGCTTCCTCTCCTGCGGGCAGGACATCGCCAGCGACGGCTGCCTGGCCCTGGCCATGCTGGCGCGGTTTGACGCCGCACTGGCTGCGGGGCCGTGGAGCTACCCGCGGCTGTACTGGGAGTGCGGGCAGATCGGTCAGCTGCTCTATCTGGAGGCCGAGGCGGCGGGG
This sequence comes from Pseudomonas stagnisoli, assembly GCF_048595745.1. NCBI lineage: Bacteria > Pseudomonadati > Pseudomonadota > Gammaproteobacteria > Pseudomonadales > Pseudomonadaceae > Pseudomonas > Pseudomonas stagnisoli. Next base: position 842,728 of record NZ_CP184361.1, read on the forward strand.
TTGTCTGGCACCGGCATCGGCTGTTTCTTCGACGATCAGGTACACGAATTGCTGGAACTGGCCGACAGCCGCTGGCAAAGCCTTTACCATTTCACTATCGGCCGCGCGGTGTGGGACGCACGCCTCACCAGCGCGCCGGCCTATGACGAATTGCGTGTGCCGCCGAGGAGCGATGTATGAGCCAAGTGCTGGATGATCTGGTGTCCCTGCTGAGCATGGAGCAGATCGAGGAGAACCTGTTCCGTGGGCGCAGCCAGGACCTGGGCTTCCGCCAGCTGTTCGGCGGCCAGGTGCTCGGCCAGTGCGTCTCCGCCGCCAACCAGACGGTCGAGCCGGCGCGCCACGTGCACTCGCTGCACGGCTACTTCCTGCGCCCCGGCGACGCCGGCCTGCCGGTGGTGTACAGCGTTGACCGCGTGCGCGACGGCGGCAGCTTCAGCACCCGGCGCGTCACGGCGATCCAGAAGGGCCAGCCGATCTTCACCTGCGCCGCCTCCTTCCAGGCCGACGAGGAGGGCTTCCACCACCAACTGGCGATGCCCGAGGTGCCCGGCCCCGAGGGCCTGCCCTCGGAAACCGAGCTGGCGCGCCAGGTGGCGCACCTGATTCCCGAGCGCATGCGCGAGCGCATGACCAGCGACAAGCCGATCGAGATTCGTCCGGTCACGCGTATCAACCCTTTCGCCCCGCAGCCCTGCGAGCCGGTCAAGTACGTGTGGTTCCGCGCCGCCGGCGAGCTGCCCGCCGAGCCGCAGCTGCACAAGCTGCTGCTGGCTTACGCCAGCGACTTCAACCTGCTCACCACCTCGATGCAACCGCACGGTGTGTCGGTGTTCCAGAAGTTCATGCAGGTGGCCAGCCTCGACCACTCGCTGTGGTTCCACGGCGACCTGCGCATGGACGACTGGCTGCTGTACGCCATGGACAGCCCCTGGTCGGGCAATGCCCGCGGCTTCTCCCGCGCCAGCATCTTCGACCGCAGCGGCCGCCTGGTGGCCTCGTCGGCGCAGGAGGGGCTCACTCGTCTGCGCGAGGACTGGAAATGACGACGAGGGTTTCCCCGGCCCTGCAGAGCTGCCGCCACTGGGTGTTCGACATGGACGGCACCCTAACGGTGGCCGTGCATGACTTTCCGGCGATCAAGCGCGCGCTGGGCATTCCCCAGGAAGATGACATCCTCCATCACCTCGCCGCGTTACCGGCGGACGAGGCTGCGGCCAAGCATGCCTGGCTGCTGGAGCACGAACGCGAGCTGGCGCTTGGCTCGGTGGCTGCTCCCGGTGCCGTCGAGCTGGTGCGCCATCTGCATGGGCGCGGCTGCCGCCTCGGCATCCTCACCCGCAACGCCCACGAACTGGCCTTGCTGACTCTGGAGGCCATCGGTCTGGGTCAATGTTTCGAGACGCGCGATGTGATCGGCCGCGACGAGGCGCCGCCCAAACCTCACCCGGGCGGCCTTCTGCACCTGGCGGCGCGCTGGCAGGTGCAGCCCAGTGCGCTGGTGATGGTCGGCGACTACCGCTTCGACCTCGACTGCGCTCGCGCCGCTGGCGCCCAGGGCGTACTGGTCAACCTGCCGGAGAATCCCTGGCCGGAGCTGACTGATCTGCATGCGGTGGATTGTGGAAAGTTGCTAGGGCTGTTGGGGTAACGGGGCTGCCCGACTCCCTCACCCCCGCCCCTCTCCCGGAAGGAGAGGGGAGGCGTGTCAGGGCGCTTTGGGGTAGACCACCCTCTCCCTCTGGGAGAGGGGCGGGGCGGCCCGCGTAGGGTGAGGGACTGCCAGGCTGCACGGACCATCAGGAAAGGATTCCTGCCATGCCCCGTCGCAAATCCCCGCTCGAACCCGGCTCGCTCGAATTTGCCCGCCAGCTCAGGCGCGAAGGTACTGATGCCGAGAGTCTGCTCTGGCGCCATCTGCGTGGTCGTCAGTTGGCTGGGCACAAGTTTCGCCGCCAGCATCCGTTGCCACCCTATGTCTTGGATTTCTATTGCGAGGCGCTGCGTCTCGGCATCGAGCTGGATGGTGGGCAGCACTATGCGGATGAAGGTCAGCAGTACGATCGGCGACGGTCCGAATATCTGCTGTGTCAGGGGATTCGCGTGCTGCGTTTCAGCAATCGGGAAGTGCTGCTGGAGCTACCAGCCGTGTTGGAGCGAATCTACCAGGCGGTCGCAGCGCCCTCACCCCTAGCCCCTCTCCCGGAGGGAGAGGGGTAACGTGGCAGGTGGCGCTGGGTGATAGTCACCCCTCTCCCCACAGGATGAGGGACGCTCAGGCCCCTCCACCCTTCAATAGCGGTACTCACCACCCTGAATCGCCGCATGCAGCCGTGCATCCACCGGCACATAGCGCTCGTCGCCGGGCAGCCAGGCATACAGCGGGTCGGCGCAGCGCGTCGGGTCGAAGCCCTGGTCCTTGAGGGGCGCCTTCTTGTGCTTGAAGGTGCCGGTGGTCTCCATCTTCTCGCTCAGGCGCAGGAATAGCGGCACCGCATAGTGAGGCAATTCGCGGCGTAGCTCGGCGAGCAGGCCCTGGAAGTCGAAATCGGCCGGATCGCGGTCCAGACGGATACAGGCCATGCCGGCGCGGCCGTTGGTGCCGGCGATCTCGACGCCGTAGACCACTGCCTCGCCGACCCCCTCGATGCCATTGAGCACCGCCTCCACCTCGGTGGTGGAGACGTTCTCGCCCTTCCAGCGGAAGGTGTCGCCGAGGCGGTCGACGAACTGGGCGTGGCGCCAGCCCTGGTGCAGCATCAGGTCGCCGGTGTTGAACCAGGCGTCGCCCGGCTTGAACACGTCGCGCAGGATGCAGCTCTCGGTCTTGGCCGGGTCGGTGTAGCCGTGGAATGGCGTCTTCGCCGTGATCTCGCCGATCAGCAGACCGGGTTCACCGGGCTTTACCCGTTGCAGGCGGCCCTGGGCATCACGCAGCGGCGCCTCGCTTTCACGGTCGTAGCGGACGATGGCGTAGGGGTAGGGGGTGAAACCCACCGTGTTGTCCAGGTTGAGCAGGTTGGTGAAGCCGATATTGCCCTCGCTGGAGGCGTAGAACTCGACCACCCGCTGGATGCCGAAACGCTGCTTGAAGCTGCCCCAGATGGCTGGGCGCATGCCGTTGCCGACCATGATGCGCAGCGGGTTGTCGGCGTCGTCCGGGCGCGCCGGGCGGTCCAGCAGGTAGCGGCACAGCTCGCCGACATAGCCGAAGGCGGTGGCGCCGTGGCGGCGCACTTCGTCGAGGAAGCGGCTGGCGCTGAACTTGCGCACCATGATCAGGGCTGCGCCGGCGGACAGCACCGAGCCCCAGCACACCACCATGGCGGTGGCATGGTAGAAGGGCAGGCTGCAGTACAGGCGTTCGTCGCGGCCCAGGCGCACGGCACCGAAGCCGAAGATGCCGTAGCCCTTGAGGAAGCGTCCGTGGTTGAACACCACGGCCTTGGGCAGGCCGGTGGTGCCGGAGGTGTAGATGTAGAAGCAGGGATCCTCGGCCTGCACCGGGCGCGCCAGCGGGGGCGGCGTATCCGGCTGCGCGGTCAGCTCGGCCGCCGGGTGCTGCCAGCCGGCCGGGGCCTGGCCGGGATCACGCCATGTCGGGCGGTCGGCAAAGTAGTAGCGGCCGTCGGTCGGCAGCTGCAGTTGCCCCTCGACTTCCTCGAAGGCGGCCAGCAGTTCCTCGCCGACCAGGGCGACGCGTGGTTTCACCAGGTTGATGCTGTGCGCCAGCACCTGGCCGCGCTGGCTGCTGTTGAGCAGTGCGGCGACGGCACCGAGCTTGGCGCAGGCGATGACGCAGGCCAGCAGCTCCAGACGATTCTCCAGCAGCAGCACGGCGCAGTCGCCCTGGGCCAGACCGCCGGCGCGCAGGCGATGGGCCAGGCGATTGGCCCACTGGTCCAGCTCGGCGTAGCGGATGCGCTCGTCGCCCTGGATCAAGGCAATGCCCTGCGGGTTACTGCGGGCGGCGCGCTCCACGCAGTCGGCCAGGCCGCCGACGGCGCTGCCGCGTGCTCGGCTGGCCAGGCGCAGGCCTCGGAGGATGCCGGGCAGTCCGGCGAGCAGGTAGGGCACGCGGGACAACAGGCGTGGCAAGGTGAGAACGGCGGCACGGTTCATGGCGGGGCCTGCGATGTTGTTGTTATTCGGCGCAATCTACGCAAGGCCGGCACGAGCGGTTGATAGCCTAACGTCGCAACGGACTGGCATTTCGTCTCACGGGGGCTGCACAATCGGCCATCTCGTCGGTGAAAGGATTTACCGTCATGCTGCACACCGTACCCAGCGCCACCGCCTCGCTGCTCCTCGATCTGTACCAGAGCCTGCGACGCCTGCAGCTGGCTGAGCCGGCCGATCTTGTCGCGCTGGGTCTGGCACCGAACACGCCGCTGGATCTGGAGGCGCGCATCCCGGTGGCCTGGCTGTTGCGCCTGTGGCAGCTGGCGGCCGAGCGCGGCGCGCCGGCCGATCTCGGCCTGCAGTTGGGCCAGCAACGAGGCCTGCACAGTCGTGGTCCGGTAGCCAATCTGGCGTCGATGAGTGCCACCCTCGGCGAGGCGCTGGAACTGTTTCGCCGGCACAGTCCGGTGATGAGCGAGTGCGAGAACCTGCGGGTCGAGCAGGGTGCTGATCGCGTGCGTATCCACTTTCTGTTCACCGCCCCTTTGGCAGGCCATCCGCCTGCCTGCGAGTACAGCCTCAGCTCGGCGCTGTGCTGGGGCCGGCAGATGAGCGGCACGCGCCTGGTTCCGCTGCAGGTGGGCTTTCGCCATAGGCCGCTGGCCGGCTCCGCCAGCTATCGGCAGATTCTCGGTTGCCCGGTGCGCTTCGGCGAGCCGCTGGACTATATCGAGATGGCTGCGGCGGACATGCGCTTGCCACTGCTCGGCGGCAACGATTACATCAAGGGCCTGCTGCTGCAGCGGGTCAGTGACATGCAGGCGCAACTACCCAGCCGGCAAAGCCTGCGTCAGCAGGTGCAGCAGTTGATCGAACTGGGATTGATCGACGGTGCGCTGTCGGTGGAGGAGGTCGCGCGGCGTTTGCATACCAGCCGGCAGACCCTGCACCGCCACCTGCGTGAGGAAGGCTGCAGCTTTTCCGAACTGCTCGCCAAGGTGCGCCGCGAGCACGCGCTGCGGCGTCTGCGCCAGCTCGACTGTCGCATCGAGCAAATCAGCCGCGAGCTGGGCTTTGCCGAACCGAGTGCCTTCTACAAGGCGTTCAAGGGCTGGTTCGGCGTATCGCCCAAGGCCTATCAGGCGCAGCAGGGCGGGTGAATCCCGTACCTTTCCGGTCCGGTTTGTCGCGGGTCTACAGCCTGGCCGCCTTGAAGGTATCGCAGCGGCCCGGCTCGCCATTGTCGAAGCCTGTGCGGAACCAGCGCACGCGCTGCGCCGAGGTGCCGTGGGTGAAGGAGTCCGGCATCACGGTGCCGCGGCTCTGCTTCTGCAGACGGTCGTCGCCGATGGCGTTGGCGGCATTCAGTGCCTCCTCCAGGTCGCCTGGCTCCAGCCAGTCGAGGCGCTGCTGGGCATGGTGTGCCCACACGCCGGCCAGGCAGTCGGCCTGCAGCTCCTGGCGCACCAGCAGGCCGTTGTCGCCTTCCACCCGCTCGCCGCGCTGACGTGCCGCGTTGACCCTGGCCGAGACGCCGAGCAGGGTCTGCACATGGTGGCCGACCTCGTGGGCGATCACATAGGCCTGGGCGAAGTCGCCGGCGGCGGCGAAGCGGGTTTCCATCTCGCGGAAAAAGCTCAGGTCGAGATACACCTGCTGGTCGCCGGGACAATAGAAGGGGCCGACGGCGGCATCGGCGAAGCCGCAGGCCGAGCGCACGCTGCCGCTGAAGAGGATAAGTTTCGGGTCCTGGTACTGCTTGCCTGAGGCCTGGAAGATGGCGCGCCAGGTGTCCTCGGTATCGCCGAGCACGGCCCTGACGAATTCGCGCTGCGGATCGTCGGCGGCCGGCGCACGCTGTTCCGGCGCCGGCGCGCCCTGCTGCAGGCCCTGGTTGACCACGCTGCCGAGGATGGTCAGCGGGTCCTGGCCCATCAGCAGGCCGATCACCACGATCACGGCGATACCGCCCAGGCTCAGGCCCTTGCCGCCCAGGCGCCTGCCGCCACCGCGCGCATCCACCACGTTGTCGCTGCGTCTGCCGCGTTCCCAGCGCATGACCGCGCTCCTTTTCTCCGTCCGGGGCTGACAGTGTCGTCCCCGCACGGGCGGCGCGCCAGCGGGGCGTTACTCGGCCGGATAGTCGGCCAGCACGCTTTCCTGGCCGTTCTTGTCCAGGCCGATCACCTGGTAGGCATCCACGCGACCGGTTTCCATGCCCGGCGAGCCGTGCGGCATGCCCGGCACTGCGGCGCCGAGCAGGTCGGGGCGGCCCTGCAGGGCAAGCACATCACGGGCCGGCACATGACCTTCGACGAACTTGCCGTCGATCACCCCGGTGTGGCACGAGGCCAGACGCGGCGGCACGCCCAGGCGCTGTTTGACGGCGTTCATATCGGTCTCGACCAGGTCGTTGACCCGGATGCCATTGGCTTCCAGGTGGCTGATCCAGTCTTTGCAGCAGCCACAGTTGGCGTCGCGATGCACGTCCATGGTGATGGGCTCGGCAGCTTGCGCGGTGGCGGCAAAAAGCAGGGCGGCGAGAGGCAGCAGGCGCATGGGGGTGTCCTCGAACGTCAAAAGAAAAAGCGTAAACCCGTGGTTGCCGGTGTCCCAGCTTGCAACTGTTTCCGATTAAGTCGCCAGCGCCTATGCTCGCTGCCTGCCACCACGCTGGAGAGTGTCGATGCTGCCTGTCCGCCTTTTCCTGATCGTCCAGAGCCTGATCCTCGCCGGCTTCGGCCTGGCCTATTTCGTCCGTCCGCACGAACTGGCGAACCTCAGTGGCATGCTGCTGATGGCGCCGGCGGCGATCACCGATGTCCGGGCGTACTATGGCGGTCTGCAGCTTGGCCTGGCGGCTTGGCTGGGATTGGCGCTGCTGCGCAGTGAGTTGTTGCGCCCGGTGCTGATGCTGCTGGTGCTGCTCTACAGCGCATTGTTCCTCGCCCGCCTGGGCGGGATGTGGCTGGACGGCGGCGCGCAGCAGACCTTCAATCTCTACGCCATGCTGTTCGAGGGCGTCTCGGCAGGGCTGGCGTTCTGGTGCCTGCGCGCCCTGCCTTCGCGGTAGAGGTACCCGGGCGCGACTATCGCCGCACCAGCAGCACGCCTGCTTCCATGTGGTGGGTCCAGGGAAACTGGTCGAACAGGGCGCAGCGCTCGATACGATGGGTATCGTTCAGCTGGGCAATGTTGGCGGCCAGGGTCTCCGGGTTGCAGGAGATATACAGGATGTTGTCGAAGCGCCGGGTCAGCTCGCAGGTGTCCGGGTCCATGCCGGCGCGTGGCGGGTCAACGAACACCGCGCCGAAGTCGTATGACTTCAGATCGATACCGGCCAGGCGACGGAACGGACGCACTTCGTTGAGGGCCTGGGTCAGCTCCTCGGCGCTCAGGCGCACCAGCTCGATGGTGTCGATACCGTTGTCGGCCAGGTTGGCCAGGGCGGCATTGACCGAGGTCTTGCTGATCTCGGTGGCCAGCACCTTGCGTACCCGGGTGGACAGCGGCAGGGTGAAGTTGCCGTTGCCGCAGTACAGCTCCAGCAGGTCGTCGTCGCGCTCGCCGAGGGCGTCATAGGCCCACTGCAGCATCTTCTGGCAGACCGTGCCGTTGGGCTGGGTGAAGGCACCCTCCGGCTGGCGGTAGCGGAAGGTGCGCCCGGCCACGGTCATTTCTTCTTCGACGTAATCGCGGCCGATCACCAGGCGCTGGCCGCGCGAACGGCCTACCAGGCTGACACCCAGCCTGGCGGCAAGCTGCTCGGCCTCGGCCTGCCACTCGGCATCCAGCGGGCGGTGGTAGCACAGGGTGATCAGCGCATCACCGGCCAGGGTGGTGAGGAACTCGACCTGGAACAGCTTGAATGACAGCACCCGACTACCCTGCCAGGCGGCCTTGAGCTGCGGCATCAGCGCGTTGATGCGCTGGCTGGCGATGGGGAACTGGTCGATCAGGATCGGCGTGTGCTTGTCGCCGGCCTCGAACATCGCGTAGTGGCGTTCCTCCTGCTCGCGCCACAGGCGGAACTCGGCGCGCAGGCGATAGTGCCCGGCCGGCGAGTCGAACACCGCCGGCTCGGGCGCCGCGAAGGGCGCCAGCAGCTCGCGCAGGCGAGCGACCTTGGCGTCCAGCTGGGCGGTATAGGCCGCCGCGTCGCGTACCTGGGTCATGCGTTGACGCCAAAGGCGAACTTGGCGATGAAGATCGCAGCCAGAATCACCAGCGCCGGGTTCAGCTCCTTGATGCGACCGGCCAGGGCCTTGATCAGGACCCAGGCGATGAAGCCAAAGGCGATACCATTGGCGATCGAGAAGGTCAGCGGCATGGCCAGGGCTGTGATCACCACCGGCGCGGCGACGGTGATGTCGTCCCATTCGATTTCGGCCAGGCCGGAGGTCATCAGCACGGCAACGAACAGCAGCGCCGGAGCGGTGGCAAACGCCGGCACGGTGCCGGCCAGCGGCGCGAAGAACAGCGCCAGCAGGAACAGCCCGGCGACCACGATGGCAGTCAAACCGGTGCGGCCGCCAGCGGCCACGCCCGAGGCGGATTCGATGTAGCTGGTGGTGGTGCTGGTGCCCAGCAGCGAACCGCCCATGGCGGCTGTGCTGTCAGCGATCAGGGCGCGGCCCATTTTCGGCAGGTGGCCATCCTTGCTCATCAGGCCGGCGCGCTTGGCCACGCCGATCAGGGTGCCGGTGTTGTCGAACAGGTCGACGAACAGGAAGGCGAAGATCACGCTGATCATGCCCACGTCCAGCGCGCCCATGATGTCCAGTTCGAGGAAGGTCGGCGCCAGCGAGGGCGGCATGGAGACGATGCCGCCGAACGGGGTCACACCCAGGCCGATGGCGATGGCGGTGACCACCAGGATGCCGATCATCACCGCGCCGGTGACGCGACGGGCTTCCAGGGCGACGATCAGGAAGAACCCGAGGATCGCCAGCAGCGGGCCCGGGCTATGCAGATCACCGAGGCCGACCAGGGTGGCCGGGTTGTCCACCACCAGTCCGGCTTCCTTGAGCGCGATCAGCGCCAGAAACAGGCCGATGCCGGCGGCAATGGCTGAGCGCAGCGGCAGCGGGATGCTGTTCACGATCCATTCGCGGATGCGGAAAATCGACAGCAGGAAGAACAGGGTGGCGGAGATGAACACCGCGCCCAGCGCCACCTGCCAGGTGTGGCCCATGTGCAGCACTACGGTGTAGGTGAAGAAGGCGTTGAGGCCCATGCCGGGCGCCAGGGCGATCGGATAGTTGGCGATCAGCCCCATCAGCGCCGAGCCGATGGCAGCGGCCAGGCAGGTGGCGACGAAGATCGCCCCCTTGTCCATGCCCGTTTCTCCCAGGATCGCCGGGTTGACGAAGAGGATGTAGGCCATGGTCAGGAAGGTCGTGACACCGGCGAGGATCTCGGTACGCACGTTGGTGTTGTGCGCCTTGAGTTGGAACAGCTTTTCCAGCATGGTGGGGCTCCCGTTGGGCTGGTGCGGCATGGGTTGTGGACTGCGCCAAAGCAAAGCACAAAGGCTGCCAGCTCGATGGAAAACGAGGGCGAATTCGAGGCAGATCCGGAAAAGCCGCGCACTATACCAGCTCACCCCCGAGCGGTGAATTTATGACCGGACGGACAGCATCAGTTTCCGTCGGGCAAGGAGAACCAGCATGACAACCCGTGCCCTGATCGCTGTCGCCGATGGCGTCGAAGACATCGAGACCGTGACCCTGATCGATGTGTTGCGCCGCGCCGAGGTGGAGGTGGTGGTGGCCAGCATCGAGAATCGCCGTATGTTCACCTGCGCCCGCGGCACCCGTGTCACCGCCGACACCATGCTGGTCGACGTGCTGGCCCAGGACTTCGACCTGATCGTGCTACCCGGCGGCATGCCCGGCGCCCAGGCTCTGGCGGACCACGCGCCGCTGGCCGCCAAGGTGCGCGAGCAGGCCGCGGCTGGCCGGCTGTTCGCCGCCATCTGTGCGGCACCGGCCCTGGCCTTGCAGAGCTACGGCGTGCTCAAGCAGCGGCGCATGACCTGCTACCCGGCATTCAGTGAGCGCCTGTCCGGCTGCACCTTCGTCGATCAGCCGGTGGTGGTCGATGGCAACTGCATCACCAGCCAGGGGCCGGCCACCGCCTTGTTGTTCGCCCTGACCCTGGTCGAACAACTGGTGGGCAAGGCGCTGCGCAAGTCCGTGGCCGAGGCCATGCTGGTGCCGGCATGAGGGCGCTGCTGGCGGTGCTCGCCCTGACTCTGTTGGCCGGCTGCGCCCGCGAGGCGCACCTGCCCAGCGCCGTGCATCAGCTCGGCATCCATCCCGCACGTACGGCCAGCGCCGAGGGGCTGCAGGCCATGCGCGATCGCCACAGCGGCGTGCGCCTGTGGGTGGCGCCGCAGGCGGCGCTGACCGAGGCGGACGTACAGCAGGCGGAAATGGCCTTTACCCCGGCCGGCGAGCCGGCGGTGGTGCTGACCCTGAACGATGCCGGGCGCGCCACCCTGGCCGAACTGACCCGTCGCCATCTGGGGCAGCCGCTAGCCTTTGTGGTCGATGGCGAACTGCGCCTGGCGCCCATCGTCGAGGAGCCGGTGCTCGACGGCCGCGTCGCCCTGACCGGTTTCGATTCGCTGCAGGAAGCGCAGGATCTGGTGCGCGACTGGAGCCACTGAGCCCAGTCGCATGGGCAGCTGTGGCCTGTGTTCCTCATGGCATCCGGGCCGCGGGCTGGCTTCAGTGGCAGCAGTCGCGATCGTCCAGTGCTTCCAGCAGCCGACAATGCTCGGCATGGCCGCTGTGGCAGCCGGCCAGTTTGCTCAGCTCGGCACGCATGTTCTGCAGGTCGCGGATGCGCGTTTCGATGGCGTCCAGGTGCTCGCGCACCATCTGGTCGGCACTGGCGCAGGGGCTCTCGGGGTGGGCGGCGAGATCGAGCAGGCTGCGGATTTCCTCCAGACTGAAGCCCAGTTCGCGACCGCGCCGAATAAAACGCAGTCGGCGTATGTCCTGTTCCTGATAGTGGCGATAGCCGGCGGGACTGCGCTGTGGCGCCGGCATCAAGCCGCTGCGTTCGTAGAAGCGGATGGTTTCCAGGTTCACGCCGCTGTCACGCGCCAGCACGCCGATGGTGAGTGGCTTGCTCATGTTGACTCCGTAGCAACTACAGGGTTTAGCCTAGTTTGCATCCCCAACAAGGAGATGCCAAATGGGCGCTAACTGCTGCAATCACGACTCCGCTCCGCGCCACGACGATGGCCGTTACCGGCGCATCCTGTGGATTGCGCTGCTGGTCAACCTGGCGATGTTTCTGGTCGAGATTGGCGCCGGCCTCAAGGCTGGCTCGGTGTCGCTGCTGGCCGACTCGCTGGACTTCCTCGGCGATGCCGCCAACTACGGCATCAGCCTCTGGGTATTGGGCATGGCGTTGACCTGGCGCGCCCGCGCCGCCCAGTTCAAGGCTGCCAGCATGCTGGTGTTCGGTCTCGGCGTGCTCGGCGCGGCGTTGTGGCAGGCCTGGCAGGGTGGTGTGCCCAGCGCGCCGACCATGGGCCTGGTGGGCAGCCTGGCGTTGTTGGCCAATGTCGGCGTGGCGGTGTTGTTGTACGCGTACCGCGAGGGCGACAGCAACATGCGCAGCGTCTGGCTGTGCACCCGCAACGATGCGCTCGGCAACCTGGCCGTGCTGGCCGCGGCGCTGGGGGTGTTCGGCACCGGCAGTGCCTGGCCGGACCTGATCGTGGCCGGCATCATGGCCAGCCTGGCCGTGCATTCGGCGATCGCGGTGCTGCGTCATGCCGATGGCGAACTCAATGGCGGGCACGGGCATGCGCACTGAACTGCAGCAGGCGCTGGCACAGGCGTTCGCCGAAGGGCGCCGGGCACTGGAGCGCAACGACACGGACGCGGCCTACGCCTGGCTGGAGCGCGCCCACATCCTCAGCCAGCGCATGCCGCTGCGCCACGCCGGGTCGCACTGGCTGATGCTGCGCGCCGGCTGGCAGGCGCGCGACTGGCGCGAGGTGGCCGGGCAGCTGCCGCGCATCCTGGCGGCGCTGCTCTTCTCTCGAATCTGGGTGCCGTTGGGCAACACAGGGCGGGCGCAGGTCAGTGCATTCCAGCCGATGCCGCTGAGCGACGAGCTGAAGCGGTTGTTGGAATAGGTAGTTACGGTGGAAAACGCTGCGCGGTTTTCCAGCCTACGCACAGGCCCGCTTTTGTAGGGTGGATGGCCGCAGCCATCCACCCGTTGCCAGCTCAGGTCAGCCCCATGCCCCACTTGATGGCGTAGGCGAGCAGGCCGACGGCCGCCACGCCGCCCAGCCAGAGCAGTACGAACCAGGCCAGGCGCTTGGCCAGTGGCTGTTTGACCTCGTGCATCAGTGATACCCCTCGCCGACCTTGACCTTGCCGCGGAACACCCAGTAGCTGTAGGCGGTGTAGATCAGGATGATCGGCACCATGAACACCACGCCGACCAGGGCGAAGGCCTGGCTGCTGGCGGGTGCCGAGGCCTCCCAGATGCTCACCGCCGGCGGGATGATGTTCGGCCACAGGCTGATGGCCAGACCCGTGTAGGCCAGGGCGATCAGCGCCAGGGTCAGCACGAAGGGCTGCCAGTCGATCTTCAGGTGCACGGCGCGGACGATACCGAGGATGGTCACCGCCACCAGGGTCGGCACCGGGATGAAGTAGAACAGGTTGGGCAGGGTGAACCAGCGCTGGGCGATGCTCTCGTGGGCCAGCGGCGTCCAGATGCTGACCACGGCGATGAACAGCAGCAACAGGCTGGTCAACGGCAGCATCAGCTTGTACATCTTGTGGCGCAGCTTGCCCTCGGTCTTCATCAGCAGCCAGGCGCAGCCGAGCATGGCGTAACCGGCCACTAGGCCCGCGCCGCAGAACAGCGGGAAGGGCGCCAGCCAGTCGAAGGCACCCCCGGCGAACTGCCGATTCTCCACCTTGATCCCTTCGATAAAGGCACCGAGCACCACGCCCTGGGCGAAGGTGGCGACGATCGAGCCCCAGATGAAGGCGGCGTCCCACACATGGCGGGTGCGCTTGGCCTTGAAGCGGAACTCGAAGGCCACACCGCGGAAAATCAGCGCGATCAGCATGATCAGCAGCGGCAGGTAGAGCGCCGTGAGCACCACCGAGTAGGCCAGCGGGAAGGCGGCGAACAGCCCGGCACCGCCCAGTACCAGCCAGGTCTCGTTGCCGTCCCAGATCGGCGCCACGGTGTTCATCATGGCGTCACGCTCGTCCTTGTCACGGAAGAAGGGGTAGAGGATGCCGATACCCAGATCGAAGCCATCCATCACCACGTACATGAAGATGCCGAAGGCGATCACCCCGGCCCAGATCAGCGGCAGGTCGATGCTCATGGGCGTTGCTCCTGTTCGTCTTCAACACTGTCCTCGGCGGCCGACAGCGGGCGCGAAGGTGTACGCGAGTGGCCCGGGCCACCGGCCTCGCTGGGCGCGTGGGCATGCAGCAGGCCCAGCACCGGGCCCTTGCGCATCATGCGCAGCAGGTAGGTGATGCCGACGCCGAACACGGCGAGGTACACCACCACGAAGATGCTCAGCGATATGCCCATCTGCGTGGCGCTGTGGTTGGACACCGCGTCCGAGGTGCGCAGCAGGCCGTAGATCACCCAGGGCTGGCGGCCGACCTCGGTGGTCACCCAGCCGGCGAGGATGGCGATCAGCCCGGACGGGCCCATCAACAGCATCAGGCGCTGGAAGCCGCGCGCCTCGTACAGCCGGCCGCCACGGCGCAGCCACAGGCCGATGACGCCGCAAAGGATCATCGCCAGGCCCAGGCCGACCATCACGCGGAAGCTCCAGAACACGATCGGTACATTGGGCCGGTCTTCGGGCGCCCATTCCTTGAGGCCCTTGATCTCGCCGTCGAGGTCATGGGTGAGGATCAGGCTGGCCAGGCGCGGGATGCCGATGGCGTAGTGGGTGGTTTCCGCCTGCATGTCGGGGATGCCGAACAGCAGCAGCGGCACGCCGCGGGAGGTTTCCCAGTGGCCTTCCATCGCCGCCACCTTGGCCGGCTGGTATTTCAGGGTGTTGAGGCCGTGCAGGTCGCCGATGAAGGCCTGCACCGGCGCCACCAGCAGCGCCATCCACAGCGCCATGGAGAACATCATGCGGGTGGCCTCGTCGCGCTTGCCCTTGAGCAGGTGCCAGGCCGCCGTGGCGCCGACCACGAAGGCGGTGCTGAGGAAGGCCGCCACCGCCATGTGCGCCAGGCGGTAGGGGAAGGACGGGTTGAACACGATGTCCCACCAGCTTTCCGGGTAGAACACCCCGTCGACCAGGCTGTGGCCTTGCGGGGTCTGCATCCAGCTGTTCGAGGAGAGGATCCAGAAGGTCGAGATCAGCGTGCCGATGGCCACCATCAGGGTGGCGAAGAAGTGCAGGCCGCGGCCGACCTTGTTCATGCCGAACAGCATGATCCCGAGGAAGCCGGCTTCGAGGAAGAAGGCGGTGAGCACCTCGTAGGTCAGCAGCGGACCCATGATGCTGCCGGCGGCGGTGGACAGCCCGGCCCAGTTGGTGCCGAACTGGTAGCTCATCACCACACCGGAGACCACGCCCATGCCGAAGGTCACGGCGAAGATCTGCAGCCAGAAACGGTACAGGTCGTAGTAGACCTCGCGCTTGGTTTTCAGCCACAGACCTTCGAGCACGGCCAGGTAACTGGCCAGGCCGATACTGATGGCGGGGAAGATGATGTGGAAGGAGATGGTGAAGGCAAACTGCAGGCGCCCCAGCTCCAGTGCATCGAGGCCAAACATGATGGGCCACTCCAGAAATTGATCTGGATCAATACTCCGTCAAGCGGGACCTGCGTCGTAGTCGGCGGATTGTCGCATTGGGCAAATTGCCGCAGCCGTCCTTACCCCAGCCCTCTCCCGGAGGGAGAGGGAGTTGGTCGGTGCCGGGTTTGGGCACCGTGCCTGTCGATAACTCGGATTGCCCCCTTTCCCTCCGGGAGAGGGTGGGGGTGAGGGACTGCTGAGGGTCTACTTGGTGGCCCTGAGCACCACGAACTTGGGGTTGGCCGCTACCTGCTGCACGCCGCGGAACAGCCGGGCCAGCTTGGCGTGGTAGCCCAGGTGGCGGTTACCGACTATCCACAGCTCGCCGCCGGTGACCAGCGCCGCGCGGGCCTGCTGGAACATGCGCCAGGCGAGGAAGTCGCCGACCACCTGCTGCTGGTGGAATGGCGGGTTGCACAGCACCAGGTCCAGCGAGTCCCTGGGCTGGTCGGCCAGGCCGTCGGCGGCGCGGAAGGTCGCCGGGCGCTCACCGAGTGCCGCGCGCCAGTTCGCCTCGGCCGACTGCACGGCCATGTAGGACTCGTCCACCAGGGTCAGCTCGGCTTGCGGATTGGCCAGGGCGAAGGCGATGGCCAGCACGCCATTGCCGCAGCCGAGGTCGGCCACCCGCTGTGGCACCAGTGATTTCGGCAGGTGCGGCAGGAAGGCGCGGGTACCGATATCCAGGCCTTCGCGGCAGAACACATTGGCGTGGTTGAGCAGCTCGATGGCCGGTTTATCCAGCCGGTAGCGCGTGGGATAGGGCGACTCCGGCGCCGGCCGAGATTCGAGGGTGGCCGTCAGCAGGCGCGCCTTTTTCACCGCCAGCGAGGCCTGCACCGGGCCGATGTACTGCTCCAGCAGGTCGCCGGCGGCACGCGGCAGGTGCTTGATCATGGCGCCGGCGATCACCCGGGCACCGGGGGCGAGCTGGCCGTGCAGGCGAATCAGCTGCTCCTCCAGCAGGGCCAGGGTCTTGGGCACGCGCACCAGTACCCAGTCGAACGGGCCTTGCGCCGTCGCGCTGGCCGGTACGAAGTTCACCCGGTCGGCGGTCAGGCCGTTGCGCGCCAGATTCTTCTGCAGGGCCAGGTAGCCCAGGTGTGAATCACCGCTGCTGGTCACCCGGCAGTGCGGTGCCAGCGAGCAGGCCAGGGCGCCGAAGCCGTCGTTGAGCAGCAGCACCCGGCTGTCAGGCCCGAGGCCCTGCTCGTGCAGGTGGGCCAGCAGGTACTCGTCGGCGGCGTCGAAGGCCTGTAGCGGCTCGTTGGCCATCTCGGGCTGGCGGATCAGGTCGAGCTGGGCGAAGGGCGTGGCGAGAGTCGGCATGGCGGCAGAGTCAGGTGGGCAGAGCGGCTGCATTGTCCTAGATGCATAGGGAAATGTCTCGAAGTGAGAAGCAGGCGGCTTGTGACCACTGGGTGCAACCCGGAGAATATGCAGTCACTTGCCGCCGCCGAAGTTCCGCAATGGGTGGCATGTCCAACAACAAATCGGGTGGCCGCCGCCGGTACCTCCCGAACCCCACGGCCGCTGCGGCCGAACACATCAAAAACCGCCCTGCGCCCCGCATTTCTGTGGGGCGTCGCTATTGCATTGCCTCAAGGATGTCCATGAAGTACCTGTTTTCCGCCTGCCTTGCCCTTTCTCTGCTGTTCGGCGCTACGGCGCATGCCGAGCCAATCGTTATCAAGTTCTCCCATGTGGTCGCCGAGGACACTCCCAAGGGGCGTGGTGGCCTGCTGTTCCAGCGCCTGGTGGCCGAGCGCCTGGGGGGCGCGGTGAAGGTCGAGGTCTACCCCAACTCCAGCCTGTTCGGCGACGCCGACGAGATGGCCGCCCTGCAGCGCGGCGAGGTGCAGATGCTGGCGCCGTCGGTGTCCAAGTTCGAGGCCTATACCAAGCAGCTGCAGGTCTTCGACCTGCCGTTCTTGTTCGATGACCTGGAGGCGGTCAAGCGCTTCCAGCGCCGCGAGAAGAGCCGTGAGCTGCTGCGCTCCATGGCCGGGCAGAACATCTACGGCCTGGCGTTCTGGAACAACGGCATGAAGCAGCTTTCCGCCACCCGCGAGCTGCGGGCCCCGGCCGACGCCAAGGGCCTGGCCTTCCGCATCCAGTCGTCCAGCGTGCTGGAAGCCCAGTTCGCCGCGCTCGGTGCGCAGGCCAAGCGCATTCCCTTCGGTGAGTCGCTCAAGGCGCTGCAGGCCGGCACCGTGCAGGGCACCGAGAACGTCTGGTCGAACATGGCGGCGGCCGGCTTCGACCGCGCTCAGCCGTTCATCACCGAGACCAACCACGGTTCGCTCAACTACATGCTGATCAGCAGCTCGTCGTTCTGGCAGAGCATTCCCTACGCCACCCGCAGCGAGCTGGAGGCGATCGTCGAAGAGGTCACCGCCCAGGTCAACGAGGACGCCGAGGCGCTCAATCGTCGTGGTCGCGAGCAACTGCTGGCCGCCGGTCAGGCGCGCCTGCTCAGCCTCAGCCCGGCCGAGCGCGAGGCCTGGCGCAGCGCCATGCAGCCGCTGTGGAAACAGTACGAAGCGCAGATCGGTGCCGACGTGCTGCGTGCCGCGCAGATCGTCAATCGGCGCTAATCCCTGCTAACTGACGGTGTTTGTTCGCGGCGCTTTGCGCGAAACTGCAGACCAGCCAGAAGGGGGCCGCATGACCGTCAGCGAAGAGAAGTTCACCCGCCAGACCCTCACCGAGGTGCGCAGCTGGTCGCCCAGCCTGTTCAGCCTGCGTTGCACCCGCGACGCCGGATTTCGTTTCCGCGCCGGGCAGTTCGTCCGCCTTGGCGTGCGCAAGGCCGGCGGCGGCATCGTCTGGCGCGCCTACTCGGTGGTATCGGCGCCGCATGACGACTACCTGGAGTTCTTCTCCATCGTGGTGCCCGGCGGCGAGTTCACCAGCGAACTGAGCCGCCTGCGTGCCGGCGACGAGCTGCTGGTGGAGAAGCAGGCTACCGGGTTTCTCACCCTCGACCGCTTCCCCGATGGCCGCGATCTGTGGCTGATCGGTACCGGCACGGGCCTGGCGCCCTTCCTGTCGATCCTCCAGGACCTGGAAGCCTGGCAGCGTTTCGAGCGCATCGTGCTGGTCTACAGCGCCCGCGACCGTGGCGAGCTGGCCTACCAGGAGCTGATTGCCGAGCTGCCGCAGCGCGAGTGGCTGGAGGGGGCCGGGCACAAGTTGCAGTACATCCCGCTGGTGACCCGCGAGCAGGTGTCCGGCGCGCTGCACGCGCGCGTCACCACGCTGATCGAGAACGGCGAGCTGGAGCGTGCCGCCGGCCTGGCGCTGGAACCCGAGCACTCGCGCATCATGCTTTGCGGCAACCCGCAGATGATCGAGGACACCCGTGCCGTGCTCAAGGCGCGCAACCTCAATCTGGCGCTGACCCGCAGGCCCGGCCAGGTGGCCGTGGAGAACTACTGGTAGGGCGGCTGTAAAAGAATTGGTAACTTTTTCTGGTTTGGCTTGCGCGGGCAAGCCGGTAGGATGTTCGGCCCTTTTGAATCCAACGGACCTCATGGACAGCGATTGTTGCCAGCCGCCCCAAAGCGGCCACCTCTTCTCCGGTGCCCTCGTGCACCCCTCCCCGAACGCCTTCGATAGCCACGCCCTGCGCCGCCATGTCCGCGCCCGCGCAGCGTCTATAGCTGCCCGGAGGCGCGCATGATGTTCGAATGGATAGCCGACCCCACCGCCTGGCTCGGCCTGCTGACACTGATCGTCTTGGAAATCGTCCTGGGCATCGACAACCTGGTGTTCATCGCCATCCTCGCCGACAAGCTGCCGCCGCACCTGCGTGACCGCGCGCGGCTGATCGGCCTGAGTCTGGCCCTGCTGATGCGCCTGGGCCTGCTGGCCAGCATTTCCTGGCTGGTGACCCTGACCGAGCCGCTGATCGAGGTGTTCGGCAAGAGTTTCTCCGGGCGTGACCTGATCATGCTGTTCGGTGGTGTCTTCCTCTTGTTCAAGGCCACCATGGAGTTGCACGAACGCCTCGAGGGGCGCAGCCATCAACCCGGCGGCAGCCGCACCTATGCCCGATTCTGGCCGGTTGTGGCGCAGATCGTGGTGCTCGACGCGGTGTTTTCGCTGGACGCGGTGATCACCGCCGTGGGCATGGTCGAACACCTAGAGGTGATGATGATCGCGGTGATCATCTCCATCGGTCTGATGATCGTTGCCAGCAAGCCGCTGACCGCCTTCGTCAACGCCCACCCCACGGTGATCATGCTGTGTCTGGGCTTCTTGATGATGATCGGCTTCAGCCTCACTGCCGAGGGCCTGGGCTTCCATATTCCCAAGGGCTATCTGTATGCGGCCATCGGCTTCTCCATCCTCATCGAGCTGGCCAACCAGCTGGTGCGACACAAGCGCAAGCGTCAGCTGCAGAACGGCCGTGGTATGCGTGAGCGCACCGCGCATGCCGTGCTGCGCCTGCTCGGTGGCAAGATCGAGGCTGATGAGGTGGGCGAAGAGATCGCCGACATGCTTGAGGGCGGTGCCGGTGAGGCCGCGCTGTTCGACCGCCGCGAGCGCGTGATGATCCGCGGCGTGCTGGGCCTGGCCGAGCAGTCGATCAAGACGGTGATGACTGACCGCGTGCAGGTCGACCACATCGACCTGGCCCATGAGCCCGAGCAGATCCGCCAGGCCCTGCTGGCCTCGCCGCACTCGCGCCTGCTGGTGATCAAGGATGGTCAGGTCGACGAGCCGCTGGGCTTCGTGCACAAGAAGGAGCTGCTCAAGGAGCTGCTGGAACAGCGTGAGCCGGATATCGAGGGCCTGCTGCGCCGGCCGCTGAACCTGCCGGACAGCTGTGCGGTGCTCGGTGCTCTGGAGCAGATGCGCCAGGCTTCGACCCACGTGGCCTTCGTGGTCAACGAGTTCGGTGGTTTCGAGGGTCTGCTGACCCTTACCGACATCCTCGAGGCCATCGCCGGCGAACTGCCGGACGCCAGCGAAGTGGATGGCCCGGACATCGAGCCGGACGGCGCGGGCTTCCGCGTCAGCGGTGCCCTCAATCTGGCCCTGCTGCGCGCGCGTATCGGCCTGCAGGCCCAGGCCACCGAGGACTACCAGACTCTCGCCGGGCTGGTGATGAGCCTGCTCGATCGCCTGCCGGTGGTGGGCGACGAGGTCGAGTTCGCGGGCTGGCGCATGCGCGTCGAAGAAGTGCACGAGCGGCGGGTAAACCGCTTGTTACTCGTGCAGGTTTAGCCTGGATCGACCCCCCGGTTATGCAAAACGGCGCCCTAGGGCGCCGTTTTTCTTTAGGGCTTCTGCTGGTTCTTCAGCAGGTCGCGGATTTCCGTGAGCAGTTCCTGCTCCTTGGTCGGCGCCGGCGGCTCGGCCGGGGCGGCGGCTTCCTCGCGCTTGAGGCGGTTGATCACCTTGACCCCCATGAAGATGGCGAAGGCGACGATGACGAAATCCAGCACAGTCTGGATGAACTTGCCGTAGCTCAGTACCACGGCAGGAATATCGCCTTCGGCGGCCTTGAGGGTGATGGCCAGGTCGCTGAAGTCGACCCCGCCGATCAGCAGGCCGATCGGTGGCATCACCACGTCGCCGACGAAGGAGCTGACGATTTTGCCGAAGGCGGCGCCGATGATGATCCCGACGGCCATGTCGACCACGTTGCCCTTGACCGCGAAAGCCTTGAATTCGCTGAGGATGCTCATGTTTCACTCCCTGGTTTCTGATGGTGTCGCGCAGTGTAAGGGCTATTCGGGGTAATGCACGTCCGGCAGGCTCTCAAAGCCGGGCTTGGCCAGCAGGTAGCCCTGGAACAGCTCCACCCCCATCTGGCTCAGGCACTGCAGTTCGGCGCCGGTCTCGATGCCTTCGGCGATGACGCGGATGCCGAGTTTGCGGCACATCTCCAGGGTTGTTTCGACCAGTACCTGACGTACCCGGTCGCCATCCACGCCACGGATCAGTTGCATGTCCAGCTTGATCAGATCGGGCTGGAAGTCGGCCAGCAGGTTGAGCCCGGCATAGCCGGCGCCGAAGTCGTCGATGGCGGTCATGAAGCCCTGCTTGCGGTAGGCGCGCAGAATGCCGGTCAGGTGTTCGATGTCGAGCACCTGTTCCTGCTCGGTGACCTCGAAGATGATCCGGTCGAGCGGGAAGTTACAGCGTGCGGCCGCCTCCAGGGTGGCGCGGATGCAGGTTTCCGCGCGGTATACGGCATTGGGCATGAAGTTGATCGAGACCATGGCCGGCACCTGCAGACGCGCCGCCCACTCCACGGCCTTGATCCGGCAGCTCTGGTCGAAGGCATAGCGGTTGTCGTTGTCGACGCGTGCCAGCAGGCTGCCGGCCGATTCGCCGGCACTGCCGCGTACGAGGGCCTCGTGCGCGAAGACCTGGCGGCGTGGCAGGTCGACAATGGGCTGGAAAGCCATGCTGATGGGGAAGTCCAGTCCCTTGCCGTCACGGCAAGCGGAACATCCTGGTTTTGCGCTCATGGAACGATTCTCATGGGGTTTGCGCCAAGCTAAGCAAAAAACGCCCGGGCTGTCTCGTTCGATGCCGTCGCGACACGCAGGTTTGTTGAGTGGCGCGGCTCGATAGCTGCGGGGACGCGTGTGCCGTCCTGCCGACGGATTCGGCAGGGCGTCCGGTGCTGTCGAGCGCAGGTGAGCTACAGCGCATCCACTTGATCGGAGTCAATGGTTATGCCGGGGCTTCCGGATAGTGTCGAGACATCAACCCCACCAGGAAGCACACCATGCATGTCGATCACCATCCGCTGATTCAGGATTTCCCCGAGCTCCGCGCCGAGCTGCATCGTCTGCGTCAGGAAGACAATCATTTCGCCAAGCAAGCGGAGGCCTATGAGGCTCTGGACAAGCGCATCTGTCGCGTCGAGGACGGCATCGAGACTCTCGACGGTGATGCCCTGAGCCAGCTCAAGCAGGAGCGCGTGGTACTCAAGGATGACCTGGCGCGTCAGCTCAAGCGTGCTGCTGGGCAGTGCTGTGGTTGCGGTAATGGCTGTGCCAGCTAGTACGCTGCAGCGGGTCAGCGGATAACGCGAGTCCGCTGTGCCGCCGCGATCCATGATCGTCGCGCCGCACCAGGCGCTGAATGCCTTGCGCCGTGCGCTGCACCGTCCGTCGGGTTAGTGCAGTGGCGGGTTGATCAGGTAGCTCAACAGTTCCGCTTCATCGTCCGGCCAGATTTGCCGCCAGCCTGGCGGCAGGTCGGCCAGGATTTCCCGCCAGAAAGCCGTTGCCTGCTCGTCCTGGCTGTAGAACCGCACCAGCCAGCTGCCACCGTTGCCCAGCACCTCACGAGCCAGGGCACGGCCGATGCCAAGGCGGCGGTACTTCTTCAGGATGAATAGATCGGCCAGCTCCAGGGCATCGATGCCGGGCAGTTCGCTGCGCTCGATCAGCAGGAAGCCGGCAATGAAGCCGTCCGCCAGGATGAGCTGGGCGCTCCAGTCCGGTTCGCTCCAGTAGCGTCTCAGATGAGGTTCGTGCAGGTAGAAACGCCCATCCGTCTCGACATCCTCCTGTTCCCAGTCGGAGCTCTCGTACGCGTAAAACTGGTAGAGGTTGGCGATCAGCGATAGCTGGTCGATGCTGGTAGGCAGTAACTCGATGTGCAATGCGCGGCCCTCGCTCAGGTAGGGTCATTATCGCCCGCCGTGGCTACCCGAGGGAGAGTCGTGATGAAGAGGTCTGTGTTTGCGCTGTTGTGCCTGCTGGCCTGGCCGGTGCTTGCGCAGAATGCCGTCGACAGCCTGCCGCCCGCGCAGCTGAGCGCTGCCGAGAAGTCCGAGGTGGATGCCATGGTGCTGCCAGTGCCGGGGGCCTGGATCGGTGATCTGGAGGGCATGCGCGCCAGTCGCACCGTGCGCATTCTGGTGCCGTTCAGCAAGACGTTCTATCAGGTGGATCGGGGCCACCAGAAAGGCGTGGTCTACGAATACGGCAAGGCTTTCGAGAAGTGGCTTAACCAGCATCATCCGCTGGGCCGGAAGTCGCAGCGCTGGCAGGTCATGTTTATTCCGACCGCCCGCAACGAGCTGTTGCCCAGATTGTTGTCCGGGCATGGTGACATTGCCGCCGGCGGGCTGACCCGGACCGAAGTGCGCCTGCAGACGGTGGATTTCAGCGACCCGACCTACGGCGACGTGCATGAGGTCTTCGTCACCGGCCCGGGGGCTCCCAAGCTCGAGCGTATCGAGGACCTGGCCGGCCAGGAGGTTTACGCGCGGCCTTCAAGCAGTTACTTCGAGCATCTGCTGGCCCTCAATCGGCGCTTCCGCGAGCAGGGGCTCGAACCGATCAAGGTGATGCCGGCCAGCGAGAACCTGGAAACCGAGGACCTGCTGCAGATGGTTAATGCCGGATTGTTCGGCATTACCGTTGCGGATCGCTACATCGCCCGGCTATGGCAACCGCTGTACAGCGACCTGAAGATTCATGAGGGGTTCTACCTGCACACCGGTGGCCAGCTGGGCTGGGCGCTGCGCAAGAACAGTCCGCAGCTGAAGGCGGCGCTGAATGCCTTCAACAAGGAGCACAAGATCGGCAGCGAGTTCGGCAACATCATGCTGCGGCGCTACTTCAAGGACAGCAAGCGCATCCTCAATGCCACCTCCGAAGGGGAGATGCGCAAGTTCAATGCGCTGGTGGGGCTGTTCGAGAAGCATGCCGACACCTATGCATTCGACCACCTGCTGCTGATGGCCCAGGGCTTTCAGGAGTCGCAGCTGGATCAGGCGGCGCGCAGCCGCGCGGGAGCGGTTGGGGTGATGCAGCTGCTGCCGAGCACGGCCAAGGAGTTGGGCATCCAGGGGGTCGAGGCCAGTGCCGACCGCAATATCGAGGCCGGCAGCAAGTACCTGCGGCTGATCGCCGACACCTACCTGGATGACGAGGAAATCACCCCGGTCAACCGCCTGTTACTCAGTTTCGCGGCTTACAACGCCGGCCCCGGCAACCTGATGAAGTTTCGCCGCCTGGCGGAGAAGTCCGGGCTGGACCCGAATATCTGGTTCGGCAATGTCGAGCAGGCTGCCGCGCGCATCGTCGGGCGCGAGACGGTGGATTACGTGGGCAACATCTACAAGTACTACGTGGTGTACAAGCTGGCCGCGCACAAGCTGCGCGAGCGCAAGGCCGCCGCCCCGGCCGAGCGCGGCTGAGCGTCGCGCGCTATGATCGGCGCTTTTCCAGCGGGCGGAGAGTTCCATGGCCAAGGCCAAGCGCATGTATGGCTGCACCGAGTGCGGCGCCACCTTTCCCAAGTGGGCCGGGCAGTGCGGTGAGTGCGGTGCCTGGAACACCCTGACCGAGACCATGCTCGAAGCCGGCGCCGCCACCCCCAGCGGGCGCGGCGGCTGGGCCGGGCAGCAGGCGCAGATCAAGACCCTCGCCGAGGTCAGCGTCGAGGAAGTGCCGCGCTTCTCCACCGTTTCCGGTGAGCTGGACCGGGTACTCGGCGGCGGTCTGGTGGACGGCTCGGTGGTGCTGATCGGCGGCGACCCCGGCATCGGCAAGTCGACCATCCTGCTGCAGACCCTGTGCAACATTGCCCAGCGTCTGCCGGCCCTGTATGTCACCGGCGAAGAATCGCAGCAGCAGGTGGCCATGCGTGCCCGGCGCCTGGAGCTGCCGCAGGACAAACTCAAGGTGATGACCGAGACCTGCATCGAGTCGATCATCGAGGTGGCGCGCCGCGAGCAACCCAAGGTGATGGTCATCGACTCGATCCAGACCATCTTCACCGAGCAGCTGCAGTCCGCCCCCGGCGGCGTGGCCCAGGTGCGCGAGAGCGCGGCGCTCTTGGTGCGCTTCGCCAAGCAGAGCGGCACGGCGATCTTCCTGGTCGGTCACGTCACCAAGGAGGGCGCCCTGGCCGGCCCGCGCGTGCTGGAGCACATGGTCGACACCGTGCTGTATTTCGAGGGCGAGTCCGATGGTCGCCTGCGCCTGCTGCGCGCGGTGAAGAACCGCTTCGGCGCTGTCAACGAGCTGGGCGTGTTCGGCATGACCGACAAGGGCCTCAAGGAGGTCACCAACCCCTCGGCGATCTTCCTCACTCGTGCCCAGGAGGCGGTGCCCGGCAGCGTGGTGATGGCCACCTGGGAGGGCACCCGGCCAATGCTGGTGGAGGTGCAGGCGCTGGTCGACACCAGCCATCTGGCCAACCCCAAGCGCGTCACCCTGGGGCTGGACCAGAACCGCCTGGCCATGCTGCTGGCCGTGTTGCACCGCCACGGCGGCATCCCCACCTACGACCAGGATGTATTCCTCAACGTGGTCGGCGGGGTGAAGGTGCTGGAGACGGCGTCGGACCTGGCGCTGATGGCGGCGGTGATCTCCAGCCTGCGCAACAAGCCGCTACCGCATGACCTGCTGGTGTTCGGCGAGATCGGCCTGTCTGGCGAGATCCGCCCGGTGCCGAGCGGTCAGGAGCGCCTCAAGGAGGCGGCCAAGCACGGCTTCAAGCGCGCCATCGTGCCGAAGGGCAACGCGCCCAAGGAGTCGCCGAAAGGCCTGCAGGTGATCGCCGTGACGCGTCTGGAACAGGCGCTGGACGCACTGTTCGAGTGACCCCTGCGGCGCTCTGCCGCTGGGTGGGGCCTGCACGGCTTGCCGCAGATCAATCTTTTGCCGGGCGCGCGGGAGGAGCATTGGGCCCAGTCCATAAATGGAGATGGCCTCATGTTCCTGTTCTTCGATTTCTTCGCCAGAACCCTCAACTACGAACCGGGTCGCCCGCGCGACCTTGCCGAGGAGCGCCGCGAGGCGAGCATGGGCGCACGGCGCGTACAGGCGCGCCAGCGTCAGGCGGAGAAGGCGCGTAAGCGCTGAATCACCAGGCGGGGGCGCGTTGCGCTCCCGCACAGAGCGAGGGCGCCGTGCGGCGCCCTGCGGGATCAATCTTCTTCTTCGCCGAGGGCGGCCAGTTCGCGCTCCAGCAGGCTTTCGTCGCCGAGGTTGAGTTCGACCAGGCGGCGCAGGTGGCTGATGGAATCCAGGTCGATATGCCGGCAGACGAAGCCGAGCAGTTCGTTGCGTGTGCGGGTCAGCACCACTTCCATCTGCAGGCGGGTGCCGTCATCCAGGCTGATGGTGGCGGTGAAGGACTGGTCAGGGTCGCCGTTCCAGTCGCGTGGGCGCTTGACCAGCAGGCCTTTGAGCGAAACATCGTGCAGCGCAACCGTCCAGCTCCGCTCGCCCTGGGCAAGCTCGGTGGCGGCGTCGAAGGCGATGCGCTGGAAGCGCCGACGCTCGGTGGTCGTATCACTCATGACGGGTTTCCTCTGCGGTTTTGTCCACTATAGCCAAGGTACGCCGCCGGCGCTGCCAGTAGATGCCTGAGGCGATCAGCGCCAGCAGGACCAGCGGCAAAGCATGTTTGAATGGACGCAACGCCTGGCGTACGGCCTGCTCGCGTTGTTCCCAGGCCAGCTCGCGGGCGCGCGCGAAGTCCGGCTCCTGGCAGTCGAAGCCGAAGTTGCCGGCCCATTCCACATAGGGCCCCTGTTTCACGTAGCGCTGGTAATAGCGCCGGGCGCCGTCGAGGTCGCGGTAGTTGATCCAGCCACTGGCCTTGCACAGGACGGCGGCGAAGGCCTGGCTGCGCGGTGGCAGCAGGTCGGCGGCGTGGTTGGCCAGGTCGGCGGCGACCCAACGATAGTGATAGCGGCGGTTTGGCTGGGCGGCGCTGGCATTCTGCAGCCGCGCTTCTTCGGCGGTGAGCAGACCCGCGGCCTGCACCGGTTTTTCGAACTCGCCGCCGTAGTTGCCACCGCTCCAGGCCTGGTCCGGGCCCAGCTCGTAACCGAGCAGCTCCATGCCCTGGGTGCGCGCCAGGCGGGCCGCCTGGTAATAGCCCTCGGCACGGCCGATGGCGGTCCAGGCGTCCTCGGCCTGTTTGCGGGCCGCGCCGTATTCGCGCGCCGCCTGTTGCAGCTCCGCGCTGATGAAGTAGGGCACGGCCTCGGCATAGCGGCCTTCGCGCAGCAGGCGCCGGCCGAGCAGCTCGCGCAGGCGCGTGGCGGGCGGACGCTCCCACAGGTACTGGGTCTCATCCGGTTTTAGGGGCGCAGGGGCCGGGACCTCGGCATCCACGTAGCCCTTCAGTTCGTCCAGGCTCAGCACCCGCTCGGCGACTTCTGCGGCGTCCTGCCAGTAGATGTCGCCACTGCGGTAGAGCTGGTCGAAGGCCTCCCGATAGTCGCCGCGTTCCAGCGCGAGGATGGCCATTTCGCCCTCGATGCGGCAGCGCGGCTTGAGTGTCTCGTAGTCCCAGTTCTCGGTGCGGCGCAGGCCCCAGTGTTCCTCGGCGGGGAATGCCTTGGCCGCCCTGGCGTAGGCGCTGGCGGCGGCCGCCTGGTCGCCGGCCTGCAGGGCCAGCTTGGCCCGTAGCCACCAGGCCAGGCCGCTGTCGCCTGCACGCTCGAGAAAGGCGCGGGTACTGGCGTAGTCGCCGCGCTGGTAGCTCAGCGCGGCCAGGCGGTCGGCGATCTCGGCGTGCACCGGGGCCTGACGCAGCATGTCGAGCAGGCGCGGGCTGTCCTTGTCGTGGACGTCCAGGCGGCTGAACAGCTGGGCCACCAGCAGTTGCTGGACAGCCGGGGCCGCCAGCAAGGGACGCAGCTGTTCGTCGTTCATGCGCGCCAGTGTCCAGGTCAGCTGACGCAACGAGCTGTAGCCGGTGGGGGAGGCCTGGCTGGCCTGGCTGGCGTAGAGCGTGATGGCGCTGTTCCAGTCGCCCTCCTCAAGGGCCAGGCGCGCCTCTTCGCCGAGGCTGGCCACGCCCAGGTCCAATGGATCATCGAGGCCGGCGATGCTGAGTTCGCGGGCCTGCTGGAATGCTGCGCGCGCCTGCTGGCGCAGCTCGTGCTGGCGCTGCACGGCGGCATCGTCGCTGAGTGCCTGCTCCGGCGCACTCACCGCCAGCACGGCGAGGGCGCGTCCGAGCGAATAGGCGGCCCAGGTGCTGCGTCGCGCCCGCTCGGTGGCTGGCAGGGCCAGCACGCGGCGGAAGTACTCGGCGGCGAGGCCCATGTCGGACTGGGCGAAGGCCACGGCGCCGGCGGTGTACAGGCGCAGTTCTGTCGGCAGGGGCGCACCCTCTGCCTCGGCCTGGCGGGCATCGACGAGGCTGCGCAGGTGGCTGACCAGGGCGTGTTCTTCGGCGCTCAGCTGTTCCTTTTCGACGCCGACGCGGGCATCCAGGTAGCGCTGGTTGTCCTCGTCCCAGTAGGGCTCCAGGGTTGCTTCGCCAGCCAGGGCGAGGCCCTCGATGGGTTTGCCGATGCGGGTAACCTCGAAACCGAAGTTGCCCTCTGGCAGTTCGCCGAGTGCCCCGGCGCGGTCGCTGAGCAGGCGGTAGGGGAATTCCGGACCGCAAGCCTGGGCCGTACCCAGAGGTAGCAGGCCGGCGATGGCCAGGGCCAGCAGGGTTCTAGAACTGCACATGCATGCCTCCTTGGTCGATCTGTGCACAGCGCGCCCAGCCCAGGGCGCGGCGTTCGCCGGCATCAAGCCGGCCTTCGTGGCGGCGAATGAACAGCAGGCGATCCGCCTGGCGTTCGAGGCGATAGTCGCCGACGGCATCGGCCGCCTCGCAGGCTTGTGCCGGTAGCTCGATGCGCCGGGGTAGCGGGCTGGCCAGGGTGCCTTCATTGAACAGCTGCAACTGGCTGAAGCCATCGCGCGGCTGGCGCTGCAGGCCCAGAGCCGGTGTCAGCGCCTGGCCGCGCGCCACAGCCAGCAGGGTGTTCATCGGCCAGACGCGGCGGTCGCCAGCCAGGGGCAGGCGGAACCAGATGATGCCGGCGAGACGCGCCGGCGCTGCGTCCTGCAGTTCTTCCAGCAGCGCGGCGACCTGCTGTGGTTCGGCGCGCAGTTCGTGGCGCGGGCCACCCTGGCGCAAGGTCACTTCGCTCTCCACCTGGCCGCTGGCGGTGAGCGCCACGCCGTAGGCTGGCAGAGCCAGGTGGAAGGGTTTGCGGCTGAGCTCGCCGTAGTGCTGCGCCCAGTCCAGCGCCTGCTCGGGATCGAACAGGCCTTGTTGTGGATCGCTCACCGCGTGCACCTGCAGCACCGAGCTGTCGACGCTGGCCAGCAGCTCCTCCAGCGCCGGGCTGGCCAGCCAGGTGGGCAGGGCGGTGATGCTCAGGCGCAACTCGGCAGGCAGTTGCCGGCGTACCTCGCGCAGCAGTTCGGTGTAGGCGGGCAGGCGTGAGGTGGCGCAGTCGTGGTCGATTTCCAGGCCGGTCAGGCGCAGGCCGGCGGCTTGCCAGTCGCGCACCAGCGCCGTCAGCTGTTGGCCGATCTCGGCCGGGTCCAGTTGCGGCAACTGGCCATCCAGGCGCACCACGGCAATGAGCGGTCGAGCGTCGCGGCGCAGCAGTTCGGCATCGATCCGCGCGCGACTCCAGCCGGCTTGCGGCTGAGCCTGCAGGGCCAGCACGCGCAGGGTGGAGAAGTCGGCGCGGCTCTGCGCCAGCGCCTCGGCGTGTGCCGGGCGCCACTGGCGCTGCCAGACATACAGCTGTTGATCCAGCGGTGCGGGCTCCTCGGCACAGCCGAGCAGGCTGATCAGGAGCAGGGAGATCAGGGGGCGATAAGCACGTAGCAACATGCGGCGTAGCATCCTGGCGGTCGCCGAAAAGTCCGCCAGTGTAACCCCGGAAGCGGCTCTGGACTGCGTACTAGACCAAGGTCGAATAATGGCGTCGTGATTCCCGGTCTAAGCTGGGGCGGCAGCTTATCTGTCCACTGCTTAGGAGTGAGCATGAACAATAACAACAGCCCGTTGCGCCACCTGCCGTGGGCAGTGCTGGCAGTGGTGGGCGCCTGTGCCTTGGGTGTCGTGGCCCTGCGTCGCGGCGAAGCCATCAACGCGTTGTGGATAGTGGTGGCAGCCGTTGCCCTCTATCTGGTCGCCTACCGCTATTACAGCCTGTTCATCGCCACCAAGGTGATGCAGCTGGACCCCAACCGCGCCACCCCGGCGCTGCTCAACAATGACGGTCTGGACTATGTGCCGACCAACAAGCACATCCTCTTCGGTCACCACTTCGCCGCCATCGCCGGTGCCGGTCCGCTGGTGGGGCCGGTGCTCGCCGCGCAGATGGGCTACCTGCCCGGCACGCTCTGGCTGATTGCCGGCGTGGTACTGGCCGGCGCTGTGCAGGACTTCATGGTGCTGTTCATCTCCACCCGTCGCAACGGCCGCTCCCTCGGCGAGCTGGTGCGCGAGGAAATGGGCCAGGTACCGGGCACCATCGCCCTGTTCGGCGCCTTCCTGATCATGATCATCATCCTCGCGGTGCTCTCGCTGATCGTGGTCAAGGCCCTGGCCGAGAGCCCTTGGGGCATGTTCACGGTGATGGCGACCATTCCCATCGCGGTGTTCATGGGCGTGTACATGCGCTACATCCGCCCCGGCCGTATCGGCGAGATCTCGGTGATCGGCGTGGTCCTGCTGCTGGCGTCGATCTGGCTGGGTGGCCAGGTGGCGGCCGATCCGGTGTGGGGGCCGGCCTTCACCTTCACCGGCGTGCAGATCACCTGGATGCTGATCGGCTACGGTTTCGTCGCCGCCGTGCTGCCGGTGTGGCTGATCCTCGCCCCGCGTGACTACCTGTCGACTTTCCTCAAGATCGGCACCATCGTCGGCCTGGCCATCGGCATCCTGATCACCATGCCGGAACTGAAGATGCCGGCGCTGACCCAGTTCACCGACGGCACCGGCCCGGTGTGGAAGGGCACCCTGTTTCCCTTCCTGTTCATCACCATCGCCTGTGGCGCCGTATCCGGCTTCCATGCGCTGATCAGCTCGGGTACCACGCCCAAGCTGCTGGCCAACGAGTCGCACGCCCGCTACATCGGCTACGGCGGCATGCTGATGGAGTCGTTCGTCGCCATCATGGCCATGGTCGCGGCCTCGGTGATCGAGCCGGGCGTGTACTTCGCCATGAACAGCCCGGCTGCGGTGGCCGGTGCCGACGTTCATGCCGTGGCCGCCACCGTCAGCAGCTGGGGCTTCCTGATCACCCCCGAGCAGCTGGAAGCAGTGGCCCGCGATATTGGCGAGCACAGCATCCTGGCCCGCGCCGGCGGTGCGCCGACCCTGGCCGTGGGCATCGCGCAGATCCTGCACCAGGTGCTGCCGGGTGAGAACACCATGGCCTTCTGGTATCACTTCGCCATCCTGTTCGAGGCGCTGTTTATCCTGACTGCCGTGGATGCAGGAACGCGCGCGGGGCGTTTCATGCTGCAGGACCTGTTGGGCAACTTCGTCCCGGCCCTGAAGAAGACCGAGTCCTGGGGTGCCAACGTGATCGCCACCGCTGGCTGCGTGGCGCTGTGGGGCTGGCTGCTGTATCAGGGCGTGATCGATCCGCTGGGCGGCATCAACACCCTGTGGCCGCTGTTCGGCATCTCCAACCAGATGCTTGCCGGCATCGCCCTGATGCTCGGCAGCGTGGTGCTGATCAAGATGAAGCGTCAGCGTTACGTGTGGGTGACGCTGCTGCCGGCCGCCTGGCTGCTGATCTGCACCACCACTGCCGGCCTGATCAAGCTGCTCGACCCCAACCCGGCGGTCGGCTTCCTGGCCCTGGCCAAGAAGTACAGCGATGCCCAGGCTGCCGGGCAGATCCTCGCCCCGGCCAAGGATGCGGTGCAGATGAACCACGTGATCTTCAACGCGTATACCAACGCGACGCTGACCGTGCTGTTCCTTTGCGTGGTGCTCAGCGTGCTGTTCTACGCGCTCAAGGTCGGCCGCGCCGCCTGGGTCAAGCCGGAACGCACGGACAAGGAAACCCCCTTCCAACCGATCCCGGACGCCTGACATGTTCAACGACCTGAGTCGCATGGGTAAGTACCTCGGGCAGGCCGCCCGCATGCTGGTCGGCATGCCCGATTACGACACCTATGTGGAGCACATGCAGAAGAAGCACCCGGACCAGCCGGTGATGAGCTACGAGGCGTTCTTCCGTGAACGCCAGGAGGCTCGTTATGGCGGTGGCAAGGGGCGGCCTATCCGCTGCTGTTGATAGACTCCCCGCACCACCACGCGCCACGCCTAGTCGTGGCGCGTGTCATTCTGGAGAGAACGATGCATCCCGAACCCATTCCCGTCACCGTGCTCACCGGCTTCCTCGGGGCCGGCAAGACCACCCTGCTGCGCCATATGCTGCAGGCCGAGCACGGCCTGAAGCTGGCGGTGATCGAGAACGAATTCAGCGAGACGCCGATCGACGGCCAGCTGCTCGGCGACAAGCCGGCCGAACTGCTGACCCTGGCCAATGGCTGTGTCTGCTGCTCCATTCATGTCGAACTGGAAAAGGCGCTGTTCCTGCTGCTGGACAAGCTGGACGCCGGCGAGCTGGCTTTCGACCGCCTGGTGATCGAGTGCACCGGCCTGGCCGACCCGGCGCCGGTGGCGCAGACCTTCTTCGCCGATGAGGAGCTGGCGCAGCGCTATGTGCTCGACGGTATCGTCACCCTGGTCGATGCGGTGAACGCCGAGCGTCACCTGGAAGAGGCTATCGCCCAGGCCCAGGTCGGCTTCGCCGATCGCATCCTGCTGAGCAAGACCGACCTGGCCGAACCCGAGCAGGTCGAGGCGCTGCGCCAGCGCCTGGCGCGGATCAACCGCCGTGCGCCGCTGCGCGTGGTCGAGCATGGCCGTATCGAGCTGGCCGAACTGCTGGACATCCGCGGCTTCAACCTCAATGCCGATATCGCCCCGGCACCGCTGCTGCGTCCGCTGGCGCCGCTCGGCTTGCCAGCGGATCGCATTGGCACCCTGGTGCTGAGCAGTGACCAGCCGCTGGACATGGCGCGCCTGAGCGCCTTCATGGAAGACCTGTTGGAGCGCCACGGTAACGCGCTGCTGCGCTACAAGGGCGTGCTCGACGTGGCCGGCGAGGAGCGCCGTCTGGTGTTCCAGGGCGTGCTGCGCCTGTACGGTTTCGACTGGGACGAGCCCTGGGGCGAGGGCGAAGCGCGGCAGAGCGTGCTGGTATTCATCGGCGACAACCTGCCGGAGGACGAGATTCGTGCCGGATTCGCTGCGCTTGCTCCCCTCTCCCTCCGGGAGAGGGGGCGGGGGTGAGGGGCTTCCAGGCGACTGCGAGTTGCCTATGACACCCTCACCCTACGCGGGCCGCCCCAGCCCTCTCCCGGAGGGAGAGGGAGAAAAACAAAAAGCCCGGCGAGTGCCGGGCTTTTTCATGCAGCGCTGACGCTTACTTGCCGTATACCGGCAGCTTGGCGCAGATGGCCTTGACCTTCTCGCGCACGGCGTCGACCACGGACTCGTCGCCCATGTTCTGCAGGATGTCGCAGATCCAGCCGGCCAGCTCGCGGCATTCGGCTTCGCCGAAACCACGGGTGGTGACGGCAGGGGTGCCGATGCGCAGACCGGAGGTGACGAACGGCGAACGCGGGTCGTTCGGCACGCTGTTCTTGTTCACGGTGATGTAGGCGCGACCCAGGGCGGCGTCGGCGTCCTTACCGGTGATGTCCTGCTTGATCAGCGACAGCAGGAACAGGTGGTTCTGGGTGCCACCGGAAACCACGTCGAAACCGCGCTCGATGAACACGGCGGCCATGGCCTGGGCGTTCTTCACCACCTGCTGCTGGTAAGCCTTGAACTCAGGCTGCAGAGCCTCCTTGAAGCAGATGGCCTTGGCGGCGATCACGTGCTCCAGCGGGCCACCCTGGCCGCCCGGGAAAACGGCGGAGTTGAGCTTCTTCTCGATCTCCTCGTTGGCGCGGGCCAGGATCAGGCCGCCGCGCGGGCCGCGCAGGGTCTTGTGGGTGGTGGTGGTGACCACGTCGGCGAACGGCACCGGGTTCGGGTACACGCCGGCGGCGACCAGGCCGGCCACGTGGGCCATGTCGACGAACAGGTAGGCACCGACCTTGTCGGCGATGGCGCGGAAGCGCGGGAAGTCGAGGATCTGCGAGTAGGCGCTGAAGCCGGCGATGATCATCTTCGGCTTGTGCTCGACGGCCAGGCGCTCGACTTCGTCGTAGTCGATCAGGCCGGCGTCGGTGATGCCGTACTGCACGGCGTTGTAGATCTTGCCGGAGAAGTTGACGGTGGCGCCGTGAGTCAGGTGGCCGCCGTGAGCCAGGCTCATGCCCAGTACGGTGTCGCCCGGCTTGACCAGCGCCTGGAACACGGCGGCGTTGGCCTGGGAGCCAGCGTGCGGCTGGACGTTGGCGTAGTCGGCACCGAACAGCTGCTTGGCGCGGTCGATGGCCAGCTGCTCGACGATGTCAACGTACTCGCAACCACCGTAGTAACGCTTGCCCGGATAGCCTTCGGCGTACTTGTTGGTCAGCACGCTGCCCTGGGCTTCCATCACCGCCGGGCTGGTGTAGTTCTCGGAGGCGATCAGCTCGATGTGGTGCTCCTGGCGCTGAGCTTCCTGCTCCATGGCGGCAAAGAGTTCGGCGTCGTAGCGGGCAATGGTCAATTCACGGCTGAACATGGTGGTCACCTGATCTATCAGCGGGCGGTAGTAAGAGTCTGTCTAACGACACAGGACCGACGCGCGGCAGATCGTCAACAGGTTCTAAGGAAGGCGCGCATTCTAACCGATGTCCCGCGCCCTGGCACATGAAAGGCGGTCAAGTGCCGGACAAGCGGGCCTCAAGCGGCCCGCGCCCCGTCTAGTTCAGGACAAACAGGGCGTTGCCGCCGAACAGGGCCTCGAACTGTTCGGCCGGCATCGGCTTGCCGAACAGGTAGCCCTGCACCTGATCGCAGTCGTGCTCGCGCAGGAAGTCGAGCTGCGCCTGGGTCTCCACGCCCTCAGCAATCACCGCCAGGCTCAGGCTGTGGGCCATGGCGATGATGGCGCGGGCGATCTGCGCATCCTGCTCGCCGCCGGGTACGCCGTCGACGAAGCTGCGGTCGATCTTCAGCACGTCGATGGGGAACTGCTTGAGGTAGTTGAGCGAGGAGTAGCCGGTGCCGAAGTCATCCACCGCGATGCACAGGCCGAGCCTCTTCAGGCTGTTGAGCATCTGCAGGGTCTCGCCGACATCGCGCATCAGGATCGATTCGGTCAGCTCCAGCTCCAGGCTGGCCGGCGGTACGCCGCTGTCGTTGAGGATGCGCGAGATGCGCATGCCCAGCTGGCCGTCGCCGAACTGGCGGGCGGACAGGTTGACCGAGACCTTGGGCACGCGCACATCGGCCTCGTGCCAGGCCTTGAGCTGGCGGCAGGCCTCGGCGATCACCCAGTCGCCGACCTGGACGATCAGGCCCAGTTCCTCCAGCACCGGGATGAACTCCGAAGGTGCCACCAGGCCACGACGCGGATGCTTCCAGCGCAGCAGCGCCTCGGCGCCGGTCAGGCGCTTGCCGTCGCCGCTGAACTGCGGCTGGTAATAGAGGAGGAACTGACCCTGCTCCAGGGCATGGCGCAAATCGCTCTCCAGCTCCAGGCGCTGCAGGGCGGTGGCGTTCATCTCCGCCTGGTAGAACTGGAAGTTGTTCTTGCCACGCTCCTTGGCGTGGTACATGGCGGTGTCGGCGTTCTTCATCAGTTGGCTCAGCTCGTCGCCATCCTGCGGCGCCAACGCGATGCCGATGGAGGCGGTGACGAAGAATTCACGCCCCTGCAGGATGAATGGCTGTGCCAGGCTGGCGAGGATCTGTTCGGCCACGTGGATGGCGCGGTTGAGCGCGCCGGCGCGGGTGTTGCGCGCTTGCAGCAGCAGGGTGAACTCGTCGCCGCCCATGCGCGCCACCGTGTCGTCCTCGCCGACGCAGGCGGCCAGGCGCACGGCCACATCCTTGAGCATGCGGTCGCCGGCGGCATGGCCGAGGGAGTCGTTAATCGGCTTGAAGCGATCGAGGTCGAGGAACATCAGCACCACCCACTCCTCGTGCCTTTCGGCGTGCTGCAGGGCGGTGTGCAGGCGGTCCTGGAACAGCGTGCGGTTGGGCAGCAGGGTCAGGGCGTCGTAGTAGGCCAGGCGGTGAATGCGCTGCTCGCTGGCCTTGCGTTCACTGATGTCGTTGAAGAAACACACGTAGCTGGCCAGGTCGCCGTCATCATCGTGCACCGCCGTGATGCCGACCCAGGCGGGGAACTGCTCGCCATCACGGCGCCTGAGCCACAGCTCGCCCTCCCAACTGCCGTGCTGGTTCAGCCGGTTGACGATGTAGTTGAGCTGGGCAGCCTGCTGACGGTCGGCGGTGAGCATGCCGGGCAACTGGTCCAGCACTTCCTTGCCGGCGTAACCGGTGATGCGCTGGAAGGTTTCGTTGATGCGCACGATGTAGCCGGCCGGATCGGTCACCAGGATGGCCGCCGTGGAGTGCTCGAATACCGTCGCGGCCATACGCAGGTCGCGCTCGGCACGGCGTTGCTGGGTGATGTCGCGGCCGATGCCGAGTACGCCTTCAAAGTGCTCCTGCTCGTCCCACATCAGGGTCAGGCGCACCTCCACCGTGATCTTGCGGCCGTCCGCGCGCAGGCTGTCGAAGACGAAGGTGCGCCCGGTCAACGCCTCCTGCAACCGAGTCAGCTTCTCGGTCTGGTTACGCGAATCGCGCACCTGTTCGACCAGCTGCAGCAGGCCGGCCAGCTGGCGCGGGTTGGTCACGGTGCCGAGCAGGCCATTCTCCAGCAGCCAGTCCGGGCTATAGCCGAAGAAGGCCTGCGCGGAGGGGCTGACATAGTTCAGTTGCAGTTCACTGTTGGTCGAGAGAATCACGTCGCTGATGCTTTCGGCCAGCAGGCGGTAGCGTCGTTCGCTGTCGCGCAGGCTGGCCTGGGCGGCGATCTCTCCGGTGATGTCCTTGGCTACACCGATCAGGCGGCTGACCCGTCCATGGCGGTCGCGGCTCAGGGCGTGCTCGCGGATGTCGAACCAGTGCCAGCTGCCGTTGCGATGGCGCCAGCGCAGCTGGCAATGCAGCAGCTGCCCGTCGCCCACCACCTTCTGCAGATTACGCACGCGCTGGTACAGCTCGACGTCGTCGGGGTGGAGGATCTTCTCCCACAGGCGTTCGCCGAACTGGCGCAACTCGTCCTTGCTGTAGCCCAGATCAGGGCCCAGGCGGTTGTTGCTGAACATCACCCGCATGGTGTTCATGTCATGCACATACAGGGTGTCCGGCACCGAGCGCAGCACATCCGACCAGAAGCGCTCGCGCTCGACCAGCGACAGCTCCACGCGCTTGCGGCTGGTGATGTCGTGCATGCTGAGGGTCACCGCACGCAGTTCCTCGGCGCGACGCGGCAGCTGCAGGGTCAGCCAGAGGTAGCGCTCATGACCCTGCGGCGTCTTGATACGGCTCTCGACCATCATGTCGCGCTCGCCGTCGAGCAGGGCGGTGATCAGGGTCAGGCGGGCCCCGCCGGAGCGCAGCGGCGAGCTGCCGATCAGGTGCTGCCAGACTTCCTGAGGGGTGTCCAGGCCGAGCAGTTGCAGGGCAACCCGGTTGACTTCGCTGACGCGGATCTGCCGCATCAGCTCGGCATGTCGATGATTGTCCTGCGCCAGCCAGGGGCCCAGCTGCGAGCTGTGGCGCAGGCCACGGGCGTCCAGGTACTGGCGTAGTTCGAACAGGTCGAGTACGCACAGGGCCACGCCGCTGCCTTCGAAGATGTCCTGGTAGCGCCGGCGGGTATCCTGCAGCACGCGCAGGTTCTGGCGGTGTTCGGTCACGTCGCGCAGGACCCAGGCCCGGCTCGGCTCATCACTGTCGGTGTAGAGCGCGTGACAGGCGGTTTCGAACAGGCGTGGGCGACCGTCCTGCAGCAGTTCGATCGGCTCGCTTTGTTCATGCAGGGCATTTTCCAGCCAGGGCCTGAGCGCGGGCAGCAGTTCCAGCACATGCATCTGGCTGGCGCCCGCCAGATCCAGGCCGAACATGCGTTCGGCACGCGGGTTGAGATAGCTGAGGCGGCCGTCGGGGCGCGTGACCAGTACGCACTCGTCAATGGCGCCGAGGGCGCCGATGGCGTCCTCCATGGCCTGGCGTGACAGTGCATGGTAGGCGCGCAGACTGCGCTGCTCGCGCAGCAGGCCGAACAGGGCGAGCAGGGCCAGCGCCGCGCAGAGAATGAACAGCAGCAGCTTGCCAGCCTGCAGTGGCAGCATTTCGCTGCGTAGGCTGGCGGCGTCGAACAGGGCCTGAACGTGCCAGTCGCTGTAGCTCAGGGGCAGCGTGGCGATGCTCTGCAGCTGGCTGGCCTGCCCCGCCGACGTAGCCGCCAGCGGCGGCCGCAGCATGGTCTGACCGCTGCTGTCCTGCAGCTGCCAGGGCAGGTTGAAGCTTTGCTGGGGCAGCCAGTTGTTCAGCGCTGCGGGGCGCAGGCGCACCAGCCAATGGCCGTGCTCCTGTGGGTGCCTGATGAATAGCAGGATCAGCCCACCATCGGTTGTCAAATAGCTGTAGTGGAAGTGCTCGCCCTGAGGCAGGGGCTTGGGTTGTGGCATGCCGGGGGCGGTATCGAGCAGCTGCCGGCCCTGCGGGTCGTACCAGGCCAGGCTGTGCAGCGCCGGGTAGATGCCATGCAGGCGGCGTGACAAGTCAGGCAGCTGGGCGCTGTCGGGCGGGATTTCGGCGTGGGTTGCCAGAAAGGCGCGTCCGGTTTCAGCCTTCAGGCGCAGCACCAGGCTAAGGTAGTTGGCCAGTTGGCTGGCATGCTCCTGGCTGCGCATGCGCTGCGCGTTCTCCAGCTGGCGGGTCTCCTGATGCAGCTGCCACAGCAGCAGGCCGAGCATCAGCGCCACCAGCAGGGCCAGTGCGCCCTTCAGCGAGCCGCGTGCGGGGCTGGCGAGCGGGTCGCGGGGCTTGCCGGGAGCTGGAGGTCGGGAGAGTGCCAAGCGTATATACCCTGCTGATAAGGCTGCCGAGACGGGATGGCAATGAGCGGGCTGCAAAGCCGACTAGAATGCCCGGAAATGCGGCCAAGTGCCATTACTGCTCATCGACTGGTTTGCCCCTGGACCGCCATTCCGGTAGCTTTGCCGCACGCGCGCGGGCGCAAGGGCTATCATGCCCATTCGACCGGCGATCATCCCTGTCGTGCGCCGCCTCCCTGCGAATTCATATCTCCACGCGGAACCAAGGTCATTCCATGGCTCAATACGTCTATACCATGCATCGGCTCAGCAAGGTTGTGCCGCCGAAGCGGGAAATCCTCAAGAACATCTCCCTGTCGTTCTTCCCGGGCGCCAAGATCGGCGTTCTCGGTCTCAACGGCGCCGGTAAATCCACCCTGCTGCGCATCATGGCCGGCGTCGACACCGAGTTCGACGGCGAAGCCCGCCCCATGCCGGGCATCAATGTTGGCTACCTGCCGCAGGAGCCGCAGCTCGACCCTAGCAAGACCGTGCGCGAAGTAGTGGAAGAGGCCGTCAGCCAGATCAAGGATGCCCAGGCGCGCCTGGACCAGGTCTACGCTGCCTATGCCGAGCCGGATGCCGACTTCGATGCCCTGGCCGCCGAGCAGGCCAAGCTGGAGGCCATCCTGCAGGCCTCTGACGGCCACAACCTGGAGCGCCAGCTGGAAGTCGCCGCCGACGCCCTGCGCCTGCCGCCGTGGGACGCCAAGGTCGAGCACCTGTCCGGTGGCGAGAAGCGCCGCGTGGCACTGTGCCGCCTGCTGCTGTCGGCTCCCGATATGCTCCTGCTGGACGAACCGACCAACCACCTGGACGCCGACTCGGTGGCCTGGCTGGAGCGTTTCCTCCACGACTTCCCGGGCACCGTGGTGGCCATCACCCACGACCGCTACTTCCTCGACAACGTCGCCGGCTGGATTCTCGAACTCGACCGCGGCGCCGGCATTCCTTACGAGGGCAACTATTCCGGCTGGCTGGAAGCCAAGTCCGAGCGCCTGGCGCAGGAATCCAAGCAGCAGTCGGCCCACGAGAAGGCCATGAAGGAAGAGCTGGAGTGGGTGCGCAAGGGCGCCAAGGCCCGCCAGGCCAAGTCCAAGGCCCGCCTGCAGCGCTTCGAGGAGATGCAGTCGCAGGAGTTCCAGAAACGCGCCGAGACCAATGAGATCTACATCCCGGCTGGTCCGCGCCTGGGCGACAAGGTCATCGAGTTCAAGAACGTCACCAAGGGCTATGGTGATCGCGTGCTGATCGACAACCTCAGCTTCAGCATGCCCAAGGGCGCCATCGTCGGCGTGATCGGCGGTAACGGCGCCGGTAAGTCGACCCTGTTCCGCATGATCATGGGCAAGGAAATCCCGGATTCCGGCAGCATCGAGATCGGCGATACCGTGCAGCTGGCCTGCGTGGACCAGAGCCGCGACGACCTGGACGGCAGCAAGACCGTGTGGGAAGCGGTGTCCGACGGCCTCGACATGATCAAGATCGGCAACTACGAGGTGCCGTCGCGTGGCTACGTTGGCCGCTTCAACTTCAAGGGCGGCGACCAGCAGAAGTTCGTCAAGGACCTCTCCGGTGGTGAGCGTGGCCGTCTGCACCTGGCCCTGACCCTGAAGCAGGGCGCCAACGTGCTGCTGCTCGACGAACCGTCCAACGACCTCGACGTGGAAACCCTGCGCTCCCTCGAAGAGGCCATGCTGGACTTCCCCGGCGCCGCCATCGTGATCTCCCACGATCGCTGGTTCCTCGACCGCGTGGCCACCCACATCCTCTCCTACGAGGATGACGGCAGCGTGGTGTTCTTCGAGGGTAACTACACCGAGTACGAAGCCGACCGCAAGAAGCGCCTCGGCGATGCGGCCAGCCAGCCGCACCGGGTGCGCTACAAGAAGCTGGCGCAGTAAGCGCCATGCAGCAAAAGAAAACGGGGCCTGCGGGCCCCGTTTCTTTTTCCATCAGCCACGTTCAGCCGGACCGCGCGCCGCTGCAAAGTTTGATCGTGGTCAGTGTGTGGCGGCCAATTGCGGCCAAACTGTCTGCATCGTCTTCAGGAGCCTCGCCATGAGCCACGTTGATCCCCGTTCTGCGCTGGATACGCTTTACGACGAATACAGCCGCCGCGCCACGGCCATCCGCCGCGACCTCGGCCTGCAGCGCAATGCCGACTTCGCCGAGCAGGCCGTCGAGCGGCAGAATGATGAGGTGCTGGAGGCCCTGCTGGCCGAGGCGGAAGCGGGCATGCGGCAGATCGGCATGGCGCGCCTGCGCCTGGCCGATGGCTGTTACGGGGTGTGCCAGCGCTGCGGCGAGGCGATCGAGCCGGCGCGCCTGCAGGCATTGCCGGCGGCCGAGTTCTGCCTGAGCTGTGCCGACCGCGCGGGCGTCTGATTGGCGCCTTGCCAGCGGCGGCGGGGCGGCGCCATTATGGTCCCATCTTGCGGCTTGCCCGCTCTGACAAGGACTTCCGATGCCCGAATCCTTCGCTGCCAGCCTGCGCCTGGCGCCCGATGCCCTGACCCGTCCCTGCGCTCCCGATCAGTTCAACTTCGCCACCACTGACGACCTCGAGCCGTTTCGCGGCGTGCTCGGCCAGGAGCGCGCGGTGGAGGCGCTGCAATTCGGTGTGGCGATGCCGCGCCCCGGCTACAACGTCTACGTGATGGGCGAGCCGGGCACCGGCCGCTTCTCCTTCGTGCAGCGCTACCTCAAGGCCGAGGCCAAGCGCCAGGCCACCCCGGTGGACCGGGTCTACGTCAATCATTTCGATGAGCCGCGCGAGCCGCGCGCGCTGGAGCTACCGCCAGGTACGGCGGCCGCCTTCATCGCCGATATCGGCCACCTGATCGACAACCTGCTGGCGACTTTCCCGGCGGTGTTCGAGACGCCGACCTACCAGCAGAAGAAGGGCGCCATCGACCGCGTGTTCAACCAGCGTTACGACAAGGCCCTGGACCTGATCGAGAAGCTGGCGCTGGAGAAGGACGTGGCCTTGTACCGCGACAGCGCCAACATCGCCTTCACCCCGATGAAGGACGGCAAGGCGCTGGACGAAGCCGACTTCGCCCAGCTGCCGGAAGCCGAGCGCGAGCGTTTCCATGACGACATCGCCGCGCTGGAGGAGCGCCTCAACGAGGAGCTGGCCAGCCTGCCGCAGTGGAAGCGCGAAAGCAGCAACCAGCTGCGCCAGCTCAACGAGGAGACCATCAGCCTGGCGCTGCAGCCGCTGCTGTCGCCGCTGTCGGAAAAGTATGCGGAGAACGCTGGCGTGTGCGCCTACCTGCAGGCGGTGCAGGTCAACCTGTTGCGCACCGTGGTCGACCAGCTGCTCGACGACAAGCCGGACCTGCAGCGCCGCGAGATGCTCGAGGAGCAGTACAGCCCCAGCCTGGTGGTCGGCCACCACGGCGATGGCGGTGCGCCGGTGGTGTTCGAGCCACACCCGACCTACGACAACCTGTTCGGCCGCATCGAGTACAGCACCGATCAGGGCGCGCTCTACACCAGTTATCGGCAGCTGCGCCCCGGCGCGCTGCACCGGGCCAACGGCGGCTACCTGATCGTCGAAGCGGAAAAGCTGCTCAGCGAGCCCTTCGTCTGGGATGCGCTCAAGCGCGCCCTGCATTCGCGTCAGCTGAAGATGGAGTCGCCGCTCGGCGATCTCGGCCGCATTGCCACCGTGACCCTCAACCCGCAGGTCATTCCGCTGCAGCTCAAGGTCATCATCATCGGCTCGCGCCAGCTTTACTACACGCTGCAGGACCTGGATTCCGACTTCCAGGAGATGTTCCGCGTGCTGGTGGACTTCGATGAGGAGATCGCCGTCGGCGACGACAGCCTCGAGCAGTTCGCCCAGCTGCTCAAGACGCGTACCTCGGAGGAGGGCATGGCGCCGCTCACGGCGGCCGCCGTGGCACGCCTGGCCACCTACAGCGCGCGCCTGGCCGAGCACCAGGGGCGCCTGTCGGCGCGCATCGGCGACTTGTTCCAGCTGGTCAGCGAGGCCGACTTCGTGCGCCAGCTGGCCGGTGATGCGATCACCGACGTCGGCCATATCGAGCGCGCGCTCAAGGCCAAGGCCGACCGCACCGGGCGGGTGTCGGCGCGGATCATCGATGACATGCTGGCCGGCATCATCCTCATCGACACGGCTGGCGAGGCCATCGGCAAGTGCAACGGCCTGACCGTGCTGGAGGTCGGCGACTCGGCCTTCGGCGTGCCGGCGCGCATCTCCGCCACCGTTTATCCGGGCGGCAGCGGCATCGTCGACATCGAGCGCGAGGTCAGCCTGGGCCAGCCGATCCACTCCAAGGGGGTGATGATCCTCAC
The DNA here is from genome assembly GCF_048595745.1 of Pseudomonas stagnisoli. Classification (NCBI taxonomy): domain Bacteria; kingdom Pseudomonadati; phylum Pseudomonadota; class Gammaproteobacteria; order Pseudomonadales; family Pseudomonadaceae; genus Pseudomonas; species Pseudomonas stagnisoli. Next base: position 885,900 of record NZ_CP184361.1, read on the forward strand.
CGGCTTCCTCGGCAGCCGCTACGCTCAGGAATTCCCCCTGGAAATCTCCGCCAGCATCGCCCTCGAACAGTCCTACGGTTATGTGGATGGCGACAGCGCCTCGCTTGGCGAGGTCTGCACGCTGATATCCGCGCTGTCGCGCACGCCGCTCAAGCAGTGCTTCGCCATCACCGGCTCGATCAACCAGTTTGGCGAGGTGCAGGCAGTCGGGGGCGTCAACGAGAAGATCGAGGGCTTCTTCCGCCTGTGCCAGGCGCGCGGCCTGACCGGCGAGCAGGGCGTGATCATTCCGCACTCCAACGTCAGCAACCTGATGCTCGATGAGCGCGTGTTGCAGGCGGTGCGTGCCGGGCAGTTCCATGTGTACGCCGTGCGCCATGTCGACGAGGCCCTCGGCCTGCTGCTCGGCGAGCCGGCCGGCGCGCCGGATGCCAAGGGCCAGTTCCCCAAGGGCAGCGTCAACGCGCGGGTGGTCGAGCGTCTGCGCAGCATCGCCGAGCTGGGCATGGAGGAAGAGGAGAAGGACAAGGAGGCCGCCAAGGACAAGCCCAAGGAGAGCAAGCCGCGCGCCAAGCCGGCACCGAAAGCGGCCAAGGAGTAACGGCGGCAACTGGTCAGTCACTGCGCATTCCGGTGGCGCCCGCGGCGGGCGTCGCCGCAGGGTGGTTTCCCCCGTTCCTTCCACAGAGTTATCCACAGCGGGCGGGGATAACTTTTACCTTCCGCAGTGCGGTGCCCGGGTGTAGGCTGAAGGTCAGACCTCGCGAGGACCGCCGTCATGCCGCGCAGCCTCTGTCTTACCCGTCAGTGCCTGGGCCTGACTACCCGCATCGAGTGCGAGATCCGTCCGCTGGCCGGTCAGCAGGGCTTGTGGACGCTGCTCTGCGCCGCTGGCATGTCCGCTGCCCAGCCTTCGGCAATTAGGGCGCAAGGCCCATTCCACGGGCCTCTGGTAGCCGAGGAAATTCTCGCTTCGATCGCCCGCTGCCTGGCCGACCAGGGCTACGCGCCCTGTGCCGAACCGCCAATCTGGCGCCTGCATCTGCAGGCCGAACTGCGCCGGCTCAATGGAGTGTGTTGCCGTCCGCGTGGCGATTGTCAGTCCCGTCCGGAAAACTGAACGCTTTTTGCCCAACCTGAGGGAGCTTCCCGTGGGCAGGGGAGTACAGCCATCCTTCCCGGGCCTGCCCACAAGGTTATCCACAGTAAGCGGGGATAAAAATCCGCCGGCGCTTGTCACCTTGCCCGCCGGGCACGGCTGGGTATACTCGCGACCAGTTTTCTATCCACTCGGCGAGATCACATGGAACGCTTTATCGAAAATGCTATGTACGCCTCGCGCTGGTTGCTGGCGCCCATCTACTTCGGTCTGTCCCTGGCGCTGCTGGCGCTGGCGCTGAAGTTCTTCCAGGAGGTTTTTCATATCCTCCCGAACGTGTTCAACATGGCTGAGGCCGACCTGATTCTGGTGCTGCTGTCGCTGATCGACATGGCGTTGGTGGGTGGGTTGCTGGTGATGGTGATGATCTCCGGCTACGAGAACTTCGTGTCCCAGCTGGATATTGACGAGGGCCAGGAGAAGCTCAGCTGGCTGGGCAAGATGGACTCCGGTTCGCTGAAGATGAAAGTGGCGGCCTCCATCGTGGCGATTTCCTCCATCCATCTGCTCAAGGTGTTCATGGATGCCAAGAACATCGAGCCGGTGTACCTGAAGTGGTACGTGATCATCCACATGACGTTCGTTATCTCCGCGTTCGCCATGGGCTACCTGGACAAGCTGACCAAGCACGATCACTGATTCCCGCGCTCCGTTCTTGCGTTACCAGGCCGCCCGTCCGCTGTTTAGCGGACGGGCGGTTTCATTTCTGCCTTGCGATAATTAAATTTGTACAACATTATCTATTTGTACAGTTTTTAACGGCGAGGTGAGCGACATGAAGCTGCAAGAGCTGTTGGTCCGGGCGCAGGCGGGGCAGGTTGATTCGCTTGAGCTGATTTCCCTCGAGGGCGGCACTTATGTCCTCGAGGCGGTGACGGGTGGCCACCGCATGTCGGTGAAGGATGCCAATGGCGTAGTCCTGCACCTGCGCTCCGTGGAGCATGCACGTGACCTGTTGCAGGGCATGCCGGTGCTGCCTTTCCATCTGGTGCATGCCGAAGTGCATGACGAGATGTGCGGTATGCCGCCCGCCGCCAATGAGCCGCTGCGCGTACCGATTTCCATGCGCTCTGCCTGGTGAGTTCGTCCCGCCTGGCGCTGGTCCTGGGCGACCAGTTGAGTTTCGAGCTGGCCTCACTGCGTGAGCTGAACCCCGACCGTGATGCGATCCTGATGGCCGAGGTGGTCGACGAGGCCACCTATGTGCCCCATCACCCGCAGAAGATCGCGCTGATCTTCAGTGCCATGCGCCACTTCGCCGAGGCCCTGCGCCAGCGTGGTTGGCGTGTCCTTTATTCGCGCCTGGATGATCCGCACAACAGCGGCTCCATCGTCGGCGAGTTGCGGCGTGGGCTGGAGCAGCTGGGAGCCAGCGAGATTCATCTCACCGAGTGTGGCGAGTGGCGCCTGCAGCAGGCGCTGCGCGACAGCGGTCTGCCGCTGGTCTGGCATGCCGACCGGCGTTTCTTCTGTTCGCGCGAGTGGTTTGCCGGCTGGGCGCATGGCAAGCGTCAGCTGCGCATGGAATTCTTTTACCGGGAGATGCGGCGCAAGCATGGCGTGCTGATGAACGCTGACGGCACCCCGGTCGGTGGTGCCTGGAATTTCGATGCGGAGAACCGCAAGGCATTGCCCCGGCACACCAAGACGCCAGCTGTCGCGGGTTTCGCCGCCGATGCCATGACCCGCGAGGTACTGCAGCTGGTCGGCGAGCGCTTCTCCGCGCATTACGGTTCGCTGCACGGCTTTGACTATCCGGTGACCCACGCCGATGCCGAACAGCTCTGGCAGCACTTCCTCGACTTCGCCCTGCCGGCCTTCGGTGACTACCAGGATGCCATGGCCAGCGGCGAACCCTATCTGTTCCACGCGCGCATCAGTGCGGCGCTGAACATCGGTCTGCTCGACGTGCGCCGGCTGTGCGCCGACGTCGAGTCGGCCTACTGGGCTGGGCGGGTGCCGCTCAACGCGGCCGAGGGCTTCATCCGCCAATTGCTCGGCTGGCGCGAGTACGTGCGTGGCATCTACTGGCTGCACATGCCGGACTACGCCACGCGCAACGCTTTCGGCAATACCCGTGCGCTGCCCGAGTTCTACTGGACCGGGCAGACCCGCATGAACTGCATGCGCCAGGCCATCGGCCAGACCCTGGAGCTGGCCTACGCCCATCACATTCAGCGCTTGATGGTCACCGGCAACTTCGCCCTGCTGGCCGGCATCGTGCCGCAGCAGGTCTGCGACTGGTACCTGGCGGTGTACATGGATGCCTTCGACTGGGTCGAGTTGCCCAACACACTGGGCATGGTGATGCATGCCGACGGTGGCTACCTGGGGTCCAAGCCCTACTGCGCCAGCGGCCAGTACATCAAGCGCATGTCGGATTACTGCGGCGACTGCGCCTACAAGGTCAGCGAAAGCACCGGCGAGTCGGCCTGCCCGTTCAATGCGCTGTACTGGCACTTCCTCATGCGCCACCGCGACCAGCTGCGCGGCAACCAGCGTCTGGGCATGGTCTATCGCAACCTGGAGCGCATGCCGGAGGAACGCCAGCAGGCGCTCTGGCAGCGCGGCGAACTGCTGCTGGCGCGCCTGGATGCCGGGGAGATGCTGTGAGGAAGAAGGCCGACCTGCCCAGCAAGCCCTGTGCGACCTGCGGGCGGCCGCTGGTCTGGCGACGCAAGTGGGCGGCCTGCTGGGACGAGGTGCGCCACTGCTCCGAGCGCTGCCGGCGCAACCGCGCGCGTCCCGACGGGTCTTGAAGCGCCGCCTGTGCTAGTCTGGCCGGCCTTTTGACCCCTGTGGAGCCCGGCCATGTCCGAACTCGATCTTTCCACCGACCAAGCCCGCGTCAGCTATGGCATCGGCCGTCAGCTGGGCGACCAGCTGCGCGACAATCCGCCGCCCGGCGCCAGCCTGGAAGCCATCGTCGCCGGTCTGCGCGACGCTTTCCATGGTCAGCCCAGTCAGGTTGACCCAGAAGCGCTGAACGCCAGCTTCCGCGTGATCCGCGAAATCATGCAGGCCGAAGCCGCCGCCAAGGCCGAGAGGGCTGCCGCCGCCGGTCGCGACTACCTGGTGGAGAACGCCAAGCGCGAAGGCGTGACCGTGCTGGAGTCCGGTCTGCAGTACGAAGTGCTGGTGGCCGGCGAGGGCGCCAAGCCGTCACGCGAAGACCACGTTCGCACCCATTACCACGGCACCCTGATCGACGGCACCGTATTCGACAGCTCCTACGATCGCGGCCAGCCGGCCGAATTCCCGGTCGGCGGCGTGATCGCCGGCTGGGTCGAGGCCCTGCAGCTGATGAATACCGGCAGCAAGTGGCGCCTGCACGTGCCGAGCGAGCTGGCCTATGGTGGCCAGGCCGTCGGCAGCATCCCGCCGCACAGTGTGCTGGTGTTCGACGTCGAGCTGCTCGACATCCTGTAAGAAGCGATGCCCGGATCGCTCGTCCTGAACGATCCGGGCATCTGCAGAAGCGCCATTGCTTCTGCTCATGGGCCGTGCCCATGTCCCGGCGCCTCCCTGTGCCGGGGTGGATGCGCAGAGCGACCGCCGTTGGCCGCTTGCCTTGCAACGCTCAGTGCAGTTCGCCCTGCGGCCGCAGTGCCCGGGCATAGCAGAACAGGAACAGGCCGCGCACTAGCTCCTTCAGTACGCCAGGTTCACTGGAGCCGAAGTCGTGCAGATCCAGTTCACCCTGTTCACGCAGCTCGCTGAGGGCGTCCTCGTGCAGCATGGCGCAGACTTCGCCGGTTTCGCGGTTGAGGATACGCAGGTAGGGATGCGGGCGGTCCAGCCAGGCATCGATCAAATAGGTCATGGCTCATCTCCTTGTCGTCCAATCAGTTGGATATGAGAATAATTCCTATTATCAAAATAGCAAGCCTCAATCGTGCTTTTCGTCGGGCAATAAAAAGCCCGTCACAGGGACGGGCTCGGGTGCTGCTGGTCGTGCCTCAGTGGGTGCGGGCGACGGCGAACCGGCTGAGTTCGATCAGGGCATCACGGTAGGCACTGTCCGGCAGGGTGTCGAGGCAGGCGATGGCCTGGTCGGCGTGCTGGCGGGCGAGGCGGGCGGTGTAGTCCAGGGCGCCGCTGGTCTGCACGGCAGCGCGGATGCTCTCCAGGTCCTCGATGCCACCTTTCTGGATTGCGGTGCGCACCAGGGCGGCCTGTTCGGCACTGCCTTCGCGCATGGTGTAGATCAGCGGTAGGGTCGGCTTGCCCTCGGCCAGGTCGTCACCGACGTTCTTGCCCAGGGTGGCGGCATCGCCCTGGTAGTCGAGCAGGTCGTCGACCAGCTGGAAGGCGATGCCCAGGTGGTCGCCGAAGTGGCGCAGCGCCTCGCTCTGCGCCTCGGCGGCGCCAGCCAGCGCAGCGGCGCTGTGGGTCGAGGCCTCGAACAGCATCGCGGTCTTGCCGCGGATCACTTCCATGTATGTGTCTTCGGTGGTGCTGGCGTCACGTACCTTGGACAGCTGCAGCACCTCGCCTTCGGCGATCACCCGGGTGGCGCGCGAGAGGATGCGCATTACCGGCATGGAGCCGAGCTCGACCATCATTTCGAAGGAGCGGGAATACAGGAAGTCGCCGACCAGCACGCTCGGCGCGTTGCCCCACTGCGCGTTGGCGGTGGCACGGCCGCGGCGCATGCCGGACATGTCGACCACGTCGTCATGCAGCAGGGTGGCGGTGTGCAGGAACTCGATGGTCGCGGCCAGCAGGCGCAGGTCGTCGGCCTGGTAGCCCAGGGCCTTGCCGCTGAGCAGCACCAGCAGCGGACGCAGGCGCTTGCCGCCGGCGGAGATGATGTAGTCGCCGATCTTTTCCACCAGGGGGACGTGCGACTTCAGCTGCTGGCGGATGATGCCGTCGACGGCGGTGAAATCGTCCGCGACCACGCTTTGGAAGGCCTGGGGTTGCATCGGTAACGGGGGCTCCTGGAACGTTGCCGGCATCCCGGGTGCGGGAGGCGGCGAAGGGCGGGTCGGACGGGGCCGGACCGGGCTGCGCGGCATGCTAGGGGGCGGGGTGGGGGCTGTCAAGGCAAGGCCAGGCGGGGCTTGCCTCGCGGCGGGGCTTTCCGTACAATCGCGGCCCCAAACTTCTATGGGCAACTCCCTGCCTTACGCAATTGCACGGGTGTCAGTCCGGCCCCATGCAGCCATGCCGGCCAATAACTCTTCCTATAAAGAGTCGGGTGAGCAGGTTTAACGGAGAAAAATCCATGTACGCAGTAATTGTTACCGGTGGCAAGCAGTACAAAGTCGCCGAAGGTGAATTCCTCAAGGTCGAGAAACTGGAAGTCGCCACTGGCGAATCCGTGACTTTCGACCGCGTTCTGCTGGTCGGCAACGGTGATGACGTGAAAATCGGCGCTCCGGTAGTCGATGGTGCCAAGGTTGTTGCCGAGGTGGTTTCCCAGGGTCGTCACGACAAAGTGACCATCATCAAGTTCCGCCGTCGTAAGCACCACATGAAGCGTCAGGGCCACCGTCAGTGGTTCACCGAAATCAAGATCACCGGCATCCAGGCCTGATCCCCTTTTAGGAGGCTATGACTCATGGCACACAAAAAAGCTGGCGGTAGTACTCGTAACGGCCGCGATTCCGAAAGTAAACGCCTTGGCGTGAAGATGTACGGCAGCCAGGCCATCAAGGCCGGCAACATCATCGTGCGTCAGCGCGGCACCCAGTTCCACGCTGGTTACGGCGTCGGCATGGGCAAAGACCACACCCTGTTCGCTAAAGTCGACGGCGTGGTCAAGTTCGAAGTGAAGGGCGCTTTCGGCCGTCGCTACGTGAGCGTCGTGACTGCCTAAGTCGCTGCTCGCTGAAAAAGCCCTGTCTTGCGACGGGGCTTTTTTGTTTCTGTATATCCTGTATTCCAGAGTTCACTAGCCCGCCGCTGCGGTGGGAGGCAACCCAATGAAATTCGTCGACGAAGTTTCGATATTTGTAAAGGCCGGCGACGGCGGTAACGGCATGATGAGCTTCCGCCGCGAGAAGTTCATCGAGAAGGGTGGCCCCAACGGCGGCGACGGTGGTGACGGCGGCTCGGTGTTCCTCGAGGCTGACGAGAACCTCAACACCCTGGTCGACTACCGCTATACGCGTCGTTTTCAGGCGCAGAATGGCGAGAAGGGCGGCAGTACCGAGTGTACCGGTGCCAAGGGCGAGGATCTGATCCTGCCGGTGCCGGTCGGCACCACGGTGATCGACGCTTCCACCCAGGAAGTCATTGGCGACCTGACTCGTGCCGGTCAGCGCCTGATGGTGGCGCAGGGCGGTTGGCATGGGTTGGGCAATACCCGCTTCAAGTCCAGTACCAACCGTGCGCCGCGGCAGACCACGCCGGGCAAGCCGGGCGAGCAGCGTGATCTCAAGCTGGAGCTCAAGGTGCTGGCGGACGTCGGTCTGCTCGGTCTGCCGAACGCCGGCAAGAGCACCTTCATCCGCTCGGTGTCCGCGGCCAAGCCGAAGGTCGCCGATTATCCCTTCACCACTCTGGTGCCGAACCTGGGCGTGGTCAGCGTCGGGCGTTACAAGAGTTTCGTCATCGCCGACATTCCCGGACTGATCGAGGGCGCTTCCGAGGGTGCCGGCCTGGGTATTCGCTTCCTCAAGCACCTCGCGCGTACCCGCCTGCTGCTGCATCTGGTGGACATGGCGCCGCTGGACCAGAGCGATCCGGCCGAGGCGGCCGAGGTGATCATTCGCGAGCTGGAGAAATTCAGTCCGGCGCTGGCTGAGCGTGAGCGCTGGCTGGTGCTGAACAAGGCCGACCAGTTGCTCGATGACGAGCGCGAGGAACGCATGCGTGCGGTGGTCGAGCGTCTGGGCTGGCAGGGGCCGGTATTTGTCATCTCCGCTCTGGAGCGCGAGGGTACCGAGGCGCTGAGCCAGGCCATCATGCGCTACATGGACGAGCGTGCGGTGCGCATCGAGGAAGAGCCGGACTACGCCGCCGAGCTGGCCGAGCTGGATCGGCGCATCGAGGACGAGGCGCGTGCCCGCCTGCAGGCGCTGGATGACAAGCGCGCGCTGCGCAAGGCTGGTCTGAAGAGTGTCGACGATGTCGGCGACGACGATGACTGGGATGACTTCGAGGATGATGAGGACGGTCCCGAGATCATTTACGTTCGGGACTGAGAGTAGGTATCGTGCAGCGCCGCTTTATAGCGGCGTTGTGCTGACTGGCTGGGGTAGAGGGCATCATGCGGGACAAGGTGACCGGCGCGCAGCGCTGGGTAGTGAAGATCGGCAGTGCGCTGCTGACCGCCGATGGGCGGGGCCTCGATCGTGCTGCGATGGCGGTATGGGTCGAGCAGATGGTGGCTCTGCGCGAGGCAGGGGTGGAGCTGGTGCTGGTGTCTTCTGGGGCGGTGGCAGCTGGCATGAGTCGTCTCGGCTGGAGTTCGCGGCCGAGTGCCATGCATGAGCTGCAGGCGGCGGCGGCCGTGGGGCAGATGGGGTTGGTGCAGGCTTGGGAATCCAGCTTCGGCGAGCATGGCAAGCACACGGCTCAGGTGTTGCTGACCCACGATGACCTGTCTGATCGCAAGCGCTACCTGAACGCCCGCAGCACCCTGCGCACCCTGGTCGACCTTGGTGTGGTGCCGGTGATCAACGAGAACGACACGGTGGTCACCGACGAGATCCGTTTCGGTGACAACGACACCCTGGCCGCCCTGGTGGCCAACCTAGTCGAGGCTGACCTGCTGGTGATCCTTACCGATCGCGACGGTATGTTCGATGCCGATCCGCGGCACAATCCCGATGCGCAGCTGATTTTCGAGGCGCGTGCCGATGATCCGTCGCTGGATGCCGTTGCGGGTGGTACCGGCGGTGCGCTGGGGCGCGGCGGCATGCAGACCAAGCTGCGTGCGGCGCGCCTGGCGGCGCGTTCCGGTGCGCACACGGTGATCGTCGGCGGTCGTATCGAGCGCGTGCTTGATCGTCTCAAGGCGGGCGAGCGTCTGGGTACCCTGCTGGCGCCCGAGCGCGGCCTGCTGGCGGCGCGCAAGCAGTGGCTGGCGGGGCACCTGCAGACTCGCGGCACCCTGGTGCTGGATGCGGGAGCCGTGAAGGCGCTGGCGGTCGATCACAAGAGCCTGTTGCCGGTCGGGGTGCGCGAAGTGCAGGGCAGTTTCCGTCGCGGCGAAATGGTGGTCTGTGTGGGGCCGGATGGTCGCGAGATCGCCCGTGGCCTGGCCAACTACAGTGCCCTGGAGGCGCAGAAGATCGTCGGCCAGCCGTCCGATGCCATCGAGAAGCTGCTCGGCTATGTCGATGAGCCGGAGTTGGTGCATCGGGATAATCTGATTCTGGTTTAGGGGGAGCGCCATGCGTGTTGCGAAGGGATTGCTGGGTTTGTGTCTGGCGCTGCCGCTGGTCGTGCAGGCGGAGGAGATCGGCGAGGTCTCCACGGTGTTCAAGTGGGTCGGTCCGAACGACAAGATCGTCGTCGAGGCTTTCGATGATCCCAAGGTGGAAGGGGTGACCTGCTATCTGTCGCGGGCCAAGACCGGTGGCGTCAAGGGTGGTCTGGGCCTGGCCGAGGATCGTGCCGAGGCGTCGATTGCCTGTCGTCAGGTCGGGCCGATTCGCTTCACCGGCAAGCTCAAGGATGGCGAGGAAGTGTTCAAGGAGCGCACTTCGCTGGTGTTCAAGACCATGCAGGTGGTGCGTTTCTTCGATCAGAAGCGCAATACCCTGGTCTACCTGGTGTACAGCGATCGGGTGATCGAAGGCAGTCCGCAGAATGCGGTGACGGCTATCCCAATCCTGCCCTGGGCGGCGCAGTAAGAAAAAAGCCGGGGGATGCTCCGGCTTTTTTGTTGCTTGTGCAGAATCGCAGGCAATAAAAAACCGGCCCAGGGGCCGGTTTTTCAAGAACACAACCAATCAGGCGGCGGTAGCCAGCGCCTTGATGTGGCCGTTCAGGCGGCTCTTGTGACGAGCGGCCTTGTTCTTGTGGATGATGCCTTTGTCAGCCATGCGGTCGATAACCGGAACAGCCAGGGTGTAAGCGGTCTGTGCCTTGGCGAGGTCTTTGGCGTCGATAGCCTTGACCACGTTTTTGATGTAGGTACGAACCATGGAGCGCAGGCTGGCGTTATGGCTACGACGCTTCTCAGCCTGTTTGGCGCGTTTTTTGGCAGAAGGTGTATTGGCCACCGTCAAGCTCCTCGAAAACTAGGGGGGATAGCAACAAATAAGGCCGCGAATCATGCCGATGCATCGCGGGCCTGTCAAGTGCGGAAGTGCCTTCACATGCTGGTCTGACCAGCGGTGGCTGGTTAAACTCCTCGCCTTCTAGTGTGCTGGCCCGTCGCGCCGGCCTTTTGGATCGTCGAGACTCCATGAATCTGCTCAAGTCCCTGGCCGCCGTCAGCTCCCTGACCATGGTATCCCGCGTGCTGGGGTTCGTTCGCGATACCCTGATCGCGCGCATCTTCGGTGCCGGCGTGGCATCGGACGCCTTCGTCGTTGCCTTCAAGCTGCCCAACCTGCTGCGACGCATTTTCGCCGAAGGCGCCTTCTCCCAAGCGTTCGTGCCGATCCTGGCTGAGTACAAGACGCAGCAGGGTGAGGAAGCGACCCGTACCTTCCTGGCCTATGTGGCCGGCTTGCTGACCCTGGTGCTGGCGCTGGTCACACTGCTCGGCATGCTGGCCGCGCCCTGGATCGTCTGGGTCAGCGCGCCGGGCTTCGCCGACGAGCCGGAACGTTTCGCTCTCACCGTCGATCTGCTGCGGCTGACCTTCCCCTACATCCTGCTGATTTCCCTGTCGTCGCTGGTCGGCGCCGTGCTCAACACCTGGAACCGCTTCTCGGTACCTGCCTTCGTGCCGACCCTGCTGAACGTCAGCATGATCATCTTCACCGTCTGGCTGGCACCGTATTTCGACCCGCCGATCATGGCGCTGGGCTGGGCGGTGCTGGTCGGTGGCCTGGCGCAGTTTCTCTGGCAGCTGCCGGCGCTGAAGCAGGTCGGCATGCTGGTGCTGCCGCGCCTGAGCCTGCGCGACACCGGTGTGTGGCGGGTGCTCAGGCAAATGGGGCCGGCGATCTTCGGCGTGTCGGTGGGGCAGATCTCGCTGATCATCAATACCATCTTCGCCTCGTTCCTGGTCGCCGGTTCGGTGTCCTGGATGTACTACGCCGACCGCCTGATGGAGTTGCCCTCCGGGGTGCTCGGCGTGGCGCTGGGAACCATCCTGCTGCCGGCGCTGGCCAAGACCTATGCCAGTGCCGATCGTAGCGACTACTCCAAGCTGCTCGACTGGGGGCTGCGCTTGTGCTTTCTGCTGGTGTTGCCCTGCACCCTGGCGCTGGCGATCATCGCCGAGCCGCTGATCGTCTCGCTGTTCCAGTATGGCAAGTTCACCGCCCACGATTCGGCGATGACTCAGCAGGCCCTGGTCGCCTACTCGGTAGGCCTGCTGGCGCTGATCCTGGTGAAGATTCTGGCGCCCGGCTTCTATGCCCAGCAGGACATCAAGACGCCGGTACGCATCGCCATCGTCAGTCTGCTGGCGACCCAGGCGATGAATGCCCTGTTCGTCTTCGTCATCGATCTGCGCCACGCCGGCCTGGCGCTGTCCATCAGCCTGGCGGCCTGTCTGAATGCCGGCTTGCTCTACTGGCAGCTGCGCCGCAAGCGCATTTACCTGCCGCAACCGGGCTGGGCGAAGTTCCTTGCCAAGCTGGTGTTGGCGGTGTTGGTGATGGCGGCCGTGCTGCTGGCGCTGATGCACTACATGCCGGCCTGGGAGGAGGGCGGCATGCTGCTGCGCCTGCTGCGCCTCGCTGTGCTGGTGGCTGCCGGCGCGTCGGCCTATTTCGCGGTGCTGGCGCTACTGGGGTTCCGCCCGCGCGACTTCTCGCGCCGGGCCGTACACTGAGCCGGACGCGCTGCCTGTTGCCGCTGGCCGGCTGTGCGTATAATCGACCACTTTGTAAGCAAGAAGCGCGTTATGCAGCTGGTTCGAGGTCTCCACAATCTGCTACCCCTCACCCAGGGATGCGTTGCCACCATCGGCAATTTCGATGGCGTGCACCGTGGTCACCAGGCCATCCTGGCGCGCCTGCGCGAACGCTCGATTGAACTGGGTGTGCCGAGTTGCGTGGTGATCTTCGAGCCGCAACCGCGAGAGTTCTTCGCCCCGGACACCGCGCCGGCGCGCCTGACGCGCCTGCGCGAGAAGCTCGAGCTGCTCGCCGCCCAGGGTGTCGATCGGGTGCTGTGCCTGGCCTTCAACCGCCGCCTGCGCGAGCTGTCGGCTGACGAGTTCGTGCGCCAGGTGCTGGTCGAAGGCCTGCTTATCAAGCATCTTGAGGTCGGCGACGACTTCCGCTTCGGTGCCGGTCGCAGTGGGGATTTCGATTTTCTGGTGCAGGCCGGTGTGCAGCAGGGGTTCAGCGTCGAGGCGGCGCTGACCGTCGAGCTGGACGGCGAACGCATCAGCAGCACCCGCGTGCGCCAGGCCCTGCAGGCCGGCGAGCTGGAGCTGGCCGAGCGCCTGCTGGGGCGCCCCTACGCTCTGGCTGGCCGCGTGCTGCATGGGCAGAAGCTGGCGCGCCAGCTCGGCACGCCGACCGCGAACGTGCAGCTCAAGCGGCGCAAGCCGCCGCTGCGCGGGGTGTTTTTGGTCAGCGCGCTGCACGAGGGGCACAGGTTTCATGGCGTGGCCAACATTGGCCAGCGTCCCACGGTGGCCGGCGACGGCAGCCCGCACCTGGAAGTGCATTTGCTGGAATTCGCTGGCGACCTCTACGGCCAGCGCCTGACAGTGGAGTTTCACCACAAGCTGCGCGACGAGCAGCGTTTCGCCTCTCTGGAGGCGCTGAAGACGGCGATCGACGCGGATGTCGCCGCCGCCCGGGCCTACTGGCTTGGCCAACCGCTTGATTGATCGAAGAGCCTGAGATGACCGACTACAAAGCCACGCTGAACCTCCCGGAAACAGCCTTCCCGATGAAAGCCGGCCTGCCGCAGCGCGAGCCGGAAACCCTGGCGCGCTGGGACAGCATCGGCCTGTACCAGAAGCTGAGGGAGATCGGCGCGAACCGGCCGAAGTTCGTCCTGCACGACGGCCCGCCCTACGCCAACGGCAGCATCCATATCGGTCACGCGGTCAACAAGATCCTCAAGGACATGATCGTCCGTTCCAAGACCCTGGCCGGCTTCGACGCTCCCTACGTGCCGGGCTGGGACTGTCACGGCCTGCCGATCGAGCACAAGGTGGAGACCACCTTCGGCAAGAACCAACCGTCCGACCTGACCCGCGAGCGCTGCCGTACCTACGCCGGCGAGCAGATCGAGGGGCAGAAGGCCGACTTCATCCGCCTCGGCGTCCTCGGTGAGTGGAACAACCCCTACAAGACCATGGCCTTCGCCAACGAGGCCGGCGAGATTCGCGCGCTGGCCGAAATGGTCAAGCAGGGCTTCGTATTCAAGGGCCTGAAGCCGGTCAACTGGTGCTTCGACTGTGGCTCGGCGCTGGCCGAGGCCGAGGTGGAGTATCAGGACAAGAAGTCCGACGCCATCGACGTGGCCTTCCCGGCCGAGGACGCCGACAAGCTGGCCGCCGCATTCGGCCTCGGCGCGCTGGGCAAGCCCGCTGCCATCGTCATCTGGACCACCACGCCCTGGACCATCCCGGCCAACCAGGCGCTGAACGTCCATCCCGAGTTCACCTACGCCCTGGTCGACACCGGCGAGCGTCTGCTGGTACTGGCCGAGGAGCTGGTGGAAAGCTGCCTGCAGCGCTACGGCCTGAGCGGCGAGATCATCGCTCGCGCCGAGGGTCGTGCGCTGGAGCTGATCCGCTTCCGCCATCCGTTCTATGAGCGTTTCGCTCCGGTCTACCTGGCCGAATACGTCGAACTGGGCGCCGGTACCGGCATCGTCCACTCGGCGCCGGCCTACGGCGAGGACGACTTCCGTTCGTGCAAGGGCTACGGCATGCACAACGACGACATCCTCAGCCCGGTGCAGAGTAACGGCGTGTACGTGGCCGACCTGCCGTTCTTCGGTGGCCAGTTCATCTGGAAGGCCAACCCGGCCATTGTCGCCAAGCTCGACGAAGTCGGCGCGCTGCTCAAGCATGAGGTCATTCAGCACAGCTACATGCACTGCTGGCGCCACAAGACCCCGCTGATCTACCGCGCCACCGCGCAATGGTTTGTCGGCATGGACAAGCAGGCCACCGACGGCACCACCCTGCGCGAGCGCGCCCTGAGCGCCATCGAGCAGACCCAGTTCGTACCGAGCTGGGGGCAGGCGCGCCTGCACGGCATGATCGCCGGTCGTCCCGACTGGTGCATCTCGCGCCAGCGTAACTGGGGCGTGCCGATTCCGTTCTTCCTGCACAAGGCCACGGGCGAACTGCACCCGCGCACCGTCGAGCTGATGGAAGACGTGGCCAAGCGCGTCGAGCAGGAGGGCATCGAGGCCTGGTTCAAGCTGGACGCCGCCGAGCTGCTCGGCGCCGAGTCTGCCGACTACGACAAGATCAGCGACACTCTGGACGTCTGGTTCGACTCCGGCACCACTCATTGGCACGTGCTGCGCGGCTCTCACCCGCTGGGCCACGAAGTCGGCCCGCGCGCCGACCTCTACCTGGAAGGCTCCGACCAGCACCGCGGCTGGTTCCATTCGTCTCTGCTGACCGGCTGCGCCATCGACGGCCACGCGCCTTACAAGGCGCTGCTGACCCACGGTTTCGTGGTCGACGAGAACGGCCGCAAGATGTCCAAGTCGCTTGGCAACGTAGTGGCGCCGCAGGAAGTCAACGACAGCCTGGGCGCCGACATCATGCGCCTGTGGGTCGCCTCCACCGACTATTCGGGCGAGATGGCCGTGTCCAAGGTCATCCTGCAGCGCAGCGCCGACGCCTACCGGCGTATCCGCAACACCATGCGCTTCCTGCTGGCCAACCTCGGCGACTTCGATCCGGCCAAGGACCTGCTGCCGGCCGAGCAGATGCTCGACCTTGATCGCTGGGCCGTGGACGCCGCCGCGCGCCTGCAGGCCGAGATCATCGAGGCCTACGCCGAGTACCGCTTCTGGAACGTCTATTCCAAGGTGCACAACTTCTGTGTGCAGGAGCTGGGTGGCTTCTACCTGGACGTGATCAAGGATCGCCAGTACACCACTGCCGCTGACAGCGCGGCGCGCCGCTCCTGCCAGAGCGCGCAGTACCACATCGCCGAGGCACTGGTGCGCTGGATCGCGCCGATCCTGGCCTTCACCGCCGACGAGATCTGGTCCTTCCTGCCGGGCGAGCGCAACGAGTCGGTGATGCTGAATACCTGGTACGAGGGGCTGGATCGTCTGCCGGAAGGCTTCGAACTGGATCGCGCCTACTGGGAGCAGCTGACCGAGGTGCGCGCCGCGGTGAACAAGGAGCTGGAGAACCTGCGCAACAGCAAGGCCATCGGCGGCAATCTGCAGGCCGAGGTCACTCTGTATGGCGACGAGGCGCTGCAGCAGTCCCTGGCCAAGCTCGACGACGAGCTGCGCTTCGCCCTGATCACCTCCGCTGCCACCGTCGCGCCGCTGGCCGACGCGCCGGCTGACGCGGTGGCCACCGAGGTGCCTGGTCTGAAGCTGAAGATCGTCAAGTCGGCCCACGCCAAGTGCGGCCGCTGCTGGCACTTCCGCGCCGACGTGGGCAGCAATGCGGCCCATCCGGAGCTGTGCGAGCGCTGCGTGAGCAACATCGAGGGTGCGGGCGAGGTGCGCAAGCATGTCTGATGCCTCGCGTTTCGGCCGCCTGGCCTGGTTGTGGCTGGCGGTGCTGGTGTTGATCCTTGATCAGGGCAGCAAGCAGATCGTCTTGCAGGTGCTGGAGTATGGTCAGCGCGTGACGGTGATCGACGGCTACTTCGACTGGGTCCACGTCTACAACCGTGGCGCTGCCTTCAGCTTCCTGGCTGGCGAGTCCGGCTGGCAGCGTTGGCTGTTCGCCGCCATTGCTATCGGCGTCAGTGCGGTGCTGGTGGTGTGGATGAAGCGCCTCAAGTCCGACGAGACCTGGCTGGCCATCGCTCTGGCCATGGTCCTCGGCGGTGCGCTGGGCAACCTTTATGACCGCGTCGTGCTGGGTCATGTGGTCGACTTTATCTTGGTGCACTGGCGTGACCAGTATTACTTCCCTGCCTTCAATCTGGCTGACAGCGGTATCACTGTCGGCGCCGTGATGCTGGCTTTGGATATGTTCAAAAGCAAAAAGTCCGGAGAGCCTGCGCATGACTGAGCAACGTATCGGGCCGGACAAGGAAGTCACCCTGCATTTCGCCCTCAAGCTGGAAAACGGTGACGTGGTTGACAGCACCTTCGACAAGCAGCCGGCGACCTTCAGGGTCGGCGACGGCAACCTGTTGCCGGGCTTCGAGGTTGCGCTCTATGGCTTCAAGGCCGGCGATAAGCGCAGCCTGCAGATCGAGCCGGAAAACGCTTTCGGTCAGCCCAACCCGCAGAACGTTCAGGTCATGCCGCGTGGCCAGTTCCAGGACATGGAGCTGTCCGAGGGGTTGCTGATCATTTTCAACGACGCCGCCAACGCGGAGCTGCCGGGGGTAGTCAAAGCCTTTGACGAGCAGCAGGTGACCATCGACTTCAACCATCCCCTGGCCGGCAAGACCCTGAGCTTCGATGTGGAGATCATCGAGGTTCGTCCGGTCTGACCTGCTTGACCGGGGAGAGGCGTAGACTCTCCCCATCGCCTCCATCGCGCGCCGAGATTCCCAGCATGCAAATCAAACTTGCCAACCCCCGTGGCTTCTGTGCCGGCGTCGACCGCGCCATCGAGATCGTCAATCGCGCGCTGGAAGTGTTCGGCGCGCCGATCTACGTGCGACACGAAGTGGTGCACAACAAGTTCGTGGTCGAGGATCTGCGTGCCCGCGGTGCAGTGTTCGTCGAGGAACTGGACCAGGTGCCGGACAACACCATCGTCATCTTCAGCGCCCATGGCGTGTCTCAGGCCGTACGCCAGGAAGCGGAGCGCCGCGGCCTCAAGGTGTTCGATGCCACCTGCCCGCTGGTGACCAAGGTGCATATGGAAGTCGCGCGCTACAGCCGCGACGGCCGCGAGTGCATTCTGATCGGCCATGAGGGCCACCCGGAAGTCGAAGGCACCATGGGGCAGTACGATGCCAGCAATGGCGGCGCCATCTACCTGGTCGAAGACGAGGCCGACGTGGCTGCCCTGCAGGTGCGTGACCCCGAAAATCTTGCCTTCGTCACCCAGACCACCCTGTCGATGGATGACACCAGCAGGGTCATCGACGCCCTGCGCGCCAAGTTCCCCAGCATCGGCGGTCCGCGCAAGGATGATATTTGCTACGCCACCCAGAACCGGCAGGATGCGGTGAAACAGCTGGCCGCCGAGTGCGATGTGGTGCTGGTAGTTGGCAGCCCCAACAGCTCCAACTCCAACCGCCTGCGCGAGCTGGCCGAGCGTATCGGTACCCCGGCCTATCTTATCGATGGGGCTGAGGATCTGCGTCAGGCGTGGTTCGAGGGCAAGGCACGCATCGGCATCACCGCAGGCGCCTCAGCGCCCGAGGTGCTGGTGCTCGGGGTGGTTGCCCAGCTTCGCGAATGGGGGGCGGTAGGTGCCGAGGAGCTTGAGGGTCGACCGGAGAACGTGACGTTTTCAATGCCGAAAGAGCTGCGACTCAAGTCGATTACTTGATACCTATTGGGTGACTTCTGTGCAACAAAAAGCCCGCATTCTGCGGGCTTTTTGTTGCACAGAAGCAAACGCTACCAGCTGCATTTGCCTGTCAGCGAACCCCCGCGGACATTGGCTGCATTCAGCGTGAGGTCGCCACTGATGCGGGCTGCCGAGGTGGTAGATACTGTCAGTGTGTAGTTCGCCGCGGTGACATTGCTGGCTGCAACAGTGAATACCTTGCTGCTGCTGTTGAGAGTTGTGTTGGCATCATATCTGCCGCCGTTCTCTGCTCTTCTACGCTCCATTTGTTGCGCGGCACTGCTAAGTAGTGCCTTGCCGTCCTCGCATTGGGTCTTCTCCACATAGCCGACATAGCTTGGCAAGGCGATGGTCGCCAATATGGCGATAATCGCAATGACTATTACTAGCTCAATCAAGGTGAAACCGCGTTGATTATTCATTGAGATGCTCATTTTTCATTCTTGTCGAGCCAATAGAGGCGGCTCTTGCTTGCCATGTCATAACCGCAGGGTTTTCCAACTTCGCAGCACAGTTCGCCGGGTGGGCATCCACCGCCACCACCACCGCTACCGCTGTCGATGAGTTGGGAGGGATCGTTGTAGGCCCAGCAAGTGTCACCTTTGCAGAAGACCTGTGGGTTGGAGGGCAGGGTCGCGCCTTTGAGGACCGAGAAACGGTCAGAGTTGCTGACAGCAGTGCCATCTAACAGGTTGACTCGGTAACCTCGGGAAATACCCTGCGTTGCCTTGCATGCACTTTGCGCAAGCACCGGCTGGTAGGTGTTGAAAAAGATATTACCACCAATGGCCAGCGCGTTTGATAGCACCTTTTCGCCGCCGCTGCTTAGGCTTATGTACCAGCCACTCTTCTCCAGCAGCGCTTTCTGTTGAGCCTGCTCCGCAGCGGTTTCCACTTTCAACAGGCTAGTGGCGTTGTAAAGATCGCTTTCCGTCAGTGTTGATGAAAGAGCATTGAGTTTCTCGGTTCGGAATGAGTAGAAGCGGTCCTGGACCACCTTGTCCAGAGGGTGACCACGATATCCCGATCCCAGACTAACGGTCAGGTTGATCTTGTTGTTGGCGCTCAACAAGGCAATAGCCGGCTCATTATAGAAACGACGAGTGTTGATCTCGCTGTCGCCTGCGACACTGGCGAAAATGTTGCCAGACACAAGACCGTTGCCGCTGCCTCCATTTTTGATCAGGAAGCGCCAAACCTGCCCCCCCATATCCCCGACAAACAGCTGGGTGGCGAGGCCGTCTTTGTTGATCACGGGCTGACCGCTGGCATCAGTTTCCAGCCCAGTGACGCTGATCCTGCTTGGCACGCTGTACTTCATATCGATACCGGCGGCCGATGCCGACCATAGCAGTGCTCCAGTTCTGGCGTTCACGATGAACAGATCATTGCCTTGAGTGTCAGTCCGTCGAACATTGCTCTGATTAGGCTGCCGATCTTGGTTGGGGTCGTAGCCACCGCCGAAGATCAGTACATCAGTAATGGTGCTCCCTACTTTAATCTTGGTTTTGATGGGTGCCGACCACGTTTGACCGAGCTTGGTGAAGGATCCACTGCCACCTTGAATGATCCACTTGAGTTTGGGCGAGGTACGGTTGGTAATGTCCAGAGCATAAAGACCCCGCCCGCCTCGGCCCATGCTGGCATAGGCATAGACGAACTCACTGCCATTGATCTCGCCATTCTTGTCCGTATCTTCCGCCCAAATGGTCACGCTGTTATCCATGCCGTAGACATGGGACAGATCGCCGGTATTCGCATTGGCTGCAAGACGTTTAATGTTGCCGAGCAGTTCCTTGGGCATGAATGCAAATTGTTCCCCACCTGTTTCGGTGTCGAACATCTGCACGAACCCTTCGTTGGTTCCTATGATCGCGCTCTGGACTTCGCTGATGCAGTTCCCATCGCTATCCGTGGCAGTACAGCTATAAGTGATCAGGCTGGGCGTCGAGTGAATGGGGTCGCCGATCGCTTGGCGAAGATTGCTAGTGCCCAGCTCATAGCCGCGGATGTAATTGATGAGTGCATCCCGGTCCGCGTTGGTTGCAACCCCCAGCTGCGCTGGCGTGATGGAGGTATTCAGCTGCGTTAGCGTGGTATCCCCTGCGATATTGGTCAGTAGATTGCGGCTATTTGGCACAGGCAAGTTACTGGCGGCACCACCTGCGGCAACATTACTGCCATCAGCTGCTGTTGACCACCAACTGCGGGCATTTTTACGGAAGAAGCCGGTGTTCGCATCAATAGCCTGCGTGTTGTCTAAATCTAGAACTAACGGGGAGCCGTTCCGGATACCCATACGGTAGCGCTTGAGGTTGCCTGCCCAGCGGTCCGTGGTTGCAGGACGGAATAGCGAGAAGTACAGCTGATCTTTATTGTCCTGACGGTTGAATGAGTTCACCGGCGCGGTAGCACTGACAAAAGTAGTGTCAGTGGCCAGGGCCTCTTGAATGATTGCGTTGAAGGCATTGGCCAGATCGCTGGCGTTGTCTGCGGTATACGCTTTGCCGCCTCCAGCCGATGCCACGTCGGCGAGGAACTTCTTGGCGCCAGTGCTGGCTTGCAGCGCAAAGCCAACGGTATGGGTAGTAACAAAGTTTTCATCATCTAAATTGGTTGACTGATCGGTATTTCTCAGCCATTTAGCAATCTCGACGCCGCATGTTTCCCCATCTGTTTGTTCACCACTGTTACGGCTGACGCAAGATCCGCCGATAAGGGTCTTGGCGTTATTGATAATAGTGGTGGAGTTTCCGTTGGCTTGGCCGTCTGTCATCAAGACCAGATAATTAGCTTGGCAGCTGCTTTCGATCGGGCTCGTTGGTCCCTTATGCTTGCCCGGCAGTGCAGTGTAGTAGCTGCCAGCTTGGTAAAGTAGATTGACGAGGGGGGTGCCGCTGTTAGCTTTCATGCTATTGACAGCGCCGATCATATAGTCGCGCACTTTATAACTGCTATCAGTTAAATCGCCAGAAGCTCCCAGTTTCACTTGCAGGCGAACAGCGTCGGTCTTGCTGGTTTCAAAGGCTCGAAGCGTTAGTCCTGATGAGGCCGATGTTTGCTTTAAGAGTAAAGTCAGGGCGTTGCCGTCCTGCCAGTCGTTGCGAGCGAGCACGCTCTGCAAGGCACTCTTCAGTACAGTTGAAGTGCAAGAAACGGGGATGCCCGCACCTTGGCTTGTGAACGTGCAACTTGCTTTTGTAGAGGCGGCGCGTTGTCCTAGATTGTTATTGCTGGCACTGAAGGCCGATGAGTTTCCGATGTTCTCGAAATAAACGTCTGTTGTAACTGTCGTGCCGGCGGCCGTACTAGGTGTCACTATTACACTAATATCTTCGATAGTGGCTCCTTTTCTAAACGGAACGCGCTGGAAACGTGTGCCAATAAAGGTACTTGTATCAGCGAATGGCATCAGGCTTTCATTGACGCTGACCGTCTGAGTGGTGGTGCTGCCGGATTTGTATTGGCGTGCATCATCCTTGTCTTCCAGAGCGCTCAGTTCGACGATTGGCTTCATGCAGCCGGAGTCTCCTCCGTTATAGCTGATGTTAAGGACGGGTTTGAAGCCATCATTACCATCTTGGCTGATTGCAGTGCGACTTCCATCGCCACCGCTGGGCGTTAAGATAAATGCCATGGAGTTGTTGCCGCACCAGCCGCCACGATTTACGACCTCTTGCACCTGCTGCGTTACGTCCGCTCCATTTTCCAGGTATACCGGTGGGTTCTCTGTACGCCAAGGTGCTGGTGTCCAGGTTGTCGAGGTCGTTGTACTGCGGCCTGAGAAGTCGACGCCGTTGCCGAAGTCAGCTGCATTATCACTTGCCTCGGCGGCGACATTGAAACTTACTGTCCTGTCATCCGAGCTGGCGGGCACGAAGCTAAGAGTGGCTTTGGTGATATTGGCACCCTGGGGAATATTCACAGTCTGAAAACGCAGCCCGGTAGTGCGAGAGCTGTTTTCGCTGCCGGTAAAACTGATGGTAAGTTGAGGTGCATCGACGACGTCGCCGACTGCGTAATTGAAAGTACTAAGGCCTGTCGAGCGGATGCGTACTGCAATATCACCAATGGGGTTGCTTGTCGGTGCAGTATTTTTAAGCGAGTTGACAAGGCTGGTGATATCCAGTAAGTGGGTGGTGCCTGCTTTTGTGCTTGCTACGGTGCTAGCGGCGGTAAACGAACTTGCAAGCACTGCGCTGTGGTTGAAAGCCTCCGGCGTTTTAGAGTTAACAAGTCGAACGCTGAAATTGGTGGCGTTAACGTTGGTGGTCGGGCTGAGGGAAAGTACTGCACTGGTGACAGTGACTCCCGCCGGAATGTTCAGGTTACGAAAAAGCAGTACCCCATCTCGCCCAGAACTGCCGGAGCCAGAGTTTAATGTGGTGATCTTGCCATCTGGGCACTCGGTCGTGGTGTCCATCTGCACCGAGCATGTGAAAGTGCTGCTGCCGCTGGTGCGCAGATAATATGTTGTGTTGTCATTGGAGTAGGTGTTGGGGGAGCCGAGGCTGCGAATGACGGGGCTTACAGGGCTCTTAATGTGTCCCATGACAAGCGTTGTGTCACCGGTATTATTGCTACCGTTGTAGCGGCTGGCATCATCGGCGCTGACTCTTATTTCGGGGTTCGCAACCTTCGCATTTATCGTTCCATCGATATTGTCGACTGGCTGGAGTAGACGAGGAAGTGCTGCGTCGCCAGGCGTCCCGGCAGAGTTGTTCAGCACCATCATCCCTACATTGATGCCGCTCGTCGTGTTGAGCAGATTGCTCATCGTCTCTTTGAGCGCTTTCATCCGGTTGTTCGTATTGCAAGTGCTGTTGCTATCCACGCACCAGCCCATAGAGCCCGAGTCGTCGAGGATAAATAGCACATTGGGGCGCGTGTCATTATCAGGCTTGGTACCAAAGAAAATCTCTGTGTCATCGGCTCTGCTGATGGCAGTCTGGAATAAAAAAGTTGCTGCCAATCCGAACAGACTGGTGCGCCGAATGAAGAGAGATGAGCTCATATCGTTTACCCTGAGAGCCTGAGGAGTGGAGCAGTTAGGAGAAATCATTGAATGTCTCCTCGCCGCTGTCCGCCTTGACGGTGAATAGTGGTTACGGCGCATGTGCTGCCGTCACAAACGCTCTGCCCTTCGACAACAAGATCAAAACAGTCCATCCTTGGGGCGCCGCTTCCCTGGCTGATAGATGAGCCTGGACAAATTACATCCCAGCGCGACTTTGTTTGGTCGATAGCAAATTTCGTGGCACCTACAGATCCAGTTGTTGGGAGGCTTACCTGGTCGTTGAGATAGGCGCCAGTCCATTCAGCAATGCCTGCTTCTGCGGCCTGGAAGGCCATGCTGCGTTGTTCGCTATTGGATGCAATACGCAACTGCAGGGTTGACTGGTTAGAGGCGGTAATGGCAATGATTGTCAGCATTAGCAAGAGCACTAGGCTGACCAGTAAAACCATACCTTGCTGATTGGTCGTTTTCATGGATTCGCAGTTCTCGCGATCAGTCGATTCTTGAATTCATAGGTGGAATTGAAATTCCGAGTTGCAAAATTGGCTTGATTGCTTTTGACGTTGATTGTTATTAGAACCGCATTCGCTGTGTCGGGGGCGCTTGCGTCTGGAAGTAACGTGAAACTCCCATCCACATCGTCTAGTAGTGCTTGCCCGGCGGCGCCGTTTTCTGACTTGGTTAAGCTGTTGTTGGCAAATGTATAGGTTGTTGTCTTTAGAGCTGGATTGGCGCTGTCGCAAGCGGAGGGGTCGACAAATCTAACTGTCAGGCTTTTTCCGCTATTGTTGAGTTCGACGGCATCCTCAATGGATTTGGTTGTCCAGTTATTTGTGGTGCAGGTTTGCAGACCGGCCAGGCGAGCATCTGCCCCAATGATCTCCATGGCAATGCGGCCGCTCTCCTGTACGCGAGCCAGTTCAGAGTTGCTGCGGCCGGACATGAAAGAGCTATTGAATAGGTCTGTTACGCCTAGGATTAGAATGGAGCTGATAACAACGGCAATCAGTACTTCAACAAGAGACATGCCGGTCTGGTATTGAGCATTCATAGGGCGGTAACCACCTCGACATATTGTTTTTGGTTGGTGCCATCGTTGCTATTATCCTGCCACTGAATTTTGACTGTTACAGTTGCGGTACCTAACGTTGCTAGTTTCGAAGTGTTAAACGAAACTTTGGTGTTGGCAGTGTCCACACTGGGTAGGCTTGACCTCAGGGTGGCGCACCAAGAGTTAACGTCATAACTGGCTCGGCTAGCTCCGCTTGCAGGGACGGCTCCTGATGGTGGGCTGCAGGCGGGAAGATTGGAGAGTGCATAGCTCCCGGTGTTGGCGGTGCTGGCGTTGCCGCTTGTATCGGTGATAAATAAGATTTTGTATTTCTTGTTAGGGTCACTGGGTTCTATGAGGTTGGCTTTCATGCGCTCTACGAAGTCATAAGCAAGTAGTGTCGCTTGGCTTCGTAAGTAGGCACTTTCATTAGACTTCTGGCTGCGCGCCATCAGGCTAGCCATGCCTAGCAGACCAACAGCAAGCACGACCAATGCGACCATGACCTCAATTAATGTAAAGCCTCTTAGCTTTTGCGGGCGTGGCTTGTGCATTGTGATGCTCTCAATAGTTGATCTTGGCATGGCCGACTATGTTGACTGATATGGTTCTGGTCGGCGAGGTTCCAACACTTATATTGGTTGCTACTGTGGTTCCGTCGCTCTTGAATGTTATCGCATTCCCATTAATTGTGATGCTGGGGGCGGGTGGGATGCTGCGGATAACGGTTGTGCCATCTAGTACTACTCCGCCCGCGCTCCAGTTGGTACCGCTGCAACTAGTCCCGCCAGCGCTTGCGCATATCTTTATATCTTTTCGGCGTATAACGGCTTCGCTTCGGGCGAACTGAAGCGCTCCAAGTAAGTTGTTCGCCGCTGACGTTTTTCGGGTCGAGTCGACATTGTTCTGATAGCTGGGCACAGCTATTGCTGCGCCGATAGCAATAATGGCCAGCACAACCATCAATTCCACGAGGCTGAAGCCTGTGGTGGCGGACCGCTTAGGCAAGGTTTTTCCGGTAATCCTCATCGGAATAGAGCTCTTGGATTGTTGTCAGTCACATCCTAGGTCCGTCGGTTGGACCGGACCACTCCTGGGGGATAGACGTAGCAAAAGTCCGATGAGTGACTCAGTGGCACGCGGCGCTCGTGCCAGGGGGCTGGTGGCGAATGCGCCCTGTGAGATTGATAATAATTTGTTTTTTGGGGGACCCTAGATTACACAGTGTGAGGGTGCCGTTGGCTGCTCTTGAGGTTCCGTCTGGCTCGAATGCGGCGTAGGTAAGTTTGCGAAAGCTGGCCCAATGCCAGCTGTAGCCACTAGGCAGCGGTTCGTAGCGCATTAGTGGTTCAGTGGCGTCGCGCCGTCCGTTGTTGTTTATGTCTTTGAAGACTATCAGGTGATCTGACCAGTTTGGGGAGTCATTGCAAATCTCCTGGCCAGAGCAGAGAAGCATGCTGTTTCGCTCGAATACAGCGCTGGCGCGGCTGAACTGAAGCGCGCTGAGCATTTGGTTTAATGCTGCGGTGTGCTTTTGTGCTTCCAGCGTTCTTGCCAGTGCCGGTGCTGCGATTGCGGCGGCGGTGCAGATAATTGATAGTGCTGCGAGCAGTTCGGCCAAGCTGTGGCCGCGTCTCTTTTTCATGTCTTCGAGCATCCTTGCCTGAAGTGAAGTTTGGTATTGAGTGTAGTTGAGGTTCTTGCTGTGTCGCGTCGGCGCTTTGATTTTGATGTCATGTTGGTGGGCGGTGGGGTGGTGGGTCTGCTCAGTGCGTTTCTTCTTGCTTCTTCGGGGCTGCGTGTTTCGCTGTTTGAGGGGCGGGCTTTGGGTAAAGAGGCATCCTGGGCGGGCGGCGGGATCGTGTCGCCTTTGTACCCCTGGCGTTACCCTGGTGCCGTAACGGCATTGTCGTCATGGTCGCAAGGGTATTACCCGGGCTTGGCGGCGGTGCTCAATGAGATTACTGGTGTTGATCCAGAGGTCCATGCCACCGGGTTGTACTGGTTTGATCTTGATGATTCGGCTGCGGCACTGGCATGGTCTGTTTCAGTGGGGAAGGATTTGGCGCCAATTACGCTGGCTGAGGTACGCAACCAAATTGCTGCCCTGGGTAATGGCTACAAGCGCGCACTCCATATGCCAGGCGTGGCCAACGTGAGGAATCCCCGCTTGGTCGAGGCTCTGCGCCGGGCTTTGCTGGAACATCCGCATGTAGAGGTTAACGAGTTCTGTCCCGTATCCGCTTTTGTGCTTGAGCACGGCAAGGTCTGTGGTCTTGAAACGGCTGGTGGCGAGGTGCGTGCGGATAAGGTCGTGGTCGCCGCCGGTGCCTGGAGCGGTGAGTTACTGGCGACCTTGGGGTTGCGGTTGCCTGTCGAGCCAGTAAAAGGTCAGATGATCCTCTACAAGTGCGAACCGGGCTTCCTGCCAGCCATCGTCCTGGCCAAAGGGCGCTATGCGATTCCGCGCAAGGATGGGCACATCCTGGTCGGGAGTACGCTGGAGCATGTCGGTTTTGACAAGACGCCCACCGAAGAGGCGCTGGCGAGTCTCAAGGCATCGGCGGAGGAGCTTCTGCCAGCGCTGGCTGACGCTGAAGTGGTTGGTCACTGGGCGGGATTACGTCCCGGGTCGCCGGATGGCATCCCCTTTATCGGGGAGGTGCCGCAGTTTCCGGGGTTATGGCTGAATTGCGGTCATTACCGTAATGGCCTGGTGCTGGCGCCGGCGTCCTGCGAGCTGCTGAAGAACCTGATGCTGGGCGAAGCCCCCATCGTAGATCCGGCGCCTTATGCGCCTGCGGGGCGCTTGGGGCTGGTCTAAGGGGATTCGGTATCAGTCAATGCCCAGCTTCTTCAGTCGATAGCGCATGGAGCGGAACGTCAGCCCCAGGCGCTGGGCAGCGGCGGTGCGGTTCCAGCGTGTCTCCTCGAGGGCCTGCATGATCAGCTTGCGCTCGATCTCTTCCAGATAGTCTTCCAGGTTGTCGATCTGCGCCAGCGAAGCCTCGCCGCTGCCCTCGCCGGCCGGTGCGGCATCGGCCAGGCGCAGGTCGGAGGCCTGGATCTGGTCGTTCTCGCACAGCGTGTAGGCGCGCTCCAGCATGTTCTCCAGTTCACGCACATTGCCGGGAAAGCGATAGCACTTGAGCTTGTCCAGTGCTTCCAGGCTCAGGCGGGCCGCTGGCAGGCCGCTGCCCTCGGCGAGGCGTTTAAGCATGGTGTCAGCCAGCAATGGGATGTCTTCGCGGCGCTCGCGTAGCGGCGGTACGCGCAGCTCAATCACGTTCAGGCGATAGAACAGATCCTGGCGGAAGCGCTCTGCGGCCACTTCGGCGGCCAGATCCTTGTGCGTCGCGCAGAGGATGCGCACGTCCACCACTACTTCCTGTTGGCCGCCGACTGCACGCACAGCTTTCTCCTGAATGGCGCGCAGCAGCTTGACCTGCATGGCCAGCGGCAGGTCGGCCACTTCGTCGAGGAACAGGGTGCCGCCATTGGCGGCCTGGAACAGCCCCTGTTTGTCCTCAATTGCGCCGGTGAAGCTGCCCTTCTTGTGGCCAAAAAACTCGCTTTCCATCAGCTCTGATGGGATGGCGCCGCAGTTGACCGGTACGAAGGGCTTCTCGGCGCGTGGCCCTTGCTCGTGGATCAGGCGTGCCACCAGCTCCTTGCCGCTACCGGATTCGCCGCTGATGTAGACGGGGGCCTGGCTGCGCGCGAGCTTCTGGATCTGGTTGCGCAGCGACTTCATTGGTGGCGACTCGCCGAGCAAACGGGTGTCCTGGGGGGGCTCAGCGGCTTCGCCACTGCGCAGGCGCAGGGCGGTGGCGACCAGCTCGCGCAGGCGGCCGAGGTCCACCGGCTTGGTGAGGAAGTCGAAGGCGCCTGCCTTGAGGGCGTTGATCGCGGTGTCCAGGCTGCCGTAGGCCGTGATCATGGCGACCGGTACTTCGGCATGGCGCTGCTGGATGTGCTGGACCAGTTCCAGGCCGGTGCCATCGGGCAGACGCATGTCGGTCAGGCACAGGTCGAAAGGCTCGCGGGCCAGCCATTCGCGAGCTTCCTTGACGTTGCGCGCGCTGCGCGTATCGAGCTTCATGCGCCCCAGGGTGATCTCCAGGAGTTCGCGGATATCGGGCTCGTCGTCGACGATCAGTGCTCTCTGCCGGGTGCTCATGTTCAGCTCAGCTTGCGTGGGTGGGCAAAGGTGATGCGGAAGCAACTGCCGCCACCCTCGCGCAGTTTGTAATCGAGGCGTGCCTGGTTGCTTTCACACAGCTCACGGGAAATATACAGGCCAAGGCCGGTACCCTTGTTGTCCGTGGTGTAGAAGGGTTCGAAGATGTGCTGTATCTGGTCGACCGGCACGCCGGGGCCGTCGTCCAGTACCTCCAGAGTCGGCAGGTCGCTCTCCGGGTCACGGTAGAGTTTGAGCCAGACCTGCCCCAGCTGGTGCTTCTGGGCGCTGTAGCGCAAACCGTTCTGCACCAGGTTGCTCAGAATCTGCGTCAGTTGGTGAGGGTCCATGCGGGTCTGCAGGCTGCCGCTCTGGGTTTCCAGGTGCAGTGTCTGGTCGAGTCGCGCGGAGTTGCGGAACTCGCTGGCGAAGCGGTGCAGCCAGTACTTCAGGTCGAGCAGCTGAGGCTCTGCCTGGCGCCTGCGCGACAGCTGCAGGACGTTTTCGATCACCGTATTCATGCGCCGCGAATGGTCCTGGATGATCTGTGCCAGGCGGCGATCCGGTTCCTCCAGATCCTCCGACTCCTGCAGCAGCTGGGCGGCATGGCTGATCGCGCCGAGCGGGTTGCGGATTTCGTGGGCGATACCGGCGGTCAGGCGACCCAGGGAGGCCAACTTGAGCTGTTGGGCTTGCTGGGTAACCTGCGAGATGTCGTCGAGGAAGATCAGCGTGTGCTGTTCGCCGCTGCGCTGCAGTGGGATGAAGCTCGGCTGCAGCAACGGGCCGTCCGGTATGGCCTGCAGGCTCTGTGGGCGCAGGGTCGGATTGTGCTGCCACTGCTGCAGGCGCTGGACCAGCTCCGGGCAGTGCGGGTCGAGCAGTTTGTGCTCCAGCTTGCTGCGGCCGAGCATGCTGAGGGCTCCCTGGTTGGCCAGCAACACGCGATGCTGCTTGTCCAGGACCAGGATGCCGGTGCGCATGCGTTGCAGGATCAGCGAGTTGAGTGCCTCCAGGCTGGCAACGTCGACGGCGCGCTGTTCGGCCAGGAACTCGCTCTGTTGCAGTCGACTGGCCAGGCCCTGGAGGAAGATCGCGGCGGCAAAGCACAGCGCGCCGAGGGCACCTGCCTGGACGAACTGGGGGGCTGGAGTATTGCGCAGCAGGCTGAGATAGAAGGTCAGTGCCAGCATGCCGATGGCGGCGACAGCAGCGATCAGCAGGCCGATACGGCCGCGCAGCAGGATGTTGGCAATCGCCACCGCGACTATCAGCAGGTTACCGATGCCGCTCGGGGTGCCGCCTGCGGCGAAGAACAGGGCGCACAGCAGCAGCACGTCGAGCAGTGCCAGGCTGAACACCTGGGCCAGGTGGCTCGGGCGCTGCAGCAGGACGGCGATCAGCACGTTGAGTATCAGGTAGGTCCAGCTGCCGTAGCGAAACAGCTGGGCGTGTGCCAGCTCCAGCAACTGGTCGTCCAGGTCGCTGGAAATCAGCAGCACCAGTGCCAGGCCGATGATCACCCGATAGAGGTTGTACAGCCGCAGTATGCGCCTGCCAGGGACGCCGCCGAGGGTCAGCTGTTCGGTGCTCACCGGCTGCCCTGATCCAGATGAGCCTGGCTGCAGAACCACTGTGTCCCTTGCGCCAGCGCCTTGTCACGCGGCACATGTACGCCGCACTGGGCACAACGCACCATGGGCGCGGGCGCTTCTTCCGTGGGGGCGGCCTGGGCTGTAGCGGCGGGTTTCTTGAAGCGCCGCCACAGCCAGAAGGCGGCGGCGATGAGGGCAATCCAGAACAGCAGGCGGAACATGGTGTGCTCTTCTTGTTGGCAAAGGCGCAGTTTAGCCAAGTGCGCTGGCGCAGCGCAGCAGGTAATGCGAGGGGTATGAAAAAGGGAGGCCTAGGCCTCCCTTTTTGCGGTGCTGCATGGCTCAGTCGAACAGGCCGAAGGTCATGTAGCTGAACCAGGAGCGGTCGTTGGCATTGCCTTCAGCTTCGCTTTCCAGGTCTTCTTTGACTTCGTCCTGGTTTTCCGGCTGCAGTTCGTCCGGGATTTCTTCCTTGGCGTCTTCGTACTGACGGATCACGTCCTGGCTGGCACGGGTCTCGCCGGGTGGCAGCGGCGCGTCGGATTCGATCAGGCCGAGCGTGGCTTTGGCCAACCAGGAGCGGTTGTCGGCTTCCTCTTCTACCGGCACGAACTGGCCATCGACCAGCGTCGGGTGGTCCGGGTAGTTCAGCTTCAGGGTTTCCAGGCTGGTGGCGGCCAGGTCGTCCAGTTCCAGGCGCTGGTAGGCCTCTACCATCAGGGCCAGGCCGTCACCGACGGAGGGCGTCTCCTGGAGGTTTTCCACCACGTAACGGCCGCGGTTGGCGGCAGCTACATAGGCCTGACGGCTCAGGTAATAACGACCGGCGTGGATCTCATATGCGGCCAGCAGGTTGCGCAGGTAGATCATGCGCGCCTTGGCATCCGGTGCATAGCGGCTGTTGGGGTAGCGGCTGGTCAGTTGGGCGAACTCGTTGTAGGAGTCGCGCGCCGCGCCCGGGTCACGCTTGGTCAGGTCCAGCGGCAGGAAGCGGGCAATCAGACCGCGGTCCTGGTCGAACGAGGCCAGGCCTTTGAGGTAGTAGGCGTAGTCGACGTTGGCGTGCTGCGGGTGCAGGCGAATGAAGCGCTCGGCGGCGGACTTGGCGGCCTCCGGCTCGACATTCTTGTAGTAGGCGTAGATCAGCTCGAGCTGGGCCTGCTCGGCGTAACGGCCGAAGGGGTAGCGCGACTCCAGGGCCTTCAGCTTGGCGATGGCATTGTTATAGCTGTTGCTGTCGAGGTCGTCCTGGGCCTGCTGGTAAAGCTCGGTCTCGCTCAGGTTCTCATCCACTTCCGGTTTGTTGGAGGAGCACGCGGCGGTCAGAACGAGGGTGGCGATCAGCAGCAGGTGTTTCACTTGCATGGTGGCTTGCGTCCCTGTGACGGCGGCTGTCTAGGCCTCTACCGTCCTGTTATGATGGGCGCCCCGGAAAATGCCGGGGCAAAGACGCCGTATTTAACCACAGCGTGCCGCCGAAACCAAAAGCCGCACCGCCCTCCGCAGCAGCCCATGTCCGAAGATTCCGATCAGCTCATTCAACTCACCGCCGAAGTGCCCTCCGACCTCGGTGGTCAGCGCCTCGACCAAGTCGCCGCTCAGCTGTTCGACGAGTATTCGCGCTCGCGTCTGACCGCCTGGATCAAGGAGGGCCGCCTGACCGTCGATAACGCCGTGCTGCGGCCCAAGGACGTGGTGCACGGCGGCGCCCTGCTGAGCCTGCAGGCCGAGCAGGAAGCGCAGGGCGAGTGGGTGGCGCAGGACATCCCGCTGAACATCGTCTACGAGGACGAGCACATCCTGGTGATCGACAAGCCGGCCGGGCTGGTCGTGCACCCGGCGGCCGGGCATGCCGACGGCACGCTGCTCAATGCGCTGCTGCACCATGTGCCGGATATCATCAACGTGCCGCGTGCCGGCATTGTCCATCGCCTCGACAAGGACACCACGGGCCTGATGGTGGTGGCCAAGACCCTGCAGGCGCAGACCAAGCTGGTCGACCAGCTGCAGAAGCGCTCCGTCAGCCGTATCTATGAATGCATCTGTATTGGCGTGATCACCTCCGGCGCCACCATTGATGCGCCGATCGGCCGCAGTTCGGCCAACCGCCAGCGCATGGCGGTGATCGACGGCGGCAAGCCGGCCGTGACCCACTATCGCGTGTTGGAGCGTTTCCGCTCGCATACCCATGTGCGGGTCAAGCTGGAGACCGGCCGTACTCACCAGATTCGCGTGCACATGACCCATGCCGGCTACCCGCTGGTAGGTGATCCCCTGTACGCCGGGCGCTTCCGCATTCCGCCGGCGGCCAGCCCGACCCTGGTGCAGACGCTCAAGGAGTTTCCGCGCCAGGCCCTGCATGCGCGCTTCCTCGAGCTGGAACATCCGGCCACCGGGCAGCGCATGAAGTGGACCTCGCCTTTGCCCGAGGATCTGGTCTGGCTGCTGTCGCTGCTGCGCCAGGACAATGAATCCTTCGTCTGACTGGCTGATGCCCGACTGGCCGGCGCCCGCCAGCGTACGCGCCTGCCTCACCACGCGTGCTGGCGGTGTCAGTCTGCCGCCCTTCGACGGCCTGAACCTCGGCGATCATGTCGAGGATGAGCCCTTGGCCGTTGCCGCCAATCGCCAGGTGCTGGTCGATGCCCTGGGTTGCCGTCCGGCCTGGCTCAAGCAGGTGCACAGCCCTGATGTGGTCGAGGCCGATCCCCGGCAGGTGCCGATTGCCGATGCCAGCTGGTCCGCCTCGCCGGGGATCGCCTGTGCGGTGCTGACCGCTGACTGCCTGCCGGCGCTGTTCTGCGACCGCGCCGGTACGCGCGTGGCGGCGGCCCATGCCGGCTGGCGCGGGTTGGTCGGCGGCGTGTTGGAGAATACCGTCGCCGCTCTGGGGATCGAGCCTGCCGAACTGCTGGTCTGGCTGGGGCCGGCCATAGGGCCGCAGTCCTTCGAGGTCGGGGCTGAAGTGCGCGAGGCTTTCGTCGTCGCGCACGCCGAGGCGCAGCGTGCTTTCGTGCCAAGTCGCAATGCCGGCAAGTTCATGGCCGATCTGTACGCACTGGCGCGCATCCGCCTGGCCGCCTGCGGCGTCACCACCGTGTATGGCGGTGGGCTGGACACCTTCAGCGACCCGCGTTTCTTCTCCTACCGCCGAGCCCCCCGTACTGGGCGCTTCGCCTCGCTCGTATGGATTGCACAGCCTTGATCCGGCGGCAATCCGTGCGCGACTGATCCGTGTCAACGGCCCGACGCTTGAATCGGTAAAAACTGTCCTCATCTAGAGAGCAACTCCGGGCTTCACTATTGGGAGCAGTTCAGCGCTCCGGCCCGCTCACAGAGGAAGGACACATTTCATGCGAATCGACCGTTTGACCAGCAAGCTGCAGCTTGCGCTTTCCGACGCCCAATCCGTTGCCGTGGGCCTCGACCATTCCGCCATCGAACCGCTGCACCTGATGCAGGCCCTGCTGGAGCAGCAGGGTGGTTCGATCAAGCCGCTGCTGATGCAGGTCGGCTTCGATGTGGTAGCCCTGCGCAAGGCGCTGACCAAGGAACTCGACCAACTGCCCAAGCTGCAGAGCCCCACCGGTGACGTCAACCTGTCGCAGGACCTGGCGCGCCTGCTCAACCAGGCTGATCGCCTGTCGCAGCAGAAGGGCGACCAGTTCATCTCCAGCGAACTGGTGCTGCTCGCCGCCATGGACGAGAACACCAAGCTGGGCAAGCTGCTGCTCGGCCAGGGCGTTTCCAAGAAGGCGCTGGAGAATGCCATCGCCAACCTGCGCGGTGGCCAGGCGGTCAACGACCCCAATGTCGAGGAGTCACGCCAGGCCCTGGACAAGTATTGCGTCGACCTGACCAAGCGCGCCGAGGACGGCAAGCTCGATCCGGTGATCGGCCGTGACGACGAGATCCGCCGCACCATTCAGGTGCTGCAGCGCCGCACCAAGAACAACCCGGTACTGATCGGCGAACCCGGCGTGGGCAAGACCGCCATCGCCGAGGGCCTGGCCCAACGCATCGTCAACGGCGAGGTGCCCGACGGCCTCAAGGACAAGCGCCTGCTGGCCCTGGACATGGGCTCGCTGATTGCCGGCGCCAAGTTCCGCGGCGAGTTCGAGGAGCGTCTGAAAGCCGTGCTCAATGAACTGGGCAAGCAGGAAGGGCGCATCATCCTGTTCATCGACGAGCTGCACACCATGGTCGGCGCCGGCAAGGCCGAGGGCGCGATGGACGCCGGCAACATGCTCAAGCCTGCCCTGGCCCGTGGCGAGTTGCACTGCGTTGGCGCCACCACCCTGGACGAATATCGCCAGTACATCGAGAAGGACGCCGCGCTGGAGCGCCGCTTCCAGAAGGTGCTGGTGGACGAGCCTTCCGAGGAGGACACCATCGCCATCCTGCGTGGCCTCAAGGAGCGTTACGAGGTGCACCACGGTGTGACCATCACCGATGGCGCCATCATCGCCGCGGCCAAGCTGTCGCATCGCTACATCACCGACCGCCAGCTACCGGACAAGGCCATTGACCTGATCGACGAGGCTGCCAGCCGCATCCGCATGGAGATCGACTCCAAGCCGGAGGCGCTGGATCGTCTCGACCGCCGTCTGATCCAGCTGAAGATCGAACGCGAGGCGCTGAAGAAGGAAGACGACGAAGCCGCGTTGAAGCGCCTGGAGAAGCTGCAGGACGACATCGCCAAGCTGGAGAAGGAATACGCCGACCTGGAGGAGATCTGGAAGTCGGAGAAGGCCGAGGTGCAAGGCTCGGCGCAGATCCAGCAGAAGATCGAGCAGGCGCGCCAGGAGATGGAAACCGCGCGGCGCAAGGGCGACCTGGAAACCATGGCGCGTATCCAGTACCAGACCATTCCGGACCTGGAGCGCAGCCTGCAGATGGTCGACCAGCACGGCAAGGCGGAGAACCAGCTGCTGCGCAACAAGGTTACCGACGAGGAAATCGCCGAGGTAGTGTCCAAGTGGACCGGCATCCCGGTGAGCAAGATGCTCGAGGGTGAGCGCGACAAGCTGCTGCGTATGGAGGACGAACTGCACAAGCGCGTCATCGGCCAGCACGAGGCCGTGGTGGCGGTGGCCAACGCGGTGCGTCGTTCGCGCGCCGGCCTGGCCGACCCCAACCGGCCGAGCGGCTCCTTCCTGTTCCTCGGTCCCACCGGGGTGGGCAAGACCGAGCTGTGCAAGGCGCTGGCCGAGTTCCTCTTCGACACCGAGGAGGCCATGGTGCGCATCGACATGTCCGAGTTCATGGAGAAGCACTCGGTGGCCCGCCTGATCGGTGCGCCGCCCGGCTACGTGGGCTACGAGGAGGGCGGTTACCTGACCGAGGCGGTGCGCCGCAAGCCCTACTCGGTGATCCTCATGGACGAGGTGGAGAAGGCCCACCCGGACGTGTTCAACGTACTGCTGCAGGTGCTGGAGGACGGTCGCCTGACTGACAGCCAGGGCCGCACCGTGGACTTCAAGAATGCCGTGGTAGTGATGACCTCCAACCTCGGCTCGGCGCAGATCCAGGAGCTGGTCGGTGATCGTGAGGCGCAGCGCGCCGCGGTGATGGATGCGGTGAGCAGCCATTTCCGTCCGGAGTTCGTCAACCGTATCGACGAGGTGGTGGTGTTCGAGCCGCTGGGTCGCGAGCAGATTGCCGGCATTGCCAATATCCAGCTGGCGCGCCTGCGTCAGCGCCTGGCTGAGCGTGAGCTGAACCTGGAGCTGACTGATGAGGCGCTGGACAAGCTGGTGGCGGTCGGTTTCGACCCGGTCTACGGTGCACGTCCGCTCAAGCGGGCGATCCAGCGCTGGATCGAGAACCCCCTGGCGCAGCAGATCCTGGCCGGCAAGTTCATGCCTGGTGCGGTAATCCGGGCGCGAGTGGAGGGCGAGGAGATCGTCTTCGCCTGATCGCGATGCTTAGCAAAAGCCCCGGGAAACCGGGGCTTTTTCATTCAGGCCTGCAAGTGGCGTAGCAGCAGGGCCAGGGGGGTGATCTGGTCATCGGCGAGATCGATGATGTGGAAGCCGCACCAGCCGCTGTGGCCCGGCTCGCCGGCGCGGCTCCACAGGCAGTCGGCGCCGACGCGGATCTCGTGAATGCCGTCCAGGGGCTGGTCCAGCACCAGGCGGCATTCCCAGACCGAGTCGGCTTCCGGCGGTGTCTCGCTGATCAGCATGAAGCCGTCCTCGGACAGGTCGACCACCCTGCCGAGCCTGCGGCCGCTGTGCAGGTCGAGTGCCTCGATATTCAGTTGCGTGGTGTGGCGGCTGTGCTGGCGGCGGTCGTCCATTCAGGCTCCTTGTCCGACTTCTTGGGCGCGTCCGGTGAAACGCTGCAGAACCCGGTAGATGGCGCTGAGGGCGCGATCCACCAACGGGGCGCTGCGTTCGGGCGCGACGATGCGCGCCAGGCCTTTTTCCATTTCGCCGGCCAGCTGGCGGATCGGCTTGACCGCGACCCGCTGGCCGCTGTGGTCGACGAACATGTAGTTGTGCGTGGTCGGGCTGAACCAGGACAGCTTGAGCGTGACCGTTTCCTTGTTCTGCACGAACTCGAACCAGGTGCCGAACTCCAGCTGCTGCAGCTCCTTGATCAGCGCCTGGGTACGCGCCGAGAGGGGCGTGTCGCGTTTGATCGGTTCAGCCAGTGCGGCATCTTCGCCGAGCATGGCGCCCAGCGGGCTTTCCGGCAGCTGCGTCTTGATCTGTGCGGCCAGCTGCGGCTGCTGAGCCTGGACCGCGTGCTGGCAGGCGACGATGTCCTGCAACAGGCGGCGGATGCCGTCTTCGTGGTAGCCGCCGAGCAACTCCAGGCCTTTGCGCAGCTCGTCGAGCAGGGCGACGCGCAGGCCCTGCAGGCGGGTGCGGCCTTCGGCATCCAGCGGCGCACCGCTCCAGGCCAGCTGCTCGGCGACTTCGCCGGCGCGGTGCCACTCGGCGCTGCGTTCGCCATGGCGCAGCAGGATGAATACCAGCACGTCGGCCCAGGTCAGTTCCAGGAAGTTGTGGATCACTCCCGGCAGCTGCCGCTCGCTGAGCACCTTCTGGATCACCGCGACGGCCTGCTGGCGGGCGCCGAGCAGACGGTCGCGGCCCTTGGCGGCCTCCACGGCACGGCGCTCGCGCAGTTCGACCTTGTGCCGCAGGGTGGCGACGAACTCGTTGAATTCTTCCAGCAGGCTGTCGAACAGCTGCAGGTCGCCGTTGAAGTCGTGGATCACGCGCTCCACTGCCCAGTGGATCTTCGCCAGCAGGCCGCGTTCGTCGCCTTCGCCGCCATACAGC
This sequence comes from Pseudomonas stagnisoli, assembly GCF_048595745.1. Taxonomy (NCBI): domain Bacteria; kingdom Pseudomonadati; phylum Pseudomonadota; class Gammaproteobacteria; order Pseudomonadales; family Pseudomonadaceae; genus Pseudomonas; species Pseudomonas stagnisoli. The sequence goes on from NZ_CP184361.1 coordinate 922,932, forward strand.
ACGCCGGCCTGGGCCATGGCGTTGAGCAGGCGGCGGGCAGGGTGGTGGTGCTGGGTGAACAGGGCCTTGTCCTGTACCGCCACCTTCAGATAGGGCGTGTGCAGGTGCGACAGGGCGGTCTTGCAGGCGTGCGGCAGGTTATCGTCGTCGAGAATGAAGTCGAACAGCATGCCGACCAGGTCGATGACGTCCGCCTCCTGATCGGCCAGTTTCTGCTGGCCTGGCAGGCTGCTGAGTGATTCCAGCTGTTGCTGCAGGCTGACCTTGAGCTCCTCGACCGGCTGCGGTCCTTGCAGGCGCTGGGCCAGAGTGCTGGCGGACTGCTGCTGCAGGCGGGTCAGTGCCTGCAGCAGTTCGCCGGCACTGTAGGTGCTGGTGGCCGTGCGCGGGGCGAAACTGGCGATACTGCGTGTGCCGCCGGGCAGCGGCGCGTCGAGGTCCTGCTGGCGGCGCTCGCCGAGCAGCGCGGCCAGGCCGCCGAGCAGCTCGCCGGGATCCTGCGGCGGCGGCGCGCTGAGGTCTGCTGGTGGGTAGATGGGCCTGTCTCCCGCGCGCGCGCTGCCCTGGACGCTTGCACCGCCCGAGCCGGTCATCGGCGAGGTGGCTGGTGCGGCCACGGTTCCGCTGTCGCTTGCAGGCGCAGCGGCCTTGGCCGGTGGTGCGGCGGGCGAGGGCGCACGCTGGGCAGTGAACTTGAGGTTGGGCAGGATGCCTGCGTTGATCAGGCGCTGATTGAGCATCTCGTACAGGGTGTCCAGCCCCTGCATCACGTGGCGATCGAACAGCGTGTAGAGAATCACCTTGATGCGCAGCGGCAGCGGATGCGGCGTCAGCGCGTCATGGAAGGCCTCGGCCAGGGCTTGGGGACCAAAGGGGTTGCTGTCTTCACCGAGCTTCTGGCCGTTGTTGAGCAGCGCCAGGCGTTGTTCCAGGGCGAACAGGGCACGTGCGCTACGCGCCTTGACCTTGCTGACCATGTTGGTCACCTGCAGGCTTTCCTCGTACTCCTCGTTCTGCACCAGGGTCAGGCTGTCGGTGTCCAGAGCATCCTGTGTGGCCTTGGGCTTGAGCTTACCGTCGAGGAAGTCGGCGAAATTCTGTGCGACGCGTTGGTGGTAGCTGCGCTCGATCTGCGGGCGCAGTTTGCGTACGTCGCGCATGGCGTCGAAGAACAGGCTCTGCACCTTGTTGTTCTCGGCTTTTTCCGCGCAGTCGAACAGGGTGTCGTCGACCTGGGTGAACAGCCCGGAGAGGTGCTCGGCCAGATTGTTCATCACCAGCTTGCGGCAGTCTTGCACCAACTCGCCGAAGCGCGGCTGGATGGCGCGGCTGGCAAGACCGGGGGCGTGGGGGGGTGGAGCGTCCTGTGAGCTCATGCAAAGTCCTGGGGGCGGCGGCCGGCCGCCTTGAGAAACGGTTCAGCTGATAAGCAATATCCTAGCCGTTTATTTGGCACTAAGGTGCGAATCAAATAAGTCGTTGTCAGGCTTGACATCGTTTTCCTGCTACGTAAAATGGCGCGCCTCTGATACGGGAAACGGCGCAAGCCGGCCGTTGAAGAGGTTGGAATAGAGTCGTTCCGCGATAGCTCAGTCGGTAGAGCAAATGACTGTTAATCATTGGGTCCCTGGTTCGAGTCCAGGTCGCGGAGCCAAATTCCAATCGGGGTATAGCGCAGTCCGGTAGCGCGCTTGCTTTGGGAGCAAGATGTCGGGAGTTCGAATCCCCCTACCCCGACCATTTTTGGGTCGTTAGCTCAGTCGGTAGAGCAGTTGGCTTTTAACCAATTGGTCGTAGGTTCGAATCCTACACGACCCACCATCATTCAAACGAAAAGCCCGCCAAGCGCGGGCTTTTTGTTGTCTGTCATTCATGGCGGCCACCCTTCGGGCGGGGGGGGGGGGCGGCGAACCGCCCCGGTCCTCTTCAGTGCAGCTTCAGCCGTGGCTCGGTGCTGCGGCCCAGGCGATCGGCGAGCATCAGCAGGGCGGTGCGCGGCAGGCCGTAAAGCGCCATCTGGTGCATGCGGTACAGCGAGATGTAGAACATTCGCGCCAGCCAGCCCTCCAGCTTCACGCTGCCCATCAGGTTGCCCATCAGATTGCCCACGGCTGAGAAGCGCGACAGCGAGATCAGCGAGCCATAGTCGCGGTAGCGAAATTCCGGCAGTGCCTGGCCGTCCAGTCTCAGCTTGAGAGCCTTGGCCAGCAGCGAGGCCTGCTGGTGTGCCGCCTGGGCGCGAGGTGGGACGGTGCGCTCGCCGTCACCCAGTGGGCAGGCCGCGCAGTCGCCAAAGGCGAAGATGTTGTCATCCTGCGTGGTCTGCAGGGTCGGACGGACCAGCAACTGGTTGATCCGGTTGCTTTCCAGGCCCTCCAGTTGCCCCAGGAAGGCCGGTGCGCGGATGCCGGCGGCCCAGACCTTGAGGCTGGCCGGCACTTCCATGCCCTGGGCGGTGAGCAGTGCATCCGCGGTCACCTGGCTGACGGCTGTGCCGGTCAGCACCGTGACGCCGAGCTTCTCGAGGGTTTTGTGTACCGGGCCACTTATGCGCTGGGGTAGCGCCGGCAGCACGCGCGGGCCGGCTTCGATCAGGGTGATGCGCATGTTCTGCGGCTGAATGCGGTCCAGGCCATAGGCGGCCAGTTCATGCGCTGCGTGGTGCAGTTCCGCTGCCAGCTCCACCCCGGTGGCGCCGGCGCCGACGATCGCCACGCTGATGCGGCCATCGTCGCGCTTGCCGGCATGGGCGCGCAGGTAGTGGCTGAGCAGTTGGCGATGGAAGCGCTCGGCCTGCTCGCGGGTGTCGAGGAAGATGCAGTGCTCGGCCGCGCCAGCCGTGCCGAAGTCGTTGGTGGTGCTGCCGACGGCGATCACCAGGCTGTCATAGGCCAGTTCGCGCTCTGGCAGCAGCTCGCCGCCGTCCTCGTCGAGGGTGGCGGCCAGCTTGATGACCTGGCGCGCGCGGTCGAGGCCGCTCATGCGCCCGAGCTGGAACTCGAAGTGGTTCCACTTAGCCTGGGCTACGTAGTTCAGCTCGTCTTCGGAGGAGTTCAGCGAGCCGGCGGCCACTTCATGCAGCAGCGGCTTCCAGATATGGGTGAGGGTGGCATCGACCAGCACGATGCTGGCCCGTTTGCGCTTGCCCAGGGTTCTACCCAGGCGGGTAGCAAGCTCCAGGCCGCCGGCGCCGCCGCCGACGATCACGATGCGATGGGTCATGGGGATTTCTCACAAGGCTTAAGGAAAGCGGTAGGCCCGGCTGGGCGAGCGCGAGGCAGCTCATAGCACCAGTCCGGCGAGCAGGCGGGAAAGCAGGCCGAGGCCGATCGTCACGGCGATCACCAGCAACAAGAGCAGCCAGGGGCGGAACGGCTTGCGTTGCACCTGGTGCTGCGGAGCGCTGAGGTACTGCTCGACGCGCTGCTGGTCTTCCGGGCTGAGGCGACTGGACATGGCGATCCTCTCGAAGAATGCCGTCATTCTAGACGCGCCGGTCACGCCGGCTCAACGCGCACTTCATCGTCCAGGCGAATGATGCCGCCCTCGATCACCCGGGCAGTGATGCCGCCATGCCCGCACATGGCCTGGAAGGTGCCGGGGCCGAGGCGCTGTTCCAGGCGCGCGCAGGGTTGGCACCAGCCGGTGGTTTCCAGCAGTGCGCGGCCGATGCGGAAGCGCCGGCCCTTGAGGCTGAACAGGTTGATGCCGCTGACCGCAATATTGCGCCGCAGGTCGGACGGAGTGATCTCGCGGCCGAGCAGGGCGCTGACTACGGCCAGATGTTCCCACTGGATCAGGGTCACCTGGCGCGCATTGCGCGGGCCTGGGCGGGCATGGTCGCCGGTCAGTCCGGCTTCGCGGCGCGCCTCCACGGCCTCGGGTTCGAGCATGGCCTCGCGCGATTGCGGGCGTACGCCTAGCCAGCGCACGCGGCCGCGCTGTGGCACCTCGGCGAGCAGTTCCGGCAGTGTGTTCACAAGGTGATACCGACGTCGAACAGCACGGTGCGCCCGAGACTGTGGCGCAGGAAGTCCGGGGCATCGCGGTGGGCGAACAGTACCCGGGCGTAGTTGGGGCCGACCAGCGACAGCGAGCGCCAGCCCTGGCGCAGGTATTCGCCGGGCGGTGGGAAATGGCTGTTGAGGTCGAGCACGTCGCGCTTGAGGCTGACATAGGCGAGCAGGTCCAGCTCGCCCAGGTCGAGCCCGCGTTCGCGATAGTTGTGCGCCTTCTTGCGCAGGGTGGGACTCAGGCGCGCCTGCAGCTCGACGGCCGGAATACGCCGGGGGCGCGATTCGCGGCGCAGCAACTGGCTCAGCGACAGGGCGCTGCGCCGGCGCTCGAGTTCTTCCTTCCATTCGTCATTGAGGCGACGCCCCTTGTCGAGCACGAAGAAGACTTCGAAGCTGGCGTCGCGGAACATTACGTCCGGGGGCTCCTGGCCGGTGCTGAACTCGTCCTGCCGATGGCGCACGTTGAGGGCTGTCAGCAGGCGCTGGCAGACCCAGCGCTCGCGCTCCCACTTGCGGGCGTTGGAGAGGAAGTCGTTGGCTTCTTCGGCCTGGCGTGTGAGCAGGCGCAGGTAGTCGGAGTCGTCCATGGCCGCAGCATAGCGTAAAGCCGGCCGAGCCGGCTGCGGTGTAAGATGAGTCGGCCATTGCGAGGTTTTCATGTTCATGCGCGCCGCGACTCCTGCCGATCACGCTGCTTTGTTTGCCCTCTGGCGCAGCACGCCGGGGATTCAGCTGCGCACCGAAGATGAGTACGGGCCCTTCTGTCGCTATCTCGAGCGCAATCCCGGATTGAGCCTGCTGGTGGAGGCCGAGGGCAGGCCCATTGCCTCCCTGTTGGCGGGGCATGATGGGCGACGCGGCTATCTGCACCATCTGGTCGTGGCACCGGCCTGGCGCGGGCGTGGGCTGGCCCGTGCGCTACTGGCCGAGGTGCTGGCGCGCCTGGCGGAACAGGGCGTGCACAAGTCCCATGTGTTCGTGCTGGGCGCGGCGCCCGCGGCCCTGGCATTCTGGCGTGCGCGCAGCGAGTGGCTGGCGCGTGACGATATCGAAGTCTTTTCCACGAGGAGTTGAGCGATGAGGTTGCTGCGCTGGTGTTGTTTCCCGTTGCTGGTCACCTGGATGGGTGTTGCCCTGGCGCAGGGCGAGGCAACACGCCTGGCACCCTGGACACTGCTCGATCAGTTCGACCGCCCTTACACCCTGGAGCCGGACCTGCGCGTGCTGCTGGTCGCGCGCGGCATGGACGCCTCCGGGCTGCTGGACGAGGCGCTGGCTGAGCTCGGCGGCGATTACCTAGAACGCCATTCGGTGGTGTTCCTCGCCGACATCAGCGGCATGCCAGCACCGATTGCCAGTCTTTTCGCCGTGCCGGCCATGCGTGACTACGGCTATCGCGTCATGCTCGACCGTAGTGGGCGGGTGGCCAGTCGCTATCCGGGCGAGAAGGCCGAACTGCTCTGGCTGGACCTGGATAACGGCGAGCTGCGTGGCCAGCGCCAGTTCACCGATGCCGGCGCGTTGCGCCAGGCCTTGCAGGCGCTGGGGCAGTGATCGCCAGCGAATTGCTGTTGCCGGCCAGCCAGTGGCTGGGCTGGCTGCTGTACGCGGCCGTCCTGGGCTGGGCGCTGTGGCGTTCGCCCTGGCTCGAGCTGTTCAGCGATCAGCGCCGCCAGCATCTGCTGTTCGGTACCGTGCTGGCGTTGTTTCTGCTCTGGCTGGTGCGGCGCGACTTCGCCTCGGGGTTGTCGTTCCATTTCATCGGCATGACGGCCGTGACCCTGCTGCTCGACTGGCCCCTGGCAGTGCTCGGCGGTTTTGCCGCCCAGCTCGGCCTGCTTGCCCTGGGGCGCCTGGATCTGTTCGCGCTGGGGGTCAACGGCCTGCTGCTGGTAGCCGTGCCGGTTGCCATCACCGAGTTTTGCGCGCTGCAGGTAGAGCGGCGGCAACCGCGCAACCTGTTCGTCTATATCTTCTGCTGCGGCTTCTTCCCGGCCGCATTGGCGGCATTGGCCTGCCTGCTCGGCGGCCTGGCAGTGCTCTGGCACGATGGTCTGTATGCCATGCCCCCGTGGCTGGACGATTTCGTCGGCTACCTGTGGCTGGTGATGTTCCCCGAGGCGTTCATCAACGGCATGTTGGTCACCGGCCTGGTGGTGTTCTATCCGGACTGGCTGGAGACCTTCAATCGCACGCGCTACCTGTCCGCACCCTGGAAGGACGGCGGTTCGGATGGTCCGCCATAAGCGGGATTTATCCTGGCGCCGGGCCTGACCTGGATCAAGATTCGCCAGCACCACGCCCTCATGCTGGAGAAAATTGCAGAGGGCAGGGCCATGGGTGTGCATCAATGGGCGCGGCAGGAGCTGGAAGGCAGTCTTGAACGGGCGCGGGCGCAGGGTTTTGATCCGGTGATGACGTTGCGTGCACTGCTCAGCGAGGCGGTGGAGTTGAATCGCCTGGAGCGGGAAGTGGCCGATCTGGCGCAGGAACTGCAGTTTCTCGCCGACAATCTCGACCCACAGCGCGACTACGCCTTCATGCGGCCCTGAGCCTCAGTGCTCGCGCGGCGGCAGGTCCCCGGAGAAGGGCGAGTCTTCCAGCGTGTCGCCGGGAATCGCATGCGCCTCGGAGGCCCAGGCGCCCAGGTCGATCAGCTTGCAGCGCTCGCTGCAGAAGGGGCGGTTGGGGCTTTGCGGGCCCCACTCGACCGGCGCGCCGCAGGTCGGGCATTCAACAGTGGCGCTCATGCTTGGCCTCCGCGCAGGGTCAGGTAGAACTGGTGCAGGCGCTCGACCTCGCCTTTCAACCAGGTTAGGTCCTGGTCGTTGGTCAGTACGTCATGGGCGTGGCGCAGGCGCTCTTCGCGGCTGGTCTGTGCCTTGAGGATGGCGCGGATCTGCTCCTCGGAGCTGTTGTCGCGGGCCATGCTGCGTTGCAGTTGCAGCTGCTCCGGGGCGTCGACCACCAGCACTCGCTGGGTGATGCGGTGCTGGCCGGATTCCACCAGCAGCGGCGATACCAGAACAGCGTAGGGCGATTCGGCGCGAGCCAGGTACTGGGCGATTTCCTGGAAGATCAGCGGGTGCAGCAGGCCTTCCAGCCAGCGGCGCTGCGCTTCATCCTGGAAAACCAGTTGGCGCAGCACCGTGCGATCCAGGCTGCCGTCGGCCTGCAATACCCGCGGGCCGAAGTGTTCGACGATCTTCGCCAGGGCCGGGCGCCCTGGCTCCACCACCCAGCGGGCGGCATGATCGGCATCCACCAAGTGAATGCCGAGGTCGATAAAGTGCTGTGCTACGGCGCTCTTGCCGCTACCAATGCCTCCGGTGAGGCCGAGAATCCAGGGTTTGCTCATCTAAAACCGGCGAACTGCAGATAGGTCGCGGTTATTTGATCACCCCAGAGCAATGCGATCCAGCCGGCAATTGCCAGATAGGGGCCGAAGGGGATCGGCGTGCTGGTTTCCTGGTTGCGCAGGCGCAGCATGATCACCCCGAGTACCGCGCCGACCAGTGACGACAGCAGGATGGTCAGCGGCAGTACCTGCCAGCCACCCCAGGCACCGAGCATGGCCAGCAGCTTGAAGTCGCCGTAGCCCATGCCTTCCTTGCCGGTCAGCAGCTTGAACAGCCAGTACACCGACCACAGGCTGAGGTAACCGGCGATGGCCCCCCACAGCGCATCCTCGAGGCTGGTGAACAGGCCGAACTGGTTGGCGATCAGGCCCAGCCACAGCAGCGGTAGCACCAGGGCGTCGGGCAGTAGCTGGTGATCGCAGTCGATCATGCTCATCGCCAGCAGACCCCAGGTCAGCAGCAGCATGCCAGCCGCCTGCCAGCCGAAACCGAAATGGAAGGCGACGTAGCCGGACAGCAGGCCGCAGGCCAGCTCGACCAGCGGGTAGCGCTTGCTGATCGGTGCCTTGCAACCGGCGCACTTGCCGCGCAGGAACAGGTAGCTGAGCACCGGGATATTCTCCCAGGGGCGAATCTGGTGGCCGCAGTGGGGGCAGCAGGAGTTCGGCAGCACCAGATTGAAAGTGCCCTGTTCGGGCTCTTCCGGCAGCTCGAGAATCTCCCGTGCCTGCTTGCGCCAGTCGCGCTGCATCATCACCGGCAGGCGGTAGATGACGACGTTGAGGAAGCTGCCGATGACCAACCCTAGCAGGGTGGCAGATAAAACAAAGGCCGGCAGGCTGCCGGCCAGGAAATCGAGTTGTATCAATTTAAGCGCCCACCACCTGGCCCATCTGGAAGATTGGCAGGTACATGGCAATCACCAAGCCGCCAACCAGTACGCCCAGTACAGCCATGATCATCGGTTCCATCAGTGCGGTCAGTCCGTCCACCATGTTATCTACCTCTGACTCATAGTGCGTGGCGACTTTATCAAGCATATCGTCAAGCGCGCCTGACTCTTCGCCAATGGCAGTCATCTGTAGGGCCATGGCGGGGAAAACGTTGGTACTTCGCATGGAAAAGTTCAATTGCATGCCGGTAGAAACGTCCTGCTTGATCTTGTGGACAGCGCTACGGAAAACTACATTGCCTGTGGCGCCGGCAACGGAGTCCAGGGCGTCCACTAACGGTACACCGGCAGCGAATGTCGTGGCCAAGGTGCGGGCATAGCGAGCAACCGAAGACATATATATGATTTTCCCAATGATTGGTGCTTTGAGCATCAATCTATCTACCCAGTTCCGAAAATTCTCTGACCTCTTGTGGATCGTAGATAAGCCGTAGACGGTCCCGGCAATTGCCAATAGCACTACGAACCACCATTCCTGTAAACTTTCTGATAGACCAACTACCATTAGTGTGAAGGCGGGTAGCTCTGCGCCAAAGTTTGCAAAAACTGATTGGAACTGCGGCACAACTTTAATTAATAGAATGGCAGAGACAACTAGCGCTACGACAATTACTGCAATGGGATAGTTCATTGCCTTCTTGATTTTCGACTTTAGTGCCTCTGTTTTCTCTTTGTACGTGGCAACACGGTCAAGTAGAGTTTCCAAGGCGCCTGACTGCTCGCCGGACTCGACTAAGTTGCAGTACAAGTCATCGAAGTACAGGGGGCGTTTGCGAAGAGCTGAGGCTAGGCTATTACCGGCGGCGACGTCTTGTTTAACGTCATCTACCAGCTTACGCATATTTGGTTTTTCCAGTCCCTCGGCAATAATGTCGAAAGACTGCAGCATAGGCACTCCGGCTTTCATCATGGTAGCCATCTGTCGGGTGAAGATAGCAATGTCCATTGGCTTTATCTTCTTGCCGCTGCGACCGAGCAGAGGCTGGGCTTTCTTACGTACCTTGAGCGGGTTAATACCCTGCTTGCGCAGTTGGGCTTTTATTAGGGCAGGGTTTTGCCCATTCATTTCTCCCTTAATTTTGGATCCGCGCCGGTCGGTGCCTTCCCAGGCGAAGGTGCTGGTTTTTATTGCTTTTTCCGCCATGGTTTAGTCCTTGGTCACGCGGTTGACTTCTTCCAGGCTGGTCACGCCCTGGATTACTTTGATCAGGCCGGAGCGGCGCAGGTCGTTGAAACCGTCCTTGCGCATCTGTGCGGCGATATCGATGGAGTTGCCGTCTTCCATGATAATCCGCTGTAGGGCGGGCGTGTTTTTAACCACTTCATAAATACCCAATCGCCCCTTGTAGCCACCTTTGCAGTTTTCGCAGCCGACCGGCCCGTAGACCTTGAAGGTTCCGACCTCCTGCTCGGTGAAGCCTTCCTCCATAAGGGCTTCTTTAGGAAGGTTTACCTCCTTCTTGCAGCTGGAGCAGAGTTTGCGCGCGAGGCGCTGGGCAATGATCAGGTTCACCGAAGTGGCGATATTGAAGCTGGGCACCCCCATATTACGCAGACGCGTCAGGGTTTCGGCGGCGCTGTTGGTGTGCAGGGTGGACATCACCATGTGGCCGGTTTGCGCAGCCTTGATGGCGATTTCGGCGGTTTCCAGGTCGCGAATCTCGCCGACCATGATCACATCGGGGTCCTGGCGCAGGAAGGCGCGCAGCGCTTGAGAAAAGTCCATGCCCTGTTTGGGATTGACGTTTACCTGGTTGATGCCCTCCAGGTTTATCTCCACCGGATCCTCTGCCGTGGAGATGTTCACGTCCACGGTGTTGAGAATGTTAAGGCCGGTATAAAGGGATACCGTCTTGCCTGAGCCTGTAGGGCCGGTAACCAGGATCATGCCCTGCGGCTGCTTGAGGGCTGTCAGGTAGAGTTCTTTTTGGAATTCTTCATAGCCGAGCGCATCAATACCCATCTGTGCGCTGGAGGGGTCCAGAATCCGCATCACGATCTTCTCGCCCCACAGGGTCGGTAGGGTATTGACGCGGAAGTCGATGGCTTTGGTCTTGGAGATTTTCATCTTGATTCGACCATCCTGCGGCTTGCGCCGCTCGGAGATATCCAGGCTGGCCATGACTTTCAGGCGTGCGGAAATGCGCGGGGAGAGCTGGATCGGTGGGCGGGCTACTTCATGCAGAATGCCGTCGGTACGAAAGCGCACGCGATAGGTTTTTTCATAAGGTTCAAAGTGCAGGTCGGAGGAGCCGCCCTTGATGGCATCCAGCAGCATTTTGTTGACAAAGCGTACAACGGGAGCGTCATCGGCCTCATTGCCCTGTCCGGCGTCCTGCTTGTCCTCATCGACCGCTTCGACATCCAGGCCGTCGAGGTCCATGTCGCCGAGGTCATCCATGCCGCTACCGGCATTGTCGAAGAATTTTTCGATGGCCTCGCCCAGCTTGTCATCCTCGACCAGTACGCTCTCGGTATTGAGGCCGGTGCTGAACTGGATATCGGTGACTGCCTGGTGATTGCTCGGATCAGACACCGCCACATACAGCTTATTGCCGCGACGCCAGAGTGGTAGGGCGCGATGCTGGCGAATCAGCTTTTCGGTGACCAGGTCGCGCGGTTGGCTTTCCTTATCTAACGAGCCGAGGTCGAAGAAAGCGACACCGAACTGTTCAGCTGTGAGTTCGGCCAGTGCTCGTGCTTTAACCAGTTTGTTCTGGACCAGGTAGGTAATGAGGGGCAGCTGATTTCTTGCTGCCTGCAGCTGCGCTTGCTGCGCTGCTTTTTCGTCTAGCAGGCCGGCCTGGGCCACCTGGCGGGCCAGGCCGGAAAGAGAAACCGCGTCGTTCATCGGTTGAGCCGTAGAGTTTCATGGATAATCCTGCCTTATAGCCTGTTTGTGCGATGCTGCCAAACAGCGCCTCAAGGGGGTGACAAAAAATGTCGCTAGTTGCCGGAGGTGGTTAGGGGGCGGTCTGGGCGGGCTGCGGAGGCCTAATGTGCGTGGCGTGTTAGATTGGCATGCAAAATGCTCTGAATAGATCAGGCTGTGTGCCTGACCACTCCAAGGAGACATTTAATGAAAGCTCAAATGCAGAAAGGTTTTACCCTGATCGAATTGATGATTGTAGTTGCCATTATTGGTATTCTGGCCGCCATCGCGCTGCCGGCTTACCAGAACTATACTCGTAATTCTGCAGACAAAGCATGTCTGGCTGAAATGAAGGCCTATGCCAACACTGCTCTGGCTGACATCCTCGATCCTAATAATGGCACTGCCGTTAAGGCTACTAACTTTAGCGCTTGTGCTACTGCGCCAGACGCTTCCGCTCAGACTGCGGCCACGCTGGGTGTATTTACTCAAACTGCCAAAGGTGGTACTCCGGGCAAGAGCATTGAGTGTGACTTGTCTAAAGGTGCCACTTGCGTGATTAAGTAACGCAGATTGTTACTAGGTTGGGTAGGTGTTCATAGTGGTGGCTAGTAATAATCTTACTAGCTTTGCTTGATCTGGCTTTCCCTCCGAGCATGTGTCGCGGCGCCCCGCTTTTTGCAGGGCGTCGTGCTTTTAGGGTTTGTATTGTTGTACTTTTATTTTGAATTTTTTGACGGTTGGGGTGCAAATAGTATTTGCAGGATTTTCCTTGTCATCCTGCATGCATTGTTATTAGATGAAAATGAATAATTTTCACCAAGAGGTGCTCATGAATTTCCGGAATAATGGGTTCACCTTGGTTGAGTTAATGGTCGTGGTTGCAATCGTGGGTTTGCTGGCGGCGATCGCGCTACCAGCCTATCAGCAATTTGTGGCTAGCTCCGCAGAAAGAGCTTGTTTGGCGGAGGCTAGAGCATACGTAAATATGGCAATGGCCGCTCTGAGTGCTAATGAGCCGGTACCATCTCCAGTGAAACAGGCCTGTGATAAGCTCGATGGTGTCGTTGATCTTTCCACGGATGTTTCAGCGTTGCCACGCAGTCCAGGTGCTCGTGGGGTATTGTGTGAGTTAAGTAGTGGCGGTAATTGTGTTCTTAAGTGAGTGCTGTGGCTGAGGCAGTATAGCCGGCGTTTTTTGTCGATGTGGCCTAGCCGGTAGAGCAATGCATTTATAATGTGAAGGGTGCGAATTTAAATCCTGCTTCTGGCGCCGTATTAAAAAGCCCCGAATTTGCCGGGGCTTTGTGTTTTAAAGTGGCTCCGGTTACAAGCTCAGCCGCATCGACAAGTCGACAGCCTTGACGTCCTTGGTCAGGCTGCCGATGGAGATGTAATCCACGCCGGTTTCGGCAATCGTGCGCAGCGTGGCTTCGTTGATGCCGCCGGAGGCCTCCAGCTTGGCGCGGCCGGCGGTGAGTTTTACTGCGGTGCGCATGTCTTCCAGGCTGAGTTCGTCGAGCATGACGATATCGGCCCCGGCTTCCAGCGCCTGCTGCAGTTCTTCCAGGCTTTCTACCTCGACTTCCACCGGCTTGCCGGGGGCGATGCCGTGGGCGGCGCTGATGGCCTGGGCGATGCCGCCGCAGGCGGCGATGTGGTTTTCCTTGATCAGGAAGGCGTCATACAGGCCGATGCGATGGTTGTGGCAGCCGCCCTGGGTGACGGCATACTTCTGTGCCAGGCGCAGGCCGGGCAGGGTCTTGCGGGTATCGAGCAGCTTCACCCCGGTGCCATCGACCAGGTCGGCAAAATGGCGGCAACGGGTGGCGACGGCCGAAAGGGTCTGCAGGAAGTTCAGAGCGCTGCGTTCGCCGCTGAGCAGGGCGCGGGCCGGGCCGTCGAGGCTGAAGAGGGGCTGGTTGGGCGCGACCCGTTCGCCTTCGATGACGTGCCAGTGCACGGCCACGCGTGGGTCGAGCTGACGGAATACCGCATCGACCCACGCGCTGCCGCAGACAACGGCGGCGTCGCGGGTGATCACGCGGGCATGGGCCAGGCGTTCGGCGGGGATCAATTGGGCGGTAATGTCGCCGCTGCCGATGTCTTCGCTCAGGGCGCGACGCGCGTTGGCTTCGATTTCGGCGCCGAGTTCGGCGAGGGTCAGGTTGGGCATCGTGGCCTCCGCATGCTGGTGGCGCGATTATAGGGATAGCCGACGGCTGGTGCAGCGTCGTCGGGAGAATTGGCTAGACCCTAGAAGGTGCGGTCCGGTCGCTGCGAATGACCGTTCGTAACCTTGATCTCCCGCTCTGTGATCTGGGTCATGTCTGCGATAGGGGGTATTTGGTCATGCTTCGCATCCCCCTATACTGAGGGTGGCTGCATTTTCTGGCGCCATCTATTTGACGTTTTTGGGTGATGCCCAGCTGATCGTTTAGCAGGCCTGTTCTGATCTGGCAGCCTGCGGGAGACTCGCAATGAAGACCGACGCGAAAGTGGTGCACCTGAACAAGGTTGCGCCCGAGCAATCGCCTACTTCTCCAGCAGGAAGGCTTCCCGTGGCCCTCATTCAGGTACGTGACAAGGCAGCCCAGCAGCTGAAGCTGAGCTTGCAGGGTTTGTTCGACAATGCTGACGACACGCTTTTCGAGATGGCGGATCGTGCGGCCAGCAACGCCGAGCAGAATGCGTTTTTCGAGGCGATGCGTGATCTGCGTCTGAAGCGCAAGACCATCGAGCGAGGTTTCCTGCAGCGAGTCTTCGAGAGCTTCGCCACACTGAATCAGTACGAAATTGGGACGCCTGCGCCGCAGCTCGGCAATGTGTCTTTCGAGAGCCTCTCGCTGGTTCAGGATGATGTCCTGGAGGAGTCGGTGGCCCTAGACGCCATGGTTTCTCGCGTAATGAGTCGTGATGGCACCGCCCTTGGCCACCTCACCACCCGTCTCAATGCGGTTATCAGTAGGAAGCTCGAAGACAAAACCAACCCGCTGGGCCCGCGTCTGCTTTGCGAGCAGTTCCTTGCCGCCTGCGAGGGGCTCGGGGTGGAGATCCGGGTCAAGCTGATCATTCTCAAGCTTTTCGAAAAGCACGTGCTGGGCGATCTCGATCAGCTTTATGCCGATGCCAACCAGCAGCTGGTCGAGGCTGGTGTGTTGCCGGAGCTGAAATCCGCGCCGCCGGCCCGCCGTCAGCCAGGGCGGTCGCCGTCCGCTGCTGCGCGTACCTCGCGTGAGGACGGGGCTGAGTCAAGAGGCGTCGCCGCTGCGGGTTATGCCGACGAGGGCGTCCAGGAGGTCTTCGGCGCCCTGCAGGAGCTGCTGTCGCAGGTGCGTGGCAGTGCCGTGCTGCCGCGGCGCGAGGTTCCTGCCGATGCCGTGCCGATTTCCAGTAATGACCTGATGCGCCTGCTGTCGCACCTGCAACAGCATTTCCCGGTCGGTGCCCAGCAGGTCAGCGACGATTATGACCTGCGCAACCAGCTCGAGGGCCTGCTGACCCGCGTCAGTGCCAAGAGTGGCAAGGCACGCGTGGTGGGTGAAGTCGATGAGGATGTGATCAATCTGGTGGCGATGCTGTTCGAGTTCATCCTCGATGATCGTACGCTGCCGGATTCGCTCAAGGCCTTGATTGGTCGGCTGCAGATCCCGATGCTCAAGGTTGCGGTGCTGGACAAGACCTTCTTCAGCCGCGGCAGTCATCCGGCCCGCCGCCTGCTCAACGAAATTGCATCTGCCGCCCTGGGCTGGAATGCCCAGGGCGACGAGCAGCGTGATGCCTTGTACCAGCGCATCGAGCAGGTCGTGCAGCGGCTGCTCAACGATTTCACCGATGATCCGGCGATCTTCTCCGACGTGCTCGCCGAGTTCATTGCCTTCACCGGTGACGAGAAGCGTCGCAGCGAGCTGCTCGAGCAGCGCACCCGTGACGCCGAGGAAGGTCGCGCCAAGGCCGAGCTGGCGCGCCAGCAGGTCGAACAGGCACTCAATTCGCGTCTGCTCGGCAAGGTTCTGCCCGAGGTGGTGGTGCGCCTGCTGCAGGAGGGCTGGAGCAAGGTGCTGCAGCTGACCTGCCTGAAGCATGGTGCCGAATCCGCCGAGTGGGTATCCGCCTTGGCGGTAATGGACGACCTGATCTGGAGCGTCGAGCCCCACGAGTCGCCGGAAGACCGTCTGCGCCTGTTGGAGCTGGTGCCGAGCCTGCTCAAGTCGTTGCGCGACGGCCTGGCCAGTGCGGCCATCGACCCCTTCGTTACCAGCGAATTCTTCAGCAAGCTGGAGAGCGTGCATGTGCAGGTCTTCCAGCGCTTCAAGCGGGAGATCGTCGAACCTCAGCCCGTGCCGCCGAGCGAGGTGGCCGCCGAGGTGCAGTTCGACAGCGTCGCCGAGTTGGGCGCGGGTCCCCTGCTGGAACTGCCGCCGCAGGAGATGGAGGAGATCGTCGAAGCGCCTGCCATGGTCGAGGTGGTCGAGGAGATCGTTCTGTTGGCGCCCGGCGAGAATCGCCAGCAAGAGCCGGAGGCCAGCCTGCCGGACGATGATGAGGCCCTGCACAAAGTGGACGAGCTCCGCGTCGGCAGCTGGGTGGAAATCCAGGAAGACGAGGAACACAAGCTGCGCGGCAAGCTGGCGGCCATCATCAAGCCGACCGGCAAGTACATCTTCGTCAACCGCACTGGCATGAAGGTGATGGAGAAGACCCGCATGGGCCTGGCGGTGGAGTTCCGCCGTGGTGCCATTCGCCTGCTCGATGATGCCCTGCTGTTCGATCGTGCCCTGGAGTCGGTGATCGGTAACCTGCGCAAGCTCAAGGGCGCCTGAGGCGCTGTTGCCTGGAAGCGCCCGGCCCTGTGCCGGGCGTTTTCGTTAGCGCACTTCTGCTAGAGTGGCGGCCAGTCATCAAGGAGCCCTTATGTGGCTGGACCCTGCCAGCGGCTGGTGTGACGGCGTGCGTCACTGCCCCTCGCCGAATTTCAACGAGCGCCCGCAAGGGGAGGTGTCCCTGCTGGTGCTGCATAATATCAGTCTGCCGCCGGGGCAGTTCGGCACCGGCAAGGTGCAGCAGTTCTTCCAGAACCAGCTGCCGGTGGACGAGCATCCCTACTTCGCCGGCATCGCCCAGCTGACCGTATCTGCGCACTTCCTTATCGAGCGCGATGGCGGTGTGATCCAGTTTGTGTCGTGCAACCAGCGCGCCTGGCACGCCGGGGTATCGCGCTTTGGCGAGCGGGAGAACTGCAATGACTTCTCCATCGGGATCGAACTGGAAGGCACCGACGAGATGCCATTCGAAGACGCCCAGTACCGGGCCTTGGTCGAGCTGACCCAGGTGCTGTTGGATGCCTATCCTGAAATGAGCGCCGAGCGCATCTGTGGTCACAGCGATATCGCGCCGGGGCGCAAGACCGACCCCGGCCCCTGTTTCGACTGGGCGCGCCTGCGCGCCGCCCTGCAGCATGAGGAGAGTGGAAGATGAACTTTCTGGTGTTGTTGCTGGTGCTGTGGGTGGAGAAGTTTTCCGCCGGGCGCTTGCGCATCCAGCAGGACGGCCCCTGGCTGCAGTGGCTGACGGCCAGTTCGGGGCGCTCGCCCTGGTCCACCCTGGCCCTGGCGGTGTTGCTGCCCGTGGCCCTGCTCGGGTTGCTGGTGCTCGCGCTCGAGCCGCTGGCCTACGGCTGGCTGTTGTTGCCGGTGCATCTGCTGGTGCTGGTCTACAGCCTGGGACGCGGCGATCTGCTGGCGGAGCTGGGGCCATTTCGCGACGCCTGGCGCCGGGGTGATGAGCAGGCCGCTCTGCATGTGGCCGAGCGTGATCTGGGGCTGGTGGCCGATGCCGAGGCCGAGTTGCTCGAACGCGTGCGTGCCTACGAGCTGTGGCAGGCCTACCAGGGCTTTTTCGCGGTGATCTTCTGGTACGCGTTGCTTGGGCCGCTGCCGGCGCTGGCCTATCGCCTGCTGGCGCTGACCGCGGAGCGGGCGAGCGATACGGCGGTGGCCGAGCGCGCGGCGCAGCTGCGGCATGCCATGGACTGGCTGCCGGTGCGGGTGCTGGCGGCCAGTTTTGCCCTGGTTGGCAATTTCTCCGCCGTCAGCCATGCGGTGCTGCATGACCTGCTCGCCTGGGATATCCCCGCCGCGCAACTGGTGGCTCGTGCCGGTGTCGCCGCTGCCGAGGTGGGCGAGGCGCAGCCCGGTGAGGCGGGAGTCGCCAGCCTCGACGAACTGTGGCAGCTGCTGATCCGCGCCGCTGTACTCTGGTATGCCGCCTTCGCCGTGTGGATCCTGCTGCTCTAGTTACTCGGGCCACAGCCAGGCGGCACCGCGCACGCCGCTGGAGTCGCCGTGGCGGGCCTGGACCAGGCGGGTGTTGACCTGGTCCGAGAACACATGGCGCACCAGCAGTGGCGGTACCTCGCGGTACAGCGCGGGGATGTTGGACAGGCCGCCGCCCAGCACTATCACGTGCGGGTCGAGGATGTTGATCACTGAGGCCAGCGCCCGCGCCAGCTGTTCACAGTACCGCGCCAGCGCCTGAGCTGCGGCGGGTTCGCCGCCCGCTGCCGCCGTTGCCAGCTCGCGTGCGTTCAGTCCCAGGTTGCTGCGGGCGGCCCAGCCGGGGCCACTGAGAAAGGTTTCGATGCAGTCGTCCAGGCCGCAGTAGCAGCGTCTGGCCGGGCCGTCGGTCGCGTTGCGCCAGGGCAGGGCATTGTGGCCCCACTCGCCGGCGATGGCGTTGGGGCCGTTCAGCAGCCGGCCATGGATGGCGATACCCCCGCCGACGCCGGTGCCCAGAATCACCCCGAAGACGCTGTCGGCACCGGCGCCGGCGCCATCGCTGGCCTCGGACAGGGTGAAGCAGTCGGCGTCGTTGGCCAGGCGTACCGGCCTCTCCAGCAGGCGCTCCAGGTCGCCCTGCAGGTCCTGGCCGATCAGACAGGTGGAGTTGGCGTTCTTGATTCGCCCGTGGTCCGGCGAGCGGGTGCCGGGAATGCCGACGCCGACGGTGCCGCTGGCACCCAACTCCATCTCTGCTGCCTGGACTAGACTCATGATGGTCAGAAGCGTGGAGTGGTAGTCACCCTGCGGGGTAGGCAATCGCCGCCGCAGCCGCTCTGTGGAGCCCTGCAGGGCAATGATTTCCGTCTTGGTACCACCCAGATCAATGCCGAAGCGAAGAGACATGCGCATTCTTAACCTTAAGTTACACAGACCGGCGCCGATATCCGGTATACAAGCGGTGGGGGAGCTGTGCCTGGCAAATGGCCAGCCCCGCTAGAATTCAGAAAGCCACGACACCTTGCCGTTCAAGCGACCAGCCTTCTCCCGGCTGGCATACAACAATAATGGCAACAGGAGACGTCTAGTGAATAGCGTGTTGTACCCTGCCATCGCGCTGATGAACCGCCTGAGCTTCGGCATGAAGTTCAGCCTGATCAGCGTGCTGTTCTTCCTGCCCATGCTGGTCACCAACTACTACTTGGTGCGCGAATCCTACGACGCCTTCGTCGATACGCGCACCGAGCTGCAGAGCCTGGAGCTGCTCAAGCAGAGCCAGAAGATGCGGCAGGAGCTGGAGCGGCTGAACGATCTCTACGAGATCAATGCGGTGCTCGGCCAGTCCGGCGAGGCGGACAAGCTCGCGGCACTGATCGCGCCTCTGGAAAAGAGTATCTCCGAGACCCTGAACGCCTTGACCTCGCCCAGCGATGACGCGCAGAAGATCGAGGAGTTCAATGCCCAGCGCGACGCCATCAAGGCGGCGCTCGACGCGGTTGCTGCCGAGTCGTCGCTGCGCAGCAAGGCAGGTCTGGTGGTCAAGGCGCTGGACAACGCCGAAGTCTTCATCAAGTTCGTTGCCAGCCAGTCCGGCCTCAGCCAGGACAGCGACCTGACCGTGCGGCAGATGGCCGAGTTGCTGACCACGGCCACGCCGCCGGTGACCGAGGCGCTGAGCAAGGGGCGTGCACTGGGTTCTTACTCGCTCGGCCAAGGGATTCTCGGCTCTTCCGACAGCACCAAGCTCGACGAAATGCTCGCCCAGCTGGAGCAGTTGCACGCCGAGTACGGCTTCAAGCTGCAGAGTGCGCTGGATGGCAATGCGCGTGCGCGCAACGAGCTGAGCACGGCAGCCGAGGCCAGCCGTGCCTCGCTGACGGAGGTCAGCGGGGTACTGGAAGAGCAGCTGCTCATGGCCGACAGCCTGGACGCGCCGTGGCAGGGTTTCTTCGATCAGCTCAGCACCGCGATCGACAAGACCTACACCTTCAACGACCAGATGCTTGGCTTCCTCGACCACGAGCTGAGCCAGCGTCTGGAGGGCAAGCGTACGCAGATGGTGCTGCTGGTGGTGGCCCTGGTGTCTGTGTTCCTCGCCATCGGTTACCTCTATGGCGCGTTCTACGTTTCCACCCGCGCCACCCTCAAGGGCTTTGGCAGCACGCTCAATAAGGTGGCTGCCGGGGATATGACGGTGAGCGTCAACGTGCGCAGCCAGGACGAGCTGGGCGAGCTGGGCGAGGTTTTCAACGGCACCGTGGCGAAGATCCGCGACCTGATCGACCTGGTCGGCCAGACCGTGGTCGAGGTGGAGCGCCAGGCGGACCGCGTCGAGCTGGTGTCCGGCGAGAGCAGCCAGGCCGTGACTGCCCAGCGCGGGCAGATCGAGCAGGTCGCCACGGCAATGAACGAGATGTCCGCCACTGCCCAGGAGGTTGCGCGCAGCGCAGCTGCGGCGGTGAGCAGTGCGCAGAGCGTCAACGACGAGACGGTCAGCGGTCGCGCCATGGTCGAGTCGCAGGTTGGCAGCATCCAGCGTCTGGCCAGCGAGATCGACCAGTCGGTCGGTGTGATCAACCAGCTGGCGGCCGACAGTGCGGCGATCAGCCAGGTGCTGGATGTGATCAAGGGTATCGCCGGACAGACCAACCTGCTGGCTCTGAATGCCGCCATCGAGGCCGCGCGTGCCGGGGAGCAGGGTCGCGGCTTCGCCGTGGTGGCCGACGAGGTGCGCAACCTGGCCAAGCGCACCCACCAGTCCACCGAGGAGATCGAGCAGATGATCGGTCGCCTGCAGAGCGGCGTGGGCGCCACCGTGACCGCCATGAACGGCAGCCACCAGATGGTGGAGAACACCGTCAACCAGTCGGCTCAGGTGCAGCAGGCGCTGGAGAATATCCTCGGCGCGGTCGGCATGATCGTCGACCAGAACCAGCAGATCGCCGCCGCCGCCGAGCAGCAGACCGCCGTGGCCCACGATATCGACATGAACATCGTCGAGATCAACCAGGCCGGCGAGCGCACCGCCGAAGGCGCGGTGCAGACCGAACAGGCCAGCCGCCAGCTGTCCGATCAGGTGGCGCGGCTCAAGGAGCTGATCAGCGCGTTCCGCGTCTGATAAGTCCTGTGCAATGTGCAAGGCCCGCCATTTGGCGGGCCTTGTTGTTTCCAGGGCTACCTCAGTCCCAGCCGAACAGCTCGGCGGCATTGCGGCTGCTGACGGCGGCCAGCTCTTCAGGCGTCACCCCGCGCAGTTCGGCCAGTGCCGCGCAGATGTCCGGCAGGTGTTCGGGGCTGTTGCGCAGGCCGGGGTACATGGCCGGGGCCATGTCCGGCGCGTCCGTCTCCAGCACGATGGTATCGGCCGGCAACTGCGCCACCACCTTGCGCAGGCGCAGGGCCTGCGGCCAGGTTGGCGCGCCACCCAGGCCCAGCTTGAAGCCGAGGCGCAGGTACTCGCGGGCCTCCTCGTAACTGCCGGCGAAGGCGTGGATGATGCCGCCGCGCTTGAGCCGGTGGCGCTTGAGCGTGGCAATGGTGGCGGCATGGGCGCGGCGTACATGCAGCAGGGCGGGCAGCTCGAACTCTGCCGCGAGCCTGAGTTGGGCCTCGAACAGCTCCTGCTGGCGCTGACGGTCGAGCGTTTCGATGAAGTAGTCCAGGCCGAATTCGCCGACCGCACACAGCCGCGGGTGGTCGGCCAGGCGCTGCAGCCAGGCGTGCAGCTCGTCCAGGTGCTCGGGGCGGTGCTGGTCGAGGTAGACCGGATGCAGGCCGAAGGCGGCATACAGGCCGTCGTGTGCCTGCACCAGGTCCCATAGGCGCTGCCAGTTGGCCTGGTACACGCCGAGCACCACCAGTTTCTCCACACCCAGCTCGCGGCTGCGCTGCAGCAACTCGGCGCGATCGGCGTCGAATTCGGGAAAGTCGAGGTGGGTGTGGGTGTCGATCAGGCGCATGGGCGCAGCATCGGCGATTTGCCGGCCCTGCGCCAGCCCTGCCTCAGGCCCGCTCGGCCATCGCCGCCAGGGCTACCGAGGTGGCGGCGGTGCGGGTTTCCACGCCGAGCTTCACGTAGACGTGCTCCAGGTGCTTGTTCACCGTGCGCGGCGACAGGCCGAGGATGTCGCCGATGTCGCGGTTGGTCTTGCCGCAGGCGACCCAGCGCAGCACCTCGACCTCGCGTTCGGTGAGCTGGAAACGCGCCGAGAGGGTGGCCTGGGCCGGTGCGTCGTTGAGGGTCGGCGCGGCGGCCGGGGTCTGCCTGGCAGCCTGGATCAGGCGGGCGGTGCGCAGGTGCGCGCCGACCCGCGCCAACACCTCGTCGGTCTGGATCGGTTTGGTCACGTAGTCGCTGCCGCCGGCGGCGAAGCCTTCCACCACGTGCTCGCTGTCGGTCAGCGCGGTCATGAACAGTACCGGGATATCGGCGCTTTCCGGCGCGGCCTTGATTCGTCGGCAGGTCTCGAAGCCGTCCAGGCCGGGCATCATCGCATCGAGCAGGATCAGGTCGGGACGCCGGCGCTGGATGCGGTTCAGTGCGCTCTGTCCGTCCAGTGCCACCAGCACCATGTAGCCCTGGGCGTCGAGGGCGTCGGAGAGCAGGGCGAGGTTGTCCGGCGTGTCGTCGACGATCAGCACGGTGCCGCGCTCAGCAAGCGGCGTGGCTGCATTCATGTTCGGCCTCCTTGAGTTGATGGTTGAGTTCGTCCAGGCGGAAGCCCTTGGCCAGGGCCCGCAGGCGTTGGGTGAAGGTGGCGCATGCCGGCGTCTGCTGCTCGATGCTGTCGAGCTTGTCCTGGATGCCGCGCATGTAGCCGAGCGCCGCCAGCTCGCGCAGCTCGGCCAGTTCGCTGGCGCTGGGCAACACTTCGATCAGCGGCGCGGCGCTCTCCAGTTCGGCCGTGCGGTGCAGCCACTGCAGGCCCAGTTGCTGCTGGATGCGTTCGAGCAGCGCCGGGGTATGCACCGGCTTGGCCAGGTAGTCGTTGCAGTACGCGGCGATACTGCGCTCGCGGTCGTCGGCGAAGGCGTTGGCCGAGATCACGATGATCGGTGCCTGGCAGGCGGCGTTGCGGCGGATCAGGCGGCTGGCCTCGAAACCGTCCATCTGCGGCATCGACAGGTCCATCAGGATCAGGTCCGGGCGCATTAGCGCGGCCTGACGGATGGCCTCCTGGCCGCTGGCCGCCTGTTCCACGCGAAAGCCCAGCGGCTCCAGCATGCCCGCCAGCACGCGGCGGTGCTCCAGGTGGTCGTCCACTACCAGTATCAGCCGGCGCGGGCCCTCGTAGCCGATGATGTCGTGGGCCACGTGCACCACCGCCTGCGGCACGCGCACCTCGGAGAGGAACAGGCGCACCTGGAAGCGCGTGCCCTTGCCCGGTTCGCTGTGCACCGACAGCTCGCCCCCCATCAGCGCGGTGAGCATGCGGGTGATGGTCAGGCCGAGACCGACGCCGTTGTCCTGGCGCATCAGATCGCCGCGCTCGAAGGGCTGGAAGATGCGTTCGATCTGCTGCGGGTCGATGCCGATACCGGTGTCGACGACCTCGAAGCAGGCGGTTTCGCGCAGGTAACCGACGCGCAGGCGCACCTCGCCCTGCTCGGTGAAGCGTACGGCGTTGCCCAGCAGGTTGATCAGGATCTGCCGCACGCGCTTTTCGTCGCCGCGTACCACGGCCGGGATGCGTCCGGCCGTCTCCAGGCGAAAGGCCAGGCCCTTCTCGGTGGCCTGCGGGGCGAACATGCGCTCAAGCTGGTGGATGAACTCGGGGAATGGGATTTCCGACAGCTCCAGGTGCAGCTTGCCGGCCTCGATCTTGGCCACGTCGAGCAGGCCGTCGATCAGCGACAGCAGGTGCGAGCCACTGCGGTAGATGGTGGCCAGTGCGTCCTGCTGACGTTCGCTCAGCGCATCATCGCGCTGCAGGATCTGCGTGTAGCCGAGGATGCTGTTGAGCGGCGTGCGCAGCTCGTGGGACAGGCCAGTGACGTAGCGGCTCTTCGCCGCATTGGCGTTCTCGGCCTGCACCTTGGCTTTCTGCAGCGCTTCGTCGGTCTTGCCGTGGGCCTCGATCTCCTGCATCAGCAGCAGGGTCTGGCGGTCCGATTCCTGTTGTGCCACCTGGCGGCTCTCGCGGGTCAGGACGATCCACCAGGCGAGCATGCCGGCGAACAGCGAGAGGGTCAGGAAGGCCTTGAGGAAGGCCTGGTACAGCGTCTGCTGCACCTCCGGCGAGTGCGGCACCAGGCCGTGCGAGACCTGGCTGTAGATCAGCGCCAGGGCACCGAACAGCATCAGCACCAGCAGGCTGAGAAAGCCCAGGTACTGCGCCAGGCGGCTGTGCAGGCGCGGAATGCTGGCCCAGGGCAGCAGCCAGTGCAGTAGCGCGTCGACCTGCTGGCTCAGGCGCCCGTGTGGCTTGCAGGCATCGCCGCAGCGCGCATCCAGCGAGCAGCACAGCGAGCAGATCGGCGTGCTGTAGGCCGGGCAAAAGGCCATGTCCTCGCTCTCGAAGCTGTTGTTGCACAGGCCGCAGCGGCCGGCGTGCTGCGCGTGCGGCGGGTGAATCAGGGTCGCCGTGCTGGTGCGCGCGATGTAGTAGCGCCCGCCGGTGTACCAGGCCAGCAGCGGTGCGCAGAGGAAGGCCGAGAACAGCGCCACCAGCGGCGAGGCGGCCTGGGGCAGGGCGCCGAACAGGCCGAAGTGGGCCAGCACCGAGAGCAGCGAGGCGATCAGCATGGCGCCGACGCCGACCGGGTTGATGTCGTACAGGTGCGCACGCTTGAACTCGATGTAGCGCGGCGACAGGCCCAGCGGCTTGTTGATCACCAGGTCCGCCACCAGCGCGCCGATCCAGGCGATGGCGATGTTGGCGTAAAGGCCGAGCACCTCCTCGATCGCCTCGAACACACCCAGCTCCATCAGCATCAGGGCGATGGCCACGTTGAACACCAGCCACACCACGCGCCCCGGATGGCTGTGGGTGACGCGGGCGAAGAAGTTGGACCAGGCCAGCGAGCCGGCGTAGGCGTTGGTCAGGTTGATCTTCACCTGACTGACGATCACGAACAGCACCATTGCGGCCAGGGCGAACTCGGGGCTGGCGAACACGTAGCCGAAGGCCACCAGGTACATCTGCGTGGGTTCGGCGGCACGCTCCATGGGGATCTCGTGCTGCAGGGCGAGGAAGGCGAGGAAGGCGCCGGCGAGCATCTTCAGCGCGCCGGGGATGATCCAGCCGGGGCCGGCCATGAGCAGCGCGGCCCACCAGCGTTTGCGGTTGTGCGCGGTCTTCTCTGGCAGGAAGCGCAGGTAGTCGACCTGCTCGCCGATCTGCGTGACCAGTGCCAGGGCCACGGTGCAGGCGGCGCCGAAGTGCAGCAGGTTGAAGCTGCCGGCCTCGCCCTCGCGCCCGGCGAAGCTGGTCCAGTCGCTCAGCGCCTCGGGATTCTTGGCGATGACGAACACATAGGGCAGCAGCAGCAGGAATATCCACAGCGGCTGGCTCCAGGTCTGCAGGCGGTTGATCAGGGTGATGCCGTAGGCCACCAGGGGAATGATGATCACCGAACAGATCACGTAGGCCAGCGCCAGCGGGATGTCGAAGTACAGCTCCAGCGCCAGGGCCATGATCGCCGCTTCGAGGGCGAAGAACAGGAAGGTGAAACTGGCGTAGATCAGCGAGGTAATGGTCGAACCGATGTAGCCGAAGCCGGCACCGCGGGTCAGCAGGTCCATGTCCACGCCGTAGCGCGCCGCGTAGTAGCTGATCGGCAGGCCGGTGAGGAAGATCACCAGGCTCACCGCGAGGATCGCCCACAGGGTGTTGGTGAAACCGTAGGACAGCGCCAGCGCGCCGCCGATGGCCTCCAGGGCAAGGAACGATACGGCACCCAGCGCGGTGTTGGCGATGCGCAGCTCCGACCACTTGCGGAACGCCCGTGGCGTGAAGCGCAGGGCGTAGTCCTCCAGGGTCTCGTCGGCGACCCAGCTGTTGTAGTCGCGGCGAATCTTGACGATGCGCTGGGTTCCGGTGGGTTGCACGGTTCGCTTCCTGATCGATGTCATGGTTGATCGCGCCGTCCCTGCGCCGAGATGTCTGTCGCGTATGCCCCGTATACCAGGGCTCCCCAGCCGCTCGGGGCGCGTCGACCTGAGCCGCCGCGAATCCCGCTACCGGCGTGGCTGCAACATCCATGCCCCCAATGGCGGCCCTTGCGCGCGTGCGCCCGGGCTTCTGTCTGGCTTCCTGCTTGCGTCCGAGAGTGCACCAGGGTGGTGCCGTGGCGCTGTACGTCAGATGACGTATGCGCTTACGTCATGCTGCGTATACCCCGGCGGGAGGGGCGCCCGCATTCTTGCGGCGAACCCGGAGCAGACCTGCGCAGACAGGCCGGCGACGATCCCACCGCACGAGGAGCACGACGATGGATGCACAACCGACCCGACTTCTACCCCGCCGGCTGGCGCTGGGCGCCGCCGCGCTCTCGCTGCTGGCCGCCAGCCTGTTCAGCCATGTGGCCAATGCCGAGGTGAACACCACCGGCCTGGCTGTGACCGACACCGAGGTGATCGTCGGCCAGCTGCACTCGGCCACCGGCACCATGGCCATCTCCGAAACCGGCTCGATCCAGGCCGAGCGCCTGGCCATCGAGCAGATCAACGCCTCCGGCGGCATCCTCGGCCGGCAGATCAAGGTGATCCAGGAGGACGGCGCCTCCGACTGGCCGACCTTCGCCGAGAAGGCCAAGAAACTGCTGGTCGGTGACAAGGTCGCCGCCGTATTCGGCTGCTGGACTTCGGCTTCGCGCAAGGCGGTGCTGCCGGTGTTCGAGAAGGAAAACGGCCTGCTCTACTACCCGACCTTCTACGAGGGGCTGGAGCAGTCGAAGAACGTCATCTACACCGGCCAGGAGGCGACCCAGCAGATCCTCGCGGGCCTGGACTGGATCGCCAAGGAGAAGGGCGCCAAGACCTTCTACCTGATCGGCTCCGACTACATCTGGCCGCGCACCTCGATGAAGATCGCGCGCAAGCACATCGAGAACGTGCTCGGTGGCAAGGTGGTGGGCGAGGAGTACTACCCGCTGGGCAACACCCAGTTCGGCTCGCTGATCAACAAGGTCAAGCTGAAGAAGCCTGACGTGGTCTTCACCGCCGTGGTCGGCGGCTCCAACGTCGCCTTCTACAAGCAGATGAAGGCCGCCGGCGTCACCGCCGCCAAGCAGAACCTACTGACCCTGTCGGTCACCGAGGACGAGCTGCTCGGCATCGGCGGCGAGAACATGGAAGGCTTCTACGCCTCCATGAAGTACTTCCAGAGCCTGGACAACCCGAACAACAAAGCCTTCGTCGAGGCCTTCAAGGCCAAGTACGGCCAGGACGCGGTCATCGGTGACGTGACCCAGGCCGCCTACCTCGGCCCGTGGCTGTGGAAGGCCGCGGTCGAGAAGGCCGGCAGCTTCGATGTCGACAAGGTCGCCGCCGCCTCGCCGGGTATCGAGCTGACCACCGCGCCGGAAGGCTACGTGAAGGTGCATGACAACCATCACCTGTGGAGCAAGACCCGCATCGGCCAGGTGCAGAAGGATGGTCAGTTCAAGGTGGTCTACGAGTCCGACCTGATCGAGCCGAACCCCTTCCCGAAAGGCTACCAGTAAGCCTGTGATGGGGTGAGGCGCGAGGTCCCTCACCCTAGCCCTCTCCCAGTGGGAGAGGGGACTGGGGCGGTGTCGCCGGTTTGCGCGGTGCCCTCCAGCCGACTCCGTATAACCCCCTCTCCCTTTGGGAGAGGGTAGGGCGACCCGCGTAGGGTGAGGGCAGAACCGCCCTTGCCATTCTTCCGCCAGAGGACCATCAACATGGAATGGCTATCGGAATTTGGTGCCATCGCGGCCATGCAGGGCTTCAACGGCTTGTCCGTGTTCTGCGTGCTGCTGCTGATGGCCCTGGGGCTGGCGATCATCTTCGGCCAGATGGGCGTGATCAACATGGCCCATGGTGAATTCCTCACCATCGGTGCCTACACCACCTTCGTGGTGTCCTCGCTGACCGAGCAGTACGCCCCGGCCTTCGGGCCCTACTACTTCTTCTTCGCCATTGCCCTGTCCTTCGTCATCGCCGGCGCCATCGGCTGGCTGGTGGAGTGGGCGATGATCAGCAAGCTCTACCACCGGCCGCTGGATACCCTGCTGGCCACCTGGGGCCTGTCGCTGGCCATGCAGCAGGCGTTCCGTTCGATCTTCGGTGCACGCGAAGTCAGCGCCACCCTGCCGGAGTGGCTGATGGGCTCGTGGAACCCCACCGAGACCATCGACATCCCGCGTAACGGCCTGTTCGTCATGGGCCTGACCATCCTGCTCACCGCCACCATCTTCCTGATGCTGTACCGCTCGCGTTGGGGCCTGCAGGTGCGCGCCACCATGCAGAACCGGGTGATGAGCCGCGCCGTGGGCATCAACACCAAGCGCGTCGATCGCATGACCTTCGCCCTCGGCTGCGGCGTGGCCGGCGTAGCGGGTGCGGCTTTCACCACCATCGGCTCCACCGGCCCGACCGCAGGTTCGCTGTACATCGTCGACACCTTCCTGGTGGTGGTCTTCGGCGGCGCGGCCAGCCTGTTCGGCACCATCGCCTCGGCGTTCACCATCGCCCAGGCGCAGTCGATCATGGAGTTCTTCATGAGTGGCTCGATGGCCAAGGTGCTGACCCTGTCGGCGGTGATTCTGATTCTGATGATGCGCCCGCAGGGGCTGTTCTCGATCAAGGTGCGCAAATGATGCGCAACGCTGTCACCCCTCTCCCGCCGGGAGAGGGGCCGGGGGTGAGGGACGGGCATCGCACTGCCGCCATCTCCCTCACCCTGGCCCTCTCCCAGAGGGAGAGGGAATGTTCAAGCATGAGGACCCGCATATGAACCCGACTCTCGACAAACTCCTGGGCGGCAAGCAGGGCGCCATCGGCCTGGCGGTGCTCGCCGCGCTGATCCTGGTGGTGTTCCCGCTGGCGCTCGACGCCTTCCGCCTGAACATGGTCGGCAAGTACCTGACCTACGCCTTCGTCGCCGTCGGCCTAGTGCTGTGCTGGGGCTACGGCGGCATCCTCAGTCTCGGCCAGGGCATTTTCTTCGGCCTCGGCGGCTACTGCATGGCGATGTTCCTCAAGCTCGAGGCCTCCGATCCGGAAAGCACCAAGATCCAGTCCACCCCTGGCATCCCGGACTTCATGGACTGGAACCAGATCACCGAGCTGCCGATGCTCTGGCAGCCGTTCCACAGCTTCGGCTTCACCCTGCTGGCGGTGATCGCGGTGCCGGTGCTGCTGGCTCTGGTGATCGGCCTGACCATGTTCAAGCGCCGCGTGGGGGACGTGTACTTCTCCATCGTCACCCAGGCCATCGCGCTGATCCTCACCGTGCTGATCATTGGTCAGCAGGGCTATACCGGCGGGGTCAACGGCATCACCGACCTGAAGACCCTGATGGGCTGGGACATCCGCACCGACGAGGCCAAGCTGATCCTCTACTTCGTCAGCGCCTTCCTGCTGTTCGGCTGCATCCTGCTGGCGCGCTTCATCATCGCCTCTAAGCTCGGCCGCCTGCTGCTGGCCATGCGCGACAAGGAAGAGCGGGTGCGCTTCTCCGGTTACGACGTGGCTAGCTTCAAGATCTTCGTGTTCTGCGTCGGCGCCGCCTTCGCGGCCATCGGCGGGGCGATGTTCACCCTGCAGGTCGGCTTCATGTCGCCGAGCTTCGTCGGCATCGTGCCGTCGATCGAGATGGTCATCTTCGCCGCGGTCGGCGGGCGCCTGTCGCTGCTCGGCGCGGTGTACGGCGCGCTGCTGGTCAACTTCGGCAAGACCTACTTCTCCGAGAGCTTCCCCGAGCTGTGGCTGTACCTGATGGGCGGCCTATTCATCGCCGTGGTCATGTACTTCCCCAACGGCCTCGCCGGCCTGTGGGACAGCCACGGCAAGCGCTGGCTGGCGCGCCTCAAGCCGAAGGCCAAGGCGCCGGTGAAGACCGAGCCGGTGGCCACACCGGTCGCCAAGGCCGCATCCACTCCCGAACTGGAGACCACCCCATGAGCCCTAATCCCGCTGGCTTCCAGATGCCCAAACCGGTGCTGGCCATCGAGGGCCTGACCGTGTCCTTCGACGGCTTCAAGGCGGTCGACGACCTCAACCTGTACATCGACCGCAACGAGGTGCGCGTGGTCATCGGCCCCAACGGCGCCGGCAAGACCACGGTGCTCGACCTGATCTGCGGCAAGACCAAGGCTACCGCCGGCAGCATCCAGTTCGAGAACCGTGAGCTGACCAAGATGCGCGAGTTCGACATCGTCCGCGCCGGGGTCGGGCGCAAGTTCCAGAACCCGTCGATCTACGAGAACCTGACGGTGTTCGAGAACCTGGAGATGTCCTACCCCAAAGGCCGCAAGGTGTTCGGCGCACTGTTCTTCAAGCGCTCGCGCGAAGTGATTGAGCGGGTCGAGCAGGTGGCGACCGAGATCATGCTCGGCGAGCACCTGCACCTGCAGGCTGACCTGCTCTCGCACGGCCAGAAGCAGTGGCTGGAGATCGGCATGCTGCTGATGCAGGACCCGCAGCTGCTGATGCTCGACGAGCCGGTGGCCGGCATGAGCGTCAGCGAGCGGGTGGCCACCGCCGAGCTGCTCAAGCGCATCAGTCAGGGGCGCTCGGTGCTGGTCATCGAGCACGACATGGAGTTCGTCAAGAGCATCGCGCACAAGGTCACCGTGCTGCACCAGGGCAAGGTGCTGGCCGAGGGCAGCATGGATGCGGTGCAGAGCAATCCCAAGGTCATCGAGGTGTACCTGGGGCACTGACAGCTCCCCTCTCCTTTCGGGAGAGGGGCCGGGGGTGAGGGGGATTCGCGCTGCACATCCCTCACCCTAACCCTCTCCCAGGGGGAGAGGGGACGGATTGCATGGCGCCCGGCTAATGGGCTGGGGTCTTCTGAAGGAGTATCGGCAATGTTCCAGATCAACAACCTCGTCTCCGGCTACGGCCAGAGCCAGATCCTCCACGAACTCAACCTCGACGTGGCGAAGAAGGAAATCGTCGCGGTGATGGGCCGCAACGGCATGGGCAAGACCACCCTGTTCAAGAGCCTGATGGGCGTGCTGCCGCAGTGGGGCGGGCAGATCAATATCGATGGTCAGGACATCTCCAAGCTGGAGACCCACCAGCGCGTCGAGGCCGGCATCGCCTACGTGCCGCAGGGGCGGATGATCTTCCCCAGCATGACTGTGCTGGAGAACATCCAGACCGGCCTGCCGGCCTCGGCCAAGGGCCAGGTGCCGGACGACCTCTACGCGCTGTTCCCGGTGCTGCAGGAGATGCGCCACCGCAAGGGCGGCAACCTCTCCGGCGGTCAGCAGCAACAGCTGGCCATCGCCCGCGCGCTGGCCACCAACCCCAAGGTGCTGCTGCTCGACGAGCCGACCGAGGGCATCCAGCCGTCGATCATCAAGGACATCGCCCGCACCCTGAAGGAGATCCGCAATCTGCGTGATCTGACCATCATCGTTTCGGAGCAGGTGCTGTCCTTCACCATGGAAATCGCCGACCGCTTTCTGGTCATCGAGAAGGGCAAATTCGTCATCGAGGAGGCACGCGACAAGGTCGACGAGGCGACCATCAGTCGTTATCTCTCCGTGTGATGGTCCGCTTTCGTAGCCCGGATGAAATCCGGGGCGGGTATCGAGGCCGCTCCCGGATTTCATCCGGGCTACGGGATTGATTTTCCGCTTTACGGCCGGCGTGTTCTCCATGCGCCGGCCGCTTTTTCGCGTCTGCGCAATATCCGCTGCAAGCCTTGCCATTACTGGTTCTGCGCATACGTCATCCAACGTATTTTCGCGCTTGCCGCACTCCCCGAGACTGGCTCCCGTACCCCGGCGCATCAATGCGTCAGGCACCCACCACTGGTCCCAGGAGCAACGTCATGACCGACACCCTGATCAAGGTCGACCTCAACCAGGCCGCCACCGAGAACGAACAAGTCCACAACCGCTGGCACCCGGACATCCCGATGGCCTGCTGGGTCAAGCCCGGCGACGACTTCATCCTGGAAACCTACGACTGGACCGGCGGCGCGATCAAGAACGACAACGACGCCAGCGACGTGCGCGACGTCGATCTGTCCACCGTGCACTACCTGTCCGGCCCGGTGGGCGTGCATGGCGCCGAGCCAGGCGACCTGCTGGTGGTCGACCTGCTCGACATCGGCGCCAAGCCGGACTCGCTGTGGGGTTTCAACGGCTTCTTCTCGAAGAACAACGGCGGCGGCTTCCTTACCGACCACTTCCCGTCGGCGCAGAAGGCCATCTGGGACTTCAAGGGCATGTTCACCAGCAGCCGGCATATCCCGGGCGTGAACTTCGCCGGCCTGATCCACCCCGGCCTGATCGGCTGCCTGCCGGACCACAAAATGCTCGCCGAGTGGAACAAGCGCGAGCAGGAGCTGATCGACACCAACCCGACCCGCGTGCCGCCGCTGGCCAACCCGCCGATGGCACCGACCGCGCACATGGGCAAGCTCACCGGCGCCGCCCGCGACATGGCCGCTGCCACCGGCGCGCGTACCGTGCCGCCGCGCGAGCATGGCGGCAACTGCGACATCAAGGACCTGTCGCGCGGCTCGAAAATCTTCTTCCCGGTCTATGTCGACGGTGCAGGTCTGTCGGTGGGCGACCTGCACTTCAGCCAGGGCGACGGCGAGATCACCTTCTGCGGTGCCATCGAAATGGCCGGCTGGGTGCACATGAAAGTCGAGCTGATCAAGGGCGGTATGGCCAAGTACGGCATCAAGAACCCGATCTTCAAGCCCAGCCCGATCACCCCCAACTACAAGAACTACCTGATCTTCGAAGGCATCTCGGTCGACGATGCCGGCAAGCAGCACTACCTGGACGTCAACCTGGCGTACAAGCAGGCCTGCCTCAACGCCATCAACTACCTGACCAAGTTCGGCTACTCGCCGGCCCAGGGCTACGCGCTGCTCGGCTCGGCGCCGGTGCAGGGGCATATCAGCGGCGTGGTCGACATCCCCAACGCCTGCGCCACCCTGTGGCTGCCGACGGAGATATTCGATTTCGACATCAACCCCAGCGCCAGCGGCCCGACCAAGTTCCTCGACGGCAGCATCGACCTGCCCATCGCCTACGACAAGTGATCCTCTCCACCCCTCTCCCGTCGGGAGAGGGGTCAGCGTCACGAGGAAATGACCATGCCGATCTACGAATACGACTGCCCGCAGTGCGGCGACTTCACCGTGCTGCGGCCGATGGCCGAGCGCGACGAGCCCTGCGCCTGCCCGTACTGCGACACCCAGAGCGCGCGGGTGATTCTCAGCGCGCCGGGCCTGGCCACCTTGCCGGGCAGTCAGCGCCGCGCCCATGAAACCAACGAACGCGCGCGCCACGCGCCGCAGACGGTCGAGGAGTACGCCAGCAAGCGCAAGCACCCGGCCGGCTGCAGCTGCTGCGGCCCGAGCAAGCCGGTCGAGCGGACCAAGGCCAATCCGCACGGTCTCAAGGCCAGCCCTTCCGCGCGGCCGTGGATGATCAGCCACTGACTTGTTTCCGTGCTGGGCTGAGCCCAGTGCGTTTCCCTGTAGGAGCGGCCTTGGCCGCGAAGCTTCTTGCATGGCCGACGTTCGCGGCCAAGGCCCGCTCCCACGGCGTCATGTCTCAGCCAAACGGAGGTTTCCATGCGTCACGGCGATATTTCCAGCAGTCCCGATACCGTCGGCGTCGCCGTCGTGAACTACAAGATGCCGCGCCTGCACAGCAAGGCCGAGGTGCTCGACAACGCGCGCCAGATTGCCGCAATGATCAAGGGCATGAAGCTCGGCCTGCCGGGCATGGACCTGGTGGTGTTCCCCGAGTACAGCACCATGGGCATCATGTACGACAAGGGCGAGATGATGGCCACTGCCGCGACGGTGCCGGGCGAGGAGACGGCGATCTTCGCCGCCGCCTGCCGCGAGGCCCGGACCTGGGGCATCTTCTCGCTCACCGGCGAGCGCCACGAGGAGCACCCGCACAAGGCACCGTATAACACGCTGGTGCTGATCAACGATCAGGGCGAGATCGTGCAGAAGTACCGCAAGTGCATCCCCTGGTGTCCCATCGAGGGCTGGTATCCGGGCGACCGCACCTATGTCTCCGAGGGCCCCAAGGGCCTGAAGATCAGCCTGATCATCTGCGACGACGGCAACTACCCGGAGATCTGGCGCGACTGCGCGATGAAGGGCGCCGAGCTGATCGTGCGCTGCCAGGGCTACATGTACCCGGCCAAGGAGCAGCAGGTGCTGATGGCCAAGACCATGGCCTGGGCCAACAACTGCTACGTGGCGGTGGCCAACGCCACCGGCTTCGACGGCGTGTACAGCTACTTCGGCCACTCCGCGCTGATCGGCTTCGACGGCCGCACCCTCGGCGAATGTGGCGAGGAGGAAATGGGCATCCAGTACGCTCAGCTGTCGGTCTCGCAGATCCGCGATGCACGCGCCAACGACCAGTCGCAGAACCACCTGTTCAAGCTGCTGCATCGTGGCTACACCGGCGTGTACAACTCCGGCGATGGCGACAAGGGCGTGGCCGATTGCCCGTTCGAGTTCTACCGCACCTGGGTGCTGGACGCGCAGAAGGCCCAGGAGGACGTGGAGAAGCTGACCCGTTCGACCATCGGCGTGGCCGATTGCCCGGTGGGCGAACTGCCGCACGCCGGCAAGGAACGTACGGCCGGGTAGGCTTGTCTCCCCTCTCCCCCTGGGAGAGGGGCCGGGGTTGAGGGGCTGCCTTATCGCTCCCTCACCCTGACCCTCTCCCGGAGGGAGAGGGAATCACTCCCCGCACCGGAGCCTGCAATGCCCTTCGCCAACGACCTGCTCGAACACAACCGCCAGCGACTGGCCGAGGCGGCGCCGGCCAGCCTGCAGTCGCGCTTCCTGTTCGAGCCGGCCACGGTCATGGCCCTGCTGCGCGAGCGCATCGTCGGCCAGGATGCGGTGCTGGAGCAGGTCGAGGCGCTGCTCAAGGTGGTCAAGGCCGACATCGGCGAGCGCGAGCGGCCGCTGTCGGTCAATCTGTTCACGGGCCCTACCGGCGTCGGCAAGACCGAGGTGGTGCGCCTGCTGGCGCAGGCCATCCATGGTCGTGCTGATGCCCTGTGCCGCATCGACATGCACACCCTGGCCCAGGAGCATTACGCCGCCGCGCTGACCGGCGCGCCGCCGGGCTATGTCGGCAGCAAGGAAGGCACCACCCTGTTCGACGCCGAGGCTATTGCTGGCAGCTTCGGTCGCCCCGGCATCGTGCTGTTTGATGAACTGGAGAAGGCCAGCCCCGAGGTGCTGCGCAGCCTGCTCGGCGTGCTGGAGAACGGCCGCCTGACCCTCACCGCCGGCAGCCGCACCCTGGACTTCCGCAACAGCCTGATCTTCATGACCAGCAACGTCGGCGCCCAGCCGGTGCAGCGCCTGCGCGAACGCTTCGCGCGTGGCTGGCGGCGCTGGCTGGGCCTGCGCGCCGACGAGGCCGGTGAGCGCGAACGAGCGCTCACGCGCAGCTTCGACCCGGAGTTTCTCAACCGCATCGACCGCATCCTTGATTTCCAGAGTCTCGACGACGACTGGCTGCAGGCGCTGCTGGAGATCGAGCTGAGCAAGCTCAACCAGCGCCTGGGCCGCCAGGGCCGCTCGCTGTGGCTGGAGGAGGGCGCGGTGCAGTGGCTGTGCCGCGCCCACGACGCACGCTACGGCGCCCGTGCATTGGCGCGCCGGGTGCGTACCGAGCTGGAGCCGGCGATTGCCGACTGCCTGCTGCGCGACCCGGCGGCGATCCGTCTGCGCGCGCAAGTCACTGACGATGGGTTGTGCGTGGTGGTCGAGCACGACTGAACGAACGGTTAAACTGGCAGCTTTCCGCTTCCGGTTGCTCCGCCATGTCCTTCGCCAACCTTGGCCTGATCGATTCCATCCTGCGCACACTTGAGGCGCTCGACTACCGCGAGCCCACGCCGGTGCAGAAGCAGGCCATTCCCGCCGTGCTCAAGGGCCGTGACGTGCTTGCCGCGGCGCAGACCGGCACCGGCAAGACCGCCGGCTTCGCCCTGCCGCTGCTGCAGAAACTGACCATGGAAGGCTCGCAGGTGGCGGCCAACTCGGTGCGCGCGCTGGTGCTGGTGCCGACCCGCGAGCTGGCCGAGCAGGTGGCGCAGGCGGTGCAGCAGTACGCGCAGAATCTGCCATTACGCACCTACACGGTGTACGGCGGGGTCAGCATCAACCCGCAGATGATGAAGCTGCGCAAGGGCATCGACCTGCTGGTGGCCACGCCCGGCCGCCTGCTCGACCTGTACCGGCAGAATGCCGTGCGCTTCGACCAGCTGCAGGCGCTGGTGCTGGACGAGGCCGACCGCATGCTCGACCTGGGTTTTGCCAAGGAGCTGGACGAGCTGTTCTGCGCGTTGCCGCGCAAGCGTCAGACCCTGCTGTTCTCCGCCACCTTCTCGGACGCCATCCGCCTGATGGCCAAGGAGCTGCTGCGCGACCCGCTGTCCATCGAGGTCAGCCCGCGCAACACCACGGCCAAGGGGGTCAAGCAGT
Source organism: Pseudomonas stagnisoli (assembly GCF_048595745.1). Taxonomy (NCBI): domain Bacteria; kingdom Pseudomonadati; phylum Pseudomonadota; class Gammaproteobacteria; order Pseudomonadales; family Pseudomonadaceae; genus Pseudomonas; species Pseudomonas stagnisoli. The sequence continues at coordinate 959,050 of NZ_CP184361.1, forward strand.
GGCTGGTGACGGTGGACAAGAAGCGCAAGAGCGAGCTGCTGCTGCACCTGTACCGCGAGCGCGGCTGGGACCAGTTGCTGGTGTTCGCCAAGACCCGCAAGGGCGTTGACGAGCTGGAGCAGCTGCTGCTGGCCGAGGGCATCGCTGCCGACTCGATCCACGGTGACAAATCGCAGCCGGCGCGCCTGCGCGCGCTGCAACGATTCAAGGCCGGCGAGGTGCGTGTGCTGGCCGCCACCGACGTGGCCGCGCGTGGCCTGGACATCAGCGAACTGCCGCGGGTGGTCAACCTCGACCTGCCGATCGTCGCCGAGGACTACGTGCACCGCATCGGCCGTACCGGTCGTGCGGGCGCCACAGGTGAGGCGGTGTCGCTGGTCTGCGCCGACGAAGTCGAATTGCTGGCGGCCATCGAGACGCTGATCGGCCAGGTCATCCGGCGCCAGGACGAGCCGGGCTTCGAACCGGATCACCGGGTACCGGTCACGGCCCCCGGTGGCGCCGTGCTGAAGAAGCCGAAGAAGCCCAAGGTCAAGCTGGTGCCGGGGGCCGGTAAGGGCAAGATCCACATGGGCAACTGGTTCGAGGCTGATGACGACAAACCCAAGGCCAAGGCCGTGCGCGCGGTACCCAAGTTCGGCGAGAAGCCGCGGCCGAAGAAGAAGTGACGGCTACTGGGGCGTGGTCTGGCGCAGCTGCGCCTCGGCCGCCTCGGTGACGTCGTAGATCATCAGGCAGACGTGCTCGACCTCGCGCCCGGCGGCGGCCAGCGGCATGATGGTGAGGTTCTGGTACATGAAGTCGGCCTGCCCGGTGATCGGCCGATAGGTCTCGAAGCGCAACAGGTAGGGGCGCTGCTGCCACAGGCTGAAGGCGCGGGTACCCAGGCGCAGCACGGTACCGACCTTGCGCTCCAGCCAGACCCGGTCGATCTCCGGGAACAGCTGGAACAGGCTGCGCCCCTGCACCTGGTCGGCGCCCAGGCCCGAGTGGTTCTCCATGAAGCTGTTCCACACTTCCACGCGGAAGTTGCGGTCCATCACCAATACGCCAACATCCAGGCACTGGACGATATCCAGCAGCCAGTGCAGTTCGCGCATGTCGATCTGGGCTTCACCGGCCATGTTCTACTCCATCAGGTACTGGATCTTGGCTGTCAGCCGCGGAATCGAGTTCTCGGTGAACAGCAGCAGCAGGTCGAAGTTCACTTTGTGGTTTTCCAGTCCGTAGCTGATTTCCACCGCGAGGGTTTTGCGCCAGCGCGCGCCGTTGAACTGGATCAGCTCATCGATGCTGCGCGCGTGCTGGCCGAGCAACTGCGGATGTCCCTGGGAAAAGCGGATGTCGAGCTGCTCGGCGATACCGGACAGACAGGCGCCGATGAGGATGCTGGCCAGGTCCATCAGCATTTCCGAAGTGGCAGCATCGCTGCCGGTGCGCAGCCCCAACAGGTGGGCGATGTCGGCGACCTGCGAGTCATGGAACAGCAGCAGGGCCTCGCCAGCAATGGCCTCGCCGACGAACCCCTGGCACACCGCGCTGAGCTGCTCGCCGCGGTTGGCGTCGGTCAGGGCCATGTGCAGCTCACTGGCTTCAAAGATGTTCACGGCGGGGATTGGCAGCTGTACGAATACCCCCAGTTCCTCGGCCAACAGCGCGGCGGCGCGGCCCATGGCTACGTTGCTGACCTCGCGCAGGGCATCGCGGAAGCCGACCTTGGGCGTCGGCGCGGCGGTGGGGACGACGGGCTCGATGTCCGCTGCCGTGGCTGTCAGCTGCAGCAAGCCCAGTTCGTCGAGGGTGGCGCGTAGTGTCTCGGCCGGTGCTGGCTTGCGTACGAATGCCAGCGCCCCCAGCTCGGTCACGCGGCGCCGCGCCTCTTCCTGCACGTCTCCCGAAACCACGATGATGCGGCAGGCATGCCCTTCTTCGCGCACCTGGGCCAGTACCTGGTAGCCATCCATCACCGGCATGGTCAGGTCGAGCAGCACGACCTCGCCCAAGCCCTGGCGGATGGCGGCCATGGCCTCCTCGCCCTGGCTGGCCTGGGTGATGTTCACCGGCCATTCGGGGGGCAGGGCGCGGATCAGTTGCTTGCGCGCCATGGCGGAGTCGTCGCAGACCAGCAGTGGAATCAATGGAGTCACCCGGCAAAGTCAGTATCCGATAGCAAGCATAGACTCAGTGCTGCTCGTTGGATTCATAGCTATAGGTATTACGGCCCGCATTCTTCGCCGCGTACATGGCGCGGTCGGCCTGTTGCACCAGGGATTCGATATCGTCGCCGTCGCGTGGGAACAGGCTGACGCCCATGCTGGCCTGGACCTGAACCTCGTGACCGTCGAGCAGCATGGGCAGCTGGAAACGTTCGTGCAGCTTGTGCAGCACGGCAACGACCCGACTGGGGTCGTCGAGTTGTTCGATCAGAATGACGAATTCATCGCCCCCTAGGCGCGCTACCGTGTCGCTCTCACGCGTGGCCGAGCGCAGAAGGTTGGCGACGGCCTGCAGAACGCGATCGCCTGCACTGTGGCCGAGGCTGTCATTGAGCTCCTTGAAGTGGTCGAGGTCGACAAAGATCACCGCCAGCGGCCTGGCGCTGCGGCGCGCGGCCGCCAGGGCGTGCTCCAGGCGCTCAAAGAAGAAACGGCGGTTGGGCAGGCCGGTCAGCGGGTCGTGCCGGGCGAGGTGCTCCAATGCGCTGCGACTGCGCCCGAGCTCTTCCAGGTGCTCGACGATCTCTTCCTGCATCTGTACCAGGCTGCGTGCCAACTGGCCCAGCTCGTCCTGACGCTGTACAGGCAGCGGTGCGCTCTTGCGCTCGCGTGCGAACTGCTGGACGGCCAGGTTGATGCTCGTGAGCGAACGCGTCAGTGCTCGTGAGGCGATGGAGGCGATCACTACGGCCAGCAGGCTGGCGAATATCACCACCTGGATGATGAGGCTGCCAAGCCGGTTGCTCTCCTTGAGCACATACTCTTCCGGCTGTGCCAGGCCGAGTACCACGAAGCTTTCGGCATTGCCGGGGTTGGTGGTGAGGCGCACGAAGGCGGCGACCAGGTCGCTTTTCCCGTCGTTGCTGCGACCAATCAGGCTGGAAACATCACTGTCCAGGAGCTGGCTGACGGCAGGGAACTCTTCCTGAAGGAAGACGCGGCGCCCCTGATCGAAGCCGAAGGTGCGGCGCTGGTCGGGATGGATGAGCAAGTCTCCCCAGCGGTTGCTCAGGTACACGTGGTAGTAGGACGGCAGCTCGCCCTTTAGCTGGTCGAACAGCTGGTTGAGGTCGATATTGATGACGATCAGCGCATAGGCCTTGCCGTTCTCATCCGCTATTGGGGTGGACACGTGCAGCGTCGGCTGCCCTAGACCCGAGTGGGCACCGAGTTCGTGATTGATCACGATGGGCGAGAGCCGCACCTGGCCCGGAGACAGGCGCAGGGTATCGAACACATAGTCGAAGTGCCCCTTCTCCTGCAGTGCAGCGCCCTCTATGCGCAGTGGCTGTAGGCCGTCACGGTCGACCCGTACCTGTTCCAGGCCATGACCGGCGGCACTGATCATGCGAATCTGCATGTATTCGGGGTGGACCTGCATCAGGGTGCTGAATAGTTTCGCCAGGTCTCGCTCGGCGTGCTCGCGATCCTGCTCGCGGGTAAGTTGGGGCAGTGTTCTTCCCTGGGCGATACCCGCCAGCATGAGGGTGTCACGCGAGATGCCGTCGATATTGCCGCGCAGGTTGCGACCGAGCACCTGGGTGGCCGTCAGCAGGTCACGTTCAGCCGCCTTCAGCAAGGTTGCGCGGCTGCTGCTGTAGCTGTAGTAGCCGGTCAGTCCACAGGCTAGAACCCCGAATACAGCCAGCAGGCTGCCCAGCTTGAAGGCTATGCCGAACCTCATGGCACCTCCGCCAGAGGGGGGCGTTCGCCGGAAAGAATGCGCTCCCAGAGCTGCGCCCGGCGTTTGGCATCCTCCACCGGACGCAGCCAGATCATGCGCCCGGAGATGTCCATGCTTTCCGGTTCCTGAAGGGTATTGGACAGGCCCTGGCGCTCGACCAGGGCACGGCTCATCGGTTCCTCCAGGCTGAAGTCGATCCAGGCTTCGGCCAAGGCCAGGTTGCGAGCCCCGCGGCTGACTGCCCAGCAGTCGAGCCAGGCCAGCGCCCCCTCCTGGGGGAGGACATAGCCGACGTCCGCGCCGGCATCACGCAGTTGCTTGAGCTGCTGGCGCCCATAGTTGGCCCACAGCAGGGCAATGCGGTGCTCCCTGAACAGGCTGGCCGCCTCTTCGGGCAGCGAGTAGAAGGTCAGCACGTTGCGGCGCAGGGCGATCAGCTGCTCGCCGAGCATCGGGAAGTCTGCTGCATCGATCTGGAACGGGTCTCGGCCGCGTGCCTGGCTGGCCAGCGAAAAGTTGTGGCTGCTGCCATTGAAGGCCAGTACCCGCCCCTGCAGTCTGGGGTCCCACAGGCTGGTGATGGAGCTGGGGGGCTCGGCGAACTGGCTGCGGTCGTAGATCAGCCCCGTTTCGGAGTAGGTATACGGAATGGCGTAGACCTTGCCATCGTGGGTGATACCGGGAATCTTCGGGTAGTCGCGGAAGCGCCACAGTTGCTGGGCCGTGCGGGGGATGCGTGCCGGCTGTAGCGGCTGCAGCAGTTTCTGCTGAACATAATGCTCGATCTCCGCCGTATTGGCGGCGATCAGGTCGTAGTCATCACCGTTGTTGCGGGCCAGCTTGCTGCGCAAGGCGTCATCGTTGCCGACCAGGGTGACTTCCACTCTGACGCCATGACGCTGTTCGAACTGCTTTACCAGATCGGCATCGGCGTAGCCCGGCCAGGTCAGCAGGCGTAATGACTGTTCTCCGGAGGCATAGCCCGGGGCCAGGGGCAGCAGTACGGCGAGCAACACCAGGATCGGGCGCATCATCGAGGTAACCGGAGGAGGGGCGCACAAGCAGTGTATACGATGGCAAATTGCCCTGCTGCCAGCGTTTTCCGCGCTGCGTGCTAGCGTTTTCCCAGTCATCCACCGTTTGCGGGAGAGCGTCATGGAAGAAGGGCAAGCACTGGTCTCGGCGGGTACCGCCAAGGTCAATCAGTTGTTGGAACTGGCAGCGCAGTATGGAGCTGCCTTCGCCGTGAAGATCCTGGCCGCCATCGCCTTCTGGGTGGTCGGCCGCTGGCTGATCGGCTTCGCCGTCGGCCTGCTGCAAAAGGGCCTGGGCCAGCAGAAGGTCGACCCGACCGTGCTGCGCTACCTCGGCAACTTCGTCACCGTGACCCTGAACATCCTCCTGGTGATCGGCATCCTCGGCTACTTCGGGGTGCAGACCACCACCTTTGCCGCGCTGATCGCCGCGGTGGGCCTGGCGATCGGCATGGCCTGGTCAGGGTTGCTGGCCAACCTGGCCGCCGGGGGCTTCATCATCGTCCTGCGGCCGTTCAAGGTGGGCGACTTCGTCACCGTCGGCGGCGTGACCGGCACGGTCACCGAGATCGGTCTGTTCGTCACCGCCATCAATACGCCGGACAATGTGCTGACCCTGGTGGGCAACAACAAGATCTTTGGCGACACCATCCAGAACTACTCGCACAACGCTTTTCGCCGTGTCGACCTTAAGGCTCAGCTGGCGGGCTCGGCCGACTGGAAGGGGGCAGCGGCGCTACTCAGGCAGCGCATCGCCGCCATCGACAATGTGCTGGCGACACCGGCCGTCGATGTCGAGATCCTGGAGTTCAATCTGGTCGGCCCGGTGCTGGCGGTACGTCCCTATTGCCATACCGACCACTACTGGCAGGTCTACTTCGACAGCAACAGGGTGATCAAGGATGCCCTGGGTGAGGCCGGCTTCCCGGCACCGATGCCGGCGCAGACGGTGATCGTGCAGCAATCAGGTTGAGGGCGGCGACTTGGGCTCACGGTCGACCCATTTGGGAGCGGCCGTGGGTTGCCAGGCGCTCATCCGGTCGAGCAGTGCTGCCGGTGACGCATCGATCTGCAGGATGGCGCGGTGCTGCTCGCGGACGAAGCGCTCGGCCACCAGGTGGTCGAGGAAGTCGGTGAGGCGTGCGTAGAATCCCTCCACCTCAAGCAGGCCGAGTGGCTTGGCGTGGTAGCCGAGCTGGCCCCAGGTCCAAACCTCGAACAGCTCCTCCAGGGTGCCCAGGCCACCGGGCAGGGCGATGAAGGCATCGGCCAGCTCGGCCATGCGCGCCTTGCGCGCGTGCATGCCGTCGACCACTTCCAGGCGACTCAGGCCCTTGTGGCCGATTTCGGCGCGCTCCAGGCTCTGTGGGATGATGCCGATGACCTCGCCGCCAGCGGCCAGGGCGGCGTCCGCCACCACGCCCATGAGGCCGACGGCGCCACCGCCATAGACCAGGGTCAGGCCGCGTTCGGCGATATGACGGCCGAGCTGGGCGGCAGCCTCATGGTAAATGGGGCGGGCGCCGGGGCTGGCGCCGCAGAATACGCAGACTGACTTCAGGCTCATGCACTGTGCTCCCATGGACGAAAGGGCGCACAGGGTAACCCTGTCCGATCGGTCAGGCGAGTTCCTGCGGGCAGCGGCCGCTGGCGCCGGCGGCGTAGGTCGCGAGAAGACTGTGCAGCAGGTCGTGCAGGTTCATGGCGTTCACTCCCGGGCAATAATGGGGTAAGCCTAGGTGGTGCCACCGGCGAATGCCGGTTGATTGTCTCGATCAGACCGATAGCCTGGCCTGGAGACACTCAGGGCAGCGAGGTCAGGTTCTTCCCCGCGCGCTCGCCGAAGAACCTGTCCAGCCAGGCCCGGTAGTGCTTAACCGTGGTGGGTGGCACATAGACGTGTTGGGCGGCGACGAAGTGCGCGATCACTTCCGGCTGGCGGGCGATCTGGTCGATGCGCCGGACCAGCTCCGCGCCAGCCGCGTTCTTGCTGCAGTAGATGCCGCTGACGATGGGCGTGTTGGCCTCCTGCAGCGGCAGCAGCGTCACCGCTAGCGTGGTCGGGCGTTGCTGCTGGGCGAACTGGATGACTTCCGCATACTCCAGCAGGTAGTCGACGCGGCCGCGTTCGAGCATGTCGAACAGGTTGTTGCCGGCGCTGCTGGTCTGCACACGTATCAGTTGTGGCTGGGCGCCGGGGGCCAGCAGCAATGGGTCGAGCGCGGGCCCGTAGCTGCGGTCCTGAATCAGCCCGCCGCGCAGACTGCGATCGCGCAGCAGCTGTTGCAGGGACACTTCCGCTTGGTCGCCGGCAATGCGCTGACGGTCCTCGCTGCGAATCAGCAGCTGATGCGGCATGGCCACGAACAGGCTGACGTAGTGGCCAAACTGGTCTCGCTCGGCGGTCCGGAAAGTCGGCAGGAAGCAACTCAGGGGTTCGCGCTTGACCTGCTCGAAGCCACGGGTGAGGTTGACCAGGCTGTAGCGGTGCTGGTACTCGGGCAGGCGCTGGATAATCTGCTGCAGCAGGTCGATGATCACGCCGCTGCGCGGCTGCCCGTCTTCGATGTTGACCAGTCCCGGCCAGGGGCTCATGCCCCAGGTGACTTCGAGTGGAGTGGGGCTCTGCGCCCTGGCCAGGCCGGTGACGCAGAGCAGCAGGCCGAGCAGAAGGCGCGCGAGCATGGAGGAGACCGCATTGAGGAGTTTCGGCGCCAGTTTACCGGTATCAGCTCCCCAGCAGCCACACGCCGGCACCTGCCGATGCAGCGCCGGCCGCGCGCACCAGCGGAGCGGCCGCCTGCGGTAGCCAGCGTACCAGCGCATAGCCGGCACCATGCAGGGCAGCGGTGGCGGCGACGAAGCCGACCGCGTAGCCCCAGGGGCTGGCCAGCGCCGGAAGTTCCAGGCCGTGGGCCACGCCGTGGGTCAGGGCAAACAGGGCAGTCAGGCCCAGCGCCATGGCGACCGGCAGGCGCGCGGCAACCGCTACCAGCAGACCGAACGCCAGTACCGAGCCGGCGATGCCAGTCTCCATCAGCGGAATTTCCAGTCCGGCGAAGCCGAGCAGGCCGCCGAGCAGCATGGTCACAACGAAGGTCAGTGGCAGTGCCCAGCGCACGGCGCCGCTCTGCTGGGCGGCCCACAGGCCGACGGCGAGCATTGCCAGCAGGTGGTCGAGGCCGGTGATGGGATGGGCGACGCCGGCCAGCAGGCCGGAGTGGTCATGGCCGCCATGGGCGAAGGCCAGCGCCGGGCTGAGGAACAGGGCGATGGCGAACAGGGTTTTGCGCAGTTGCATGGTGGATCTCCTTAGGCGGCGCCGAGCATGCCGTGGCGTTCGATGAAGGCGATGATCTGGTCCAGACCCTGGCCCACTTTCTGGTTGCTGAACACGAAGGGCTTGTCGCCACGCATCTTGCGCGCGTCGCGGTCCATCACTTCCAGCGAGGCGCCGACCATCGGCGCCAGGTCGACCTTGTTGATCACCAGCAGGTCGGACTTGCAGATGCCGGGGCCACCCTTGCGCGGCAGCTTGTCGCCGGCGGACACGTCGATCACGTACAGGGTCAGGTCCGACAACTCCGGGCTGAAGGTGGCGGAGAGGTTGTCGCCACCGGACTCGACGATGATCAGGTCGAGTCCCGGGAAGCGCCGGTTGAGCTGCTCGACTGCTTCGAGGTTGATCGAGGCATCCTCGCGGATTGCCGTATGCGGGCAGCCGCCGGTTTCCACGCCGATGATCCGTTCGGGCGCCAGGGCCTCGTTGCGCACGAGAAACTGGGCGTCCTCCTGGGTGTAGATGTCGTTGGTGACCACGGCGATGTTGTAGCGCTCGCGCAGGGCGCGGCACAGCGCCAGGGTCAGGGCGGTCTTGCCGGATCCGACCGGGCCGCCGATGCCGACGCGCAGAGGTTGGCTGTTCATGGCTGAGTTCCTTGTTTCATGAGCGGAAGAGACGGCTGTACTGGCGCTCGTGCGCCATGCTGGCCAGGGCCAGGCCAAAGGCGGCGCTGCCCCAGTGTTGGGAATCCAGGGTGGTGGCCTGGTGGCGGGCCTGCTCCAGCAGTGGTAGCAGCTCCGAGGTCAGACGCTGTGCGGCCTGCTGGCCCAGTGGCAGGGTTTTCATCAGCACGGCCAGCTGGTTTTCCAGCCAGCCCCACAGCCAGGCGGCCAGGGCATCTTCGGCGCTGATGTTCCAGGTGCGTGCAGCCAGCGCCCATGCCGGTGCCAGGCCGAGCTCCGGCTGTGTCTTCAGAAAGGTTCGGGCCGCTTCGTCGAGCTCTGGCAGGCCCTCCAGCAACTGCTTCAGCGAGTAGCCCATCTGCCGGCTCTCCAGGGCCAGCTCGCGGCTCTCGCGGCTGGCGCGGTGGTGTTCGGCGAGGTCGGCCAGGCTGTCCCAGTCGTCCGCCGCTGCGGCCCGGCAGTGGGCCAGCAGCAGGGGTGCCTCAAAGCGCGCCAGGTTGAGCAGCAGTTGGTCGGCGATCCAGCGCCGCGCGCTGTCCGGGTCCTGCACCAGGCCGCTGTCGACTGCCATTTCCAGTCCCTGGGAATAGCTGTAGCCACCAATCGGCAGCTGCGGGCTGGCCAGGCGCAGGAGTTGCCAGGCGGGATTCACAGGCGCACGCCGAACTGGTGCAGGCGCGGGCCGTAGTTGAACTCGGCGTCGCCATGATGGGAATGGTGATGGCCGCCGCCGTAAGCACCATGTTCGGGCTGGAAGGGCGCCTCGATCGGGCAGGTGCTGGCGCCGAGCTGGTCGAGCATGGCCTGTAGTACGTGGTCTTCGGGCAGGCGCAGCCAGCCGTCGCCAAGCTGCAGGGTGACGTGGCGGTTGCCCAGGTGGTAGGCCGCGCGCAGCAGTTCGAAGCTGCTGGCGCAGGTGACGTGCAGGAGTTTCTCCGGGCGCGCGCAGACCCGCACGATGCGCCCGTCCTCGGCGCGCAGGCAGTCGCCGTCATGCAGCGGCGGTTGGCCGCGTTCAAGGAACAGACCGACGTCCTCGCCGGCCGCACTGAAGCAGCGCAGGCGGCTCTTGCTGCGGGCATCGAAGGTCAGGTGCAGTTCTTCATCCCAGTAAGGCTGGGGGGGCAGGCGGTGATGGATCACCAACATAGGGGGCTTCCGGCCGGGCAATGGTCCTGTGACCAGAGCAAGGCCCTTGCCAAGCCGGTGATGCCCGCCGCTGGCGGGGCTGTGCCAGAAGTTGGGGCTTACGGATGCCTTATGTTGGTGCGCTGTCTATCGAGAGGAGCTGTTCTGGTGCGCTCAGTCGCGGCCCTGGCCGAGACCGCGCCAGTGTTTGGCGCCGATGAAGATGAAACGCAGCTGCTGGGTCATCTTCGCTTCGGGAGTGAGGTGCACGGGCAGGCCCTCGGCGGGCGGGTCAATCAGCTCGGGCAGGGTGGCGAACACGGTCTTCACCACCAGGTCGGAGACCACGTCGAGTGCCGCATCGTCCAGGTGCGGAGTGCGGTTCATCAGCTTGAGGTCGGCGGCCAGGTCGTCGGTGATCTGCTGGCGCAGGCGGCCGATGGCCTGGCGCACCGGCTGCGAGCCACCGTATTGCTCGCGGGCGAGGAAGAGAAACTGGTTACGGTTGTCGCTTACCGCGTCGAGGAAGATGCGCGTGCTGGCCTCGATGATGCTGCCCATCTCGAACTGGCTGCGGCGCACTTCGCGCAGGGTGCTGCGGAAAGTGGCGTCGACCTCGGCGACCAGGGCCAGGCCCAGCTCGTCCATGTCCTGAAAGTGCCGGTAGAAGCCGGTTGGCACGATGCCGGCGGTGCGGCTGACTTCGCGCAGGCTCAGGCTGCCGAAGCCGCGACCGCTGTCCATCAGGTTGCGCGCGGCATCCATCAGGGCCCGGCGGGTCTGCTGTTTCTGTTCGGCGCGTGGTGACATGGCATTCGGCAGGTGGCGAGATTGCGGCGCACTCTAACAAAAGCGTTTTACCGGCGTCGAATGACAATCAGTGAACACTTGTTGACTGAAGTGAAGTGCTTCTGGCATTTTGTGAACACTTGTTCACTGGAATATGTCGCATGTCGCTCTTGCCTCTTTTCGCCATCCGCTGGCTGGCACCGCTGCTGGGACCTGTGCGCGTGCTGGTTGCGCTAGGCTGGCTGCGCGAGTCGGAAGTCGATGCCGTGCTGGCCTGGCTGCACCCGGCCTGGCGCCTGAACCGGGTCTTCGCTCGGGTGGCGGCGCGCTGCTGGGTCAGTGACGACCTGCTGGCGCTGCGCCTGCGCTGCAATGGCAATGCGCGTGGCTGGCGCCCTGGCCAGCATGTGCAGCTGTACCTGCCGATCGATGGGGTGCGCCATAGTCGCAGCTACAGCCTGACCCGGGTCGAACGTGGCGGCGCCATCGAGCTGGGCATTCGCCGCCAGCCGGGCGGCCGTTTCTCCAATCATCTGCTCGACCACCTGGCCGTGGGCGATCTGGTCGAGCTGGGCATGGCTCAGGGCGATCTGTGCTGGCCGCAGGCGGCGCCTGGCGTCGGGCTGCTCGCCGCCGGCAGCGGTATCACGGCACTGCTCGGGCTGCTGCGCGAGGCGCTGGAAGCCGGCTATGCGGCGCCGGTGACGTTGCTGCACTACGTGCGTGCCAGTGGCCAGCAGGCGTATGCAGCCGAGCTGCAGGCGCTGATGCAGCGCCACCCGAACCTGCAGGTGTACTGGCAACTCACCGGTCCCGAGGCGGGGCCGCAGGGCGGGCGCTTCCGGGCCGCGCACCTGCAGGGCATGGAGGGCTTTGCCCTGCTCGTCTGCGGGCCGGCAGGGTTCGTCGAGGCAGTGCGGGCGGGCGCTGTGGGCGCGCTGCAGGCAGAGGCTTTCAGCCCCCTGCGGCATGCGCCGGAGGCCGGCCAGGCGCTGCGCCTGAACTTCTCCCGCAGCCGCCTGGAAAGCCTGGGCGACGGCTCGCGCAGCTTGCTGGAACAGGCCGAGGCGGCCGGCTTGCGGCCGGCCCATGGCTGCCGTCAGGGCATCTGTGCCGGCTGCACCTGCACCCTGCTGGGCGGGGCGGTGCGCGACCTGCGCAGCGGCCAGGCCTTCGCCGAACCCGGCCAGCCGATTCGCATTTGCGTCAGCGCGCCGCTGGGCGATGTGCAACTCGATCTCTAGGACAACGACGATGCGACTTGACCGTGAACTGACCCCCGTGGAACTCGACGCCTTCGCCGCCGAACTGGACGAACTGCGCCGCCAGACCCTCGCGTCGCTGGGCGAGGCCGATGCCCGCTACATCCGCCGGGTGCGCGGCGCCGTGCGCCTGTGCTGCTGGAGCGGCCGCGCGCTGCTGATGTTCGGCTGGTTCCCGCCCACCTGGCTGCTTGGCAGTCTGCTGCTGGGCCTGGGCAAGATCCTCGAGAACATGGAGCTGGGCCACAACGTGATGCACGGCCAGTACGACTGGATGAACGATCCGGAGCTGGCCGGCCGGCGCTACGAGTGGGACATCGTCGGTCCGGCCGACTTCTGGCGGCACACGCACAACCATACCCATCACACCTGGACCAACGTGATCGGCATGGATGACGACGTCGGCTACGGCGTGGTGCGCCTGTTCCCCGAACAGCGCTGGAAACCCTTCTACCGCTGGCAGCCGCTGTGGGTCACGCTGCAGGCGCTGCTGTTCCAGTACGCCGTGGCGATCCAGCACCTGCGCCTGGACAAGTGGTACAAGGGCCGCATCAGCGGCGCTGAGGTACGCCCGCTGCTGCGCCAGTTCGGCCTCAAGGTCGCGCGCCAGTGGCTCAAGGACTACGCCCTGTTTCCCCTGCTGGCGCTGCTGCTCGGTGCCAATGCCCTGGCGGTGCTGGCAGGTAACGTGCTGGCCAACCTGCTGCGCAACCTGTGGACCTTCCTGGTCATCTTCTGCGGCCACTTCACCGAGCGCGCGGCGGTGTTCAGCCAGGAGTCGGTGCAAGGGGAGAGCCGTGGTCACTGGTACCTGCGCCAGCTGCGGGGCTCCAGCAACCTGGAGGGGGGGCGCCTGTTCCATATCCTCACCGGCAACCTCAGCCACCAGATCGAGCACCACCTGTTCCCCGACCTGCCGGCGCGACGCTATGCCGAGCTGGCCCCGCGTGTGCGCGAGATCGCCGCGCGCTACGGCCAGGTCTATAACAGTGGCCGCCTGTCCCGGCAGTTCGCCAGCGTGCTACGACGTATCTGGATCTACCGTCTGCCGCCGGTGGCGACGGCGCCATAAAAAGCCCGGCGGGCGCCGGGCTTGGCTCAGACGGCTCGGCGCGTGCCCCGCGAGGCCCCGTTCTCGGCGAGCAGGTGGTTGTGGGGCAGGTAGTCGGCAGCGCTTTCGGCGACGGTAGCGGGAGCGCTGCTTTGGCGCAGCTCGGTCAGCGGCGGCTGCTCTTCGCCCGGCAGGGCGAAGGCGACGCTGGTTAGGCTGGACAGGATAAGGCTGGCAATCAGGTGCTTCTTCATCTCGAGGCCTCCGGTGGAAGCGGACAGTGGCTACGGAGCACAGGGTACTCAGGTAGCGGCGAGACAGAAGTCGATCATCCTGATGGTGTTCATCGACGTTGCTGATGCAGGTCGTGACAGGCGGGCTCAGGCCCCGGGAGCGGGGCACGGCGGCCTGGGACTACCGGTCTGCCGGCAGGCGCCGCAGACGCCATTGGCTCCATTCGAAGCCGAGCACGACCAGCAGCGACAGTGCGAAGGGCAGCAGCAGGTAGAAGGCGCGGAACACAATCAGGGCTGCCAGGACGTCGACCTTCGGCAGTTCCGGCATGGCGGCGAGGAAGGTTACCTCTAGCACGCCGAGCCCGCCTGGCGCATGAGACAGCAGTGCCAGGGAGAAGGAGGCGAGGAACACACCGAGCACCACGACATAACCCGGGTTGTTTTCCGCCGGCAGGGCGAAATAGATGATCGCGGCGGCGCAGGCCAGCTCCAGCGGACCGGCAATCAGCTGGCGGCCAACGATACCCAGGCGCGGGTATTCGACATGCAGCTTGCCCCAGGTCCAGGGCTTGAACTGACGCCAGGAGCCAAGTGCGTAGAGCGCCACCAGGCCCAGCAGAATCAGGCCGATGGCAACCGACAGCCAGGGACTCACATCCGCTACCCGGCGGATCAGTTCTGGCTCGTAGATCAGGACCGCGCCACCGGACAGCAGCACGCCGAGGGCGAAGGTGAAGGAGCAGAAGACGATCAGTACGCCGATCTCCTGTGGCGTCAGTCCCTTGCTTCGGTAGGCGCGGTAGCGCACGACGGCTCCGGAGAACACCGAGGCGCCGATGTTGTGAGCCAGGGCGTAGGTGGTGAAGGAGCACAGGGTGATGAACCACCAGGAAATCTTCTTGCTCAGGTGGGCAATGGCGATGCGGTCGTACCAGGCCAGGGCGCAGTAGGCGCCGAGGGTCGCTCCCGCCGCCAACAGCCAGTTGTGCAGGCGGATGGCGTGCAGGCTGTCAGTCAGCTCGTCCAGGGAGATGGTGCGGATCTCCTTGTAGAGCAGGTAGCAGGAAAACACGACTGCGGCCAAACCGACGACGGTCCAGATCCAGTCGCTTCTCTTCATCATCGACGATGGCTCCCCGTCTTTAATTCAACGCAGTCCGTTGGCTACTGTGGCGCACACGCGGTAAAGCGGGCAGGCGGTGCGCAAATCGGCGTGCAGTATCCCGAAGGCGGGCCTTTGGCTCAAGCTGCGCGTTTGCAGCGGGTGTTACAGGGTGATTCGTGTCAGGCGATCCGGGCCCCCGCGCGACTGGGCTCCAGACGAATGGCGATGAACTTGGAGGTGGGCGTGTGGCTGCCGCTGCCGATGCTGTGCAGTGGCACCAGCGGATTGGTTTCCGGGTAGTAGGCGGCCGCCTGGCCGGGGGGCGTGTCGTAGGCGACCAGGGTGAAGTCGTGCACGCGCCGCTCGATGCCGTCGTCCCACAGTGACAGCAGGTCAACGCGCTGGCCCGGCACCAGGCCGAGGCGACGAATGTCCTGTTCGTTGACGAAAATCACCTCGCGCATGCCGTGGATGCCACGGTAGCGGTCATCCAGGCCGTACAGGGTAGTGTTGTACTGGTCGTGGGAGCGCAGGGACTGCAGTATCAGGTGGGGTGCTGCAGCCTGGCTAAGGACCTGGGCCGGTAGCAGATCGTCGGGCAGGCTGTGGGCGACGAAGCGGGCTCGGCCGCTGGGCGTGGTCCAGTGTCGCTCCGCGGCCGCATTGCCCAGGTAGAAGCCGCCGGGTTGATCCAGGCGAGTATTGAAGTGAGCGAAGCCCGGGATGGTCTCGGCGATCAGTTCGCGGATGCGCCCGTAGTCCTCGATCAGGTGCAGCCAGTCCACCGGCTGGGGACCGAGCAGTGCCTGGGCGATGCCGGCGATGATTGCCGGTTCCGAACGCATCGCGCGCGACAGCGGGGCGAGCTGTCCGCGTGAGGCGTGCACCATGCTGAACGAATCCTCTACCGTGACCGCCTGCGGGCCGACGGCCTGCAGGTCGAGGTCGGTACGCCCCAGGCACGGCAGAATCAGCGCCTGGCGACCGTGCATCAGGTGGCTGCGGTTGAGCTTGGTGCTGATCTGTACGGTCAGCTCGCAGCGCTGCAGGGCTGCATGGCTGCGCAGGCTATCCGGTGTGGCCTGGGCGAAATTGCCTCCGAGGCCGATGAATACCCGGCTGCGGCCCTCCAGCATGGCGGCAATCGCCTGGACGGTGTTGTGCCCCTGGGTGCGTGGCACCGTGAAGCTGAAGCGGCGCTGCAGGGCATCGAGGAAGGCCGCCGACGGCCGCTCGTTGATACCCATGGTCCGGTCACCCTGCACGTTACTGTGGCCGCGCACCGGGCACAGTCCAGCCCCGGGCCTGCCGATATTGCCGCGCAGGAGCATCAGGTTGGTGATCTCCTGGATGGTCGCCACCGAGTGGCGGTGTTGGGTGATGCCCATCGCCCAGCAGATGATCACCCGCTCGGCGCTGGCGTACAGGCGGGCGGCGTGTTCGATCTGCGCCCGCGCCAGGCCCGACTGTGTCTCGATCTGCGCCCAGTCGCTGGCTTCCACCCGCTCCAGCCAGGCTTCCAGGCCTTCGCAGTGCTGCGCGATGAAGGCATGGTCGAATACGCTGCCCGGCTGCTGGCGCTCCCATGCCAGCAGGCACTTGGCCATGCCGCGCACGGCCGCCATATCGCCGCCCAGGCGTGGACGGAAATAGGCGTTGCTGGTCGGCGCGGAACCCCCGGTCAGCATCTCCAGAGCATGTTGCGGATGCTGGAAACGCTCCAGGCCGCGCTCCTTCAGGGGATTGAAGCAGACCACGCTGGCGCCGCGCGCCACCGCTTCGCGCAAGGGTTCGAGCATGCGTGGATGATTGGTGCCGGGGTTCTGCCCAAACACGAAGATGGCGTCGGCTTTGGCAAAGTCGGCGAAGGTCACCGTGCCCTTGCCCACACCAATGCTCTCGCCGAGCGCCACGCCGCTGGCCTCGTGGCACATGTTCGAGCAGTCGGGAAAGTTATTGGTGCCGAAGGCGCGTACCATCAGCTGATAAAGGAAGGCGGCCTCGTTGCTGGCTCGACCCGAGGTGTAGAACTCGGCCTGATCGGGGCTGTCCAGGCTCCGGAGGACGTCGGCGATCAGGGTGAAGGCGGCATCCCAGGTGATCGGTACGTAACGGTCGCCTGCCGCATCGTATTGTAGGGGTTCGATCAGCCGCCCCTGCTGCTCCAGCCAGTAATCGCTCTGTGCGCGCAGCTGGGCGACGCTGTAGCGGGCAAAAAATGCCTGGCCGATACCGCGTCGGGTGGCCTCCCAGTTGACCGCCTTGGCGCCGTTCTCGCAGAACTTCACCAGGTGGCTGTCGGGGGAGTCGCCCCAGGCGCATCCGGGGCAGTCGAAGCCGCCATTCTGGTTGGTCCTGAGCAGGGCGCGCAGATTCCTTATCGGCTGCCGGCTGTCCAGCCAGTGCTGGGTGACGCTGCGCAGCGCGCCCCAGCCAGCGGCGGGGCCGGTGTAGGGCTGGTAGCGCGGTTCGCTGCTCATGTCGCAAGCTCCTCAAGGCCGGGAAGCGGGCTGTAGACCCGGGGGGCGCTGTGGTGGGGCAGGTGGATCAGATTCAGGTGGTGCCGGCGTGCCCAGTCCACGGTAAGGGCAGTCGGCGCGGAGAGGCTCACCAGGGTCGGCAGGCCGGCGCGGACCGCCTTGTGCAGCAGCTCCAGGCTGCAGCGACTGGTCACCACGGCGAAGCCTGCGCGGGCGTCAAGACCCTGCTTGGCGAGGGCGCCGATCAGCTTGTCCAGTGCGTTGTGCCGACCGATATCCTCGCGACACAGGCGCAACTCGCCGCTTGCATCGACGAACAGTGCCGCATGCAGGGCGCCGGTTGCTTGGGCGCGCTGCTGGGCAGCGCTGATGCGTTCGCGCAGGCCGATCAGGTGGGTGATCGCTGGCAATGGCTGCGCGTGCAGCGGTTCCAGCTGCGGCAGCGCCTGCTCCAGCGCGGCCACGCCACACAGCCCGCAGCCGCTGGTGCCGGTCAGTTGGCGGCGCTGCTGCTTGATGCTCCAGAAGGCGCGACTGCTGACGCGCACCTCGGCCCGGCGCGCCGCGCCGGTGCCGCGCAGTTCGATGTCATAGATGTCGTCGATGGTGTCGATCAGGCCGCTGCTGAGGCTGAAGCCGCGGATGAAGTCCTCCAGCTCGCAGGGAGACACCATCATGACCGTGTGATTCAGTCCGTTGTAGTCGATGGCCAGCGCGCATTCCTCGGCCAGCGAGGCTTCGGCGGGAGCGCCGGCGCTGCCCAGTTCGAGGTAGGCGTAGGCGGACGGAGGTGGCGTGAGTGCGGACGCTATAGGCATGGGGAAAGCCCTTCTGCGGAGGGATCGAGCCCAGCCTAGGCCTCGTGCAGGGTGGCGTCTAATCGCTGTTGTCGATGAGGTGATCGACCTGCTCTATCGCGTGGCGCCCAGCAGATGCCGGGCTTCGTCGAAACAGGCGGCGGCCAGTGCCGAACGTGGCGCGCCGCGGCGCAGCAGCAGGCCCAGCGGTGCCAGGGTCTGGGCTGCCTCGATGGGCGTCAGCTGCAGATGCTCGGCCAGGGTATCGAGGCCGCTGTCCAGCGGCATCACCGCGCAGCACAGGCCGGCCTGTGCGGCCTGCAACAACTGATGAACGGCATCGCTTTCCAGGCGCGGCTTTGGCGCCAGGCCGCGGCTGCGCAGGGCGTGGTCGACCGACTGGCGAAAATGCATGCCGCTGGAAAGCAGGCCCAGCGGCAGGGCCGCTACCGCTTCCCAGCTCAGGCTGGCGGTGGCGAAGTGGAAATGGCGGCGGTCATGCAGCAGGCCCATGCGCGTATCGGCCAGTTCCAGGCTATCGAAATGGCTGCGGTCCAGGCGCTCCAGGTAGGAGATGCCGAGGTCCAGCTGGTTGCGCCCGAGTCGTTCGAGGATCTGTTCGCTACTCAAGGCAAACAGGCGAAAGCGCAGCTCCGGGTGTTGCGTTGCGAACAGCTGTACCAGGCGCATCGGGTCGAATCCGCCCAGCGGCACCACGCCGAGGCGCAGGGTGCCGACCAGTTGACCGCGGCAGGCTGCGGCCTCCGTGAGTAGCCCGTCCTGCGCCGCCAGGACGCTGCGTGCCCAGGCCAGAATGCGCTCACCGGCCTCGGTGAAACCTTCGAAGCGCTGGCCGCGCCTGACCAGTTCCAGTCCGAGTTCCTGTTCCAGGCCTCGCAGGCGCATGGAGAGAGTGGGTTGCGTGACGTGGCAGCGTGCGGCGGCCTGGCCAAAGTGACGGGTCTCATCGAGGGCGACAAGGAAATTGAGCTGCTTGATGTCCATGGTCTGGCCGTCAGTGGGAATGCGCCGACGATACTGCGGCAAGGACCGTGGCGACCAGCCTGAAAGAGGGTGAAGCAGGCTGTCAAAAATATAGAACTGCCTCTCGCGTCGGTGCTCGCATTCAGCCCATGTTTTTCAGTGGTTTACAGTCTGTAACAAGGCATGTCGTCGGTTAATGGAATAAAAGCGGCCAAATTTGTTTGACATATTTTACGTTTTTGCCAGACTGCGCGGCCTGGCGCGGGGATCATCGGTGCCCCGTGTTCAAAGCAGGCCAGGAGGGCCATAACAAAAACCTGTAGCCCGCCGTCCCAGCCCCTCCGCCTTGCGGGGCAGCCTGTGGCGGGCCGATGTCGCTGGAACGGAAAAACATGCTGATCTGGTTCGTCGCGCTCTACCTGCTGGCCACCGTGGCCATCGGTTTCTATGCCTCCACCCGGGTACACAACACCCGAGACTTCGCCGCTGGCGGTCGCAGCATGGGCTTTCCCATCGTCGCGGCGATGGTGTTCGCCACCTGGTTCGGCTCCGAGGCCGTGCTGGGCATTCCCGCCACTTTCCTCGAGGAAGGCTTCGCCGGCATTGTCGAGGATCCCTTCGGTTCCTTCTGGTGCCTGTTCATCGTCGGCGCGATCATCGCCCGCCCGCTGTACCGCCTGAACCTGCTGACCATTGGTGACTATTTCAAGAAGCGCTACGGCTCGCAGGTCGAGCTGATCGTCAGCCTGGTCATCGTCATGTCCTATCTGGGCTGGATTGCCGCCCAGCTGATCGCCCTTGGCGTGGTGTTCAACGTGATCTCGGATGGTGCCATCAGCACCACTCAGGGCATGCTGCTCGGCACCTTCATCGTCCTGCTGTACACCCTGTTCGGCGGCATGTGGTCGATCGCCCTGACCGACTTCTTCCAGATGATCATCATCGTGGTCGGCCTGGTCTACCTGGTCTGGCTGTTCAGCGACATGGCCGGTGGCGCCGATGTGGTCATCAGCCAGGCAGCCAGCGAAGGCAAGTTCACCTTCCTGCACAGTTTCGAGCCTAAGGATATCGTCGCCTTTATCGGCGCGGCGGTGACCATGATGCTCGGCTCCATCCCGCAGCAGGACGTTTACCAGCGTGTGATGTCGGCGAAGACCGAGAACATCGCGGCCCGCGCCTCGATGGCCGGCGCCGTGTTCTACCTGGGCTTCTGCATGCTGCCGATCTTCCTGGTGTACGCCGCCTCGATGATCGACCCGGCGCTGGTGCAGAAGTGGCTGGCCGAAGACTCGCAGATGATCCTGCCGCTGATGATCCTGGAGAAGACTCCGCTGTTCGCCCAGATCATGTTCTTCGGCGCGCTGCTGTCGGCCATCATGTCGACCGCTTCCGGTACTCTGCTGGCGCCCTCGGTGACGCTGGCCGAGAACGTGCTCAAGCGTTTCCTGCCGGAACTCAACGACAAGCAGTTCCTGCTGCTGATGCGCTGCGTCATTGTGGTTTGCGCGGTGGCGACCCTGACCTTCGCCCTGCTTTCCGACGCCAGCATCTACGAGATGGTCGGCAACGCCTACAAGGTGACTCTGGTCGCCGCCGTGGTGCCGCTGTTCGCCGGCCTGTTCTGGAAGCGCGCCACGACTCAGGGCGCCCTGTTCGCCATCGCCTTCGGTCTGTGCTCCTGGATCTACCTGGAGTACAGCTGGACCGAAGAGGCGTTCTGGCCGCCGCAGCTGGCGGGCCTGTTGTTCAGCATCGCGGGCATGGTGATCGGTACCCTGCTGCCGCAGTTCAAGCGCAACGATAACGACATGCTGGCTGCCCAGCCGCAGTAAGCGTTGTGCTGAGAGAAAGGACCCCGCCTAGGCGGGGTCTTTTCGTTTTGGGGCATTGGCGGGGGGGGCTGCACGGCATGAGGCATGTCGCCTGGGCGTTGCCTTCGGCGGCTGTGATGTCCTCCAGCGGTGCCGGGTGGATATCGGTGGCCTGGGCAATGGCTTGTGAGCGTGCCCGCAAGGAGGGCGATGAGCGGGAAGGGCGGTTGTGCTTTTATGTATATACATTTGCAGGTGTCCTGCCGCCAGGCGTGCTCAATTTCTCTGCTAGATGCGAAGGGGTTTGTTTGATTGTCTGGGGTTGACGGCGAACGAGATACGACTTAAATGTATATACATTAAGTCAAGGATAGCGCCGTCGTGTCCCAGTCCTCCCGCAAGCGCCGGCTCTGGCGTGATCTGACCGTCTTCGATGGCCTGCAGGTGCTGGCCGAGCCCATGGCCGTGCTGGTGGAGGGTGATCGCATCGCCGGCCTGTGGCCCGAGCGCGACTTTGACCCGATGCTGGCTGTCGGCGCCGAGGAGGCCGGGAGCGGCGGGGTGATGACCCCAGGCCTGGTCGACTGCCATACCCACCTGGTGTATGCCGGCGACCGCGCCGGCGAGTTCGAGCAGCGCCTGGAGGGCGTCAGCTACGAGCAGATCGCCCGTGCCGGTGGCGGCATCCTCAGTAGCGTGCGCGCCACCCGCGCCGCCAGCGAGGACCGGCTGATCACCGCCAGCCTGCCGCGCCTGGACGCGCTGCTGGCCGATGGCGTGACCACGGTCGAGATCAAGTCCGGCTACGGCCTGACCCTGGTCGACGAGCTGAAGATGCTGCGCGTGGCCCGGCGCCTGGGCCAGCTGCGCCCGGTGCGGGTGACCACCACCTTGCTTGGCGCCCATGCGCTGCCGCCGGAATACGCCGGTCGCGCCGACGACTATGTGAGCCTGGTCTGCGAGCAGATGATCCCGGCGGCCGCCAGTGAACGCCTGGCCGACGCGGTGGACGTGTTCTGCGAGGGCATCGGCTTTTCCCCAGCGCAGTGCGAGCGCATCTTCCAGGCAGCCCGCGACCATGGCCTGGCGCTCAAGGCGCATGCCGAGCAGCTGTCCAATCTCGGCGGCAGCGCCCTGGCCGCGCGCTACGGCGCACTGTCGGCCGACCATGTCGAATACCTCGACGAGGCCGGCGTGTGCGCCATGGCCGGGGCCGGCACGGTGGCCGTGCTGCTGCCCGGTGCCTTCCAGGTGCTGCGCGAAACCCGGCTGCCGCCGATCGAGCTGCTGCGCCAGTACGGCGTGCCGATGGCCGTGGCCAGCGACGCCAACCCCGGCACCTCGCCGATTTGCCTGCCCACGCTGATGGCGCATCTGGCCTGCACCCTGTTCCGCCTGACCCCGCGCGAGGCCCTGGCCGGCATGACCGTCCACGCCGCCCGTGCCCTCGGCTTGCCGGAACTGGGGCGCATCGCCGTCGGCGCGCCCGCCGACCTGTGCCTGTGGGATATCCGCCAGCCCGCCGAGCTGGCCTATGCGGTGCAGGCCGGGCGCCTGCGCCAGCGCATTTTCTGCGGAGAGATTACCCATGCACGCTGATCGCCCTTCCATGGCCTGCTGGACCGGCCGCATCGACCCCGAGCCGGACAGCCCGCGCTGGCACCAGCGCATCCGCGCGCTGAGCGAAAACAGCGAGCCGGGTCTGGCCCTGCTCGGCTTTGCCTGCGACGAAGGCGTGCGGCGCAACCACGGCCGTGTCGGTGCCGCCGGTGGCCCGCAGGCCTTGCGCAAGGCCCTGGCCAACCTGGCCTGGCATCGCCAGGCGCCGGCCTACGACGCGGGCGACGTGGCCTGCGAAGACGGCGATCTGGAGGCAGCCCAGGCGCGCCTCGGGCGCAATGTCTGCGCGCTGCTGGAGGCCGGTCACCTGCCCATCGTCCTTGGCGGCGGCCACGAGGTGGCCTTCGGCAGCTGGTTGGGGCTAGCCGAGCATCTGAGCGGCCAAGCCGCACCGCGTATCGGCATCGTTAATTTCGACGCCCATTTCGACCTGCGCGACCCGGCCCACGTGCATTCCTCCGGCACGCCCTTCGCGCAGATCGCCGAGGCCAGCGCCGCGCGCGGCTGGCCGTTCCGCTATGCCTGCTTAGGGATAAGCCGAGCCAGCAATACCCGCGCACTGTTTGCCCGCGCTGCCGAGCTGGGCGTGCTGGTGCGCGAGGACCGCGAGATCCGCGAATCGACCCTGGACGCCATCGGCGCCGAGCTGGACGCCTTCGCCGCCGGCTGCGACGCCCTCTACCTGACCTTCGACATCGACGTGCTGCCGGCCTGCGAGGCGCCCGGCGTCAGCGCCCCGGCCGCGCGTGGCGTGCGCCTGGAGCTGCTGGAGCCGCTGCTCGAACGGCTCAAGGCCAGCGGCAAGCTGCGCCTGGCCGACTTCGCCGAGCTCAACCCCGAACACGACATCGATAGCCGCACCGCCAAGGCGGCGGCGCGCCTGATCCATCTGCTCAGCCTCTGAGCGCCGAACAACAAGAGGAAACCGCTGTGACCACCCGATACCGCGACGTTGAAATCCGCGCCCCGCGCGGCACCACGCTGAATGCCAAGAGCTGGCTGACCGAAGCGCCGCTGCGCATGCTGATGAACAACCTCGACCCGGAGGTGGCCGAGAACCCCAAGGAGCTGGTGGTGTACGGCGGCATCGGCCGCGCCGCGCGCAACTGGGCGTGCTACGACAAGATCGTCGAGACCCTGAAGGAACTGAACGATGACGAGACCCTGCTGGTGCAGTCCGGCAAGCCGGTCGGCGTGTTCAAGACCCACGCCAACGCGCCGCGCGTGCTGATCGCCAATTCCAACCTGGTGCCGCACTGGGCGACCTGGGAACACTTCAACGAGCTGGATGCCAAGGGGCTGGCCATGTACGGCCAGATGACTGCCGGCAGCTGGATCTATATCGGCAGCCAGGGCATCGTCCAGGGTACCTACGAGACCTTCGTCGAGGCTGGTCGCCAGCACTACGGCGGCAACCTCACCGGCCGCTGGGTACTGACCGCCGGCCTTGGCGGCATGGGCGGCGCCCAGCCGCTGGCCGCTACCCTGGCCGGCGCCTGCTCGCTGAATATCGAGTGCCAGCAGTCGCGCATCGACTTCCGCCTGCGCAGCCGCTACGTCGACGAGCAGGCCAAGGACCTCGACGACGCCCTGGCGCGTATCGCCAGGTACTGCGCCGAAGGCAAGGCCATCTCCGTGGCCCTGCTGGGCAACGCCGCCGAGATCCTGCCGGAGCTGGTCAAGCGCGGGGTTCGCCCGGACATGGTCACCGACCAGACCAGCGCCCACGATCCGCTCAACGGCTACCTGCCGATCGGCTGGACCTGGGAGCAGTACCGCGACCGCGCGCAGACCGACCCGCAAGCGGTGGTCAAGGCCGCCAAGCAGTCCATGGCCGTGCATGTGCAGGCCATGCTCGACTTCCAGAAGCAAGGCGTGCCGACCTTCGACTACGGCAACAACATCCGCCAGATGGCGAAAGAGGAGGGCGTGGCCAACGCCTTCGACTTCCCCGGTTTCGTTCCGGCCTATATCCGCCCGCTGTTCTGCCGTGGCGTCGGCCCGTTCCGCTGGGCGGCGCTGTCCGGTGATCCGCAGGACATCTACAAGACCGACGCCAAGATCAAGGAACTGATCCCGGACGACGCCCACCTGCACCGCTGGCTGGACATGGCCCGCGAACGCATCAGCTTCCAGGGCCTGCCGGCGCGCATCTGCTGGGTCGGCCTGGGGCTTCGCGCCAAGCTCGGCCTGGCGTTCAACGAGATGGTGCGTTCCGGTGAGCTGAGCGCGCCTATCGTCATCGGCCGCGACCACCTGGACTCCGGCTCGGTGTCCAGCCCCAACCGCGAGACCGAGGCGATGATGGATGGCTCCGACGCCGTGTCCGACTGGCCGCTGCTCAACGCCCTGCTCAACACCGCCAGCGGCGCCACCTGGGTGTCCTTGCACCATGGCGGCGGCGTGGGCATGGGCTTCTCCCAGCATTCCGGTATGGTCATCGTTTGCGATGGCACCGACGAGGCCGCCGCGCGCATCGCTCGCGTGCTGACCAACGACCCGGGCACCGGGGTGATGCGCCACGCCGATGCCGGCTACCAGACCGCCATCGATTGCGCCAAGGAGCAGGGCCTGAACCTGCCGATGATCGGTCAAGGAGAGTGAACGTGACTGCCCTGAATCTGTACCCCGGCCAGCTGACCCTGGCCGACCTGCGCGCCGCCTACCAGGCCCCCGTACACCTGACCCTGGACGCGAGTGCCCACGAGGCCATCGACGCCAGCGTCGCCTGCGTCAACCAGATCATCGCCGAGGGCCGCACTGCCTATGGCATCAACACCGGCTTCGGCCTGCTGGCCTCGACCCGCATCGCCACCGCCGACCTGGAGAAACTGCAGCGTTCACTGGTGCTGTCGCATGCCGCCGGCATCGGCGAGCCGCTCAGTGATGCCATGGTGCGGCTGATCATGCTGCTCAAGATCAACAGCCTGGCGCGCGGCTTCTCCGGCATCCGGCGCCAGGTGATCGAGGCGCTGATCGCCCTGGTCAACGCCGAGGTTTACCCGCATATCCCGCTGAAAGG
This sequence comes from Pseudomonas stagnisoli, assembly GCF_048595745.1. Classification (NCBI taxonomy): domain Bacteria; kingdom Pseudomonadati; phylum Pseudomonadota; class Gammaproteobacteria; order Pseudomonadales; family Pseudomonadaceae; genus Pseudomonas; species Pseudomonas stagnisoli. The sequence continues at coordinate 984,235 of NZ_CP184361.1, forward strand.
CTCGGTGGGAGCTTCCGGTGACCTGGCGCCGCTGGCGCATATGTCGCTGGTGCTGCTCGGCGAGAGCCAGGCGCGGCATAAAGGTGAATGGCTGCCGGCGACCGAGGCCCTGGCCGTGGCCGGCCTGGAACCCATGACCCTGGCCGCCAAGGAGGGCCTGGCCCTGCTCAACGGTACCCAGGTGTCCGCCGCCTATGCCCTGCGCGGGCTGTTCGAGGCCGAGGACCTGTACGCCGCCGCCAGCGTTTGCGGCGCCCTCACCGTGGAGGCGGCGCTGGGCTCGCGCGCGCCCTTCGATGCGCGCATCCATGCCGCCCGTGGGCAGAAAGGCCAGATCGACGCGGCCGCCGCCTACCGTCACCTGCTCGGCGCCAGCAGCGAAGTCGGTCGCTCCCATGCCGCCTGCGACAAGGTGCAGGACCCCTATTCGCTGCGCTGCCAGCCGCAGGTGATGGGCGCCTGCCTGACCCAGCTGCGCCAGGCCGCCGAGGTGCTCGGCGTTGAGGCCAACGCGGTGTCGGACAACCCGCTGGTGTTCGCCGCCGAGGGCGAGGTGATTTCCGGCGGCAATTTCCACGCCGAGCCGGTGGCAATGGCCGCCGACAATATCGCCCTGGCGATTGCGGAAATGGGCTCGCTGTCCGAACGGCGCATCTCGTTGATGATGGACAAGCACATGTCGCAGCTGCCGCCCTTCCTGGTGGCCAATGGCGGGGTCAACTCCGGCTTCATGATCGCCCAGGTCACGGCCGCGGCTCTGGCCAGCGACAACAAGGCCCTGGCCCATCCGCACAGCGTCGACAGCCTGCCCACCTCGGCCAACCAGGAAGACCACGTGTCGATGGCGCCGAATGCAGGCAAGCGCCTGTGGGACATGGCCGCCAACACCCGCGGCGTGCTCGCCGTGGAATGGCTGGGCGCCTGCCAGGGCCTGGACTTCCGCGAGGGCCTGCACAGCTCGCCGGCGCTGGAGCAGGCCCGCGCGATCCTGCGCGCCAGGGTGCCCTACTACGTCGAGGATCGCTTCTTCGCCCCGGACATCGCCGCCGCCGACGCCCTGCTGGCCGAGCGGGTGCTGACGCCGTTGCTGCCGGCCGGGCTGCTGCCGTCGGTGGGCTGATGTGATAGGGGAGCGGGGCTACGGAAAGCTCGTTCTCCCGCTAGGAGTAGGGTGGAAAACGCCGCAGGCTTTCCACCTGCCGGGCCCGGTGGAAATCGCTGCGCGGATTTCCACCCTACGCGACCCGCGTCTCGCGCTGGGAGAGGGCAGGCAAGCTCCGTTATCATCCGCCGCAACCGGGTATTTCCAAGGAGCCACCGTGACCAGCAGCACCCCGCGCTATAAGGCCATCGAGGACTTCCTGCTCGAACGCATTCGCGGCGGCGCCTACCCGGTTCACCACCAGATTCCCCCGGAGGAGCAGCTGGCGCGCGACTTCGCCGTCAGCCGCATGACCGCCAACAAGGCGATCAACAACCTGGTGCAGCAGGGCTACCTGGTGCGCCAGGCCGGCCTCGGTACCTTCGTCACCGACCGCAAGGCCGAATCCTCGCTGCACGAGGTGATGAACATCGCCGCCGAGGTGCGCGGCCGTGGCCATGCCTACAGCAACGACGTGCTGCGCTGCGAGGCGCTGGCGGCTGACGACGAGGTGGCCTTGCGCCTCGGCCTGCGCCTGGGCGCCCAGGTGTTCCACAGCATCCTGGTGCACCGCGAGGATGGCGTGCCGATCCAGCTGGAAGACCGCTTCGTCAACCCGCGCTGGGTGCCGCATTACCTGGACAGCGATTTCAGCCAGCAGACGCCCAACGAGGTGCTGGTGGCCAGCTGCCCGATCTCCGATGTCGAGCATGTGGTCGAGGCGGTGCTGGTCGATGCGCAGACCGCCGCCTGGCTGGACATCGACCCGGCCGCACCCTGCCTGTCGATGATCCGCCGTACCTGGTCGGACGAGCACCTGGTCAGCTACGCCCGCCTGCTCCACCCCGGCGACCGCTACAAGCTGCGTTCCCATAACAAGCGCCGTTGATACCTGGCCGTTGCGTCAGGCTTGGCGAGCGATGGTGATGCTTCCTGCTCTACAATCGCTGTTTTCCCGCCAGACCAAGGAGCCGCCGTGGAATCGGTAATCGCGGTCGAGAACCTGAGCAAGACCTACAAGTCCGGTCACTCCGCCCTCAAGCACATCAATCTGGAGATCCGCAAAGGCGAGATCTTCGCCCTGCTGGGCCCCAACGGCGCCGGCAAGACCACCCTGATCAGCATCATTTGCGGCATCGTCAATCCGGGCGAAGGCAGGGTGCGGGTCGCCGGCTTTGATATCAAGGCCGACTACCGCGCCGCGCGCTCGGCCATCGGCCTGGTGCCGCAGGAGCTGGTCAACGACGTGTTCGAGACGGTCTGGGCCACGGTCAGGTTCAGCCGCGGTCTGTTCGGCAAGAAACCTGACCCACAGTACCTGGAGCAGCTGCTCAAGGACCTGTCGCTGTGGGACAAGCGCGACGCCAAGATCTTCGAACTGTCCGGCGGCATGAAGCGCCGGGTGATGATCGCCAAGGCATTGAGCCACGAACCGTCGATCCTGTTTCTCGACGAGCCCACCGCCGGCGTCGACGTCGAGCTGCGCCGCGACATGTGGAACATGGTGCGGCGCCTGCGCGAGCGCGGCGTGACCATCATCCTCACCACCCACTACATCGAGGAAGCCGAGGAGATGGCTGACCGCATCGGGGTGATCCGCAAGGGCGAAATCATCCTGGTGGAGGACAAGCAGGTGCTGATGCACAAGCTCGGCAAGAAGCAGCTGACCCTGCAGCTCAAGCACCCGCTGGCCAGCGTGCCGGCGCAGCTGGCCAGCTATGGCCTGGAGCTGACCGACGACGGTCATGCCCTGGTGTTCACCTTCGACGCCCAGCACGAGCACACCGGCATCGCCGAGCTGCTCAAGGACCTGGCTCAGCACGGCATCGACTTCAAGGACCTGCAGTCCAGCGAAAGCTCGCTGGAGGACATCTTCGTCAGCCTGGTGCACGACAAGGAGCGCGCATGAACCTTTATGCCATCAAGGCCATCTACCTGTTCGAGCTGGCCCGCACCTGGCGTACCCTGCTGCAGAGCATCGCCACCCCGGTGATTTCCACGTCGCTGTACTTCGTGGTGTTCGGCTCGGCCATCGGCAGCAGCATGACCGAGGTGCACGGCGTCAGCTACGGCGCCTTCATCGTGCCTGGCCTGATCATGCTGGCGCTGCTCACCGAGAGCATCGGCAACGCCTCGTTCGGCATCTACATGCCCAAGTACTCGGGGACTATCTACGAGATCCTCTCGGCGCCGGTGTCCTACTTCGAGATCCTGGTTGGCTATGTCGGCGCGGCGGCGACCAAGTCGGTGATCCTCGGCCTGATCATCTTCTTCACCTCGATGCTGTTCGTCGATTTCGAACTGGCCCACCCGTTCTGGGCCCTGGCGCTGCTGGTGCTGACGGCCATCACCTTCTGCCTGTTCGGCTTCATCATCGGGGTGTGGGCCGATGGCTGGGAGAAGCTGCAGATCGTGCCGGCGCTGATCGTCACGCCGCTGGCCTTCCTCGGCGGCAGTTTCTACTCGATCAGCATGCTCCCCGAGCTGTGGCAGAAGATCACCCTGTTCAACCCGGTGGTGTACCTGATCAGCGCCTTTCGCTGGGCCTTCTTCGGTATCGCCGACGTCAGCCTGGGGCTGAGCCTGGGCATGATCGGCGGCTTCCTGCTGGCCTGTGTGGCGGTGGTCAGCTGGATCTTCAGGACCGGCTATCGGCTGCGTCACTGAGCGTTAGGCGTAGACAAGAACGGAGGCCGAGGCCTCCGTTTTTGCACCTCCGCTTCGTGGTAAGGGACGAGCGGGTTTGGAGTAGGGCTCAGCCCGCATAGCGGCAAGAATGCGCTATCAGGCAGCACGGAGTTTGAGTCCCCGTCAGGAGGCCGAGTGGAGGTGGTACGCAGGGGGACGAGCCGCAGGGATGCGGCGAGAGGCTTAAAGGGCCATGGATGGCCCTTGTAAGCCGGCCTCCGGAGTGGCACCGGAGCGAGGGAAGCCTGGCCGCAGGCCAGGCCCGGATGTCGGGGGGCGTTTTCTTTTGCTTACTTTTCTTTGCGCCGGGCGGCGATCCGCAAACAAAGAAAAGTGAGTCGCCCAGCAGGGCGAAACCGAAAGTACCGGCACACGCCGTAATCGGCTTGAGAGCGGGTCGCCGCTCCGCAATGTGGGCAATCAGTCGCCGCGCTTGCGCGGCCGCTTGCGCCGTGGCGGCTCCTGGTTCGGCACGTGCAGGTAGGACAGCACGCTCTCGGTCAGCTCGGCGGCCAGGCGCACGGCTTCCTTGTTGCGCGTCATTACGGCCGCCACCAGGCTCTCGATCAGCGCCAGCACGGCGATGTTGGAGCTGATCAGCACCGGATGCTCGGCAGTGGCGAACAGGCTGTGATCGGCGATCGGCGCCAACGGCGAGGCCGGTGAGTCGGTGATGGCCAGCACCTTGGCGCCACGCTCCAGGGCATAGCGCGCCAGCTGCAGGGTATCCAGCGAATAGCGTGGCAGGGAGATGGCCAGCAGGGCGTCCTCGGCGGTGATGCTGGCCAGGCGGTAGGCAGCATTCTCGTTACCGCCTTCCATGCTGACCGCCACCGCATCGGCGCAGTAGGGCACCAGGTTGGCGGCGGCCAGGCCGGCCAGGTAGGCACTGTTGCCGAAGCCGAGGATGTACACCCGGCGTGCCGCGGCCAGCACCTCGACGAAGGCGGCGAAGGTGTCCTGGCTGTTGCCGTTGGCGGTGCTGCCCAGGTTGCTGCCGGCGATGCGCATCTGTTCATGCAGGCCGAAGCTGCCATCGCTGCGTTGGGCCAGTTCGTTGCGCAGCTTGTCCACCGGCGAGACCAGGTCTTGCAGGGTCGCCACCAGCGCCGTCTTCAGGGCGCTGAAGCCGCCAAGCTGCATGGCGCGCGCCAGGCGGTTGACCGCTGCCGGTGAGGTGTCGGTGGCCTGCGCCAGTTCCTCGATGGTCAGGGTCGCGGCCTTCAGCGGGTGGCGCAGGATGAAGTCAGCCACCTTGCGCAGCGAGGGCTGCAGGTCGGGGGCGACGGCGGCGAGCTTGCGCATCACCGGGGAGGCGTAGACCGTGATATTGCTCGGGGCGGGCGTCATGCTGAGGGGCGTCCTGCTGATGAAGGGCTGCAGTGTATCCGATGGGCGCGGCGCACGGCCCCATGAAAAAAGGGGTATCCGCACCTCGGCGGATACCCCTTCGGCGGCAGGTGCTTACTGACCGTAGATGTCGTAAGCGAAGTATTTGCCCTGTACTTCCTGGTACTTGCCGTTGGCACGCAGGGCGGCGATGGCTGCGCTGAATTTATCCGCGGTGGCGGTATCGCCCTTGCGCACGGCGATGCCGGCGCCGTTGCCGAAGTACTTGTGCTCGTTGAAGTCCGGACCGACCAGGGCGAAGCCTTTGCCAGCCTCGGTCTTGAGGAAGCCTTCGCTGATGTTCACCACGTCGGCCAGGGAGGCATCGATGCGGCCGGAGGCGAGGTCGAGGAAGGCCTCGTTCTGCGAACCGTAGCGCACCACCTCGATGCCGGCATCGGCGAAGCGATCGCTGGCGTAGCGGTCATAGGTGGAGGCGCGCTGCACGCCGACCTTCTTGCCTTTCAGGTCGACCAGCGGGTCCTTGATCTCGCTGCCGGCCTTCATCACCAGCTTGCCGGGGGTGTGGTAGTACTTCTTGGTGAAGTCGACCGACTTCAGGCGGTCCGGGGTGATCGACATGGACGACAGCACCGCGTCGACCTTGCGCACCTTGAGCGAGGGGATCAGGCCGTCGAAGGCTTGCTCGACCCACTCGCACTTCACCTGCATCTCGGCGCACAGCGCATTGCCGATGTCGTAGTCGAAACCGCTGATCTGCCCTTCCGGGGTCTTGAAGGCGAAGGGCGGGTAGGCCGCCTCGATGCCGATACGCAGCGTGTCCTGAGCCTGGGCCAGGGTGGCGCAGGCGGACAGCGCCAGGGCGCCGAGCAGAGCAATCTTGTTCATCTTGTAACTCCTGTGGTGGCGGTGAAGCCCGCCGCATGGCGGGCGCTTGGGTCGGTGTTGCAGTGCCGGCCTGGTGAGCCCGCTGATCAAGCGGGGGTGGTGACACGCGGTGTGTCAGCAAAACTAAGATCAAGAAAAATTTGTGTCAACAAGGCTTTTTTGTGAAAAAAATAATTCATCTTGGTGTGCGTTGGTGTAAGCCTCTGAATAGACGGTTTTCGGCTTTATAAGCTGATCGAATGGTTATGAAAGGAGGTCGACTCGGGGCTTGTCGAAGGAAATGGCTTGATATACAAGATTTCAAAAATATGATTTCTTGAAAAAAATAAATCATATCGAGCGCTGCCCAGGCAGCCGACGAAAGCCCGTATTCATCAGAACAAGAGCAACAAGAACATGAGAATGCACGCTAAATCCGGCGCCTTGCTCGCCGCCCTGATCCTGGCTGGCCATGCCGCGCCAGTCCTGGCCGAAGGCCACCTGCTGGCCGTCGGCGGCATGCTGCGGGCCAGCAACAGCGAGGTCTACGAGAAGCTCATCGAGCTGGCCGGCGGCCGCCAGCAGGCGCGCATCGCCATCATGCCAACGGCCAGCGGCAGCCTGGGTTCGAGCAAGCGCTTCCAGGCCGAGCTGCAGGCCCTGGGCGTGCCGGCCGAGCGCATCAGCATCGTCGGCATCGACAAGCAGAACTACCAGAACACCATGAACGATGCGGCCGTGCTCAAGCCACTGACCGAGGCCAGCGCCGTGTGGTTCGTCGGCGGCGATCAGGCGCGCATCGCTCGCGCCCTGTACAACGCTGACGGCAGCGAGTCGCTGACCCTCAAGGCGGTGCGTGGCGTGTTCGATCGTGGTGGCGTGGTGGCCGGTACCAGCGCCGGGGCGAGCATTCTCGGCGCCACCATGCCCACCGCCTATGGCGTGGTGATGGACACCCTGGACTTCGGTGTGGCAGCCAGGGCCGACCAGCGCGGCACGGCGCTGCTCAAGGGCGCGGGCCTGTTCAAGGCCGGCATCATCGACCAGCACTTCGACCAGATCGAGGAAACCAGCACCGGCCGTGCCGCGCGCATGGCCAGCTACCTGGTCGGCCAGCAGCCGGCGCGTGGTTTCGGTCTGGATACCAATACCGCGCTCTGGGTCCAGCCCGGCGGCCAGCTGCAGGTGCTCGGCGAGGGCTACCTGACGGTGATGGATGCCGCCGAGGCGCGCAAGGAATTCGGCCTGTATGGCACGCGCCTGGAAAACGTGCGCCTGGCCATGCTTGGCGACGGCGATCGCTACGACCTGAACAGCGGGCGCATCCAGCCGGCGGACGGCAAGGAAGTGATCAGCGCCGGCAACGAGTACCTGGTGGGCAACCAGCTGCTCACTGACCTGTCGGCGGTCTCCGCCATCTCGCGCGCGGTGCTTTATGGCCTGGCCGACAACACCGCCACCCGCCAGGTCGGCCTGATGACCCGCTACAACCCGGCCAACGGCTACCACTATGGCTACCGCTTCGTGTTCAGCGAGGCGCCGGGCTTCCAGGCCCACAGCCGCTTCCACGATTCGCTGACCAACTACACGGTGCAGAACGTGCGCCTGGACATTGCCCCGGTGGATGCCTTCCTCGGCGACCCGGCGCGCAGCAGCCCGAGCGATGCCGCCGCCAGCCGCTGGCCCGACGCCGTGCGGGCGGTGGCCTTCCGTGGCCTGATGACCAGCGACGCCGCCAACCGCTTCGAGCCCAAACGCGCCCTGACCCGCTATGAGCTGGCCAACGCGCTGCAGATGACCCTGGCCGCCGAGCCGGCGCTGGACAAGCTGCCGAAACTGGCCGACGTGCCCGCCGAGCATCCGCTGCGCGAGCAGATCGAGGTGGTCGTGTCCAATGGTTGGCTGCAGGCCGGCGGGCGCTTCGACGGTGAGCGCGCGGTCAGCCGCGGCGAATGGGCACTGGCCTGCAAGGCATTGGTCGAGCGCTTCCGCCGCGCGCCGCTGCAGCGCCGGGCCAGCCTCAGCGATGTTGGTGGGTTGCCGGCGCCGATGGCCGAGGCGGCCGCCCTGCTGGTTGGCGAAGGCTGGCTCGAAGCCGCCGATGGGCGCTTCGAGCCCGAGCGCCCGCTGACCCGCGAGGAAGCGGCCCACAGTCTGGCGCGCCTGATCGGCCTCGCCCAGTCCACCTGAGTCATACCGGATTACGCGGAAATCGCCCCGTCACGGCGGGGCGAAACGGGCAGCTCATGCCCGCGCAATGCCCAACGAGAGTGAGCCATGCAACTGAATCACCTGGAGATCTTCGCCCTGGACAAGCTGCTGCAGGACCGCCCGCCGGTGGCTGAGGCCCTGTTCGACGACAGCACTCGCGTGCTGGAGCGGGTCGAGACGCCGGCCGGTTTCTACGCCGTGATCGACCTGCAGCGCGACCTGCGCGATGTCGGCGGGCTGGCCGAGCGGGAGTGGCGTTTCCGCCTGAAGCGGCAGAAAAGCGCGGGTTATTTCGTCTGCTGGCCGGACGGCGATTCGCGCCTGTGCCTGGAGGCGGTGATCAACAGGGGCGCACGTCCACCGGTGCTGACGCCGGAACTCTTTGTCTGACCGGGCAAAAACCAGAAAGGGCCGCAACGGCCCGCCAACACACCCAAAAACGGAGTAAGGCATGAACCTTGTGAAACTGAGCTGTCTCGCACTGGCGGTCGCGGCCGCCAGCACCCAGCTGGCCATGGCCGGGCAGGCCGACGCCAAGGGCTTTATCGAAGACAGTGAGCTGAACCTGCTGAACCGCAACTACTACTTCAACCGCGACTTCAAGAACAAGCCGGGCAGCCAGAGCTACCGCGAGGAGTGGGCGCATGGCGTGATGGCGGAGTACGCCTCCGGCTTCACCCAGGGCACCGTCGGCTTCGGCGCCGATGCCTACGGCTACATGGGCATCAAGCTGGACAGCGGCCGTGGCCGTACCGGCACCGGCCTGCTGCCGGTCAGCGACGAAGGTCGTGCCCAGGATGAATACGGCGAGGCCGGCGGCGCGGCCAAACTGCGCATCTCCGAAACCGTGCTGAAGTATGGCGAGATGCGTACCGAGGCGCCGGTATTCGCCACCTCGCACAGCCGCCTGCTGCCGGAAACCGCCACCGGCTTCCACGTTGCCAGCGACGAGATCGACGGCCTGGCTCTGGAGGCTGGTCACTTCACTGCCTACAACAATCGCAACTCGACCAACAGCGACGACGAGCTGCTGGTCAACTACGGCAGTGGTGAAGCGGGCAAGACCATCGACTTCGCCGGCGGCTGGTACAGCGTCAACGACGACCTCAGCCTGGGCCTCTATGCCTCGCGCTTCGAGGACACCTGGAACCAGTACTACGGCAACCTCAACTACACCCTCGGCATCAGCGAAGGGCAGAGCCTGAACTTCGACCTCAACCTGTACCGCACCAGCGATACCGGCGATGCCCTGCAGGGTGACATCGACAACACCACCTACAGCCTGGCGGCCACCTATGGCCTGGGTTCGCACTCGATCCTGCTGGCCTACCAGCGCGTCAACGGCGACACCCCGTTCGACTACGTGGGTGGCGACTCGATCTTCCTTGCCAACTCCATGCAGTACTCCGACTTCAACGCGCCCAACGAGAAGTCCTGGCGCATCGGCTACGGCTATGACTGGGCCGGCCTGGGCATCCCCGGCCTGACCACCAAGGTCACCTACGTCAAGGGCAGCGACATCGACGGCACCGACGCCGACGTCAATGGTGGCTACGTCGGCTACTACGGCGAAGACGGCGAGCACAGCGAGACCGACATCGACATCAAGTACGTGGTTCAGGAAGGTCCGGCCAAGGACCTGTCGATCCGCCTGCGTCAGGCCTTCCACTACGCCAACGATGATCAGGGCGAAGGCGATCTGCACGAGTTCCGCGTGATCGTCGACTACCCGCTGAGCATCCTCTGACGGCCGCCCCACGCCCCGCGTGATCGCTGGGCGTGGGACGTTGCCAGGGCGTCGGTGCCCGTGGGCGCCGACAGCTTTGATTCAAGGTCTGCTACGAATGCTCCTTTGGCCTTGAGGCGCCGGCCCGGCGCCTTTTTTTCTCACGGGACTGAGCCATGAGAATGCCTTACCTGCTGATCGCGATGCTGCTGATGTGCCCGGTTCATGCCGAGCCCCTGCGCATTGCCATGGAAGGACAGTTTCCCCCCTTCGAGGAAGTCGACCCGCAGGGCCATCTCAAGGGCTTCAACGTGGATATCGCCCATGCCCTGTGCGCGCAGATGCAGCGCCGTTGCGAACTGCAGCGCTTCGCCTGGGACGACCTGATTCCCGCCCTGCAGCAAGGGCGCACCGACCTGATCCTGGCCTCGATGTCGATCACCGAGGAACGCCAGCAGCAGGTCGATTTCACTCGCAAATATGCCCAGACCCCAGCCTTCTTCTTCGCCCGCGAGGGGGCGATCAACGAGGTGATCGTCACCCCGCGCCGTCTGCGCGGCAAACGTGTGGGCGTGCAGCGCGAGACCACTTACGACCGCTTTCTCACCGCGCGCTACCAGGCGCATGTGGCGGTCCTGCGCTTCGCCAGTGCCGCCGACACCTACCAGGCCCTGCAGCGCGGCGACGTCGACCTGGTGCTGGATGACGCCGTGTCCGGCTATTTCGGTTTCCTGCAAACCCCGCGCGGCCAGGGCTTCGAGCGGGTCGGCAATGCCGTCAGCGCGCCACGCTTCTTCGGCAAGGGCCAGGGCATTGCCGTGCGCAAGGGTGACGACGCCCTGCGCGAGGGCCTCGACCAGGCCCTGCTGGCGATCCTCGACAACGGCGTCTATCGCCGCATCGAGCGCCGCTATTTCCAGCGTTTCAGCGTTTATTGATCCAGCCGTTTTCGCAGTACCCGTTGTACGACATCCACAACAACAACGCTGCAGCCGCTGCAGCCACGGAGAACTGAAGATGAAACTGAGCAAGCTGTGTCGCCAGGCCGTTCTGGTCATGGCATTGATCCCCGGTCTGGGGCATGCGGCCGGAGCGCTGCTGCTGGTGGGAGGCGGGCTCAAGGACGACAACACCGCGCTGTACCAACGCTTTATCCAACTGGCCGGAGGTAGTGGCCAGGCCAAGATCGGCGTGATCACCGCTGCCTCGATTCCGGAGAGCCAGGACCCGGATGCCGGCACCGCCAACGCGGCCAACTCCAGGGCCAACGGCCTGTATTACGCCAACCTGCTGAAGACCTACGGCGCGGCGGACGCGCAGTGGATTCCCATCGACCTGGACAACATCGCCAACAGCAGCAACCCGACCGTGGTCAACCAGATCAACGGCATGACCGGCTTCTTCTTCGGCGGTGGTGACCAGTCACGCCTGGTGCAGACCCTGCAGACCGGCAGCCGCGCCGACACCCCGGCACTGGCGGCGATCCGCGCCAAGTACAACGCGGGCGCCGTATTGGCCGGTACCAGCGCCGGCACCGCGATCATGGTCGACGGGCCGATGGTCACCGGCGGCGAGAGCTACGAGGCGCTGCGCTACGGGCCCTACACCACGCCCTCCGGCGATGACCTGTCCTATGACCCGCAAGGCGGCTTCGGCTTCTTCAACCACGGTCTGCTCGACACCCACTTCAGCGAGCGCGGGCGCCAGGGCCGTATCGTGCGCCTGGCCGACTACACCGGCGTGCCCTTCGCCTATGGCGTCGACGAGAACACCGGGCTGCTGGTCAAGGACAATCCCACACTGGGCCAGGTGGAAATGGAAGTGATCGGCACCGGCGGCGTATTCGTCTTCGACCTGCGCAATGCCGAGCGCGGCACTGGCAGCAGCTGGGCGCTGTATGACGTGCTGGCCAGCTACCTGACCAGCGGCGACAAGTTCCGCCCGCAGAGCGGCCAGTTCGTCATTGGTGCCGGCAAGACCAGCCTGCGTGGCCGCGAGCAGTACAGCAGCGCGATGACCGCCACCGGCGACATCTTCAGCAGCCCCAACAACAGTGGTGCCAACGGCCGACGTAAGCCGCGCGAGTTCGTCATCGTCAGCGCCGACCTGTTCAACAGCCGAGCGACCAGCACCCTGGGCCGCACCTACGAGCGCAACCCGCGTTACCGCGTCGACCTGATCAAGAGCACTCAGTTCGACAGCCACGGCTACCAGGGCACCATCGCTGGCAAGAGCCTGACCTCCTACCTGCGCCTGCTGACCGACTTCCGTCCCGACTGAAGCCTCAGCACTCGATGATGTTGACCGCCAGGCCCCCCCTGGCGGTTTCCTTGTACTTGCTCTTCATGTCCGCGCCGGTATCACGCATGGTGCGGATCACCCGATCCAGTGAGATGAAGTGCTGGCCGTCACCGCGCAGGGCCATGCGCGCGGCGTTGATCGCCTTGATCGAGCCCATGGCGTTGCGCTCGATGCACGGCACCTGGACCAGCCCGCCGACCGGGTCGCAGGTCAGTCCCAGGTTGTGCTCCATGCCGATCTCGGCAGCGTTCTCCACCTGTTGGATGGTTCCACCCAGCACTTCGCACAGCGCCCCGGCGGCCATCGAACAGGCCACCCCGACCTCGCCCTGGCAGCCGACTTCGGCGCCGGAGATCGAGGCGTTTTCCTTGTACAGGATGCCGATGGCCGCGGCGGTGAGCAGGAAACGCACCACCCCGTCGTCATTGGCGCCCGGCACGAAGCGCCGGTAGTAGTGCAGCACCGCCGGCACGATGCCGGCCGCGCCATTGGTAGGCGCGGTGACCACACGGCCGCCACTGGCATTCTCCTCGTTGACCGCCAGGGCGTAGAGGTTGACCCAGTCCATCACCGTCAGCGGGTCGCGCAGGCTGGCCTCGGGGTTCTGGCTGAGCTGGCGGTGCAGGGCGGCGGCGCGGCGGCGTACCTTGAGGCCGCCGGGCATGGTGCCCTCGTTGCGGCAGCCTGCGGTGACGCAGTCCTGCATCACCTGCCAGATGTTCAGCAGGCCGGCGCGGGTCTCCGCCTCCGGGCGCCAGGCCGCCTCGTTGGCCAGCATCAGTTGGCTGATCGACAGGTTGTGCTCGGCGCACAGCGCCAGCAGCTGCCTGGCGGTCTTGAAGGGGTAGGCCAGCTCGGTGCGGTCCTCGACGATGCGGTCGGCGCCGGCTGCTTCCTCGTCCACCACGAAGCCGCCGCCCACCGAGTAGTACTCGCGGGCGCGGAGCTGCAGGCCGGCGGCGTCGAAGGCGCGAAAGATCATGCCGTTGGGGTGGTAGTCCAGGGGCTTCCTGATCAGTGCCAGGTGCTCCTTCTCGACGAAGCGGATGGTCTTCTCGCCGCCCAGTTGCAGCTGGCCGCTGGCGCGCAGAGCGGCCAGGCGGCTGTCGATGGTGGCGGTATCGACCGTATCCGGCTGCTCGCCTTCCAGGCCCAGCAGCACGGCCTTGTCGCTGCCGTGGCCCTTGCCGGTGGCGCCGAGCGAACCGTACAGCTCGACCTTGAGGCTGGCGGTGGCTGCCAGCAGCCCCTCGCGCCGCAGGCCGTCGACGAAGCGCGCGGCGGCGCGCATCGGCCCCACGGTGTGCGAGCTGGAGGGGCCGATGCCGATCTTGAACAGGTCGAAAACGCCGAGGGCCATGAAGTACTCCTGTGACTGGATGGTCACAAGCTTACACCCTAAGCCTGCGGCGATCCGTCGCGGATGCGACCCCGAGTTGCCGAGCTTCGCCGCGCTACAGCCCGAACATCTGCCGCGCCTGGCTCGGCACCAGGCCGGTCCAGCGCTTGAACGAGCGGCGGAAGTTGGTGGTGTCGTTGAACTGCAGGTAGGCGGCGACTTCCTCGTTGCCATAGCCGCGCACCTGGTACAGGTACAGGGCGACGTGCTTGCGCGCCTGGTCCAGCTGTTCCTGGAAATGCGTGCCGTGCTTCTGCAGCTTGCGCTTGAGGGTCGAGGCGCTCATGCCCAGGGCCAGGGCCACACCCTCCAGCTGCAGCTGTTCGCGGATATGCGCCAGCAGGTAGCTGTACAGGCGATCCAGCAGGCCGGCGCGAAAGCCCAGGGCATCGAGCTGCGCCAGGCCCTGCTGCTGCGCGGCGCGCCCGGCGGTGAGCGCCGCGCCGGGCCAGGGCTGGTGCAGGTACTCGCGTGGCAGGCGCATCAGGTCCAGCGGCGCGTCGAAGCGTACCGTCTCGCCCAGGTGTACCCAGTACTGCTCCACGTAGCGCGGCTGGGCGTGGCTGAAGCTGCATTGCCAGGGCAGGGCCTGGCCGGCCAGCCAGCGGCTCATGGCCACCAGCGCGGTGCACGAGGCTTCCAGCAGGAAGCGCCGCTGGGCGCCGATGCCACAGCTGTCCAGCCAGTACAGGTACAGGTACTGCTCGTCAAGCAGCAGGCGCGGGCTGAGCAGCGGGCTGAGCAGGGCGCGCTGGTCGGCGAGCACGTCCAGCGCCTGGCGCAGGTCGGCGGCATGCTGCAGGGCATGGCTGGCCGGGCCGTAGTGTCCCGGCAGCAGGCGCTGGCCGAACAGGAAGCTGCTGTCGTCGGCCTCGAGCAGGCGCCGCGCGTTGTCGATCAGGCAGAGGAACTGCTGCGGACTCAGGCGCGCCTGGCCGCTGAGGATGTCCTCGTGGAACAGGCCGCTGCCGCGCAGCAGGCGGTGGCTGTCGATACCGCGCGACAGGGCCAGGTCGAGCAGCACGGCCGGCTGCCAGTGGCCGGGGATGAAGCGGCTGTCGCATTCGTACCAGTCGGTCGGCAGGGTCATGGCGGCGGCCTCAGGCGCTGTGCGCGTAGGGCGGCTGCTTGGCCTTGGCCAACGCCAGGTTGAGACGTTGCAGCAGGCCATCGGCATCGTCCTGCAAGGCCATCACGGCGGCCGTGCTGGCCTGCAGCTGCAGGCGCTCGCCATGGGCGCGGGCCTTGTACGCCAGGTGCGCCACGGCCAGGCGCAGCTCCTCGGCCAGCAGTTGCGCTTCGCGTGCGCCGGTATTGGGTAACAGCACCACGAAACGATCACCGGCCAGGCGGCAGAGCAGGTCGCGGTGGCGCAGGTTGAGCAGCAGCAGCTGGGTCAGCGCCTGCAGCACGCGGTCGCCCTCGGCGTGGCCATGCAGGCGGTTGATCTGGCTGAAGTCGTCGAGGTCGAGGATCACCAGCGACAACGGCTGCTGCTCGGCGCGCGCCTCGGCCAGGCTCTGCTGCAGTTGCCGGCGCAGGTAGTCGGCGGTGTTCAGCGGGGTCAGCTTGTCGAACAGCAGGTGCTCGCGGAACAGCCGCTCGCGCTTTTCCATCTGCGCGCTGATGGCCAGTTGTTCGCGGTGCCAGTGGTAGATGCCGAGGGTCAGCAGGACCAGGCCGAGCGGCATGGGCGCCGACTCCAGCCAGTGGTCCCAGCTGATGCTATCCGGCAGCAGGATGAACTCGTCGAGGGCGTCCACCCACCAGGAGAGGAACACCAGCCCCAGGCCCAGGGCGAGGAAGTTGGTCACCCGCCCGGCGGGCCGGCTCTTCAGTACCAGGCCGAGCCAGACCAGGCAGAGCAGGGCAGAGCCACCTTCGCCGAGGATGTCCAGCCACACCCAGTCGCCCATCGGCTTGAGGTCGCCGGCGCCCAGGTGCAGCAGCAGGGCGGCATTGGCGGCCAGCAGCAGGGCGGCCAGTTTCAGGCGATGCAGACCGAACAGGGTGGGCATGGTGGGCTCCGCGCAAGAGGTTCGGGCGTCAGCAGAGCAGAGCCATGTGACCGAATGGTTGCAGCGGGGGAGGTCGAATCGGCTCAGGGCAGATGCCGATTATTTTTCCCGGGCCCAGGGTAGGGCGGGTCAAACCCGCGTTGGTGCGGGCTCGCGGGTTTCACCCGGCCTACCAGGAAGGCCTGCGCCTGGGTCATTTCGGCTCAGATCGGCGGGAAAACCCCGGCAAATCGGGCCTGCGCCGAGACCCTGTCACAGAAGCGTCATCCGCGGCTCCTAGCTTGCGCCCCAGGTCGCCGGGCACTGGTCCGGCCGCAACGCTTATCTGGGGAGATCAGCATGTACAAACGCCAACTCAATGCCCGCCGTGCGGGTTTTACCGTCAGCGTCCTGGCGCTGGCCATCGCCGCCACCCCACTGTGGGCGGCCGACGAGCATGTCGAAGTGATCGGCCAGGCCGCCAGCATCGACCAGGCACTCAAGGAGCAGCGGCGTTCCGACAGCGTGCAGAGCACCGTGCACGCCGACGGCGTGGCCCAGCTGCCGGACCAGAACGTCGCCGAGGCCACCCAGCGCCTGCCGGGCGTGAGCGTCGAGCGCGACCAGGGCGAGGGCCGCTTCGTCAGCGTGCGTGGCCTGGGCCCGGACCTCAACAGCGTCAGCGTCAACGGCACCCTGATCCCCTCGCCGGAGGCTGATCGCCGCGCCGTAGCCCTCGACGTGCTGCCGTCCGAGCTGGTGCAGTCGCTGTCGGTGGTCAAGACCCTGACCCCTGACATGGACGCCAACTCGCTCGGCGGCACCATCGAAGTGGAGAGCCTGTCGGCCTTCGACCACAAGGGCCTGTTCTATACCGGCAGCGCCGAGGGCAGCTACGACGACAACACCGAGCAGACCAGCCCGAAATTCTCCGGCGCCATCAGCGACCGTTTCAGCCTCGGCGACGGCACCGACAACTTCGGCGTGGCCGCCGCGCTGAGCTGGCAGCAGCGCGATTTCGGCTCGGACAACGTCGAGACCGGCGGCGACTGGGACTTCGAGGACGGCGCCCGGCTCGAGCAGTTCGAGCAGCGCGACTACGACATCCGCCGCGAGCGCAGCGGCCTGGGCCTGAACTTCGACTACCGCCCGGACGACTTCTCCAGCTACTACCTGCGCACCCTGTACAGCCGCTTCAAGGACACCGAGACGCGCAACGCCGCCGGCGTCGAGTTCGCCGATGCCCAGCAGCCCGGCGAGGCGGGTGATGCCGAGGGCTGGCGCGAGCTGAAGGACCGCGAGGAAACCCAGGAGATCCAGTCCTTCGTACTGGGCGGCGAGCAGCTGGTCGGCCAGTGGACCTTCAACGGCCAGGTCGGCTACAGCCAGTCCAGCGAGGACACGCCCGGGCACATCGGCGGCGCGCTGTTCGAAGGCAACGACGACTTCGCCGATGTCGGTTTCGACAGCACCCGCAAGCCGCGGCTGAACGTCGGCGACGACTTCTACGACCCGGCCAGCTTCAGCCTCAGCGAGGTGGAGTGGGCCGAGGAGAACACCGAAGACACCGAGAAGAACATCAAGCTCGACGCGGCCCGCGACTACGACCTGGCCGGCCACGCCGCCCAGGTCAAGTTCGGTGGCAAGCTCAGCCGCCGCGACAAGAGCAACGACACCGATATCTGGACCTACGAGGACCTCGGCGACTTCGGTTTCAGCGACGAGCAACTGGGCATGGACCAGTTCACCAAGGGCACGGTCGCCTACAGCCTGGACCGCTTCGGCCCCGGATTGTCGGCGGACCGCATCGAAGACCTGATCGGCGGCCTGGACCGCAGCGAGTTCTTCAACGAGGAGGAGTCGCGGGTCAACGACTTCGACATGAGCGAGGACATCAACGCGGCCTACCTGATGCACACCCTCGACATCGACGACCTGCGCATCATCACCGGCCTGCGCTACGAGGGCACCGAGTTCGAGGCCAATGGCACCGGCATCCGCGACGGCGACTACGAGAGCATCGAGGCCAGCAACGACTACCACCACTGGCTGCCGGGCCTGCACGCGCGCTACCAGCTGGACAAGGACACCCAGGTGCGTGCCGCCATCACCCACAGCGTGGTGCGGCCGACCTTCGGCCAGCTGGCGCCAGGCTTCGTCATCGACGGCGACGAGGCCAGCTTCGGCAACCCGGCGCTCGACCCGCTGGAGTCGCGCAACTACGACCTCGGCATCGAGCACTACCTGGGCCGCGCCGGCGTGGTGTCCGCCTTCCTGTTCTACAAGGACATCGAAAACTTCGTCTACAACGCCGACCTGGCCGGCACTGGCGAGTGGGTCGATTTCGCCGAGGCCAACACCTTCGCCAACGGTGACAACGCCGACCTGTGGGGCCTGGAGCTGGCCTACTCGCAGAAGTTCGACTGGCTGCCGGCACCCTGGAACGGCCTGCTGCTGGGCGCCAACGCCACCTTCAGCCGCTCCGACGCCAGCATTAGTGGCTTCGATGCCGACAGCGGACGCGAGCTGTCGCGCGACATCGACCTGCCGTTCCAGTCCGACACCGTCGGCAACCTGATGCTCGGCTGGGAGAACGACAAGCTCAGCCTGCGCCTGTCGGCCAACTACAAGTCCGACTACCTCTACGAAGTGGCCGGCATCGACGACGAGCTGCACGACCTGCACGTGGACGACCAGGTGTTCGTCGACTTCAGCGCCGGCTACTTCCTGACCAAGGAGCTGCAGCTCAAGTTCGAGGCGCAGAACCTCACCGACGAGAGCTACTACGTCTACACCGGGCGTAATGCCTACAACGCCCAGTACGAAGAATACGGCCCGACCTACAAGCTCGGCCTGACCTTTACCCACTTCTGACTCGCGCCTGCTGCGCGTCGGCCATACGGCCGGCTGCACGATATAAGCCCCCTCTCCCGTTTACGGGAGAGGGCGGGGGGAGAGGGCCTGAGTCGCCCCCTCTCCCCAACCCTCTCCCCTAGGGGAGAGGGAGCTGTGTCTGCCAGGCAAGCTTCATCACAAGGATTACCTACGCAATGCATCCATCGTTCCCCCTTTCCCTGCTGTTCGCCGGACTGCTGCTGGCCGGTTGCGACCAGCTGCCTTCCTCGGCTTCGGCCGCAGCGCCGAAGCTGAGCCTGAGCCCTTGGGGTGCCTCCAGCCAGCTCAAGGCCGAGGACCTGCGCTTCGCCGGCGAGCAGCGCCTGGCCGCCAGCGAGCAGCGCGGCCTGCTGCTGCTCGATGCCCAGGGCGCCGAGCTGGCGCGCCTGCCCGGGCGCTTCACCGGCCTCGATAGCCGCGAGCTGGACGGCCAGCTGCTGGTCGCCAGCCTGGACGCCGCCAGCCAGCGCCCGACCCTCGCACTGCTCGACCCGAGTACGCGTCAGTGGGGCCGCAGCCTGGTGCTGCCGGCGCGCGACTACGCGGTGACCGGCCTGTGCCTGTACCGCGACGAGGCGGCCAACCTCTACCTGTTCCTGGTCGGCGAGGAGGGCCGTGGCGAGCAGTGGCTAGTCGGCACCGACCGTTCGCTGCGCGACGAGGCGCTGCGCGTGCGCGGCCTGCCGCTGCCGCCGCAGGCCGAGTTCTGCCAGGTCGACGATGGCGCCAACCAGCTACTGGTGAACGAGGAAGGCGTCGGCCTGTGGGCCTACCCGGCCCATCCGGAGGCCGAGGCCAGCCGCGTGCCGGTTGACATGGTCAAGCCCTTCGGCGGCCTGGAGCAGGGCGTGGGCGCCATGGCCAGCGTGCCGGGTGGTGTGCTGGCGCTGGATGTCGGCGCCGGCAAGCTGCACCTGTACCAGCGCCAGGGCGAGACCTGGCAGGCCGCCGGCAAGGTTGACCTGCCGGGCCTGGAAGAGCCCGAGCGCCTGGCCGTGCGGCCGAGTGCCCAGGGCCTCGACCTGCTGCTGCAGGACGACGGCAGTGGCAGCTTCTACGAGGGCGCGCTGGCCTGGCAGCCGCAGCCGGTGGCCACGGCCGAGGCGCTGGTGAATGTCCCCGCGTTACGCCAGAGCGAACCGGTCGGCCGCCACGGTGACGCCGCCGATGATCCGGCGATCTGGGTCGACCCGGTCAACCCGGCGCGCTCGCGCGTACTCGGCACCAACAAGAAGCAGGGCCTGCTGGTCTACGACCTGGACGGCACGCTGCTGCAGGAACTGCCGGTGGGCCGCCTGAACAACGTCGATGTGCGCGCCAATTTCAGCCTGGGCGGCGAGCGCGTCGACCTGGCCGTGGCCAGCAATCGTGACCGCGACAGCATCGCCGTGTTCGCCATCGACCGCGCTAGCGGCGAGCTGCGCGAGGCCGGCGAGATTCGCACGCCGCTCAAGGAAATCTACGGCATCTGCCTGTTCCAGCCGGCCAGCGGCGAGCTGTACGCCTTCGCCAACGGCAAGGACGGCAGCTTCCTGCAGTACCGCCTGAGCGACAGCGGCGGCGAGGTCGCGGGTGAGCTGGTGCGGCGCTTCGCGGTGGCCAGCCAGCCCGAGGGCTGCGTGGCCGACGACCAGCGCCAGCGCCTGTTCATCGGCGAGGAGGACACCGGCGTGTGGGCGTTGGACGCCCGTGCCGACGGCCCCACCGAGTTGCACGAGGTGATGAAGGTCGGCGGCGCGCTGCACGCCGATGTCGAGGGCCTCGGCCTTTACCAGTCCGCGGAGCGCGACTACCTGGTGGTGTCCAGCCAGGGCAACGACAGCTACCTGCTGCTCGACGCCGAGCCACCCTATGCGCTCAAGGGCGCCTTCCGCGTCGGCCTCAACGGCGACTTGGGTATCGACGGCGCGTCCGAGACCGACGGCCTGGAGGTGACCTCGGCCAACCTTGGCGGGCCCTGGAGCCAGGGCCTGCTGGTGGTGCAGGACGGGCGCAAGCGCATGCCGGAGAGCACGCAGAACTTCAAGCTGGTGCCCTGGGCCGACATCGCCCGCGCCCTCGGCCTGGAATAGCCCTGTCATCAGGCGGTAACCGTCGCGTAATCGAATAGCACCCATTCACCCTCTCCCACTGGGAGAGGGCCGGGGTGAGGGACGTGCAAGCACGACTCGCCCCCATACAAAGGAGGAACCACACCATGCACGCCACCCTGGAACAGATGACCGTCTGGAGCCTGGTCAACGACGCCAGCCTGCTGGTCAAGCTGGTCATGCTGAGCCTGCTCGCCGCTTCGCTGGCCAGCTGGTACCTGATCGTCCAGCGCAGCCTGCTGCTGGGTCGCAGCGAGCGCCTGGCGCGGGATTTCCTGCGCCGCTTCCGCGAGACCGGCGATCTCGCCACTCTGTACCGCGAAGGTGCCGAACGCACTGATGACGACGCTGCGCTGGAGCAGCTGTTTCGTGCCGGCTATGGCGAGTACGCGCAGTTGCGCCGTGATCCACAGGTGGCGCGCGAGACGCTGATCGACGGCGTCGAGCGCAGCCTGCTGGTGGCCATTTCCGAGCAGGAGGCCCGCCTGGAGAAAGGCCTGACGCTGCTCGCCACCATCGGTTCGGTCAGTCCCTACATCGGTCTGTTCGGCACCGTGTGGGGGATCATGAATTCCTTCATCGGCTTGTCGCAGGTGCAGCAGGCGACGCTGTCCACCGTCGCGCCGGGCATCGCCGAGGCGCTGATCGCCACCGCCATCGGTCTGTTCGCCGCCATCCCGGCGGTGGTCGCCTACAACCGCTTCTCCGCCCGCGTGGCGGCCCTGAGCACCCGCCTATATGCCTTCGGTAACGAGCTGCAGGGCCGCCTGCAGCGGCGCCTGCCGGCATCCGGCCTGGCCCAGGCGGCCTGAGGAGCAGGGTGATGCGCAAGCCGCAGTGCAAGCACGGCCCCAAGGCCGAGATGAACGTGGTGCCCTATATCGACGTGATGCTGGTGCTGCTGGTGATCTTCATGGTCACTGCACCCATGCTCACCCAGGGCGTGAAGATCGAGCTACCCAAGGTCGCCGCCGAGGCGCTGCCGACCGACAGCCAGCAGCAGGTGCTGACCCTCTCGGTGCAGGCCGACGGCGGCTACTACTGGAACCTTGGCAGCGAGCTGGACACCGAACACCGCACCGACAGTGCCGTGAGCCTGGAGGAGATGACCAGCAAGGTCGGCGCGCTGATTGCCGCGCGCGGCGACACCCAGGTGTACATCCGCGCCGACGGCCACGCCGACTACGCCACGGTCCTGGCCGGCATGGCTGCGCTGCAGAAGGGCGGGGTGAGCAACCTCGGCCTGATCACCGAGGCACCGCAGTGAGCACGCTGGCCATGTCCCGCCCGTCGTCCTTGGTGTTCGTACCGCTGACCGGCAACGGCTGGCGCAGCTTTGTCGCCGCCGGCGTGGCGGTGGGCCTGCACGCCCTGGTGCTCGCGTTGCTGCTCAGCCACTGGCAGGCCGACACGCCACCCGCACCGCAGGTGCAGACGCTGACCACGCGCCTGGTCACCCTGGCGCCGCCGGCCCCGCCACAGCCCGAGGCCGTGCTGCTGCCCGTGGTGCTGCCCGAGCCCGAGCCGGCCAAGCCGGTAGAGGCACCCAGGCCCGAACCACGCATCGAACAGCAGAAGCTGGAGCAGGCCGCCCTGGCGCGCAAGCGCGTCGAGCAGCAGCGCGAGCGTCAGCGCCTGGAACGCGAACAGGCCGAGCGCCAGCGCATTGAACGCGAGCGCCGTGCGGCCGAGGAACTGGCCCGCCAGCAGGCGCAGCAAGCCCAGGCCCGCGCCGCTGCCGAAGCCGCCGAACGCGCCCGCCAGGCCGAGGCCGCCGCGGCCGCCAGTCGCCAGTACCTGCCGATCGCCAAGGACGCGCCGGATTACCCCGAACGCGCCTTGGACAAGGGTATCGAGGGCGACTGCACGGTGAGCTACCGGGTCAACCCGCAGGGCCGCGTCGAAGACCCGCAGGTGGTGGGTGACTGTCATCCGCTGTTCATACGCCCGTCACTCAACGCCGCTAAAAGCTTCCGCTACCAGCCGCGCCTGGTCGATGGCCGCGCGGTGGCGGTGGAGGGGGTGAGAAACACCTTCCACTACCGCATCGAATGACCCAGAGCGGCCAGCCCACTCCGACCACCCCCTCTCCCTCCGGTAGAGGGCCGGGGTGAGGGTATGGCGACCACCTCAGGCCGTAGCCCGGATGCAATCCGGGAAACCACCACAAAATTCCCAAGAGACCCCTGATGAACGAACACAGCCACTTCCACGCCAGCCTGGAAGCCCACGACGACATCGCCATCAACCCCAGCAGCAACCCGCCGTTGGCCGACCTGATCAACCCGGCCCGGCGCAATGTGCTCAAGGGCGGCCTGACCCTGGCGGCGCTGGGCTTCTTCGGCGGCGGCCTGGCCGCCTGCGCGAAGGCCACTGCCAGCCCGCTGCTGGGCTTCAAGGGCGTGCCGGTGCAGCTCGACCCGCAGTTCGACCGCGTGCTGGTGGCCGAGGGCTATCGCGCCGTGCCGTTCTTCTCCTGGGGCGACCCGGTGGAAGCCGGCGCGCCGGCCTGGAACCCGGACGCCAGTGACGACTGGCAGGCCCAGCTCAAGCAGGCCGGCGACAACCACGACGGCATGAACTTCTTCCCCTTCGCGGGCGAGACGGATCGTGGCCTGCTGGTGATGAATCACGAGTACGTCAACCCGCCGCTGCACCCGTCCGGCAAGATCGACCAGAGCCAGCCGCGCCCGCTGGCCGAGGTACGCAAGGAGCAGGCGGCCCACGGCGTGTCGGTGATCGAAGTGAAGAAGGGCGCCGATGGCCAGTGGCAGCGGGTGATGGACTCGCCCTACAACCGCCGCATCAGCATGCTCACGCCGATGCGCATCGCCGGCCCGCTGGCCGGTCACGCGGTGATGAAGACCGCCAGCGACCCGGCGGGGCTGGAGGTGCTCGGCACCCTCAACAACTGCGCCACCGGCGTCACCCCCTGGGGCACCTTCCTCACTTGCGAGGAGAACTGGCCCAACTACTTCATCAACCGCGACAAGGCCGACTTCGAGGCGCGCGTTTCGCACAGGCGCTACGGCCTGGCCAAGGAAGGCACCAGCAAGAACTACGCGTGGGAGACTGCCGATCCGCGCTTCGACGCCACGCCCTACGCCGACCAGCCCCACGGCGGCCACGTCAACGAGCCGCACCGCTTCGGCTGGGTGGTCGAGATCGACCCCTTCGACCCGCAGGCGCAGCCGATCAAGCGCACCGCCTTCGGCCGCTTCAGCCGCGAGTGCGCGGCGCTGAGCCTGGGCAAGGACGGGCGCATGGCGTTCTACTCCGGCGACGATGCCAAGGGCGAGTACATCTACAAGTTCGTTCCCTCCGGCCGCTTCGATGCCGCCGACCCCAAGGCCGCGCGCAACCTGCTCGATGAGGGCACCCTGTACGTCGCGCGCCTCAATGACGATGGCTCCGGCCAGTGGCTGGCGCTGGTGCACGGGCAGAACGGCCTGACCGCCGAGAACGGCTTCGCCAGCCAGGAAGAGGTGCTGCTCAACGCCCGCGCCGCCGCCGACCGCGCCGGCGCCACGCCGATGGACCGCCCCGAGTGGGCGGCCGTGCACCCCACGACCGGCGAGGTCTACGTGACCCTGACCAACAATGACGGGCGCGGCGACAAACAACCCACCGACAAGGCCAACCCGCGCCCGCACAACCTGCACGGGCAGATCCTGCGCTTCAACGAGCAGGGCGCCGACCCGACCGCCACCGCCTTCGCCTGGGAGCTGTTCCTGCTCGCCGGCGAGGCGCGCGGCGCTAAGGACAAGGACGGCAAGCCGGTGCCGGCCAACCTGACCGGCACCATCAATGGCGACCTGTTCTCCTCGCCGGACGGCCTGGCCTTCGACGCTGCCGGGCGCCTGTGGATCCAGACCGACTACGACGACATCGAGCCGGCCATGCACAACATGGGCTGCAACCAGCTGCTCTGCGCCGATCCCGCCACCCGTGAGGTGCGTCGCTTCCTGGTCGGCCCGCGCGGCTGCGAGATCACCGGCCTGGCCTGGAGCCCGGACGGCAAGGCCATGTGGGCCAATATCCAGCACCCTGGCCTCAGCTTCCCGGCCAGCGACGGCAAAACCCGCCCGCGCTCGACCACGCTGCTGATCACCCGAAATGATGGCGGGGTGATCGGTAGCTGAGGCCACTTCGAGCAGGGCGTGTGCAACTCGCGTGGGCGGCTGCGCGGGCTGCACCCGCCCTACGGATGGGGCTCGGCGCTAGAATGTCGCTCTGTCTTCATGAGGTGCGACATATGAGCGAGCAGTACGGTGTCGGCGACGCGTCCTACCAGGCGGCCGGGGGTATCGAAGGCCTGCGCCGGCTGGTCGAGGATTTCTACCGCTGCATGGACGAGCTGCCCGAGGCGGCCGCCGTGCGCGCCATGCACCCGGCCAGCCTGGAGGTGTCGCGCGACAAGCTGGCCTGCTTCCTCAGCGGCTGGCTCGGTGGCCCCAGGCTGTTCGCCGAGCGCTACGGCTCGATTGCCATCCCCGCGTTCCATGCCCAGTGGCCGATCGACGAGGCCCAGGCCGAGGCATGGCTGACCTGCATGGCCCAGGCCATCGCGCAGCAGGACTACGCGCCGGCCTTCGCCGAGTACCTGCTGACCCAGCTGCGCGTGCCGGCCCGGCGCATCGTCCAGGCCAGCGCCGCGCGGCATGGCTGAGAGCGCAGACATGACTCAGCTGCGCGGCGACCTGATCGATACCCCGCTGGGCTGCATGATCGCCCTGGTGGACGAGCAGGGCGCTCTGCAGCGCCTGGAGTTCCTCGATGAGGTGCCGGGCGAGCCGCTGTACTGGCGGGGTGTGTTGGTGCAGCGCGAGTCGGCCGCCGCGGCCCCGGTAGCCCGGCAGTTGCAGGAATACTTCGCCTGCCGCCGTCGGGTCTTCGACCTGCCGCTGGCGCCCCAGGGCAACGCCTTTCTCCAGGAAGCCTGGCAGCACCTGCGCCAGGTGCCCTATGGCACCACCCTGAGCTATGGCCAGCTGGCCCTGAAGCTCAATCGCCAGACTTCGGCGCGCGCCGTGGGCCGTGCCAATGCGGTCAACCCCATCGCCATCATCGTGCCCTGTCACCGCATCATCGGTGCCGACGGCAAGCTCACCGGCTATGCCGGCGGCCTGCCGCGCAAGCAGGCGCTGCTGGAGCTGGAAGGTGTGCTGGCGCGGCAGTCCGCGCTGTTCTAGGCGAATCTTTACGCTTTTTTAACGCCGGATGCCCAGTCGGTTGGCGAAAATTGACGGCCAGCTATGCTGCGCTGAGCGGTTGCCTGCCGCTCGCCGTATTCGTCAGTCCCAGCGGGTTCCGGGGAGATCCAGGTGAGTTCCAATACTGCAGAGTCGGCCGCCGAGAGCCACGGCCGCACATCATCCTTTGGCCTGCTGGTGGCCGCCGCCGGCGTGGTCTACGGCGACATCGGCACCAGCCCGCTCTACACCCTCAAGGAGGTGTTCGCCGGGCATTACGGCGTGCGAGTCGACGCCGAGGGCGTGCTGGGCATCCTCTCGCTGATCCTCTGGTCGCTGCTCTGGGTGGTGTCGCTGAAGTACGTGCTGTTCATGCTGCGCGCCGACAATGGTGGCGAGGGCGGGGTAATGGCCCTGACCGCCCTGGCCCGCCGCGCCACCGCCGGTTATCCGCGCCTGAGCGCGGTGCTAGTGCTGCTCGGTCTGTTCGGCACGGCGTTGTTCTATGGCGACAGCATGATCACCCCAGCGATATCGGTGCTGTCCGCGGTCGAGGGGCTGGAAGTGGCGTTGCCGGCCCTGGGGCACTGGGTGGTGCCGGTCACCGTGGTGCTGCTGATCGGCCTGTTCGTGATCCAGAAGCACGGTACGGCGCGCATCGGCATTCTGTTCGGGCCGGTGATGGTGCTGTGGTTCGCGGTGCTCGGCGTGCTCGGCATTCAGGGCGTCGTGGTGCGTCCCGAAGTGCTGCAGGCGGTCAACCCGGTGTGGGCGGTGAACTTCTTCATCAGCCATCCGGGCATCGGCATCACCATTCTCGGGGCTGTGGTGCTGGCGCTGACCGGTGCCGAGGCGCTGTATGCCGACATGGGGCATTTCGGCCGCAAGCCGATCGCCCGCGCCTGGTTCGCCCTGGTGCTGCCGGGGCTGGTGCTCAACTACTTCGGCCAGGGCGCGCTGCTGCTGGAAAACCCCGAGGCGGCACGCAACCCCTTCTATCTACTGGCGCCGTCCTGGGCGCTGCTGCCGATGATCGGCCTCGCCACCCTGGCCACCATCATCGCTTCGCAGGCCGTGATTTCCGGCGCCTTCTCGCTCAGCCAGCAGGCCATCCAGCTCGGCTACATCCCGCGCATGCAGGTACAGCACACCTCCAGCGCGGCCCAGGGGCAGATCTACATTGGCGTTGTCAACTGGGCGCTGATGGTCGCCGTGGTGCTGCTGGTGATCGGTTTCGGCTCGTCCGGCGCCCTGGCTTCCGCCTATGGCGTGGCGGTGACCACCACCATGCTGATCGATACCCTGCTGGTGGCTGCCGTGGCTCTGCTGCTGTGGCGCGCGCCGCTGTGGCTGGCGCTGCCGCTGCTGCTTGGTTTCCTGGTGGTGGACGGGCTGTTCTTTGCCGCCAACGTGCCGAAGATCTTCCAGGGCGGCGCCTTTCCGGTGGTGGCCGGGGTGGCGCTGTTCGTCCTGATGACCACCTGGAAGCGCGGCAAACAGATGCTGTTCGCCCGGCTGGACGAGACGGCACTGCCACTGCAGGCCTTCCTCGACAGCATCCGCATCCAGCCGCCGCATCGGGTCGATGGCACCGCCATCTTCCTCAGCGCCCGCCCGGACGCCGTGCCCCATGCCCTGCTGCACAACCTGCTGCATAACCAGGTGCTGCACCAGCAGGTGGTGTTGCTCACGGTGGTGGGTGAGGACTGCCCGCGGGTCGAGGCGGGGCAGCGCATCGAGGTCACGCGGTATGGCGATGGCTTCTTCCGTGTGCTGCTGCACTTCGGTTTCATGGAGGAGCCCAACGTACCGGAGGCCTTGCGTCTGTGCCGGGTCGAAGGGCTGAACGTCGAGCCGATGCGCACCACCTACTTCCTCAGCCGCGAGACGGTGATCCCGACCAAGCGTTTCGGCATGGCGCCCTGGCGCGAGCGCCTGTTCGTGGTGCTGCAGAAGAACGCCAACAGCAGCATGAGTTACTTCCATTTGCCGGTGAACCGGGTGATAGAGCTGGGTACCCAGGTGGAGATCTAACCCGGACGGCGCATCTGCGGTCCAAGTAGAATCGCGCCGAGAACAGTTTTCCGGGACAACCGCGTGGATCTACAGCAGGGCTTCGTCCTGACCCGCCACTGGCGCGACACCGCCGCCGGCAGCGAGGTGGAATTCTGGCTGGCCACGGATGCCGGCCCGCGTCGCCTGCGTCTGGCGCCGCAGCCGGCGGTGGCCTTCGTGCCGCTGCAGCAACGCGCGCAGGCGCAAGCGCTGCTGCAGGGCGAGCGCGGTGTGGAATTGCGCGAGCTGGGCCTGCGCGACTTCCATCAGCGCCCGGTGCTCGGCCTGTACTGCGCCTCCTACCGCCAGCTGCTGAAACTGGAAAAGCGTCTGCGCGAGACCGGCGTGGAGGTCTACGAGGCCGACATCCGGCCGCCCGAACGCTACCTGATGGAGCGCTTCATCACCGCGCCGGTGCTGTTTGCCGGCACGCCGGATGCCGAGGGCGTGCTGTGCAACGGCCTGCTCAAGCCGGCGCCGGACTACCGCCCGCAGCTGCGCCTGGCCTCGCTGGACATCGAGACCAGCGAGCGCGGCGAGCTGTATTCCATCGCCGTGGAAGGTTGCGGCCAGCGCCAGGTGTACATGCTCGGCGAGGGCGCGGCGGTGGACGACTTCGACCTGACCTACTGCGCCAGCCGCGCCGAGCTGCTGCAGCAGCTGAATGACTGGCTGGCCGCGCATGACCCGGACGCCATCATCGGCTGGAACCTGGTGCAGTTCGACCTGCGCGTACTGCTGGCCCACTCCCGCGAGCTCAAGGTGCCGCTGCGCCTCGGCCGCGACGGCGGCGAGCTGCACTGGCGCGAGCATCGCAGCCACAACCACTACTTCG
This sequence comes from Pseudomonas stagnisoli, assembly GCF_048595745.1. Lineage (NCBI taxonomy): Bacteria > Pseudomonadati > Pseudomonadota > Gammaproteobacteria > Pseudomonadales > Pseudomonadaceae > Pseudomonas > Pseudomonas stagnisoli. The sequence continues at coordinate 1,012,982 of NZ_CP184361.1, forward strand.
CCGAGGCGGCCGGGCGGCTGATCATCGACGGTATCGAGGCGCTGCGCTCGGCGACCTGGAACTTTCCCTCGTTCAGCCTGGAAAACGTTGCCCAGACCCTGCTCGGCGAGGGCAAGGCGATCGACACGCCCTACGAGCGGATGGACGAGATCAACCGCATGTTCGCCGAGGACAAGCCGGCCCTGGCCCGCTACAACCTCAAGGACTGCGAGCTGGTCACGCGCATCTTCACCCACACCCGGCTGATCGACTTCCTCCTCGAACGCGCCGCCGTCACCGGCCTGCAGGCCGACCGCAGCGGTGGCTCGGTGGCCGCCTTCACCCACCTGTATCTACCGCCGATGCACCGCCTGGGCTTCGTCGCGCCCAACCTGGGCGACATGCAGGGCGACAGCAGCCCCGGCGGCTTCGTCATGGATTCGCGCCCCGGCCTTTACGAATCGGTGCTGGTGCTGGACTACAAGAGCCTGTACCCCTCGATCATCCGCACCTTCCTGATCGACCCGGTCGGGCTGATCGAAGGCCTGCGCGAGCCCGACGATGCGCACTCGGTGGCCGGTTTCCGTGGCGCGCGCTTCTCGCGTACGCGGCATGCCCTGCCGGCCATGGTCGAGCGCGTCTGGCAGGGCCGCGAGGCGGCCAAGCGCGCCGGCAACGCGGCGCTGTCGCAGGCGCTGAAGATCATCATGAATTCCTTCTACGGCGTGCTCGGCTCCAGCGGCTGCCGCTTCTTCGACCCGCGCCTGGCCTCGTCCATCACCCTGCGCGGGCACGAGATCATGCGCCGCACCCGCGAGCTGATCGAGGCCGAGGGCTACCAGGTGATCTATGGCGACACCGACTCCACCTTCGTCTGGCTCGGCCGTGCGCACGAGAACGAGGCGGCGACGGCCATCGGCCGGGCGCTGGTCGAGCGGGTCAACCAGTGGTGGCGCGAGCACCTGCAGGCCGAGATGGGGCTGACCAGCGCCCTGGAGCTGCAGTTCGAGACCCATTACCTGCGCTTTCTGATGCCCACGGTGCGGGGTGCCGAGGAGGGCAGCAAGAAGCGCTACGCCGGCCTGGTCAGGCGTGCCGACGGGCGTGACGAGATGGTGTTCAAGGGCCTGGAAACGGTGCGGACCGACTGGTCGCCGCTGGCCCAGCAGTTCCAGCAGGAGCTGTACCGCCTGATCTTCGCGCGCCAGCCGCACCGCGACTACGTGCGTGACTACGTGCAGCGCACCCTGGATGGCGAGCTGGACGAGTTGCTGGTGTACCGCAAGCGGCTCAAGCGCAACCTCACCGACTACCCGCGTAATGTGCCGCCGCATGTGCGCGCCGCGCGCCTGGCCGACGAACACAACGACCGCCTCGGTCGCCCCCGGCAGTACCGGCGCGGCGCCTGGATCGGCTACCTGATCACCGTCGCCGGCCCCGAGCCGCTGGAGACCCGGCGCTCGGCCATCGACTACGACCACTACATCCAGCGCCAGCTGCGGCCGGTGGCGGACGCCATCCTACCCTTCGTGGGTGACGACTTCGCTGCGCTGATCGAGCGCCAGCTCGGACTGTTCTAAGGCCGGTGCCAGGCACGCACGATCACGCCCCTGCGTCTTGGCCTGATAGAGCGCCTCGTCGGCGCGCTGCAGCAGGTCGTTGACGCTGTCCCCGGCGCCGAGCTGGGCAACCCCCGCACTCAGCGTGCACGGCTTGCCGGTAGCCAGCGGCAGGCTCCGCGCCTGCGCCAGGATGCGCTCGGCCAGTTGCAGCGCCTGCTCGCCACGGGTTTCCGGGCAGATCAGCAGGAACTCCTCGCCACCCCAGCGCCCCAGGCAGTCGCCCTGGCGCACGGCGCGCGCCAGCAGCGCGGCGATGTCGCACAGCACCTGGTCGCCGACCAGATGGCCATGCTGATCGTTCACCACCTTGAAGTGGTCGATGTCGAACAGCACCACCGCCAGCGGCCGATGATGGCGGCGCGCGGTTTCAACGGTGCCCTGGCTGAACCGATTGAGCTGCTTGCGGTTGGCCAGGCCGGTCAGCGCGTCCGTGACCGCCTGGCGCGCCAGCTTGCGGTTCGCCCGGCGCAGGCGCACCACCCAGAACAGGTTGCTGGCCAGGATCAGCACGAACACAGCGACCACCTGCAGCAGCAGGCGATAGTCGACCGGCGTCTCCACCCGCACCGCCACGTAGCGATTGACGATGGCGTTGACCTCGTCCGGGGTGAGCGTGGCGATGGCCTGATCGAGGATGTCGCGCAGCATCGGCTCCGAGCGCAGCACGCCGATGCGGAACAGGTTGTCCAGTTCCGGCACCTGGCCGGCGATCTTCAGGTTGAACCAGCCCTCGTTCTTGATGGTGTCGGCGGCCATCACCAGCGAGCGCAGGGTGAACTCGGCCTGGCGCTCGTTGACCAGGCGCAAGGCCTCCGCCTCGCTGCCGACGATCACGAACTGCAAGCCGGGATAGAGGCGGCGCAACTTTTCCTCGACCGAGGTACCCGAGGGCAGGGCGATACGGGCACCGACGAAGTCGCCCAGGCTGGCGACGCTGGGGTGCTCCTCGCGGCTGATCAGCACATTGGCGTCGGTGAAGTAGGGCTGGGTGAACAGCAGCCAGGCGTCGCGGTCCGGGCTCTGGTTGAGAAAGCCGAGCAACTGGCACTCGCCAGCCTTGGAAGCGGCCAGCGAGGCATCCCAGTCCGGCGTGACGTGGATACGCAGCGTCAGCCCGGCGCGGCTGGCCAGCAGGCGCAGCAGGTCGGCGGCGATGCCCTCATGCTCGCCCCGGGCATTGAGGCGCTCGAACGGCGCCCAGTCCGGGTCGACACACATACTGATTTCGGGGTGGGCGCGCACATAGGCCTGCTGCTCCGGTGACAGCGCCACATCACCCCAGGCGTGGGCGCAGAGCAGGCCCAACATCAACAACAGATACCGCACGAACCGTCTCCCGGTCGATCTGCAAAAACGTCCGGGCTGACCGGTACGCGCAGAGCATACCGCTGCTACCGGCGCTCTGCAGCCTGTGCTGATACAGGGCTGTCCGGGCGCGCTTCAGCCGTGCGGCCTGGCCGCGAGGCCGGTTCCTGCGCGTTCACTGAGCTTCACGCCCTGCGGGCGGCAGCGGAAGCATTTGCATTGATTGACGGGTTGCCGATAGGTACGGCAGATGATGGGTGTACTCATGATGAATGCTCATGTCGGGCGCGCCGACGTTGTGTCTAGGCGCGCATGCGTTATGACCGGTAAGCCAGGCATGCGTTCGCAAGCTGGTTCAGCGGCGGCTAGTTGTCTCGACAGGAGGTGACGCCAGTAGGGACGATTGAGATCAAGCAGAACAGCTGCACGAACCTTGTCGAACAAGGCACTGCAGGGGAGGGGCGGCTTGCATCAATGCTGCACAGTGCATCTGCTCCTGATCTCAGGGGGGCAGAGCGTGTGCTCAAGTGGAGTGGTGTTCCAGATACATGCCAGGTCCGGGAAGGACTGCATTGCCGCATGGCTCAGGATGGCCGTTGCCATCTGCGCCTATCACCTTGCGGGGGCGGCACCATAACACGTTGCGGTGGACGGTTGTCGATTTTTTGATCAGAAAAGAAAAGCCTGATCTTCGGCTGGAAAATCAGGGGTTTGATTTGGTGGAGCGGGGGCGGAACCAGCTTCTAGCTCTGTTCTTTGATGATTTGCGTTAGCCAGAGTAGGTGATTTTAGTGTCTTCAGTCTCGCCCACTCTGGCTAGGGTTGGCATTCATTGGTCTCTGATTTCGACACTTTTTCGACAGTCTCACTAGACATTTTTCCCTCTGCCACCATAGTTTTCTTTCTCAGCAGCACCGCTTGGTGTCATGGTCTTGACGAGTGTTGCTTTTCATCCTGTTGCAAAAGAGGCAATCATGGCTACAACGATGTTTTTCGAAGAAACAGTCAAGTGCCAAGGCGGGAAAGAGGAAATGGATATTGAGTTCGGTCGCTCATCTTACTATGCTGAAGACAGCATCTATCTGAAAGTCGATGGTAAATCTCTAGTAATGGACCGCGAAACAGCTAAGCGATTTGTAGAGGCTGCCGCTGGGGTGGTTTATTACTTTGGCTTTCTCAAGTAGCACTCTAAGATCCTAATAATGGGCTTAAGTCTTCTGCTTCGCTAATTCGTCACGTCTCTGAGCTGTGCTTCGCGCCAGTGATCGGCCAAACGTAGGCCTAAGGAGGAAGTGCCATGGAAGATTTAATTATTCAGGCAATAAATCAAAAGAAACTTATTGAGTTTGCATATCAAGGCAAGTCGCGAACTGCTGAGCCTCACGTATTAGGTGTGACCAACCGCATTGTGCAGGTTCTATGCTATCAAATAGGAGGTCACAGCAGTCGTGGTGATCTTCCTGATTGGCGTCGCTTTGACCTTCATGAAATTGTCGGGCTAAGAGTTCTAGATACAAGTTTTCTCGGTCAGCGCCCTTATCCATCTGGGCGCCACAGCAGTTTTGATCATCGTATTGCCGTTGTGCGGTAATGGCCTAACAAGTCGTCGAAGCCGACCCCTTATGGGGGCGGCTTAATTCCAACGTTAAACATTACGGGGTGGCAGCCGTGGCTCAACTTGTCGATCCGAAACACGAATGGGCTGGTGAGATCGGTCGCATTGTGATTGCATTTGGCAACATCGAGCACATCACTATGCTCTGCCTCAACCAGCTTCCAAATGACCCTATCTATCCAGCGACAAGCCATCTAAATCTGGCGCCGCGGCTTGAACTGCTGGTCGCTGTCCTGCGTGGCAGCACTGATATCGCTGCCGAGAAGCTGGGACAGCTCCTGACGGAGGCCAAGGCTCTCGCTGAAGAGCGGAATCTTGTGGTGCACAACCCGCTGGTGCTGGATGTCTACCAAGATAGCGACGGTGGCTATAAGTTCGAACACACCATTCAGTCACTCCGACGCGTCGAAAAGCGGCTCGCGTTGCGCGACCTAGAAAGTATTAGAGAAAGGGCGGAGCGCCTTGCGACTGACCTCTACGAGGTGGCTTCTCCTATGCTGGAGCGGCGGTATAGGGCGGTGACTGGAAGTGGGGACATTGAAGCCTAACTACTCTGGTCAACTTTGCGTTAATCCCGTCTGACCTTCCGTATCCGGGCATACCAGCGCCTAGCTACTGGAGATCATCACCTTGATTTGTCTGGCCACTGGTACACGCTGGTCAGAGGCCGAGAAGCTCAAGCCAACCGGGCTGCGTTATGGGGTGATCACCTTTAGCGGCACCAAGATCGGCAAGGTTCGATCAGTGCCAATCACGCCCGAGCTGGAAGCCAAGATCGTTCGACACTGGAGAGAACACGGTCAGCCTAACTCCGCCATCACCTCGTTCCGCCGTGCACGATTCAGCTACCGAAGGGCCAGGCCGCACACGCGCCGCGTCATACCTTCGCTAGCCACTTCATCCAAAACGGCGGCAACATCCTCACCCTGCAGAGAATCCTGTGCCATTCCAATTTGGCCATGACTATGCGCTATGCGCATTTAGCTCCAGATTACTTGCTGGATGATGTTTCCAAAAGTCCCGTGGTAAGTCTTTACGATAAGAGTTTTTAATTATCGTCGCCGGAATTTACTTGGGGTGTGACGTCTAGCAGGCCGACTATTTTTGCCGTTGCTAGTTGTGCTGCGCCTTTCGTGAATATGGGGTCGAGCGTGGCGAAATTGGGGATATTTAAGTTGCTAAGGTGCTCAAGCCCTTGGAGTCCTTCAAGTCGAGGCAATGACTTTGTCGCTTCGAAAATAGACTTATATTTTTCATGCAGGTCTGTAATGCCGTTGATTCCAAATGATTTTGTGGGTTGATAGTTTAAATTTTCTAGGGCGGAGTTTTCTTTTAGCTTCTCTAGCTCGCTTTTTAATTTGTTTATGCTTTTCTTGTATTGAGCGCCCTGCCTTTTTTCATCTTGCAGTTCGGCTAGGGCTGCTTCCATTTTCCGCAAGGATTCATCCTTTTCGGCATGGGCAGTAGCTATCGTGTGCTCAGCGGTAAAGAGGGCTAGAGCCAGTTCTTTTACAAAGCCGCCCATTTCGTCTGCTTGCCCTGCGAGGCGGTTAAAAATCCCTAGAAAATAGCCAACTAGTTCATTTTCGGAGAAATTAGGGTAGCGAACTCTATGGTCAATCTCGCTCCATCCTTCTTCAAATATTGTTCTTACCTGTATTTCGGTAAATATTGTTCGGCGTAGAGGTTGCGTGGAGATGATGTAGTGGATTGAGCGATATCCCTTTGGGTGTTCTTGGTGCGCGAAAGAATTGGGGCCGAAATGGCTTTGGGGGGAGTCGTCACCTTTTCGTGTATATACTATCGGCTTTTCAGCAAGGCTCCAGCTTTCTCGAATGGCATCGTCAATATCTTCGCAGTCATTTTTGAAGAGATGTAAAGCTCTAACGCCAATTAGGTCAGTAATAATTGTAAAATAATTACTTGCTGTTATGTCTTGGTATTTGGGCGAGCCTTCACTGCGTTTTCTAACGATTTTTTCAAGCAGGTGCTCAGTGTCTTTGACGCGCCATCGTACTGAGTGCACTCCCTTAAATTTCTGCATCACGCGGGCAGTCATTTCCGCACTTGCGTGTAGCTGTTCCTGATTCGCCTCATGATCGATGCCGATGTCGTGCAAGGCCTTCCAGTCGAGCTTCGCAGCCTCCCAGGTTTCCTGAGTAATGCGATTTCTCTTCAAAAAAGCCTCAAGAGTGAGCTCCATTATCATCGTCGCATCCTTCACTGTGGAGGTTGGCATCTTCCAAAATAATGACACTACCAGCCAATGTGCTGCCGCAGAACCCCCACGAGAACTGGAGGTTACGAGGTAGATCTTGCTTTGGTTTGCGCAGACACGATATTAGATTCGACATTTTTTCGACGCCCAAAGAAAAACCCCTGACTTTCTCTAGGAAAATCAGGGGTTTGATTTGGTGGAGCCGGGGGGATTTGAACCCCCGTCCGCCAGCTCTCCGCTATCGGTTCTACATGCTTAGCCATCTCTACTGAGTTAACTCCGCGCCGCCCGAGTGGCAGGGTGCTTGGAGCGAGCTGCATAAGTTTTAGCCGTTACACCTGCAGCGTGCTTGGCGGCGATCCTGTTCTATCTGACAGACCAAATCTTCGGGTTTACAGGCATCCCCTAGGGTCTGCTGGCGCCCTTAGGCGGCCAGAGCGTAGTTGTCGTCGTTGGCAACTATGAAGTTGTGGCAGCGGATTTACGAGAACTGTCACCTACTCGGCATGCCCCTCAAGTTTTGTTACCGGCGTCGAATCCTAATCGGCCCCAGAACGCTCTTGCGAGGTTGGACGCGCAGTGTACGGCAAAGGTTCCTCAGCGTCGACCATCGTTCTGCCAGTACAATGCCCGGCCTGGGCTGGCCGATCAGCGGCCCTGTGCCATTCTCTTCAGATTGGAATTCGAGGAGCACCGGATGCCGCTTGCACCGCTAAAGCCCCTGCGTCGCTGGATCTGGCGAGCCTTCCTGCAGAGCGCATTGATCCCGCTGGTGCTGGTGGAGTCGGTGCTGATCGGCGTCTACCTCTATACCAATGAGTCCATTCGCGAGTCCCAGGTCGGTTACCTGCAGAGCAGTGCGCTGCAGGACCTGGACAGCGCCGTGCGCCGCGAGGGCAAGGTGATCGACAGCCGCCTGCGCGCCATCGAGGCACAGGTCGGTGTGTATCGCGATGCGGTGGCCGAGGCCCTGGCGGACGAGCGCTTTGAGCCCGATGCCCTGGAGCGCCAGCGCCATGCCAGCACCCCTGGCGGGGTGTTCCACAGCCGCAGCGACGACGGCCGTGCCGCCTCCTTCTATGCCGCCAGCACGCCGGCCGAGCGCCAGGACCGCGACAAGGCGCTGCGTCTGTCGCGGGTGGACCCGCTGATGCGCTCGATCAAGCAGGCCGATCCGCTGGTGGCGGCGGTCTACTTCAACAGCTGGGACAGCTACAACCGCATCTACCCCTATTTCGACGTGCTGCAGCAGTACCCGCACGACATGGTGATCCCGCAGTACAACTTCTATTACCTGGCCGATGCCACGCACAACCCCAAGCGCGGGACGGTGTGGACCGAGGTCTATCTGGACCCGGCCGGCCAGGGCTGGATGATGTCGGCCATTGCGCCGGTGTACCGCGGCGATTTCCTCGAGGGTGTGGTTGGCCTGGACGTGACGGTCGGCCAGATGCTGGCCGAGACCGGTAACCTGCAGGTGCCCTGGCAGGGCTATGCACTGCTGGTGGGGCCGGATAACGCGATCATGGCGCTGCCGGCGGCCGGCGAGAAGGATTTCGGCCTGCGCGAGTTGACCAGCTACTCCTACGCCGAGGCGGTGAGCCGTGAAGTGCTCAAGCCGGAAGATTTCAAGCTGGATCGTCAGCCCGGGCTGCGCCCACTGCTCGACGGCATGGCCGCCAAGCCCCACGGCGTGGTGGAGGTCCAGCTGGGTGGGCGCGGGCAACTGATGGCCTGGAGCGAGGTGCCGCAAACCGGCTGGCGCCTGCTGCTGGTGGTGGACGAGGCGGATATTTTCCGCGAGACCAATCGCCTGGCCGAACAGTACCTGAACATCGGCTACCTGCTGATCGCCGGCCTGGTGTTCTTCTACCTGCTGTTCGGGACCTGGATGTGGCTGCGCTCGCGGCGCCTGAGCGACGAGCTGGCCGAGCCCATCACCGGCATCGTCGGCATGATGCGTCGCCTGGCCGTGGGCGAACGCAAGCCGCAGGCGCCGGAGACGGCCATTCGCGAACTGGCGGAGATGGCCGGCGAGGTGCTGCATGCGGGCGAGCAGCTGCGCGCCAGTGAGGAAAGCCGCCTGCAGGCCCAGCGCACCCTGGAGCTGGTGCTGGAGAGCACCACCGAAAGCCTCTGGGAGGTCGAGGCGCCGAGCCTCAGCATCCGCGTCAGCGAGCGCTTCGTGCGGCGTTTTGGCCTGCCGGCCGACTCAATGCCTTTTGCCGAATTCAATCAGCGCGTTCACCCGGATGACCTGCCGCGCGTGCGCCATCTGCGCCTGAGCATGGCCGACGACAGCGCCGAGGACTTCTTCGAGGCCGAGTACCGCTATGCCGATGCCCAGGGCAACTACGCCTGGCTGCTCAGCCGCGGCAAGGTGATCGAACGTGACGAGCAGGGCCGGGCGGTGCGCGCCGCCGGCACCCATGTCGACATCACCCGGCTCAAGCAGGTGCAGGAAGAGCTGCGCCGCGCCAGCCTGGAGGCGCAGGCCGCCAGCCAGGCCAAGAGCCGCTTCCTGTCCAGCATGAGCCACGAGTTGCGCACGCCGCTCAATGCCATCCATGGTTTCGCCCAGCTGATCGAGCTGGAGGCGCAGGAGCATGCCGAGCGCAGTCAGGAGGCCGAGTACGCCCGCGAGATCGTGCTCGCCAGCCGCCACCTGACCTCGCTGGTGGACGACATCCTCGACCTTTCCAGCATCGAGAGTCGCCAGCAGCAGTTGCAGCTGCAACCGGTGGATATCGGGCCGCTGCTCAAGGGCTGCGCCGAGCTGGTGCAGCCGGAAGTGCAGCAGCGGCGCCTGCAGCTGCATCTGCAGGCCGAGGCCCATCCGCCGCTGTTCGTGCTGGCCGATCCGCGCCGGCTGCGCCAGGTGATGCTCAACCTGCTGTCCAACGCGATCAAGTACAACAGCCCGCAGGGCATGATCCGCCTGGGCTACGAAGTACGCGCCGGCGGTGTGCGGCTATGGGTCGACGACAGTGGCCCGGGGCTCAGCCCCGAGCAGCAGGAGCAGCTGTTCCAGCCGTTCCAGCGCCTGGGGCGGGAGAACTCCAACATCCCCGGAACCGGCATCGGCCTGGTGCTGTGCCGCGAGTTGGCCGAGCTGATGAATGGCGAGATGGGCTTTTCCAGCGATGTCGGGCTGGGCAGTCGCTTCTGGATCGAACTGCCCAGCGCCGCCGAGCCCGTGCCGGCTGCCGAGGTGGCGGGCACGCCGGCAACCGAGTCCGCCACCGCCCTGGCCGAGGTGCTGTGCGTGGAGGATCATCCGGCCTGCCTGCGCGTGTTGCAGGAAGCGCTGCGTGACATGGCGGTGGTCGGGGGCGTGGGCTCGGTACGCCGTGCCCTGCTGCAACTGGCCGAGCAGACGCCGGCGCTGGTGTTGCTCGACCTCGATCTGCCTGACGGCAGCGGCCTGGAGGTGCTCGACTTCATGCGTGGCCAGCCGCGCCTGACCGAGGTGCCGGTGCTGGTGGTGAGTGCCTCCGCCGATCAGGACCTGCTGGCCGAGGCCCGGGCCAGAGGCGCCCAGGCCTGCCTGCTGAAACCGGTGGATCTGCAGCAGTTGCGCCAGATGGCGTTGTCGCTGCTCGGCGAGGTGGTCTGAGGCCCTACTCGCTGGCCTGCAGCAGGTTCAGGGCCTCTTCCAGCACCTTCACCGATTCAGCGTGATTTCCGCTCTTGTGCAGTTGCTCGCCTTCGGCGCGCAGACGCTGCACCTCGGCCAGCACCTCGGTGTCGGCGGGCGGGTCGCTCTTGAGCAGCGCGTCGATCTTGGCCATTTCCTGCGGGCAGTGCATGGCGAATACCGGCGTGCTGAGCAGGGCAGCGGCAAGCAGTAGGGCGGTGCGGCGCATGGCGGTTCTCCCTGATGTGGCTGCAAGCAGTATGGCAGGCAAAAAAAGCCCCGCACGCAGCGGGGCCGAAACACGTGCCGGTGGGCACGCGCCTTGAGTTCAGCGGGCGCGGGTGACGCGGTCCACCAGGTACACCAGCCCGTGGTAGTCGATGCCGCTATGGGTCGACAGGCCGATCTCGCAGGTACGGCTGGTGGAGATGCCTTCCTCGCAGATCTGCACCGCATCCTTCAGCGAGCGCAGCGCATGCGCATTGAGCTCAGGCCTGGTGAAGCCCTTGTCGCCGGCGAAGCCGCAGCAGTGGATGCCCTCGGGGATCACGACCTGGGTCGAGCAGCGGCGGGCGATGTCGATCAGCCCCTGGGCCTCGCCCAGGTGCTGGGTCGAGCAGGTGACATGCACGGCCACCGGCTTGTCCTGCGGGGTGAATTCCAGGCGCTCGAGCAGGTGCTCGCGGATGAACTTCACCGGGTCGTAGAGCCTGAGGCGCGGGTCCAGCCCTTCCTGGACCAGGCGCAGGGTGCAGGGGCTGGTGTCGCAGTAGATCGGGTCGAGGCCGCCACGGCTGGCCTTGAGCAGGGCGTCGAGCAGCTCCTGCTGCTTGGCGGCGGCCTGTTCCGGGTAGCCCTTGGAGGCGAACGGCTGGCCGCAGCACAGGTTGTCCGCATTCTCGGCGAACACCACCTGGTAGCCGGCCTTCTCCAGCAGGGCGCGGGTCTTGTCGATCAGCGGCGTCTGCTCGGCATCGGCGTACGACGGGCCCATGGTGCGTGACACGCAGGCGGCCAGGTAGACCACGCGCGGGCGCTCATCCGTGCTGGGCGCGGCGAGGCGAATCGGCTGCGCCGCCTGCGGCATGGCCGCTGTCCACAGTGGCAGCCCGGCCGTGTCGTGCAGCACGCGCGCGGCCTTGCCCAGCAGCGGCGCGCCGAGCAGGCGGCGCGTGCCATTGGCGAGGTGCAGCATGAGCCGCGCGCCCTGCAGGGTGCGCTGGAAGTTGGCGGCCAGCCAGCTGGCCGTGCCGGTATGGCGGGCATCGCCGGCGCGCAGCTTGCGCACCAGGTCGCCGGTGTTGATGCCCACCGGGCAGCGCTGCGAGCACAGGCCGGTGGCGGCGCAGGTGTCCACGCCCTGGTAGTGGTAGGCGGCTTCCAGCTCGCGGGTGTCGATGCCGGCACGCTTGCGCGCCTGGATATCACGCCAGATGACAATGCGCTGGCGCGGCGTCAGGGTCAGCCCCTTGGACGGACAGACCGGCTCGCAGAAGCCGCACTCGATGCACTTGTCGACGATCTCGTCGGCGGCGGGCAGCGGCTTGAGGTGCTTCAGGTGGATCTGCGGATCTTCCGACAGCACCACATCCGGGTTGAGGATGCCCAGCGGGTCGAACAGGCGCTTGATGGTCCACATCAGCTGGTAGGCCTCGCTGCCCCACTCCAGCTCGACGAAGGGCGCCATGTTGCGCCCGGTGCCGTGCTCGGCCTTGAGCGCGCCGCCGAACTCCACGGCCACCAGCTGCGCAACGTCCTGCATGAAGGCCTCGTAGCGCGCGACCTGAACAGGGTCGTCGAAGCCCTGGGTGAACACGAAGTGCAGGTTGCCCTCCAGGGCGTGGCCGAACAGGATGGCCTCGTCGTAGCGGTGCTTCTCCAGCAGCTCGATCAGGCGGTTGACGCCTTCGGCCAGGCGCTCCACCGGGAAGGTGACGTCCTCGATGATCACCGTGGTGCCGGTCTGGCGCACCGCGCCGACGGCGGGGAAGGTCTCCTTGCGGATCTTCCACAGCTGGTTGTAGACGGCTGGGTCTTCGCTGAAGTCGACCTGCTTCTCCACCGGGAAGTGGGCGATGGACGCCATGATCAGGCCGATCTGCTCGTGCAGCAGCGATTGCGTCGCGGCGCGCGATTCGATCAGCAGCGCACAGGCTCCACTCGACAGGCTTCGCACCCACTCGGGCATGCCCTGCATGTTTTCCACCGAGCGCAGGCTGCGGCGGTCGAGCAGCTCGACGGCGGACACCGGCTGCTGTTTGAGCAGCGGCACCGCCTGGCAGCAGCTCTCCACCGTGGGGAAGACGATCAGCGCGCTGGCCTTGTGTGGGTGCTCCGGTACCGTGTCGTAGGTCACCGCGCTGATAAAGCCCAAGGTGCCCTCGGAGCCGACCATCAGGTGGTTGAGGATGTCGATCGGCTCGTCGAAGTCGACCAGCGCATTGAGCGAGAAGCCGGTGGTGTTCTTCAGCCGGTACTTGTGGCGGATCTTGTCGGCCAGCGCGGTGTTGGCGCGGGTCTGCCGTCCCAGTTCGGCCAGGGTGTCGAGCAGCACGCGGTGGCTCTGGCGGAAGGCGGCGATGCTGACAGGGTCCTCGCTGTCCAGCACGCTGCCGTCGGCCAGCACCACACGCAGGCCCGCGAGGGTCTTGTAGCTGTTCTGCGCCGTACCGCAGCACATGCCGCTGGAGTTGTTGGCGATGATGCCGCCGATCTTCGCCGCATTGATCGAGGCCGGGTCGGGGCCGATCTTGCGCCCCAGCGGCGCCAGCCAGGCGTTGGCCTGGGCGCCGATGACGCCGGGCTGCAGGCGGATCTGTGCGCCATTGGCACGGATGTCGCGGCCGTTCCAGTTGTCGCCGAGGACGATCAGCACCGAGTCGCTGATGGCCTGGCCGGAGAGGCTGGTGCCGGCGGCGCGGAAGGTCACCGGCACGCGCTGGGCGCTGGCCAGTTCGAGCAGGCGTACCACCTCGGCCTCCGACTCGACCCGCACCACCAGCTGGGGAATTAGCCGGTAGAAGCTGGCGTCGGTGCCGAAGGCCAGGGTCGACAGCGGATCGTCGAACAGGCGCTCGCGCGGGATCAGGCGGTGGACGTCGGCGAGGAAGGCGGCGGGCAGGCTCATGCGTGCTCCATATTTCACGGTGTTTTATCTCCCCTCTCCCGCTGGGAGAGGGGCCGGGGGTGAGGGCGCCTTGGGCGAATCGAACTTTCCCTCACCCTAGCCCTGGCTGCGCGCCCCGCTCCAGAGAGAGGGAACGAAAGCGGGCGTCAAACGCCCAGTTCACGCACCAGCGAGTCGCGGCTGATCTCGGCGATCGACTTGGCGCCGGTCAGGACCATGGCCACGTGCATCTCCTTCTCGAACAGGTCGAGCAGGTTGCTCACGCCGGCGCCACCGGCGGCGGCCAGGGCGTAGACGAAGGCGCGGCCGAGCATCACGCCATCGGCGCCGAGGGCGAGCATGCGCACCACATCGAGGCCGGTGCGGATGCCCGAGTCGGCGAGAATCTTCAGCTCGCCCTTCACCGCATCGGCGATGGCCGGCAGGGCGCGGGCGCTGGACAGCACGCCGTCGAGCTGGCGGCCGCCATGGTTGGATACGACGATGCCATCGGCGCCGAATTTCACCGCGTCCTTGGCATCCTCGGGGTCGAGGATGCCCTTGATCACCATTGGGCCGACCCAGAAATCGCGGATCCACTCCAGGTCCTTCCAGGAAATCGACGGATCGAAATTGGCCCCCAGCCAGCCGATATAGTCGGCCAGCCCCGTGGGGTTGCCACGGTAGGTGGAGATGTTGCCCAGATCATGGGGCTTGCCCAAGAGGCCCACATCCCAGGCCCAGGCCGGGTGGGTCATGGCCTGCAGCACCCGGCGCAGGGCGGCGTTGGGGCCGCTCATGCCGGAGTGGGCGTCACGGTAGCGCGCGCCGGGGGTGGGCATGTCGACGGTGAACACCAGGGTGGTGACGCCGGCGGCCTTGGCCCGCTCCAGCGCGTTGCGCATGAAGCCGCGGTCCTTCAGCACATAGAGCTGGAACCACATCGGCCGGTCGATGGCTGGCGCGACCTCCTCGATCGGGCACACCGAGACGGTGGACAGGGTAAAGGGAATGCCCTTGGCCGCTGCCGCGCGGGCGGCCTGTACCTCGCCACGACGGGCGTACATGCCGGTCAGGCCGACCGGGGCCAGGGCCAGCGGCATGGCCAGTTTCTCGCCGAACAGCTCGGTGGACAGGTCCAGCTCTGCCATGTTCCTCAGCACGCGCTGGCGCAGGGCGATGCCGGCCAGGTCCTCGACATTGCGCTTGAGCGTGTACTCGGCATAGGCGCCGCCGTCGATGTAGTGGAACAGGAAGGGCGGCAGCTTGCGTCGTGCGGCTTCGCGGTAGTCGGTGGAGGCGGAGATGATCATGGCGGCAGTTTCCCGAAGAAGATGCCGGGCCTCGCGGCCCGGCGGGTCAAACATCAATGCACCAGCATGCCGGTCAGCCAATAGGCCTGGACCAGCGTGATCAGACCGACGATGGTGGCGAAGATCAGGCTGTGCTTGAGGGTGAAGCGGAACAGGTCGGATTCCTTGCCGACCATGCCGGTGGCCGCGCAGGCCACGGCGATGGATTGCGGCGAGATCATCTTGCCGGTCACGCCGCCGCTGGTGTTGGCGGCCACCAGCAGGGTGTCGTTGACGCCGATCTGGTGCGCGGTGGTGGCCTGCAGCGAGCCGAACAGGGCATTGGACGAGGTGTCCGAGCCGGTCAGGAACACGCCCAGCCAGCCGAGGAACGGCGAGAAGAACGGGAATAGCGCGCCGGTGCCGGCCAGGACCAGAGCCAGTGTGGTGGACATGCCGGAGAAGTTGGTGACGAAGGCGAAGGCCAGCACCATGCCGATCGACAGGATCGGCCACTTCAGCTCGATGAAGGTTTCCTTGAGAGTGGTCAGACCAGTTTTGAGGTCGATCTTCAGTATCAGCATGGAGATCAGTGCCGAGAAGAAGATCGCGGTGCCGGTGGCAGAGATCGGGTCCAGCTTGAACACGGCGGGGATGGCGGTGGGCGCGGCGACGATCGGCGCTACCTTCATCACCAGTTGGTCCAGGTGCGGGATGGCGAACAGGAAGACGAAGCTCTCCAGCGCGCCGCCCGGGGCGAACATGGCCTTGAACGGCTTGAGGGTCCAGAGGGTCACCAGCACGGTCAGCACCAGGAACGGTGACCAGGCCTTGAGGATCTCGCCGAAGCTATAGGGCGACGGGGTGGCGCCGCTGTGGCCACCGAAGCCGCCGAGGGCTGCGGCGCCGCCGGAGACACTGATCACTTCGCTGTCTTCAGCGCGGCGCGGGCTCCAGACCTTGAGGAACAGGGTCAGGCTGATCAGGCTGACCAGGGCCGAGGTGATGTCCGGCAGTTCCGGGCCGATGAAGTTGGAGGTGAAGAACTGGGTGACGGCGAAGCTGCTTCCAGCCACCAGTGCGGCCGGCCAGGTTTCCTTCACGCCTTTCCAGCCATCCATCATCGCTACCAGCCAGAACGGCACGATGATCGACAGCAGCGGCAGCTGGCGGCCGGTCATGGCGCCGATCTTGAACGGGTCGATGCCGGTGACCTGGCCGGCCACAGTGATCGGAATGCCCAGGGCGCCGAAGGCCACCGGCGCGGTGTTGGCGATCAGGCACAGGCCAGCGGCGTACAGCGGGTTGAAACCTAGGCCGACGAGCAGGGCGGCGGTGATCGCCACCGGCGCGCCGAAGCCGGCGGCGCCCTCGAGGAAGGCGCCGAAAGAGAAGCCGATCAGCAGCACCTGCAGGCGCTGGTCGTCGGTGATCGACAGCACCGAGCTGCGAATCACCTCGAACTGACCGCTTTTCACCGTGAGTTTGTAGAGGAATACCGCAGCGACAATGATCCAGGCGATCGGCCACAGGCCGTAGGCGAAGCCGTAGCCGGCAGCGGCGAAGGCCTTCTCGGCCGGCATGTCGAAGGCAAAGATCGCCACCAGCAGCGAGAGTGCCAGGGTGATGGTGCCGGCGATGTGGCCCTTGAGGCGAAACACGGCCAGGGCCAGGAAGAAGAACACGATAGGAATCAGTGCGGCGAGTGCCGACAGGCCGAGGCTGCCGAGCGGAGTGTAGAGCTGTTGCCAGGTTTGCATTGTGGGTGGCTCCCTAATTGTTTTTGGAGGTGCCTCGCTCGGTGATCGACAGGCTTATGGCCTGGCGTCGGCAGCCCGAGCTTCTCAATGACTTTGTGGTAATTGGTAATACCAATTTACAAAGGCGAGGGCTCAGGGTAAAAGCCTGGCTTGTGGTGTGTCAATTTGTCCGCTTGCGACTTTGGTCGAGCATGCTCTTCGATTGCGCTCGCTTGCTGCTCTATACGTGGCTGGTTAGTCTGCTCGACGGAGGCCGTGAATAGCAGGCCAGACGGGCGTCGGGTAGCAGGGGAAGAGGGTGGGAAGTGGTATGACATTCGGTCAGGTGCGGCAGCGCCGCCTGTCGGACGACATCGTCACGCAGCTCGAGTCGATGATCCTCGAGGGCACGCTAAAGGCCGGCGAACGCCTGCCGGCGGAGCGGGCGCTGGCCGAGCAATTCGGCGTTTCACGGCCGTCGCTGCGCGAGGCGATCCAGAAGCTGGTGGCCAAGGGCTTGCTGGTCAGCCGCCAGGGCGGCGGCAACTATGTGGCGGCGGAACTGGGCTCGACCTTCAGCGACCCGTTGTTGCATCTGCTGGAAAGCAACCCGGATGCGCAGCGCGACCTGCTGGAGTTTCGCCACACCCTGGAGGGCTCCTGTGCCTTCTATGCGGCGCAGCGCGCCACGCCGGTCGATCACGAGCGCCTGCGCGCCGCCTTCGATGAACTGCAGCGCTGCTATGCACCGAACAGCAAGGCCAGCCGGGCGGAGGAGGGCGCTGCCGATGCGCGTTTCCACCTGGCGATTGCCGAGGCCAGCCACAACGCGGTGCTGCTGCATACCATCCGCGGGCTGTTCGACCTGCTCAAGCACAACGTGGTGACCAATATCGGTGGCATGTATCTGCAGCGCAGCGAGACCCGCGACCGACTGCGCGAGCAGCATCAGGCGTTGTTCGAGGCGATCATCGAGCGGCGAGCGGATGCGGCGCGCGACTTGTCGCACCAGCACATCCACTACGTGCAGGAGGTGCTGGCCGAGGCGCAGCAGGAGGTCAAACGGCTGGAGCGGGCGCAGCGGCGCCAGGGACTGTAGGGCAGCAATGAAAAAGGGCGGATGACCGCCCTTTTCTTATTCTTCCTTGCCCTTGTTGCGCATGACGCGGGAGATCTCGCGATCGGAGTCGCGTTCCTTCTCCGTGGCGCGCTTGTCGAATTCCTTCTTGCCCTTGGCCAGGGCGATCTCGCACTTGATCAGGTGCTTCTTCCAGTACAGCGCCAGGGCTACGCAGGCGTAGCCTTTCTGCTGCACGGCACCGAACAGCTTGCCCAGCTCGCGCTTGTGCAGAAGCAGCTTGCGGGTGCGGGTCGGGTCGGCAATCACGTGGGTGCTGGCGGTTTTCAGCGGCGTGATGTGGGCGCCGAAGAGGTAGGCTTCGCCGTCCTTGAGCAGCACGTAGCTGTCGACCAGCTGGGCCTTGCCTGCGCGCATGCTCTTCACTTCCCAGCCGGACAGGGCGATGCCGGCCTCGAATTTGTTTTCGATGGAATAGTCGTGCAGCGCCTTTTTGTTCAGCGCGATGGTCCCGGTGGGATGTTTCTTCTGTTTGGCCATAGGGCGCGCATTATAGGGAGTCGGCGCGTCCCTGGCGACAGGCGCGCTTGAGGGGGCTGGTCGAATTCCGCACAATGCGCGCTCCGTGGCGCCGGCAGCCGGCGCAGCAGTTCAGGAATCCAAGGCTGATGAGCACCCGCATCCAACGCTCGGCCCTGTTGCCTTACCCGGCGCAGGCTCTCTACGACCTGGTCAACGACGTGGCCAGTTACCCGCAGTTCCTGCCCTGGTGCGCGGCGTCGGTAGTGCTGGAGGCCAGCGAGAGCGAGATGCGCGCCACCCTGACGGTGGCCAAGGGCGGCATGAGCCAGCAGTTCACCACGCGCAATGTGCTGACGCCGGGTGCGTCCATCGAGATGCGCCTGGTCGACGGGCCGTTTTCCCAGCTGCACGGTCTCTGGGAGTTCAAGGCGTTGGGCGACAAGGCCTGCAAGATCAGCCTGGACCTGACCTTCGATTACGCCGGGCCGCTGGTCAAAGCGACCCTGGGGCCGCTGTTCACCCAGGCTGCCAATACCATGGTCGATGCCTTCTGCCAGCGGGCCAAGCAGCTTCATGGCTGAGATCGAGGTCGAGGTGGTTTATGCCCAGGCCGTCGAGCAGCGGCTGCTGTGCCTGCGGGTGCCAGTTGGCACCACGGTGCGCGAGGCGGCACTGCGTTCTGCCATGGATGAGCATTTCCCCGGCCTCGATCTGAGCAGCGCGCCGCTGGGGATTTTCGGCAGGCTGGTGGCCAAGCCGGAGGAGCGCCTGCTCGAAGCCGGCGATCGGGTGGAGATCTACCGCCCGCTGCTCGCCGATCCCAAGGAAGTGCGCAAGGCGCGCGCGGCGCGAGCGAAGGCGGCACGGCAGGCGGACTGAGTTGCGCAGGCATGAAAAAGCCCGGCATTGCCGGGCTTTTTTCTGTGAGCCGTTTACTGCGGCTGCGGGTCCAGCGGTTCCGGAATCGGCACCGGGATCGGCTCGGCGGCGTCGACTTCGTTCTGGATCTGTTCCAGCAGCGAGCCGGGCTTGGCCGGTTCGTCCCGAACTTCGGTCTGCGGCTGCTGCACGCGGGTGTCGCTGCCTTCGCCGAGGATTTCCTGGTCGCGGCTGACGCCCGGCATGAAGTCGCCGGCCAGGCCGATGAGCTGGTCGTTGCCGTCGAACATCAGGCTGATGCGTTCCTGGTAACGCTGACGGCCACCGGGCTGGATGCTGTACAGATAGTCCCAGCGCTTGGCGTGGAAGGTATCGGTGATCAGCGGATTACCCATGATAAACCGCACTTGGCGTTGGGTCATTCCAGGCTTCAACTGGTCTATCATGTCCTGCGTAACGACATTGCCCTGCTGGATGTCGATCTTGTAGACCCCGGGAAACGAACAGCCGGCGAGTGCGAACAGACCCACGAGGGTGAGGCTGGGCAGCAAGAGCTTGGTGTTTTGCATCGGTGGGTGACTTCCACTATCTTGGCTGGGCAAATTAAACCCCGATCATACCCGCATTAACGGGAGCTGCGAAGCAGCAACCACGAGAAAGCAGACCATGGTTGAAAACAGCGAACTGCGCAAGGCCGGCCTCAAGGTCACCCTGCCGCGTGTGAAGATTCTGCAGATGCTCGATTCGTCCGTCTCCGGACAGCGCCACATGAGCGCCGAGGATGTGTACAAGGCTCTGATGGAAGCCGGTGAGGACGTGGGCCTGGCCACCGTCTACCGCGTACTGACCCAGTTCGAGGCCGCCGGCCTGGTCGAACGCCACAACTTCGATGGTGGTCATGCCGTATTCGAACTGGCGGATGGCGGTCACCATGATCACATGGTCTGCGTGGATTCCGGCGAGGTCATCGAGTTCTTCGATCCGGAGATCGAGAAACTGCAGAAGGAAATCGTCAAGCAGCACGGTTTCGATCTGGTCGATCACAATCTGGTGCTGTACGTGCGCAAGAGAAAGTAAGCGCAGGTCTCAGCGGAATAAAAAAGGCGCCCGATGGGCGCCTTTTTTATTGCTGGCTTTTTCAGGCCTGGGCCTTGGTCACCATCTTGCGCGCATGGGCCAGGGATTCCTCGGTCAGGTCGACGCCGCCGAGCATGCGGGCGATCTCCTCGACCCGGCCTTCCGGCGTCAGGCAGGCGACTGCCGTCTGGGTGCTGTCCTGGCCGCGCGCCTTGTGCACGAACAGGTGCTGGTGACCCTGGGCGGCCACCTGCGGCAGGTGGGTTACGGTCAGCACCTGGCCACGCTCGCCGAGGCGGCGCAGCAGCTGGCCGACCACTTCGGCGGTGGGGCCGCCGATGCCGACATCGACTTCGTCGAATACCAGGGTCGGCACGCGCGAGGTCTGTGCGGTGATCACCTGGATGGCCAGGCTGATCCGTGAAAGCTCGCCGCCGGAGGCGACCTTGGCCAGCGATTTCAGCGGCTGGCCGGGGTTGGCGCTGACCAGGAATTCCACCTGCTCCAGCCCCTGCGGTTGCGGCTCGTCGCTGGTGCCCGCCTGCAGTTCGATGCTGAAGCGACCGCCCGGCATGCCGAGGGTCTGCATCTCCGCCTGCACCGCCTCGGCCAGACGGCTGGCAGCCTGCCGGCGCAGGGTGCTCAGTTCATCGGCCTTCTCCCGGTAGTGACGTTCATAGGCGGCCAGTTCCTCGCCGAGGCGCTCGACCGCCTCGTCGTCGGCGTTCAGGCCTTCCAGTTCCTGCAGCAGGCGTTGCTGCAGCTCGGCCAGTTCGAAGGGCTGCACCCGGTGTTTGCGCGCCAGGCCATAGATGGCGTCCAGGCGCTCCTCCAGCAGCTGCTGGCGCTGCGGGTCGGCATCGAAGTGATCGATGAAGCGGTTCAGTTCGCCGATCGCCTCCTCGACCTGGATCTGCGCGCTGGCCAGCAGGTTGGTGGCTTCGCCCAGTGCTGGCTGGTCACTGAAGCCGCCCAGGCGGTTGAGGCTGGCCGTCAGTGCCGACAGTACGTTGCCGGCATCGCTTTCGCTGCATAGGTCGAGCACCTGACGGCAGGCACCGAGCAGCTGCTCGGCATTGCTCAGGGCCTTGTGCTCCTGCTCCAGCTGTTCCAGCTCGTTGTCGCCCAGGGCCAGGTTCTCCAGCTCTTCCAGCTGGTAGCTGAGCAGCTGATGACGAGCGCGTTGTTCGTCGCCGCTGGAAGACAGGCGCTGCAGTTCCTGGCGCGTCTGGCGCCAGCGTTGCGCGGCCAGCTGCACCTGGCGCGCCAGTTCCTGGCTGCCGGCATACTCGTCGAGCAGGCGGCGGTGGGTGTCGGGTTTGAGCAGCGACTGGTGCTCGTGCTGGCTGTGGATGTCGATCAGCAGTTCGCCGAGGGCCTTGAGATCGCCCAGCGGGCAGGGGGAGCCGTTGATATAGCCGCGCGAGCGCCCTTCGCTGGTGATGACCCGGCGCAGAATGCACGGGCCGTCGTTGTCCAGGTCGCGTTCGGCCAGCCAGGCGCGGGCCTCGGCGATGTCCTCCAAGTCGAAGCTGGCGAGGATGTCCGCCTTGTCCGCGCCGGGGCGGACCACGCCGCTGTCGGCGCGGTCGCCCAAGGCCAGGCCGAGGGCGTCGAGCATGATCGACTTGCCGGCGCCGGTCTCGCCGGTGATCACCGACATGCCGCGCTGCAGTTCGAGGTCCAGATGTTCGACGATGGCGTAGTTGTGAACGGACAGGTGCACCAGCATGGAGAGCGCTCCCAAAAGTTTGTGCTGGGTATTTATACAGTGTTTTGTTTTGTCCGGGCAATAACCCTTGAAACCCTGTGCGCGGCCCCCATATAGGCGGCAAGAAGCGCGGGCCATGACCCGCCGACGTTTAATCAGGAGGACCCAATGGCAGACGAACAGACCCTGGACACCAACCCGCAAGAGCAGCAGGCGAACGAAGCGGTCGCCGGTGACGAGCTGGCTGCGCGCGTGCAGAGCCTCGAAGAGCAGCTGGCCGCTGCCCAGGATCAGTCCCTGCGCATGGCGGCGGACCTGCAGAACGTGCGCCGCCGCGCCGAGCAGGACGTGGAGAAGGCGCACAAGTTCGCCCTGGAGAAGTTTGCCAACGACCTGCTGCCGGTGGTCGACAGCCTGGAGCGCGGCCTGGAGCTGACCAGCGCCGCCGACGAGGCGAGCAAGGCCATCCGCGAAGGCATGGAACTGACCCTCAAGCTGTTCGTTGACACCCTCAAGCGTCACCAACTGGAGGCGGTCGATCCGCACGGTGCACCCTTCAATCCGGAGCACCATCAGGCCATGGCGATGGAAGAAAGCATTCACGCCGAGCCGAACACCGTACTCAAGGTGTTCCAGAAGGGTTACCTGCTGAACGGCCGCCTGCTGCGCCCGGCCATGGTGGTGGTGAGCAAGGCGCCGCTGACCCCGCCGCCGTCGATCGACGAGCAGGCTTGAAATAGTTCGCGGCGACCCCATCTACAGGGCAAGCGATTCATTAGGTGACGGCGGGCAACCAGGCGCGCCGTACTCAAGGTTAAAGACACAGTTTCGGAGATAATGAACATGGGCAAGATCATCGGTATCGACTTGGGAACCACCAACTCCTGCGTCGCCATTCTGGAAAACGGTAACGTCAAGGTCATCGAGAACGCCGAAGGCGCGCGTACCACCCCGTCCATCATCGCCTACACCAATGACGGCGAGACCCTGGTCGGCCAGAGCGCCAAGCGCCAGGCCGTGACCAACCCGCACAACACCCTCTACGCGGTGAAGCGCCTGATCGGCCGCCGCTTCGAGGAAGACGTGGTGCAGAAGGACATCAAGATGGTTCCCTACAAGATCGCCAAGGCCGACAACGGTGACGCCTGGGTGGAAGTGAAGGGCCAGAAGATGGCGCCGCCGCAGATCAGCGCCGAAGTGCTGAAGAAGATGAAGAAGACCGCCGAGGACTACCTGGGCGAGCCGGTCACCGAGGCGGTGATCACCGTTCCGGCCTACTTCAACGACAGCCAGCGCCAGGCCACCAAGGACGCCGGTCGCATCGCCGGTCTGGACGTCAAGCGCATCATCAACGAGCCGACCGCCGCGGCTCTGGCCTATGGCATGGACAAGGCCAAGGGCGACCACACCGTGATCGTCTATGACCTGGGCGGCGGTACCTTCGACGTGTCGGTGATCGAGATCGCCGAAGTCGATGGCGAGCACCAGTTCGAAGTGCTGGCCACCAACGGCGACACCTTCCTCGGTGGTGAAGACTTCGATATCCGCCTGATCGACTACCTCGTCGACGAGTTCAAGAAAGAGTCCGGTATCGACCTGAAAGGCGATCCGCTGGCCATGCAGCGCCTGAAAGAGGCGGCCGAGAAGGCCAAGATCGAGCTGTCCTCCAGCCAGCAGACCGATGTCAACCTGCCGTATATCACTGCCGACGCGACCGGTCCGAAGCACCTCAATGTGAAGATTTCCCGCGCCAAGCTGGAGGCCCTGGTCGAGGAGCTGGTGGCCCGCACCATCGAGCCGTGCCGCATCGCCCTGAAGGACGCCGGCCTGGACGTCGGCAGCATCGATGAGGTGATCCTGGTCGGTGGTCAAACCCGCATGCCGCTGGTGCAGCAGAAGGTCGCCGAGTTCTTCGGCAAGGAAGCGCGCAAGGACGTCAACCCGGACGAAGCCGTGGCCATCGGTGCTGCCATCCAGGGCGCCGTGCTGGCTGGTGACGTGAAAGACGTGCTGCTGCTCGACGTCTCCCCGCTGACCCTGGGCATCGAGACCATGGGCGGCGTGATGACTCCGCTGATCGAGAAGAACACCACCATCCCGACCAAGAAGTCGCAGGTGTTCTCCACCGCCGACGACAACCAGAGCGCCGTGACCATCCACGTGCTGCAGGGCGAGCGCAAGCAGGCCGCGCAGAACAAGTCGCTGGGCAAGTTCGACCTGGCCGAGATCCCGCCGGCCCCGCGTGGCGTGCCTCAGATCGAAGTGACCTTCGATATCGATGCCAACGGCATCCTGCACGTGTCCGCCAAGGACAAGGCCACCGGCAAGCAGCAGTCGATCGTGATCAAGGCCAACTCCGGCCTGTCCGACGAGGAAATCGAGCGCATGGTGCGTGACGCCGAGGCCAACGCCGAGGAAGACCGCAAGTTCGAAGAGCTGGCCGCGGCCCGCAACCAGGGCGACGGTCTGGTCCACGCCACCCGCAAGATGATCACCGAGGCGGGCGACAAGGCCACTGCCGACGAGAAGGCGGCCATCGAGAAGGCCATCGGCGACCTGGAAGTGGCCCTCAAGGGCGACGACAAGGCCGAGATCGAGGCCAAGATCAATGCTCTGTCCGAAGCCACCACCCCGCTGGCGCAGAAGATGTACGCCGAGCAGCCGCAGCCGGGCGCTGCCGCCCAGGGCGCCGAGGGTGCCAAGGACGCGGCCGACGATGTGGTCGATGCCGAGTTCGAAGAGGTCAAGGACAACAAGTAAGCCCCGCTTACTAGGGTGCCAGTCGGCCGCGTTGCGGTCGGCGATTCTCCGCGCGGGGGCTTGCTCCCGCGTTGGCGTGTCTGGAGCCTGTGAATCAGAGGTGTTGAGGATTTATGGCCAAACGTGACTATTACGAAGTGCTCGGAGTCGAGCGCGGCGCCAGCGAAGCGGAGCTGAAAAAAGCTTACCGCCGCCTGGCGATGAAGTACCACCCGGACCGCAACCCGGACGACAAGGGCGCCGAAGAGAAATTCAAGGAGGCCAACGAGGCCTACGAGGTGCTCTCCGACGCCGCCAAGCGTTCGGCCTACGACCAGTACGGCCATGCCGGGGTCGATCCGCAGATGGGCGGCGGCGGTGCCGGCGGCTTCGGCGGCGCCAACTTCTCCGACATCTTCGGTGACGTGTTCAGCGACTTCTTCGGTGGCGGTCGTGGCGGCCAGCGTGGCGGTGCCCAGCGCGGCTCCGACCTGCGCTACACCCTGGAACTGGACCTGGAAGAGGCGGTGCGCGGCACCACCGTGACCATTCGCGTGCCGACCCTGGTCGGTTGCAAGACCTGCGATGGTACTGGCGCCAAGAAGGGCACCAGCCCGGTGACCTGTACCACCTGTGGTGGCATCGGCCAGGTGCGCATGCAGCAGGGCTTCTTCTCGGTGCAGCAGACCTGCCCGCGCTGCCATGGCAGCGGCAAGATGATCACTGACCCCTGTGGCAGCTGCCACGGTCAGGGGCGCGTGGAAGAGAGCAAGACCCTGTCGGTCAAGGTGCCCGCGGGTGTCGATACCGGCGATCGCATCCGCCTGTCCGGCGAGGGCGAGGCGGGCTCCCATGGCGGGCCGGCCGGCGACCTCTACGTGGTGGTCAACGTGCGTGAGCACCCGATCTTCCAGCGTGACGGCAAGCATCTGTATTGCGAGGTGCCGATCAGCTTCGCCGATGCGGCGCTGGGCGGCGAGCTGGAAGTGCCGACCCTGGATGGCCGGGTCAAGCTGAAGATCCCGGAAGGCACCCAGACCGGCAAGCTGTTCCGCCTGCGTGGCAAGGGCGTGGCACCGGTGCGTGGCGGCGGTGCCGGCGATCTGCTGTGCAAGGTGGCGGTGGAAACCCCGGTCAACCTGGACAAGCGCCAGCGCGAGCTGCTGGAAGAGTTCCGCAAGACGCTCGAAGGTGACAGCTCCCACTCGCCCAAGGCCAGTGGCTGGTTCGATGGCATGAAGCGTTTCTTCGGCGATATTTAAGGAATCGGCTATGCGACGTATTGCAGTGATGGGCGCCGCCGGGCGCATGGGCAAGATCCTGATCGAGGCGGTCGGCCAGGCCGAAGGTGCCAAGCTGACCGCGGCTGTGGATCGCCCGGACAGCAGCCTGATCGGTGCCGATGCCGGCGAGCTGGCGGCGCAGGGCAAGATTGGCGTTACCCTGGTGGGTGAGCTGGATGCCGTGCTCGATCAGTTCGACGTGCTGATCGACTTTACCCACCCTTCGGTGACCCTGAAGAATCTGGAAGTATGTCGTCGCGCCGGCAAGGCCATGGTCATCGGCACCACCGGCTTCTCGCCGGAGGAGCGGCAGCAGCTGGAGGCCGCCGCGCAGGAGATCCCGATCGTCTTCGCCGCCAACTACAGCGTGGGTGTCAACCTCTGCCTGAAGCTGCTGGATACCGCCGCGCGGGTGCTGGGCGATGATGTCGACATCGAGATCATCGAAGCGCACCACCGGCACAAGGTCGACGCGCCGTCCGGTACCGCACTGCGCATGGGTGAGGTGGTGGCCAACGCCCTGGGGCGTGATCTGCGCAAGGTCGCGGTCTATGGACGCGAAGGCCAGACCGGTGCGCGTGAGCGCGAGACCATCGGCTTCGCCACCGTGCGTGCCGGCGATGTGGTGGGCGACCACACCGTGCTGTTCGCCGCCGACGGCGAGCGCGTGGAGATCACCCACAAGGCCTCCAGTCGCATGACCTTCGCCAAGGGCGCGGTGCGCGCAGCGCTGTGGCTGCAGGCACAGCCTGCTGGTCTTTATGACATGCAGGACGTGCTGGGCCTGAACTGAAAATACCTTTTCGGTCCATGCAATTGCTGGACCGAAAAGGGCTTTTCCTGTAAGCTGCCCGCTTTAGTGTGTCCACTAAAAGTAACGCAGAATGAATCAGATAAAGAAGCGGGGTGACGGTCAATACGTCATCCCGCTTTTTTACAACCTGCGTTTGAACAAGCAGCAGATCTAAGGGAGGTCTTCTTGACTAAGCCAGCCATACTCGCACTCGCTGACGGCAGCATTTTCCGCGGCGAAGCCATTGGTGCCGATGGCCATACCATTGGTGAGGTGGTGTTCAACACCGCCATGACCGGCTATCAGGAAATCCTCACCGATCCTTCCTATGCCCAGCAGATCGTCACCCTGACCTACCCGCATATCGGCAACACCGGCACCACGCCGGAAGACGCCGAATCCAACCGCGTGTGGGCCGCCGGCCTGATCATTCGCGACCTGCCGCTGATCTCCAGCAACTGGCGTGACAAGCAGCCGCTGGATGAGTACCTGAAGGAAAACGGCACCGTCGCCATCGCCGGCATCGATACCCGTCGCCTGACCCGCATCCTGCGCGAGAAGGGTTCGCAGAACGGCTGCATCCTGGCTGGCGAAGGCGCGACCGAGGAGAAGGCCCTGGAACTGGCGCGCAGCTTCCCCGGCCTCAAGGGCATGGACCTGGCCAAGGTGGTCAGCTGCATCGGGCGCTACGAATGGCGTTCCAGTGTGTGGAATCTGAAAACCGACAGCCACCCGGAAATCGCCGCCAGCGAGCTGCCCTACCATGTGGTCGCCTATGACTACGGGGTCAAGGTCAACATCCTGCGCATGCTGGTCGAGCGTGGCTGCCGCCTGACCGTGGTGCCGGCGCAGACTCCGGCCAAGGACGTGCTGGCGCTGAACCCGGACGGCGTGTTCCTCTCCAACGGCCCCGGCGATCCCGAGCCGTGCGATTACGCCATCGCCGCGATCAAGGAAATTCTCAATACCGAGATTCCGGTATTCGGTATCTGCCTCGGCCACCAGCTGCTGGCCCTGGCCTCCGGTGCCAAAACCCTGAAGATGGGCCACGGCCACCATGGTGCCAACCACCCGGTGCAGGACCTGGACTCCGGCGTGGTGATGATCACCAGCCAGAACCACGGTTTCGCCGTGGACGAAGCCAGCCTGCCGGGCAACCTGCGCGCCACCCACAAGTCGCTGTTCGACGGCACCCTGCAGGGTATCGAGCGCACCGACAAGGCAGCCTTCAGCTTCCAGGGGCACCCGGAGGCAAGCCCCGGCCCGCACGACGTGGCCCCGCTGTTCGATCGCTTCATCGAAGCCATGGCCAAGCGCCGCTAAGCCCCGCCGACTGACCCAAGGATTCGAGTAAGAAACATGCCAAAACGTACAGACATCAAAAGCATCCTGATCCTCGGCGCCGGCCCCATCGTCATCGGCCAGGCCTGCGAGTTCGACTACTCCGGCGCCCAGGCCTGCAAGGCCCTGAAGGAAGAAGGCTTCCGCGTCATCCTGGTGAACTCCAACCCGGCCACCATCATGACCGACCCGGCCATGGCCGACGCCACCTACATCGAGCCGATCAAGTGGGCCACCGTGGCCAAGATCATCGAGAAGGAGCGTCCGGACGCCCTGCTGCCGACCATGGGCGGCCAGACCGCGCTGAACTGCGCTCTGGACCTGGAAAAGCACGGCATCCTGGAAAAATTCGGCGTCGAGATGATCGGTGCCAATGCCGACACCATCGACAAGGCCGAAGACCGTTCGCGCTTCGACAAAGCGATGAAAGACATCGGCCTGGCCTGCCCGGTTTCCGGCATCGCGCACAACATGGAAGAAGCCTACGGCGTGCTGGAGAAGGTCGGCTTCCCCTGCATCATCCGTCCGTCCTTCACCATGGGCGGCACTGGCGGCGGCATCGCCTACAACCGTGAAGAATTCGAAGAAATCTGCGCCCGCGGCCTGGATCTGTCGCCGACCAGCGAGCTGCTGATCGACGAGTCGCTGATCGGCTGGAAGGAATACGAGATGGAGGTGGTCCGCGACAAGAAGGACAACTGCATCATCGTCTGCTCCATCGAAAACTTCGACCCGATGGGCGTGCACACCGGTGACTCGATCACCGTGGCGCCGGCGCAGACCCTGACCGACAAGGAATACCAGATCCTGCGTAACGCCTCCCTGGCGGTGCTGCGCGAGATCGGCGTGGAAACCGGCGGCTCCAACGTGCAGTTCGGCATCTGCCCGAACACCGGTCGCATGGTCGTGATCGAGATGAATCCGCGCGTGTCGCGTTCCTCGGCGCTGGCCTCTAAGGCCACCGGCTTCCCCATCGCCAAGATCGCCGCCAAGCTGGCCGTCGGTTACACCCTCGACGAGCTGAGCAACGACATCACTGGCGGTCGCACCCCGGCCTCGTTCGAGCCGGCCATCGACTACGTCGTCACCAAGATCCCGCGTTTCGCCTTCGAGAAGTTCCCCAAGGCCGACGCCCGCCTGACCACCCAAATGAAGTCCGTGGGTGAAGTCATGGCCATCGGCCGCACTTTCCAGGAGTCCATGCAGAAAGCCCTGCGCGGCCTGGAAGTCGGCGTGGCCGGTTTCGACGAGAAACTCGACCTGAATGACCCGGAAGCCGAGAGCACCTTGCGTCGCGAGTTGACCGTGCCGAGCGCCGACCGCGTCTGGTACGTGGCCGACGCCTTCCGCGCCGGCAAGAGCGTGGCCGAAGTGTTCGAGTTGACCCGCATCGACGAATGGTTCCTGGTGCAGATCGAGGATCTGGTCAAGGAAGAGGAGAAGGTCAAGACCCTCGGCCTGTCCGCCATCGACTACGACCTGATGTTCAAGCTCAAGCGCAAGGGCTTCTCCGACGCACGTCTGGCCAAGCTGCTCGGCGTCTCCGAGAAGAGCCTGCGCGCCCACCGCCACAAGCTGAAAGTGCTGCCGGTGTACAAGCGCGTCGACACCTGCGCCGCCGAGTTCGCCACCGACACCGCCTACATGTACTCGACCTACGAGGAAGAGTGCGAGGCCGCGCCGTCGGGCCGCGACAAGATCATGATCCTCGGCGGCGGTCCCAACCGTATCGGCCAGGGCATCGAGTTCGACTACTGCTGCGTGCACGCCGCGCTGGCGATGCGTGAAGACGGTTACGAGACCATCATGGTCAACTGCAATCCGGAAACCGTCTCCACCGACTACGACACCTCCGATCGTCTGTACTTCGAGCCGGTGACCCTGGAAGACGTGCTGGAAATCGTCCGCGTCGAGCAGCCCAAGGGCGTGATCGTGCAGTACGGTGGCCAGACCCCGCTGAAGATTTGCCGCGCCCTGGAAGAAGCTGGCGTGCCGATCATCGGCACCAGCCCCGAGGCCATCGACCGCGCCGAAGACCGCGAGCGCTTCCAGCAGATGGTCCAGCGCCTCGGCCTGCGTCAGCCGGCCAACGCCACCGCGCGCAGCGAAGACGAGGCCCTGGCCCTGTCCAAGGGCATCGGTTACCCGATGGTGGTGCGTCCGTCCTATGTGCTGGGCGGACGGGCGATGGAAATCGTCTACCAGGAAGAAGAGCTCAAGCGCTACATGCGCGAAGCGGTGAAAGTGTCCAACGACAGCCCGGTGCTGCTCGATCGCTTCCTCAACTGCGCCATCGAAGTGGACGTGGATGCGGTGTGCGACGGCGAGACCGTGGTCATCGGCGCGATCATGCAGCACATCGAACAGGCCGGCGTGCACTCCGGTGACTCCGCCTGCTCGCTGCCGCCATACTCGCTGCCGGCGCACATCCAGGACGAGATCCGCGAGCAGGTCAAGAAGATGGCCCTGGAGCTCGGCGTGGTTGGTCTGATGAACGTGCAGATGGCCGTGCAGGGCGAAGACATCTACGTCATCGAAGTGAACCCGCGCGCCTCGCGTACCGTGCCGTTCGTCTCCAAGTGCGTTGGTGAGTCGCTGGCCAAGGTCGCGGCCCGTGTCATGGCCGGCAAGAGTCTGGCCGAAGTGGGCTACACCCAGGAAATCATCCCGCCGTTCTTCAGCGTCAAGGAGGCGGTGTTCCCCTTCGCCAAGTTCCCGGGTGTCGACCCGATTCTCGGCCCAGAGATGAAGTCCACCGGTGAAGTCATGGGCGTCGGCGATACCTTCGGCGAAGCGTTCGCCAAGGCTCAGCTGGGTGCCAGCGAAATTCTGCCGAACTCTGGCTGTGCTTTCATCAGCGTGCGCGAAGATGACAAGGCCGAGGCCGTTCAGGTTGCGCGCGATCTGGTAGCGCTGGGCTTCGAAGTGGTGGCCACTGCGGGCACCGCCAAAGTGATCGAGGCGGCCGGTTTGCCGGTACGCCGGGTGAACAAGGTGACCGAAGGTCGTCCGCATGTCGTCGACATGATCAAGAACGACGAAGTCACCCTGATCATCAACACCACCGAGGGGCGTCAGTCCATTGCTGACTCCTACTCGATCCGTCGTAACGCTCTGCAGCACAAGATCTACTGCACCACCACCATCGCGGCGGGGCAGGCGGTCTGCGAGGCGCTCAAGTTCGGTCCCGAGAAGACCGTGCGCCGGCTGCAGGATCTGCATGCAGGAATCAAGGCATGAACAAGTACCCCATGACCGTCCAGGGCGCTCGCGCCCTGGAAGAGGAACTCGCGCACCTGACCAAGGTGCGCCGTCCCGCACTCAGTCAGGCGATTGCCGAGGCTCGTGAGCTGGGTGACCTCAAGGAGAATGCCGAGTATCACGCCGCTCGTGAGGAGCAGGGCATGGTCGAGGCGCGCATCCGTGATATCGAGGGGCGCTTGCAGCATGCGGTGGTGATCGACGTCACCACCATCCCGCACAGTGGCAAGGTGATCTTCGGCACCACCGTTGATATCGCCAACTGCGAGACCGACGAGACCGTGACCTACCAGATCGTTGGCGAGGACGAAGCCGACATCAAGATCGGCAAGCTGTCGGTCAGCTCGCCTATCGCCCGTGCCCTGGTGGGCAAGGAGGAGGGTGACGTGGTGGCGGTGCAGACCCCCAGCGGCCTGGTCGAGTACGAGATTGTCGAAGTCCGTCATATTTAAGCGCCAACCGCTGCGCGCGGGCGCCATCAGCTGGCAGCTGGCCCAGACCTTCTGGGTTGGCGGCCTCTGGCTGCTGCACTTCGTTATGCTGCCGGCACTGGAAAAGATGGGCCTGGCGCCGCTGCTGATCGAGGAGGTCGACGCGGCGCTGAGTCCCTTGCTCATCGGTTTTGCAGCATTCTGCGTGTTGGTGCAGGGGATGGTGCTGGTGCAGGCGCACGGACTTTCCAGTCTGTGGCGCGAGTTGCGCGGTCAGTTGCTACTGATTGTACTGGCCATGGCGGTAGCGTTCTTCGCTGTGCGCTACTGGCAGCCGGATGCCGCGCGCTGGCTGCTGTTCAACTACCTGGTGCTGGCGCTGTGCGGTCTGGTACTGGTGCTGCAGCCGCTGCCGGGGCAGCGGAGCGAGTGAGGCGATGGGCCTTCAGGCCTGGTAGCGATGGATGTTGGACAGGTTCTTGTTCGGCTTGGGGTTCTTGCGATAGATCAGTGCCATCTTGCCGATCACCTGGACCAGCTCGCAGCGGCCAACAGTGGCCAGTTCGTCGATCAGGGCGCGGCGGTCGTCACGCTCGGTGAGGCGAAACTGCACCTTGATCAGCTCATGATCGTTGAGCGCGCGCTCCAGCTCGGCCAGTACGCCCTCGGTCAGGCCGTTCTCGGCCACGATCAATACCGGTTTCAGGTGGTGGCCGATAGATTTGAAGTGTTTCTTCTGTTCGTTGGTAAGCGCCATAATCTGACCCTGTTGCAATGGGAGGCGGCTCCGTGCGATGGGGTGACTCCGGTCTACCCATCTCGTGTCCGGCGCGCCGTTCGAAAAGTCGCGTAGTCTACCCGAGCCGGCTCGGCCTTGCCCGTTTCTATTCGTGTGCGAAGCTTGAGATTAGCCCGCGTTGTCCGGGTAGGCCTTGTGATTGTCGATATGGCCCCCATTAAGGGTAGAAATACCCTCCATGCTCTGCATATAGACTGGTATTGGCGCTGTGAGCCTCGGTCGGGGTCTCATAAAGGGTTACAGACGGCTCCTGCCTGTGGCGGGGGTTGTGTAGTAAGTTAGGTTGGTACTCCACCAGCCGTCATGTGAAACGTGTTTCAGGACGGGGCTCGTTTCCGAGGGTAGCGAATTGAACGACATGGCAAAGAACCTGATCCTCTGGCTGATCATCGCAGCCGTCCTGGTCACGGTGATGAACAATTTCTCCAGCCCGAGCGATACCGGCAAGCTGAACTATTCCGAGTTCATCCAGCAGGTTCAGGAAGGCAAGGTCAAACAGGTCACCGTTGATGGGTTCATCATCAGCGGCAAGAACCTGGATGGCACCACCTTCGAAACCGTGCGTCCGGCCATCGAGGATCGTGGTCTGATCAAGGATCTGATCGACAACAATGTCGAGATCGTCGGCAAGCAGCCGGAGCGTCAGAGCATCTGGACCCAGTTGCTGGTAGCCAGCTTCCCGATCCTGGTCATCATCGCCGTATTCATGTTCTTCATGCGCCAGATGCAGGGTGGCGCTGGTGGCCGCGGCGGCCCCATGAGCTTCGGCAAGTCGAAGGCGCGCCTGCTCTCCGAGGATCAGGTCAAGACCACCCTGGCTGACGTTGCCGGTTGCGACGAGGCCAAGGAAGAGGTCGGCGAGCTGGTCGAGTTTCTGCGTGATCCGGGCAAGTTCCAGCGCCTCGGTGGCCGCATCCCGCGCGGCGTGCTGATGGTTGGCCCGCCCGGTACCGGTAAGACCCTGCTGGCCAAGGCCATTGCGGGCGAGGCCAAAGTGCCGTTCTTCACCATTTCCGGTTCCGACTTCGTCGAGATGTTCGTCGGCGTTGGTGCCAGCCGCGTGCGTGACATGTTCGAACAGGCCAAGAAGCATGCGCCCTGCATCATCTTCATCGACGAAATCGACGCAGTCGGTCGCCACCGTGGTGCTGGCCTGGGCGGCGGTCACGACGAGCGCGAGCAGACCCTCAACCAGTTGCTGGTAGAGATGGATGGCTTCGAGATGAACGATGGCATCATCGTCATCGCCGCCACCAACCGCCCGGATGTGCTCGATCCGGCGCTGCTGCGCCCGGGGCGTTTCGACCGCCAGGTGGTGGTCGGGCTGCCGGATATTCGTGGTCGCGAGCAGATTCTGAAAGTGCACATGCGCAAGGTGCCGATCGGCGACAACGTTGAGCCGGCGGTGATCGCTCGTGGTACCCCGGGCTTCTCGGGTGCCGACCTGGCCAACCTGGTCAACGAGGCGTCTCTGTTCGCCGCTCGTGCCAGCAAGCGTCTGGTCGAGATGAAGGAGTTCGAGCTGGCCAAGGACAAGATCATGATGGGCGCCGAGCGCAAGTCCATGGTCATGTCCGAGAAGGAGAAGCTCAACACCGCGTATCACGAAGCCGGACACGCCATCGTCGGTCGTCTGGTGCCGGAGCATGATCCGGTCTACAAGGTGTCGATCATTCCGCGTGGCCGCGCTCTGGGCGTAACCATGTTCCTGCCGGAAGAGGATCGTTACAGCCTGTCCAAACGCGCACTGACCAGCCAGATCTGCTCGTTGTTCGGCGGTCGTATCGCCGAAGAGATGACTCTCGGTTTCGACGGTGTCACCACCGGTGCCTCCAACGACATCATGCGCGCTACTCGACTGGCGCGGAACATGGTGACCAAGTGGGGCCTGTCCGAGAAGCTCGGTCCGCTGATGTATGC
This sequence comes from Pseudomonas stagnisoli, assembly GCF_048595745.1. Taxonomy (NCBI): domain Bacteria; kingdom Pseudomonadati; phylum Pseudomonadota; class Gammaproteobacteria; order Pseudomonadales; family Pseudomonadaceae; genus Pseudomonas; species Pseudomonas stagnisoli. Next base: position 1,047,329 of record NZ_CP184361.1, read on the forward strand.
GGAGGAGGAGGGCGAGGTGTTCCTCGGTCGCAGTGCCGGCAGTCAGGCCACCAATGTGTCTGGCGAGACCGCCAAGGCCATCGACGAGGAGGTGCGCAGCATCATTGATGGCTGCTACGGCACCGCCAAGCGCCTGCTGGAAGAAAATCGCGACAAGCTGGACATGATGGCTGACGCGCTGATGAAGTACGAGACCATCGATGCCGACCAGATCGACGACATCATGGCTGGTCGTACGCCGCGTGAGCCGCGTGATTGGCAGGGTGGTTCCGGTACGCCGGCTGCCAAGGAGCAGGCTGATCGTCCGGAGGCCCCGATCGGTGGTCCGGCTGGTGAGCACTAAGGCTGGCGAATGATTGTTCCGCAGTACCCGCCCCGGCTGTCCTGTGGCAGCCGGGTGCTCGATCTGGCCCAGCCTCAGGTCATGGGCATACTTAATGTCACGCCCGACTCTTTCTCCGATGGTGGTCGTTACGCTGCCCGTGATGCTGCGCTGCGTCACGCGGCCGAGATGGTGGCGGCCGGCGCAACTCTGATCGATGTGGGTGGCGAATCAACCCGTCCCGGTGCGCGGCCGGTTTCTCCCGTGGAGGAGCTTGAGCGGGTTGCGTCCGTGGTCGAAGCCATTGCCACCGAGCTGGACGTGATCATCTCCCTCGATACCTCGACGCCTGCTGTTATGCGTGAGGGGGCTCGCCTCGGCGCGGGGCTGATCAACGATGTGCGCGCGCTGCGTCGCGAGGGTGCCCTGGAGGCTGCGGCCGATACCGGCTTGCCGGTCTGCCTGATGCATATGCTGGGCGAGCCGGGCAATATGCAGCAGAATCCCTACTATCAGAATGTGGTGAGCGAGGTCCGCGACTTCCTTGCGCAGCGCATGGCTGCCTGTGTAGAGGCGGGTATTCCTGCTGAGCGAGTCGTGCTTGACCCAGGGTTCGGGTTCGCCAAGAACCTGACGCACAATCTGAGTCTGTTCAAACACCTTGAAGCGCTGCATGTGCTGGGGCGGCCCCTGTTGGTAGGGGTGTCGCGCAAAAGCATGATCGGGCAGGCGCTGGGGCGTGAGGTTCATGAGCGTCTCCCCGGTGGGCTGGCGCTGGCGGCCCTGGCGGTTGCCAAGGGGGCCTGCATCCTGCGCGTCCATGACGTGACCGAGACTGTCGATGCGGTGCGCATGGTCGCCGCCGTGCAGGCCGCAGAATAAGAAGTTGGAGTGACTATGAGCAGAAAATACTTCGGTACCGACGGTATCCGCGGGCCTGTCGGCCAGTTTCCCATCACTCCCGAATTCATCCTCAAGCTGGGTTGGGCGGCTGGTATGGCCTTTCGTCGCCAAGGCAAGTGCCGCATCCTGATCGGCAAGGACACCCGTATCTCTGGCTACATGTTCGAGTCCGCCCTAGAGGCCGGTCTTGTGGCAGCCGGGGCAGACGTGATGCTGCTGGGGCCTATGCCGACGCCGGCCATCGCCTACCTGACCCGCACGTTCCAGGCTGATGCCGGCATTGTCATCAGCGCCTCGCACAACCCGCATCACGACAACGGTTTCAAGTTCTTTTCCGGCAAGGGCACCAAGCTGCCGGATGAGATCGAACTGATGATCGAGGAGCTGCTTGATCAGCCGATGAGCGTGGTGGAGTCGGACCAGATCGGCAAGGTGTCGCGGATCAACGATGCGGCCGGGCGCTACATCGAGTTCTGCAAGAGCAGCGTGCCGAGCAGTACCAGTTTTGCCGGGCTCAAGCTGGTCATCGACTGTGCTCATGGTGCCACCTATAAAGTTGCGCCCAGCGTATTCCGCGAGCTGGGCGCGCAGGTCTCGGTCCTCTCGGCCCAGCCTAACGGCCTGAATATCAACGACAACTGTGGCTCGACCCATGTCGAGGCGCTGCAGGCCGAGGTGTTGGCCCAGCAGGCTGATCTCGGCATCGCCTTCGACGGGGATGGTGATCGCGTGCTGATGGTGGATCACACCGGCGCGGCGGTCGATGGTGATGAGCTGCTCTACATCATCGCTCGCGACCTTCAGGAGCGCGACAGGCTTCATGGGGGGGTGGTTGGCACCCTGATGAGCAACCTCGGGCTGGAGCTTGCGCTAGGCGAACTGAAGATTCCTTTCGTCAGAGCCAAGGTCGGTGACCGCTACGTGATGGCTGAGCTGCAAGAGCGCGAATGGCAGTTGGGCGGCGAAAACTCAGGGCATCTGGTGTGCTGTCAGCACACCACCACCGGTGATGCGATCATTGCCGCGCTGCAGGTGCTGATGGCGCTCAAGCGCAGTGGGCAGATTCTCGCCGAGGCGCGTCAGGCGGTGCGCAAGTGCCCGCAGGTGCTGATCAATGTGCGTTTCTCCGGCGATGTCGATCCGGTCGAGCATGTTGCGGTCAAGGATGCCTGTGCTCGCGTGACCGACCTGATGGCGGGGCGCGGTCGCGTGTTGTTGCGCAAGTCCGGTACCGAGCCGTTGGTGCGTGTCATGGTCGAAGGTGATGACGAAGCCCAGGTGCGCGCCTATGCCGAAGAGCTGGCCAAGGCGGTTGGCGAGGTTTGTGCCTGAATCGGCTTGCGAGGGTAGAGGCTCTTGGGTAACATCTGCGCCCACTTTGAACGACGAGGTTCGGCATGCGTCGCCCCCTGGTAGCTGGTAACTGGAAAATGCACGGTACCCGCGCCAGTGTCGCAGAGCTGATCAAGGGTCTGCGCCAGTTGGCGTTGCCGACAGGCGTTGAGGTCGCAGTCATGCCGCCTTGTCTGTATATCAGTCAGGTGCTGGTGGGGCTGGACGGCAAGGCGATTGCCGTCGGTGCGCAGAACTGCGCGGTAGAGCCGATGCAGGGTGCGCTGACCGGCGAGATTGCGCCGAGCCAGCTGGCTGATGCCGGTTGCACCATGGTGCTTGTCGGTCACTCGGAGCGTCGCCTGATTCTGGGTGAGCGCGATGAGCAGGTCAGTCGCAAGTTTGCTGCGGCGCAGTCCTGTGGTCTGATTCCGGTGCTGTGCGTCGGTGAGACCTTGGAGCAGCGCCAGGCAGGCAAGACACTCGAAGTGGTTGCTGCGCAGCTGGGTAGTGTGATCGAAGAGCTCGGTGTGGGCGCTTTCGCGCGGGCCGTAGTGGCTTACGAGCCGGTCTGGGCCATTGGCACCGGGCTGACGGCGTCACCGCAGGAGGCGCAGGAAGTCCATGCTGCCATTCGTGCGCAGCTGGCTGCCGAAAGTGCTGAAGTGGCGCGCGGTGTAAGAATTCTGTATGGCGGTAGTGTCAAGGCCGCCAATGCTGTCGAACTGTTCGGCATGCAGGATATCGATGGGGGGCTCATTGGTGGGGCTTCCTTGAACGCAGATGAGTTTGGTGCGATCTGTCGCGCCGCAGGAAACAGATAAATGCTGGAAACAGTCGTAATTGTCGTACATCTGCTGGGCGCTATTGGCGTTGTTGCTCTGGTTCTGCTGCAGCAGGGCAAGGGTGCTGACGCGGGTGCCTCCTTTGGTGCTGGCGCTTCGGCTACCGTGTTCGGCAGTCAAGGTTCTGCTACCTTTCTGAGTCGTTTTACTGCTATACTCGCCGCAGCTTTTTTCATTACCAGCTTGGGTTTAGCCTTCTTTGCTAAAGAAAAAGCTGATAACCTGACGCAAGCAGGTCTGCCGGATCCGGCGGTTCTTGAAGTGCAGCAGAAGCCGGCCGTCGAAGACGTTCCGGTGCTCGAAGAGCAGAAGAGCGCAGCCGGTCAGGCTGACGTTCCGGAAGCTCCGGAGCAGAAGTAATACCCTCTTTGCCGAGGTGGTGGAATTGGTAGACACGCTACCTTGAGGTGGTAGTGGCCATAGGCTGTAGGGGTTCGAGTCCCCTCCTCGGTACCATATTTCGGCAGGGCCCGCACTTCGCGGGCCTTGTCGTTTCCCGGAGTTCGGTTGACCCTCAGGGGTAACGTCCGTATACTCTTGGCCCAGCTTTGGCGCGGGGTGGAGCAGTCTGGTAGCTCGTCGGGCTCATAACCCGAAGGTCGTTGGTTCAAATCCAGCCCCCGCAACCAGTTGTAGAGAAGCCCCTTATTCAGGGGCTTTTTGCTAGCTGGACAATCCGCCACCGGCGTTATGCACGGTTGGCACGATGGATGGGCGTTTCGCCCATTTTTTATTTCTACGGCATGCGCGGAGGGCTTCGGGTGTCGAGCAAGCTGGAACAGTTGCAGGCCATGTTGGCCCCGGTGGTTGAATCGCTCGGCTATGAATGCTGGGGTGTCGAATTCATTTCCCAGGGGCGGCATTCCCTGCTGCGTGTGTACATCGACCATGCCAACGGCATTCTGGTCGACGATTGCGAGGCCGTGAGTCGGCAGGTCAGCGCCGTGCTGGATGTCGAGGACCCGATCAGCAGCGAATACACCCTTGAGGTGTCCTCGCCGGGCATGGATCGGCCGTTGTTCACCCTCGAACAGTTCGCCAAGCACGTTGGCGAGCAGGTGAAGATCAAGCTGCGCTCGCCCTTCGACGGGCGGCGCAATTTCCAGGGGCTCCTCCGCGGTGTGGAGGATCAGGATGTGGTGGTGCTGGTGGATGACCACGAATTCCTGCTGCCGATCGATCTGATCGACAAGGCCAATATTATTCCCCGTTTTGACTGAGACGCGGATCCCGCGGATCCAATGGATTGCGAAAGGCGAGGCGTACGATGAGTAAAGAAGTACTGCTGGTTGTAGAGTCGGTGTCCAACGAGAAGGGCGTGCCGGCCAATGTTATTTTCGAAGCGCTGGAACTGGCTCTGGCGACGGCGACCAAGAAGCGTTTCGACGATGAAGTCGAGTTGCGCGTGGCGATCAATCGCCAGAACGGCAACTACGAAACCTTCCGCCGCTGGGAAGTGGTAGCCGAGGATGACCTGGAAAATCCGGCCGCCCAGCTGACCGTCGAGCAGGCGCAGGAACGCGAGGCCGGTGCCAAGGTCGGCGACTTCATCGAAGAGCCGGTCGAGTCCATCGAGTTCGGTCGCATCGCCGCGCAGACCGCCAAGCAGGTCATCGTGCAGAAGGTGCGCGAGGCTGAGCGCGCGCAAGTGGTCGATGCCTATCGCGAACGTGTCGGCGAGATCATCTCCGGTACCGTTAAGAAGGTGACCCGCGACAGCGTGATCGTCGATCTTGGCAATAACGCCGAGGCGCTTCTGGCCCGTGAAGACATCATCCCGCGCGAGACTTTCCGCGTCGGCGCCCGCGTGCGTGCGCTGCTCAAGGAAATCCGCACCGAGAACCGTGGCCCGCAGCTGATCCTGTCGCGCACTGCGCCGCAGATGCTGATCGAACTGTTCACCATCGAAGTGCCGGAAATCGCCGAAGGCCTGATCGAAGTGATGGCCGCTTCCCGTGATCCGGGTTCGCGCGCCAAGATCGCCGTGCGCTCCAAGGACAAGCGTATCGACCCGCAGGGTGCCTGCATCGGCATGCGCGGCTCGCGTGTTCAGGCTGTCTCCGGCGAGATCGGCGGCGAGCGCGTGGACATCGTGCTGTGGGACGAGAACGTCGCGCAGTTCGTGATCAATGCCATGGCTCCGGCCGAAGTGGCGGCGATCATCGTCGACGAAGATGCCCATGCCATGGATATCGCCGTGGCCGAAGACAATCTCGCCCAGGCCATCGGTCGTGGCGGTCAAAACGTGCGCCTGGCCAGTCAGCTGACCGGCTGGACCCTCAACGTGATGACCGAGGCCGATATCCAGGCCAAGCAGCAGGCCGAGACCGGCGACATTCTGCAGCGCTTCGTCGAAGAGCTGGATGTCGACGAGGAGCTGGCTCAGGTACTGGTTGAAGAGGGTTTCACCAGCCTGGAAGAGATTGCCTACGTACCGATGGAAGAGATGCTCAGCATCGATGGTTTCGACGAGGACATCGTCAACGAGCTGCGCGCTCGTGCCAAGGACCGTCTGCTGACCAAGGCCATCGCCAGCGAAGAGAAACTGGCCGATGCCCATCCCGCCGAAGACCTGCTGTCCCTGGACGGCATGGACAAGACCCTGGCTCACGAGCTGGCGGTGCGTGGCGTGGTAAATCGCGAAGACCTGGCCGAGCAGTCGATTGACGACCTGCTCGACATCGACGGCATGGACGAAGAGCGTGCCGGCAAGCTGATCATGGCCGCCCGAGCCCATTGGTTCGAGTAAGCGGTTGCGGCCTGAGGAGAGAGATGCATGACGCAAGTCACGGTGAAAGAACTGGCCCAAGTGGTCGACACACCAGTGGAGCGCCTGCTGCAGCAGATGCGTGAGGCAGGTCTGCCGCACACCAGCGCCGAGCAAGTGGTAACTGACAACGAAAAGCAGGCGCTGCTGGCTCACCTGAAGAGCAGCCACGGCGAGAAGCTGGAAGAGCCGCGCAAGATCACCTTGCAGCGCAAGACCACCACCACCCTGAAGGTCGCCGGTAGCAAGACCATCAGCGTGGAAGTGCGCAAGAAGAAGACCTACGTCAAGCGCAGCCCTGACGAGATCGAAGCCGAGAAGCAGCGCGAGCTGGAAGAGCAGCGTGCCGCCGAAGAGGCAGCCCGCCTGAAGGCCGAGGAAGAGGCACGCAAGCAGGCCGAGGCCGAAGCACGCAAGCAGCAGGACGCTGCCGCGCTGGCGGCCGTTGCTCCGGCTGCGGAAGTGGTGGCCGCGGCTCCTGCCGCCGAGCCGGCTTCTGCAGCCGTAGCTGCCGAGCGCAAGAAAGAAGAACTGCGTCGCGTCGAGAAAGACAAGCCGGCGCGCACCGACGACGACGAACGTCGTGATCGCAAGCATGCCCAGCATCGTCCTGCTCCGAAGGACAAGGCGCCGACACCGCGCGTTGCGCCGCGCAGCACCGACGAGGAAGTGGATGACTTCCGTCGCGGTCGTGGCGGCCGGATGAAGCCGAAGAAGCGTAATCAGCACGGGTTCCAGAGCCCGACAGGACCTATTGTGCGCGAAGTAGCGATCGGCGAGACCATTACCGTTGCCGACCTGGCCGCCCAGATGTCGGTCAAAGGCGCCGAAGTGGTCAAGTTCATGTTCAAGATGGGCACCCCGGTGACCATCAACCAGGTCCTGGACCAGGAGACCGCACAACTGGTCGCCGAGGAAATGGGCCACAAGGTCAAACTGGTCAGCGAGAACGCGCTCGAAGAGCAGCTGGCCGAGTCGCTGAAGTACGAAGGTGAGGCCTTCTCCCGTGCGCCGGTGGTGACCGTGATGGGTCACGTCGACCACGGCAAGACCTCGCTGCTCGACTACATTCGTCGCGCCAAGGTGGCCGCTGGTGAAGCCGGTGGCATCACCCAGCACATCGGTGCCTACCACGTGGAAACCGACCGCGGCATGGTCACCTTCCTCGATACGCCCGGCCACGCTGCATTCACCCAGATGCGTGCCCGTGGTGCCAAGGCCACCGACATCGTCATCCTGGTGGTGGCGGCAGACGACGGCGTGATGCCGCAGACCCAGGAAGCCGTGCAGCATGCGAAAGCGGCTGGCGTGCCGATCGTGGTCGCGATCAACAAGATGGATAAGCCGGATGCCAACCCGGACAACATCAAGAACGGCCTGGCCGCGCTGGATGTGATTCCGGAAGAGTGGGGCGGCGATGCTCCGTTCGTCGGTGTCTCGGCCAAGGCTGGTACCGGCGTCGACGAGCTGCTGGAAGCCGTGCTGCTGCAAGCCGAGGTACTCGAGCTTACCGCCACGCCGTCGGCCCCTGGCCGTGGTGTCGTGGTCGAGTCGCGCCTGGACAAGGGCCGCGGTCCGGTGGCCACGGTGCTGGTCCAGGACGGTACCCTGCGCCAGGGCGACATGGTTCTGGTCGGCGTCAATTATGGTCGCGTGCGTGCCATGCTCGACGAGAACGGCAAGGCCATCAAGGAAGCCGGTCCGTCGATTCCGGTCGAGATCCTGGGTCTGGACGGTACGCCGGATGCCGGTGACGAGATGACCGTGGTTGCCGACGAGAAGAAGGCACGCGAAGTCGCGCTGTTCCGTCAGGGCAAGTTCCGCGAAGTGAAGCTGGCCCGTGCTCACGCCGGCAAGCTGGAAAACATCTTCGAGAACATGGGCCAGGAAGAGAAGAAGACCCTCAACATCGTCCTCAAGGCCGACGTGCGTGGTTCTCTGGAGGCGCTGCAGGGCTCGCTCAGCGGCCTGGGCAACGACGAAGTGCAGGTGCGTGTGGTCGGTGGCGGCGTCGGTGGTATCACCGAGTCCGATGCCAACCTGGCGCTGGCCTCCAACGCGGTGCTGTTCGGCTTCAACGTGCGTGCCGATGCCGGTGCGCGCAAGATCGTCGAGGCCGAAGGCCTGGACATGCGTTACTACAACGTGATCTACGACATCATCGAAGACGTCAAGAAGGCCCTGACCGGCATGCTCGGCAGCGATGTCCGCGAGAACATCCTGGGTACCGCCGAAGTGCGTGACGTGTTCCGTTCGCCGAAGTTCGGCGCTGTCGCCGGCTGCATGGTCATCGAGGGCACCGTCTATCGCAACCGTCCGATCCGCGTACTGCGCGAGGACGTGGTGATCTTCGAGGGCGAGCTGGAATCCCTGCGTCGCTTCAAGGACGACGTCGCCGAAGTGCGTAACGGCATGGAGTGCGGTATCGGCGTGAAGAGCTACAACGACGTCAAGGTCGGGGACAAGATCGAAGTGTTCGAGAAGGTCCAGGTGGCGCGTACCCTGTAAGGGACGGCCCGCAACACCGGACGCCCGGCCCCGCATCAGCGCGGCCGGGCGTTTGCCGCTTGTGAGCCTGCTGCCAGTAGCGGCGGGCGAGGTAGGAAGAAATGGCAAAAGTGTATAGCCGTACCCAGCGTATCGGCGATCAGATCCAGCGCGAGCTGGCGCAGATGATTCCGCGCGAGGTCAAGGACCCGCGCCTTGGCTTCGTCACCATCACTGCCGTGGAAGTCAGTCGCGACGTCGGTCACGCCAAGGTATTCGTGACCGTGATGGGTGAGAACGATGCGGAGAAAATCCAGCAGAATGTACGCGTGCTCAATGACGCGGCAGGTTACCTGCGCATGCTGCTGGGCAAGGCGATGAAGCTGCGCAGCGTGCCGCAGCTGCATTTCCACTACGATGAGAGCATCACCCGTGGTACGCACCTGTCGGCACTGATCGAACGTGCGATTTCCGAAGACAGCAAACATCAGGACGACTGAACGTGGCGCAGGTGAAACGCATCCGCCGCAACGTCAGCGGCATCCTGATTCTCGACAAGCCACGCGGCATGAGCTCCAACCAGGCCCTGCAGAAGGTGCGCTGGCTGCTCAACGCCGAAAAGGCCGGGCACACCGGCAGCCTCGATCCGCTGGCCACTGGTGTACTGCCGCTGTGCTTTGGCGAGGCCACCAAGTTTTCCCAGTACCTGCTGGACGCCGACAAGGGTTACGAGACCGTTGCTCAGCTGGGCGTGACCACCACCACCGGCGATGCCGAAGGTGAAGTTGTGGAGCGCCGCGAGGTGACCGTCGGTCGGGATGAGATCGAGGCACTTTTGCCGCGTTTTCGCGGCGAAATCAAACAGATACCGCCCATGTACTCGGCCCTGAAGAAGGACGGCCAGCCGCTGTACAAGCTGGCGCGTGCCGGCGAAGTAGTGGAGCGCGAGGCGCGATCTGTTAATATCGCGCGCCTGGAGTTACTGGCTCTGGACAACGCGCAGCTGCGCCTGTCCGTGGCCTGCAGCAAAGGCACCTACATCCGCACCCTGGTCGAGGACATCGGCCGCGAACTGGGCTGCGGTGGTCACGTTGCCGAGCTGCGTCGGACCCAGGCCGGTCCCTTCGTGCTGGCCCAGGCGGTCAGCCTGGAAGCGCTGGAAAAGGCCCATGCCGAGGGCGGTAGCGAGGCTCTGGATCATTTCCTGCTGCCGGCCGACAGTGGCCTGGAGCACTGGCCGCTGCTGCAGCTGTCCGAGCACAGTGCCTATTACTGGCTGCACGGTCAGCCGGTCCGTGCCCCGGAAGCGCCGAAGTTCGGCATGGTCAGGGTGCACGACCACACCGGTCGTTTCATTGGCATCGGTGAAGTCAGCGATGACGGGCGCATTGCGCCGAAAAGATTGATCTCTACCAGCTTCTAGGGCGGGTAGGGGCCGGGGCTCAGGCCCAGGCAAGCGATTCGGTCGAAATGACCGGAACGAGGGTGGCTGTCAGCAGGCATGGTCATTCCTCTTTTTAAAACACGGGACTGGTTCCCGGCCTGTTCACTCAAGGAGCCCATCATGGCACTGAGCGTTGAAGAAAAAGCCCAGATCGTTAACGACTACAAGCAAGCTGAAGGCGATACCGGTAGCCCGGAAGTGCAGGTTGCCCTGCTGACCGCCAACATCAACAAGCTGCAGGACCACTTCAAGGCCAACGGCAAAGACCACCACTCCCGTCGTGGTCTGATCCGCATGGTTAACCAGCGCCGCAAGCTGCTGGACTACCTGAAGGGTAAGGACACCAGTCGTTACAGCGCCCTTATCGGTCGCCTGGGTCTGCGTCGCTAAGACGTACACCTGAAGTGAGAAGCTGGAAGCTCGGAGTTGCAGGTCGGTTGATACCGGCCCGTGGCTTCGGTCTTCCAGCTTCTGGCTTTCTACAGAATGGAATTTGAAACCCGTTCAAAAATCGGTTCCGACGAGCCGAGTTCTGAACAGGTTTCAGGGGCAATAGACCCCTGTTGCAGCAGTTTCCCCCAAGGCAACAAAGAGAAGGAAAATACCGTGACTCCGGTTATTAAAAAGTTCCAGTTCGGTCAGTCGACCGTCACCCTCGAAACCGGGCGCATTGCCCGTCAGGCTTCCGGTGCCGTCCTGGTTACCGTGGACAACGATGTCAGCGTGCTGTGTACCGTGGTTGGCGCCAAGCAGGCCGACCCGGGTAAAGGCTTCTTCCCGCTGTCCGTGCACTACCAGGAAAAAACCTACGCTGCCGGCAAGATCCCGGGTGGCTACTTCAAGCGTGAAGCGCGTCCTTCCGAGAAAGAGACCCTGACCTCGCGCCTGATCGACCGTCCGATTCGTCCGCTGTTCCCGGAAGGCTTCCTCAACGAAGTGCAGGTCATCTGCACCGTGGTTTCGACCAGCAAGAAGACTGATCCGGACATTGCCGCCATGATCGGCACCTCGGCCGCCCTGGCTATCTCCGGTATCCCGTTCGACGGCCCGATCGGCGCCGCGCGCGTGGCCTTCCACCCGGAAACCGGCTACCTGCTGAACCCGACCTACGAGCAGCTCAAGGCTTCCAGCCTGGACATGGTCGTGGCCGGTACCAAAGATGCCGTACTGATGGTCGAATCCGAAGCCAAAGAGCTGACCGAAGACCAGATGCTGGGCGCCGTGCTGTTCGCCCATGAAGAGTTCCAGGCCGTGATCAAGGCCGTGAGCGAACTGGCTGCCGAAGCCGGCAAGCCGCGCTGGAACTGGACCGCTCCGGCCGAGAACACTGCCCTGCTCAGCGCCATCAAGGCCGAGTTCGGCGAAGCCATCTCCCAGGCCTACACCATCACCATCAAGCAGGATCGCTACAACCGTCTGGACGAACTGCGCGACCAGGCCGTTGCCAAGTTCTCCGGCGAAGAAGGCCAGCCGTCTGCCGGTGAGGTCAAAGACGCTTTCGGTCTGATCGAATACCGTACCGTTCGCCAGAACATCGTCGACGGCAAGCCGCGTATCGACGGTCGTGACACCCGTACCGTGCGCGGTCTGAACATCGAAGTCGGCGTACTCGACAAGACCCATGGTTCGGCGCTGTTCACCCGTGGTGAAACCCAGGCCCTGGTCGTTGCCACCCTCGGTACCGCTCGCGATGCCCAGCTGCTGGACACCCTGGAAGGCGAGAAGCGCGATCCGTTCATGCTGCACTACAACTTCCCGCCTTACTCGGTGGGCGAATGTGGTCGCATGGGGGCTACCGGCCGTCGCGAAATCGGTCACGGTCGCCTGGCCCGTCGTGGCGTTGCCGCCATGCTGCCGAGCAATGACGACTTCCCGTACACCATCCGTATCGTCTCGGAGATCACCGAGTCCAACGGTTCGTCTTCCATGGCTTCCGTGTGCGGCGCTTCCCTGGCCCTGATGGATGCTGGTGTGCCGATGAAAGCGCCGGTTGCCGGTATCGCCATGGGTCTGGTCAAGGAAGGTGACAAGTTCGCCGTACTGACCGACATCCTAGGTGACGAAGACCACCTGGGCGACATGGACTTCAAAGTGGCCGGTACCGCCAATGGCGTTACCGCGCTGCAGATGGACATCAAGATCCAGGGCATCACCGAGGAGATCATGGAGATCGCCCTGGGTCAGGCTCTGGAAGCCCGTCTGAACATCCTCGGCCAGATGAACCAGGTCATCTCCCAGTCGCGCAGCGAGCTGTCGGCCAACGCCCCGACCATGCTGGCGATGAAGATCGACCAGGACAAGATCCGCGACGTGATCGGCAAGGGCGGCGCGACCATCCGTGCCATCTGCGAAGAGACCAAGGCCTCGATCGATATCGAAGACGACGGTTCGATCAAGATCTTCGGCGAGACCAAGGAAGCTGCCGAGGCTGCCAAGCAACGCGTCCTGGCGATCACCGCCGAGGCCGAGATCGGCAAGATCTACGTCGGCAAGGTCGAGCGCATCGTCGACTTCGGCGCCTTCGTCAACATCCTGCCGGGCAAGGACGGCCTGGTGCACATCTCGATGCTGAGCGATCAGCGCGTCGAGAAGGTCACCGACGTGCTGAAGGAAGGTCAGGAAGTCGAAGTGCTGGTACTGGACGTCGACAACCGCGGCCGTATCAAGCTGTCGATCAAGGACGTTGCTGCCGCCAAGGCCTCGGGCGTCTAAGCCGTTGGGGCTGCTCGCCAGCCCCTCAGCCTGGTTGTGCAAGAAAGAGGGCCCCTGCTGGGGCCCTCTTTTTTTGCCTGCGGTTTACCCCGACAATGGCGCGCTCCGCAGTACCCAACAAGGACGTCTGGCGATGGAAATCACCTACTGCCGTTACCACCCCGCGCAACCCGCCACCTGGCACTGTTCGCCCTGCCAGCGCGACTTCGGTGATTGCTGCATTCCTCTCAACGCCGATGCTCCGGAGCTGGAGCCGCAGTGTCCGCTGTGTGCCGGCAAGCTGCAGTTCCTCGGCGCAGCCAATACCGCGCAGCCGTTCTGGCAGCGCATTCCGCTGTTCTTCCGTTACGGCCTGCAGCCGGGGCCGCTGCTGTTTGCGGCGGCACTTTGCCTGGCCAGCCTGTTCATGCCAGCCTGGAAACTGCTGTGGCTGGCGCTGTTCTGCGTCGCCACCAAGTACCTGCAAAGCGTGATCGAGAGCTCCAGCCAGGGTGTACGCGAGGCGCCGGCGCTGCAGGGCGCCTTCGATGGTGAGGGCTTCAGCCTGTTCTGGCGCCTGCTGGTGATCTTCTTCATCGCCTTCGCCGTGGTCTGGCTGGCGGCCGACTTCGACAGCGAGGCGCTGTTCTGGACGGCGACGTTGGGGGTGCAGCTGCTGATTCCAGCGAGCATCATCCGCCTGGCTCTGGACAAGACCCTCAGCGATGCCCTGAGTCCCGATCAGGTCGGCGCGGTGATCAAGGCGATGGGCTGGCGCTACCTGATCCTTTGGGGGTTCCTGTTCATTCTCTGGCAGTCGCCGGACGCGGTGGTCTACATGCTCTCCAGCGGCTTGCCGCGGGTGGTGCTGATGCCCATCGCGGCGCTGTTGTTCGGCTACTTCAGTGTGGTGATGTGCGCCATGATGGGGTATGCCGTGTTCCAGTATCAGGGCGCGCTGGGTTACGTGGCGGTGGACGACTCGGCGCCGCGTGGCGTTCCCGCCGAAGAATACCGCCGCCGCCGTGCTCTGGCTGACGCCGAGGTGCGCGTCAAGGAAGGGCAGAGTGCTCAGGCGCTGGAGGTGCTGGCCAAGGCACTGGACGTGGCGCCCAATGATCTCAAGCTCAACGAACGCTTCCACCAGCTGCTGTTCGGTCTCGGCGCTCGCGAGCGCTGCCTGCGCCATCTCGAGCATTACCTGCCGCTGGCGGCGCGGCTGAATCCGGCGCAGGGCGCCTTTGCGCTGCTCAACGCACGCCAGTTCAAGGCGGACTATCTGCCCGAGGATGCGCTGGTCTGCGAACGGCTGGCCGAGGCCCTGCTGCAGCGCCACAAGACCCGCGAAGGGCTGAGCCTGTTGCGCAACCTGCACCAGCGTTTTCCCGACTATCCGCATATCCCGCGTGCCTACCTGCTGGCCGCCCGTGGCTTTGCCGAGGGTCTGGGGCAGGTGGAGACGGCGCAGAAGCTGCTGGCTTACATTCGCGCCCGATACCCGCAATCGCCGCTGCTGGGCGAGGTGGCCAGCCTCGAGGAGACCCTGCGCCGCCTGGCGGCACAGGCCTGAATCAGCGCGCCAGGTGCTGTTGCAACAGGGCCAGCTGGCGGGTCTGTTCGGCTTCCGGATAGCGGCTGTGCAGGAAGCGGGTGAGCTCGCCGATACCGCGTAGATCCCGTCCCTGCCCAAGCAGTCTGGCCAGCTGCAGGGTCAGACCCGGCAGCTGTGTCGGGCTTGGGTTCGCCTGGCTCAGGCGACGCCAGCAGGCCAGTGCACGCTGGCCCTCGCCAGCACGGATCAGCGGCGGCAGCAGGTGCAGCTGTACAGCCGCATGGCGGAGCAGTGGCTGCTCATCGGCCGCGCTGTCATCGGCAAGGCGCTTGAGCAGGAGCAGGCGCTCCGTGCTGTCGGGCAGGGCAAACAGTTGCTTCAGCAGTGCGCTCAGCAGGGCACGGTCCTGGCGTCCGCTGGCGATGGCATAGAGGCGCTCCAGCAGGGGCAGACGGCCGGGGTAGCGGTTCAACAGGTCCGGTCCGCGGCTGGCCGCCTGGGCCAGGTCGAACTGCGCGATCAATCGGTCTAGCGCTGCCAGTTCACGCTTGAAGGGCGCGTCCGGATCCACCTTGTGCAGGTAGTCTTCGTCCATCCGCAGGCGTCCGGACAGGCGCGCCAGCCAGATGGCAAGGAAGCCCGCCCCGAGGCCGCCGAGGTGGGCGTAGTAGTTGATGTGATCGTCCGATGCCAACAGGCCGTAGAGTTCCTTGCCCATCCACACCGGCAGCACCCACAGCGCCGGTGCCTTGAAGTAGCCGATCAGCGGGCCCAGCCAGTAGAAGAAGTTGATCTTGCGCAGGCCGTAAACACCGATGTACATGCCCATCAACCCGGAGATCGCCCCGGATGCGCCCACGCCTGTCACCCATACCGGGTCCAGCGCCCACCACAGCAGGTGCGAAGCCACGCCACTGAGCAGATACAAGCCCAGATAGACCCAGCGGCCCAGCGCGATTTCCAGGGCGAAGCCGAAGATGAACAGGAACAGCATGTTGCCCAGCAGGTGGTCGAAGCTGCCGTGCAGGAACATGGCACCGAACAGCCCCTCCATGCTGAAACGCGCCGGAATGAAGCCGAAGCGGAAGGTGCTGAGTTGGTCACGCAGCGCCTCGGCCCGGTCACGAGCCTGCTGCCAGGCGGGGTCGGCTTGGTATTGCGGGCTCTGGTGCAGGCGTTGCTCGAACTGCAGGTCGTGTAGTATCGCGGACGCCAGATCCTGGCGGCGCATGCCGTCGACGTATTCGCGCTCGCCTTCCTCGAGCCGGTCGCGGCGGACCAGGTCGTCGACGAACAACGGGCGCTCGCGGCTCAGCAGGCCACTGTCGAGGTAGGCCTGCACGGCCTGCTCGCGACGCTCTTCGTCACCGCCCTGGTAGCCGAAGTAGATCAGGGTGTTGAGCAGGATCAGCAGCAGGGTGATGACGGGGGGACGCTTCCAGTCCAGCGGATGCTCGGCGGGAATGATCAGCATCAGCCACCACGCTTGCTGTCGACGCGAACCAGTCGCTCACCCTCGAACTGCAGGAAGTACAGCATGCCGTTGTCACGGCTGTAGACCCATTCTTCCTTGATGAACTGCGCCTTGCCGTTGCGATCCAGGGTATGACCGGTAACCGCCTGGCTGACCGGTGTGCCGCACTTCTGCAGCACCTCGGTGGTACGGTCGCCCTTGTCGGCGATGCCATGTTCGCAGCGCAGTGTGGCCGCCTGGGCCTGCAGACTGGTGAGGACGAGGAGGGCGGTCAGTAGCTGTTTTCGCATGTCGAGCATCCTTGTTCTGTCTTGGCGGTCAGCGACCGCGTTTACTTTCGATCTTGGTCACGCGATTGCCTTCGAAGCGGAGGAAATACAGCATGCCGTTCTTCGGCCCGTAGACCCACTCCTCCAGGGCGACCTCGGTGACGAAACCGTAGTAGTCGACCACCTCCTTGTAACCGAGGAAGTCGCGCCGCACCGGCGCTCCGCATTTGGCCGCGACTTCCTCGACGTGATCCTCGAGGCTGATCAGCTTGCTGCCGCAACGCAGTGTGGACCCCGCTTCGGCGGTGCTGGCCAGCATCAGGCCGATGAGTGGGAGAGCGAGTCTGAAAGGCATGAGCGCGCGCCGTGATGTGGACACGCGCAGCCTACATCCTGGGCCTGCGGCTGTCAGTCGGCGCGTTTGGTCTCGATGCGGGTCAGGCGGTTGCCCTGAAACGTGAGGATGCTGAGCATGCCGTTGGTGGGACCGTACACCCACTCCTCGATCACCATTTCCCGGTCCCCGTAGTAGCCGCCGGTGTAGCCGACCAGATCGGTGCGTGCGGGTTTGCCACACTTGCGCTCCACCTCGAAGGCGCGATCACCTTCGTTGACCAGCTTGCTGCCGCAGCGCAGCGTACCGGCTTCGGCCAACCCGCAGGCCAGCGCCAGCGTGACGAGTAGCAGATTTCCCTTCATTACAGGCTCCCCAGATGTAATGCACTGGCTACCTGGGCGCTGGCCTGTTCCTGAACAAGGCCAACATCGAGCAGGTAGATGCGCTGGTCCTCCAGACCGCCACGCTCCACCAGATAGTCCTTGATGCTGGCTGCCCGCGCCTGGCCCAGCTGGCGCAGCAGCAGTTCGCTCTTGGCCCAGGACTGCAGCACGGCGGCGCGCATTTTCGCCGTGCGCTCCTCGTCCGGCAACTCCTTCCATTCGGCTGGCGGCTGCTGCTTGAGGCGTGTGCGGTAGATGCCCTCCAGCAGTACGGCCTTGTCGTCCTCCTCGACCACCAGTTCCTCGGGCGTGGCAGGTACCTTCTCCCCGCTGCGCTGGAGAATCTTGTACTGGGTGCTCTGGTACTCGCGCTCCAGGCGCTGTTCCGCCAGCAGCGGACCATCGCTGGCGGCGGCGCTCATGCCTTCCACTTCCAGGCGCAGCATCGGACGCTCCTTGAGGGCGGCGGCCAGGGTATCCAGGGTCTTCTGCGCCGTGCCATCCAGTTCGTCGCTACCGGCGGCGAACTGCACCTGGCTGAGGTCGGCGTCGCCACCACCGACCAGGCCGGCGATGAACTTGAAGGGCGCCTGGGCGGCACGCAGCACCAGGTTGCGCAGGGTCTGCCAGACGATGGGCATCACGCTGAACTCGGGGTTGTTCAGGTTGCCCTGCACCGGCAGCTGGATGTCGATATTGCCCTGGGTGTCCTTGAGCAGCGCCACGGCCAGGCGGATCGGCAGGTCCACGGCGTCCTTGCTGTCCACCTGCTCGCCCAGCTGCAGGTCTTCCAGCAGCAGCTTGTTCTCGGCGTTCAGCTGGCCCTTCTCGATGCGGTAGTGCAGGTCGAGGTTGAGACGGCCCTTGCGGATGCGGTAGCCGGCGAACTTGCCGGAGTAGGGGGTGAGGGTGGTCAGCTCGACATTCTTGAAGCTGGTGGCGATGTCCAGGCTGTTCATCGGATCGAACGGCGTCAGCTGGCCCTTGATGCTGACCGGCGCGTACTTGTCGACCTTGCCCTTGATATCGACGCCGGCGGTTTTCGGGCTCTGGTTGTCGAGGGTACCGATCTGGCCGTTGAGCTGCTGAATAGCGGTGGCGAAGTTGGGCGTCAGGCTGAAATCGGCGAAGTTGGCCGAGCCATCTTTGATGGCGATGCCGCCGATACGGATCGGCAGAGGCTTACCGGCCGGCTCGGCCTTGGCATTGGGCTGCCCAGGCTGCGGGATCATCAGGTCGTTGACGTTGGTGGTCAGGTCTTCGTTGATGATGAAGCGCACGTAGGGCTGCTGCAGATTGACCTTGCCAATGGCCAGACCCTCGCCATGGCGATAGTCGAGGCCCTCGACGACCAGGTGCTGCCACTTGAGGAAGTCGCGCTCCTTGAGGGTGTCCAGGGTATGCAGCTGGTTGACCTCGGCCTTGCCGCCGATGCTGAAGGCCAGCGGCTCGACACTTTTCAGGTCGACGGCCAGGTCGCTGCCGAGCATGCCGCTGCGCAGCTCCAGGCGCACGAAGGGGCTGATGTAGGCCTGTGCCAGGCGCAGGTCGATGTCGCGGGTGACGACCTGCAGCTTGGCCCAGGTCGGGCTGATCTGCACCTGGCCGGCAACCTGGATCTGCCCGTTCTTGTTGACCCCGGTATCCAGCTTGAGGCCGAAGGGCGAAGTGCCCAGGCTGTCGAAGTCCTTGAGGTCAAGATTCAGCGGAGCCAGGTCGAGCTTCACTTCCTGGCTGCCGGCAGCACGGTCGGCCAGGTGGATCTGGTAGTCGCGCAGCTGCACGTCGCGCAGCAGCACCTGCCAGGGCTTGGCCGGCTCTGCCGGAGGCGCGGTGCTGGCGGTCTGCTGCTGTGCATCTGCAGGCGTGGCTGCGGTCTTCTCGGCAGCTCCGGCCGCTTCCGCGCTGGGCGCCGGAGCTTCAGGAGTCGCTGCGGCCGCCGCTGTGGTTGCCGGCGTCGTCTGGCTATGGCTGGCGAACAGCTTCTGCCAGTCCAGCTGGCCGTCCTTCTCGCGGGCCGCCCAGGTCTCCAGCTTCTGGCTGCGGATGGTGCCGATCACCACCTGCTGCTTGGCCAGGTCCAGGCTGGTGTCGCCAACTTCCAGGCGCTCCAGGCGCAGCAGGGGTTTGTCCTCCGGGCTCTTGATGGCGAACCGGGCGAGGGTGGCGCTGACCTGGCTCAATTGCAGCTCGGTGCCCTTGGCCAGGTTCAGCGAATACTCGGCGCTGAGGTCGAGCACGCCGTCTTCCAGCACCAGCGGCACGGCGTCGCGCACATAGGGCCAGACGCCCTTGAGCTGGCCGTCGCTGATCTTCAGCTGGCCTTTGGAGGCGATGGGGGAAAGGCTGACCTGGCCCTGCCAGTCGATGCGCCCGCCGCGCGGGCCGATGGCGACCATCTGCATGTCGGCGTTGTCGTCGGGCAGGGTGCTGAGGTTGGTCAGCTCCAGGTTCAGTGAGTCGTAGACGAACTCCACCGGCTCGCTGGGGCGCAGATCCTCGAAGTGCAGGCCGTTCTCGATCAGGGCAATGCGGCCGATGCGCAGCGGGAAAGGCTCGCTCGGCTCTTCCGCAGCGGGCTTCTCCTCGGACGGTGGCAGCTTGAACAGGCCGGTCAGATTGAGCGTGCCGTCCTTGGCGAACAGCACTTCGGTGTGGGCCTTTTCCAGCTCGATATCGGCCAGGTGCACGGCGCCGCTCCACAGGCTGTCCAGCTGCAGGTTGGCATACAGGCGCTGGAAGGCGATCTGCGGCTTCTCCGCCTCGCCGATATGCAGACCCCAGAGTTGCAGTTCCAGGCTGAAGGGGTTGAGCTCGACGCGCGCGATGTGCGCCGGAACGGTGGCCAGCTGCGCCAGTTGCTGGTTGGCGACCCGTTGCCCGATGCCGGGCAGGATCAGAAAGCCGAGCAGGCTGTACAGGCCGAGGGCGATGGCCAGGGCATAGGCGGTACGTTGCAATCCTTTGAGCATGGTACGGCGTCATCTTCCAGTCTGTGGAATCTGGAGTATGGCATGGCCGTTGCCGCTTTGTGGGCCATCAGAGTGCCGCCCAGGGTGCCTCAGAAGCGCAGGATCAGGGTCTTCAGCGGTGGCCGGCCATCGCGCGAGGGGAAGTCGGCGGCTGGCAGCAGCTGCATGCAGTCGCGTACCGGCCGGCCGAGTTTCTCGGCGCAGCGCAGCACCTGATCGCGCCACTCCTCCAGCTCGACTTTTGCCAGGTTGTTGCAGCAGATCAGCACGCCATCCTCGGCCGTGGCGAGGATCGCCGGCTTGAGCAGGCTCTGGTAGTCGCGCAGCAGGTCGACGGTGCCGAAGGCGCTCTTGGCCCAGGCCGGGGGGTCGAGCAGCACCAGGTCGAACTGCTGCTGCTCCAGGCGCGGATAGCTCGGCAGCTTGTGCCCGCGGCGAGTGGCGATGGGCAGGCCGGCCAGCTGGCGGATGGCCGGGAAGTAGTCGGACTGCACGAAGTCCATGGCCAGCCCCGGGTTGAGCGCCAGGTTCTCCCGGCCCACCGCCAGGTTGCCCTCGGCGAAGTCCAGATTGAGCACCTCGCGCGCGCCACCGGCCGCCGCGCACAGGCCGACGCCGCAGGTGTAGGCGAACAGGTTGAGTACGCGCTTGCCGGCGCTGTGGCGCTTGACCCAGCCGCGCGCCTCGCGCAGGTCGAGGAACAGCAGCGGGTCTTGTCCCGGATGGCGACCGCGCACCCGGTAGTTGAGGCCCCATTCCCGGCCGATGCCGTCTTCCAGCGCTTCGGGAGTGGCCTGATACACCGGGTCGCGCCGGTCGATGCGCGAGTTGCCGCCGGATCGGTCGTTGTAGACCAGCTGCAGGTCGAGGCCCAGCTGCGCGTTGATGACCGCGTGCAGGTCGAGCAGGGCATCCTGTGCAAGCGGCTGGTGGAAGCTCTGCACCATCAGTTGCGCGCCGTAGCGGTCGACGGTGAGACCGGGTGCGCCTTCCTGGCTGCCATGGAACAGCCGGTAGCAGTCGGTCTGCTGCTGGTGCAGCTCGGCCAGCAGTGGCTGGCGAGCGTCGAGGGCGGCGCGCAGCGCCTGGTCGAGAGAGGACATGCGCGGCGTCTCGGGATGGGAAGGGCGCGCAGTTTACCAAGAAAAACGCCGGCTCTCGGCCGGCGTCATTCTCTTGTCAGTCTGTAGGGTGGATGACGTTGTGTTCATCCACCAATGGCCCCGCCCGGTGGATCGGTGAGGCGCGATCCACCCGAAGATCAGGCGCGTTCGATGGCCAGGGCTACGCCCTGCCCGCCGCCGATGCACAGGGTGGCCAGGCCCTTCCGCGCATCGCGCTTGATCATCTCGTGCAGCAGGGTCACCAGCACGCGGCAGCCGGAGGCGCCGATGGGATGGCCGAGGGCGATGGCACCGCCGTTGACGTTGACCTTGGCGGCATCCCAGCCCAGTTCCTTGCCGACCGACAGGGCCTGGGCGGCGAAGGCCTCGTTGGCCTCGATCAGGTCGAGGTCGGCCAGCTGCCAGCCGGCCTTGTCCAGGCAGCGGCGGGTGGCGGAGACCGGGCCGATGCCCATGATCGCGGGGTCGACGCCGGCGTTGGCATAGGCGGCGATCCGCGCCAGTACCGGCAGGCCGAGGGCCTTGGCCTTGTCTGCGCTCATCAGCAGCACGGCAGCGGCGCCGTCGTTGAGGCTGGAGGCGTTGCCGGCGGTGACGCTGCCGTCCTTCTTGAACGCCGGCTTGAGCTTGGCGAGGGACTCGGCGGTGGTGCCGGCGCGTGGCTGCTCGTCGCTGGCGAAGCTGACCGGCTCGCCCTTGCGCGAGGGGATCAGGATCGGGGTGATCTCGTCGGCGAAGCGGCCGGCTTCGATGGCCGTCACGGCCTTCTGCTGCGAGGCGGCGGCGAAGGCGTCCTGCTCCTCGCGGCTGATGCCGTACTTGTCCACCAGGTTCTCGGCAGTGATGCCCATGTGGTAGTCGTTGAAGGCGTCCCACAGGCCATCCTGGATCATGCTGTCGATCAGCTTGCCGTGGCCCATGCGCTGGCCGGTACGGGCGGCGGGCATGACGTAGGGCGCCTGGCTCATGTTCTCCATGCCGCCGGCGATGATGACGTCGGCGTCGCCGCAGCGGATCGCCTGGGCGCCCAGGTGCAGGGCCTTGAGGCCCGAGCCGCAGACCTTGTTCAGGGTCATGGCCGGTACGGCATTCGGCAGGCCGGCCTTGATCGCAGCCTGGCGGGCGGTGTTCTGCCCGGCGCCGGCGGTCAGCACGTGGCCGAGGATCACTTCATCCACTTCGCTGCCGTCGAGGCCGCTCTGCTCCAGCAGGCGCTTGATCACGGCGGCGCCCAGCTCGACGGCGGGCACGCCGGCCAGGGAGCCCTGGAAGCTGCCGATGGCGGTGCGGGTAGCGGCAACTATGACAACGTCTTGCATGTTCATGTCCTCGATGCAGTTCAGGCTGTGACCGGAAGGGCGCTTATGGTCGCATAGCGGATTCTGACCGGCCAGCCACCAGCAGTCGCCGCCGGGCGCGCTGCGCTGCGGTGTTGTCGGCCACGCCCCAGCGCAGCAGCTGGGCCGTGCGTTGCACGCCGGCGCGGATCAACGGGCGGCGCCAGGCCGGGACGCTCTCGCCGAGCAGTGCGCTGGCCCAGGTGGGCAGCAGGTCGAAGCTGGCCTGCATCATCAGCCCGCCGAAGGGGCGGGCCAGCAGGCTGGGCATGGGAGCGGCGTGCAGCAGGCGTACCACTTCGCGGGTGCGTTCGTCGCACAGCAACTGGGGGCGCATCGCCTCGAGGTAGGCTGCGACCGCCTGGCGCGAATCGGGGACCTCCTGCGCGCCGAGGCGCCGGGCGATCAGCGCCACTTCGGCGTAGTAGCGATCCTGCTCGGCTTCCGGCAGGTCAGGATTGCAGTAGCGCAGGTAGCCGTTGAGGAAACAGTGCACCTCGGCCACATGCACCCAGGTCAGCAGGGCCGGGTCACTGGCGGCATAGGGGCGCCCATCAAGCCCCTGACCCACTACCTGCTGGTGGATGCTGCGTACCTTGTCGATCAGACGCTCGGCGTCCGCGACGCCGCCGTAGCTGGTGCCAGCGATGAACAGGCTGGTGCGGCGCAGGCGACCGATCAGGTCCTGGCGGAAATTGGAGTGGTCCCACACCCCGGCCAGGGCCAGTGGGTGGAGCATCTGCAGGAGCAGCGCGGCGATGCCGCCGACCATCATCGAGGTGAAGTCGGCGTGCACTTCCCAGACCATCGAGGCGGGCCCGAACAGGCCGGGGTCGCCTCGTGGCTGGTCGAGGTCGAGTTGGTTGAGTGAGGCGCCGGTGAGGCTGTGGACCTGGGCGGCGATCTGGCGACGGAGGCTTTCCATGGTCGCCAGTGTCGACGCTCGCGCCGGACGGATCAAGCGGGGCAGGGCCCCGCAGCCACTCAGCGGTTGAGGCGCCGTTCGATCAGGCTGTCGACCACCGAGGGATCAGCCAGGGTCGAGGTATCGCCCATGTTCTCCAGCTCGTTGCAGGCGATCTTGCGCAGGATGCGCCGCATGATCTTGCCCGAGCGCGTCTTGGGCAGGCCCGGTGCCCACTGGATCAGCTCCGGCTTGGCGAAGCTGCCGATTTCCTTGCCGACCAGGGCCAGCAGCTCCTTGGTCAGCGCCTCGCTCGGCTCGCTGCCTTTCATCAGCGTGACATAGGCGTAGATGCCCTGGCCTTTCACGTCGTGCGGGTAGCCAACCACCGCCGCTTCGGCCACCGCATCGTGCAGGACCAGGGCGCTCTCCACCTCGGCGGTGCCGATGCGGTGGCCGGAGACGTTGATCACGTCGTCCACACGGCCGGTGATCCACCAGTAGCCGTCCTCGTCGCGGCGCGCGCCGTCGCCGGTGAAGTAGTAGCCGGGGTAGGGCTTGAAGTAGGTGTCGATCATCCGCTGGTGGTCGCCATACACGCTGCGGATCTGGCTCGGCCAGCTGGCCTTGATCGCCAGGACGCCGGCGCCGGGGCCCTCGATCTCCTTGCCCTGCTCGTCGAGCAGGACCGGCTGTACGCCGAAGAACGGCCGGGTCGCCGAGCCGGGCTTGAGGTCGGTGGCGCCAGGCAGTGGGGTGATCAGGATCGAGCCGGTCTCGGTCTGCCACCAGGTGTCGACGATTGGGCAGCGGGTATCGCCGACCACGTGGTAGTACCACTCCCAGGCTTCCGGGTTGATCGGCTCGCCCACTGAGCCGAGCAGGCGCAGGCTCGAGCGCGAAGTGGCCTTGACCGGGCCTTCACCTTCGCGCATCAGCGCGCGCAGGGCGGTCGGCGCGGTGTAGAAGATGTTCACCTGGTGCTTGTCGATCACCTGCCAGAAGCGCGAGGCGTCCGGGTAGTTGGGCACGCCCTCGAACATCAGGGTAGTGGCGCCGTTGGCCAGCGGCCCGTAGACGATGTAGCTGTGGCCGGTGACCCAGCCGACGTCGGCGGTGCACCAGTAGATGTCGCCCTCGTGGTAGTCGAACACGTACTTGTGGGTCATCGCCGCGCCCAGCAGGTAGCCGCCGGTGGTATGCAGCACGCCCTTCGGCTTGCCCGTGGAGCCCGAGGTGTAGAGGATGAACAGCGGGTCTTCGGCGTCCATCGGCTCGGCCGGGCAGTCGCTGCTCGCGTCCTCCAGGGCCTGGTGGTACCAGAGGTCACGGCCCTCCACCCAGGCGATCTCGCCCTGGGTGCGCTCGACCACCACCACAGTGCTGACCTTCGGGCAGCTCTGCAGCGCCTTGTCGACGTTGTTCTTCAGGGGGATGTACTTGCCGCCGCGCACGCCTTCGTCGGCGGTGATCACGGTGCGGCAGTCGGCATCGAGGATGCGATCGCGCAGGGCGTCCGGGGAGAAGCCGCCGAACACCACCGAGTGGATGGCGCCGATGCGTGCGCAGGCCAGCATGGCGTAGGCCGCTTCGGGGATCATCGGCATGTAGATGCACACCCGGTCGCCCTTCTGCACGCCGCGGCTCTTCAGCACGTTGGCCAGGCGGCTGACGTTTTGGTGCAGCTGGTTGTAGGTGATGTGTGCCGACTCGGCCGGGTTGTCGCCCTCCCAGATGATGGCGATCTGTTCGCCGCGCTCCGGCAGATGGCGGTCGATGCAATTGTGGGCGACGTTGAGCTGGCCGCCGGCGAACCACTGGGCCTCACCCTGGGTCAGGTCGCAGTGCTGCACGCGGTCCCAGGGCTTGAACCAGTGCAGAAACTGGCGTGCCTGCTCGCCCCAGAATGCATCCGGCTGTTCGATGGACTGGCGATAGAGACGCTGGTAAGCCTCGTTGTCCAGGTGCGCGCGCTGGCGCACCTCATCCTTGACCGGGTGAAGGCTGATTTCGAACATGGCGGGTTCCTTGTCTTATTGTTGAGCCGCGATGTCCATTAGGGTGAACCAAGCAATTGCTTGGTTCAAGTGCCGACGCCGCGTGCTGCGTGCCGCATCCTGCAAAAAGCCCGGCGCAGGGCCGGGCTTTGGGGGGCTTAACCGCGGTGACGACCGCGGAAGAAGTCGATCAGTCCCTGGGTCGAGGCGTCCTCGGCCGGCGGCTGGTCCCAGCCGGTGAGGCGCTGGTAGACGCCCTTGCCGAGCTCCTTGCCCAGCTCCACGCCCCACTGGTCGAAGGCGTTGATGCCCCAGATCACGCTCTGTACGAACACCTTGTGCTCGTACATCGCTACCAGCGCGCCGAGGCGGCGCGGGCTGATGCGTTCCAACACCAGGGTGTTGCTCGGGCGGTTGCCGGGGATCACCTTGTGCGGTGCCAGGCGCTGTACCTCATCCTCGGACAGGCCCTTGGCGCGCAGTTCGGCCTCGGCCTCGTTGCGGCACTTGCCGAGCATCAGCGCCTGGCTCTGCGACAGGCAGTTGGCGTACAGCCACTGGTGGTGGTCGGCCACCGGGTTATAGCTGACCACCGGCACGATGAAGTCGGCCGGAATCAGCTGGGTGCCCTGGTGCAGCAACTGGTGGTATGCGTGCTGGCCGTTGCAACCGACGCCGCCCCAGATCACCGGGCCGGTGTCGGTGCTGACCGGGCTGCCGTCCTGGCGCACGCGCTTGCCGTTGGACTCCATGTCCAGCTGCTGCAGGTGCTTGGTGATGTTGCGCAGGTAGTGGTCGTACGGCAGGATCGCGTGGCTCTGGGCGCCCCAGAAGTTGCCGTACCAGACGCCAAGCAGGGCCAGCAGCACCGGCATGTTCTTCTCGAACGGGGTGCTGCGGAAATGCGTGTCCATGCTGTAGGCGCCGGACAGCAACTCCTTGAAGTTGGACATGCCGATGGCCAGGGCGATCGGCAGGCCGATGGCCGACCACAGCGAGTAGCGCCCGCCGACCCAGTCCCACATCGGGAAGATGTTCTTCTCGCGGATGCCGAACTCGATAGCCGCCTGGTTGTTGCTGGTCACCGCGATGAAGTGGCGGTAGAGCTTTTCCTCGGTGCCGCCGCGGGCCAGGTACCAGGTACGTGCGGCCTGGGCGTTCTTCAGGGTTTCCAGGGTGCCGAACGACTTCGACGAGACGATGAACAGGGTGGTCTCGGCATTCAGCTTGGCGGCCAGTTCATGGAACTCACTGCCGTCGATATTGGCCAGGTAGTGGCAGCGCACGCCGTGTTGAGTGAAGGGCAGCAGGGCTTCGGAGACCAGTTGCGGGCCGAGGAAGGAGCCGCCGATGCCGATATTGACCACATCGGTGATGGCCTTCTCGCTGTAGCCGCGCCACAGGTTGCTGTGGATGCGCCCGACGATGTCGGTCATCTGGTTGAGCACCCGGTGCACATCGGGCATCACGTTGACCCCGTCGACCCTGACGCAGTCGCCGATCGGTCGGCGCAGGGCAGTGTGCAGCGCCGGGCGTCCTTCCGAGGCGTTGACCCGTTCGCCGTTGAACAGGGCTTCAATGGCGTCCTGCAGGCCGGCTTCGCGGGCCAGACCGACCAGCAGGTCGCGGGTCTGGGTGCTGAGCAGGTTCTTCGAGTAGTCGAGGAAGATGCCGCTGGTGCTCATGGAGAAACGCTCGAAACGCTTGGCGTCGTCCGCGAAGGCCTCGCGCATGCTGAAGCCCTGCATGTCCTGACGGTGCTTGAGCAGGGCCTGCCAGGCCGGCAGGGTAGTGACGTCGAGCGGTTGCTGGTAGTACGCCATGGCGGCAAGTTCCTTGTTGTGCGGCGTGTCGGGCATGAAAAAGCCCGGAGATTCCGGGCTTGGAGTGTAGCGGGGCGCGTCCCGCTCAGGCGACTTGTACGGGGATCGCGTTGCTGGTGTGGCTCAGCTCGCCGTCTGCGCCCATGTAGAGCACGCGTGGCTGGAAGTTGGCCAGCTCGGCTTCGCTGTAGTGGGCGTAGGCGCAGATGATCACGCGGTGGCCGACGCCGGCCTTGTGCGCAGCGGCACCATTGACCGAGATGATCTTCGAACCCTCTTCACCGCGGATGGCGTAGGTGGTGAAGCGCTCGCCGTTGTCCACGTTGTAGATCTGGATCTGCTCATATTCGCGGATGCCGGACAGGTCCAGCCATTCGCCGTCGATGGCGCAGGAGCCTTCATAGTCGAGCACCGCGTGGGTGACGATGGCGCGGTGCAGCTTGGCCTTGAGCATGATGGCGTGCATGACTATTTCCCTCTCGGAACACGGCGGCGGCAGAGTGTGCCCGAACCCCCGAGGGGGTTCAAGACCAGACGATGTGCAGGGTATGGCCTTTCGCTATGCCGCGTTGGCCTGTTTGGCTGATTCAGATGTGCAACGGAGGGTTGCTGCGTCTTGCCGGCCAACCCTCGCAGATGGCTAGAGCTGGAATGCGAGATTGTCGATCAGGCGCGTGGTGCCCATGAAGGCGGCGCCCAGTATCACCAGTTGCGTGTCGTTCGCCTCGGCCGGACGCAGGCTGCTGGCCTCGCGGATCTCCAGGTAGTCGGGGCGGAAGCCGGCGCTCTCCAGGCTGGCCTGACCGCCTTCGATCAGTTGGGCGAAATCGCGGTTGCCTTCGCGGATGGCGCTGGCCAGCTGCTGCAGGGTGCGATACAGCGCTGGCGCGGCGGCACGTTGCTCGGCGCTCAGATAACCATTGCGCGAGGACAGGGCCAGGCCGTCTTCGGCGCGTACGGTCGGTTCGCCAATGATCTGGATCGGCATGTTCAGGTCGCGCACCAGGGTGCGGATCACCGCCAGCTGCTGGAAGTCCTTCTCGCCGAACACGGCGAGGTCTGGCTGGACCATGTTGAACAGCTTGGTCACCACCGTGGCCACGCCCTCGAAGTGGCCGGGGCGGCTGCCGCCACACAGGCCCTCGGAGACGCCAGGTACGCTGACGCGAGTCTGACCTTGCTGACCGTGCGGGTACATCTCCTCCACGTCCGGATGGAACAGCAGCTGGCATCCGGCGGCGACCAGTTTCTCCTGGTCGGCGATCAGGGTGCGCGGGTACTTCGCCAGGTCCTCGTTGGGACCGAACTGCAGCGGGTTGACGAAGATACTGGCGACCACGAAGTCGGCACGCTGGCCGGCTTTCTCCACCAGGGCGACATGCCCCTCATGCAGGTTGCCCATGGTCGGCACGAAAGCGATGCGCTTGCCTTCGTCGCGCGCGCGCGCCACGGCGGCGCGCAGTTCCAGTACGGTCTTGACGGTATTCATGCGGAGAATCCGTGCTCCTCGGCGGGGAAACTGATGTCCTTGACGGCGCGCACGTAGGCGGCGAAAGCGGCTTGCACGTTGGGCTGACCTTCCATGAAGTTCTTCACGAACTTCGGCGTGCGGCCGCTCAGCGACAGGCCGAGCAGGTCGTGCATCACCAGTACCTGACCATCGGTGGCAGAGCCGGCACCGATGCCGATCACCGGGATCTTCACCGACTGAGTGATCTCCGCCGCCAGCTCGCTGGGTACGCACTCGAGCAGCAGCATGGCGGCGCCAGCCTGTTCCAGCGCCATGGCGTCGGCGCGCAGCTGGCGTGCGGCGGCATCACCACGCCCCTGCACCTTGTAGCCGCCGAACACGTTGACCGCCTGTGGGGTCAGCCCCAGGTGGGCGCACACCGGCACACCGCGCTCGGCCAGCTGGCGGATCGGTTCGGCCAGCCAGGCAGCGCCTTCCAGCTTGATCATATGGGCGCCAGCCTGCATCAGCGCCGCGCAGCTGGCGAAGGTCTGCTCCAGGGTGGCATAGGCCATGAAGGGCAGGTCGGCAAGGATCAGCGCGCCCTGGTTGCCGCGTTTCACGGCTGCGGTGTGATAGGCCATATCTGCGAGCGACACCGGCAAGGTGCTGTCGTGGCCCTGCAGGACCATGCCCAGGGAGTCGCCCACCAGCAGCACTTCCACTCCGGCCTGGCAGGCTGCCTGGGCGAAGGTGGCGTCGTAGGCGGTGAGCATGGCGATCTTCTCGCCCTTCTGCTTCAGGCCCAGCAGGGTGCTTACGGTTACATCAGGCATGGAGGATTCCTCATCAGCAGGCCGTATTGCGGCGCTTTTGGCACCGTCTCGGGGCCTCATGGGCGGGGGTGTCTGCACCGCCTCGGGGCAACGGGACGCCTATAGTCCCGATGGGGGGGCGTGAAGTCAATCACGGGTGTTACCGCGCTGTTACGGCGTTACCAGGCGCTCCAGGCCCACATAGGGGCAGGCGGCCAGCAGCTGCTCCAGGCGACGACCATCGGGCAGTTGCAGGTCGGTCGGGGCAATCTCGGCCAGCGGGTAGAGGACGAAGGCGCGGGCATGCATGTGATAGTGCGGCACGGTCAGGCGCGTCTCGCTCAGCAGCCGGTCGCCGAACAGCAGGATGTCCAGGTCGAGGGTGCGGGGCCCCCAGCGTTCAGCCTTGCGCACGCGGCCCTGTTCCTGCTCGATGCGCTGCAGGGCATCGAGCAGTTCGAGTGGCGCCAGCGCGGTGTCCAGCGCGGCCACGGCGTTGACGTAGCGCGGCTGGTCGGGCGGGCCGAGCGGGTCGCTGGCATAAAAGGAAGAGGTGGCGACCAGGTGGCTATGCGGCAGCTCGGCGATGGCGGTGAGTGCCGCCTGCAATTGCCGCAGTGGCTCGGCCAGGTTGCTGCCGAGACCGATGTAGACCCGCTCCACTTATTCGCCGGCCGGGGCATCGCCCCGTGGTCCGCGCTTGCGATTGCGCCCGCCACGGCGGCGCTTGCGTGCCGGTGCACCGTCGCCGCTTTCTTCCGGCCGGCTGTTGAGTTCGCGGATCATCGCGCGACGCTCACTGTCGCTGGCGTCCTGGTACTCGGTCCACCAGTCGCCAAGGCCGCCGGTTTGCTCGCCGGCGTCTTCGCGCAGCAGGAGGAAGTCGTAGCCGGCGCGGAAACGCGGGTTCTCCAGCAGCAGGTCGGCGCGCTTGCCCTGGCGGCGCGGCAGGCGCTCCTGCATGTCCCAGATCTCGCGGATCGGGATGGTGAAACGCTTGGGAATGGCGATGCGTTTGCACTGCTCGACGATCAGGTCGTGGGCGGCTTCCTGCATCGCCGGGATCGGCGGCATACCGCGTTCCTGCAGTTGCGCGGCGCGTGCCGGCAGGGCCGGCCAGAGCAGGGCGGCGAACAGGAAGGCCGGTGTGACCGGCTTGCCCAGGGCGATGCGTTCATCGGTGTTGGCCAGGGCCTGGCGAATCAGGTCGCCGGTATAGTCGGGATCGCGTTCCAGGGCGCGGGCACTGGCCGGGAACAGCGGGGCGAACAGGTCGTACTCGACCAGCAGCTCGAAGGTGCGTTCGGCGCGGCCGGCGAGGAACAGCTTGAGCACTTCGTCGAACAGGCGGGCCGAGGGAATGTCGCGCAGCATCGGCGCCAGGCGGCGGATCGGTGCGGCGCTGTGCTTTTCGATCTCGAAGTCGAGCTTGGCGGCGAAGCGCACCGCGCGCAGCATGCGCACCGGGTCTTCGAGGTAGCGTTGCTCGGGATCGCCGATCAGGCGGATCAGGCGATTGCGGATGTCGTGCACGCCATGGGCGTAGTCCAGTACGCGCTCGCCGGTGATGTCGAAGTACAGGGCGTTGATGGTGAAGTCGCGACGCTGGGCATCGCTCTCCTGCGAGCCGTAGACGTTGTCGCGCAGGATGCGGCCGCTCTCGTTGCGTGCCGACTGATGGCTGTCTTCCTCGTCGTCGCCCTGCGGGTGATTGCTGCGGAAGGTGGCTACTTCGATGATCTCGCGACCGAAGTGCACATGCGCCAGCTTGAAGCGCCGGCCGATCACCCGCGCATTGCGAAACTCGGCTCGCACCTGCTCGGGCGTGGCGCTGGTAGCGACGTCGAAATCCTTGGGTTGTACGCCGATCAGCAGGTCACGCACGCAGCCGCCAACCAGGTAGGCCTGGTAGCCGGCCTTTTGCAGGCGGTCCACCACGCTCACCGCGTTGCGGCTGAACTGGCCGCGCTGCAGCGAGTGCTGACGCGGGCCGAGCACTTCGGGCGTGCTGCGGGGGCGGGCTTGGCGCTTGAGCGAGAGCGGTGAGCGGAGGGACTTGAACAGCTTTTTCAGCATGGGAGGCACTGTTTGCAGGAATAAGCGGCCGGAAATGCCGGTAACCGCACGAATGGCGCGGATTCTAGCATCGAGAGTAGGAAGGATGGTAAAGGCAGGCTGGGGATGACGAGGGGACTGAAGCTACTGGGGGAGCCGAAGCTCCCCCCCAAATTGGTGCGTGCTTTGTTTTTATTGTTATAGCGGGCCTGTTGTTCTTGTTGTAGGCCCGTTCTAGGTATCCCAAATCGGGTACCAGTAGCAAACGGATTGCTTTGGATGCTGATGCTGCCATGATCCATCCTGGATCCAATCAGTGCGGGCTCTGCTTTAGTGCAGTTTTTGTTGTTCTCGGCCTGATCGTGGGGCGAACCCCGAAGGCAAATCCTCTCCAAAAGAATCAGTTAGCTGCGCCTCCGCGTTATTGTTTTTGTTGTGCTGGAGCCGTTCTGTATTGTTTTTATTGTGGGGGTTTCAAACGTTTTTATTGTTGTTGTGCCAGAGATAAAGCAGAAGCCGTGCCAGTTTTTTGAAATCCTTTATTTTCAAAGGCTTAGCGTTTTTAGGGGTGAGGCGTGGGCAGAAAAAAGCCGGGTTCCCGTTACCGATGAACCCGGCTTTTGTTACGCGATGTTTGTCTGGGGGTAACAGCGTGGAACTCATGGCGCACACATGTGTCACCGCCCCTGGTCTCAGGAGCCGGTAGCGGCTCCCGATTTGCGTCGCGGGATGCCCAGGCGCTGGCGGCGCTCCCACAGGCACTTGCGGCTGATACCCAGCTTGCGTGCCAGCTCGGTCTCGGTCATGTGGTCCTGGTGTTCGAGCACGAAGTGCTGGAAGTAGTCCTCCAGTGACAGGTCCTCGGTCGGCTCGTGGTTGCCGCCGCTGCCTTGCTGCATGGACTGTTCGGTGAAGTCGCCGTCTTCCAGGTCATCCAGCTCGATGTCGATGCCCAGCAGCTCGGCTGAGATATCGCTGCCCTCGCAGAGGATCACCGAGCGCTCGATGGCGTTCTCCAGTTCGCGCACGTTACCCGGCCAGGGGTAGTGACGAATCGCCTGTTCGGCATCCTGGGCGAAGCGCAGGTTGTCGCGCCCCATGCGCTCGCTCTGGCGGGTGAGGAAGGACTGGGCGATTTCCACCACGTCGGCGCCACGCTCGCGCAGCGGCGGCAACTTGAGGGCGATGACGTGCAGGCGGTAGTAGAGGTCTTCACGGAACTGGCCGGTTTTGGCCAGGGTCTTGAGGTCGCGGTGGGTGGCCGCGATCAGGCGCACATCGACCTTTTGTGACTGCACCGAGCCAACCCGGCGGATCTCGCCTTCCTGCAGCACGCGCAGCAGGCGTGCCTGCGCCTCCAGCGGCAGTTCGCCGATCTCGTCGAGGAACAGGGTGCCGCCGTCGGCCGCCTCGACCAGGCCTGCACGGCCGGCACTGGCACCGGTAAAGGCACCTTTCTCATGGCCGAACAGTTCGGACTCGATCAGGGTTTCCGGGATTGCCGCGCAGTTGACCGAGATTAGCGGCGCCTTGGCGCGCTTGGACAGGTTGTGCAGGGCGCGGGCGACCAGCTCCTTGCCGGTGCCGGACTCGCCCTGGATCAACACGTTGGAGTCGGTGGGCGCGACCTTGCGAATCTTGCCGTAGAGGTCCTGCATCGCGGTGCAGGAGCCGATGATGCCGATCTCGCCCTCGGCGGCAGCGCTGCCCTTGCCGGCGGACTTGCTTGGCGCCTCGCTCGGCGGGTTGCGCTTGGCTTCCTGGTGATCGCGCAGGATGCGCGCCACGGCCTGGAGCATTTCGTCGTGGTCGAAGGGCTTGGCGATGTAGTCCACCGCGCCCATCTTCATCGAGTCCACTGCCGAGCGCAGGCTGGCGTAGCTGGTCATGATCAGCACCGGGGTGCCCTCGGCGAGCTTGATCAGCTCGGTGCCGGGGGCGCCGGGCAGGCGCAGGTCGCTGACCACCAGGTCGAAGGTCGGAATGCTGTAGCGCTCCTGGGCCTCCTGCACCGAACCGGCCTCGCTGACCTGGTACTGGTTGCGTTCCAGCAGGCGGCGCAGCGCGGAGCGGATGATGGTTTCGTCTTCGACGATGAGGATGTGCGGCATTGATGTTCTCTCGACGGTCTCCGAATCCGCCGGGCTTATGGCCCCTTGGCGGTTCTAGGTCACTACTCAGGTCGCTGTGGACGTCGCTTCGACATAGCGCGGCAGGGTCACGCGGAAACGGGTTCCGCGCTGGTGCTCGGGATCGGCCGGGCTGTCGATGGTGATCTGTCCATAATGCTCTTCCACGATCGAATAGACCAGCGCGAGCCCCAAACCGGTGCCCTTGCCGGGGTCCTTGGTGGTGAAGAAGGGTTCGAACAGGCGGTCCATGATCGCCTGCGGAATGCCCGTGCCTTCGTCCTCGACGATCAGCACCACGCTCTGTTCCTCGACCTCGCTGCGCACGCGGATGGCGCCGCCGGCCGGCGACGCATCACGGGCGTTGGACAGCAGGTTGATCAGGACCTGGGCCAGGCGCTGCGGGTCGCCCTTGGCCAGGTGCTCCGGGTCGCACAGGTTGAAGAACTGCACTTCGGTGCTGTTGCGGTTCAGTGCCAGCAGGCCGATGGCGTCCTGTGCCACTTCGGCCAGGCTCACCGGGTATTCGGCGCGTTGCTGCTGGCCGGCGTGGGCGAAATTCATCAGCGACTGGACGATGCGCGAGATGCGCTTGGTCTGGTCGAGGATCTGGCTGCTGATTTCGTCCAGCTCGTCGTCGCCTTCGCGCTCCTCGCGCAGGTTCTGTGCCAGGCAGGCGATGCCGGTGATCGGGTTGCCGATCTCGTGGGCCACCCCGGCGGCCAGACGACCGATGCTGGCCAGGCGCTCGGAGTGCACCAGCTGGTCCTCCAGTACGCGGGTCTCGGTAACGTCTTCAACCAGCAGCACCAGGCCGCTATTGCCCGGCGCCAGTGGTTCGTCGATGGCTGCCTTGTGCAGGTTGAGCCAGCGCATCTCGCCGTCCAGTTGCAGCTGCTGCTTGTGCAGGTGTTCTTCGTCCTGGGCGATGAAATCCTGCAGCAGCTCACGCCAGGGGTGCTCCAGGCTGAGCAGGCGCGAGCCGACCACCTGTTGTGCGCTGATGCCGGTGAGCTCCTCCATGGCGCGGTTCCACATCAGCACTTCCTGGTCCTTGGCCAGGGAGCACACGCCCATCGGCAGTTCCTGCAGGGTCTGGCGGTGGAAGCGGCGCAGGGCATCCAGCTCGGCGGCCAGGCCGGTCAGGCGCGACTGATAGTCCTCCAGACGGCTCTCGATGAAGTGGATGTCCTCGCTGACATAGGCCTCGCTGCCCGATTTGTACGGCAGGAAGGTCTCCACCATGTCCTGCGCCACGCTGGGGCCCATCAGTCCGGACAGGTTGGCCTCGATGCGGTCACGCAGGCGGCGAAGGGCGTAGGGGCGGCGTTCGTCGAAGGGCAGGTGCAGGTCGCGCAGGGCGCGTTCCACCTCTTTCTGCGCGGTCACGGCACCGAGCGGCTTGGCCAGCTCGGCGGCGAACTCCTGCGGCGAGCCGGCCACCAGCTCGCGGCGCTGCGGGCGGCGCACGTTGTCCACGGTGCAGGCCTCGGCGGCGCTTTTTTCTTCATCGCTGGCTTCGGTGAACAGCGAGACCAGGGTGAACACCAGCACGTTGGCGGCCAGCGAGCCGATGGCCGCGAAGTGCCAGCTGTTCTCGTCCAGCACGTAGACGATGTCAAACAGCGGCAGGTGGATGCCCTGCAGATTGCTGACCAGCGGCACCAGCATGCTCACGGCCCACACGGCGATACCGGTGAGCAGGCCGGCGATGAAGCCGCGGCGGTTGGCGGTCGGCCAGTACAGCACCGAGAGCACGCCGGGGAGGAACTGCAGGGTGGCGACGAAGGCGACTATGCCGAGGTTGGCCAGGTCCTGCTCGGCGCCGAGCAATAGATAGAAGCCGTAGGCCGCGGCGATAATGGCGATGATCAGGCCGCGGCGCGTCCACTTCAGCCAGCGGTAGATGTTGCCTTCGGCCGGCGGCTGGTAGAGCGGCAGCACCAGGTGGTTGAGCGCCATGCCGGACAGTGCCAGGGTACTGACGATGATCAGCCCGCTGGACGCCGACAGGCCACCGACATAGGCCAGCAGGGCCAGGCTGCGGTCGCCCAGGGCCAGCCCCAGGCCCAGGGTGAAGTACTCGGGGTTGGTGGTGGCGCCGATCTTCAGGCTGGCCCAGAGAATCAGCGGCACCGACAGGCTCATCAGCAACAGCAGCAGCGGCAGGCCCCAGCTGGCGCTGACGATGGCGCGCGGGTTGAGGTTTTCGGTAAAGGTCATGTGGTACATGTGCGGCATGACGATGGCCGAGGCGAAGAACACCAGCAGCAGGGTGCGCCAGGGGCCTTCCTGCAGCGGTGTGTGCAGGGCGGTGAGGGCCTGCTGGTTCTGCAGCAGCCACTGCTCCAGTTCGCCGGGACCGCCGAACACCTCGTACAGCGCATACAGACCGATGCCGCCAAGGGCAATCAGCTTGACCACCGACTCGAAGGCAATGGCGAACACCAGGCCTTCATGCTTTTCCCTCGTGGCGATATGGCGCGCGCCGAAGAGGATGGTGAACAGGGTGATCAGGGCGCAGAAGCCGAGGGCGAAGCGGTCCTGCAGTGGTTCGCGGGTGAGGATGCCGATGGAATCGGCTACCGCCTGGATCTGCAGGGCGAGCAGCGGCAGCAGGCCGACCAGCATGAACAGGGTGGTGAGTACCCCGGCCCAGGTGCTGCGAAAGCGGAAGGCGAACAGGTCGGCCAGCGATGACAGCTGATAGGTGCGGGTAACCCGCAGGATCGGGTAGAGCAGCACGGGCGCCAGGAGGAAGGCGCCGGTCACGCCCAGGTAGCTGGCGAGGAAGCCGAAGCCGTACTGATAGGCCAGGCCGACCGTGCCGTAGAAGGCCCAGGCACTGGCGTAGACGCCCAGCGACAGGGTGTAGGTCAGCGGATGGCGGATCACCCAGCGCGGGATCAGGCCCTTCTCGCTGGTCCAGGCCACGCCGAACAGCAGCAGCAGGTAGGCGGCGCTGATCAGGATCAGCTGGCTGAGTTCAAAGCTCGTCGGCATCGCGCTGGCTCTGCAGGATCAGGGTAACGACGATGAGGATCAGCCACAGCAGGTAGGGCCTGTACCAGGCGCCGTTGGGGTCGATCCACCAGTCCATGATGGCGGGGGAGAACAGGTAGATGCCCACCACCAGGATCAGCACCAGTCGGTAGATGTACATAGGTCGGGTCCGAAGGGGATGGCCGGATGGTACGGGAGCCCGCCGCGACGGGAAAGCGTCAGCGCAGTTGTGCTTCGGCCAGGGTGCGGCTGCGCGGGATGCGACTGGCATCCCAGTGGGCGATGCCCCAGGCCAGTACCTCGCGCGGCGTGCCCTCGGCCAGCTCGGCCGGCGGTTGCTGGCCGAGTGCTCGCAGGGCGCGGGCCAGCAAGGGTGGTGCCTGGTCGGCCGGCAGTGGTGGCGAGCGGTAGCTCTTGCCCAGCTTGTGCCCATCCGGCTGGATGACCAGCGGCACGTGCAGGTAGCGTGGCTGCGGCAGACCGAGCAGCTCCTGCAGATAGAGCTGGCGCGGCGTGGAGTCGAGCAGGTCGGCGCCACGCACCACATCGGTGACGCCCTGCCAGGCATCGTCCAGCACCACGGCCAGCTGGTAGGCGAACAGGCCGTCGCGGCGACGGATGACGAAGTCGCCGACTTCGCGGCCCAGGTGCTGGCGGAACTCGCCTTGCACGCGATCGGTGAAGCGGTATTCCAGCTCCGGCACGCGCAGGCGGATGGCGGCATCGTGATCGGGATGGCCGGCGTTGCGGCAGGTGCCGGGGTAGATGCCGCCCGTGCCTTCCAGCTGCTTGCGCGAGCAGGTGCAGGCATAGGCCAGGCCCTGGGCGAACAGGCGCTGGATCAGCGCGGCGTACTCGGCATGGCGCTCGCTCTGGCGCACCAGCGCGCCGTCCCACTCGAAACCGTAGGTCTCCAGGCTGCGCAGGATGGCCTCCTGCGCGCCAGGCATCTCGCGCGGTGGGTCGAGGTCTTCCATGCGCAGCAGCCAAAGGCCGCCGACACTG
This sequence comes from Pseudomonas stagnisoli, assembly GCF_048595745.1. Classification (NCBI taxonomy): domain Bacteria; kingdom Pseudomonadati; phylum Pseudomonadota; class Gammaproteobacteria; order Pseudomonadales; family Pseudomonadaceae; genus Pseudomonas; species Pseudomonas stagnisoli. The sequence goes on from NZ_CP184361.1 coordinate 1,084,749, forward strand.
CGGGCGTCCAGGTAGGAGGCGAGGGCGGCCACCAGCGAGCCGAAGTGCAGGTAGCCGCTGGGGGTGGGGGCGAAACGCCCGATGTAGGGGGTGTCGTTCATGCTCGCGAGGCTATCGATTGATGCGGCGCGATGCCAGCCCGCCTATCGGCGGGCGGAAATGAAACGGGGCGCCGTGGCGCCCCGTCTGCAGATTCAGGAACCGATCTGCTTTTCCTTGATTTCCGCGAGCGTCTTGCAGTCGATGCACAGGGTCGCGGTGGGGCGGGCTTCGAGACGGCGGATGCCGATTTCCACGCCGCAGGAGTCGCACCAGCCGTAATCGTTGTCTTCGATCAGCTGCAGGGTCTCGTCGATCTTCTTGATCAGCTTGCGCTCGCGGTCACGGGCGCGCAGTTCCAGGCTGAACTCTTCTTCCTGGCTGGCACGGTCGGCCGGGTCCGGGAAGTTGGCGGCTTCGTCCTGCATGTGGTGCACGGTGCGATCCACTTCCTGCATCAGCTCCAGCTTCCACTTGTTGAGGATGCTGGTGAAGTGAGCGCGCATCGGATCGCTCATGTACTCCTCACCCTTCTTCTCTTTATAGGGTTCGAAGCCACGAATCAGCTGGTTGCCGTTCTGTTTTGCTTTGGTGGGCATGGGACCGCCTCTCACTCTCTCTGATCCATTGCGCAGGATCTGTTCCTTTGCCGGCAAGTGGCGCCGGGCCTGCGGCTGCAAGCGGGCGAACTTACCAGATCGATTCCGGCGATGCTACTCCCGGTTGTCTCGCCTGTTACAGGGTTACGGGACAGTTGGTTAGAATCCCTCCTTTTCCTCAATAAAGGAAGGCCAATGGCCCAGTCCTTCAGTGCGCGCAGCCGCGCCATCGAACCCTTCCACGTCATGGCCCTGCTGGCCCGCGCCAACGAGCTGCAGGCCGCCGGCCATGATGTGATCCACCTGGAGATCGGCGAGCCGGACTTCAGCACCGCCGCGCCGATCGTCGCCGCCGGGCAGGCCGCGCTGGCCGCCGGACACACCCGCTACACCGCGGCGCGTGGCATTCCTCAGCTGCGCGAGGCGCTGGCCGGTTTCTATGCTCAGCGCTATGGCGTGTCGCTCAACCCCGAGCGCATCCTGATCACCCCCGGCGGCTCCGGTGCCCTGCTGCTGGCCGCCAGCCTGCTGGTCGACCCCGGCAAGCACTGGCTGCTGGCCGATCCCGGCTACCCGTGCAACCGCCACTTCCTGCGCTTGGTCGAGGGTGCCGCGCAGCTGGTGCCGGTCGGCCCGGAGAGCCGCTACCAGCTGACCCCGCAGCTGGTCGAGCGGCACTGGGATGGCGACAGTGTCGGCGCCCTGGTCGCCTCGCCGGCCGACCCGACCGGCACCCTGCTGCACAAGGACGAGCTGGCGGCGCTGGCGAGCAGCCTGAAACAGCGCGGTGGCCATCTGGTGGTGGACGAGATCTACCACGGTCTGACCTATGGCTGCGATGCGTCCAGCGTGCTGGAGGTGGACGACGACGCCTTCGTGCTCAACAGCTTCTCCAAGTACTTCGGCATGACCGGCTGGCGCCTGGGCTGGCTGGTGGCGCCAGAGAACGCGGTACCGGAGCTGGAAAAGCTGGCGCAGAACCTCTACATCAGCGCGCCGAGCATGGCCCAGTACGCCGCGCTGGCCTGCTTCACGCCTGAGAGCCTGGCGATCTTCGAGGCGCGTCGCCACGAGTTCCAGCGCCGCCGCGACTACCTGCTGCCGGCCCTGCGCGAGCTGGGCTTCCGCATCGCCGTGGAGCCGGAAGGCGCCTTCTATTTATATGCCGACATCTCCGCCTTCGGCGGCGATGCCTTTGCCTTCTGCCGGCACTTCATCGAGACCGAGCACGTAGCCTTCACCCCGGGCCTGGATTTCGGCCGCCACCTGGCCGGGCACCATGTGCGCTTCGCCTACACGCAGAGCGTCGAGCGCCTGCAGCAGGCGGTCGAGCGCATCGCCCGCGGCCTCAAGACCTGGCAGCCCGATGCGCTTTGAGCCGGCGCTGGAGGAAGGGCGGCTGGTAAGGCGCTATAAGCGCTTTTTCGCCGATATCGAGACGGCGAGCGGGCCGCTGACCATCCACTGTCCCAACACCGGCTCCATGCTCAACTGCCTGCACCCGGGCGGGCGGGTCTGGTTCAGCCGCAACGACGACCCGAAACGCAAGCTGCGCGGCACATGGGAGCTGGGCGAGACGCCGCACGGGCGCCTGGCCTGCTTCAACACCGGGCGCGCCAATGCGCTGGTGGAGGAGGCTCTGCGGGCCGGGGTGATCGCCGAGCTGGCCGGCTTCGCTGAGCTGCGCCGCGAGGTGCGCTATGGCGCGGAGAACAGCCGAGCCGACTTTCGCCTGGAGTTCGTCCGCGGGCCGGCCTATGTCGAGGTCAAGAGCGTGACGCTGGGCTATGCCGACTCGACCGTGGCGGCCTTCCCCGATGCGGTGACCGAACGTGGCACCAAGCACCTGCGTGAGCTGGCGACACTGGCGCGGCAGGGCGTGCGTGCGGTGCTGCTGTACTGCGTGAACCTGTCCGGTATCGAGGCGGTGCGGGTGGCGCGGGAGATCGATCCGACCTATGCGGCTGCCTGGCAGGAAGCGCGGGCGGCGGGGGTCGAGATGCTGGCTTACGGCGTGCAGCTCGCTCCCGACGAACTGCGCCTGGCCCGACGCCTGGCGCTGGAGGACTGATGCGCATTCTGCCGTTGGACGCCAGGCAGGCGCAGGCATTCGACGCGGCCGAGAACGAGTTCGAGGTGCGCGAGGTGTACGAACTGGGCTTCGAGCAGGGCGACTGGTTGCTCCGGGTGCGAGCGGTAGAGCCTTATCTCAAGCGCTATATCGGTGACCTGGAGGACATGGCCGGGGCCCAGTATTTTGCCGCACGCGAGGGTGATGAGCTGGTCGGCATGTTGGCGCTGAGCGATGCCTGGAACGAACTGGCCTCGCTTGACCAGTTGCTGGTCGCGCGTGCCTGGCGTGGGCGGGGTGTGGCCACCGCGCTGCTCGACTTCGCGAAAGCCTGGGCCCGGCAGAGCGGTTTGGCCGGTGTGCGCCTGGAGACGCAGAGCACCAATGTGCCGGCCTGTCGTTTGTACCAGCGCCATGGTTTCGTGCTCGGTGGTGCCGACCGCCTGGTCTATCGCGCCGATCCGGCGCTGGCCCATGAGGTGGCGTTGTACTGGTACTGGTTCGACACGCGCGCCTAGAGCGTCAGCCACAGCCCTGCGGCATCCTCATGGCAGGCGATCTTCTCCAGGGCCTGGCCGGCGCAGGGGCCGGTCACGCACTCGCCGCTTTCGATCAGGAACAGCGCGCCGTGATGGGCGCATTGCAGCAGGCTGCCGCTGGCGTCGAGAAAGTCGTCGGCGCGCCACTCCAATGTCAGGCCACGATGCGGGCAGCGGTTCAGGTAGGCATAGGCGCGGCCGTCGCGGCGTACCGCCAGTACCTTGCGCCCTGCAACGAAAAAGCCCCGGCTCTGGCCTTCGACCAGCTCATCCGGGGCACATAGATGAATCATGAGCATCTCCACGCCGGAGCGGGGATTATCCCGCAGGGCGTGGCGCTGGGGTAGGGCGCGCGTCCTTGCGCTAAGTTGAACTCAGTACTGCCAGGAGGCGGAAACGCGGAAGTTGCGGCCGACCTCGCTGTAGTAGTCGTCCGGCTGCGCCAGGGTGCCGGTGGGCACGTTCAGCGCATTCCAGTACTTCTTGTCGAGGGCGTTGAACAGGCCAGCCTGGAACTTCACGCCTTTCAGCTCGGCGGGCTGCCACCAGCCGGTCATGTCGACCACGCCGTAGCCCGGGGCCTCGAAGTCGCCTGCGTTCTCCACCTTGTCGCGGGCCGCTGCAGCACGCAGCATCAGGTCGGCGCCGTACTGGTCACGCGTATAGCTCAGGCCGAGCAGACTGGTGATCGGCGCCACCGAACTCAGGCGCTGATTGGTTTCCAGATCTTCGCCGTTGGCCCAGGCCACGGAACCCCAGAGCTTCCAGTGCGGCACGAACTCCCAGTGCGCGGCCACCTCAGCGCCGTAGATCTGCACGCGGGCGCGGTTTTCGGTGCGGGTCACGCCCATCGGGTAGTCGGCGGCGCTGAGGCCGATGGCGGCCAGTTCGGCGGCGCTCATCGCCACGTCATCGTCGATGAAGTTCTTGTAGTGGTTATCGAACAGGCTGAGCGAGCCGCCCAGCTTGTCGTTGCCCAGTTGCGCGCCGATCTCGTAGCCGTTGCTTTCTTCCGGCTTGAGGTCGGTGTTGCCCAGGCGCAGGTAGCTGCCTTCGGCGCCGTAGTTCATGTACAGCTGAGTGGCGTCCGGCGCCTTGAAGCCCTGGGCCCATTGCGCGTAAAGCAGCGCTTCCTCGGCCACCTGCCAGGTCGCCAGCAGGCTGCCGGACAGCTTGTGGTCGGTGCTGGCCTGCAGGGTCTGGTCGTTGGTCGGGTTGACGTTGTTGGCGAAGTCGCCGGTGGCTTTCGGGTCCTGCTTGTAGTGGTCGTAGCGCAGGCCCGGGGTCAGCTTGACGCGGCCATCGGCGAAGCTGATCTCGTCGGTGGCGTAGAGCGCCCACTGGGTGCCTTCGGCCTTGGGCATGTCGGCCTGGTTGGTGTGCAGGAAGTCACAGGCGGCCGGGCCCATGTACATCGGATGGCTCGGCGAAATGCTGAAGCCCGGGCAGTTGTCGTAGCCCTCGGAAACCTGCTCGGTGTTGATCTGGTAAAGCTCGCCGCCCAGGGTCAGCTTGTTCGGCAGTCCGGCGATATCGAGGGTCTTGCCGAGATTGCCGGAGACGCCGTAAAGCTCTTTCTCGATCTGGTTGTCGCGGCCGAAGTTGCCGCTCGGGTACTTGTAGGGGTTGCCTGGCAGGCCAAAGCGCCGGAAAGTCGAGTCCGGAATGCGAGCTCGCGAGTCGGATACCGTACGCACGCCGTTCTGGTCGTCATGGCGGCGCAGCTTCTGCCAGTAGACGATGGCGTTGGCGCTGTCGATCAGGCCCTGGTCGTCTTCGGTCTGGAAGGCGTAGTCGACGGACAGGCGCTGGCGCTTGTTGTTTTCCTCGGTGCTGTTTTCACCGATCAGGTAGGTGCTGCCCTGGTTGGTGCGGCTGTCGATGTCGTTCTGCCGCTCGAACAGCTCGGCGGTGAAACCGACCTTGTGGCCACCGTCGAAACGCTGCTGCAGTTTGACCAGCAGGCTCTGCTGTTCGGTATCGGCCGGGTTGGCTTCGGTACGGCGGGTGCCGTAGCTGTTGGCGTCGCCGCCGCTTTCCAGTTCATGGCCCTGGCGCTGTCCGGCCTGCAGCAACCACGCGGTGTCCTGGTAGCGGCCGGCCATTGCGCCGTTGAGGCCCCAGCTGTGGTCGGCGCTGTCGTAGTCGCTCTTGACCAGGCTGCCGAAGTCCTTGCCCTCGGACAGCAGGTCTTCCGGGTTGAGGGTGAACAGCTGCACGGCGCCACCCAGGGCACCGGAGCCGACCAGGCTGGAGTTGGCGCCGCGCACGATATCCACCGCGGACAGGCCGTTGAAATCGATCGAATCCAGGCCGCCCTGAGCACCGCCGGTCGGGCCCTGACTGCGTGCGCCGTCGGTCAGCCACGGCACGCGGATACCGTCGATAGTGGTCAGCACGCGGTCGCGGTCCAGGCCGCGGATGTTGATGCTTTCGCTGGTGCGGCTGTAATTCACGCCGGGCTCTGAGCGCTTGCCGAGATCATCGAAGCTGCGGATCTGGCGCTCGTCCAGGGTCTTGGCGTCGGTGCGGCTGGTAGTGGGCAGCTCATCCTGCACGGCATTACCGGTGACCAGGGTGGTATCGAGCGTGGCGCTGCTGGTAGTGGTCTGTGCGAATGCCAGCGACGGGCTGAGCAGCAACAGCGCCATCCAGGGGCGCAGGGCGAAGGGTGGTGTGGGCATGGCATGACTCCCGCAAGTGGCTCTTGGTGGCCGGTGGATTTGGCGGGCAGCACGTTACTGGATTGATCCATTCAAATGCAAACAATTCTCACAAGCATTGGAAAATGATTAGTGTTGATGTAGTCTGCGCCGACTCGAGCGAGCCGTCGTACCCATGGGGGTAGGGGGTGTGCTCGCCCAATAGCGCTAAGAGGTAGCACCATGACCATGCCGATGACCCTTTCCAACGCCAGCCATCTGTACCAGGAATGGCAGCGCCTGCGCGCCGCACAGCCCGGACTGCGTGCGCGTGATGCCGCCGCCCGGCTTGGCGTCAGCGAGGCCGAACTCACCGCCGGCCGCCTCGGCGTAGATGCCGTGCGCCTGCGTACCGATTGGGCCGCGCTGCTGCCGGCCCTGGGTGAGCTGGGCTACATCATGGCGCTGACGCGTAACGAGCATTGCGTGCATGAGCGCAAGGGCTACTACCGCGATGTCTCGGTCAGCGCCAACGGCGCCATGGGCCTGGTGGTGTCCGCCGATATCGACCTGCGCCTGTTCATGACTCAGTGGGCCAGCGTGTTCGCCGTCGCCGAGCAGACCGAACGCGGCCTGCAGCGCAGCATCCAGGTGTTCGACCGGCAGGGCACGGCCGTACACAAGGTCTACCTGACCGAGCGAAGCGAGGAGGCGGCCTGGGCGCCGCTGGTCGAGCGTTTCCGTGCCGAGGTGCAGAGCGCCGAGCTGGACCTGCAGCCGCTGCCGGAGGCCAAGGCCCCGCGTGCCGATGCCGAAGTGGATGCCGCCGCCCTGCGCGCCGACTGGGCGCAGCTGAAGGACACCCATCATTTCTTCGCCATGCTCAAGCGCCATGACGTGGCGCGCACCCAGGCCCTGCGCCTGGCCGGTCGCGACTGGGCCGAGCCGCTGGCCACCGCCGAGCTGCCCAAGTTGCTGGAAGAAGCGGGGGCGCGTGAAGTCCCGATCATGGTGTTCGTTGGCAACCCGCACTGCATCCAGATCCACTCCGGCACCGTGAGCAACCTGCGCTGGATGGGCGACTGGTTCAATGTGCTCGATCCCGAGTTCAACCTGCATCTGAAGACGCCGGGCGTGGTCGAGCTGTGGCGTGTGCGCAAGCCCAGCAGCGACGGCGTGATCACCAGCTACGAGGCGTTCGATGCCGCTGGCGAGCTGGTGGTGCAGCTGTTTGGCGCGCGCAAGCCGGGCATCCCGGAGCTGGCCGAATGGCGTGACCTGGCCGAAACCGCCGTTGCTCTGGAGGCCTGATATGCGCCTCGCCAACTGCGTTCTGCTGTGCAGCAGCCTGCTGTTCAGCCATGCCGCTGCGGCCGCCGAGTTGCCGCAGCGCTGGGTCAGCTCGGGAGGCTCCCTCAGCGAGTGGGTGGTGCGCCTCGGGGGGGAGAGCAAACTGGTCGGCGTTGACACCACCAGCCTGCACCCGCAGTCGCTGCGCCAGTTGCCGAGTGTCGGCTATCAGCGTGCGCTGTCCGCGGAAGGCGTGCTTTCGCTGCGCCCGGATATCCTGATCGGCAGCGAGGAAATGGGCCCGCCGCCAGTGGTGGCGCAGATCGCGGCGGCCGGGGTGCGGGTGGAGAGCCTGTCGGCCAAGCCTGACCTTGCGACCCTGGAACACAATGTCCTGCGCCTGGGCGAGCTGCTAGGCGTGCCCGCGCAGGCGCGCGAACAGATGGCCGCCTATCGCCAACAGCTGCAAGACCAGGCGCAATGGGTAACAGAGGCACAGCGCAGGCAGGCGCCACCGCGAGTGTTGATGCTGCTCGGGCATGCCGGCAGCAACCTCATGGCGGCCGGCCAGGGCAGCCTGGCGGTGTGGCTGATTGAGCAGGCTGGCGGCGAGAGCCCGGTGGCGCATCAGGGCTACAAGGCGCTCTCCAACGAGGCGCTGCTGGCGCTGGACCCGCAGGTGCTGATCGTCGCCGACCGCAGCCTGCACGGCGAGGAGGCGCGCCAGGCACTGCTCAAGCATAATCCGTTGTTGCAGCAGACCCGTGCGGTGCGCGATGGCCGCCTACTGACCCTCGACCCGACCCTGCTGGTTGGCGGCCTGGGTCCGCGTCTGCCCGAGGGGCTGGCCGAGCTGTCGGCGGCCTTTTATCCTTCCGCGCAAGCACTGACGGCCGAACTCGACCGATGAACCCTGTTTTCCGACCCCGCCCCTTGCTGCTGGCGCTGGGCGCGCTGCTCCTACTCGCGTTCTGGCTGTCGCTGGCCCTGGGGCCGGTGAGCCTGCCGCTGGGCGATACCCTGCTGGCCGCGCTGCGCCTGCTCGGCGTGCCGGTCGGCAGCGCCGAGCTGCAGCAGGCCGAGCTGATCCTTGGTCAGATCCGCCTGCCGCGCAGCCTGCTCGGCCTCTGCGTGGGCGCAGTGCTGGCCCTGTCCGGCGTGGCCATGCAGGGCCTGTTCCGCAACCCGCTGGCCGACCCCGGCCTGGTCGGCGTGGCCGGCGGTGCGGCGCTGGGGGCGGCCATCGCCATCGTCGGCGGCAGCCTGATTGGCGGCCTGCCAGCAGCCTGGTCGCCCTACCTGCTGTCGATCTGTGCCTTCGCAGGCGGCCTGCTGGTCACGGCGATCGTCTACCGCTTTGGTCGCCGCGACGGGCAGACCCATGTCGCCACCATGCTGCTGGCCGGCGTGGCGATGACCGCCATGTCCGGTGCCGGCGTCGGCCTGTTCACCTACCTGGCCGACGATGCCACCCTGCGCAGCCTGACGTTCTGGAACCTCGGCAGCCTCAACGGTGCCAGCTACCCAAGGCTATGGCCGTTGCTGCTGGTGACCCTCGGCGTGGCGCTGTGGTTGCCACGCCGCGCCGACGCGCTCAATGCCCTGCTGCTGGGGGAATCGGAGGCACGCCATCTGGGCTTCAACGTCGAACGGATCAAGCTGGAGCTGGTGCTGTGCACCGCCCTGGGCGTCGGTGCCGCCGTGGCGGCCGCCGGCCTGATCGGTTTCATCGGCCTGGTGGTGCCGCACCTGATGCGCCTGCTGGTCGGGCCGGATCACCGCGTGCTGCTGCCGGCCTCCCTGCTGGCCGGGGCCAGCCTACTGTTGCTGGCTGACCTCGCCGCACGCCTGGTGCTCGCGCCGGCCGAGCTGCCGATCGGCATCATCACGGCGCTGCTCGGCGGGCCCTTCTTCCTTTATCTGCTGGTGCGGGGGCGAGCCTGATGCTGCGTGCCGATAATCTCAGCGTCCGGCGCGGGCCCTGCACCGTGCTGGCCGATATCGACCTGCACCTGCAGCCGGGCCAGGTGCTCGGCGTGCTCGGCCCCAACGGGGCCGGCAAGAGCACGCTGCTCGGTGCCCTCAGTGGCGAGCTGGAGGCCGCCGCCGGCAGCGTGACCCTAGACGGGCGCGCGCTGGGTGCCTGGTCCGGCCTGGAGCGTGCGCGGCGCCTGGCCGTGTTGCCGCAGAGTTCGACCCTGAATTTCGCCTTTCCGGTACTCGACGTGGTCGGCATGGGGCGCCTGCCGCATGCCAGCGGCCGCGTACGCGATGGCGAAATCGTCGAGGCGGCGCTGCGTGCCGCAGACGCCGAGCACCTGCGCGGGCGCAGCTACCTGGCGCTGTCTGGCGGCGAGCGCCAGCGTGTGCACCTGGCACGGGTGCTGGCGCAACTGTGGCCGGGTGGGGAAGGGCAGGTGTTGCTGCTGGACGAGCCGACTTCGGCCCTCGACCCGCTGCACCAGCACACCACCCTGCAGGCCGTGCGCGATTTCGCCAGCCAGGGCGCGGCGGTGCTGGTCATCCTGCACGACCTTAATCTGGCGGCGCGCTACTGTGACCGTATCCTGCTGCTGCAGCACGGGCGGCCACACGGTTACGGCACGCCGGACGAGGTGCTGCAGGCCGAGCCGCTGCGCCAGGTGTTCGGCCTCGACGTGCTGATCCAGCGCCACCCGGAGCGTAGGCATCCGCTGATAGTGGCGCGATAAATATGTAGCCCGAACGAACTCCCCTCGCCCACTTGTGGGAGAGGGGCCGGGGGAGAGGGTCGGGCCTATAACCCTCTCCCTAACCCTCTCCACTAGGCGTGCCCTCGTAAACAGTAGAGGGGACCTATCCATTAAGGAACCTGCATGCGCATCCTGCTGCTCTGCCTCATTCCCCTGCTGGCCGCCTGCCATTCGCGTGGTGTGCTGCCGCCGCCGTCGCCCATCGCGCCCGAGGGGCGAGACCATGCCCAGCTGGGGCAGATCGTCGAGCTGGCCAGCGGCCAGGTCATCACCCCGCAGCAACTGGTCGAGCGCCTGGCCAAGGCACCGCGGGTGCTGGTCGGCGAACAGCACGACAACCCCGATCATCACGCCCTGCAACTATGGCTGTCGCGCGAACTGGCGGCGCAGCGCCCGCAAGGCAGCCTGCTGCTGGAGATGCTCAATCCCGACCAGCAGGCCAGGGTCGAGCAGGTACAGGCCGACGTGCGCGCCGGCCGTGCGCCGCGGGATACCTTCGCCGCGCTGGCCTGGCAGCCAGGCTGGGACTGGGGGCTCTACGGCGCGCTGGTGCAGTACCAGTTGCGCCAGCCTTACCCCTTGCTCGCGGCCAACCTGGACCGTGCCGAGATCATGCAGATCTATCGGGCGCGCCCGACTTTGCAGGGTGCGGCCTCCACCGCGCCGGCCGTGCAGGAAAAGCTGCAGGCAGACATTCGTGAGTCGCATTGCGGCCTGCTGCCGGACAGCCAGATCCCGGCCATGCTTGCCGTGCAGCAGCAGCGCGACCGACGCATGGCCGAGCGTCTGCTCGCCGCACCGCAACCGGCCATGTTGCTGGCCGGTGCCTTCCACGTGCGCAAGGACCTCGGCGTACCGCTGCATCTGGCCGACCTCGGCGCAAGCGAAGGCAACCTGGTGCTGATCCTCGCCGAAGTCGGCAAGCAGCCGGCTGCCGACAGCGCCGATTACGTCTGGTACACCGCCGCCAATGCGCCGGAGGATCACTGCGCCAAGCTGCTCAAGAAGTAGGGCCAGGGCTATCACACAACAAAAAGCCCCGCATTGCGGGGCTTTTTGTTGGCGGAGCTAAGTCTCGACTCTGCGAGCTAGAGCCAGCCGAGGCAGCAGCGCTCGCGGGCGCGGAGTTTACGCGCGGTAAATGAGCAAGCCCGCGAGTGCTGCTAACAACGGCTGGCCGACGCGCAGCAAGTCGAAACGGTGTTACAGGCGCAGGCCGCCGTCGAGTTCCAGGATCCGCCCGGTGTAGTAGTCGTTCTCCATGATGTAAGCCACCGAGTGAGCGATCTCGGCCGGCTTGCCCATGCGCCGCAGCGGGATGCCGGAGGTCATCTTCTCCAGGGCTTCCGGCTTCATGCTGCCGGTCATCTCGGTCTCGATGAAGCCCGGGGCCACGCCGGCCACGCGGATGCCGTAACGTGCCAGTTCCTTGGCCCACACCACGGTGTCGGCAGCAACGCCGGCCTTGGCCGCGGAGTAGTTGGCCTGGCCCATGTTGCCGGCGCGGGAGATGGAGGAGATGTTGACGATGGCGCCAGTGTTCTTCAGTTCGATCATCTTGGCGGCCACTTCGCGGGTGCAGAGGAACACGCCGGTCAGGTTGACGTCGATCACCGACTGCCACTGGGCCAGGCTCATTTTGGTCATTTCGCCATCCTTGATCTTGATGGTCAGACCATCACGCAGGATGCCGGCGTTGTTGACCAGGCCATTGATGGCGCCGAAGTCTTCGGCCACCTGGGCGACCATGTGGGTCACCTGCTCTTCGTTGGCCACGTTGCACAGGTAGGCGCGGGCGTCGCCACCAGCGGCCTTGCAGGCGGCCACGGCGTCGTCGAGTTTCTCCTGGTTGAGGTCGACCAGGGCCAGCTTGGCGCCCTTGGCGGCGAGGTACTCGCCCATGGCTCGGCCCAGGCCCTGACAGCCGCCGGTGATGATGATGACTTTGTCTTTGAGTTCCATAACACTACCCCTCAAATGGTCTAGCAGGTGGCCTCGCCGGCGTTTCGGTGATTACGAACGCCTGTTCGTCTCGTTTTCGACGAATTCTTTGCGAGGAGTCATAAATTGAGCGAAAACGCCGTAAAGCATGCCCGAGAATTGCTGCTCAAGGAATACCGCGGGGTGCTTTCCACCCACTCCAAGAGCATGCCGGGCTTCCCTTTCGGATCAGTGGTGCCCTATTGCCTAGATGCGCAGGGGCGGCCGCTGATCCTGATCAGCCGTATTGCCCAGCACACCCACAATCTGCAGCGCGATGGCAAGTGTTCGCTGCTGGTCGGTGAGCGCGGCGCCGAGGATGTGCAGGCCGCCGGGCGCCTGACCCTGCTGGCCGAGGCCCGCCAGCTGGTCGAACCCTCCGCCATCGAGGCGGCTGCTGAGCGCTACTACCGCTATTTTCCCGACTCGAGCGACTACCACAGCGCCCATGACTTCGATTTCTGGGTACTGCAGCCGGTGCGCTGGCGTTTCATCGGCGGTTTCGGCGCGATCCACTGGCTGCAGGACGTCGAGTTGGCCAATCCGCACGCTGGCGACGCCGAGCGCGGCATGCTCGAGCACATGAACGCCGATCACGCCGCCGCCATCGCCCATTACGTGCAGCTGGCCGGACTGCCCACGCATAGCCCGGCCCAACTGGTCGGCATCGACAGCGAAGGTTTCCACCTGCGCATCGGCAAGGGCCTGCACTGGCTGGCGTTGCCAACATCCTGTAACAACCCTGGCGCGGTGCGCCAGGCCTTGGTGTTGCTGGCTCGGGCCGAGGTCTGGCCGACCGCCGGGCAGGTGTCAGCTTGAATTAAGCCGCTGGCCCCATACTTCATTCCCATCGGAAGCCGTTCTTCCGTCAAGGACCCTCGCGATGCGCGCTTTTCTGTTTCTGTTCCTGCTGTTCCCCATCCTCGAACTGGCCGTGCTGATCCAGGTCGGCAGCGCCATCGGCGTGCTGCCCACCCTGCTGCTGGTGATCGGAACCGCCATCCTCGGCAGCGTGCTGCTGCGCGTGGCCGGTGTGGCCACGGCCTGGCGTGCCCGCGAGAAGCTGGCGCGTGGCGAGATGCCTGAGCAGGAATTGTTCGAGGGCCTGCTGATTGCCGTTGGTGGCGGCCTGCTGCTGTTGCCGGGCTTCATCAGCGACGTATTCGGCCTGCTCTGCCTGATCCCCTTCACCCGCCGCCTGATGATCGGCCGGCTGCAGCGCCGCGCCCAGGAGCAGGCGCTGCGTCAGCGCGCGTTCTTCGATGACCCGGCCGCGCGCAGCGGCCAGACCCAGCCGCAGGTCATCGAAGGCGAGTACCAGCGCCGCGATTGAGCGCCGCTGCACGCCGGGGCGGTGCTGAGGCAGAAAAATTTTCACTCGCCGCCCTTGAAATGCCCTTGAGCGCCCCTATCTAGCTTTCACCGCAAGGTTTCCACCGCTGGTGGAACAGACTTCCGCGGCTCGCCACTGGCGTGCCGCGCCCGGCCCCAAGCCGGTTTTGCCTAACCCGCCGGCGCATTCGCCGGCCAGTGAAACCACTATCAGGAGAGATCGACAATGAAGCTTCGTCCTCTGCATGACCGCGTCGTCATCCGTCGCAGCGAAGAAGAGACCAAAACCGCTGGCGGCATCGTGCTGCCGGGCTCGGCCGCCGAGAAGCCGAACCAGGGTGAAGTCGTCGCCGTCGGTACCGGCAAAGTCCTGGACAACGGCGAAGTTCGCCCGCTGGCCGTCAAGGTCGGTGACAAGGTGGTGTTTGGCCCGTACAGCGGCAGCAACACCGTCAAGGTCGACGGCGAAGACCTGCTGGTGATGGGCGAGCACGAAATCCTCGCCGTCATCGAAGCCTGATCCGACGCATCTCCGTCCTAACGTACAGAATTGAGGAACAAGCAAAATGGCTGCTAAAGAAGTCAAATTCGGCGATTCCGCTCGCAAGAAAATGCTGGTTGGCGTCAACGTCCTGGCCGACGCCGTCAAAGCCACCCTCGGCCCGAAAGGCCGCAACGTGGTCCTGGATCGCAGCTTCGGTGCTCCGCTGATCACCAAGGACGGCGTGTCCGTGGCCAAGGAAATCGAGCTGAAAGACAAGTTCGAGAACATGGGCGCCCAGCTGGTCAAGGACGTTGCGTCCAAGGCCAACGACGCTGCCGGTGATGGCACCACCACCGCCACCGTACTGGCCCAGGCCATCGTCAATGAAGGCCTGAAGTCGGTTGCCGCCGGTATGAACCCGATGGATCTGAAGCGCGGCATCGACAAGGCCACCGCGGCCATCGTTGCCCAGCTGAAAGACCTGGCCAAGCCGTGCACCGACACCAAGGCCATCGCCCAGGTTGGCACCATCTCCGCCAACTCCGACAACTCCATCGGCGACATCATCGCCGAAGCCATGGAGAAGGTTGGCAAGGAAGGCGTGATCACCGTTGAAGAAGGTTCCGGCCTGGAAAACGAACTGTCCGTCGTGGAAGGCATGCAGTTCGACCGTGGCTACCTGTCCCCGTACTTCATCAACAAGCCAGACACCATGGTGGCCGAGTTGGAAGGCCCGCTGCTGCTGCTGGTCGACAAGAAGATCTCCAACATCCGCGAACTGCTGCCGGTGCTGGAAGCCGTGGCCAAGTCCGGCCGTCCGCTGCTGATCGTGGCCGAGGACGTGGAAGGCGAAGCCCTGGCCACCCTGGTGGTCAACAACATGCGCGGCATCGTCAAAGTGGCTGCCGTCAAGGCTCCGGGCTTCGGCGATCGCCGCAAGGCCATGCTGCAGGACATCGCCATCCTGACCGGCGGTACCGTGATTTCCGAGGAAGTCGGCCTGTCGCTGGAAGGCGCCACTCTGGAGCACCTGGGTAACGCCAAGCGCGTCGTACTGAACAAGGAAAACACCACCATCATCGACGGTGCCGGCGCTCAGGCCGACATCGAAGCTCGCGTGGCGCAGATCCGCAAGCAGGTTGAAGAAACCTCTTCCGACTACGACAAAGAGAAGCTGCAAGAGCGTCTGGCCAAGCTGGCCGGCGGTGTTGCCGTGATCAAGGTCGGCGCTGCCACCGAAGTCGAGATGAAAGAGAAGAAGGCCCGTGTCGAAGACGCCCTGCACGCTACCCGTGCTGCCGTCGAAGAAGGCGTGGTACCTGGCGGCGGCGTGGCTCTGGTACGTGCCCTGCAGGCCATCGAAGGTCTGAAAGGCGACAACGAAGACCAGAACGTCGGTATCGCCCTGCTGCGTCGCGCTGTTGAAGCGCCGCTGCGCCAGATCGTCTCCAACGCCGGCGGCGAGCCGAGCGTAGTGGTCGACAAGGTGAAGAACGGTTCCGGCAACTTCGGCTTCAACGCCGCCACCGACACCTACGGCGACATGATCGAGATGGGCATCCTGGACCCGGCCAAGGTCACTCGTTCCGCCCTGCAGGCTGCGGCCTCCATCGGCGGTCTGATGATCACCACCGAAGCCATGGTCGCCGACATCGTCGAAGACAAAGCCGCTCCGGCCATGCCGGACATGGGCGGCATGGGTGGCATGGGCGGTATGATGTAAGCCGACCCAGCTTCCTAAGCTGAGCGAGAAAGCCCCGCCTTATGCGGGGCTTTTTCTTGCGCATGAAAAATCCGTCAAAGCCGGCAGTCAGTGAGGTGTTCCACGTTATCTTTGCAGGCAGCGTAACAATGAGGTGACTTCCCCATGCGCATCCTCCTGGTCGAGGACAATCGCGACATCCTGGCCAACATGGCCGACTACCTGCAGATCAAGGGCTATACGGTGGATTGCGCCCAGGACGGTCTTTCCGGGCTGCGCCTGGCCAGCAGCGAGCACTACGACCTGCTGGTACTGGACATCATGCTGCCGGGTATCGACGGCTACACCCTCTGTCGGCGCCTGCGCGAGGAGGCGCGGCGCGATACGCCGGTGATCATGCTCACCGCCCGGGATCAGCTGGAGGATCGCCTGCAGGGGTTTCAGGCCGGTGCCGACGATTATCTGGTCAAGCCGTTCGCCCTCTCCGAGCTGGCCGCGCGTATCGAGGCGGTGCTGCGCCGCAGCCTGGGCGGTGGTAAGCGTTTGCTGCAGGTGGGCGATCTCAGTTACGACCTCGATACCCTGGAGATCGCCCGTGCCGGCAAGCCGCTCAAACTCAACCCGGTCGGCCTCAAGCTGCTGGCCCTGCTGATGCAGAGGAGTCCGCATGTGGTGCGGCGGGAAGTCCTGGAGGAAGCTCTGTGGGGCGACGACTGCCCGGACAGTGACAGCCTGCGCAGCCATGTCCACCAGTTGCGCCAGGTGATCGACAAGCCCTTCGAGCAGGCGCTGCTGCACACGGTGCACGGGGTAGGTTACCGATTGGCGGAGCGCGTCGATGGCGTTTGACCCTGTTCTGTTCAGGCAGAGCCTGTCGCGCCGTATCGTGATCGCCTTCGTCCTGATGACGCTGCTGGTGGGCGGCACCTTTGCCATCGGTATTGTGGAAACGGTACATCAGGTCGAGGAACGCCTGATCTCCAGTGAGCTGGGCGGTGATCTCGGGCGCTTTCTGCAGATGGAGAGCATGTCCGATTGGCGTCATGAACCGGAGCCCGGCCAGCTGTTCTATTTCAGTGGCGGCCTCGGTGCTTTTGCGCTGCCGGCAGATCTGCAGGAGCTGTCGCCGGGCTTCCATGAAGTCTTTCGCGAGGACAAGTCGTTTCACGGCTTCGTCCAACTGGTCGATGGTCGGCGTTATGTGTTGCTGCAGGACCAGAGCGAGTTCGAGGACCGCGAGCAGTTGCTGTTCGCCGTGGTTCTGGTGGGTTTTTTGATCAGCCTGGCGCTGTCCGGCCTGCTCGGCTGGTTGCTGGCCCGCAAGGTGATTGAGCCGGTGGTGCGCCTGTCGCGCCAGGTGCGGCACCCGGACCAGCTGCTCGACGAGGCACCGCAACTGGCCCGCGATTACGCGGGCGACGAAGTGGGTCAGCTGGCGGCTTCCTTCGATACCACCTTGGGCCTGTTGCGCCGCGCGCTGATGCGCGAGCGGCTGTTCACCAGCGATGTCAGCCATGAGTTACGTACGCCGCTGATGGTGTTGGCCAGTTCCTGCGAGCTGCTGCTGGAAAGTCCTGGCCTGGACGAGCGTGGTCGCGACCGGGTGCGGCGCATGGCCGCTGCCACCGAGGAAATGCGCGGGCTGGTACAGACCTTTCTGTTGTTGGCGCGCGCGCGTCAGGACGATGGTGGCGCTACCCAGTCCAGCCTGCGCGAGGTAGCCGATGCCCTGGTCGAGCAGTGGCGGCCCGCGATCGAGGCCAAAGGCTTGCATTTCGACTACCGCCCGCAACAGGCGGGCATTGCCCAGTACAACGGCCCGCTGCTGCGCTCGGTGATGGGCAACTTGCTGCGCAATGCCTGGCATTACACCGAGCGGGGGCGGATTGTCCTGTGCCTGGGTGAGCATGGCTTCATGGTCGAGGACAGCGGGGTGGGCATCCCTGTGGCGGAGCGCGAGGCAATGTTCCAGCCCTTCGTGCGCGGCGGCTCGGCGCGCGGCGAGGGCTTGGGGCTGGGGCTGTCGCTGGTGCAGCGTATTTGCGAGAGCCAGGGCTGGAATGTTGAGTTGTCCGATGCGCAGCCGAGCGGGTGCCGGTTTCTGGTCAGCCTGGGATGAAGTCTGCCCGGCGCGCGGCCGAGGAACTTCATGCTCGTGCGATGCTCAGATAGGTGCTGATCCCCAGGTCGACACACCACTCGTCGGTCGGGGCGTTGCCAAGGAATGGTCTGAACTAGTTTTGTTGTTAGGCGTTTGGCAGCGCTATCAAGGGGTTATCGAAATGAAATTAGAAATTGCTAGAGGATTGTTCCTCGTCGGTGCCCTCAGCGTCACGGCCCTGGCCACTGCCGCCTGGCAGGAGCCCGCGCCGCGGGTGCTGGACGCCGCCAGCTGTGGCGCACAGCCGTGCCCAGTGGTTTCCAGCCGCCATGTGGATATCAGCAAGATCGAGGCTGACAGCGACAATCTGCTGTTGCTGATGTACGGCCTTTCCCATGCCATGAAGGGCGAGCAGTAATCGAATTCGGTGCATGAAAAAGCCCCGCCTAGGCGGGGCTTTTTTGTGGCGGCTGACGGCTCAGTGAGCCGCTATGCCGACGGGCTTGGGGGCTTTGTCCGGGCTGGCCAGCAGGGTGTAGACGCACGGCAGCACGAACAGGGTGAACAGGGTGCCGATCGACATGCCGGTGGCGATCACCAGGCCGATGTCGAAGCGGCTCACGGCACCTGCACCGGTAGCGAGGATCAGCGGCACCATGCCGAACACCATCGCGGCGGTGGTCATCAGCACCGGACGCAGGCGGATCGAGGCGGCTTCCTCGATGGCCTCGCGGATGCTCAGCCCTTTGTCGCGGCGCAGCTGGTTGGCGAACTCGACGATCAGGATGCCGTGCTTGCTGATCAGGCCGATCAACGTCACCAGGCCCACCTGGGTGTAGATGTTCATGCTGGAGAAGCCGAGGAAGATCGGGATCAGCGCGCCGCAGATCGACAGCGGCACGGTGACCAGGATCACCAGCGGGTCGCGGAAGCTTTCGAACTGCGCGGCCAGCACCAGGAAGATGATCGCCAGGGCCAGGCCGAAGGTGGCATACAGCGCACTGCCTTCCTGGATGTACTGGCGCGAGGCGCCAGCGTAGTCGAAGGTGTAGCCGCGTGGCGCTTCCTCGCGGGCGATCTGCGCCACCGTCTCCACGGCCTCGCCCATGCTGACGATCGGCACGCCTTCGATGATTGCCGCGTTGAGCTGCTGGAACTGGTTGAGCTTGGTTGGCCGTGCGCGGTCGCTGACCTTGATCAGGGTGCCCAGGGGCACCATCTGGCCGCTCTCGCTCTTGACGTAGTAGTTGCTCAGCCAGCCTGGGTTATCGCGGTAGGCGCGCTCGACCTGCGCAATGACCTTGTAGCTGCGACCGTCGATGGTGAAGCGGTTGATCTCGCCCTCACCGAGCAGGATGGCCAGGGTGGCACCCAGGTCCTGCATCGATACACCCATCTGCGCGGCTTTCTCGCGGTCGATATCGACCACCACCTCGGGTTTGTCGAAGGCCAGGTCGACGTTGAGGAAGGCGAACTTGCCGGACTCCATGGCCTTCTGCTTGACCCGCTCGGCCACCTGCAGCAGTGACTCGTAGTCATTCGGCGTGTTGATCACGAACTGGAATGGCAGGCCTTCACCGGTGCCCGGCAGCGACGGCAGGTTGAAGCCGAAGATCTGCAGGCCGGGAATGTCGTTGAGGCGACCCTGGACGATCGGCAGCAGTTCCATCTGGGTACGCTCGCGTTCGTCCCAGGGTTTGAGCAGGAAGCCGCCGATGCCCGACTGTACACCGTTGAAGCCGTTGATCTGGAAGGACGAGTAGTACTCGGGGAACTCCTTGAAGATCTTCACGAACTGGTCGGTGTAGGCGTTCATGTAGTCGAGGTTGGTCGGCTGCGGCGCATTGGCGAACAGGAATACGATGCCCTGATCCTCCTCCGGTGCCAGCTCGCTCTTGCTGAACATCAGCAGCACCGGGATCAGGCACAGCACGATGACGGCGAACACCAGCACCACCGGGCGGGTATTCAGCGTGCCGTGCAGGGCCTTCTGGTAGCGGCGCTTGAGGCTGTCGAAGATCAGGTCCAGCTTGTGTGCCAGGCCGGACGGATTCTCTTCATGGCGCAGCAGCTTGGAGCACATCATCGGCGACAGGGTCAGCGCCACCACGCCGGAGATGATCACCGCGCCGGCCAGAGTCAGGGCGAACTCCTTGAACAGGGCGCCGGTCAGGCCCTCGAGGAAGCCGATGGGCGCATACACGGCGGCCAGGGTGATGGTCATCGAGATCACCGGCACGGCGATCTCGCGGGCGCCCTCGATGGCGGCATCGAAGGGCGTTTTGCCCTCCTCGATATGGCGGTGGATGTTTTCCACCACCACGATGGCGTCGTCCACCACCAGGCCAATGGCCAGGACCATCGCCAGCAGGGTCAGCAGGTTGATCGAGTAGCCCATCAGCTGCATGAAGAACAGTACGCCGATCATCGACAGCGGGATGGTGATCACCGGGATCAGCACCGAACGGAATGCGCCGAGGAACAGGAAGACCACGACGATGACGATCAGCACCGCCTCGGCCAGGGTCTTCACCACCTCGTCGATGGAGGCGCGGATGAACTCGGTGGCGTCGTAGGCGATGGAGACCTTCAGGCTGGGCGGTAGCTGCGCTTCCAGCTCCGGCAGGGCGGCGCGCACGTGCTTGATCACGTCCAGCGGGTTGGCGCTCGGCGTGCCCTTGATGGCGATGTAGACGGACGGAATGCCGTCAAACGAGCTGATCGAGTCATAGTTGGCCGCGCCCATTTCCACCCGCGCGATGTCACGCACCAGCACGCGGCTGTCGCCGTCGGTCTTCACCGGAATGGCGCCGAAGGCCTCGGCCGACTTGAGGTCGGTGGTGGCGTTGATGCTGGTGACCACGTACTGGCCCTTCACTTCGCCGGCAGCGGCGAGGAAGTTGTAGCGCTGCACGGCATTGGTCACGTCAGTGGCGGCAATACCGTAGGCGGCCATCTTCACCGGGTCCAGCCACAGACGCATGGCGAATACCTGGTTGCCGAGAATCTCGGCCTCGGCCATGCCGGGCAGGGTGGCCAGCTTGGGCTGGATCACGCGCGACAGGTAGTCGGTGATCTGCGGGTTGGACAGTTGGTCGCTGTAGAAACTGACATACATCAGCGCCGAGGCATCGGCCGCTTCCTTGGACAGCACGGGGTCTTCGGCATCCTGCGGCAACTGGTTCTTCACCTCGTTGGCCTTGGCCAGCAGTTCGGTGAACAGACGGTCGGTGTCGGCGCCGATGCGCGCATAGATGGAAATGGTGGAGAAGTTCTGCTGGCTCGACGACGTCATGTAGTCGATGCCCTCGGCGCTCGCCAGACTCTGCTGCAGCGGCTGGGTGATGTAGCCCTGGATGGTCTCGGCGTTGGCGCCCGGGTAGGCGGTGGTGACCGTGATCAGGGCATTTTCCATCTGTGGGTACTGGCGGATCACCAGTTTGCTGAAGGCCTGTATGCCCAGCAGGATGATCAGCAGGCTGACCACGGTCGCTAGGACCGGGCGCCGAATAAAGGGATCTGTGAAAGCCATGCTTGGCTCCTGGAGTCTGAGTCGGTGCGGGCTGCTGGTGCAGGCCCGCGCCTATGTTCAGTACTTGGCTTGGGCCTACTTGAGAACCTGGGCCTGGTCTTCGACGATGGCTACGTGGGCGCCATTGTCGAGTTTGAGCTGGCCGGCCGTGACCACCTGCTCGCCGGCCTTCAGGCCCTTGAGCACCAGTACCTGGCCGTCGCGGCGCTCACCGGTTTCGACGAAGCGGCGCTCGACCACCAGTCGTACCTGGCCTTTGTCGTCCTTGACCACGGCGCCCTTGTCGTCCTTCTGCTCGCCGATCACGTACACCGAGTTGCCATAGAGGGTGTAGGTGATGGCGGTTTCCGGCACCAGTACCTGCGGCTGCTCGCCCGGCAACAGTACTTCCAGGTTGGCGAACATGCCCGGTAGCAGCTTGTTGTCCGGGTTGGGCAGCATGGCGCGGACCTGTACGTTGCGCGTGGTTTCCTCGACCTTGGGGTTGAGTGCGCTGATCTCGCCGCTGAAGACCTCGCCCGGGTAAGCGGCCACCGACAGACGTACACGCTGGCCGATTGCCAGCTTCGGGTAGTCCTGTTCCGGCAGGAAGAAGTCGACGTACAGCCTGGACAGGTCCTGCAGGGTGGCGAAGGAGGTGCCGGGGCTCAGGTAGTCACCGGTGTCCACCTGGCGAATGCCGATGGTGCCGGCGAACGGCGCGAGGATGCGCTTCTTGTCCAGCTCGGCCTTGAGCTGGGTGACGCTGGCCTCGGCCTTGAGCAGTTCGGCGTTGAGGCGGTCGAACTCGCTCTTGGAAATGGCCTGGCGCTTGATCAGGTCCTGGCCGCGCTGATACTCGACGCGAGCCAGTGCGCGCACCGCTTCGGCGGTGGCAAGGATGGCGCGCTCGACCTCGCTGTCCAGTTGCAGCAATGGCTGGCCGAGGCTGACCTTCTCGCCGGACTGGAACAGCACTTCCTTGACCGTGCCCAGCACCTCGGCGGTCAGGTCCACACCCTGATAGGCCTTGAGCGTGCCGATGGCCGGCAGTCGGCTCTGCCAGGGTTGTTCACGGGCGACGGCGGCGGAGACGCTGATGGCCGGCTGTGGCGCCGAGAACATCTGAATCTGCTGGTAGATGGAGAAGCCTTTGTAGGCGGCGAGGGCGAGCACCACGGCGAGCACGACGCCCAGCATGATGAGCATACGGCGGAGCAACATATCCGAATCCTTGGCGGGCGGAGAGGGGGCCTTTGACAGGCGAAGCCGGCACCATAGTGCTACTTGACTGGCAAGTCAAAAGCCGGGAATTTGCAAAAGGTTGCCAGGTGATTATCGCGCAACAGATCGTTGCAAGAACCACACAGATGGCCGCAGAAACGATCCCTCCCTGTATCGTTTCGCGGCACTTCGAGGCGGGTCAGGAGCCCAGGCGGCGGGTGACCTCGTTCAGCTCCCCGGACAGGCTGTGCAGTGTATGGCTGGCGGCCTGGGTGCGCTCGACGTTGTCCTGATTGGCGCTGGCGATGGCAGTGATTTCCGTGAGGTTGCGCGAGATGTCCTCGGCGACCGAGGTCTGCTCCTCGGCGGCGGTGGCAATCTGCCGGTTCATGTCGCGGATGGCCTCCACCGCAGCGGTGATGCGTTCGAGCATGGCGCCGGCCTGGGTCACCTGGGTGACGCCCTCCTCGCTGCGGCTCTGACCGCTCTCGATGGCGCGCACGGCGTTGAGTGCGCCGGTTTGCACCGTATCGATGATCTGGTTGATCTCGGCAGTGGACTCGGCGGTGCGCTGAGCCAGGTGGCGTACTTCGTCCGCTACCACCGCAAAGCCACGGCCCTGCTCGCCGGCGCGCGCGGCTTCGATGGCGGCGTTGAGGGCCAGCAGGTTGGTCTGCTCGGCGATGCCACGGATCACCTCCAGCACCTTGCCAATGCGCCCACTATCGGCCTCCAGGCGACGGATCACCTCGGCGGTGTTGGCGATCTCGCCACGCATGCCGGTGATGGTCTGGATAGTCGACTCCATGACCTTGCCACCCTGGCGGGCCGAGCTGTCCGCATCATCAGCCGCATGCGCGGCCTCGACGGCGTGACGCGCCACTTCCTGTGCGGTGGCCGACATCTCGTGCATGGCGGTGGCGACCTGATCGGTACGCTCGAACTGTTCGTTGATGCCCAGCGTCATGCGCGAGGCAATCTGGTTCAGCTCGCCGCTGGCGTTATCCAGGTTGCTGCTGCTCAGGCGCAGGCTTTCCGTGGTGCTGGCAAGGAAATCCCGCAGCTTATTGGCTGCGCGCGCCAGCAGGCCCAGTTCGTCATGCCGGTTGGACTCCACGCGCTGGTCGAAGCGCCCGTGGCTGAGCTGGTCGACATGATTGATCAGGTGGCGAATCGGAATGATCAGATGGCGATTGACCAGCCACAGGCTGAACAACGCGACCACCACGCTGGCGCCAAGCATGATCAGGGTGCCCAGCAGAATGGTGCGTTCCGCCGCGCCATTGATCTGCTTGGCCTGCGCCAGGCTCTGCTCGTGCAACTGGCTGACCAGCTTGCTCATCTGCTCGCTGGTGGCGCGGTCGATGCCCTTGACCGCGGCATCACCGACCTTGCTGTCGCCGCCGGCGGCGACAAAGGCATCGCGGCCCTTGCGGTAGTTGGCGCCCAGGGTCTGATGCTCGCTGCGCAGGCGTTCGACCTGATTCCTCAGCGCCGTATCGTCCTTGGCCAGCACGGCCAGTTCACCGAGGATGTCCTGCACCTTGCGCTCCTGGGTTTCGAACTGCCCCCAGAATTTGTTCAGGTTTTCACTATCCTGGCCGCGCAGCAGAACGTTTTTCCATTCCTGTACCTGGATCTTGAATTCGACGTTGGCCGAGTCCACCAGCCGGGAGGCCTCCAGCGGCCCTCCCAGCAAATCGCGGTAGGCCTGCAAGCCGCCGGACAGGAAGCTGAAGCAGGCCAGGGCGGTGACCAGGATCAGAGCCAGGCTACCGCCAAGCAGGGCGAGTATCTGAGCGCGCAGGGATTTCTGCAGGAACATGGGGGGAACCTCGTGGGTGGAAGCCCTCCGCCACCCGGATGGGGGCGGGATTACGGATATCCTTATCGGCCGGCCGTGGCAGGCGAGTGACAGCGATCTACGCCATCTGTCTCAGTATAGGTCGGCAGTTTGTTGCTGGCCTGAAGTCCCAGCTTGCGCGGGGTAACGCCGCGCAGTCGTCAGGCGAGGCGCAAATGGTTGTCCCAGAGCCCCGCAGGCAGCTCCAACGGGCGCGCGGTGATGGTCTCGCCGCGACAGTCGTAGAGACGGCAGCGGCCCTGGCCGGAGGTGACCACGAAACCATCTGCAACTGCGCCGACTCCCGCGCAGTCCGGCAGCGGCGTATCCAGCAGCAGTTCGGTGCTGTCCAGGTGCCAGACGAAGAAGCGGTTGCCGCGCGGTGCGGTCAGCGCCAGCAGGCGCAGCTCATCGTGGATCGCCAGGCTGGCGGTGTACTGGTTCATGGCTGCCCGCTGCGCCTCGCCCAGCGGGAAGGGCTGGAAGACCTGGCCGGGGCGCTTGATCGCCAGCAGCGGCACGCTGTCCTGCGGGTCGCCCTCGTACTGCTGGCCGGAGACGATGGTGCCGTCGGCGGCCACGGCCAGGTGACGCACGCTGTTCATCTGCTGAGGCAACCTCTCCTTGCTGATCAGGCTGCCATCGCGGCGCATCAGCACCAGGCTCGGCTCCATGGCGTCGAGGTTCATCATTACTCGGCTATCGGCCTCGGTGCGAATGCCGCCGTTGGCCACCACCAGATTCTCGCCGCCGGGCAGCCACAGCAGTTGGTGCGGCCCTACGCCGTGGGTCGTGTGTTCGCCCACCCGCTGCAGCCGGTTGCTCTGCAGGCGATAGACGCCGAGCACGCCACGGCCGGGCTCGCGGGTGTCGTTCTCGGTGCTGTAGAACCATTCGCCTTCCCTGTGAAACAGGCCGTGGCCGTAGAAGTGGCGGTCCGGCGCCGAGGCCAGCGTCTGCAGCAGGCGGCCGTCGCGGGTGTCGATCAGATAACTCTCTCGACTTGGCCGGCGGCCGACAAACACGGCCAGCGGCAGGCTGGGGTGTGGCACCACGTCGTGACAACGCTCGGCGACGCGGGTGGCGAATGCTTGGCTGCCGTCCAGACGGTAGCCGACGGCATAGTGATTACCGTCTACATCATTGCGGGCCGAGAGCAGCAGCGGTTGCGGGCCATGGCCGAGCAACTTCCAGCCACCCAGCGCGCCTGCTGCCAGGGCCAGGCTGCCGAGACCGATAAAGGCTCTGCGCTTCATTCAGTCACCGTCGTGGGCATTGAAGCCCAGCTGGATGCCGAGCACCTTGGCCAGCTCTCCGCCCTGCAGGCGGTGGATTTGGTCGAGGGCGTCGTAGACGGCATTCAACTCGACACGGCCTGCCTCATCGGCGAGCAGTTCGCCGAGTGGACGCTGCAGGGCGGCCAGTTGTTGACGAGTGGTGGCGTACTGCTGGTCGATGCGTTCGGCCAGTTCCTGCTGGTCGTCGCCCAGCAGGCTGCGCAGGCCGTCCTGATCGGTACCCAGCCACAGACGCTCGGCGCTGGCCAGGGCGGCGGCCAGGCTGGCCAGGCTGGCGTTGCTGCGCCAGAACTCGGCCTGGTAGGGCTGCGGGACGCCCTTGCTCTGGCGGCCAAGGGCGGCGCCGAGCTTCTTCTTCATGCCGTCGAGAGCATTGACCTGAGCACGCAGCAGTTCGGCCACTGCTTCGGGGGCTTCGGCGTAGCGGGTGTTGGGGAATGCACGCAGCTGTGCGGCCATGCCGTCCTTGGCCTGCCACTGGTCGAGCACCGCGCCTGAGAGCTTCTGCTGGTGTGCGCCAATGCCGATCAGCAGCGGGCAGTAGCGGGCCTTCTGGGCGGCGTCGGAGAGGTCGATGGCGGCGTCGAACAGCACGTATTCATAGGCGGTCAGACCCTGCAGCACCACGCTGGCCTGTTCCACGTCAGCCTGGCTGAGCTGCGGCTTGTTCTTCAGCAGGGACTCGACCTGGCGCTGTACCAGGTTCTTCTTGTCTGGCCAGAACTGTACCTGCCAGGCGCGGTTGCCTTCGGCCAGCGGGCCGATCAGCAGCGGCTGCAGGGCCGCCCAGCTGGCCGCGTCGGTGAGGAACACCTGTTGCGCGGCGCCGAGGTCCTGCTGGCCGGCGCAGAAGGCCTGGGCGCTCTCGGCGAGTTTCTGGTTGGACTGGTGCCAGGCGCCATAGGCCGGCAGCAGCACGCTGTCGGTGAGGGTGGCGCTGACGCGCTGCTGCGGGTCCTGCGGGCTGCAGGCGGCGAGACCGAGGGCGAGCAGGGCGATGGCGAAGGGGGAGCGGTGCATGTCGAACTCCTTACAGGGAGTTGAGGAAGGCCAGCAGCGCGCCGCGCTCGCTGGCATCGAATTGGCTGACGGCCTGACGCGCCTGTTCGGCTTCGCCGCCATGCCAGAGGATGGCCTCCAGCAGGTTGCGCGCACGACCATCATGCAGGAACTGGGTGTGGCCATTGACCGTCTTGGTCAGGCCGATGCCCCAGAGCGGCGCTGTGCGCCACTGCCGGCCACTGGCCTGGAACTCCGGACGGCCATCGGCCAGGCCTTCGCCCATGTCGTGCAGCAGCAGGTCGCTGTAGGGGCGGATGGTCTGCCGGGCCAGTTCCGGCTCGGCGGCATCTGCTGCAGTGACGAAGCTGGGCGTGTGGCATTTGCCGCAGCCGGCTTCCGTGAACAGCTGTTTGCCCCGGCGCACCTCCAGAGCGTCTACATCCCGGCGCGCCGGGACGGCCAGGTTGCGCGTGTAGAACAGCACGCTGGCGAGGATGTTGTCACTGACCTCGGGCTGGCCGCCATGCGGCATGGCGCGGCAGTCGGCCTGCGCCGCCGTGCATTCGTCGTGGGGCAGCAGGTGGGTGGTCAGGCCCATGTCGCTGGAGAAGGCGTGCATGTTCTGCTGGTTGAGGTTGGGCTGGCCGGCCTTCCAGCCGAAGCGACCGAGTACGGTCGTGCCACGGGCATCGTCCCAGACCCGGTTGGCCACCCCGCGGATGCCGTCGCCGTCGCGATCCTGCGGGTCTTCGCCGGCCAGGATCGCGCTCTCGGGAATCGCTTCCAGCAGGCCCAGGCCGATCATCGGCGGGGCTACCCGGGCGGAGAACAGGGTGTCGGCGTGCATCTCGCCGTAGCCGAGCTGGCTGATCTGCAGGCGCGGCTTGCGTAGCTCGACCTGGGTGCCGTCGCCGAGGGTCACCGTCAGCAGGTCGTACGCCACGCGGACCTTGCCCTCGGGCGCCACGCCGGGGTTGCTCATGTCCTGCAGCTGGCCGCCGTAGACCGGTTCGGGCACCACGCCCTGGCGGCGCAGCAGTTCGGCGTGAGCGGCCGAGTCATTCGCGGGAATGGACAGGCGTACCAGCATCGAGGCAGCGCTGGCGGCGTTCGCTGCCGGTGGATGACCGCGGCCGTCCTTGATATGGCAGTTCTGGCAGGCATTGGTGTTGAAAAGCGGACCGAGGCCGTCGCGCGCCGTGGTGGTGGACGGGGCGATCACCCAGGGGTTACGGAAGAAGCTGTTGCCCACCGCGAAATCCAGGCGGCGCGACGGTGACAGGTTGGCGGAGGGCAGGGAGAACGCGTTGCGGTCGGCCTGGTGCACCGTGGTGGCGCCGCCGGACAGGGCTTCGCCGGGTTCTGCCGGTGCCGGTGTGCGTTCGCAGGCCGAAAGAAGCAGGGCCAGCGGCAGGAGGCAGAGGCGCAGCGCGGGGGGCATCGGTAAAAAACCTGAACGGATAATCAGGCGGGCAATCTTAGCAGGCTAATGGAGGTCAAATAAGAGGAATTAGCGTTTGTGCCTTGGCCAGATTGTCGCGGGGAGGCATTGATTCGGGGGCACTGCTCGCGTGCAAAAAAAACGGATGCGCCTTGTGGGCGCATCCGTTCTGCACAGTTCTGCGGGTATCAGAACTGGTGATCGGCGGTATCCGGGTTCAGGTCGCTGATGCCCAGGGTGGCGGAGGCCTTTTCGATCGCCGCGGTCTGCTTGACCAGGGCGGCGATGGCATCGCGGACCTTCTGCTGGCCTTCCTTGTTTTCGGCGGCGATCAGTTGGTCGAAGTGCAGGTTGTTCTTCTCAGCGCTGTCGACCAGCACCTGCAGCTTGGCTTCGGTGGCTTCCAGGTCGGCCTTCAGGGTGGCATCGGCCTGGGCATCCAGCTTGGCAACCAGGGCAGACAGGCTCGGACCGCTCAGGGTGGTGCCGTCGACCTTCTTGTATTCGCCCAGATAGACGTTGCGAATGCCCTTGCCGTTGTAGAAGTGCGAGTTGTGGGTGTTGTCGCTGAAGCAGTCGTGCTCGTCCTCGGTGGAGTTGGCTTCCAGGGCGACCTTCATGCGCTCGCCGGCCAGCTCGCCAAGGGAAAGGCTGCCCATGCCGAACAGCATCTTGCGCAGGCCGCTCTCGGCCGGCTCGGCCTCCAGCTTGGCGCGGTAGTTGTCGGCGCTGCCGGCCTGCCACTGCACGACCATGCTGTCCAGGTCGGCGACCAGCAGGTCGGTGGCGGCTTTCAGGTAGGCGCGGCGACGCTCGTTGTGCTCGCCGGTAGCGCCGGCGCCGACGATGAAGTCGCTGGCCGGGCGGGCGCCGGCACCCGGGTTGGTACCGTTCAGGTCCTGGCCCCAGAGGAGGAACTCGATGGCGTGGTAGCCGGTGGCGACGTTGGCTTCGGAGCCGCCCAGCTCGTTCAGCTCGGCCAGCTTCTCGCCGGTGATCTCGCTGACGTCGATCTTGTCTTCGCCGACCTGGAGGGTGGTGTTGGCAATGATGTTGGCGCTGGCGCCCGGGTTGCCCAGGGCGTGCTGATAGTCCTTGGCCACGTAGTCGATCAGGCCCTCGTCCAGCGGCCAGGCATTGAGCTGGCCTTCCCAGTCGTCAACCACGGCGTTGCCGAAGCGGAATACCTCGGTCTGCATGTAAGGCACGCGGGCAGCCAGCCAGGCCTGCTTGGCGGCCTTCAGGGTGTCTTCGCTGGGATTGGCCAGCAGGGCGTCGATGGCGCTCTGCAGTTGCTTGCCGGTGCTGGCGGCATCGCTGAATACGGCGAAGGCGAGGTCGGCATAGTGGCTGACTACGGCCTTGGCGGCGGCTTCCTCGACCTTGCCGGCTGCCGCGGTGTTGGCCGCGGCCGGCGCGGTAGCCTGCGGCGCAGTGGCCTCTTGCTTGTCGTCGCCGCAGCCGGCGAGGGAAATGGCAAGAGCCAGCAGGCCGGCGGTGGCCAGGGGCATGCGAGTCATGGCGAAGTCCTTGTATGGTGATTGGGAAGGCTGTGCAAATGCATCGGAAAACCGCCCAATAATGCGAAAGATTTGCATTTTATGCAAAGGCGATTTGATCTCACCTCCGGTGTCACGCAGTAGACGCCTTGCCCGGCATCGCTAGAATGCCGGCAGTTCACAAGGAGTGTTGCCATGCTGACCACTGTTGTCGTTTTCGTCGTGCTTTTTCTTCTCGCCGCCTGGGCGGTGGTGCTCTACAACGGCCTGGTGCGCCTCAAGCACGGGGTGAGCAAGGCCTGGTCGAATATCGACGTGCTGCTCAAGCAGCGTCACGACGAGCTGCCCAAGCTGGTAGAGACCTGCAAGCAGTACATGCAGCATGAGCGCACGACGTTGGAGCGCGTGATTGCCGCGCGCAGCGCCGTGGCCAGTGCCCGCGAGCAGCATGATGTGGGGGCATTGGGAAAGGCCGAGAGCAGCCTCCGCGCTGGCCTCGGTCAACTGTTCGCGCTGGCCGAGAACTACCCGGATCTCAAGGCCAACGACAGTTTCCAGCACCTGCAGCAGCGCATCTCCGGCCTGGAGAATGCCATCGCCGATCGCCGCGAGCTGTACAACGAGGCGGTCAACCTCAACAACGTGCGTATCGAGCAGTTTCCCGACGTGATCCTGGCGCGCCTGTTTGCCTTCAAGGCGGCTGAACTGCTGCAGTTCAGCGAGGAAGAGAAGGCCGACGTCGACCTCAAGTCGCTGTTCAACTGAGATGGATGTCGGTGGGCTGGCCATCAGCATGGCCTTCAGTGTCGGCGCCTGCGTTGGCGGCGGCTGGTGGTGCATCAAGCGCCTGTCCGAGGCGCGCTTCCTGCTCAATACGCCGACGTCGAAGATCCGCTCGGCGGCGCAGGGTTATGTCGAGCTGTACGGTGTGCTGGACGAACTGCCCGATGGCCAGCTGCAAGCGCCGCTGACTGGCATCCCCTGCCTGTGGTGGCGCTTCAAAATCGAAGAGTACGACGACGATGGCAAGCGCAAGCGCTGGCGAGTGATCGAGAGTGGCGTCAGCGAGGCGCTGGTGCGCCTCAGGGATGCTACCGGCGAGTGCCTGATCAACCCCAAGGGTGCCGAAGTGCGGCCGAGCACGCGTCAGGTCTGGAGTGGTAGCGAGCGGCATCCTCGCGGCCTCAGTGGTAGCGTTGGGTTGCTCGGCATGCTGTTTTCCGCTGGCAGCTTGTACCGTTACACCGAGGAGCGCCTGCATGTCGGACAACCGCTCTATGCCATCGGCGATTTCCGCACCCAGGGCGGTGCCGAGGCGTTCGACCTGACCCTGGCGCAGGGGGCGGTGGTGCGCGAGTGGAAGAGCGATTTCGCCGGCATGCTGCAGCGCTTTGACAGCAATGGCGATGGCCAGCTGGACCCCGCCGAGTGGGAGCGCATGCGCGAATCGGCCAGGGTCGAGGCGCAGCGCCGGCATGTCGGGCGTGGCGAGGTGCCGGTGCATCACCAGCTACGCAAGCCGGGCGAGACCTACCCCTTCATTCTCTCCAATCATGGCGAGGACCAGCTGGCCCGCGGTTTCTACTGGCAGGCTGCCGGCGGGGCGCTGCTCTGCTTACTGGGTGCACTGGCCAGTGCCTGGCTGGTCGGCAATGTGCTGCTGCCCGGGCTGGCCGCCGGCTGAGGCCGGTTACTTCTTGTGGATGTTCTTCGGCAGCTGGACGACGCGGCTCTCTGAGTAGATGTCGTGCCAGCTGCGCTTGTCCTTGTCCCACAGGACCCAGAGGAAGCCCAGGCCACAGAACAGCCAGGAACCAATGGCCACCACGAAGCGCAGCAGCGCCTGCCACAGGGTGATGGCCGAGCCGTCGGCATTCTGGATGCGCAGGCCCCAGACCTGCATGCCGAGGGTCTGGCCGTTATGGGTCCAGAATTTGGCGAAGAAGCCGAACAGGCTCATTACCAGCACGGTCGACAGCAGCGGGTCGCCATCCAGGACGCCGGCATCGGACATCTGGCGCAGCTGCTGCTCACCGACGATGGCCATCTGCGCCATCTTGTAGAGCAGGGTAACCACCATCAGCAGGGCAATGCTCAGCAGGAAGTCGTAGAAGATCGCGGCGCAACGGCGGGTCAGACCGGCGCTGGGGAATTCGCCCTGGGGGCGCAGCATGTGCTTGGGCATGGCTAGCTCGGGTGCAGAGAATTGCGCGGGATTGTACGGGGTGTCGGGAGCAGGAACAAAAACCTGCAGGCGAAAAAAAGCCCCTGATGTTGCCATCAGGGGCTCTTTCGTAGCAGCAGCGATTAGCCCAGAACCTGGACCTTGTCAGCTTGCATGCCTTTCTGGCCTTGCACGGCTTCGAAGGTGACCTTCTGGCCTTCTTTCAGGCTGCGGAAGCCCGAACCTTCGATAGCGCGGAAGTGCACGAACAGATCCGGACCGCTCTCGGGGGTGATGAAGCCGAAGCCCTTCTCGTCGTTGAACCACTTGACGGTGCCGGTTTGACGATTCGACATTGTCTTATTTCCTTGAAACTAGAGTTGATGACAGCCTCGCGGATTTTTGGCGCGCGAGGGCTGGAACTGGTTGCAGAGAGTAAGAGAAGTCGAGCGGGATGTAGCGGATCTAGGATCTACTGCACCAGGTCACGATTCAAGGCGACCCATGCAAACACAGTTGACCCACTCTACGCTAACTCAAACGGATTTGCCAACCCCCCTGAAACAGCTGATTCCAGAGGCTTTGCAGGCAGTTTTGAGGGAAGAAATCGTGGTGCCCCGGGAGAGACTCGAACTCTCACTCCTTTCGAAAACGGATTTTGAATCCGCCGCGTCTACCGATTCCGCCACCGAGGCACGATGGGCGCGCAGTATAGGGAGGCGACCGGGGGTGGTCAATCGCGCCACGGGCATGCGCGGGAGTGTCGCCGCAGGCCGCAAAGCTGGCGACGTTCGTCAAGTTTGTCGGTTATTCTCGCGCCGATGAGATCCGGTGGGGGAGAGGTGGGTGCTCGGAGTTGTTCGCAGTGGGCTTGCTGGCCTGATCTTCATGCTGCCAACAATGGCGGCGGCCGATACCCTGACCTATGCCGTGAGCGATGAGAGCTGGGTGCCTTACTGGGTGGTCGGCGACGACCAGGTCACTGGCGTGCTCAGCGATGTCATGCACGCGCTGGACGAGCAGCTGGCCGTCGAGCTGCAGGCCGCGCGCCCTGCGCCGCCCCTGCGTGCGCAGAAGATGTTCCGTGACGGCCAGGTGCAGCTCGAGTGTTGTGTCAGCCGGCAATGGCGCACGGCGCCCGACCAGGTCGCGGTGACCCTGTGGACCGAGCCGGTACTTGAGGCGCACGAGGTGCTGGTGTTTGCGCCGGGACGCGCTTTTGCCTTCACTCAGCTCGCCGACCTGCGCGGCAAGACCATCGCCACCGTGCGTGGCTATGGCTATGCCGGTAGCGAGTATTTTCGTCGACATGACAGTCCGGATGCGATTGCCCTGCTGTACAAGGTGGCACATGGGCGCAGCCAGGCTGGCATCATCGACCGATTGGAGTTGGCCTACCTGCGCCACAGGCATCCGGAGCTGCAGTCGGGCAGTGCGCGGGTGGAGGAGGGGCCGGTGATCAACAGCTCCGAGCTGCGCATCCGCCTGCATCGCTCGCGTGCCGAGCTGTTGCCGGTACTCAATGCCGCGATCGCGCAGCTGCGCCGGGATGGCAGTCTGCAGCGCATCATGAGCCGCTATGCACCACCGCCGCCGCAGTGACGACAGCCGGCGCGTGGTCGCGCGGGAGGCTTTCCGGTAAGCTTGACGCCCCGCGGAGATGTGCCTGCCATGCGTGTTGCTGACTTCCAATTCGACCTTCCCGATTCCCTGATCGCCCGTCACCCACTCGCCGAGCGGCGTGCCAGTCGTCTGCTGGTGCTCGACGGCCCAACGGGCGCGCTCGCTCACCGGCAATTCGCCGACCTGCTGGAATACCTGCGCCCCGGCGACCTGATGGTGTTCAACGATACCCGGGTGATTCCGGCGCGCCTGTTCGGCCAGAAGGCCTCTGGCGGCAAGCTGGAAGTGCTGGTCGAGCGAGTGCTCGACGAGTACCGGGTATTGGCGCATGTGCGTTCGAGCAAGTCGCCCAAGCCGGGTTCGCTGATTCTTATAGAAGGTGGCGGCGAGGCCGAGATGCTGTCTCGTCAGGAGGCGCTGTTCGAACTGCGCTTCAGTGAGCCGGTGCTACCGTTGCTGGACCGCGTCGGCCACATGCCGTTGCCGCCCTACATCGATCGCCCCGACGAAGCCGCCGACCGCGAGCGCTACCAGACCGTTTATTCGGACAAGTCCAAGGCGGGTGCCGTGGCTGCGCCGACGGCCGGCCTGCATTTTGACGAGGCGCTGCTGGCGGCCATTCGCGAAAAGGGTATCGACACCGTCTTCGTCACCCTGCACGTTGGTGCCGGTACCTTCCAGCCGGTGCGCGTGGAGCGTATCGAGGACCATCACATGCACCGCGAGTGGCTGCAGGTCGGTCAGGATGTGGTCGATGCCGTGGCCGCCTGCCGTGCCCGCGGCGGTCGGGTGATCGCCGTCGGCACCACCAGCGTGCGCTCGCTGGAGAGCGCGGCCCGCGATGGTGAGCTGAAGGCCTTCAGTGGCGACACCGATATCTTTCTCTACCCGGGCAAGCGCTTCCATGTGGTCGATGCCCTGGTCACCAACTTCCACCTGCCGGAGTCGACCCTGCTGATGCTGGTCTCGGCCTTTGCCGGGTATCCCGAGACCATGGCCGCCTATGCAGCGGCCGTGGAGCAGCAGTACCGCTTCTTCAGCTACGGTGATGCCATGTTCATCACCCGCAATCCCGCCCCGCGCGGTCCCGAGGAGACCCCATGAGCCATATGTCCTTCGAGCTGCTGGCCACCGATGGCCGTGCCCGCCGTGGCCGCCTGACGTTTCCGCGTGGCGTGGTGGAGACTCCGGCCTTCATGCCGGTCGGCACCTATGGCACGGTCAAGGGCATGTTGCCGCGCGACATCGAGGGCATCGGTGCGCAGATCATCCTGGGGAACACGTTCCACCTCTGGCTGCGCCCGGGTACCGAAGTGATCAAGCGCCATGGCGACCTGCACGACTTCATGCAGTGGCAGGGGCCGATCCTCACCGACTCCGGCGGTTTCCAGGTGTTCAGCCTGGGCGCCATGCGCAAGATCAAGGAGGAGGGCGTGTATTTCTCCTCGCCGGTGGACGGCGCCAAGGTGTTCATGGGGCCCGAGGAGTCGATGCAGGTGCAGCGTGACCTCGGTTCGGACATCGTGATGATCTTCGACGAGTGCACCCCCTATCCGGCTGACTTCGATACCGCCAAGCGTTCCATGGAGCTGTCGCTGCGCTGGGCCAAGCGTTCGAAGAATGCCCACGAGGGTAATCCGTCGGCACTGTTCGGCATCGTCCAGGGCGGCATGCACGAAGAGCTGCGCCTGCGCTCGCTGGAGGGGCTGATGGAAATCGGCTTCGACGGCCTGGCCATCGGCGGCCTGTCGGTCGGCGAGCCCAAGGAAGAGATGATCCGTGTGCTGGACTTCCTGCCGCCGCACCTGCCGACGGACAAGCCGCGCTACCTGATGGGGGTGGGCAAGCCGGAAGACCTGGTCGAGGGCGTGCGCCGTGGCGTGGACATGTTTGACTGCGTGATGCCGACCCGCAACGCGCGCAATGGCCACCTGTTCATCGACACCGGGGTCATCAAGATTCGCAATGCCGTGCACAAGCATGACGACTCGCCGCTGGATCCGGCCTGCGACTGCTACACCTGCAAGCACTTCTCCCGCGCCTACCTGCATCACCTGGACAAGTGCGGCGAAATGCTGGGCAGCATGCTCAATACCATCCACAACTTGCGCCATTATCAGCGCCTGATGGCTGGTTTGCGCGAGGCAATTCAACAGGGTACATTGGCCGCCTTTGTCGATGCCTTCTACGCCCGGCGCGGCCTGCCGACGCCGCCGCTGGAACCCTGACGGGATTGAAATCGACCGGGAAGCGCCCCACTAAGAGGTGTTCCCGCTCCCGCCGCCGTTCGCGGTCGGCCTCATCCAGCTTCAAGACCTTGCAATAGGAGTTTTCCATGAGCTTTCTGATTCCCGCCGCCTATGCCGACGCCGCTGCACCGGCCGCTGCCGCCGGTCCCGCCGGCAGTGGTTTCGAGTGGGTGTTCCTGATCGGCTTCCTGGTCATCTTCTATCTGATGATCTGGCGCCCCCAGGCCAAGCGCGCCAAAGAGCACAAGAACCTGCTCGGCAGCCTGCAGAAGGGCGACGAGGTGGTGACCAGCGGTGGCATCATCGGCAAGGTCACCAAGGTCACCGATGACTTCGTGGTGGTCGAAATCTCCGACAATGTCGAGCTGAAGTTCCAGAAGCAGGCCATTGCGGCGACTCTGCCGAAAGGCACGCTCAAATCCATCTAACGATTCTTCGTTCACCACTACGGGGCGCCTAAGGCGCCCCGTGTCATAACGGGCGGCGTCATGCTCAATAAATACCCCCTGTGGAAGTACCTGCTGATCCTGGCTGTGCTGGCGGTTGGCTTCATCTATTCCGCACCCAACCTGTACCCGGACGATCCGGCCATCCAGATCACCGGTGCCAGTTCCGCACTGGAGATCGGCCAGGCCGATCTGGATCGTGTCAGCCAGGCGCTGAAGGACGGCGGCATTGCCGTGAAGTCCGCCAACCTGGGGCAGAAGCAGGGCCAGGGCGCGCTGCTGCGCCTGACCAAGCAGGAAGACCAACTGCCGGCCAAGGAGCTGGTGCGCAAACTGCTGGGCGACGATTATGTGGTGGCCCTCAACCTGGCGCCGACCACGCCGCAGTGGCTGCGCAACCTGGGTGCCGGCCCGATGAAACTGGGTCTGGACCTTTCCGGTGGTGTGCACTTCCTGCTGGAAGTGGACATGGACAAGGCCATGGATGCCCGCCTCAAGGTCTACGAGAGCGAGGTCAAGAGCTTGCTGCGCAAGGAGCGTCTGCGCTACCGCAGCCTGCCGCAGCAGGATGGCGCCATTCAGCTGGGCTTCGCCGATGCCCAGGCCCTGGAGCAAGCCCAGGCGATCATTCGCAAGAATTTCAACGATTTCGAGCTGACCTCCTCTTCGCGTAACGAGCTGCAGGTGCTGCGTGTCGCGCTGACCGAGGCCAAGCGCGCGGAGATCCGCGAGTACTCGATCAAGCAGAACCTGACCACCGTGCGTAACCGGGTCAACGAGCTGGGCGTGGCCGAGCCGCTGGTGCAGCGTCAGGGCGCCAACCGCATCGTGGTCGAGCTGCCGGGCGTGCAGGACACTGCCGAGGCCAAGCGTATCCTCGGCAAGACCGCCAACCTGGAGTTCCGCCTGCAGGCCGAGCCGGATGCGGCGCGTGCCTCCACCGAGTCCTTCGAGTTCCGTGAGGCCGGTCGTCCGGCCGTGGCGCTGGAGCGCAGTCTGATCATTACCGGTGACCAAGTCACCGATGCCCAGGCCAGCTACGACGAGAACGGTCGTCCGCAGGTGAATATCCGCCTCGACGGCCACGGTGGCGAGCTTATGAACCGCGCCACCCGCAACAACGTCGGGCGCAGCATGGCGGTGATCTTCATCGAGCAGAAGCCGCTGACCCGCTACGTCAAGCAGGTGGTCGACGGCGTCGAGAAGGAAGTGGCAGTGCCCTCCTTCAAGGAAGAGAAGAAGATCATCAGCCTGGCCACCATCCAGTCCGCACTGGGCAGCCAGTTCCGCATCACTGGCCTCGACGGCCAGGGCGAGTCCTCCGAACTGGCGCTGTTGCTGCGTGCTGGTGGCCTGGCCGCGCCGATGTACTTCGCTGAGGAGCGCACCATCGGCCCGAGCCTGGGGGCCGACAACATCGCCAAGGGTGTCGACGCCTCCATCTGGGGCATGATCTTCGTATCGATCTTCATCATCGCCATCTACCGCTTCTTCGGTGTGCTGGCGACCGTGGCCCTGGGCTTCAACATGGTCCTGCTGCTGGCGCTGATGTCGGCGTTGAGCGCGACCCTGACCCTGCCGGGTATCGCCGGTATCGTCCTGACCATGGGTATGGCGGTGGACGCCAACGTGCTGATCTTCTCGCGGATACGCGAGGAGATCGCCAACGGCATGTCAGTGCAGCGCGCGATTCACGAAGGCTTCGATCGTGCCTATTCGGCGATCCTCGACGCCAACCTGACCACCCTGTTGGTCGGTGGCATTCTCTTCGCCATGGGTAGCGGCCCGGTCAAGGGCTTCGCCGTGACCATGTCGCTGGGTATCGTCACGTCGATGTTCACTGCCATCATGGTGACCCGTGCAATGGTCAACCTGATCTTCGGCGGTCGTGACTTCAAGAAGCTGTGGATCTAAGGGGCAGCCATGAAACTCGGAACTATCAATTTCATGGGTGTACGCAACTTCGCGTTCGCCCTGACCATGATCCTGACTCTGGTTGCCCTGGGTAGCTGGTTCTTCAAGGGCCTGAATTTTGGCCTCGATTTTACTGGCGGCAGCCAGATCGAGCTGAGTTACGAGCGTCCGGCCGACCTCGGCGAGGTGCGTGAGCAATTGGCTGCAGCTGGCTACGGCGATGCCGTGGTGCAGAACTTCGGCGCTACCACCGATGTGGTGGTGCGTCTGCAGGGCGATGATCCGCAGCTGGGCAGCAAGGTGGCTGCAGTGCTGCAGGCGGCCAACGGCGGCAACCCGCTGCAGGTGAAGAAGGTCGAGTACGTCGGTCCTGCGGTGGGCGAGGAATTGCGTGACCAGGGTGGCCTGGGCATGCTGCTGGCTCTCGGTGGCATCCTGATCTACGTGGCTTTCCGTTTCCAATGGAAGTTCGCGGTCGGTGCCATCGCATCGCTGGTGCATGATGTGGTGGTGACGCTGGGTATCCTCTCGTTCTTTCAGGTCACCTTCGATCTGACGGTGCTGGCGGCAGTCCTGGCGATCATCGGTTACTCGCTAAATGACACCATCGTGGTGTTCGACCGGGTGCGCGAGAACTTCCGCGTACTGCGCAAAGCCAGCCTGATTGAGAACATCAACATCTCGACCACGCAGACGCTGTTGCGCACCATGGCTACCTCGATCTCCACGCTGCTGGCGATCATCGCTTTGCTGGTGTTCGCAGGTGACAACCTGTGGGGCTTCTCCATCGCCCTGTTCGTCGGGGTGTTGGCGGGTACCTATTCGTCGATCTACATCGCCAATGTGGTGTTGATCTGGCTGAACCTGACAACCGAGGACCTTATTCCGCCGGTGGTCAGTGAAGAGGTGGATGAGCGTCCCTGATTGCTCTGGTGACGAACAAGGCCCGGCTTGCGCCGGGCCTTGTCGTTTCCGGGCTGTGACCTTGCTCCCATTTGTCGTGCTTGTTCGGGCGGGCCAGGAACTCGGCTGTTGTCGCTTTATCCAACGCTGGGTGAAGGGGCGAAAATACGCCTGCAGAGATGCCTTGAGGAGGGCCAGATGAACAAGTCAATGTTGGTGGGTGCGGTGCTGGGCGCTGTCGGCGTGACGGCCGGTGGTGCTGTGGCCACCTACAGCCTGGTCAGTGGTCCGCAGTATGCCGAAGTGCTGGCCGTGCAGCCGATCAAGGAGACCATCAAGACGCCGCGTGAGGTCTGCAAGGACGTGGCGGTAACCCGTCAGGCGCCGGTCAAGGACCAGCACCAGATCGCCGGGACCGCCATCGGTGCGGTGGTGGGTGGTCTGCTGGGTAACCAGGTCGGTGGTGGCAACGGCAAGAAGATCGCCACCGTGGCCGGTGCGGTGGGTGGTGGTTATGCGGGCAACAAGGTGCAGGAGGGCATGCAGGAGCGTGACACTTACACCACGACCGAAACCCGTTGCCACACCGTGACCGATACCAGTGAGAAGCTGGTCGGGTATGACGTGAAGTATCAGTTGGACGGCAAGATTGGTCAGGTGCGCATGGATCGCGATCCCGGCATGCAGATCCCGGTCAACGACCAGGGGCAGCTGGTGCTGGTGCAGCAGCCGGTTGCCCAGTAAGTTCGGCGCAATAAAAAACCGCCCCTCGGGGCGGTTTTTTACTGGAGCCGACTATCAGCGTTTCATCGACGGTGCGAGGTGCGGCTGGATGGCGGTCAGCACGGCTTTGAAGCACTTGGTGTTGCCGGCGACGATCTGGCCCTTTTCGAGGAAGTCATGGCCGCCGCTGAAGTCGCTGACCAGGCCGCCTGCTTCCTGGATCAGCAGGGCGCCTGCGGCCATGTCCCACTCGGACAGGCCGAACTCCCAGAAGGCGTCGTAGCGGCCGGAGGCAACATAGGCCAGGTCCAGGCTGGCGGCGCCGGCGCGGCGGATGCCGGCGGTCTGGCCGACCAGGCTGCGGAACATGCCCAGGTAGTTGTCCAGGTTGTCCACCTGCTCGGCGCGGAACGGAAAGCCGGTGCCCAGCAGGGCGCCGTCCAGGCTCTTGCGGTTGCTCACGCGGATGCGGCGGCCGTTGACGGCGGCACCGCGGCCACGGCTGGCGGTGAACTCTTCCTGGCGCACCGGGTCGAGCACCACGGCGTGCTCAAGGCGGCCGCGGTATTTGCAGGCGATGCTGACGGCGAAGTGCGGTACGCCGCGCAGGAAGTTGGTGGTGCCGTCCAGCGGGTCGATGATCCACTGGTAATCAGCGCCTTCGCCGCTGCCGGCGATGCTGCCACCTTCCTCGCCGAGGAAGCCATGGGTCGGATAGGCCTTCTGCAGCGCCTGGATGATGGTCTGCTCGGCGGCGCGATCGACTTCGCTCACGTAGTCGTGGGCATCTTTCTCGTTGACCGAGATGACGTCCAGGCGTTCGATGGAGCGGATGATCAGTTCGCCGGCACTGCGCGCAGCGCGCAGCGCGATATTCAGCATGGGCTGCATGGAAGGTTCACCTGGATCGTTAAAGAAGAAAGCCGGCCATTGTAGCAGACTAGCTTTTTATGTGCAGCCGGCTCGTCGCTGTGCATGGTATTGAGCTGGGGGCTTCTGTAACATTCATGGCCCTTTCGCATTTTTGAGCGGAGCTGGCGTTGCTGCAGAACATTCGCGTGGTGCTGGTCAATACCAGCCATCCCGGCAATATCGGTGGTGCCGCACGGGCCATGAAGAACATGGGCCTGTCGCGTCTGGTGCTGGTCGATCCGGAAGACTTTCCCAGTAGTGAGGCGGTGGCGCGTGCCTCCGGTGCTACCGACATCCTCGACAATGCCGTGGTCGTGGCCACCCTCGAAGAGGCGCTGGTCGGTTGCAGCGTGGCGCTGGGTACCAGTGCGCGCGACAGACGCATCCCCTGGCCGTTGCTCGATCCGCGCGAGTGTGCAACCACCGCGCTGCAGCACGTCGAGCAAGGTGGCGAGGTGGCGCTGGTGTTTGGTCGCGAGTACGCCGGCCTGACCAATGACGAGCTGCAGCGCTGCCAGTTCCACGTGCACATCCCGTCCAATCCCGAATTCAGCTCGTTGAATCTGGCTGCGGCAGTTCAGGTGCTGGCCTACGAGGTGCGCATGACCTGGCTGGCCGCCCAGGGGCAGCCGACCAAGATGAGCAAGCTGGAAACCACGGCGATGCTCAATACCCAGCCTGTGACCACGGATGAGCTGGAGCTGTTCTACGGTCATCTGGAGAGTACGCTGGTGGAAATCGGTTTCCTCGATCCGGCCAAGCCGCGCCACCTGATGTCCCGTCTGCGTCGTCTATATGGGCGTTCGGCCATCAGCAAGCTGGAAATGAATATCCTGCGCGGCATCCTGACCGAGACTCAGAAGGCGGTGCGCGGTGAGTCCCACAAGCGGAGCAAAGACGAT
Source organism: Pseudomonas stagnisoli (assembly GCF_048595745.1). Lineage (NCBI taxonomy): Bacteria > Pseudomonadati > Pseudomonadota > Gammaproteobacteria > Pseudomonadales > Pseudomonadaceae > Pseudomonas > Pseudomonas stagnisoli. The sequence continues at coordinate 1,125,914 of NZ_CP184361.1, forward strand.
GTTTGAGCGTGTGCGCGAGGATATTCAGAGCGTGTTTCATCGCGACCCGGCGGCGCGCAATGCCTTTGAGGTGGTGACCTGCTACCCCGGGCTGCACGCCGTGTGGCTGCATCGGGTGGCGCATGCGCTGTGGGTGCGTGGCTGGAAGTGGCTGGCGCGCCTGGTGTCCAACTTCGGGCGCTGGATGACCGGTATCGAGATCCATCCGGGGGCTAAGATCGGGCGGCGCTTCTTCATTGATCATGGCATGGGCATTGTCATTGGCGAGACCGCCGAGATCGGTGACGACGTCACTCTCTACCAGGGTGTGACGCTGGGTGGCACCAGCTGGAACAAGGGCAAGCGCCATCCGACGCTGGAAGATGGTGTGGTGGTCGGCGCCGGTGCCAAGGTGCTCGGTCCCTTCACGGTGGGGGCGGGTGCCAAGGTCGGCTCCAATGCTGTGGTCACCAAGGCGGTGCCGGCTGGCGCTACCGTGGTCGGTATTCCGGGGCGAATCATCGTCAAGAGTGACGATGAACAGGAGGCCAAGCGCCAGGCCATGGCCGAGAAGCTGGGGTTCGATGCCTACGGCGTCGGTCAGGACATGCCGGACCCGGTGGCGCGCGCCATCGGTCAATTGCTCGACCACCTGCATGCGGTGGATGGTCGTCTGGAGGGTATGTGCTCGGCGCTCAAGGCGCTGGGCAGCGACTACTGTGCCAAGGATCTGCCGGTCCTGCGCGACGAAGACTTCGCTGACGTCTGCAAGGAGTCGGGCGACAAGCCGGCTGCCTGAAGACGCATAGTCTGCTATCATTCGCACCCCGAGTTGCCGCTATACCTGACTAATTTTATCGGTCTTATAGTTGACCTAAATAGTCGGAAAAGGGGATACTAGTGGCAACTCAAGTTCATTCGCGGTGCAAACGCCATGCGTCTGACCACCAAAGGTCGCTACGCCGTCACAGCCATGCTCGATCTGGCGCTGCATGCCCAGAACGGCCCTGTGTCGCTGGCTGATATCTCCGAGCGGCAGGGTATTTCCCTGTCCTATCTGGAGCAGCTGTTCGCCAAGTTGCGCCGTGGCAACCTGGTCAGCAGTGTGCGCGGCCCCGGTGGCGGCTATCAGTTGTCGCGCGACATGCGGGTTATTCAAGTCGCTCAGGTGATCGACGCGGTCAACGAGTCGGTCGATGCTACTCGCTGCCAGGGTATGGGCGATTGTCACTCCGGCGATACCTGTCTGACCCACCACCTGTGGTGCGACCTCAGTCAGCAGATTCACGAATTCCTCAGCGGCATCAGCCTGGCTGATCTGGTGACCCGGCGCGAGGTGCAGGAAGTCGCCCTGCGTCAGGATCAGCGCCGTTGCAACGGCAGGATGCCGCAGCTGGACAAGATCGAAGCGTCCGCCATCGAGTGAGCAGGGCGCCTGCCTGAATAGGAGATACCTGATGAGATTGCCGATTTACCTCGACTATTCCGCCACCACCCCGGTTGACCCGCGCGTGGCGCAAAAGATGAGCGAGTGCCTGCTGGTGGATGGCAACTTTGGCAACCCGGCTTCGCGCTCCCATGTCTTCGGCTGGAAGGCCGAGGAAGCGGTCGAGAACGCCCGTCGCCAGGTCGCTGAGCTGGTCAATGCCGATCCGCGCGAGATTGTCTGGACCTCCGGTGCCACCGAGTCCAACAACTTGGCGATCAAGGGTGTTGCGCACTTCTACAGCACCAAGGGCAAGCACATCATCACCTCGAAGATCGAGCACAAGGCGGTGCTGGATACCTGTCGCCAGCTCGAGCGCGAAGGCTTCGAAGTGACCTACATCGAGCCGGGCGAAGACGGCCTGATCACGCCGGCCATGGTCGAGGCGGCGTTGCGCGAGGACACCGTGCTGGTGTCGGTCATGCACGTCAACAACGAGATTGGCACCATCAATGATATCGCCGCCATCGGTGAGCTGACCCGCTCCCGCGGTGTGCTGTTGCATGTCGATGCGGCGCAGTCCACCGGCAAGGTCGAGATCGATCTGGAGAAGCTCAAGGTCGATCTGATGTCCTTCTCCGCGCACAAGACTTACGGGCCGAAAGGCGTTGGTGCCCTTTACGTACGTCGCAAGCCGCGCGTGCGCCTGGAAGCGCAGACCCATGGTGGCGGCCACGAGCGTGGCATGCGCTCCGGTACCCTGGCCACGCACCAGTGCGTCGGCATGGGCGAAGCCTTCCGCATCGCCAAAGAGGAGATGGCGCAGGAGAACCAGCGCGTGCTGGCGCTGCGTGATCGCTTCTACAAGCAACTCGAGGGCATGGAGGAGCTGTACGTCAACGGCAGCCTGACCCAGCGCGTACCGCACAACCTCAACCTGAGCTTCAACTACGTCGAAGGCGAGTCGCTGATCATGGCGCTCAAGGACCTGGCGGTTTCCTCCGGTTCGGCCTGTACCTCTGCCTCGCTGGAGCCTTCCTATGTGCTGCGTGCTCTGGGTCGCAACGACGAACTGGCGCACAGCTCGATCCGTTTCACCTTCGGTCGCTTCACTACCGAGGAAGAAGTGGATTACGCGGCCGCCAAGGTGCAGGAGGCGGTGAGCAAGCTGCGTGAGCTGTCGCCGCTGTGGGACATGTTCAAAGAAGGCGTCGACATCTCCAAGGTCGAGTGGCAGGCACACTGATTTTCGAGTCGCCTGTAGAGCGGCACCTGATGAGAGAGGATTGGCAACATGGCATACAGTGAGAAGGTCATCGACCACTACGAAAATCCGCGTAACGTCGGCAAGCTCGACGCCGAGGATCCCAATGTCGGTACCGGCATGGTCGGTGCGCCGGCCTGCGGCGACGTCATGCGCCTGCAGATCAAGGTCAATGAGCAGGGCGTGATCGAAGATGCCAAGTTCAAGACCTATGGTTGCGGTTCGGCCATCGCCTCCAGCTCCCTCGCCACCGAGTGGATGAAGGGCAAGACCCTGGATGAGGCCGAGACCATCAAGAACACCCAGCTGGCCGAGGAGCTGGCCCTGCCGCCGGTGAAGATCCACTGCTCGGTGCTCGCCGAGGACGCCATCAAGGCGGCCGTGCGCGACTACAAGCAGAAGAAAGGTCTGCTCTGATCTCGAGGAGTCGCTATGGCCATCACCATGACTGAAGCCGCCGCCCGCCACGTGCAGCGTTCCCTGGATGGGCGCGGCAAGGGCGAGGGTATCCGCCTCGGCGTGCGTACCACCGGTTGCTCGGGCCTGGCCTACGTGCTGGAGTTCGTCGACGAAGTGGCGGGTGAGGATCAGGTGTTCGAGAGCTTTGGGGTCAAGGTGATCATCGACCCGAAGAGCCTGACCTACCTCGACGGCACCGAGCTGGACTTCGTGCGCGAAGGTCTCAACGAGGGCTTCAAGTTCAACAACCCCAACGTGCGCGGCGAGTGCGGTTGCGGCGAGAGCTTCAACGTCTAAGGCGGTTGTTGTGGGTAGTCCCTGTCATTTTGCGCTGTTCGAGCTGCAGCCCGCTTTTCTGGTGGATCAGGCGCAGCTGTCGGCGCGCTATCGAGAGCTGGCCAAGGCCGTGCACCCCGACCGGTTTGCCGACGCCAGCGATCGCGAGCAGCGCCTGGCGCTGGAGCAGTCGGCGCGCCTCAATGAGGCCTATCAGACCCTCAAGAGCGCACCGCGCCGTGCCCTCTATCTGCTGGCTCTTCGTGGTCGCGAGTTGCCGCTCGAGGTGACGGTGCAGGATCCCGAGTTCCTGCTGCAGCAGATGCGCTGGCGCGAGGAGCTGGAGGACCTGCAGGACAGTGCCGATCTGGCCGGCGTGGCGACCTTCAAGAAGCGCCTGAAAGTAGCTCAGGAGGAGCTGGATCAAGATTTTGCCGGCTGCTGGGATGACGCCGCGCGACGCGAAGAGGCCGAACGCCTGGTGCGTCGCATGCAGTTCCTCGACAAGCTGGCTCACGAAGTGCGCGACCTCGAAGAGCGCCTCGACGACTAACCGCGGCGCAGCTAACGCTGCGCGCCTGATGATCGGAATACCATGGCCCTACTGCAGATCGCCGAGCCCGGGCAAAGCCCGCAACCCCATCAGCGCCGCCTGGCCGTGGGCATCGACCTGGGTACCACCAATTCGCTGGTTGCTGCCGTGCGCAGCGGCCTGTCCGCGCCGCTGGCCGATGCGGCCGGGCGGGTGATCCTGCCGTCCGCCGTCCGCTACCACGCCGATCATGTCGAGGTGGGGCATGAGGCCAAGGCGGCCGCCGCGGTCGACCCGCTGAATACCGTGCTGTCGGTCAAGCGTCTGATGGGGCGCGGCGTCGAGGACATCAAGCAGCTTGGCGATCAGCTGCCCTATCGCTTCGCCGAGGGCGAGTCGCACATGCCGTTCATCGAGACGGTGCAGGGTGCCAAGAGCCCGGTCGAGGTTTCGGCCGAGATTCTCAAGACGCTGCGTCAGCGTGCCGAGGCCAGCCTGGGTGGCGAGTTGGTCGGTGCGGTGATCACCGTGCCCGCCTATTTCGACGATGCTCAGCGCCAGGCCACCAAGGATGCCGCGCGTCTCGCCGGGCTTAATGTTCTGCGGCTGCTCAACGAGCCTACCGCCGCTGCCGTGGCCTATGGCCTGGATAAAGGCACCGAGGGCGTGGTTGCCATCTATGACCTGGGCGGCGGAACCTTCGATATTTCCGTATTACGCCTGACCCGCGGTGTGTTCGAGGTGCTGGCCACCGGTGGTGACAGCGCCCTGGGTGGTGACGACTTCGATCACGCCATCGCCGGCTGGATCATCAAGCAGGCCGGGCTGTCCCAGGACCTCGATCCGGCGGCCCAGCGCCGCCTGCTGCAGGCTGCCTGCGCGGCCAAGGAAGCACTGACCGTCAGCGCGAGTGTCGTGGTCGAGTACGGCGCCTGGTCGGGCTCGCTCAGCCGTGAGCAGTTCGAGGCGCTGATCGAGCCGATGATTGCGCGCAGTCTCAAGGCTTGCCGCCGCGCCGTGCGCGATGCCGGCATCGAGGTCGAGGAAGTCGAGGCGGTAGTCATGGTGGGGGGATCGACCCGTGTGCCGCGCGTGCGCGAGGCAGTGGGTGAGCTGTTCGGTCGCGCGCCGCTGACCGATATCGATCCGGATCAGGTGGTGGCCATCGGTGCAGCGATCCAGGCCGACACGCTGGCCGGCAACCAGCGCGGCAATGGAGAAGAACTGCTGCTGCTCGATGTGATTCCGCTGTCCCTCGGGCTGGAAACCATGGGTGGCCTGATGGAGAAGGTGATTCCGCGCAACACCACGATTCCGGTGGCGCGGGCCCAGGACTTCACCACCTACAAGGACGGCCAGACGGCCATGGCCATCCAGGTGCTGCAGGGCGAGCGCGAGCTGGTCAAGGACTGTCGCTCGTTGGCGCGCTTTGAGCTGCGCGGCATTCCGCCGATGGTGGCTGGCGCGGCCAAGATCCGCGTGACTTTCCAGGTTGATGCCGATGGCCTGCTCAGTGTCGCTGCCCGCGAGTTGGGTTCCGGCGTGGAGGCGAGCATCCAGGTCAAGCCATCTTATGGCCTGACCGATGGCGAGATCGCGCGCATGCTGCAGGATTCTTTCAAAAATGCCGGCGACGACAAGGCTGCCCGAGTGCTGCGCGAGCAGCAGGTCGAGGCCGAGCGCCTGCTCGAGGCTGTGCAGGCGGCGCTGGATGTCGATGGTCAGCGCCTGCTCGACGAGGACGAGCGCCTGGCCATTGTTTCGACCATGGACGAACTGCGTGCCCTGGCTGCCGGCAATGACGCGTATGCCATCGAGCAGCAGATCAAGCGTCTGTCGCAGATCACCGATGCCTTCGCCGCGCGCCGAATGGACGCTACCGTCAAGGCGGCCCTGTCCGGGCGCCGACTCAACGAAATCGAGGACAACTGATGCCACAGGTCATTTTTCTGCCGCACGAGAAGTTCTGCCCTGAAGGCATGGTCGTAGAGGCCGAGCCCGGCACCTCCATCCTCGAGCTGGCGCATGCGCACCATATCGAGATGGAAAGTGCCTGTGGCGGGGTCTGTGCCTGCACCACCTGCCATTGCATCATTCGTGAAGGCTTCGATTCGCTGGAAGAGGCGGACGAACTGGAGGAAGACTTCCTCGATCGCGCCTGGGGGCTGGAGGCGCAGTCGCGCCTGGCCTGCCAGGCCAAGGTCGGTAACGAAGACCTGACGGTCGAGATTCCCAAGTACTCGCTCAACCACGCCGCCGAAGCGCCGCACTGATTCAAGGAGCCGTCATGAGCCTGAAATGGACCGATGTGCTGGATATCGCCATCGAACTGGCCGAGAGCAAGCCTGAAGTCGATCCGCGTTACGTCAACTTCGTCGATCTGCACCGCTGGGTGCTGGAATTGCCGGATTTTGCCGATGATCCGCAGCGTGGTGGCGAGAAGGTGCTGGAGGCCATTCAGGCCGCCTGGATCGAAGAGCTCGACTGATCGGTCCCGCCTCCTGGCGCTGCCCTACGCATTTCCCCCTAACCCGCGTATAATTCGCGGGTTTAATTTTTCGCTTTAACCCTCTGGAGCTTCACATGTCTGTTCAACGTACTTTCTCCATCATCAAGCCGGATGCCGTTGCCAAGAACGTCATCGGTGAAATCACCAGCCGTTTCGAGAAGGCCGGCCTGCGCGTCGTTGCCTCCAAGATGGTTCAGCTGTCCGAGCGCGAAGCCGCCGGTTTCTACGCCGAGCACAGCGAGCGCGGTTTCTTCAAGGATCTGGTGGCCTTCATGACTTCCGGTCCGGTCATCGTTCAGGTTCTGGAAGGCGAGAACGCCGTTCTGAAGAACCGTGAACTGATGGGCGCCACCAACCCTAAAGAAGCTGCTGCCGGCACCATCCGCGCTGACTTCGCCGTTTCCATCGACGAGAACGCCGTACACGGTTCCGACTCCGAGGCTTCTGCCGCTCGCGAGATCGCGTACTTCTTCTCCGCCACCGAGGTGTGCGCTCGCATTCGCTGATAGCGAACCGGCGAGGGTGAATCCATGACAGATGTAGCCAAGACCAACCTGCTGGGGCTGACCCAGCCCGAAATGGAAAGCTTCTTCGAGAGCATCGGGGAAAAGCGCTTCCGTGCCGGTCAGGTCATGAAGTGGATTCACCATTTTGGCGTCGAGGACTTCGACGCCATGAGCAATCTCGGCAAGGCCCTGCGCGAAAAGCTCAGTGCCTGCGCCGAGATTCGCGGCCCCGAAGTGGTCAGCCAGGACATCTCCGCCGACGGTACCCGCAAATGGGTGGTGCGCGTGGCGTCCGGCAGCTGCGTCGAGACCGTGTATATCCCGCAAGGCGGCCGTGGCACCCTCTGTGTGTCCTCGCAGGCCGGCTGTGCGCTGGATTGCAGTTTCTGTTCCACTGGCAAGCAGGGCTTCAACAGCGACCTGACTGCCGCGGAAATCATCGGCCAGGTGTGGATCGCCAATAAATCCTTCGGCACCGTACCGGCCAAGATCGACCGTGCCATCACCAACGTGGTGATGATGGGCATGGGCGAGCCCCTGCTGAATTTCGATAATGTCGTGCCGGCCATGCAGATCATGATGGACGATCTCGGCTACGGCATTTCCAAGCGCAAGGTGACCCTGTCTACCTCCGGCGTGGTGCCGATGATCGACAAGCTGGCGACTGTTACCGACGTGTCCCTGGCCCTGTCGTTGCACGCACCGAACGATGAGCTGCGCAACCAGCTGGTGCCGCTCAACAAGAAGTACCCGCTGGACGTGCTGCTGGCTTCCTGCCGCCGCTACATCGAGGGGCTGGGCGAGAAGCGCTTCCTGACCGTCGAGTACACGCTGCTCAAGGACGTCAACGACCAGCCCGAACACGCTGCGCAGATGATCGCACTTCTCAAGGATTTTCCTTGCAAGATCAATCTGATTCCGTTTAATCCCTTCCCCTTCTCCGGTTACGAACGGCCGAGCAACAACGCTATCCGTCGCTTCCAGGACCTGTTGCACAAGGCCGGCTTCAACGTCACCGTGCGTACCACGCGCGGTGATGACATCGACGCCGCTTGTGGGCAGTTGGTCGGTCAGGTACAGGACCGCACCCGTCGCAGCGAACGCTATATCGCCGTACGTCAGCTGGGTAGCGAGGCCGAAGAGCCGCGCACCGCCAACCGAAATTGAAGGGGAGGAACTCCATGATCTTGCGCCCTGCGCTCTATCTGTCTTTTGCCATTTTGCTGGTGGGGTGCGTCAGGACCGGCGGCTCGGTGGACCCTCTGAGCACCGAGGAAGGGCGTAACCAGGCGCGCGATGCCTATATCCAGCTCGGTATCGGTCATCTGCAGCAGGGTTCGACCGAGAAGGCCAAGGAGCCTCTGCGCAAGGCGCTGGAGCTCGATTCATCGAGTGCGGAGGCTTACTCCGCGCTGGCCGTTGTCTACCAGTACGAACTGGAGCCCAAGCTTGCTGATGAAAGCTATCGCAAGGCCATTTCGCTGAGCGATGGTGAGACACGCATACTGAACAACTATGGTGGCTTCCTCTTCGAGCAAAAACGCTACAAGGAAGCCTACGCCCAGTATCTGAAGGCATCCGAGGACACACTCTACTCCGAGCGCTCCCGGGTCTTCGAGAACCTTGGCCTGACGGCGCTGCAATTGGGCAAGCGCGAAGAAGCCAAGCAGCATTTCGAAAAGGCGCTGCGCCTCAATAGCCAGCGGCCCACCTCGCTGCTGCAGATGGCGCAACTCTCCTTCGAAGACAAGAATTATGTGGCTGCACGCAGCTACTATGCCGGCTTCAGCCAGCAGGCGCGGCAGACGCCGCAGAGCCTGCTGCTTGGCATCCGCCTGGCGCGTGTCTTCGAGGACAGAGACCAGGCAGCTAGCCTGGGTCTGCAGCTCAAGCGTCTCTACCCGGGTACGCCCGAATATCAGCAATACCTGTCGGAGCAGTGATGAAAGCCTCGCATCCTGAAGTTGCCGCCGCGCACCGGGTCAATCCCGGGGAGACGCTGCGCAAGGTACGCGAAAGCAAGAACCTGGCCCTGAACGATGTCGCCGTGCAGCTCAATCTGACGGCCATGGCGCTGCGTAATCTGGAGGCAGGGGCCTTCGAGCAACTGCCGGGGCATACCTTTGCCCGCGGTTACGTGCGTGCCTATGCCAAGTTGATGGGCATGGACGGCGATCGGCTGGTCCTGGAGTTCGACCAGTTCACCGGGACCGATGCCAGCGGCAGCAGCGTGGCGAGCCTGGCGCGCATCGAAGAGCCGGCCCGGGTATCGCAGAGCCTGCTCAAGGTGTTCAGCGTCGTGGCGCTGGTCGCCCTGGGCGGCGCCGGCTTCTTCTGGTGGCAGGATCAGAGCCAGCGCCTGACCGACTCGGGAGCTGACGCCGGGATGGAGCACATTGAAGTGGAGACCGCCGACGGCACCACCGAGATTCATCCCTTGGACGAGCCGGAAGACCAGGCCGTCGTCGAGGCGCAGGTCGAAGCTCCGCTGGAGCCGGCGCCCGTTACCGCTGATCCGGCGCCGACCGAAGTGGCGCCATCCACTGCAATTACGCAGAGCGCACCGTCTGACCCGCAAGTTCCTGCGGCTCCGGGTGCTGTCGTGCCAGCTGAAGCCGGTGCGGTAGCGCCTGCCGCGCAAACCGCTGCACCTGTGGTCAACCCGCCGGCTCAGTCTCCGGCTCCGGTCGTCGCTGAAACCCCGGCCCCCGCGGCTCCGGTCGCTCCGGCTGCCGGTGAGGCGCTGGTCAATCTGCAATTTACCGCCGACTGCTGGACCCAGCTCACCGATGCCGATGGCAAGGTGCTGCTCAGTGCCCTGAAGCGCCGTGGCGACAGTGTCGAACTGGTCGGCAAGGCTCCGCTGGAGCTGCGCCTCGGTTACGCCCGCGGCGCCGTGGTACTGGTCAACGGCCAGTCGGTCGATGTCGCTTCCTCCACCCACGGTGAGACCGCCCGCCTCAAACTGGGGCAGTGAGCCAGAACATGCATTGCGAATCCCCCATCAAGCGTCGCCCGTCCCGCAAGATCTGGGTCGGCTCGGTACCGGTCGGCGGTGATGCGCCGATCGCCGTGCAGAGCATGACCAATACCGAAACCTGCGACGTCGAGGCCACCGTTGGCCAGATTCGTCGTCTGGAAGACGCCGGCGCCGATATCGTGCGCGTCTCGGTACCGTCCATGGAGGCGGCCGAGGCCTTTGGCCGGATCAAGCAGCAGGTGCGCGTACCGCTGGTTGCCGACATCCATTTCGACTACCAGATCGCCCTGCGTGTGGCCGAGCTGGGTGTCGACTGCCTGCGTATCAATCCGGGCAATATCGGCCGGGAAGACCGCGTCAAGGCGGTGGTCGAGGCTGCGCGTGACAAGGGCATTCCGATCCGCATCGGCGTCAATGCCGGTTCGCTGGAGAAGGACCTGCAGAAGAAATACGGCGAGCCGACGCCTGAGGCGTTGGTCGAGTCGGCGCTGCGCCATGTCGAGCACCTCGATCGCCTGAACTTCCCCGACTTCAAGGTCAGTGTGAAGGCATCCGACGTGTTCATGGCTGTCGCCGCGTACCGCCTGCTGGCCAAGCAGATCGAGCAGCCGCTGCACCTGGGCATTACCGAGGCTGGTGGCCTGCGCTCCGGTACCGTGAAGTCGGCAGTGGGCTTGGGCATGCTGTTGGCCGAGGGTATCGGCGACACCATCCGCATTTCCCTGGCCGCCGATCCGGTGGAGGAGATCAAGGTCGGTTACGACATCCTCAAGTCCCTGCGCTTGCGCTCGCGTGGCATCAACTTCATCGCCTGTCCGAGCTGCTCGCGGCAGAACTTCGATGTGGTCAAGACCATGAACGAACTGGAGCAGCGGGTCGAGGATCTGCTGGTGCCGCTCGACGTTGCCGTGATCGGCTGCGTGGTCAATGGCCCCGGCGAGGCCAAGGAGGCGCACATCGGCCTTACCGGTGGCACGCCGAACAACCTGGTCTATATCGACGGCGCTCCGGCTTCGAAGCTGACCAACGACAACCTGGTGGATGAGCTGGAAAAGCTGATCCGCCGCAAGGCGGCCGAGAAGGCCGAGGCCGACGCGGCTGTGATCGCCCGCGGCTGATAAGGAAGATTCGTGAGCAAGTCCCTACAAGCCATCCGTGGCATGAACGACATCCTGCCGGAGCAGACGCCTGCCTGGCGCTACCTGGAGCGCACGGTCGCCGAGCTGCTGGACGGCTATGGCTACAGTGAAATCCGCCTGCCCATCCTCGAGTTCACCGAGTTGTTCGCCCGCGGCATCGGTGAAGGCACCGATGTGGTCGACAAGGAGATGTACACCTTCCTCGACCGCAACGAGGAGTCGCTGACCCTGCGTCCGGAAGGTACTGCCGGTTGCGTGCGCGCCGTGCTCGAGCACGGCCTGTCCGGTGGCGGCCAGGTGCAGAAGCTCTGGTACACCGGGCCGATGTTCCGCTACGAGAAGCCGCAGAAGGGCCGCTATCGCCAGTTCCACCAGATCGGTGTGGAAGCCTTCAACCTGGCGGGGCCGGATGTCGACGCCGAACTCATCGTGCTCACCTGGCGCCTGTGGCAGAAGCTCGGTCTGGCCGATGCGGTGACCCTGCAGCTCAACAGCCTGGGTTCCAGCGAGGCGCGCGCCGCTTATCGCGACGCCCTGGTGGCCTATCTCAACGAGCGCTTCGAGCAGCTCGACGAGGACAGCCAGCGCCGCCTGACCACCAATCCGCTGCGCATCCTCGACAGCAAGAATGCCCAGACCCAGGCTCTGCTGGTCGGTGCGCCGACCCTGGCCGACTACCTCGATGAGGAGTCGCGTCTGCACTTCGAGGGCGTCAAGGCGCGCCTGGACGCGGTGGGTATCCGCTACGAGATCAACCACAAGCTGGTGCGTGGCCTCGATTACTACAACCGCAGCGTGTTCGAGTGGGTCACCGACAAGCTCGGCGCCCAGGGCACCGTGTGCGCCGGTGGCCGCTACGACGGCCTGGTGACCCAGCTCGGCGGCAAGCCGACGCCGGGTGTGGGCTTTGCCATGGGTGTCGAGCGCCTGATCCTGCTGCTGGAAACCCTGCAGCTGCTGCCGGAAGAGCTGAATGCCCCTGCGGACCTCTATCTCTGCGCCTTCGGCGAGGCAGCCGAGCTCGCTGGCCTGGCCCTGGCCGAACGTCTGCGCGACGCCATCCCGGGCCTGCGCCTGTTGGTCAACAGCGGCGGCGGCAGCTTCAAGAGCCAGTTCAAGAAGGCCGACAAGAGCGGCGCGCGCTTTGCCCTGATCCTGGGTGAGGACGAACTGGCTGCCCGCGTGGTAGGTTGCAAGCCCCTGCGCGACGACGCACAGCAACAGAACATTGGCTGGGATGCGCTGCCGGCGCACCTGGCCGCCTGCCTGCAGGCCTGAGAACGAGACGAATAAGGAGTTATTGGGGTGAGCATGACCGAAGAAGAACAGATTGCGCAGATGAAGGACTGGTGGCAGCGCAACGGCAAACCCCTGCTGACCGGCGGCGCCCTGGCCCTGGCCCTGGTGTTCGGCTGGCAGGCCTGGCAGCAGTATCAGACCAATCAGTCGCAGGGCGCTGGCGCCCTGTATCAGCAGCTGCTGGAAACCACCCTGACGCCCAGTGGTCAGCCGGATATCGGCAAGGTCACCGAGCTGGCGGGCAAGCTCAAGAGCGACTTCGCCGGCACCCACTATGCCCAGTACGCGAGTCTGTTCGTCGCCAAGGTAGCTGTGGAGAACGGCAAGCTGGATGATGCCGCGGCCGAGCTCAAGCCGCTGCTGGACAAGCCCCGCGATGCCACTATCGGTGAGCTGGCGCGCCAGCGCCTGGCGCGTGTGCTCGCCGCCCAGGGCAAGGCCGAAGAAGGTCTCAAACTGCTCGACGGCGAGGCCGAGAAGGCCTGGCTGGCCGCGCGCGAAGAACTGCGTGGCGACCTGCTGGTGCAGCTGGGTCGTGGCGACGAAGCACACAAGGCCTATCAGAAGGCCAAGGAAGCTCTGCACGAAGATGCTGCCGTCGGTGGCCTGCAGATGAAACTCGATGACCTGGCGAAAGGGGATGCCTGACGTGATGCGTTGGAAGAATGCCGCCGTGCTGGCCCTGGCCGTGATGGCCGTGGGGTGCAGCAGCAACAGCAAGAAGGAACTGCCGCCGAACGAGTTGCCCGATATCCAGGAGGAAGTGCGCCTGGATGCCCAGTGGAGCCGTTCCATCGGCGATGGTCAGGGCGAGCTGTACAACCTGCTGACCCCGGCCGTGGATGGCGAGCGGCTGTATGCCGCAGCCGTCAGCGGTGAAGTGGTCGCCCTCGATCGCCTGACCGGTGACAAGTTCTGGGAAGTCGAGCTGGACCTGCCGGTTTCCGGTGGCGTCGGCGCCGGCTACGGCCTGGTGCTGGTCGGCACGCTCAAGGGCGAAGTGATCGCCCTGGATGCCAGCAACGGTGAAGAGAAGTGGCGCGCCCGTGTCACCAGCGAAGTACTCTCCGCGCCGGCCACCAACGGCGATGTCGTCGTGGTGCAGACCCAGGATGACCGTCTGATCGCTTTCGATGCCAGCACTGGCGAACAGCGCTGGATCTACGAGAACAGCCCGGCCGTACTGACCCTGCGCGGCACCAGCAGCCCGGTAATGACCAACCGCATGGTGATCGCCGGCCTGTCTACCGGCAAGCTGCTGGCGCTGGACGCCAGCCGTGGCATCCCGGTCTGGGAGCAGCGCGTAGCCATCCCGCAGGGCCGCTCCGAACTGGAGCGTGTGGTCGACATCGACGGCAATCTGCTGCTCTCCGGCGGCAACCTGTATGTCGTGACCTACCAGGGCAAAGTCGCTGCCTTTGATGCTGAGAGCGGTCGCCAGCTGTGGAATCGCGATGCTTCCAGCTACGTCGGCCTGGCCCAGGGCTTCGGCAACGTCTACGTCAGCCTGGCCAACGGTGCCATCGAGAGCGTCGATGAGCGTTCCACCACCTCGCTGTGGAGCAACGATGCGCTGCTGCGTCGCCAGCTGTCCGCGCCGGAAGTGTTCTCCAGCTACGTGGCCGTGGGCGATTTCGAAGGTTACCTGCACCTGCTGAGCCAGGTGGATGGCCACTTCGTCGGCCGCGAGAAGATCGATGGCGACGGCCTGCGTGCCCGCCCGCTGGTGGTTGGTGACTGGATCTACGCCTACGGCAACAGCGGCAAGCTGGTTGGCCTGACCATCCGCTAAGCTGTTCTGCAATGTCCGGCCGCTGCCGTTTTCCGGCAGCGGCCTTTGTGTTTTTGAGGAGGAGCCAATGGTTCCGGTAATCGCCCTGGTGGGCCGCCCCAACGTCGGCAAGTCGACGCTGTTCAACCGCTTGACCAAGACCCGCGACGCTATCGTCGCCGAATACGCGGGCCTGACCCGTGATCGCCAGTACGGCGAGGCCAAGTGGCAGGGGCGCACCTACATCGTCATCGATACCGGCGGCATCTCCGGCGACGAGGAAGGCATCGATGCGAAGATGGCCGAGCAGTCGTTGCAGGCCATCGAAGAAGCCGATGCCGTGCTGTTCATGGTCGACTCGCGGGCGGGCATGACCGCCGCCGACCAGATGATTGCCGAGCACCTGCGCAAGCGGAACAAGCGCAGCTTCCTGATCGCCAACAAGGTCGACACCGTCGATCCGGACATTGCTCGTGCCGAGTTCAGCCCGCTGGGTCTGGGCGATGCGCTGCCGATCGCCGCCGCTCACGGCCGCGGCATCAGCCAGATGCTGGAGGCCGCGCTGGGCATCTTCCCTAGGGACAACGCTGGTGATGAGTTGCTCGAGGGCGTGGAAGGCGATGCCGAGGAAGTGGTTGCCGAAGGCCAGGAGGCCAAGCGCATTCCGGGGCCAAGCGAGAAGGATGGCATCAAGATCGCCATCATCGGTCGTCCCAACGTCGGCAAGTCGACCCTGGTCAACCGCATGCTTGGAGAAGAGCGGGTGATCGTCTATGACCAGGCCGGCACCACCCGCGACAGCATCTACATCCCCTTCGAGCGCGATGAAGAGAAGTACACCCTGATCGACACGGCCGGCGTGCGCCGCCGCGGCAAGATTTTCGAGGCCGTCGAGAAGTTCTCGGTGGTCAAGACCCTGCAGGCCATCCAGGACGCCAACGTGGTGATCTTCGTGATGGATGCCCGCGAGGGCGTGGTCGAGCACGACCTCAACCTGCTCGGCTTCGTGCTGGAAACCGGCCGCGCGCTGGTCATCGCCCTGAACAAATGGGACGGCATGGAGCAGGGCGAGAAGGACTACGTGAAGACCGAGCTGGAGCGCCGGCTGATGTTCGTCGACTGGGCGGACATCCACTTCATCTCCGCCAAGCACGGCACCGGTGTGGGTCACCTGTACAAGTCGGTACAGACCGCCTTCAAGGCCGCTGTCACCCGCTGGCCGACCAACCGCCTGACGCAGATCCTCGAAGACTGCGTGCAGGAGCACCAGCCGCCGACCGTAAACGGCCGCCGCATCAAGCTGCGTTACGCCCACCTGGGTGGTGCCAACCCGCCGCTGATCGTGATCCACGGCAACCAGGTGGACGCGGTCCCCAAGACCTACACCCGTTACCTGGAGAACACCTACCGCCGTGTGCTCAAGCTGGTCGGCACGCCGATCCGCATCGAATACAAGGGCGGTGACAACCCCTACGAGGGCAAGAAGAACAAGCTCACCGAGCGCCAGGTCAACCGCAAGAAGCGCCTGATGAGCCACCACAAGAAGGCCGAGAAGAAGCGCAAGGACAAGAAGCGCTGATTCCCCTGGCAGGCCATCCGAAAGGCGCAGGAGCATAAGCTTCTGCGCCTTTTTCATTTCTGCCGCTGTCGGCCATCGGCTATCCTCGCTGCTCGCCTCACGCCAGCAGGAAGTCCCGATGCTCGCCAGCAAGCTGCCCAATGTCGGCACCACCATCTTCACCCGCATGTCCCAGCTCGCCGCTGAAGTCGGCGCCATCAACCTGTCCCAGGGCTTTCCCGATTTCGACGGCCCGCAGGCGCTGCGCGAGGCCGTGGCCCGCCATGTGCTGGAGGGGCGCAACCAGTACTGCCCGATGACCGGCCTGCCGGCCCTGCGCCAGCAGGTGGCGGCCAAGATCGCGCGTAGCTACGGTGTGCAGCGCGATGCCGACAGCGAGATCACCATCACCCCTGGCGCCACCGAGGCGATCTTCTGTGCCGTGCAGGCGCTGATCCATCCGGGCGACGAGGCCATCGTCCTCGACCCCTGCTACGACAGCTACGAGCCCTCGGTGGAACTGGCCGGCGGCCGCTGCGTGCACGTACCGCTGGCGTTACCGGACTTCGCCGTGGACTGGCAGCGCCTGAGTGACGCCATCACTCCGCGTACCCGGCTGATCTTCCTCAACTCGCCGCACAACCCCAGTGGCGCGCTGCTCAGCGGTGCCGACCTGGACCGGCTGGCGGCGCTGATTCGCGGTCGCGACATCCATGTGATCAGCGACGAGGTTTACGAGCACCTGATCTTCGACGGCGCCCGCCATGCCAGCGTGCTGGCCCACGAGGAGCTGTACGCCCGTGCCTTCGTGGTCAGCTCGTTCGGCAAGACCTACCACGTCACCGGCTGGAAGACCGGCTACGTGGTGGCACCGCCTCAACTGACCGCCGAGCTGCGCAAGATCCACCAGTACGTGAACTTCTGCGGCGTGACGCCGCTGCAGCACGGCCTGGCCGACTTCATGGCTGTCCACCCCGAGCATGTGGAAGAGCTGCCAGCCTTCTACCAGGCCAAGCGCGATCTGTTCTGCGACCTGCTGGCCGGCTCGCGTTTCCGCTTCACCTGTGCGCCGGGTACCTATTTCCAGCTGGCCGACTACTCGGCGATCCGCCCGGACCTGGACGATGTGGCCATGGCCGAATGGCTGGCTCGCGAGCACGGCGTGGCGGCCATCCCCGTATCGGTGTTCTACCAGCAGGCCCCGGCCGACATGCGCCTGGTGCGCTTCTGTTTCGCCAAACGCGAGGAAACCTTGCGCCAGGCCGCCGCCAAGCTCTGCGCGGTGTAGGGTGGATAACCGCGAAGCGTTATCCACCAAGGCGTGGTGGATGTGAAAAGCGACATCCACCCTACGACGAGAGATGAGATGAGCGATAAACCCGACCTCGAACTGGCGCTGATCCAGAGCGAACTGGACTGGCACGACCCCGTCGCCAACCGCGCGCGCTTCGCGCCGTTGCTGGAACAGGCGCGCGGTGCCGACCTGGTGATACTGCCGGAGATGTTCAGCACCGGCTTTTCCATGCACTCGGCCGAACTGGCCGAGCCAGAAGAGGGCCCGACTACGGCCTGGCTACGCGAGCAGGCCATGGCCCTCGGCGCGGTGGTGACCGGCAGCCTGATCATCCAGGCCGCCGACGGCAGCTATCGCAACCGCCTGCTGTGGGCGCGCCCGGACGGCACCCTGGCGCACTACGACAAGCGCCACCTGTTCCGCATGGCCGGCGAGCACAAGCATTACGCCGCCGGTGACGAGCAGGTGCTGCTGGACGTGAAGGGTTGGCAGGTACGCCCGCTGATCTGCTACGACCTGCGTTTCCCGGTATGGAGCCGCGACCCGCACAACACCGACCTGCTGCTGTACACCGCCAACTGGCCGGGCGCGCGCCGCCACCACTGGAACCGCCTGCTGCCGGCGCGGGCCATCGAGAACCTGTGCTACGTGGCGGCGGTCAATCGCATCGGTACGGATGGCAAGGGTCATGCCTACACGGGTGACTCCCAGGTGCTGGATTTCCAGGGCGAGCTCCTGCTGGCTCCGGGCGCTGCATCCGGGGTGTTCCGTGTGCGTCTGTCGGCCCGGGAGTTGGCGGCTTACCGCGAGCGCTTCCCGGCTCACCTGGATGCGGATGCCTTTGCGCTGGCCTGATTCAGGGCTACTGCAGGTAGCTGTCGTAGATGGCCTGGTAGCGCCCGCTGGCCTTGAGGTGGCGCAGGCCGGCGTTGAAATCGTCGCGGATCTGCTGCGAGCGAAACAGCGGCCGGTAGTTCTGCGGGTCTTCCTCGACGAAGGAGTGGAACACCACTGCCTTGGCCTTGAACAGGCTGGTGCGCTCGAGCAGTTGCTCGAAGTACTGGTAGATGCGCTGGTCGCTCAGCACCAGGTCGTAGCGGCCCTTGTTCAGGCCCAGCACCTGCAGTTCCTGGTTGTTCTGCTCGAAGTACAGTCCGGCGGCCTCGCTGGCGGCCAGCCATTCCGGGTAGCGCTTGGCGGCGCCCTGGAAGGCGACGATGCTCAGCCCCTGCAGGTCCTCGGGCTTCTCGATCTGCAGGCGACGCCCCTGCAGGCTGATCAGCACGTTGCGATAGAGCACGGCCGGCTCGCCATAGTGGGCACCCTGGGTGCTGAGATCCTGGCCGAGGTCGGTCATCGCCGCCTGTACTTCGCCCTGGCGAAAGGCCAGGGGCACGCGGGCCAGAGGGAAGTAGCGCGGAACCAGGCGGTGGCCGCGATAGGCCAGGGCCTCACCGATCACGTCCAGCTCGATGCCGCTGTCGCTTTCCGGAAAGCAGTAGGGGGGAATCTTTTCGCCGAAGGCCATGACCACGTCGTCGGCCTGCGCAGCGCCCGTCCAGGCCAGGGTCAGGATCAGCAGCAGGCTGCGCAGTGGCGAGGTCATGGCATCGCTCCTTGACGGGTTATTTTCCAGTCTAGAGCGTCTCGCCGCGGCCGCACGACCGCCCGGCAGGGCGGTCGTGCGTTCACTCAGAGCGATGCCATATCGATGACGAAGCGGTACTTCACATCGCTTTTCAGCATGCGCTCGTAGGCGTCGTTGATCGCCTGCATGGGGATCATCTCGATGTCCGAGACGATGCCGTGTTCGGCGCAGAAGTCGAGCATCTCCTGGGTCTCGGCGATGCCGCCGATCAGCGAGCCGGCGATGCGGCGGCGCTTGAAGATCAGGCCGAACACGTCCGCCGGCGGGTGCGGCGAATCCGGCGCGCCGACCAGGCACAGGGTGGCGTCGCGCTTGAGCAGGTTGAGGAAAGGGTTGAGGTCGTGCGGCGCGGCCACGGTGTTGAGGATGAAATCGAAGCTGCCGGCATGCGCGGCCATCTCCTCGGCGTTCTTCGACACCACCACGTCGCTGGCGCCCAGGCGCAGGGCGTCTTCACGCTTGTTCGGCGAGGTGGTGAACAGCACGACATGGGCGCCCATGGCCGCGGCGATCTTCACGCCCATATGGCCAAGCCCACCGAGGCCGACGATGCCGACCTTCTGTCCCGGGCCGACCTTCCACTGGCGCAGCGGCGAGTAAGTGGTGATACCGGCGCACAGCAGCGGGGCAACGGCGGCCAGGTTGCCGGTATGGCTGATGCGCAGGACGAAGCGCTGGTCGACCACGATGTGCTGGGAGTAGCCGCCGAAGGTGTTCTCGCCGCCGAACACCGGGCCGTTGTAGGTGCCGGTGAAGCCGCTCTCGCAATACTGCTCCAGGCTCTCGTTGCAGGAGGCGCAGTGACGGCAGCTGTCGACCATGCAGCCGACGCCGGCGACGTCGCCGACCTTGAACGTCGACACGTTGCTGCCGACGGCCGTGACCCTGCCGACGATCTCGTGGCCTGGCACTGATGGGTACAGGGTGTTGTGCCATTCGTTGCGCGCGGTGTGCAGGTCCGAGTGGCAGACGCCGCAGTAGAGGATGTCGATGGCGACGTCATCCGGGCCTACGGCGCGGCGCTCGATCTCGACGGGCGCCAGCGGGGTGTGCGGAGCCTGGGCGGCATAGGCGAGGGTCTTGCTCATGGAAATCTCCTGGGGCGATCGTGGACCTGGGAGAGGCTAGTGCAAGGGCGCCATGCGGGCTTGCCTGATCCTGCCGAATCCATGCCCAGAGATGCGCGCATGAAAAAGGGGGCCGCAGCCCCCTCGATCACTCGCTGTACACTCAGGCGGCCTGCGCTTCGGCCTGCTCCAGGGCGCGGTTGAGGGCGCTGAACAGGGCGCGGAAGGTCGCGGTGGTGAGGTTCTCGTCGATGCCGATGCCGTGCAGCGGGCGGCCACCGTTCAGGCGTACCTCGATATAGGCCACGGCTTGGGCGTTGGTGCCGGCGCTGATGGCGTGCTCGTGGTAGTCCATGATCTCGATGTTCTGCGGCAGCGCGGCGACCAGCGCCTCCAGCGGGCCTTTGCCGGTGCCGTGCTTGCGGCGGGTTTCGCCGTCGTAGGCGACTTCCACGTCGACGGTGCAGATGCCGTTCTCTTCCTGCAGGCGGTGGCCCTTGAGCACGTAGGGGCTGTCGGCTTGCAGGTACTCGCTTTCCAGCAGGCCGTAGATCTGCGCGGCAGTCATCTCCAGGCCGAGGCGGTCGGTCTCGCGCTGGACCACCTGGCTGAACTCGATCTGCATGCGGCGCGGCAGGCTGATGCCGTACTCCTGCTCGAGCAGGAAGGTGATGCCACCTTTGCCGGACTGGCTGTTGACGCGGATCACGGCTTCATAGTCGCGGCCGATGTCAGCCGGGTCGATCGGCAGGTACGGCACTTCCCAGATGCCTTCCGGGTCCTGCTGGGCAAAGCCCTTGCGGATGGCATCCTGGTGCGAGCCGGAGAACGCGGTATGGACCAGGTCGCCAACGTACGGATGGCGTGGGTGCACCGGCAGCTGGTTACACTCTTCCACCACCTTGCGCACGGCATCGATGTCGGAGAAGTCCAGCTCGGGGTCGACGCCCTGGGTGTAGAGGTTCAGCGCCAGGGTCACCAGGCAGACGTTGCCGGTGCGCTCGCCGTTGCCGAACAGGCAGCCTTCCACGCGGTCGGCGCCCGCCATCACGGCCAGCTCCGAGGCCGCTACGCCGGTGCCACGGTCATTGTGGGTGTGCACGCTGATCAGCACGCTGTCGCGGCGGTCGATGCGGCGGCCGAACCACTCGATCTGGTCGGCGTAGTTGTTCGGCGTGGCGCACTCGATGGTCGCCGGCAGGTTGAGGATCAGCTTCTGCGCCGGTGTGGGCTCGAACACGCCGATCACCGCGTTGCACACTTCGACGGCGAAGTCGGTCTCGGTGGAGCTGAATACTTCCGGCGAGTACTCGAAGCCCCACTGGGTTTCCGGCTGCGCGGCGGCCAGGCGCTTGATGATGCGCGCGGCATTGGTGGCGATCTCGATCACGCCAGCCTTGTCCTGGTTGAAGACGATGCGGCGGAAGCTCGGCGCGGTGGCGTTGTAGTAATGGACGATGGCCTTCTTGGCGCCCTTGAGCGACTCGAAGGTGCGCGTGATCAGGTCTTCGCGGGCCTGGGTCAGCACCTGGATGGTCACGTCGTCAGGGATGTGGCCGCCGTCGATCAGCTCGCGGACGAAGTCGAAGTCGGTCTGCGAGGCGGACGGAAAGCCCACTTCGATTTCCTTCAGGCCCACGGCGACCAGGCACTTGAAGAAGCGCATCTTCTTCTCGGCGTCCATCGGCTCGATCAGCGACTGGTTGCCGTCGCGCAGGTCGGTGGACAGCCAGATCGGCGCCTTGTCGATGATCTGGTCCGGCCAGGTGCGATCCGGCAGCTGGATCGGGGTAAAGGGACGGTATTTCTTCGACGGGTCTTTGAGCATGGTCATGGCGAAAATCCTTGGGCGGCAGCAGGCCGGGGCAATCGAAAGAGGCGAATGGCGGGGAGGCGGTTCAGCCACGCAGTCGCGGACTGACCAGGCGCTGGCAGGCGTGTTGACGCAGAAGAATGAGGGTATGGGCCGTTTTCATGCTGACAACCCTACTTTTAGTAGGTAAAGATGGCAATACCTGTCGTAAAGACGCTCTAAAATTGCGGCCTTGATGATTTTTTAGCTATCAATTGCGGGGGGGTGGCGCTTTCTTTGGCTTTATTGCGCTGATTCAGTTCAGTAGGCTGAGTACTGCCTGAGGCTGCTGGTTGGCCTGGGCCAGCACGCTCTGGGCGGCTTGCTGGATGATCTGTCTGGACACCAGCTCCGCGGTTTCCTTGGCATAGTCGGTGTCGAGAATGCGCGAGCGGCTGGCGGCCGCGTTTTCGGCAATGCTCTGCAGGTTCTCGAGGGTGGATTGCAGACGATTCTGCACCGCACCCATGTAGGCGCGTTGGCGGTCTATGTAGCCGAGCGCGTCGTCCACATCCATCACGGCCAGCCCGGGCAGGTCGACCAGATCCAGGCGCGTGAGGGCAAGCGTATCTGCGTTGAACGAGCTGATGCCGATCTGGATGGTTTCGTAAGCTTCGGCGCCTACCTGGAATTGGGTAAGAGCATTGCCTCCCACGCCATTGATGCTGAATAGCTCTGGCTCATCCAGGCTGAAGCCCTGTGCTCCCGGCACGCCGGTACCCTGGTTGGGGAGCACGCTCTCTGCGGTCAGCTCGCGGCCATTGTCGGCATCCAGTCCGCCGATGGCACCGGTATCGGCGTTGCTCAGGTTCATTCCGGCGACATAGCTGGCTGCGTCGGCATTGAACTGGGTATTGAAGTCGGCCAGGCTGGCAAAGGCACCTTTGCTGGCATTGGTCAGTGCCTGGGTGAGCGTGGAGCCGGCATTGGTATTCAGATACCCCATGATGTCCTTGATGCCTTTGCCACCCGCTGCCTTGATGCTGTCGTGCATATAGCGGATAGCGGCATAGCCGGCGGAGTAGCCCGCGCTGCCGCTGACATCGTCCGCGTTGAAGGCTGTCAGGATGCCTGCCACGCTGGTGCCGCCGGCTGTGTCTGCGGCCAGGCGTTCATCTGCGCCATGAACGGCCTCGGCGGTTCCCTCGATGAACCAGTTGGTCAGGCCCGAAGCGAAGTTCATGGTACGTCCCATCACAGCGTGGGCCATTTCGTGGGCAATGACCCTGTCGGTGTACTGCGCTGGATTGGTGCCCCCATTGGGCAGCGTACTGGCGTCGAAGTAGGCCAGATTGACATCCAGTACCTGGTTCAAAACCCGGCCGCTGGCATCGGCCCCGGAATAGGACACCGAGGCCAGCGCTGTGCTGCTGGCATTGTCGCTGAAGGTGATGTCCAGTTCGGTGCCGCCGGCCCGCAGGCCGTAAGCATCGAAGACGCGCTGTTCGCCCTCGTTGATCCAGAAACCCTTGAGTGAGTTGAGCACTGCGCGCTGGTCCAGGTCGCCCAGCACCGAGAAGCTGCCCTGGTCAAAGACCTTGCGGCCGGCGAAGGTTGTGGTCTCGTTGACTCGGTTGATTTCCTGCAGCAGCTGCTGTGCTTCCTGATTCAGGGCCTCGCGCTCGCTGATGCCGTTGGAGCCATTCATTGCCTGGAGGCCGAGCGCGCGTATGCGCTGCAGGGCATCGGTCACGCTTTGTAGCGCACCCTCTGCCACCTGCAGCAGCGATATGCCGTCGTTGGCATTTCGCGTCGCCACATTCAGGCCTCGCACTTGCGAGGTCAGGCGGTTGGAAATCTGCAGTCCGGCGGCATCATCTTTGGCGCTGTTGATCCGCTGTCCGGTGGACAGGCGTTGCAGCGCGGTGTTGAGTCCGGTGCTGTTGCTTTCCAGTTGGCGACGCGTGAATGACGAGGCGATGTTGGTATTGACCGTCAGCATCCAGTCGGCTCACACGCGAATCTGCCGAACGGCGGTTCGGCTTCACTGGATACATCGGCTTAGCGACACGGGGCTTGAGTCACGCTTTGCAGCGGACGACGGACGGTACCTGCTTACGGCTTGAATGCGCCGATAAAGATCGCCGGATCGACCCGCGCATCGTTAAGGCTGACGTTCCAGTGCATGTGCGGCCCGGTTGCGCGGCCGGTAGCGCCGACGCGGCCGAGCACGCCGCCGCGCGGCAGTTCCTGGCCTAGCTGCACATCGACCTTGGACAGGTGGCAGAACATGCTGATCAGGCCCTGGCCGTGGTCGACGAACACCGTCTTGCCATTGAAGAAATAGTCGCCGATCAGGATCACCTTGCCGGCCGCCGGTGCCTTGATCGGCGTGCCGGCGCCCACGGCGAAGTCCAGGCCGGAATGCGGGTTGCGTTCCTCGCCATTGAAGAAGCGGCGCAGGCCAAAGGGGGAGGACAGCGGTCCGTTGACCGGCTTGTCGAACAGCAGGTTACTCGGCTGGCGGGCGCTGAAATGCTGGTAGGCGCGCGTCTGCTCGGCCAGCTCGCGCTCGATGCGCTTGAGGTTGGCCGGGCTCGGGTTGACCTGCTCCTGGTTCTTCAGGGTGATGCGCTGCTCGCGGTAGTACTTGGTGCCGACTGTGAAACTCAGCGCCTGGCCGTTCGCCTCGATCTGCTGCGTGCCCGGCTTGACCGTCAACGGGATGCCGACGATGGCGATCCAGCGCCTGCCTTCTTCCTTGACCACTAAAACCGGCTTGCCCTGGTAGCGCGCCTGGGGTGCGCTTGAGCCTTCGCCCAGGTCGACCACTGCCACGCCGCCGGGCACCGGCTTGTTCAGCAGGCGGGTGATAAAGCCTTCCGCATGTGCAGGCAGGGCAAGGCAGAGCAGCAGGGCGATAAGCGGGCGCACGTATCAATCCAGAAGTGAGAGGGTGACCGGAGTCAGGTGGTTGTCTTCGACGCGCACGTCCAGCTCGCCCTCGCCCAGGCGCGCCTTGAGGCGCTGGCCGGGGCGTGTCTGGGCGGCGCTGCGCACGGCCTGGCCACGTTCGTCGAGGAGGATGCTGTAACCGCGGCCAAGGGTGGCCAGCGGGCTGACGATATGCAGTGTTTGCGCGAGATTTTCCAGCTGCCGGCGCTGTTGGCGCAGCTGCAGTTCGATGGCGCGTGGCAGGCGTTCGCCCAGGCTGTCCAGGCGCTGGCGCAGCAGGGCCAGGGCGCGCCCTGGGTGCTGGGCGTGCAGGCGGCCGTCCAGGCGCGCCAGACGCTCTTGGCGACTGGTGGACTGCTGGGCGAAGGCGCGGCGCAGGCGCATGTCCAGGTCGTCCAGGCGCTGGGCCTGCTGGCGCAGGCGCTCGCCGGGGTGGCGCAGGCGTCGGGCCAGGCCGTCCAGGCGCAGTTGCTCACGGCTCAGGCGGGTGCGTAGGCTCAGCGCCAGACGACGGTTGAGGCTGTCCAGGCGGCGCTGCAGGTCGGAGCTGTCCGGGGCCAGCAGCTCGGCGGCGGCCGATGGCGTCGGCGCGCGCACATCGGCGACGAAGTCGCTGATCGACACATCGGTCTCATGGCCGACGGCGCTGACGATGGGCGTGATGCAGTCCGCCACGGCGCGGGCCACGGCTTCTTCGTTGAAGCACCAGAGGTCCTCCAGCGAGCCACCGCCGCGCGCCAGGATGATCGCGTCGAAGCCGGCGCGGTCGGCCAGTTGCAGGGCACGGACAATCTGCGCGGTGGCCTCGCGGCCTTGCACGGCAGTGGGGATCAGGGTCAGCGCCACCTGCGGCGCGCGGCGGCGGAACACGCTGATGATGTCGCGGATCACCGCGCCGGTGGGCGAGCTGACGATGCCGATGCGCTGCGGGTGGGCGGGCAGGGCGCGCTTGCGTTCGCTGGCAAACAGCCCCTCGGCGGAGAGCTTTTCCTTGAGCGCCTCGAAGGCCAGGCGCAGGGCGCCGTCGCCGGCCGGCTCGACTGTGTCGAGGATCAGCTGGTAGTCGCCGCGCCCCTCGAACAGCGAGACCTTGCCGCGTACCCTGACCGCCAGACCGTCGCGCAGGGCCTGGCGCACGCGAGCGGCGTTCTGCCGGAACAGCGCGCAGCGCACCTGGGCCTGGCTGTCCTTGAGGGTGAAGTACAGGTGGCCTGAAGCCGGCTTGGCCAGGTTGGAGATTTCACCTTCGACCCAGACCTGGGCGAACACGTCCTCCAGCAGCAGGCGGGCGCGGTTGTTCAGTTGGCTGACGCTGAGCGCTTCGCGGTCGAGACCGAGGCGCTGGAAGGGATCATTGAGCATGGCGGCATGATAAAGGCTTTGTCCGGTCGGCCATAGGCGCACTTGACCGTTGCGTCGGTGCGATTAAGCTGCGCGGCCTTTCCATGTCAGGCTTGGCTCATGAGCGAGCAGATCATTCTCGTCCCCCGTATCTCCAGCCTGCCCGAGCACGAGGCGCGGGCGCGTCTGCTGCTGCGCTGGCTGGTCAAGCGCGAGATCGTGGCGGAACTGCCGAGCACCTGCGGCGCCCTCGGTAACGGCATGGCCCATGCCATCGGCGCGGGCGCGCGGCGGATAGTCGAGCGGCCGGACCTGCTGCCGTTCGGCCAGCCGCTCAACGGCCTGCAGATCGTCAGCAAGCGCTGCATCTATACGCCGACCGAGGGCTTCCTCGAAGAGGCCGGCTGCCCCGAATGCCGCCAGGAGATCGGCGAGGCGCTGTTCGACAGCCTGGATGAGTGGATGCCCGGCGACACCGATAACTTCAGCTGTCCGCAGTGCGGCCATGAAGATGACATCAACGGCTTCCTGTTCCTGCAGCCCTGCGCCTTTTCCAACCTGGGATTCGTCTTCAACGGCTGGGGACAGGCCGGCTTTCGTCAGGCTTTCCTCGATGAGTTTGCCGAGCGCCTGGGCTACCCATTGGCACAAGTGCAGGTAAAGCGCTGAGCGCGCATTGAGCGAAGGCACTCGCCTGGGTATAATGCCGCGCTTCTTATTTTTCCCTCCCGGGAGCCCTGCCATGCTGCGCATCAGCCAAGAAGCACTGACCTTCGACGACGTTCTGCTCATCCCCGGTTATTCCGAAGTCCTGCCCAAGGACGTCAGCCTGAAGACCCGCCTGACCCGTGGCATCGAGCTGAATATCCCGCTGCTGTCCGCAGCCATGGATACCGTCACCGAAGCGCGCCTGGCCATCGCCATGGCCCAGGAAGGCGGCATCGGCATCATCCACAAAAACATGACCATCGAGCAGCAGGCTGCCGAGGTACGCAAGGTCAAGAAATTCGAGGCCGGCGTGGTCAAGGACCCGATTACCATCGAGGCCGACGCCACCGTGCGTGACCTGTTCGAGCTGACCCGCCAGCACAACATCTCCGGCGTGCCGGTGCTGAGCAATGGCGACCTGGTCGGCATCGTCACCTCCCGCGACGTGCGCTTCGAAAACCGCCTGGACGCCCTGGTGCGTGACGTGATGACGCCGAAAGAGCGCCTGGTCACCGTCAAGGAAGGCGCGACCAAGGAAGCCGTGCGCGAGCTGCTGCACAAGAACCGCATCGAGAAAGTCCTGATCGTCGACGACGCCTTCACCCTCAAGGGCATGATGACCGTCACCGACATCGAGAAGGCCAAGGCCTACCCGCTGGCCAGCAAGGACGACCAGGGTCGCCTGCGCGTTGGCGCCGCGGTCGGCACCGGCGCCGATACCGGTGACCGCGTCGCCGCGCTGGTGGCTGCCGGCGTTGACGTGATCATCGTCGACACCGCCCACGGTCACTCCAAGGGTGTGATCGACCGCGTGCGCTGGGTCAAGGAGAACTTCCCGGAAGTCCAGGTAATCGGCGGCAACATCGCCACCGGCGAAGCCGCCAAGGCCCTCGCCGAGGCCGGCGCTGACGGCGTCAAGGTCGGCATCGGCCCGGGTTCCATCTGCACCACCCGTATCGTCGCCGGCGTCGGCGTACCGCAGATCAGTGCCGTGGCCAACGTCGCCGCCGCCCTGGCCGGTACCGGCGTACCGCTGATCGCCGATGGTGGTATCCGCTTCTCCGGCGACCTGGCCAAGGCCATCGCCGCCGGGGCCTCCGCCGTGATGATCGGTTCCATGCTGGCCGGTACCGAAGAGGCGCCGGGCGAAGTCGAGCTGTTCCAGGGCCGCTCCTACAAAGCCTACCGTGGCATGGGCTCGCTCGGCGCCATGGCCCAGGCCCAGGGCTCCTCGGATCGCTACTTCCAGGACTCCGCGGCCGGTGCCGAGAAGCTGGTGCCGGAAGGTATCGAAGGCCGCGTGCCGTACAAGGGCGCGATGGGCGCCATCGTGCATCAGCTGATGGGCGGCCTGCGTGCCTCCATGGGCTACACCGGCAGCGCCTCCATCGAGGAGATGCGCACCAAGCCGCAGTTCGTGCGTATCACCGGCGCCGGCATGGCCGAGTCGCACGTGCACGATGTGCAGATCACCAAAGAAGCCCCGAACTACCGCGTGGGCTAAGGTCCATTGCATTGACTCGACACGGGGCTGACTGATCAGCCCCGTGTCATTTGTGAATTCCGCTACGAGAGACGGCCATGGCCCACGACATTCACGCCCACCGCATCCTCATTCTGGACTTCGGTTCCCAGTACACCCAGCTGATCGCCCGCCGTGTGCGCGAAATCGGCGTGTACTGCGAGATCCACCCGTTCGACATGGAAGACGCGGCCATTCGCGCCTTCGCCCCGCGCGGCATCATCCTCGCCGGTGGTCCGGAGTCGGTGCACGAGGCGGGCAGCCCGCGCGCGCCGCAGGCGGTGTTCGATCTGGGTGTGCCGCTGTTCGGCATCTGCTACGGCATGCAGACCATGGCCGAGCAGCTGGGCGGCAAGGTGGAAGGTTCCGACCTGCGCGAGTTCGGCTATGCCCGCGTCGATATCGTCGGCAAGGCGCGCCTGCTCGACGGCATTGAAGACCATGTGGATACCGACGGCGTGCTCGGTCTGGACGTGTGGATGAGCCACGGCGATAAGGTCACCGCCATGCCCGCCGGCTTCCATATCCTGGCCAGCACTCCGAGCTGCCCGATCGCCGCCATGGCCGACGACAGCCGCGCCTACTATGGCGTGCAGTTCCACCCGGAAGTGACACACACCAAGCAGGGCGGGCGCATCCTTTCGCGCTTCATCCTCGACATCTGCGGCTGCGCGGCCCTGTGGACTCCGGCCAATATTGTCGAGGACGCCATTGCCACCGTGCGTGCCCAGGTGGGCTCCTCCAAGGTGCTGCTCGGCCTGTCCGGCGGCGTCGACTCCTCGGTGGTTGCAGCCCTGCTGCACAAGGCCATCGGCGACCAGCTGACCTGCGTGTTCGTCGACAACGGTCTGCTGCGCCACAAGGAAGGCGACCAGGTGATGGCCATGTTCGCCGAGAACATGGGCGTCAAGGTGATCCGCGCCAACGCCGAGGACCTGTTCCTCGGCCGCCTGGCCGGCGTGTCCGACCCGGAAGAGAAGCGCAAGATCATCGGTCGCACCTTTATCGAGGTGTTCGACCAGGAAGCCACCAAGCTCCAAGACGTGAAGTTCCTCGCCCAGGGCACCATCTACCCGGACGTGATCGAGTCGGCCGGCGCCAAGACCGGCAAGGCCCACGTGATCAAGTCCCACCACAACGTCGGCGGCCTGCCGGAGGACATGCAGTTCTCCCTGGTCGAGCCGCTGCGCGAGCTGTTCAAGGACGAGGTGCGCAAGATCGGCCTGGAACTGGGCCTGCCCTACGACATGGTCTATCGCCACCCGTTCCCGGGCCCGGGCCTGGGTGTGCGCATCCTCGGCGAGGTGAAGAAGGAGTACGCCGACCTGCTGCGTCTGGCCGACCACATCTTCATCGAAGAGCTGCGCAACTTCGACTGGTACCACAAGACCAGCCAGGCCTTCGTGGTGTTCCAGCCGGTGAAGTCGGTCGGTGTGGTCGGCGACGGCCGTCGCTACGCCTGGGTCGTCGCCCTGCGTGCCGTGGAAACCATCGACTTCATGACTGCACGCTGGGCGCACCTGCCCTACGAGCTGCTGGAGAAGGTCTCCAACCGCATCATCAACGAGATCTCCGGCATCTCCCGCGTCACCTACGACGTGTCGAGCAAGCCGCCGGCGACCATCGAGTGGGAATAAGCACCTGAGGGTGTGAGCAGGGGCAGCGTGAGCTGCCCTTGTCGTTTCTGCCTGCGGCAATCTGCGACTCGCTGCATTGCGCTGGTGATGAGAAAATGTCGCAAATACCTGGTCGATGGGGATGACGATGGCCTTTACCCGCAGACAGATACTCGCCGGCATGGCCGGGCTGGGTGTGGCCGGCCTCGGTGCCGGTGGCGTGCGCTACTGGTTGGGTCGTCCCGAGAACGTGGCAACCCACGACTACGAACTGATCGCCGCGCCGCTGGACCTGGAACTGGTGCCGGGTCGGGTCACCCCGGCCTGGGCCTACGGTGGCCAGGCGCCGGGCCTGGAGCTGCGCTGCCGGCAGGGCGAGCGCCTGCGCGTGCGTTTCATCAATCGGCTCGAGGTGGAGACCACCATCCACTGGCACGGCATCCGCCTGCCGCTGGAGATGGACGGCGTGCCCTATGTGTCGCAGCTGCCGGTCAAGCCTGGCGAGTTCTTCGATTACGACTTCGTCTGCCCGGACGCCGGCAGCTACTGGTATCACCCGCACACCGCCAGCCATGAGCAACTGGGGCGTGGTCTGGTCGGTCCGCTGATCGTCGAGGAGCGTGAGCCGAGCGGCTTCGTCCATGAGCGCACGTTGTGCCTGAAGACCTGGCATGTGGACGAGCAGGGCGCCTTCACCGAGTTTCTGGTGCCGCGCCAGGCTGCTCGCGAAGGCACGCGCGGACGTCTGTCGAGCATCAACGGCGTGCCCAACCCGACCCTGGAGCTGCCAGCCGGCCAGGTGGTGCGTCTGCGCCTGATCAACGTCGATAACACCATTACCTATCGCCTCAACCTGCCGGGTGGCGAGGCGCGCATCTACGCGCTGGACGGCAACCCCGTGGCGCCGCGGTCGTTGGGCAAGGAATACTGGCTGGGCCCGGGCATGCGCCTGGATTTGGCGCTGAAGGTGCCGGCTGCCGGTGCCGAGCTGCCGCTGCGCAACGGCCCGCTGCGCCTCGCCACGATCCGGAGCGTGGCCAGTGCCGAGGGCGCTGGCGACTGGCCGCCGGCGCTGCCGGCCAACCCGCTGGCCGAGCCGGATCTGGCGCGCGCCGAGACCTTGCGTTTCAACTTCGAGTGGGCCGCCGCGCTGTCCGGCGACGTGAGTCAGGGCGGCAGCTACAAGTACTGGCAGATCAACGGCCAGGCCTGGGACATCAACGACAAACGCTGTGCCGAGCGGCCCATTGCCAGCCTCAGGCAGGGTGGGCATTACATCTTCGTGCTGCGCAACATGGCGCAGTACCAGCACCCGATTCATTTGCACGGCATGAGCTTCAAGGTGCTGGATTCGGACCGCAAGGACATCGTGCCGTACTTCACCGACACCTACCTGGTGGGCAAGAACGAGACGGCGCGCATCGCCTTTGTCGCCGATAATCCGGGGGTGTGGATGTTCCACTGCCACGTGATCGACCATATGGAAACCGGCCTGATGGCCGCCATCGAGGTGGTCTGATGCGCCAACCGAAGATCATCGACCGCAGCCAGGACGAGCGTTTCATGCGCGAGGCACTGGCGCTGGCCGCCGAGGGAGCGCAAAGAGGCGAAGTGCCGGTGGGCGCCGTGCTGGTGCAGGACGGCGAGGTGATCGGGCGCGGCTTCAATTGCCCGATTTCCACCAGTGACCCCAGTGCCCATGCCGAGATGGTGGCGATCCGCGCCGCCGCTGCCGCCGTGCACAACTACCGACTACCCGGCAGCACCCTGTACGTGACCCTCGAGCCTTGCAGTATGTGCGCCGGGCTGATCGTGCATTCCCGAGTCAGTCGGGTGGTCTACGGCACCACCGAGCCTAAGGCCGGGGTAGCGGTCAGTCGTGGGCAGTTCTTCAGTCAGCACTTCCTCAATCACCGGGTGTTGATCGAGGGCGGGGTGCTGGCGCAGGAGTGCAGCGAAATGCTCAGCGCCTTCTTCAAGGCCCGGCGTAGCTAGCCTGCTGGGCATCCTAGAGCGCCGCTGCTAGTCTGCGCGCTCTTTGCAAATCGGAGCTGTACGTTTGAAAGAAGTATTGGGTTTGCTGCTGATGCTGGCCGGTCTGTCCGCGCAGGCCGCCGAGGAGAAGGTATATCTACTCGCTTCGGCGGGCGTGAACGACACCACCCTGGCGCACAGCATCTTCCTGCATGAGCCGGATATCACCGATCTGGAGAGCTGCCGTGAGGCGGTCCGGCAGGCGCAGCGCGACGGCGACTGGATGAAGTACCACCACATTCTGCGCAAGGACAAGGTGAGGGGCTTCAGCGTGCAGATGCAGTACCTCTGCGTCACCAGTGCGCAGGATATCGAGCCCTGGTTTGATCGTGCGCACTACAACCACGCCTACCTGATCCGGGTTGATGAGCAGGCCCGTTTGAGTGTGCAGGCCATGGAGAGCATGGCGGTTTGCATGGGCCGCTACCGAGCGCTGCCCGCCGACGTGCAGGCGCGTAGTCATTGTGCAAAGGGGAGTCAGCAGGTTCGCTGATTACAGCTGGGTGGGCTCATCCTTGGGGATGGTCTTGTTCACCCCTGGCACATGCAGGCCGCTCTCGGCGACGCGGCTGCCTTCCAGTTGTGGCTGGGTCACCCAGTTGAGGATGTCGTAGTAGCGCCGCACGTTGCGCACGAAGTGCACGGTTTCGCCGCCGCGCGCATAACCATAGCGCGTCTTGCTGTACCAGCGCTTCTGCGAAAGCCGTGGCAGCATCTTCTGCACGTCCAGCCATTTGTTCGGGTTCAGGCCTTCGGCCTGGGCCAGCTTGCGCGCGTCGGCCAGGTGGGCGATGCCGATGTTGTAGGCGGCCAGGGCGAACCAGGTGCGGTCCGGTTCGCTCATGTCCTCGGTCAGGCCGCTGTGCACCAGGGCAAAATACTTGGCGCCGCCGGCAATGCTCTGGCGTGGGTCCAGGCGGTTGACCACGCCCATGGCCTGGGCCGTGTCCTGGGTCAGCATCATCAGGCCGCGCACGCCGGTCTTGGAGGTGGCGTCCGCAGTCCACAGCGATTCCTGGTAGCCGATGGCGGCGAGCAGGCGCCAGTCGACCCGGTGCTTCTCGGCAGCCTGGCGGAAACTCTGCTCGTAGCGCGGCAGGCGCTGCTGCAGGTGCTTGGCAAAGGTGTAGGCGCCGACGTAGCCGAGTACGTCGACATGCCCGTAGTAGCGCTCCTTGAGGCGCTGCAGGGTGCCGTTCTCCTCGACCTCGGCGAGAAAATGATCGACCTCCTGCAGCAGGCTCTGATCGCTGCCGGCGGCCACGGCCCAGCCCAGGCTGCGCGCGCCGCCCAGATCGAAGGCCACGCGCACATTGGGGAAGTACACCTGGTTCATGGCCAGCTCGTTGGAGTCGACCAGGGTCAGGTCGACCTGGCCCTCGTCGACCATGCGCAGCAGGTCGACCACCTCGACATCGGTGGATTCCTCGTACTGCAGCTCCGGCAGGGTCTGCTTCAGCTCGGCCAGCTGCTCGGCATGGCTGCTGCCCTTGAGCACCAGAATGCGCCGGCCGATGAGGTCCTCGGGGCGGCTGGGGCGGCGCTGGCCATCGCGGTAGACCACCTGGGGGGTGACCTCCAGGTAGGCGTGGGAAAAGTTGGCCTGGCCCTTGCGCCCTTCACTGGCGACCAGGCCGGCCGCAGCCAGCACCGGGCCGCCCGGCTGGTTGAGGCGGGTGAACAGGTCGTCGAGGTTGTCCGCGGTTTCCACTTTCAGCTCGACGCCGAGCTGCTCGGCGAAGCGCTTGGTCAGTTCGTACTCGAACCCGGTCTCGCCGGCGCGGTCCTGAAAGTAGGTGGTGGGGCTGTTGCGGGTGACCACGCGCAGCACGCCTTCCTCCTGCACGCGCTCGGGAGTGCTGGGCTGGCGTGCCTCCGGGGAGTCATCGCAGCCCGCGAGCAGCAGGAAGAAAGCAGTCGCCAGCAGGCCGGCGGCCGAACGGATGCGCAACGCGGTGTGTGCAAACATCGGCGCAGTATACGCAAAGCCCGATAGGCGCCATATCTCGACAGTATTACGGCGCTCTGCTAGCACTGCCGAGGGTGCCGCGGCGCGGTGCTTTAGGCTAGAATGCACGGCCTCTAAGCACCCCCTGAGGCTGTTCACGATGTTGATCCTGCGCGGCACGCCCGCTCTTTCCGCCTTCCGCCACGGCAAACTGCTTTCGCAACTGACCGCCAAGGTCCCTGCCGTGACCGGGCTGTATGCCGAGTTTGCGCACTTCGCCGAAGTGACCGGCGTGCTTGACGCCCCCGAAGAGCAGGTACTGGCCCGGTTGCTGAAGTACGGCCCGAGCGTGCCGGTGCAGGAGCCCAGTGGTCAGCTGTTCCTGGTGATTCCCCGTTTCGGCACCATCTCGCCGTGGTCGAGCAAGGCCAGTGACATCGCCCGCAACTGCGGTCTGGCCAAGATCGAGCGCCTGGAGCGCGGTATCGCCTACTACGTCTCCGGTGAACTCAGCGCCGCTGACCAGCAGGCCGTCGCCGCCGTACTGCACGACCGCATGACCCAGCTGGTGCTGGGCGCGCTGGAAGAGGCCGCCGGCCTGTTCAGCCATGCCGAGCCCAAGCCGCTGACCGCCGTGGATGTGCTCGGTGGCGGTCGCGCCGCACTGGAGAAGGCCAACGCCGAGCTGGGCCTGGCCCTGGCCGAGGACGAGATCGATTACCTGGTGAAAAGCTTCGTCGAGCTGGGCCGCAACCCGCATGACGTCGAGCTGATGATGTTCGCCCAGGCCAACTCCGAGCACTGCCGCCACAAGATCTTCAATGCCAGCTGGGACATCGACGGCGAGAGCCAGGACAAGTCGCTGTTCGGCATGATCAAGAACACCTACGAGATGCACCGCGACGGCGTACTGTCCGCCTACAAGGACAACGCTTCGGTGATCGTCGGCCACCAGGCCGGGCGTTTCTTCCCCAACCCGGCCACCCGCGAGTACGGCGCGACCCAGGAGCCGGTGCACATCCTGATGAAGGTGGAAACCCACAATCACCCGACCGCCATCGCCCCGTTCCCCGGCGCCTCCACCGGCTCCGGCGGCGAGATTCGCGACGAAGGCGCCACCGGCCGCGGCGCCAAGCCGAAGGCTGGCCTGACCGGCTTCACCGTGTCCAACCTGAACATCCCCGGTTTCGAGCAGCCCTGGGAGAAACCCTACGGCAAGCCCGAGCGCATCGTTACCGCGCTGGACATCATGATCGAAGGCCCGCTGGGCGGCGCCGCGTTCAACAATGAATTCGGCCGCCCGGCGCTGAACGGCTACTTCCGCACCTTCGAGCAGGCCGTGCAGAGCCCGCGCGGTGAGGAAGTACGCGGCTACCACAAGCCGATCATGCTGGCCGGCGGCCTCGGCAACATTCGTGAAGAGCATGTGCAGAAGGGCGAGATCTCGGTCGGCGCCAAGCTGATCGTACTCGGCGGCCCGGCCATGCTGATCGGCCTGGGCGGCGGTGCTGCCTCCTCCATGGCCACCGGCGCCAGCTCCGCCGACCTGGACTTCGCCTCGGTGCAGCGCGACAACCCGGAAATGGAGCGTCGTTGCCAGGAAGTGATCGACCGCTGCTGGCAGCTGGGCGCTGACAACCCGATCAAGTTCATCCACGACGTCGGTGCCGGCGGTATCTCCAACGCCCTGCCGGAACTGATCAACGACGGTGGCCGTGGCGGTCGCTTCGAGCTGCGCGCTGTGCCGAACGACGAGCCGGGCATGGCCCCGCTGGAGATCTGGTGCAACGAGTCGCAGGAGCGCTACGTGATGAGCGTGGACGCCGCCGACTTCGAGCGCTTCAAGGCCATCTGCGAGCGCGAGCGCTGCCCGTTCGCCGTGGTCGGCGAGGCCATTGCCGAGCCGCACCTGACCGTCTCCGACAGCCACTTCGGCAACAAGCCGGTGGACATGCCGCTCAATGTGCTGCTGGGCAAGCCGCCGCGCATGCACCGCAGCGTGACCCGCGAAGCGGAGCAGGGCGATGACTTCGATGCCGCCCAAGTCGATATCGGAGAAGCCGTCGAGCGCGTGCTGCGCCACCCGGCCGTGGCCAGCAAGAGTTTCCTGATCACCATCGGCGACCGCACCATCACCGGCCTGGTGGCTCGTGACCAGATGGTTGGCCCGTGGCAGGTGCCGGTGGCCGACTGTGCCGTCACCGCCACCAGCTTCGACGTCTACACCGGCGAAGCCATGGCCATGGGCGAGCGTACGCCGCTGGCCCTGCTGGATGCGCCGGCTTCCGGCCGGATGGCCGTGGGCGAGACCATCACCAACCTGGCGGCGGCGCGCATCGAGAAGTTGTCCGACATCAAGCTGTCCGCCAACTGGATGGCCGCTGCCGGCCACCCGGGTGAGGACGCGCGCCTGTACGACACCGTCAAGGCGGTGGGCATGGAGCTGTGCCCGGCGCTGGGTATCACCATTCCGGTGGGCAAGGACTCCATGTCCATGAAGACCCGCTGGCAGGATAACGGCGCGGAGAAGAGCGTGACTTCGCCGCTGTCGCTGGTGATCTCGGGCTTCGCCCCGGTGCAGGACGTGCGTCAGACCCTGACCCCGCAGCTGCGTCTGGACAAGGGCGAGACCGACCTGATCCTGATCGACCTGGGCCGCGGGCAGAACCGCATGGGCGGCTCGATCCTGGCGCAGACCCACGCCCAGCTCGGCCAGGCCGTGCCGGACGTGGACGACGCCGAAGACCTCAAGGCGTTCTTCGCCGTGATCCAGGGGCTGAATGCCGACGGCCATATCCTGGCCTACCACGACCGCTCTGACGGCGGCCTGCTGACCACCGTGCTGGAAATGGCCTTCGCCGGCCACTGCGGCCTCAACCTGTTCCTCGACGGCCTGGCCGACGAGGCCTCCGAACTGGCTGCCGTGCTGTTCAACGAGGAGCTGGGTGCGGTGATTCAGGTGCGTCAGGACGCCACCCCGGAAGTCCTCGCCCAGTTCAGCGCCGCCGGCCTCGACGACTGCGTGGCGGTGATCGGCCAGCCGGTCAACGGCAGCGACGTGGCTATCAGCTTCAATGGCGAGCCGGTGTTCGGCGGCCAGCGCCGTCTGCTGCAGCGCCAGTGGGCCGAGACCAGCTACCAGATCCAGCGCCTGCGCGACAACGCCGACTGCGCCGACCAGGAATTCGACCTGATCCTCGACGAGGACAATCCGGGTCTGTCCACCAAGCTGAGCTTCGACGTCAACCAGGACATCGCTGCACCCTACATCAAGAAGGGCGTGCGTCCGCAGGTGGCGATCCTCCGCGAGCAGGGCGTCAACGGCCAGGTGGAGATGGCTGCGGCCTTCGACCGCGCTGGCTTCAGCGCCATCGACGTGCACATGAGCGATATTCTCGCCGGTCGCGTCAGCCTGGACGAGTTCAAGGGCCTGGTGGCCTGCGGTGGCTTCTCCTACGGTGACGTGCTCGGCGCCGGCGAGGGCTGGGCCAAGTCGATCCTGTTCAACGCCCGTGCCCGTGATGGCTTCCAGGCGTTCTTCGAGCGCAAGGACAGCTTCGCCCTCGGCGTGTGCAACGGCTGCCAGATGATGAGCAACCTGCACGAGTTGATCCCCGGTACCGAGTTCTGGCCGCACTTCGTGCGCAACCGCTCGGAGCAGTTCGAGGCCCGTGTGGCCATGGTCCAGGTGCAGGAGTCGGCGTCGATCTTCCTGCGCGGCATGGCCGGTTCGCGCATGCCGATCGCCATCGCCCACGGCGAAGGCCATGCCGAGTTCGAGAGCGAGGAGGCGCTGCTGGAAGCCGATCTGTCCGGCACCGTGGCGATGCGCTTTATCGACAACCACGGCAAGGTCACCGAGAGCTACCCGGCCAACCCGAACGGCTCGCCGCGCGGCATCACCGGTCTGTGCAGCCGCGATGGCCGCGTGACCATCATGATGCCGCACCCGGAGCGGGTGTTCCGCGCCGTGCAGAACTCCTGGCGCCCGGACGAGTGGCAGGAAGACGCCGGCTGGATGCGCATGTTCCGCAATGCGCGCGTCTGGGTCGACTAACACCGGCCGTTGCCCCTCTCCCAGCGATGGGAGAGGGTGCCCGAAGGGCGGGAGAGGGCTGTCGTGTCAGACCCGCAAGATCCCAAGCTTCCCGAAGTCCGCCAGGTCAACCCCGGCGAGACCCATCTGCTGTGCCGCTGCGGGCGCTCGCCCGTGCTTCCCGACTGTTCTCCCGGCTGCGCCGAAGGGCTGCCTCTCGAACCCGTGCGCCAGCAGTTCGTGCTGCTCTGTCGTTGTGGCCTGTCGCAGCGCCTGCCCTATTGCGACGGCAGCCACAGTCCGCCTGCCGAGGGTCTGAGAGCACGCTGGCGCCGTTTCGCAAAGGGTGATTAAGGCCCTCTGTCTTATGGCCAAAGGCTCTATCCGGTAAATGGACGATTAGCCCTCCTGGGGCTCCAATGCAGAGTTGCGAACTAGGCCGCGCCAGGTTGATAAGGCAGAATGCCATTATCGCACTTGGCAGTGCGGCTCAGGCCGCTGTATTCGTCGGAGCTCGGAGGGGCTGGATGTACAAATTCTGTTTCTATGTGCCGGAGAGCCACCTGGACGAAGTGAAGGCCGCCATCTTCGCGGCGGGGGCTGGGCGCGTCGGGCATTACGACAGCTGTTGCTGGCAGACCCTGGGCCAGGGCCAGTTCCGCCCACTGGCCGGCAGTGAGCCGTTCATCGGCCAGCCAGGCCAGGTCGAGGAAGTCGCCGAGTGGAAGGTGGAACTGGTGGTGGCCGACGAACTGATTCACGACACCGTCAAGGCCATGAAGAAGGCTCATCCGTACGAGACGCCGGCGTTCGATGTGTGGCGGCTGTCCGACCTGCAATTCTGATCGTTCCCGATAAAAGAAGCCCCGGCATGCCGGGGCTTTTTCGTTTCCGCCTGCCGCTTTACTGCAGGTGCTGCTTCAGCTCGGCGCCGGCCTGGCGCAGGGAGGCCTGCACGGCCGGGATATGCGCCAGCGGGTTGAGCAGGCCGTAGTCGTGGATCATGCCGTTGTAGCGCACGGCGGTGACGGTGACGCCGGCGGCATCCAGCTTGCGTGCATAGGCCTCGCCCTCGTCACGCAGTACGTCGAACTCGGCGGTCTGCACCAGGGCCGGTGGTAGGCCCTTGAGCTGCTCGGTGGTGGCCTGCAGTGGCGAGGCGAAGCGCTCGGCGCGCTGCTTCGGGTCGGTGGTGTAGTTGTCCCAGAACCATTTCATCAGCGGCTTGGTCAGGAAGTGGCCCTGGGCGAACTGGTTGTAGGAAGCGGTTTCCAGGTTGGCATCGGTCACCGGCCACAGCAGCAGCTGGAAACTCAGCTTGGGTGTACCTGCTTCCTTGGCTTTCAGTGCCACGACGGCGGCCATATTGCCGCCGACGCTGTTGCCGGCCACGGCCAGGCGCGAGCTGTCGACCTGGATTTCCTTGCCGTGTTCGCCGACCCAGCGGGTAGCCGCATAAGCCTGGTCGATGGCAGTCGGATATTGTGCTTCCGGCGACGGCGTGTAGCCGACATAGACGGCCACGGCGCCGGAGTGCACCACCAGGTCGCGTATCAGGCGCGCGTGGGTCGGGTAGTCGCCGAGCACCCAGCCACCGCCGTGGAAGAACATGAATACCGGCAGGTCGCCCTGTACGCCCTCGGGGCGGACGATGGTCAGCGGAATCGACTGGCCAGAGGCTTCGATGGTCTTCTCCGATACCGTCACACCGGACAGATCGACCTTGACCGAGGCCTGCGCGCCGACCAGCACGGCGCGGGCGTCCTGCGGGCTGAGGGTTTCCAGCGGCTTACCGCCGCCGGCTTCCAGGGCCTGGAGGAAGGCCTGGGTATGGTGTTCCACGCCGGGGCTGCCGGCGGCGAAGGCGTTACCGATGGCGACTGCGAGAACAGCGCCGGAAAGCAGCGTGCTGACGTTCTTCATGATTCGGGTCCTCATGGCTCGGGCGGTGGCGGCGGGCGCTGCGGGGCAGGCCCGCCCGGTGGGGGTCAGACGTTGACGTTCAGGCGCACGTCGATGTTGCCGCGGGTGGCGTTGGAGTAGGGGCAGACCTGGTGGGCGGCGTCGACCAGTGCTTGTGCGCTGTTCTGGTCCAGACCCGGCAGGCTGATGTTCAGCTCCACTTCCAGGCCGAAGCCCCCGGGAATCTGACCGATGCCGACCTTGCCGGTGATCGAGGTATTGGCCGGGAGGGCCTGCTTCTTCTGGCTGGCAACGAACTTCAGAGCGCCGATGAAGCAGGCCGAGTAACCGGCGGCGAACAGTTGCTCGGGGTTGGTGGCTTCGCCGCCGGCACCGCCCAGTTCGCGCGGGGTGGTGAGCTTGACGTCGAGTAAGCCGTCGGAGGAAACGGCACGGCCGTCGCGGCCTCCGGTGGCAGTGGCGGTAGCGGTGTAGAGGGCTTTGATGCTGTGCATGGCGGTGTCTCCGATTTATTTTGCTGTCTAAAGGTTTGCGCGCTAAGTAAGCGCTTGGTGTGAAATCTAGTGCGATTTAATTTTGCGCGCAAACTAATTATTAGATGAATCGAAGCGAAGGATTCGATGCGTCGGCAAGATGGGCGGCGGTCGAGTGCGCCGATGCCGCCCTGGAGCGGGCGGCGGCCAGGTCAGAGAGACCTCTGCAGCTGGTCGCGCAGGGCGATGATCTGGTCACGCAGAGCGTTGATTTGCTCCAGCGGTTGGCCGCTGGCTTCGAGGATGCAGGCGGGAAAGCGCTCGGCTTGCTGTTGCAGGCTGCGGCCTTTCTCGGTCAGGCGCAGTTCCACCACGCGCTCGTCGGCGCTGCTGCGGGTGCGGGTGAGCAGGGCCTCGGCTTCCAGGCGCTTGAGTAGCGGGGTGAGCGAGCCGGGATCGGTGAGCAGGCGGGTGCTGATCTCGCCGACCGTGATGCCATCGCCTTCCCACAGCACCAGCATGGCCAGGTATTGCGGGTAGGTCAGGCCGATGCTCTGCAGCAGGGGCTTGTAGGCCTTGGTCATCAGCAGGGAGGTGGAGTGCAGCGCGAAGCACAGCTGGTTGTCCAGCTGCAGGGCGGCACAGGATTGCGCTTGTTTCATGGTGGAATGCCTGCTCGATACCTGCGCAACAATTTATCGCGCCAATTAAAGCGGGGCAAATGGTGTTCGGGCGCATGCACAAGGCGCCCGACTGTGCCGGGTTCGGAGCAGGGGCAGGTGGAGATTCAGGAGCCTGCGAGCTGGGGCCTGGCTTTCTTCCTGCGACGCAAGGTCGGCGCGCAGCAAATCCTCAGGGGCGGATTTCGATCAGCGTACCGTCCTGCACCAGGTTCCATACTTCGCGCATGTCGGCGTTGCGCATGGCAATGCAGCCTTCGGTCCAGTCCAGGGTGCTGAAGAACCACTCGGGATATTCGTCATCCAGCGGGGTGCCGTGGATCATGATCATGCCGCCGGCGGAAACGCCTTTCTTGCGCGCATTGGCGGCATCACGGGCGTTGGGGTAGGAGATGTGCATGGACAGGTTGTACTTGTCGCTGGTCTTGCGCCAGTCGATCCAGTAGAAGCCTTCCGGGGTGCGCAGGTCGCCCTCGCGCACCTTGGCGCCGGTGGGCTCCTTGCCCAGCGAAATGCGATAGGACTTGAGCACTTCGCCGCGCCCCATCAGGTGCAGCTTGCGCTCCGATTTGACCACCAGCACCTTGTCCACCGGCTTGCCGCGCAGGGTGGGGGCCGTGGAAGCGTGGCTCAGGCTGACGACAGAAAGACAGAGTAGGGCGATCAACCAGCGCATTGCGATGTTCCGGGCAGAGTATCGAGTTTGTTATAGCGCGAGAGTCTGCCTATGCCGAGAACGATGTTCAATGCTCGCCAGTCGGACGGAGGCCTGGTTAGCATCGGGCGCCGACCCAGGAGATGACGATGTCTCAGCCCGAACTGTTACGTGAGCTGCAATTGCCGCAGGCGCACCTGAGTGCGGCCAGCGCCCTGGTGCGGGTGGCCGAGCGCCTGTTCGTGGTGGCTGACGACGAGCTGCATCTTGGCGTGTTCGACCTTGGCGACCCCGCGCCGGGACGCCTGGTGCGGTTGTTCGAGGGCAGCCTGCCGGCCGAGAAGAAGGCCCGCAAGGCGGCCAAACCCGATCTGGAGGCGCTGGCGCTGTTGCCGGCCATGGCCGATTTTGCCCAGGGTGCGCTGCTGGCGCTGGGTTCTGGTTCGACCCCAGACCGTCAGCGCGGGGTGCTGCTGGGCTTGGTTGAGCAGGCCGCGCCGAGGCTGATCGACCTGGCTCCGCTGTACCGGCCGCTGCACGCGCAGTTTGCCGACCTGAATATCGAGGGCGGCTTCCTGCTCGGCGATGAGTTTCTCCTGCTGCAGCGCGGCAACCAGGGACAGGCGGGGAATGCCGCCGTGCGTTATGCCTGGCACGCGCTACGTGATTGGCTGCTTGGCCTGAGCGAGGCGCCGGCACCGCGTGCCATCCAGCGGCTGGAGCTGGGCGAGCTGCAGGGCGTGGCCCTGGGCTTTACCGATGGTGCCGCACTGGCCGATGGCGGCTGGTTGTTCAGCGCGGTGGCCGAGAACACCGCGGATAGCTACAACGACGGGGCCTGCCTGGGGGCGGTGATCGGTTTGGTGGAGGCCGACGGGCAGGTGCGTCGTCTGGCGCAGCTGGCGGGGCGCTGGAAGGTCGAAGGTATTGCCCTGGCCGCAGACGGCAGCCTGCTGCTGGTGACCGACGCCGACGACCCGCTGGTGGCGGCCAGCCTGTTGCGGCTGCCGCTGGTGCTCTGATTCAGGGCGACAACAGCACGGCCAGTTCGTCGGCCAGCTCGGCCCAGTCCGAGTCGTCGGCCAGCGCCTCGCTGAGGAACTGCGCCTGGGCCTTGTTCCAGAATGGCGCCTTGGGCAGGGCCTGGCCCTCGGCCAGGCGGTGCTCGCGCAGGAAGGCTTCGATCTCGGTCTTGCCGTTGGCCAGGCCGAGCTGCTTGAACAGGCCGCTCAGGTTGTGTTCGCTGGTGTCCATGGTGCCTCCTTGTGCGGCCGGTCACGGGGCCAGCAAGGACTATAGACGGCCTCAGTCGCGCGGGCGCAGCGGCGCCATGCCCTCGTTGCGGATCGGGTAGTGCTGCTCGCGGCGGTCGGCGAAGAAGCACTTGAGGGTGCGACCAACGGTAGGGAAGGCCAGTTCCTGCCACGGCACCTCGTGCTCGTGGAACAGCTGCACCTCCAGGCTCTCCTCGCCGGCGCGGAATTCCAGGTCGATCAGTTCTGCGCGGAAGAACACGTACAGCTGGCTGATATGCGGCAGGTCGAACAGGGTGTAGAGGTGCAGGTCGCGTACCCGTGCGCAGGCTTCTTCGTCGGTCTCGCGCATGGCCGCTTCGGCCATGGTCTCG
This sequence comes from Pseudomonas stagnisoli, assembly GCF_048595745.1. Classification (NCBI taxonomy): domain Bacteria; kingdom Pseudomonadati; phylum Pseudomonadota; class Gammaproteobacteria; order Pseudomonadales; family Pseudomonadaceae; genus Pseudomonas; species Pseudomonas stagnisoli. Next base: position 1,168,931 of record NZ_CP184361.1, read on the forward strand.
CCGTTCTCCATGAAGCCGGCCGGCAGGGTCCAGAAGCCGCGGCGCGGTTCGATGGCGCGACGGCACAGCAGCACCTGCTCGCCCCATACCGGAAGGCATCCGGCGACGATGCGCGGGTTCTGGTAATGGATGGTCTGGCACTGCGGGCAGACGTAGCGCAGGCGATTGTCGCCCTGGGGAATGCGCTGCTCCACCGGACCACCGCACTGGCTGCAGAATTTCATGCCGCGTTCTCCTGATTCGTTGCCCATGTTGGCGCCGCCGGGCGCGCTCGGCAAGCCGCTCCGCGCGTCTGGGGTCTTGGGCGGGCCGCGCCTTCGTGCCATGATGCCGGACAGAAGATAAGAACCCAGAAGAACCGAGAATCATCATGCTCGACGAGCTCCTGCAGCGCGTGCGCGGCCACAGTCCGCGCATCCTGGAGACCGACCGGCAGCACCCGCAGGCGGCCGTGCTGGTGCCGCTGACCCGCAGTGACGACCCGGAGCTGGTGCTGACCCTGCGTGCCAGCGGCCTGTCCACCCACGGTGGCGAAGTGGCCTTCCCTGGCGGCCGCCGCGATGCCACCGACCCCGACCTGGCCTTTACCGCCCTGCGCGAGGCGGAGGAGGAGGTGGGCCTGCCGCCCGGCCTGGTGGAGATCGTCGGCCCGCTCAGCCCGCTGGTGTCGCGTTTCGGCATCCATGTCACGCCCTATGTCGGCGTGGTGCCGGACTACGTCGAGTACCGCGCCAACGACGACGAGATCGCCTCGGTGTTCTCGGTGCCGCTGCGCTTTTTCCTGGAGACCCCGCGCGAGGTCACCCACCGCATCGACTACGAGGGGCGCAGCTGGTACGTGCCCTGTTATCACTACGACAACTACAAGATCTGGGGCCTGACGGCGGTGATGATCGTCGAACTGGTCAATGTCGCCTTCGGCGCCGGCATCGACCTGGCGCAGCCGCCGCAACCGTCGGTCCGGGTCATCAAGGTCTGAGAGGATTCGCCATGAAGTACCGTTTGGGTGACGCGCGCGTCGAGGCCCATCCCGAGAGCTGGATTGCCCCGACTGCGGCGGTGATCGGCAAGGTGCGCCTGGACAAGGGCGCCAGCGTCTGGTTCGGCGCCGTACTGCGCGGCGACAACGAGCTGATCCATATCGGCGAGAACAGCAACGTGCAGGACGGTACGGTGATGCACACCGACATGGGCTTCCCGCTGACCCTCGGCAAGGGCGTCACCGTCGGCCACAACGTGATGATGCACGGCTGCACGGTGGACGATTACAGCCTGATCGGCATCAACGCGGTGATCCTCAACGGCGCCAAGATCGGCAAGTACTGCATCATCGGCGCCAACAGCCTGATCCCCGAGGGCAAGGTGATTCCCGATGGCAGCCTGGTGATGGGCAGCCCGGGCAAGGTGGTGCGCGAGCTCACCGAGCAGCAGCGCAAGATGCTCGAAGGCAGCGCCGCCCACTACGTGCACAACGCCCAGCGCTATGCGCGCGACCTGGCCGAGGACGAAGCATGAGCGACGAACGCCCGGTCAAGTCGCCCTGCGTCAGCGTCTGCGCGCTGGACGAGCAGGATATCTGCATCGGCTGCCAGCGCACGGCGGCCGAGATCACCCTGTGGGGGCGCATGAGCAACGACGAGCGCCGTGACGTGCTGCAACGCTGCGCCGAGCGTACCCGCGCCGCCGGGCAGTTCCTGCAGCAGCCTGCACGCCCCTGAATTCCCTTTCTCCCTTTTCCGAGGACATCCGCATGCCCCGTATCGGCACCCCCTTGTCGCCCACCGCGACCCGCGTCCTGCTCTGTGGCTCCGGCGAGCTGGGCAAGGAAGTGGTGATCGAGCTGCAGCGCCTGGGCTGCGAAGTGATCGCCGTCGACCGCTACGCCAATGCTCCGGCCATGCAGGTGGCGCACCGCAGCCATGTGCTCAGCATGCTCGACGGTGCGGCCCTGCGCGCGGTGATCGAGATGGAGCAGCCGCACTACATCGTCCCGGAAATCGAGGCGATTGCCACCGATACCCTGGTCGAGCTGGAGGCCGAGGGCTTCACCGTGGTGCCCACCGCCCGCGCCGCCAAGCTGACCATGAACCGCGAGGGCATCCGCCGCCTGGCCGCCGAGGAGCTGGGCCTGCCGACTTCGCCCTATCACTTCGCCGACACCTTCGAGGCCTATGCCGAGGCGGTGAAAGCGGTCGGCTACCCTTGCGTGGTCAAGCCGATCATGAGCTCCTCCGGCAAGGGCCAGAGCGTACTGAAGAGCGACGCCGACCTGCAGGCTTCCTGGGATTACGCCCAGGAGGGTGGCCGCGCCGGCAAGGGTAGAGTGATAGTGGAAGGCTTTATCGACTTCGACTACGAGATCACCCTGCTCACCGTGCGTCACGTTGGCGGTACCTCGTTCTGCGCGCCGGTCGGCCATCGCCAGGTCAAGGGCGACTACCACGAGTCCTGGCAGCCGCAGGCGATGAGCGCCAAGGCTCTGGCCGAATCCGAGCGGGTGGCCTTGGCCGTCACCGAGGCGCTCGGTGGCCGTGGCCTGTTCGGCGTGGAGCTGTTCATCAAGGGCGACCAGGTATGGTTCAGCGAAGTCTCGCCGCGCCCGCACGACACCGGGCTGGTGACGCTGATTTCCCAGGATCTGTCCGAGTTCGCCCTGCACGCGCGGGCCATTCTCGGTCTGCCGATTCCGGCCATCCGCCAATTCGGTCCCTCGGCTTCCTCGGTGATCCTGGTCGAAGGCTCCTCGCAGCAGGTGGCCTTCGCCAACCTCGGCGCCGCCCTGGCCGAGGCGGATACCGCGCTGCGCCTGTTCGGCAAGCCGGAGGTGGACGGCCAGCGGCGCATGGGCGTGGCCCTGGCTCGCGACGAAAGCATCGAGGCGGCACGGGCCAAGGCCGTACGGGCGTCCGAGGCGGTCAAGGTCGAGCTGTGAGTCGCCTGCGCGCCGGGCTGTGGTGGGGCCTGGCACTCGCCGCATTGCCGCTGGCCTTGCCGCTGGCGCTGCATACCCGCCGCACCGCGCTGCGCCTGCCACCCGCCGCCGGGGCGCAAAGCGGCCTGGCGGGCGCGGGGCTGGGCGGCGCGCCGCTGCGCCTGGTGCTGATCGGCGAGTCCACGGTCGCCGGCGTCGGCGTCGAGGCTCAGGAAGCGGCGCTGGCCGGCCAGCTGGCCCAGGCTCTGGCGGCGCGCCTGCAGCGCCCGGTGGCCTGGCGCGCCTGCGGCGAGAACGGCATCACGGCGGGCGAGGCCTGCGAGCGCCTGCTGCCCCTGGCGCTCAGCGAGCCGGCGGACCTGGTGCTGCTGGTGTTCGGCGTCAATGACACCACGCACCTGAGTTCGCTGGCGCGCTGGGAGGACTCGCTGCGTGCGCTCAGTCGGGCGTTGAGCGCACGGGGGGAGCGGGTTGTGTTCACCGGCGTGCCGCCGATCCAGCACTTCAGCGCCTTACCCTGGCTGCTGCGGCGTCTGCTGGGGCTGCGTGCGGCCCTGCTGGATGCCGAGTTGCGTCGCCTCAGTGCGCAGGAGTGCGCGCAGTATGCGCGGCTAGAGCTGGAGTTCGCCGAGGAGTATCTGGCGCGCGATGGCTATCACCCGTCGGCGCTGGGTTACCGGGTATGGGGTGAGGGGCTGGCCGAGCAGCTTATTCCGCTGAGCGATTGACCCGGCCCTGCCTGATGCGCACGCTCTTTACCCGGTTGTCGCCGGAGTCGAGGATTTCCAGGCGGTAGGGGCCGATCTTCAGGCACACCGGGCTGTCCGGAATGGTCTCCAGGGCTTCGGTGACCAGGCCGTTTAGCGTCTTCGGGCCTTCGCTGGGCAGGTGCCAGCCGAGGGTCTTGTTGATCTCGCGGATGCTGGCCGAGCCATCGATGATCCGTGTGCCGTCGGCCTGGGGGTGGATGTCCGGGTTTTCCTCGCCTTCGGCGTGGCTGAAGTCACCGATGATCTCGTCCAGCAGGTCTTCCAGGGTGACGATGCCCTGTACGTCGCCATACTCGTCAACCACCAGCCCCAGGCGGCGCTTCTCGGCCTGAAAGTTCACCAGTTGCGTCGCCAGTGGTGTGCCCTCGGGCACGAAGTAGGCGGGCACGCAGCTTTCCAGCAGGGTTGCATGGCTCAGGCGGTTCTGCGTCAGCAGGGCCGCCAGGCGGCGCATGTGCACGATGCCCTCGATCTGGTTGATATCGCCGCGATATACCGGCAGGCGGGTATGGCCGACGCTACGCAGTTGCTCGACCAGTTGCGGCAGCTCGTCGTTCAGGTCGATGCCGACGATCTCGCTGCGCGGGATCATGATGTCGTCGACCGTGACCTTCTCCAGCTGCAGCAGTTGCAGCAGGGCGTGCTGGCGCTGCTGGCGTTCCTCCTGCAGCGTGCCGCTGCGTGGAGTGCGGCGCCGTTCATGGCGCGGCGCGCCATGGGTGCGGTCCTGGCGGCTGGGGCGGCGCAGGGAGAAGGGCAGCAGGTTGCGCTCGCGCAGTAGGAGCAGTCCGCCGAACAGCAGGATTGCCGCGCCGAGCCACCACTCATAGGGGGCGAGGTTCATGGCGCGTCAGATATGCAGGATGAATTCGCGGACCAGCTTGCTGCCGAAGTAGGCCAGCATCAGCAGGCAGAAGCCGGCCAGGGTCCAGCGAATCGCCTTGTGCCCACGCCAGCCCAGCTGGTGGCGGCCCCACAGCAGCACGGCGAACACGACCCAGGCGATGCACGACAGTACGGTCTTGTGCACCAGGTGCTGGGCGAACAGGTCCTCGAAGAACAGCCAGCCGGACAGCAGCGACAGCGACAGTGCCACCCAGCCGGCCCAGAGGAAGCCGAACAGCAGGCTCTCCATGGTCTGCAGTGGCGGGAAGTTGCGGATCAGCCCGGATGGGTGCTTGTGCTTGAGCTGGTGATCCTGCAGCGACAGCAGCAGGGCCTGGAACATGGCTATGGTCAGCAGGCCGTAGGCCAGGATCGACAGCAGGATGTGCGCGAGGATGCCCGGCGCTTCGTTGATCGGCTGGCTGGTGCCGGCCGGGGCAAACTGGGCCAGCAGCACGGTCAGCGCACCGAGCGGGAACAGCGGCAGCAGCAGGTTCTCCACCGGGATGCGGGTCGTGCCGATCAGGATCAGGGCGATGACGGCGCAGGCGATCAGGCTGGAGGCGTTGAAGAAATCCAGATTGAGGCCGCTGCCCGGCAGCAGCTGCAGGCTCAGGCTGAGTGCATGGGCGAGCAGGGCGAGCGCGCCGAGCAGGCCGAGCAGGCGCTTGTCCGACGCCTGGCGGCGGGCGAAACGCGATCCCTGGTAGAGGGTGGCGCCGGCATACAGGCCGGCGGCGGCGAGACTGGGCAGCAGAGGGTGCATAAATCCGTGTATGGCTAGGCCCGAAAGGCCGTGAGTGTGGCATACAAGGCGCATTTCACGAAAGACCATCGGCGGTGTCGGCAGCCCGGCCAGTTCGATATACTCCGCGGCCTGCTGCAAGCACCCGCTCAAAGGATCGCGCATGTTCGAGAACCTAACCGACCGCCTGTCACAGACGCTGCGCCATGTCACCGGCAAGGCCAAGCTGACCGAGGACAATATCAAGGACACCCTGCGCGAGGTGCGCATGGCCCTGCTCGAGGCCGACGTCGCCCTGCCGGTGGTCAAGGACTTCGTGGGCAAGGTCAAGGAGCGGGCGGTCGGCACCGAGGTGTCGAAGAGCCTGACGCCGGGTCAGGCTTTCGTGAAGATCGTCCGCGCCGAGCTGGAAGAACTGATGGGCGCGGCCAATGAAGACCTCGCCCTGAACGTCGCGCCGCCTGCCGTGGTGCTGATGGCCGGCCTGCAGGGTGCCGGTAAGACCACCACTGCTGGCAAGCTGGCGCGCTTCCTCAAGGAGCGCAAGAAGAAGTCGGTGATGGTGGTGTCCGCCGACGTCTACCGCCCGGCGGCGATCAAGCAGCTGGAGACCCTGGCCAGCGACATCGGCGTGACTTTCTTCCCTTCCGACATCAGCCAGAAGCCGGTGGCCATCGCCCAGGCGGCGATCGCCGAAGCCAAGCTGAAGTTCATCGACGTGGTAATCGTCGACACCGCCGGTCGCCTGGCCATCGACGAAGAGATGATGGCCGAGATCCAGGCCGTGCACGCGGCGATCAAGCCGGCCGAGACCCTGTTCGTGGTCGATGCCATGACCGGTCAGGATGCTGCCAACACCGCCAAGGCCTTCGGCGAGGCGCTGCCGTTGACCGGCGTGGTGCTGACCAAGGTCGACGGTGACGCCCGTGGTGGTGCCGCGCTGTCGGTGCGTCAGATCACCGGCAAGCCGATCAAGTTCATCGGTATGGGCGAGAAGAGCGAGGCGCTGGAGCCTTTCCACCCGGACCGCATCGCCTCGCGCATCCTCGGCATGGGCGACGTGCTCAGCCTGATCGAGCAGGCCGAGCAGACCCTCGACCGCGAGAAGGCCGAGAAGCTCACCAAGAAGCTGAAGAAGGGCAAGGGCTTCGACCTCGAAGACTTCCGTGACCAGCTGCAGCAGATGAAGAACATGGGCGGCCTCGGCGGCCTGATGGACAAGCTGCCGTCCATCGGTGGCGTCAACCTGTCCCAGGTGGCGGGTGCGCAGAGCACGGCGGAGAAGCAGTTCAAGCAGATGGAGGCGATCATCAACTCCATGACACCGGCCGAACGTCGCGATCCGGAACTGATTAGCGGCTCGCGCAAGCGCCGTATTGCGCTGGGTTCCGGCACCCAGGTGCAGGACGTCGGTCGGCTGATCAAGCAGCACAAGCAGATGCAGAAGATGATGAAGAAGTTCACCAGCAAGGGCGGCATGATGAAGATGATGCGCGGCCTGGGCGGCATGATGCCGGGTGGCCTGCCGAAGCTGTGATCCGGCGCTGCCGATGGGTGGCGGAAAAAGAGATTTGCAAACGGCCGGATAATCCTTAGAATATGCGGCCTTTCGGGCCTAGGCCCATTAAAAGTGTGTGCCTTTAAGTTAGCACCGATTACAGGAACGAAGTTCAATGGTAACCATCCGTCTTGCTCGTGGCGGCTCCAAGAAGCGCCCCTTCTACCACCTGACCGTGACCAACAGCCGCAATGCGCGCGATGGTCGCTTCGTTGAGCGCATCGGTTTCTTCAACCCGGTCGCCACTGGTGCCGAAGTGAAGCTGTCCGTGAATCAAGAGCGCGCTACCTACTGGCTGAGCCAGGGCGCCCAGCCGTCTGAGCGCGTTGCTCAGCTGCTGAAGGAAGCGGCCAAGGCTGCAGCCTAAGCACTATGAGCGCGACGCCGTCCGTCGAGGACCTGATCGTCCTCGGCAAGATCACTTCGGTGCACGGCGTGCGTGGGGAAGTGAAGATCTATTCCTTCACCGACCCGATTGACAACCTGCTCGACTACACCGCCTGGACGCTCAAGCGTGACGGCGAGGTCAAGCAGGTGGAGCTGGTCAGTGGCCGCCTCCAGGGCAAAGTCCTGGTGGCCAAGCTCAAGGGGCTCGATGACCGCGAAGTGGCACGCACTTTCGCGGGTTTCGACATTTGTGTGCCCCGTGCGCTGCTACCTGATCTGGATGACGGCGAGTACTACTGGCATCAGCTGGAAGGACTGAAGGTGATCGACCTGCAAGGGCAGTTGCTCGGGCGCATCGACCACCTGCTGGAAACCGGCTCCAACGATGTGATGGTGGTCAAGCCCTGTCCGGGCAGCCTGGATGACCGTGAGCGCCTGCTGCCCTACACCGAGCAGTGCGTGCAACAGGTTGACCTGGCCGCCGGCGAGATGCGGGTGGACTGGGACGCGGACTTCTGAAGCCCGCCCCATGCGTGTCGAAGTCATCAGCATCTTTCCGGAGATGTTCGCCGCCATCAGTCAGTACGGCATTACCAGTCGTGCGGTGAAGCAGGGCTTGCTGCAGTTGAACTGCCGGCAGCTGCGTGATTACACCCACGACCGTCACCAGACGGTGGACGATCGCCCCTTCGGCGGCGGACCCGGCATGGTGATGAAGATTCAACCCCTGGAAGATGCTCTGGCTGCGGCCAAGGCGGATGTCGGGGGCGCGGCGAAGGTCATTTACCTGTCGCCGCAGGGCCGCCAGCTGACTCAGCAGGGGGTTCGTGAACTGGCTAGCGAGCAGGCGCTGATTCTTATCGCCGGCCGCTACGAAGGCATCGACGAGCGCTTCATCGAGGCGCATGTCGATGAGGAATGGTCGATTGGCGATTACGTCCTCTCCGGCGGTGAGCTTCCGGCGATGGTGCTGATCGATGCTGTTACGCGGCTGCTCCCGGGTGCGCTTGGGCATGCAGATTCCGCCGAGGAGGACTCGTTCAGCGATGGCCTCCTCGATTGCCCGCACTACACCCGTCCTGAGGTGTACGAAGGCAAACGTGTTCCTGATGTGTTGCTCAGTGGCAACCACGAACACATCCGGCGTTGGCGCCTCCAGCAAGCCCTTGGGCGAACCTGGGAACGTCGTGCCGATCTTCTGGATAGCCGCTCGCTTTCTGGAGAAGAGAAGAAGCTGCTGGAGGAATACATCCGCCAGCGGGACGATAGTTAAGGTATCGATGGCAGACCGCGTCTGTCTTAGGAGCACAGCATGACCAACAAGATTATCCAGATGCTCGAAGCCGAGCAGATGAACAAAGAAATCCCGGCTTTCGCCCCGGGCGACACCATCATCGTTCAGGTGAAGGTGAAGGAAGGCGACCGTTCCCGTCTGCAGGCCTTCGAAGGCGTGGTGATCGGCAAGCGTAACCGCGGCCTGAACAGCGCCTTCACCGTGCGCAAGATCTCCAACGGCGTGGGCGTGGAGCGTACCTTCCAGACCTACTCCCCGCTGATCGACAGCGTCACCCTGAAGCGTCGCGGCGACGTGCGCAAGGCCAAGCTGTACTACCTCCGCGACCTGTCCGGCAAGGCAGCTCGCATCAAGGAAAAACTGTCCTGATCGGACGGTCTTCCGACCTGAAAGAAGCAGCCCTCGGGCTGCTTTTTTCGTTTATGGGGCCTGCTGGCCGTCGGGCCGCAGGCGAACAGGCCATTTTCCATCGAGAGCAGTAGTGGCATGACTCCCAGAGAGCAAGAGATCCAGCGGCGTATCGAGTTGTCGGAGACCCGCGTCGTCAAGGCGGTGTTCCCGCCCACCACCAATCACCACAACACCCTGTTCGGCGGCACTGCGCTGGCCTGGATGGACGAGGTGTCGTTCATCGCCGCCACGCGCTTCTGCCGCCTGCCGCTGGTGACGGTGTCCAGCGACCGTATCGACTTCAAACACGCGATTCCCGCCGGCTCGCTGGTCGAGCTGATCGGCCGGGTGATCAAGGTCGGCAACACCAGCCTCAAGGTCGAGGTGGAGGTGTATGTCGAGGGCATGTACTGCGGTGGTCGCGAGAAGGCCATCACCGGGGTGTTCAGCTTCGTCGCCATCGGCGAGGACCAGAAACCGGTGCCGGTGCTGCCGGATCTGACCTGAATTCAAGGCGCCCGCGGGCGCCTTGTTCATTGGGCTGCCGGTTCGATCAGGGCCAGCAGCGTCCAGCCGGCAGCCGGGCTGAACGACAGCGGTTCACTGGCCACGTGCACCCAGCCGCGTGGCTCGATTGCCAGCAGCAGCACCGCGCGCTCGCCGTGCAGGGCCTGGTAGTCCGCCCAGCCAAAGGCCTCCGTCAGGGTGGTGCTGCGTACCTCGGCGCCACGGGCAAGCATCCCCGCCAGTTGCCCATAGCTCTGCGCCGGCAGGCCGAGGCTGCGGCCGCGGTGCTCTGCGCTGCCGCGGTGCTTTTCGCTCAGGCGCAGCTCGCGGGCGTTGGCCAGGCTGTACAGGTTGGCCTTGCCGAAATCCGGTCGGAAGCGGGCGCAGGCCAGGCTGTTCTGCTCGCCAGAGGGTGACAGGGCCAGCAACTGGCCGATGCCGGTCAGGTCCAGATGGGCATCGGCGTGCTGCGAGGCGGGATTGCCGAAGTAGGTGGGCAGGCCGTCCATGCGTGCAGCGGCAATGTTGTCCCAGTGGGAGTCGGTCAGCAGCACGCGGCTGCCCTGGAGGTGCAGCGCCTTGCCGATAGCGCGGGCGACCGGGTTGGCACCGATGATCAGGAAACCGCGTGCGGCGGGCTCGGCGATACCGAGCAGGCGTGCCAGCGGCCTGGCGGTAGCGCTTTGCAGCACCACGGTGCCGATAATTACCAGGAAGGTCAGTGGCACCAGGAGCTGGGCCTGGGCATAGCCCTGTTGCTGCAGGCGCTCCGCGAAGATCGCCGAGACGGCGGCAGCGACGATGCCACGCGGGGCGATCCAGGCCAGCAGGCCGCGCTCGCGCCAGTTCAGGCTGGAGCCGAAGGTGCTGAGCGCGACGTTGAGCGGACGTGCCACCAACTGGATCACCGCCAGCAGCACCAGGGTGGCCGGTCCCAGGGCCAGCAGCGCCTGCAGATCCAGGCGCGCAGCGAGCAGGATGAACAGGCCTGAGATCAGCAATACGCTGAGGTTCTCCTTGAAGTGCAGGATGTGCTTCACCTCCACCCCGCGCATGTTTGCCAGCCACATGCCCATCACGGTGACCGCCAGCAGGCCGGATTCGTGTACCAGCTGGTTGCTGCCGATGAAGATCCCCAGCACGCAGGCCAGGGCGCCGAGGTTGTGCAGGTATTCCGGCAGCCAGTGGCGGCGCAGTGCCAGGCCGAAGAGGAAGCCGCCTGCGGCGCCGAACGAGGCGCCGCAAGCGATGACGGCGGCGAAGGTGCCCAGTGGCGCACTGCCGCTGCGGCTGACGATGAAGCTGAACACCACCACGGCGAGCAGGGCACCGATGGGGTCGATGACGATGCCCTCCCAGCGCAGGATGTTGCCTACCGAGGCGCGTGGCCGCATCACCCGCAGCATGGGCGCTATCACCGTGGGGCCGGTGACCAGGGTCAGGGTGCCGAAAAGCAGTGCCAGGTCCCAGGGGAAATCCAGCAGGTAGTGGGTGGCCACTGTGATCACCGCCCAGGTCGCCAGTGCGCCGATGGTCACCATGCGCCGCACCACCTGGCCGATCTCGCGCCATTCCGAGAGATGCAGGGTCAGGCTGCCCTCGAACAGGATCAGGGCGACGGCCAGTGACACCAGCGGGAACAGCAAGGGGCCGAACAGCGCGTCGGGGTGCAGCCAGCCGAGCAGGGGCCCGGCCAGAATGCCGCAGAGCAGCAGGAGGAGAATCGCCGGCAGGCGCAGGCGCCAGGCCAGCCATTGGCTGGCCAGTGCGGCGGCGCCGATGCCACCGAGGCTGAGCAGGATATGCGACTCGCTCATCAGGACTCCTTGTCGCTGGTGGGGCGGGAGGGGCTGTGGAAGACTAACGCGCCTGAGCCCAGGAAAAACAGCCGCACGATGCCCGTTCTCGACCATCCCCTAATCGACCGCTTTCTCGATGCCCTGTGGCTGGAAAAAGGTCTCTCGCCGCACACGCGGGCGGCCTATCGCAGCGATCTCGGGCATTTCCATGCCTGGTTGCAGGCGCGCGGCGTCGCCCTGGAGCAGGCTGGACGCGACAGCATTCTCGATCACCTCGGCTGGCGCCTGGAGCAGGGCTACAAGGCCCGCTCGACGGCGCGCCTGCTCTCCGGGTTGCGCGGCTTCTACCGCTACCTGCTGCGCGACGGCCTGATCAGTGAGGACCCGACCCTGCAGGTCGAGCTGCCGCAGCTTGGCCGGCCGCTGCCCAAGTCGCTGTCCGAGGCGGATGTCGAGGCACTGCTGGCGGCGCCGGAGCTGGACGATCCGATCGGCCTGCGCGACCGTGCCATGCTCGAAGTGCTGTATGCCTGCGGCCTGCGCGTCACCGAACTGGTGTCGCTGACCCTGGAGCAGGTCAACCTGCGCCAGGGCGTGCTGCGGGTGTTCGGCAAGGGCAGCAAGGAGCGCCTGGTGCCGCTGGGTGAGGAGGCCATCGCCTGGGTCGAGCGCTATACCCGCGAGGCGCGGCCTTTTCTGCTCGACGGCAAGCCCAGCGACGTGCTGTTTCCCAGCCTGCGCGGCGAGCAGATGACCCGGCAGACGTTCTGGCACCGGATCAAGCACCAGGCGAAGGTGGCGGGCATTCTCAAGCCGCTGTCGCCGCACACCCTGCGCCACGCCTTCGCCACCCACCTGCTCAATCATGGCGCCGACCTGCGCGTGGTGCAGATGCTGCTGGGCCACAGCGATCTGTCGACCACGCAGATCTATACCCATATCGCCCGCGCGCGGCTGCAGGAGCTGCACGCCCAGCACCATCCCCGGGGGTGAGCCCGCTGGCGACCCATTGCGTTGCAAAGGGCGAGCGACCGATCCATCTCATCACCCACGCCGCAGCACATCGCAATTCATCCGCCCGACGCGCCCGCCTGGCGTCTGCGGTCGGCGCTGCAGCCTGGCTGTGGTAGTCTGGCGCCACTGTCACAGGAGTCTTCCATGCCCGTAATTCGCGTTCTCGGTGGCGTCGTTCTCGGCCTCGCCGCTTCCGTTGCCCTGGCCGCTGATCCCGACCAGGCCATTCGTGCCACGCTGACCAAGCTGCAACCCGACATGCCCATCGAGGCCATCGCCGAGAGCCCGATGACCGGCCTGTACCAGGTGCACCTGAAGGGTGGTCGCCTGCTCTACGCCAGTGCCGACGGCCAGTTCCTGATGCAGGGCAACCTGTACCAGATGAAGGGCAATGACGCGGTCAATCTGACCCGCCAGGCCGAGAGCAAGGGCGTGGCCAAGGAAATCAACGCCATTCCGTTGAATGAGATGGTGGTGTTCTCGCCCAAGGAACCGGCCAAGGCGCATATCACCGTGTTCACCGATACCGACTGCGGCTACTGCCAGAAGCTGCACAGCGAGGTGCCGGAGCTCAACCGCCGTGGTATCGAGGTGCGCTATGTCGCCTTCCCGCGCCAGGGTGTCGGCAGCCACGGCTACAACACCCTGGTCAGCGTCTGGTGCGCCAAAGATCGTCAGGCCGCGATGAACAAGGCCAAAGCCCGCGATGACGTGCCGGCAGCCACCTGCGACAACCCGGTGACCAAGCAGTACGAGCTGGGTCAGATGATCGGCGTCAATGGCACTCCGGCCATCGTGCTCGGCAACGGCGAGCTGATTCCGGGCTACCAGCCGGCGCCGCAGCTGGCCGAGATTGCCCTGCAGGCCAAGTGATCCGGCCGTCGCGCCGATTGACCTGGGGGGCTGGCGCTTCGTAAAGTGCGGCTCTTTTGTGCGGCCGGGGTTCGCCCCGGCCGTTTCGTGTAGCAGATGGGGAAAACAACGTGAAACCGGTGAAAGTGGGCATCTGTGGGCTGGGCACCGTCGGTGGCGGTACCTTCAACGTACTCAAACGCAACGCCGAGGAGATTGCCCGCCGTGCCGGGCGTGGAATCGAAGTCGCGCAGATTGCCGCCCGTCGCCCCAACCCGAAGTGTGAAACCGGCGCTACCCCCATCACCGCCGATATCTTCGACGTGGCGAACAACCCGGAAATCGACGTGGTCATCGAGCTGATCGGCGGCTACACCCTGGCTCACGAGCTGGTGCTCAAGGCCATCGAGAACGGCAAGCATGTGGTCACCGCCAACAAGGCGCTGATCGCCGTGCATGGCAACGAGATCTTCGCCAAGGCGCGCGAAAAGGGCGTCATCGTCGCCTTCGAAGCCGCCGTGGCCGGCGGCATCCCGGTGATCAAGGCGATCCGCGAGGGCCTGGCCGGTAACCGCATCAACTGGCTGGCCGGTATCATCAACGGCACCGGCAACTTCATCCTCACCGAGATGCGCGAGAAAGGCCGTGCCTTTGCCGACGTACTCAAGGAAGCCCAGGCCCTGGGCTATGCCGAGGCCGACCCGACCTTCGACGTCGAGGGCATCGACGCCGCGCACAAGCTGACCATCCTCGCCTCCATCGCCTTCGGCATCCCGCTGCAGTTCGACAAGGCTTACACCGAGGGCATCAGCCAGCTGACCAGCGCCGACGTCAACTACGCCGAGGCCCTGGGCTACCGCATCAAGCACCTCGGCGTGGCCCGCCGCACCGAGGCCGGCATCGAGCTGCGCGTGCACCCGACGCTGATCCCGGCCGACCGCCTGATCGCCAACGTCAACGGCGTGATGAACGCGGTGATGGTCAATGGCGACGCTGCCGGCAGCACCCTGTTCTACGGCGCTGGCGCCGGCATGGAGCCGACCGCTTCCTCCGTGGTGGCCGACCTGGTCGACGTGGTCCGCGCCATGACTGCCGACCCGACCAACCGCGTACCGCACCTGGCCTTCCAGCCGGATTCGCTGTCCGACCACCCGATCCTGCCGATCGGCGAGTGCGAGAGCGCCTATTACCTGCGCATCCAGGCCAAGGATCACCCGGGCGTGCTGGCCCAGGTGGCGAGCATCCTGTCCGAGCGCGGCATCAACATCGAATCGATCATGCAGAAAGAGGCCGAAGAACACGACGGCCTGGTGCCGATGATCCTGGTCACCCACCGGGTCGTCGAAGCCCGCATCGACGACGCCATCGCTGCCCTCGAAGGGCTGGCCGATGTGGTCGGCAAAGTGGTGCGCATCCGCGTCGAGCAATTGGTCTGAGGTAGAAGAGTCATGCGTTATATCAGTACCCGCGGCCAGGCCCCGGCCCTCAACTTCGAAGACGTCCTGCTCGCCGGCCTGGCCAGCGACGGCGGCCTCTACGTGCCGGAAAACCTGCCGCGCTTCACCCAGGAGGAGATCGCCTCCTGGGCCGGCCTGCCTTACCACGAGCTGGCTTTCCGCGTGATGCGCCCATTCGTCGCCGGCAGCATCGCCGACGCCGACTTCAAGAAGATCCTTGAGGAAACCTACGGCGTGTTCGCCCACAACGCCGTGGCGCCGCTGCGCCAGCTGAACGGCAACGAGTGGGTGCTGGAACTGTTCCACGGCCCGACCCTGGCTTTCAAGGACTTCGCCCTGCAGCTGCTCGGTCGCCTGCTCGACCACGTGCTGGCCAAGCGCAACGAGCGCGTGGTGATCATGGGCGCCACCAGTGGCGACACCGGCTCGGCCGCCATCGAAGGCTGCAAGGCCTGCGACAACGTCGACATCTTCATCATGCACCCGCACAACCGCGTGTCCGAGGTGCAGCGCCGGCAGATGACCACCATCCTCGGCGACAACATCCACAACATCGCCATCGAAGGCAACTTCGACGACTGCCAGGAGATGGTCAAGGCCAGCTTCGCCGACCAGGGCTTCCTCAAGGGCACCCGTCTGGTGGCGGTCAACTCGATCAACTGGGCGCGGATCATGGCCCAGATCGTCTACTACTTCCACGCGGCCCTGCAGCTCGGCGGCCCGGCGCGCTCGGTGGCGTTCTCGGTACCGACCGGCAACTTCGGCGACATCTTCGCCGGTTACCTGGCGCGCAACATGGGCCTGCCGATCAGTCAGCTGATCGTCGCCACCAACCGTAACGATATCCTGCACCGCTTCATGAGCGGCAATCAGTACGTCAAGGAAACCCTGCATCCCACCCTGTCGCCGTCCATGGACATCATGGTGTCCTCGAACTTCGAGCGTCTGCTGTTCGACCTGCACGGCCGCAATGGCGCTGCCATCGCCAGCCTGATGGATACCTTCAAGCAGGGCGGCGGCTTCAGCGTCGAGGAAGACCGCTGGACCGAGGCGCGCAAGCTGTTCGACTCGCTGGCCGTCAATGACGAGCAGACCTGCGAGACCATCGCCGAGGTGTATGCCGAGTGCGGCGAGCTGCTCGACCCGCACACCGCCATCGGCGTGCGCGCCGCGCGCGAATGCCGCCGCAGCCTGGCCATCCCCATGGTCACCCTGGGCACGGCGCATCCGGTCAAGTTCCCGGAAGCGGTGGAGAAGGCCGGTATCGACGCGGTGCCGGCGCTGCCGCCACACCTGGCCGACCTGTTCCAGCGCGACGAGCGCTGCACCGTGCTGGCCAACGACCTGCAGACCGTGCAGCAGTTCGTCGCCGCCCACGGCAATCGCGGCAAGCCGCTGTAAAGCGGCCCTGCGACGAAAAGCCCCGCCCGCTGCGGGGCTTTTTTATGGGCGGTGCCTGGCCCTGTAGTAGCCAGCTGTTACCCTGAAGCAGGTGCAGTGGAGCAGACTGGTCCCACATTCACTCCGAGGAGGCCACCGCCATGACGGCGAAGAAGATCCTGATGCTGGTCGGCGACTACGCCGAAGACTACGAGACCATGGTGCCGTTCCAGGCCCTGCAGATGGTCGGCCACAGCGTGCATGCGGTGTGCCCCGGCAAGAGCGCCGGGCAGACCGTGCGCACCGCGATCCACGATTTCGAGGGTGACCAGACCTACAGCGAGAAGCCGGGGCACAACTTCGCGCTGAACTTCGACTTCGCCAAGGTACGCGCCGAGGCCTACGATGGCCTGCTGATCCCCGGCGGCCGCGCGCCCGAGTACCTGCGTCTGAACGCCGAGGTGATTGCCCTGGTGCAAGCCTTCGCCAAGGCCGCCAAGCCGATCGCTGCGGTGTGCCACGGTGCCCAGCTGCTGGCTGCCGCCGACGTGCTCAAGGGCCGTGGCTGCAGCGCCTACCCGGCCTGCGCGCCGGAAGTGCGCCTGGCCGGTGGCGAGTACGTGGAAGTACCGATGGATGGCGTGCATGTCGACGGCAACCTGGTCACTGCCCCGGCCTGGCCGGCGCATCCGGCCTGGCTGGCGGCGTTCCTGAAAGTGCTGGGCTGAGAGAGGAGAGCAGGGACATGTGCGAGCTGTATGTAAAGGCTGATCCAATCCTCTACGAGTCACGCTCGCGCTCCCTGCGCATCCGCGGGGTGGTTACCACCCTGCGCCTGGAGAACCAGTTCTGGGACATCCTGCGCGAGATCGCCGAGGTCGACGGCATGACCACCAATCAGCTGATCACCAAGCTGTATGAGGAAGTCATGGATTACCGTGGCGAAGTGGTCAATTTCGCCTCCTTCCTGCGTGTCAGCTGTACCCGTTATCTCAGTCAGCGAGCGACCAGGCCCGCCAGCCTGAGCCTGATGCGTGGCGCGCGCGGAGGCTGACGATTCAAGGCGTCGGTTGACTACTCGGAGCCTGTCTATACTCCTCTTATCCAGAGGGGCCAGAGCAACCATGAACTTCTTTTCGGACCGCAGTAGTGCTGTACCGCAGTCTTCCCTGACATCCGATAGCAAACCTCGCTGGTGCGTACTGCTGGTCGACGATGATGTCGAGATTCACGGCATCACCCGCTTGGCCCTGCGTGGCTTCGAGTTCCACGGGCGCAGCCTGGAGTTGCTCTCGGCGCATTCCGCCGCCGAAGCACGCGAACTGTTCGCCCAGCGCGATGACATCGCCCTGGCGCTGGTCGATGTGGTGATGGAGACCGAACACGCCGGCCTGGACCTGGTTCGCTACCTGCGTGAGGAGTGCGGTAATCGTCTTACCCGCCTGGTGCTGCGTACCGGTCAGGCTGGCCAGGCACCCGAGGACCGGGTGATCCGTGAGTACGACATAGACGACTACAAGGAGAAAACCGAACTCACGACCCAGAAACTGCGCACCCTGCTGTATTCCATGCTGCGCTCCTATCGCGACCTGTGCGTCATAGAAGAACAGCGCCGTGGCCTGAGCAAAGTGCTGGATGCCTCGGCCAAGGTGCAGAACGCCGCCACGCTCAAGCTGTTTTCCTCCACGGTGCTGGAGCAGCTGACGTCCTTGTTGCACCTGAACCGCTCGGCGCTGTATTGCATGGTGCTGCCTGGCGCCGGCAACGGCGAGCGCGAGACCCGGACTCTGGCGGCCACTGGCGAGTTCGTCCGCTATCAGCCGGGTGGTTCTTTCGAGGAGCTGCCGGATGAGGTGGCGCAGCGCTTTCGTCAGGCGCTCACGCAGCAGGAGTCCCTTCACTTCGACGACGCCTACGTGATGTACATGCCCGGCGAGCGCGGTGGTGCCAACCTGCTTTACGTGACCCATGTCGAGCCACTCAGTGATCTGGATCGCCAGCTGCTGGAAATCTATATCCACAACGTGGCACTGACCTTCGAGAACATCAACCTGATGGAGGACCTGCAGGAAACCTCGAAGGAGTTGGTGTGCATCCTGGCTGACGCAGTGGAGGCGCGCAGCAAGGAGACGGGGGCCCATGTGCAGCGGGTAGCGCTGATCTGCGAGCGCCTGGCGCAGCTCATGGAGCTTGAGGAACGCGAGGTCCTGATGATCAAGCACGCTTCGCCCCTGCACGACATCGGCAAGGTGGCTATTCCCGACGCCATCCTGCACAAGCCGGGCAAGCTCGATGCTCAGGAGTGGGCGATCATGCAGAAGCATGTCGACTACGGCGTCAGCATCCTGCAACGCTCACGCCGTGACCTCATGCGTATGGGCGCGCTGATTGCGGGCCATCACCATGAACGTTGGGACGGTACCGGGTACCCGCAGAAACTGGCGGGTGAGGCCATTCCGTTGGCCGGGCGCATCGTTGCGCTGGCGGATGTGTTCGATGCGCTCGGCTCGAAGCGCAGCTACAAGGAGCCCTGGGATGACGAGGCCATCCGCGAAACGCTGTTGCGCGAGCGTGGCAAGCATTTCGACCCGAGCCTGGTGGACCTGCTGATGGATCACTACGAGGAGTTCAGTAGCATCCGAAGGCGTCTGCCGGATCTGCCGATGGAGCACTGAGGGGTGTCCGTGCACTCGCCTCAGGCGTTGCGCAGCCTGTCCGGCAGATTGATTCGCAGCACCCTGTTGCTGGTTGGCATCCTGGGGCTGTTGCTGAGTGCGCTGCAGATCGGCTTCGACTTGCGGCGCACCGCCAAATTGCCTGACGAAGATATGGAGGCCCTGATCGGTCTGACGCGCGAGCCCGCCACGGCCATCCTTTTTTCCCTCGACCGCGATCTGGCCGCCGAACTGCTCAGCGGAACCCTTAAACAGCCCGCCATCAGTCGCAGTCGTCTGATGATCAGTGACAGTGAACCGCTGGCCGTGCGTGAGCGCGCGCTGAGCACGGGCGCGCTGCGTGGCTTCAGCGACTGGTTGTTCGGTGCGGTACGTCACTACAGCTGGCCGCTGCGCTCGGAGACGGCAACCGGAGTCGAGGCGCTGGGAACTCTGGAAGTGGACGTGGACACCTACTACTACGGGCGAGTCTTCCTTGAGCGCGCCCTGATTACCCTGCTGCTGACGCTGCTTTACGCCCTGCTGCTATCGGCCTGTCTGCTGGCGGTGTTCCACCTGCAGGTCAGTCGTCCACTGATCAGTGTGATTCGCTCCATCGCCGGGGTTGATGTCGAGCAGGCGGAGAAGGCCCGCCTGCACGAGCCTCGTGGTCATGCCGACAGTGAGATCGGCCTGCTGGTGAGACTGACCAACGAACACCTGCAGACCATTGGTAATACGCTAGAACAGCTGCGTTTGGCGGAGGTCGGCCTGAAGCGCTATTCGGATGAGCTGGAGTCGCGCGTCGCCGAGCGCACTCGCGAGTTGTCCGAGAGTGTTGCCCAGTTGCAGGCGGCGCAGAGCCAACTGATCGAGTCGGAGAAGCTGGCTGCTCTGGGCGGGTTGGTGGCCGGCGTGGCGCATGAGGTCAATACGCCCTTGGGGATCGCCGTTACCGCTTCCTCGGTACTGAGCGAGGCGCTGGATGAGCTGGGGCGTCAGTTTGCCGAGCAAACGCTCTCCAGCGAAAGCTTTCAGCAGCTGCTGGGGCAGGCCGTCGATGGCAATGTCATGCTGTTCAACAACATCAAGCGCGCCGCCAAGCTGATCAGTGATTTCAAGCAGACTGCGGTGGATCAGGTCTCCGAGGCGCGCAGCGACTTCCTGGTTCAGCAGGTCCTTGCCGCGCTGATCGCCAGCCTCCATCCGGAGACCCGCAGGGTTCCCGTCGAACCTCTGCTCGCGTGCCCGCCCGATCTGCAGATGAATAGCCTGCCGGGCGTCCTGACGCAGGTCGTTGCCAACCTGATCATCAACAGTGTGCGTCATGCGTTCAGCCCGGAGATTTCCGCGCAAATCCGGATCGAGGTGCGCGAGCAGGCTGATCAGGTGGTACTCGAGTACCGCGACAATGGTGTCGGGGTGCCCGCCAATCTGCAGGAGCGGATTTTCGAGCCGTTCTTCACCACCAAGCGCGGCAGCGGTGGCTCGGGGCTGGGGCTCAACATCGTCTACAACCTGGTCACGCGCAAACTCGGCGGGCGTCTGGAATTCAGGTCCGCGCCGGGCGAGGGGGTGCACTTCGTGTTGTACCTGCCGCGAGACCTGCCCGTGCTGGCGGAGCGCAAGGACTGAGAGGGGCGGCAAGGCAAGCCTGCGGGCCTGCCTCGTTTTGTGTCAGATGCTCAGTGCTTGCGCGGCACTGGCCTGAGCAGCTCTTCCGGCGGCATTTCGCAGTTGATCTTGCGCCCGAGCAGCGCTTCGATCGGCGGCAGG
The DNA here is from genome assembly GCF_048595745.1 of Pseudomonas stagnisoli. NCBI lineage: Bacteria > Pseudomonadati > Pseudomonadota > Gammaproteobacteria > Pseudomonadales > Pseudomonadaceae > Pseudomonas > Pseudomonas stagnisoli. The sequence goes on from NZ_CP184361.1 coordinate 1,189,331, forward strand.
GCGAAGGCGTCATCTTCGCCGGCGAAGCTGATTGAGGTGCCGCTGCTGCCGGCACGGCCGGTACGGCCGATGCGGTGGACGTAGTCGTCCGGCACTTCCGGCAGGGTGAAGTTGATCACGTGGCTGATGCCGTCGACGTGGATGCCGCGGCCGGCGACGTCGGTGGCAACCAGGACGCGGATCTTGCCTTCGCGGAAGCCTTCCAGGGTCTTGATCCGCTTGTGCTGCGGCACGTCACCAGACATCTGCGCGGCGCTGACGCCGTCACGCACCAGCTTCTCCTCGATGCGGCGAACCTCGTCGCGGCGGTTGGCGAATACCATGACCCGCTGCCAGTCGTTCTGCGTCACCAGGTTGTACAGCAGCTTGTACTTGTCCTGGCTGGACACGGCATAGACGTGCTGCTCGACGGTGTCGCTGGCGACGTTCTCCGGCTCGATCTCGACGATGGCCGGGTTGACCGTCCACTGCCGTGCCAGGTGCATCACGTCCTCGGTGAAGGTGGCGGAGAACAGCAGGGTCTGGCGGTCGCCCTTCATCGGCGTCTGGCGGATGATCTGGCGGACCTGCGGGATAAAGCCCATGTCGAGCATGCGGTCGGCTTCGTCCAGCACCATCACCTCGACCATGTCCAGGTGCACTTCGCCGCGCTGGTTGAAGTCCAGCAGGCGACCGGGCGTGGCCACCAGGATGTCGCAGTAGCGCGATTCCAGCTGCTTGAGCTGCTTGTCGAAGTCCATGCCGCCGACGAACTGCATGACATTCAGGCCGGTGTACTTGGTCAGGGCCTCGGCATCCTTGGCGATCTGTACCACCAGCTCGCGGGTCGGGGCGATGATCAGGGCGCGCGGTTCCCCCATGTAGCGCTCTTTCGGCGGCTGGGTCTGCAGCAGTTGGGTGATGGTCGAGATCAGGAAGGCGGCAGTCTTGCCGGTACCGGTCTGGGCGCGGCCGATGGCGTCCTTGCCCTTGAGGGTGTGGCCGAGAACCTGGGCCTGAATCGGCGTGCAATAGGGGAAGCCGAGGTCATGAATGGCGTGCATCAGTTCCGGGGCCAGTCGGAAGTCATGGAAGCGGGTCTTGCCTTCCTGCGGTTCGACCACGAAGTCTTCCAGCTTCCAGGTATCCACCGGCTTGGCCGGGCGTTCGCGGCGCGGCTTGTCGGTGCGCGGTTTCTTGGTTTCGCGCGGCGTTTCCGCCTGCGGCTGCGACTGACGCGGGGCGCTCGACTGGCTGGGAGCGCTGGAGGTGCTGGCGGGAGTGATGCTGGCGGGCTGTTCGGCTTCGCCCTTGCTGAAAATTTTCTTGAGTGCTTTGAGCACGGCCGTCTCGTATTGGTCAAGGAATGAACGGAGGCCAGTGTAAAGCAAGATGCCCGCGCGGCGAAGTGCCGCGCGGGTTGCACCCGCTCAGTCGGGGAGGCTGGCGAGGAGCAGGTCGCGCACGTTGCCGCCCATGATCGCGGCGATGTCGGCGTCACTGAAGCCGGCGCCCTGCAGGCCTTCGGTGATCTGCGCCAGGCCGGTGGTATCGAAGGGCGTCTGCACGGTGCCGTTGAAGTCCGAGCCCAGGGCTACGTGCGGCACTCCGACCTTGTCCGCGGCATAGCGGATGGCGCGGACGATGGCGCCGACCGAGGTTTCGCAGACGGCCGCGTCCCAGTAGCCGATGCCGATCACTCCGCCGGTGGCGGCGATGCGCTTCAGGTGATCGTCGGTGAGGTTGCGCGGTCCCGGGCAGGTGCCGGCGACGCCGGTGTGAGAGACCAGGACGGGGCGTTTGGCGATGGCCAGCACGTCATCGATCAGCGGCTTGGAGGCATGGGCCAGGTCGACCAGCATGCGCTTCTCTTCCAAACGGGCGATTACCTGGCGGCCCAGTGGTGTCAGCCCGCCCTTGACCAGGCCATGGGCCGAGCCACCGACCTCGTTATCGAAGAAATGGGTCAGGCCGGCGATGCGAAAACCGGCGTCATACAGGCGGTCGAGGTTCTCCAGCTTACCCTCGATGGGCTGCAGCCCTTCGGTGGCCAGCACGGTGGCCAGGCGCTGCGGGTCGCGCTGCCAGTCTTCCAGGTAGCGGGCCAGCTCGGCACGGTTGTGGATCAGCACCAGTTTGCCGTCGCTGGCGGCTGCGGCCTGCTTCAGCTTGTCGGCCTGGTACAGGGCGCGGGCCAGCAGGCTGCTCCAGGTTTCCCGCGGCCAGCGCTGGGCCATGGCCAGCAGGGTGATGTTGTCGCTGTCGGCGCCGTTGCTCTCGTAGTTGATGCCGCGCGGGGTCTTGGTGACGGTGGAAAATACCTGCAGGCCGACACGGCCCTCGAGCAGGCGCGGCAGATCGGAGTGACCGTAGTCGTGGCGCTCGAGCAGGTCGCGCTGCCAGAGCAGAGCATCGTCGTGCAGGTCGGCGACGAACAGGCGCTGGTGCAGCTGCTTGGCCTGGTCGCTGGCCGGGTAGGGCGGCGGAGCCGCCACGCTGTTCATCTGACGGTCGAGCAGGTTGGGCAGAGTGAAGAAGGTGCCCGCGCCCACGGGCACGAGGATCAGCAGGGCGAGCAGCAGCTTGGGCATGGTGCATGTCCGATCATTGTTGTTGTGCGCCGGACTCTAGCAAGGCGCGTCAGCGGCTGGCGATGATGTGGCGGATTCGCCGGGGAGTTTGGCGAGGCGGCCTCAGCCGTACAGGCAGTTACGGCCCTGTTGCTTGGCCTTGTAAAGGGCGCAGTCGGCACGTGCGATCAGGCTTTCCAGGCCGTCCTTGTCCTGCAGCTGCGCCATACCGATGGACACGGTGACGCCCGGCAGTATGCCCACCGGCGAATAGAACGATTCGATCTGCGCCAGGCTCTGGCGCAGGCGCTCGCCGATGGTGCGGGCTTCCGCCGCGTCCAGCTCCGGAAGGAGGATGACGAACTCCTCGCCGCCATAGCGCACCATGCTGTCCTTGGGCCGCAGCTGGTTGCGCAGGGTGTGCGCCACCAGGCACAGGGCATAGTCACCGGCCAGGTGGCCGTGCTGGTCGTTGTAGGCCTTGAAGTGGTCGACATCGAGCATCAGCATGCTCAGCGGCTGGCCATTGAAGGCGCAGCGGGTGCTCTCGCGCTCGTAGACGTGCTCCAGCCAGCGCCGGTTGAAGCAACCGGTGAGGATGTCGACATTGGCGTTCTGTTCGCTGTCGAGGATGATCCGGTTGCCCTGGCGAACGCGCTCGCACAGCAACTCCAGCAGGTTCTGCATCAGCTCCGGCGACTGGTTGAACAGCTTGACCAGCGATTCGCGGTGCAGGCGCAGCACCAGCGAGGGCTGCGTGGCCACGACATAGGCAGAGGGGCGGTCATTGTCGATGAAGCTGATTTCCCCGGCGCAGTCGCCCGGGCGCAGGGTGCTGACCGGCTGATTGTCGAGCGAGCCGAGGTAGACCTTCAGCTCGCCCTCCAGCAGGAGGTACAGATGCTGGTTGCGGTTGAAGGGCGAGAGCAGAATCTCGCTGGCCTCCAGCTCGCAGGCACGGAACTCGCGCAGTAGCTGTTGCAGGCTGTTGGCCGTGACATTCTGGAATAGTCGCAGTTGGCGGATCTGCTGGAGATCCTCCTGCCAGTGGGCATTTTTCATCGCAAGAATGAATAACCTGTCTGGCTGCATAGAGCGGCGGGCATCGCGAAACACTCCCTGTTTAGGGCGAAAACCTGACTACCCCGGACCTTATTCCCTGCAATATTACCTAGGCAATCCCCGCGCTAGAGCCGCCCGACCAGCGGTCGAGCGGGCTGGACGGGGGCCTGGAAGGTGACATTCACTTGACTGGATTTCGTTCAGTTAGCGAGCCCTGGCGGGGTATCGACGTAAGCTTGACGTGCTTAGCGTGACAGGCGTTGCTGCAGCCAGGCGGCGATGTCCTGGATCTCCTCCAGCACCACCTCGTGGCCCATTGGGTACTCACGCCATTGCGCCGCGATGCCCTGAGCGATGAGTGCGTCGTAGGCGGCGCGGCCCATGAAGGGCGGTACCACTTCGTCCTGGCTGCCGTGCAGGCAGAGCACCGGCAGGTTGCGCCGCGGCGCATCCAGTTGCAGGTCTTCGCTGAAGGTCGGGGCATAGGTGGACAGCGCCAGCAGTCCGCCCAGCGGCCCCTGCCAGCGCAGGAAGGCGCTGTGATAGACAACTGCACCGCCCTGGGAGAAGCCGGCGAGGATGATGCGTGCCGGATCGATGCCGCCGTCGCGCTGTCCTTCGATCAGGCCGATCACTGTCTGGGTCGAGGCTTCCATCTGTTCCTTGTCGATGGCCCGTGCCGGGCTCATGGCCAGGATGTCGTACCAGCTGGGCATGGACCAGCCACCATTGATGGTCACCGGCCGCGTGGGTGCCTGGGGCAACACGAAGCGCGTGTTCGGCAGTTGCTGCTGCAGCATCTTGGCCACCGGCTCGAAGTCGTAACGGTCGGCGCCCAGGCCGTGTAACCAGATGACGCAGGAATCAGCCTCGTGGGAGGGCTCCAGTATCAGGGCTTCTTGCATGTTTGCTCCACTTTGGTGCGCATGATTGGTTTTGGTACGGGGGCGTGCGCAGCGCGTTGTCGATTTCGTTAAGAAGATGTCGCACCGCTAGAACTTTACCTATTGACCTTCCTTCAATACCGCTCGGTCACGAAGCTGGTACGCGCCTTGCTGTAGCGAACGGGTCCGGTGGGGGCCGCATGCTGCGGAGTAGCCGGACACTCTGCTGCGTCTCTTTCCCGTAAGACCTACGGGGAGTGAGCGGGTCATTCGCCGGTCTGCGGATCGGCATCTAGACTCCCTTCAGGTTCGCACCCCGGTTGATCCTGCCATGGTGGCGGGATCGAACGTGCCTCACAAGGGTACGGCGGCAGGACCGAGACTCGACCAAACAAGAACACTTGGAGGTTTTGATGAAGATGGTGAAATCCACCCTGGCAGTACTGACCACGGCTGCGGTGCTCGGTGTGAGCGGTTTTGCTCATGCGGGAGCCACCCTGGATGCGGTGAAGAAGAAAGGCTTCGTGCAGTGCGGTATCAGCGACGGCTTGCCCGGTTTCTCCTACGCCGACGCCAAGGGCAACTACCTGGGCATCGACGTGGATGTCTGCCGTGCCGTGGCCGCTGCCGTATTCGGCGACGCCTCCAAGGTCAAGTACAGCCCGCTGACCGCCAAGGAGCGCTTCACCGCGCTGCAATCCGGCGAGGTCGACATGCTGTCGCGCAACACCACCTGGACCAGCTCGCGTGATGCGGCCATGGGCCTGAACTTCACCGGCGTGACCTACTACGACGGTCAGGGCTTCCTGGTGAACAAGAAGCTTGGCGTATCCAGCGCCAAGGAACTGGATGGCGCCACTGTGTGCATCCAGGCCGGTACCACCACCGAGCTGAACCTCGCCGACTACTTCCGCGCCAACGGCCTGAAGTACACCCCCATCACCTACGACACCTCCGACGAGAGCGCCAAGTCGCTGGAGTCCGGCCGTTGCGACGTGCTGACCTCCGACCAGTCGCAGCTGTACGCCCAGCGCATCAAACTGGCCGCGCCGGATGACTACGTGGTGCTGCCGGAAGTGATCTCCAAGGAACCGCTCGGCCCGTCCGTGCGTCAGGGTGACGAGGAGTGGTTCGATATCGTGCGCTGGACCCTCTATGCGCAGCTCAATGCCGAAGAGCTGGGCGTGACTTCCGCTAACGTGGAAGAACTGTCCAAGTCCACCAAGAACCCGGATATCGCCCGTCTGCTGGGTGCCGAGGGTGACTTCGGCAAGGATCTGAAGCTGCCGAAGGACTGGGCTGTGCAGATCGTCAAGCAAGTCGGTAACTACGGTGAAATCTTCGATCGCAACGTCGGTGCCGGCAGCGAGCTGAAGATCGAACGTGGCCTCAATGCCCTGTGGAACAAGGGTGGTCTGCAGTACGCACCGCCGGTGCGCTGACCGCCATGCCAACGCCCCTCGTGCGAGGGGCGTTGGTGTTCCTGATTTCGTGAACTCCGCGCCGCAAGCCACGGGCGCGGAGTTTCCATGAGGGCCGTTATGCAGAATCCCCCCATTTCCCCGCGCCCACGCACGTCGGTCTGGACCGATCCGCAGGTGCGTGGCTGGCTATTCCAGATCATCGCCGTCATTGCCGTCGTGGCGATCGGTTGGTACCTGTTCCACAACACCCAGCACAACCTGGCCCAGCGCGGCATCCTCTCCGGGTTCGGTTTCCTGGAGCAAAGCGCCGGCTTCGGCATTCCGCAGCATCTGATCGATTACACCGAGAGCGACACCTACGGCCGCGTCTTCGTCATCGGTCTGCTCAATACCCTGCTGGTCGCGGGTATCGGCATCGTGCTGGCCACCGTGCTCGGTTTCATCCTCGGCGTGGCGCGACTGTCGCCCAACTGGCTGATCAGCAAGCTGGCCACCGTCTACATCGAGATCTTCCGCAACATCCCGCCGTTGCTGCAGATCTTCTTCTGGTACTTCGCGGTGTTCCTGCCGTTGCCCGGCCCGCGGCAGAGCCTGAACATCAGCGACACCTTCTTCCTCAGCAACCGCGGCCTGAACATGCCGGCGCCGACGGCGGCCGAGGGTTTCTGGGCCTGCTTCATCGCGCTGCTGCTGGCGCTGGTGGCGGTGTGGTTTCTGGCGCGCTGGGCGCGGCAGCGCTTCGAGGCGACTGGCCGCGGTTTCCCGACCCTGATTGTCAGCCTGGTGCTGATCGTCGGCCTGCCGAGCCTGGCCGCGCTGGTGTTCGGCGACCCCTTCCACTGGACGGTGCCGGAGCTCAAGGGCTTCAACTTCCGTGGTGGCTGGGTGCTGATTCCCGAACTGATGGCGCTGACCCTGGCGCTGACCGTGTACACCGCGGCGTTCATTGCCGAGATCGTGCGTTCCGGGATCAAGGCGGTCAGCCACGGCCAGACCGAGGCGGCCCGCTCCCTCGGCCTGCCGGCCGGCAAGACCCTGCGCCTGGTCATCGTGCCGCAGGCCCTGCGGGTGATCATTCCGCCGCTGACCAGCCAGTACCTGAACATCGTGAAGAACTCGTCGCTGGCGGCCGGTATCGGCTACCCCGACATGGTCTCGCTGTTCGCCGGTACCACCCTGAACCAGACCGGCCAGGCCATCGAGGTCATCGCCATCACCATGAGCGTGTACCTGGCCATCAGCATCAGCATCTCGATCCTGATGAACTGGTACAACAAGCGCATCGCGCTGATCGAGCGGTAAGGAGAAGCGCATGGAAGTCCATCAATTCCGTCCCAGTCTGCCGCCGCCGCGCCTGAGTGTCGGCGTCATCGGCTGGCTGCGGTCCAACCTGTTCTCCAACTGGTTCAACACCCTGTTGACCCTGCTGGCCATCTACCTGGTCTGGCTGATCGTGCCGCCGCTGCTGCAGTGGGCGGTGTTCCAGGCCGACTGGACCGGCACCACCCGCGCCGACTGCACCAGCGAGGGCGCCTGCTGGGTGTTCATCAAGGAACGCATTGACCAGTTCATGTACGGCTTCTACCCGGAGGAGCTGCGCTGGCGCGTGGACCTGACCGTGTGGCTGGCGGTGATCGGTGCGGCGCCGCTGTTCGTGCCGATGATGCCGCGCAAGGCTCTATACGGCCTGGTGTTTTTGCTGACCTACCCGCTGCTGGCCTTCTGGCTGCTGCACGGTGGTTTCCTCGGCCTGTCCGAGGTGGAAACCAGTCAGTGGGGCGGCCTGATGCTGACCCTGGTGATCGCCGCGGTCGGTATCGCCGGTGCGCTGCCGCTGGGCATCCTGTTGGCTCTCGGCCGGCGCTCGAAGATGCCGGCGATCCGCGTGATCTGCGTGACCTTCATCGAGTTCTGGCGCGGCGTACCGCTGATCACCGTGCTGTTCATGTCCTCGGTGATGTTGCCGCTATTCCTGCCCGAGGGCCTGAGCTTCGACAAGCTGCTGCGCGCGCTGATCGGGGTGATCCTGTTCCAGTCCGCCTACATCGCCGAGGTGGTGCGCGGCGGCCTGCAGGCCATTCCCAAGGGGCAGTACGAAGCAGCCGCGGCCATGGGCCTGGGCTACTGGCGGATGATGGGCCTGGTGATCCTGCCGCAGGCGCTCAAGCTGGTGATCCCGGGCATCGTCAACACCTTCATCGCCCTGTTCAAGGACACCAGCCTGGTCATCATCATCGGTCTGTTCGACCTGCTCAACAGCATCAAGCAGGCCACGACCGACCCGGCCTGGCTGGGCATGGCCACCGAGGGCTACGTGTTCGCCGCCCTGGTGTTCTGGATTTTCTGTTTCGGCATGTCCCGCTATTCCATGCGCCTGGAGCGCAAGCTGGACACCGGCCATAAGCGTTAGGAGCCATTCATGACTGAAGCAAACAAGCAGACCAGCGCCGAGCCGATCATTCAGCTGCAGGGCGTGAACAAGTGGTACGGCCAGTTCCACGTGCTCAAGGACATCAACCTCGATGTGCAGCAGGGCGAGCGCATCGTCCTCTGCGGCCCGTCGGGCTCGGGCAAGTCCACCACCATCCGCTGCATCAACCGCCTGGAGGAGCACCAACAGGGGCGCATCGTGGTCGATGGCACCGAGCTGACCAGCGACCTCAAGCACATCGAGGCGATCCGCAGCGAAGTCGGCATGGTGTTCCAGCACTTCAACCTGTTCCCGCACCTCACCGTGCTGCAGAACTGCACCCTGGCGCCGATGTGGGTGCGCAAGCTGCCCAAGCGCAAGGCTGAGGAGATCGCCATGCATTTTCTCGAGCGCGTGCGCATCCCCGAGCAGGCGCACAAGTACCCGGGCCAGCTCTCCGGTGGTCAGCAGCAGCGCGTGGCCATCGCCCGTGCGCTGTGCATGAAGCCGAAGATCATGCTGTTCGACGAGCCGACCTCGGCCCTCGACCCGGAAATGGTCAAGGAGGTGCTGGACACCATGATCGGCCTGGCCGAGGACGGCATGACCATGCTCTGCGTGACCCACGAGATGGGCTTCGCCCGTACCGTGGCGAACCGGGTGATCTTCATGGACCGCGGCGAGATCGTCGAACAGAACGAACCCAATACCTTCTTCGACAACCCGCAGAACGAGCGGACCAAGCTGTTCCTCGGGCAGATCCTCCATTGAGGTTGGACGTGGCATGAGAAAGGAGCCCTCGGGCTCCTTTTTCTTTGTCCGTTATTCGCTGAGCGGCTGGCGCAGGCGCTTGCGGAAGGCGCCCGGTGTCTCGCCGCAGAGCTGCTTGAACAGCTTGGCGAAAGTGGCGCGGTCGGCATAGCCAACCTGGGCGGCGATCTGTTCCAGCGAGCGCGCCGGGTTGCGCAGGGCGCTCTGCGCGGCGCTGATGCGCAGGCGCTGCAGGTAGTCGTTGGGGGTCAACCCGGTGGCCGCCTTGAACCGGCGCAGCAGGGTGCGGGTGGAGCAGTGGGCGCGCTCGGCCAGCAGCGTCAGATCGATGGCCTGGGCATGGTTGAGCTGCAGCCAGCGCAGCAGCGGGCCGATCAGCGGGTCGTCGTGGCCGGCCAGTGGCAGCAGCGGGGCGAAGCGACTCTGGCCGCCGCGCTCGCGTTCCACCACCAGGGCGCCGGCCACGCGCTGCGCCAGCCAGTCACCGGCGTGCCGGGCAATCAGCTGCAGGCACAGGTCCAGGCCGGCCTGGGCGCCGCCCGAGCAGAAGCGATTGGCGTCTTCGGTGAACAGTTCATCGATCTGCAGGCTCACCCCAGGGAAGCGCTGGCGGAACTGCTCCGCCAGGGCCCAGTGGGTGGTCGCGCGGCGCCCCTCCAGTTGGCCGGCGGCGGCCAGCAGGCAGGCGCTGCTGCACAGGCTGGCCAGTTGCTGCTGCAGGGGCCGCTGTGCCAGCCAGGCGAGCAGGGCGGCGTTGTGCTGCAAGGTGCGGTCGAGTGCGCTGCCGGTGGCGGGAATCAGCAGCAGATCGGTGCTCTCCGCCAGCTGCAGGTCGCCGTCCACCTGCAACCGTGCATAGCCGAGTTGCACTGGCTGGCCGTCGACGCTGACCCGCTGCAGCGCGAACAGTGTTTCGCCGGCCAGCTGGTTGGCCAGGCGGAAGGCGTCGTCGGCCATGCTCAGGCTGGACAGCACGGTCTGCGGGCAGACGTAGAGGGCGATACGGATCATTGGCGATTATTGCCACAAAGTTGTCTTTATCGCCAATCGCCGCCCATCGGCTGCGCAGCCATACTCTGCCCATCCTCACCCGGAGCAGCATCCATGGCCCATCCCAATGCCGAACTGATCGACCGTTTCTACCAGGCCTTCCAGAAGCTCGATGCCGAGGCCATGGCGGCCTGCTACGCCGAGCAGGTGCAGTTTTCCGATCCGGCCTTCCGCGATCTGCGCGGCCGTGATGCCGGCGACATGTGGCGCATGCTCTGCGCGCGGGCCAAGGATTTCTCGCTGACCTACCAAGTGCTGGAAGCGGACGACCAGCAGGGCCGCGCGCGCTGGGTGGCGACCTACCTGTTCAGCGCCACCGGGCGCATGGTGGAGAACCATATCGAGGCGCACTTCCGCTTCGCCGACGGCAAGATCGTCGAGCACCGCGACCATTTCGACCTGTGGCGCTGGATGCGTCAGGCGCTGGGGGCCAAGGGCCTGCTGCTGGGCTGGCTGGCGCCGGTGCAGGCGGCGGTGGGCAAGCAGGCCATGGCCGGGCTGCGTGCCTGGCAGGCCGGGCGCTGACTGGCGTAAGCTCGGCAGCCTTTCGCTGCGCTGCCGAGCCATGACCGACACCCCACCCGCCAAACCCTGGTTCGTCTACCTGGTCCGTGCCGAGAGCGGCGCGCTTTACTGCGGCATCAGCGACGACCCGCAGCGACGCTTCGAACAGCACCGCAGCGGCAAGGGCGCACGCTTCTTTCATGCCAGCCCGGCGCGGGCGCTGGTGTATGTCGAGGCCTGCGCCGACAAGGGCGCCGCGCTGCGCCGCGAGATCGCCATCAAGCGCCTGAAGAAGGCGGCCAAGGAGGCCTTGATAGGCGCGCTGGATGGGCCGTCATCAGGTTGAAGGGGTAGGCCGTGGCGCCGCCTGCGGCTAAGCTGCGGCCTCACCTTTGCAACTGCCGCGGAGCCCCGCCATGTCCGAATTGATCCTGCACCACTACGACGCCTCGCCCTTCGCCGAGAAGGCCCGCCTGATGCTGGGCTTCAAGCAGCTGTCGTGGCGCTCGGTGGAAATCCCGCGGATCATGCCCAAGCCGGATCTGACCGCGCTCACCGGCGGCTACCGCAAGACCCCGGTGCTGCAGGTCGGCGCCGACATCTACTGCGACACCGCACTGATCGCCCGCCGCCTGGAGGCCGAGAAGGCCACGCCGAGCCTGTTCCCCGAGGGCCAGGAGTTCGTCGCCGCCAGCTTCGCCCAGTGGGCCGATGCCGTGGTGTTCCAGCACGCGGTGACCCTGGTGTTCCAGCCGGAATCCATTGCCGTGCGCATGGGCAAGCTGCCGCCGGCGGCGCAGCAGGCCTTCGTTGCCGACCGCGCGGCACTGTTCGCCGGTGGCAGCGCCAGCCGCCTGCCGGCCGCGCAGGCCAAGCTGCAGTGGCCGGTGCTGATGGCGCGCCTGCAACAGCAGCTGGCGCGCGAGGAGGGTGACTTCCTGTGCGGCGAGCCGTCGATCGCCGACTTCGCCATGGCCCATCCGCTGTGGTTCCTCAAGGGCACCCACGTCACTGCGCCGCTGGTCGACGACTACCCGGAAGTGGCGGCCTGGCTCGGTCGCGTGCTCGGTTTCGGGCATGGCGCGCACAGCCCGCTGAGCAGCGATGAGGCCATCGCCATTGCCCGTGAGGCGCAACCGGCGCCGCTGCCGGACGAGGACTTTAGCCAGGCGCTGGGCTTCCAGGTTGGCCAGCAGGTCAGCGTGGCGGCCACCGACTATGGTGTCGATCCGGTGCAGGGCGAGCTGCTCCGCGTCTCCGCCGAGGCCATCATTCTGCGGCGTCAGGATGAGCGCGCCGGTACCCTGCATGTGCACTTCCCGCGCCTGGGCTTCGCCCTCAGCGCGGTGTGACGGCGCGGCGGCGCTGCAGATCGGGCAGGCTTCTGGCCAGTTCGTGGAAGTGCCCCAGCAGCTCGTAGCACAGCGTCAGCTCACCGCTGACGCTGTTGAACCAGGCGTCCGGCGTGCCGCAGGCGCTGACCCGCAGGGTCAGGTTGCGCGGTAGCTCGAAGCTGCTGCTGGCCCTGGAGGCGACCCGCTCCAGCTCGCCCGAGGCGCGGATGGCTGCCTGCATCGCGCGACCGTTGGCCAGGTTGGCCGGCGGCTCGTCATACACCACCTCGATATGCCCGCGCGCCGGGCGATCGGCCGGGCGGTGGAAACGCTCCAGCAGCCAGTTCACCGCATGGTGGACCTGGGCATACTCCTGATCGCAGTACAGCGCGCGCTCCTCTGGCAGCCCGGTGCTGGCGACTATCCATTCCAGTCGCTGCGGATCGCTGCCATAGGCCAGGCAGGCGATGTTGAAGAAGCGCTGCTCGTCCAGCGAATGGCTGTCCCACAGTGGAATCTGCTCGGCCGAGCCGCGGGTGCGCTCCGCTTCCAGGCGCCAGTAGTCGGCCACGTCCAGCAGCCTGGCGTAGAAGTCGGCATCGGCCTGCTGGCCATACAGCAGGAACAGGCCCATGAAGCCGAGCTGGTCGGCGGCGTCTTCCTCGCGGCCGAGTACCGGCAGCTGCAGCTCGCTGATCAGCAGGTGTCCCATTTCGTGCAGCAGGGTGAATTCGGCGTTGGCGGTGATGAAACGCAGTTCGTTGGGCGAGGGCTCGGGCGTCGCGGCCCAGGCCGGCGCGACCAGCAGCAGGAGCAGCGCCAGGCAGCGCCTCATGGCTGCTCCAGATCGGCGGCGCAGAAGGGCGCCGGGGTGTCCGGCCAGTCCAGGTCGAGGCGTTCCAGTTCACGGGCCAGCAGGCTGGCCACCAGCCAGTCGCGCAGCCAGCGCTGATCGGACGGGATCACGTACCAGGGTGCATCCTGCATATGGCTGGCCGCCAGCAGAGCGCTCCAGCGCGCCTGGCGCAGATCGAACTCGCGGTAGGCCTGCAGATCGCTGGCGTGCAGTTTCCAGCGCTTCTCCGGGCGCTGCAGGCGGCTCAGCAGACGTTCCTTCTGCTCCGCGCGGGAGATGTGCAGGTAGCACTTGAGTGCGTGCAGATGGCGCGGCGGCCACTGTACCTCGAAGGCCTGCACCTCGGCCAGGCGCCGGGGGAAGTCCGCTTCGGCGCACAGCCCGTCCAGCGGATCGCTGATCAGCGCCTCGTAGTGGCTGCGGTTGAACACGCCGATCAGGCCGGGTGCCGGCAGGCGCCGGCGGTAGCGTTGCAGGAAGTGCTCGCCGCGCTCCTCGGCGTTGGGCATCTGGAAGCTGTGGATGCTCAGGCCCTGTGGGTCGAAGGCATTGATCACCTTGCGGATCACGCCGTCCTTGCCGGAGCAGTCCGGCCCCTGCAGCATCAGCAGCAGGGCGTCGCGGCGCTGCGCCCAGAGCATGCGCTGGCGCTCGTTGAGCCAGGGCCGCAGCGCCGCCATGGCCTGCCTGGCCTGCTCTTTGCTCAGACCGAAGTCGTGCGCGGGGTCGCCGGCCAGCGGCGCGCGCACGTCGCAGCGGCAGGCGTCGAGCACGGCGTCGGCCAGGCGCATGGCTCAGTCCTTGCGGCGCTTGAGCTGGTCCTTCAGCTGGGTCGGCAGCTGACGGATGATCAGCATGTCGCGCGCCTCGTCATACTCGATGGCCGAGCCCAGCAGGTGCGACTCGAAGCTGATCGACAGGCCCTCGGCACGGCCGGTGAAGCGGCGGAACTGGTTGAGGGTGCGCTTGTCCGCCGGAAATTCCGGGGCCATGCCGTAGTCCTTGTTGCGGATGTGCTCGAAGAAGGCGCGCGGCCGCTCCTCGTCGATCAGCCCGGACAGCTCTTCCAGGGTGATCGGCTCGCCCAGCTTGGCCTGGCTGGTGGCGTAGTCGACCAGCGCCTCGGTCTTCTCGCGGGCCTTTTCCTCGGCCAGGTCCTCGCTCTCGACGAAGTCGCTGAAGGCCTTGAGCAGGGTGCGCGTCTCGCTCGGCGCATCGACACCCTCCTGGCAACCAATGAAGTCGCGGAAGTAGTCCGAGACCTTCTTGCCGTTCTTGCCCCTGATGAACGAGATGTACTGCTTGGAGTGGGCGTTGTTGCGCCACTCGGAGATGTTGATGCGCGCCGCCAGGTGCAACTGGCCGAGGTCCAGATGCTTGGCCGGGGCCACGTCCAGCGCGTCGGTCACCGCCACGCCTTCGCTGTGGTGCAGCAGGGCGATGGCCAGGTAGTCGGTCATGCCTTGCTGGTAGTGGGCGAACAGCACGTGGCCGCCGGTGGACAGGTTGGACTCCTCCATCAGCTTCTGCAGCTGCGCCACGGCCTGGCGGCTGAAGGCAGTGAAATCCTGCTCGCCGTCCAGGTAGGCCTTCAGCCAGCCGCTGAAGGGGTAGGCGCCGGACTCCTCGTGGAACAGGCCCCAGGCCTTGCCCTGCTTGGCGTTGTAGCTCTCGTTGAGGTCGGCCAGCAGGTTCTCCATGGCTTGCGAGGCGGCCAGCTCCGAGTCACGGGCGTGCAGCACGGCGGGCGAACCGTCGGGCTTCTTGTCGATCAGGTGGACGATGCAGTGGCGGATCGGCATGGGTGTCGGTCTTCGGTCATTCGCGGGAAACAGGCTGAGAAGTCTACCCGACAACGGCGTCGGGCGTGGCGGCCGCCCAGTTAGGTGATGGCTTAAGGCCGCTATCTTCGGTGAACTGCTGCAATTAATCAGACAAAAAAGCACCTTCGTTTCGCTTGCTGGGAAATCTGCGTCTAGTGTTTTTGGCGTCCACACGACGCAGTAAAGGGACGGCCCGCGGCGGTGCCACAAGTGCTGCCGCATCCATTTGCTCCAAATACGGATTGGAGAAGACCCATGCATGACAAGAAGAAGCTGTTGTTCGCCGCGCTCCTGGCCAGCGCTGCCGCGCCGGCACTGGCCAGCGCAAGCCAAGACCTCTCGCAACTGTTCGACAAGCTCTGGAGTCCGACCCGCCTGGGTCCGCTGGAGTGTCGCGCCGGCCTGCTGAACAGCTCGCCGCTGCTGTTGCCACGCTGCATGCAGGCACAGAACACCCAGCAGCACCTGCAGATGCTCCACGACATCGCCCTGGCCAACGACGGCAACCGTGCCGCCGGACTGCCCGGATATGACGGTTCGCTGAACTACGTGAAGGAGACCCTGGAGCGTGCCGGTTACCGGGTTACGCTGCAGGCCTTCCCGTTCAGCGCCTTCTACCCGCAGGGGCCTGGTGTGCTGCAGGCCGTGGCGCCGACGCCGGCCGACTACCAGTGGGAGGTCGACTTCACCTACCTGTCGCAGACCGACGCTGGCGACGTGACGGCTGCCGTGGCCCCGGTGGACATCGCGCTGGGCCTGGGCAATACCTCCAGCAGCGGCTGTGAGGAGGCCGACTTTGCCGGATTCCCGGCGGGCTCCATTGCCCTGCTGCAACGCGGTGCCTGCAGTTTCCAGATCAAGGCAGAGCATGCCGCCGCCGCCGGTGCCGCCGGGGTGGTGATCTTCAACCAGGGCGATACCGAGGAGCGCAAGGGCCTGCTCAACGCGACCCTGGGCGATGCCTATGCTGGCGGCATTCCGGTGCTGTTCGCCACCTACGACCTTGGTGTGGGCCTGGCGCAGACCGCCGAGCTGCAGCTGCGCATGTTCACCGACGTGGTGCGCGAGCGCACCCAGACCCACAACCTGGTGGCCGAGTCGAAGTACGGCAACCCGAACAACGTGGTGATGGCCGGTGCGCACCTGGACTCGGTGTTCGAGGGCGCGGGCATCAACGACAACGGTTCGGGCAGCGCCGCGTTGCTGGAACTGGCCGTGCAGCTGCGCAAGGTCAGGCCCAACAACAAGCTGCGCTTTGCCTGGTGGGGCGCCGAGGAGTCGGGGCTGGTGGGTTCGACCTACTACGTCGAGCAGCTGCCGCCGGAAGAGAAGGCGAAGATCAAGGCGTACCTGAACTTCGACATGATCGCCTCGCCGAACTTCGCCTACTTCGTGTATGACGGCGACGGCTCGGACTTCGGCCTGGAAGGCCCGCCCGGCTCGGCGGCGATCGAGAAGCTGTTCGAGGAGTACTTCGCGCTGCGCGGCCTGCCGTCCGAAGGTGACGAGATCACCTTCCGCTCTGACTACGCGCAGTTCTTCACCGACGGCATTGCCTTCGGCGGGCTGTTCACCGGCGCCGAGGAGCTGAAGACCGAGGAGCAGGCGGCGCGCTACGGCGGCACTGCCGGCATCGCCCTCGATCCCTGCTACCACGCCGCCTGTGACAACCTGGGCAACATCGATGCGCGCGCGCTGGAGATCAATGGCGATGCCATGGCCTTCGTCACCAGCTGGCTGTCGCACTCGACCAAGGTGATCGACGACCAGATCGAAGCCGGCAAGGCGGCAGGCCCGAGCCTGCAGCGCGCCGCCAAGGCCTACGACATCACCCACTGGGGCAAGCACTGGATCAAGTGATCCCGGCCTGACCGCGAGCCCCGCCAGGGTTGCCCTGGCGGGGCTTTTTCATGCCGCCGTTTGGCGCCGCTGCACAGCGTGTAGCCGCTCGATCATGTAGCGCAGGTGCATGTGCAACTCGTACAGCTCGCTGGAATAGGACAGCGGCACCTCGACCCGCGCCAGCTCGTCCTCGAGCTTCTCCAGGCGCTCGATCTCGGCACCGATATCGCCGCCGAGCTTGCCCTTGTACAGCTGCTGGTCGATCTCGCGCAGGTGCTTGTACCAGCGGTAGATGCGTGCGCGGATGCGCCACTGGTAGATCGGCCCGATGGCCTTGAACAGCGGGAACAGCAGTATCACCAGCGGGATGGCGAGGATGATGTAGCGGTCGGCCAGCGAGGCGATGCGGAACGGCAGGTATCGCTGCAGGATCGGCAGGCCCTTGTCGTAGTAGTACTCGGCCTCGCTCAGGGTGGCGAGCGAGCGTGGCGGGCGCTGCGGATAGCTGCCGGCGGCATCGAGCAGGCTGCCGTCCTTGAGCACCTCGCGCGCGGCTTCCAGGATCAGCGGGGTCAGCGAGGGGTGGAAGTTCTCGCCGGCCACCAGGGTCGCCACCGGACCGAGGGTGACGATGTCGCGGTCGGGCGTGTTGCGCGCCATGTCGAGCATGCCTTCGCCCACTTCCAGGCGGCTCAGGTGCGGCAGGCGGGCCAGGTAGGCCTGGGTGCGGCGCAGGCCGACCAGGCGCAGTTTCGGTTCGGCGGCCAGGCGCTGGATCAGCGGATTCTCCGCCGGGCCGACGAAGAACGCGGCGTCCAGCTCGCCGGCCACCAGCGCGTCGGCGGCGCGGCTGCCACCCAGCGGTTGCCACTGCTTGGGATAGTCGGCCGGGCTGATGCGGTTGGCCGTGAACAGCGCGGCGGTCACCGCCTGGGTGCCGCTGTCTGCCGAGCCGATGGCCAGGCGCAGTTGCTTCAGGTCGGCCAGGCGCTCGAATTTCACCTTGGGTCCGGTGAACAGCCACAGCGGCTCGCGGTACATCACGCCGAGGCCGGTCAGCTTATCGCGTGCCTCCGGCGCCAGATTCAGCTCCTGGCCGCTCTGCACCAGGGCCAGCTCGACGGAGCCGTCCAGCAGCTTGGCCAGGTTGGCCTGCGAGCCCAGGCTCGGCACCAGTTCCAGCTCGAAGCCCTGCTTGGCCAGTTCGGCGCGCAGGCGCTCGGCGAAGGCATGGTAGCCGCCGCCCTCGGCACCGGTGGCCAGGCGTGCATGCATCGGCGGCGGCGGGGCGACGAAGTAGAACAGCGCGCCCACCAGGCCGGCCAGTACCGGCACCAGCCACAGGTTGGCGAGAATGAGGATTTTCAGGTCACGCAGAATGCGGCGCATGGTCGGTCCTTGAGGCTATCCCTGCCTGAGGATAGCCGGAACCGCTTCAGCTCTGCAGGCTTGCCGGTGTGCGCTGGCGCTCGCGCCAGCGATCGAGCAGGGCGAAGCCGCCGAGCAGGGCCAGGGCATACAGCGCATCCACGCCCAGGGCCAGCAGCACCAGGGCGCAGAGCGCGCAGCTGAGGCCGGCGACCCAGCGCCAGACGCCGCGCAGCAGCACCACACCGGCGGCCATGCTGAGCAGGTAGACGACGATGAAGTTGCCGTTGGCGTAGCGGATCAGGTCGTCCACCGACAGCTGCAGCACGGCGGCCAGGGCCGCGCACAGGGCGCAGATCAGCACCACCAGCAGCAGGGCGCGGGCCGGTACGCCGTGGCGGTTGCGCACGGCCAGGGCGGAAGGCAGCTTGCCCTCGTCGGCCAGGCTCCAGATCAGCCGGGCAAAGCCCTGCACATAGACGTTCATCGAGGCGAAGCAGGCCAGGTAGCCGACGGCCGCGACCAGCCAGCGCGCCTCATCGCCGAGCAGCCTGTGCATCAGGTGCGGCAGCGACGCCGCGTCGCTGTGCTCGTTGCCGTACACGCCGAAGCTCAGTACCGCGACGGAGAATGCCCAGTACACCAGGCCGGCCAGCAGTACGCCGAGCAGCAGGGCGAGGGGGAAGTCGCGCCGCGGGTGCTTGAACTCCTCGCCCAGGTGGGTGAAGGCCTCGATACCGACGAAGCACCAGAACATCACCCCCAGCGCGGCGGGAATCAGGTGCCAGGAGCCGTCGATCTGCGGCAGCAGTGGCTGGCTGGCCAGCGGCAGGTCGCCGACCCACCAGGCCAGGCCGACGGTGCCGAGGATGGCCAGGGCGATCAGCCCCTGCACCAGGCCGCTGGCCCGCGCCGGGCGCTGGCCGAGCAGGAGCATCAGGCCTAGGGTGGCAAACTGGATCAGCAGCGCTTCGCCACGGCCGATCGGCAGTACGGCCTGCCAGAAGCCAGTGGCGATGTTCAGTGCCGCCGGCAGGCCCACCGGCAGCACGGCGAGGAACAGCAGGGCGATGAGTCGCTCGCTGCGCGCGCCGAAGGCACGGCCGATCAGGTGCGGCGCGCCGCCGGCATGGGGGAAGTGGCGGCCCAGCTGGGCGAAGGTGAAGGCCACCGGCAGCACCAGGGCGATCAGGATCAGCCAGGCCCATAGCGAGGCCGAACCGGCGGCGGTGGCGGCCAGGGCCGGCACCACGAAGATACCGGTGCCCAGCAGCGAGGTGCTGAGCAGGGCGATGCCCTGCAGCAGGCCCAGTTCCTTGTTCAGCCGGCTCATGATGTATGCTCGCTCCTTCCTTTCGATCCCGCCATGTTACGGGCGCCGCCGCGCGCAGGTCGCCGCCGATGGCCGGCAATGTGGCGGAATCCCCCGTCAAACTGCCGGCCGCCGAGAACCACCGTGGACAAGTTCGATCGCCAGATCATCACCCTGCTGCGCCAGGATGCGCGCACCTCCGTCAGCCAGATCGCCCGCGAGGTCAACCTGTCGCGCTCCGCGGTGGGCGAGCGCATCCGCCAGCTGGAGCAATCCGGGGTGATTCGCGGCTACCATGCGCAGGTGGCCGACCCGGCCGGCAGCGGGGTCAAGGCGTTCCTCGAACTGTTCTACAAGGACGGTCGTTGTCAGGACTATGTCGAGCGCATGCGCGCCTATCCGGAAATCCGCCAGTGCTGCGGCATCAGCGGCGAGACCGACATGCTGGTGCAGGTGGAGGCGGCGAGCATGGCGCGCCTGGCGGAGATTCGCGGGGTGATCGAGGGTTTTCCGGGCATGCAGCGGGTGAAGACACACATGGTCGTCACCGAGTGGACGATGTGAGGCCTGGCGGCCTCAGATATCCCGCTTAGGCGCCAGACTCGCCGTCGCTCTGCTTCGACACCCTGGCTCTCGCACTTGAATGCCCGAGTTAACCGCACAGGCCATTAGCGGCTCAGAGTCGAGGCCTGGGTCGCTTCCTCGTCGGTGAGCATGTACTTGCCGGCCTGCAGGTCCTGGAAGTAGCGGTCGTAGCGGCCGCTGTCGCGGAACGCCTGCAGGCGCTGGTTGAAGCGCTGCATCAGGGCCTCGCTGTCGGCCAGACGCTTGGGCAGCATCAGGAAGCTCTGGTTGACCAGCAGCGGTTTGGGGTGGTGGGTAATGCGCGCCCGCTCGGCCGGGGTGAACTGGCTGCGTAGCGCCGCATAACCGACGTTGACTTCCTGTGGGTAGAGCACGACGCGCTCCTTGAGCAGCTTCTCGAAGTTCTGCTGGTCGCTGGAGACCCGTTCCATGCGCACCTTGCCCTGGGCGAGGAACGCGTCGAACCCGGGGCCGTAGCTGTATTCCAGACCGCCGCCGAGGGTCATGCCGGTCAGGTCGTCGAACTGCTGCCAGTCGAAGGGCACGGACTTGAGGTGGAAGAACACGAACTGTTCGTCCAGCAACGGCTCGCTGAACAGGAAGTCGGCCTCGCGCTCGCGCTTGTGCATCCACACGCCGGTGGCGTCGAACTTGCCGGCGGCGGCATCGGAATAGGCGCGTGGCCAGGGCAGGAAGCGGAAGTTGACCTTGTAGCCCTCCTCGGCGAAGAGGTCGCTGATGATGTGGGCGATCACGCCATTGTGGCGCTGGTCGGTGGAGAGGTAGGGCGGCCAGTCGCCGACGCTGATCTGCAGTTCGCGCGGCTGCGCCTGGGTACTGATGCACCAGGACAGACAGCAGATGGTCAACAGGCTTTTCCAGCGCATGGGGACTCCCGAGCTCCCTGAGGCCGCTACCTCGTCAGCATAGTCAGTTCGGGGGGCTGTCGGCGATACCTTTCAGCCAGGCGCGACGTGCGGCCACCTCGTGGAAGGTCCAGGCGAGGAAGCGACTCTGCTTGTTGCCCTGGGCCATGTCCACCTGGCGTATCTCCAGGGCACCGGCCTGCTGCAGGGCGGCGTTGAACGCCGCCAGGTTGCCGGCCTTGGACACCAGGCTGCTGAACCACAGCACCTGCCCGGCCACCGCCGCGCTCTCGCGGGCCATGCGCCGCAGGAAGGCCACTTCGCCGCCCGCGCACCACAGCTCGTTACTCTGCCCGCCGAAGTTCAGCACCGGCAGCTTGCGCTTGGGGTCGAGCTTGCCGAGGTTCTTCCATTTGCGCGTGCTGCCGCTGGCCGCCTCGGCGGCGGAGGCATGGAAGGGCGGGTTGCACAGGGTCAGGGTGAAACGCTCGTCGCTGGCCAGCAGGCCCTGGAAAATGTGCTGCGGTGTGTGCTGCTGACGCAGTTCGATGGCATCGTCCAGGCCGTTGGCCTGGACGATGCTGCGTGCCGCCGCCAGGGCGACCGGGTCGATGTCCGAGCCGAGGAAGCGCCAGCCGTAGTCGCTGTGGCCGAGCAGCGGGTAGATGCAGTTGGCCCCGGTGCCGATGTCCAGCACGCGCACCCCTTTACCGCGTGCGATGGCGCCATCGCTGCTTTCGGCCAGCAGATCGGCCAGGCCATGCAGGTAGTCGGCCCGGCCGGGGATCGGCGGGCACAGGTAGCCCGGCGGAATGTCCCAGTGGGCGATGCCGTACAGCTGGCGCATCAACGCGCGGTTGAACACGCGCACCGCCTCGGGGTCGGCGAAGTCGATGCTCTGCTTGCCATAGGGGTTGAGGATGACGAAGCGGCCCAGCTCCGGGCTGGCCTCGATCAGCCTGGGGAAGTCGTAGCGGCCCTGGTGGCGGTTGCGCGGGTGCAGTTGCCCCTTGGCAACGGCCTTGGGCTGGCGGGGCGGATGGCTTTTCTGACGCATGGCGGGCGGTTCGGCGGGCGGGGGTGGCATTGTCCCACAGACGCTACTTCCAGCCCATCTGCCAGCGCTCGGTGTCTTCCAGCTGGTGCCAGTCCAGGCGCTCGCTGCGCCCGGTGAGCACGGCCTGCAGGTCGATCGCCAGCACCTCGCCGGCGTCGTCGCGATGCAGCTCGGTGACCAGGAAGTGGCGCTCGCGATTGCGCGGCACGCGTGCCGTCCATTTCGACAGCAGCAGCTTGCGCGGGTTGATCCGGCCGGGCCTCACTGGCGGTGCTCCAGCAGGCGCCGCGCGACTTCCTGGCCACTTAGCCAGGCGCCCTCGACGCGGCCGGACAGGCACCAGTCGCCGCAGGCATACAGGCCCAGGTCGGCGTCGGCCAGGGCGCCCCACTCGTGAGCGCTGGCCGGGCGTGCGTAGAGCCAGCGATGCGCCAGGCTGAAGGCCGGTGCCGGCACGGCGCAGCCAATCAGCTCGGCGAAGGCGCCGTGCAGCTGTTCGATCACCGCCTCCTTGGGCAGGTCCAGGTGCTGCCGGCTCCAGCTGCTGCTGGCGTGCAGTACCCAGGTGTCCAGTGCGCCATCGCGGCCCGGCTTGCTGCGGTTGCGCGCCAGCCAGTCGATCGCGCTGTCCTGCACGAAGCAGCCCTGTACCGGGGTCTGCAATGCAGTCTCGAAGCCCAGGGCCACGGCCCAGGTCGGCTCCATGATCACGCTGGCGGCGGCGCTGGCCAGCTTGGGCGCTGCGGCCAGCAGGGCGGTGGCCTGCGGCGCCGGCGTGGCGACGATCACGCTGCTGTAGGGACCGTGGCTGTTGCCCTCGGCGTCCTGCAGGCCCCAGTGCTGTTCGCCACGGAACACCTCGGTGATGCGGCAGCCGAAGTGCACCGGCAGGGCGCCGAGCAGCGCGCGGCTGATGGAGCTCATGCGCGGTGCGCCGACCCAGCGCACCTGTTCGTCCGGTGAGGGTTGCAGGCCGTTCTGGTGGTACTGGTAGAGCTGCGGGTTCCATTCGGCGACCCAGCCGCGCGCCTGCCACTGCTGCACCACTTCGACGAAGCGGCGATCACGCGCGGTGAAGTACTGCGCGCCCAGGTCCACGGAGCCGGCATCGCTGCGCTTGCTGGCCATGCGTCCGCCACTGCCGCGGCTCTTGTCGAACAGCTCGACTTGCAGGCCGGCAGCATGCAGGGCCTGGGCGGCGGATAATCCGGCCAGGCCGGTACCGATGATGGCAATGGGGGCGTTCATGTTTGACCTCGTTGTCTTTATCTCAGGCTACGCGTTCGGGAAAATCTGTACAATCGCAAAATCTGTACAGAATTTTCTTTCGTGGCCGCGTGATCCTCGTCGATAATCAAGACACATGACCTGGGCTCAATGTTCAGACTAGGGCGCAACCACGGGGTCGCGCCATATGAGGAGGACGCCATGCACATATTGCTGACCGGCGGCACGGGGCTGATCGGGCGTGCCCTGTGCCAGTTCTGGTTGCGCCAGGGGCACCAGCTGACGGTCTGGAGCCGGCGTCCCGAGCGAGTCGCGGCGCTCTGCGGCGACGGGGTGCGCGGCATCGCGCGGCTCGAGGAACTGGCCGACACACCGCTCGATGCGGTGATCAACCTGGCCGGCGCCCCGATTGCCGACCGGCCCTGGACGCACAAGCGCAAGGCGCTGCTGTGGGACAGCCGGGTCGCGCTGACCGAGCGGCTGCTGGCCTGGCTGGAATCCCGTGCTCAGCGCCCGCGGGTGCTGATCTCCGGGTCCGCGGTGGGTTGGTATGGCGACGGCGGGGAGCGCGAACTGCACGAAAGCGATGCGCCGGTGGTCGAGGACTTCGCCGCCCAGCTGTGCGGTGCCTGGGAAGAGACGGCGCAGCGCGCCGAGACGCTCGGCATGCGCGTGGTGTTGCTGCGCACCGGGCTGGTGCTGGCGCCAGCCGGCGGCTTCCTCAAGCGTCTGTTGCTGCCGTTTCGCCTGGGCCTGGGTGGGCCGATCGGCAACGGCCGGCAGTGGATGCCGTGGATTCACCTGCAGGATGAAATCGGCCTGATCGATTTTCTCTTGCAGCGGGACGACGCGCGCGGTCCCTATAATGCTTGCGCGCCGCAGCCGGCCAGGAACAGGGATTTCACCCGTGCCCTGGGCCGGGCACTGCACCGTCCGGCATTGCTGCCGGTGCCCGGGCCACTGCTCAAGCTGGGCCTGGGCGAACTGTCCGGCCTGCTGCTCGGCGGGCAGAAGGCGCTGCCTCAGCGCGCGCTGGCCGATGGCTACGTATTTCGCTTCACCGACCTCGACTCGGCACTGGCCGACCTGCTCAAGGACTCCGCATGACCGATCACGCCCTGCTGTTGCTCAATCTGGGTTCGCCGGCTTCCACGGAGGTGGCCGACGTGCGTCGCTACCTCAACCAGTTCCTCATGGACCCCTATGTGATCGACCTGCCCTGGCCGGTGCGGCGCCTGCTGGTGTCGCTGATCCTGCTCAAGCGCCCGGCGCAGTCGGCGCATGCCTATGCCTCGATCTGGTGGGAGGAGGGCTCGCCGCTGGTGGTGCTCAGCCGCCGCCTGCAGCAGGCCATGGTGCCGCACTGGCCGCATGGCCCGGTGGAGCTGGCCATGCGTTACGGCGAGCCGTCGATCGATAGCGTGCTGCAGCGCCTGGCCGCGCAGGGCGTGCGCAAGGTGACCCTGGCGCCGCTGTACCCGCAGTTTGCCGACAGCACCACCACCACCGCGCTGCAGGAAGTGCGGCGGGTGGTGCGCGAACGCGGCCTGGCCCTGCAATTCGCCGAGCTGGCGCCGTTCTACGCCCAGCCTGAGTACGTCGACGCACTGGCGGAGAGCGCCAAGCCCTATCTCGAGCAGGACTTCGACCACCTGCTGTTGAGCTTCCACGGCCTGCCGGAGCGCCATCTGCACAAGCTGGACCCCACCGGCCACTGCCTGAAAGGCGCCGACTGCTGCAAGAACGCCTCGCCGCAGGTGCTCGCCAACTGCTACCGGGCCCAGTGCCTGCGCAGTGCCGAGCTGTTCGCCGAGCGCGCCGGGCTGCCGGCCGGCAAGTGGTCGGTGGCCTTCCAGTCGCGCCTGGGCCGCGCCAAGTGGATCGAGCCCTATACCGAGGCGCGCCTCGACGAACTGGCCAAGGCCGGCGTGAAGAAGCTGCTGGTGATGTGCCCGGCCTTTGTCGCCGACTGCATCGAGACCCTGGAGGAGATTGGCGATCGTGGCCGCGAGCAGTTCCGCGAAGCGGGCGGTGAGGACCTGGTGCTGGTGCCCTGCCTGAACGACCACCCGCAATGGGTGCAGGCGCTCAAGGTGTTGTGCGAGCGCGCGCCGCAGCAGCTGTGACGGCGAGGGCGCGGGCCGGGCTGGAGGCAGGTCGCATCCGCCCGGCCCGTAGAGGCTTGCCCAGGCTGAGGGGATGGCCGTGTTGCCATTGAGGCACGGCTGTCACCGCCCTGGCCGCGTGTCAGTCCTGTCCTTTCCTTCAGGTCGCCGCATGCCGGGGCAGGGCGATAGAGATGAGTGCCGCAGCCAGTACGAAGGCGCTGGAGATCCACAGGCAGGCCGCCAGTCCGTAGGCCTGGAAAATCCAGCCCGAAAGCAGGGTGCCGACCAGTCGGCCCAGTGCGTTGGACATGTAGTAGAAGCCCACGTCCAGAGACACGCCATCCTCTTTGGCATAGCTGACGATCAGGTAGCTGTGCAGGGACGAGTTCACCGCGAACAGCACCCCGAACAGCATCAGCCCGCCGAGCAACACCGCTTGTGCTGACACGTCCGTTCCCAGGCCCAGGGCGATCAGGGCCGGCAGGCCGGCCAGTGCCAGCGCCCAGGCGCACGCAGCGCGGCCATCCGGCACATGGCCGCGGCGCTTGCCGGTGATGTTGGGGGCAAGAGACTGCACCAGGCCATAGCCGATGATCCAGGCGGCGAGGAAGCCCCCCACCAGCCAGAAGTCCCAGCCGAACGTCGTGCTCAGATAGACCGGCAGCGCCACCACGAACCACACGTCGCGCGCGCCGAATAAAAACAGGCGGGCGGCCGACAGGATGTTGATCGCCCGGCTCTTGGACAGCAGGTCGCGGAACTTAGGCTTGGCCTTGGCCTTGCCCAGGTCCTTCTTCAGCAGTACCAGGCTGCCTAGCCAGATCAGCGCCAGCACGGCGGCCATCGCCAGCACTGCGCCGGTGAAGCCGAGCAGAGCCAGCAGGGCGCCGCCGAGGAAGAAACCAACGCCCTTGAGCGCGTTCTTCGAGCCGGTGAGGATGGCCACCCACTGGTATAGGGTGCCCTGCTGGTTGTCCGGCACCAGGAGCTTGATCGAGCTCTTGGCGCTCATCTTGTTGAGGTCCTTGGCGATACCCGACAGCGCCTGCGCGCCCATCACCCAGGGCACGGTCAGCCAGGCGGTGGGCACCGTGAGCATCAGCAGGGCCAGTACCTGCAGGCCCAGGCCGAGGTTCATGGTGCGGTTCAGGCCCAGGCGCGCGCCGAGGTAGCCACCGACCAGGTTGGTGACCACGCCGAATATCTCGTAGAACAGGAACAGCGCGGCGATCTGCAGCGGCGTGTAGCCCAGGCTGTGGAAGTGCAGCACCACCAGCATGCGCAGGGCACCGTCGGTGAGGGTGAAGGCCCAGTAGTTGCCGGTGACCAGCAGGTACTGGCGGACTTCCGCAGACAGGGCTGACAACGCCTTCATGATCGCCGATTACCCCGCCGCGCCGACCAGCCGCGCCAGCTCTGCTGCGCGGTTGGCATAGCCCCACTCGTTGTCGTACCAGGCATAGACCTTCACCTGGGTGCCATTGACCACCAGGGTCGACAGCGCATCGATGATCGAGGAGCGCGGGTCGGTGCGGTAGTCGATGGACACCAGCGGGCGCTCCTCGTAGCCCAGGATGTTCTTCAGCGGGCCCTCGGCGGCCGCCTTGAGCAGTGCATTGACCACCTCGGCGGTGGTCGCGCGCTCCACCTCGAACACGCAGTCGGTCAGCGAGGCGTTGGCCAGCGGCACGCGCACGGCATGGCCATTCAGCTTGCCGCGCAGCTCGGGGAAAATCTCGGCAATCGCGGTGGCCGACCCGGTGGTGGTCGGGATCAGGCTCATGCCAGAGGCACGGGCGCGGCGCAGGTCCTTGTGCGGCGTGTCGAGAATGCTCTGGGTGTTGGTCAGGTCGTGGATGGTGGTGATCGAGCCGTGGCGGATGCCCAGCGCTTCATGGATCACCTTGACCACCGGTGCCAGGCAGTTGGTGGTGCAGGAGGCGGCCGTGACGATACGGTGCTGCGCCGGGTCGAACAGCTGCTGGTTGACGCCCATCACCACGTTCAGCGCGCCCGGCTCCTTGACCGGCGCGCAGACCACCACGCGCTTCACGCCCTGCTCCAGATACCCCTGCAGCACAGCGACCGTCTTCATCTTGCCGCTGGCTTCGAGCACCAGGTCGCAGCCGCTCCAGTCGGTGTCGGCGATGGCCTTGTTGGCGGTCACGCGGATGCGCTTGCCATCAATGACCACGGCGTCGCCGTCACTGCCCGCTTCATGTTGCCAGCGGCCGTGCACCGAGTCGAAATTCAGCAGGTGGGCGTGGGTGGCGGCGTCGCCGGCCGGGTCGTTGATCTGCACGAACTGCAGTTCGGGCCAGTTCCAGGCAGCGCGCAGGGCCAGGCGGCCAATACGGCCGAAGCCGTTGATGCCTACTTTGATGGTCATGCTGAGTCCTCGTGGGTGCTTGAGATGAATGAGCGAACAGCCACTGTTGTCGTGGTTGCCCTGGGCTTGCGTTCAGTCGCACAGTGGCTTGCGGCCTGGCCTGTTGCGCATCTGCCAGAGACGCTGCACGTCCTGGCGCAACCATTCGGCCTGGCTGTCCAGGGTGGTCTTGAGCAGTTCGGTGACCCAGGTGGGCAGTTGCGGGTGCAGGCGGTAGTAGACCCACTGGCCGTTGCGCCGATCCTCCAGCAGTCCGCAGCTGCGCAGCAGCGCCAGGTGGCGCGAGATCTTTGGCTGGCTCTCGTCGAGCGCGGCGGTCAGTTCGCAGACGCACAGCTCCTGTTCAAGGGTGACGAGCAGCGCGATGCGCGTGCGGGTTTCGTCTGCCAGGCACTTGAAAACCTCGACGGGCGAGAGCTGCTCGCTCGTCGGCTGTGGCGCAGGTTTGCCCTTGATCAGTACGAACATCTTCAGGCGTTCAAGGATTTCATGCAGCGTCCGGCGATGAGCATCGCTGCGGGGGCTGCTGACCGGGTCCTCGAAACTCCAGGTGATGTATTCGCCCGCACCGGGCAGGGCCAGGCATTCGAGGGCGGATTTGTCACACAGGGTGATGACGTAGTCGAAGGGCTGGTCGGCGACCTGTTCGATGGACTTGCTGAACAGGCCTTCGGTGGAAATGCCGCTGTGCTGCAGTGCGGCAAGCGTGCGTGGGTCTACCTGGGTCGGAGCCGTGCCCGCGCTGAAGGCCTCGAAGTGCTCCGCGTCGAGGTGGCGCAGCAGGGCTTCGGCCATCTGCGAGCGTGACGAGTTGGCCACGCAGAGAAACAGGACGCGCTTTTTCTGGCTCATCTTGATATCTGTCAAAGCGAGGAAGAACTGAATATATTATTTATCATATATTCGGTAAAGCATATGTGAGTGCGGAGGTCAGCCATGCAACCTGCTGTAGAGAGGACCCGTGCACCGCTCGGGGTGTTCGAGCGTTACCTGAGTCTCTGGGTTCTGCTGTGTATCGGGGCCGGCACCCTGCTTGGCCTGGCCGCGCCAGAGGCAGCCCACCTCGTGGGCGCGCTGGAGGTTGCCCAGGTCAACATTCCCGTCGGTCTGCTCATCTGGGTCATGATCATTCCCATGCTGATGAAGATCGACTTCACCGCGCTGCATGAGGTGCGCCAGCAAAAGGCCGGCATGGCGGTCACCCTGCTGGTCAACTGGGCGATCAAGCCTTTCTCCATGGCCCTGATCGGCTGGCTGTTCATCAAGGTGCTGTTTGCCGACTGGCTGCCGTCCGCTGAGTTGGACAGCTACATGGCGGGGCTGATCCTGCTGGGCGCGGCGCCCTGTACGGCGATGGTGTTCGTGTGGAGCAACCTGTGCAGTGGCAACGCCAACTTCACGCTCACGCAGGTGGCGCTCAACGACCTGGTGATGGTATTCGCCTTTGCCCCCATCGTGGCGTTGCTGCTTGGCGTCTCGTCGATTCCCGTACCCTGGGACACATTGCTGCTGTCGGTGGTCATGTACATCGTCATTCCGCTGGCCATCGCCCAGTTCCTGCGCAAGCAGCTGCTGAGCAGAGGGGCGGCAGTTTTTCAGGCGGCCCTGGACAGGGTCTCGCCCTTTTCCATCCTCGCCCTGCTGGCCACGCTGGTGCTGCTGTTTTCCTTCCAGGGCGAGGCGATTGTCGAGCAGCCGCTGGTGATTGGTTTGTTGGCCGTGCCCATTCTGCTGCAGACCCTGTTCATCGCAGCCCTTGGCTACTGGCTGTGCCGCCGCTTGCGGGTGCGGCATGACGTGGCTGGCCCGGCCACCATGATCGGCGCTTCCAACTTCTTCGAACTGGCGGTGGCGGTGGCGATTGTCCTGTATGGCTTCGACTCCGGCGCCGCGTTGGCCACGGTCGTCGGCGTGCTCATCGAGGTGCCGGTGATGCTGGCCCTGGTGCGCATGGTCAACCGCAGCCGGGTTTGGTATGAGCGCGGGCTGGCAGGTGGTGCGTCAGTGGTCTGAAGTCGTCGTGGCCGGAATGGCCCGCCGTCATGGATAATCGGGGCTGTTACCCGCTATCGTCGCTGGCGTTTGCCCGGACTTCTTGCAGAACCCGATATGCCTTACATCAGTCACAGTGTCCATGAATGTGCCGCTCGCCTGCGTTCCGGCGCCCTGGTAGCCATGCCAACCGAGACCGTTTACGGCCTGGCTGCCGATGCTTGCCAGCCAGCGGCGGTCGAGCAGGTCTTTGCCCTCAAGGGGCGGCCGAGCAGCAATCCGCTGATCGTGCACCTGGCGAGCGCCGAGCAGGTCGGGCAATGGGCTGCCGACGTGCCGCCGGCTGCGCAGCGGCTGATGGATGTCTGCTGGCCGGGGCCACTCACCCTGGTACTGCCGGCCCGCGACGAGGTTTCGCGCGCCGTTACCGCCGGGCAGGACAGCGTGGCCCTGCGTGTGCCGGCGCACCCGACCGCGCAGGCGCTGCTGGCGGCTTTCGGTGGTGGCCTGGTGGCACCCTCGGCCAACCGCTACATGTCGATCAGCCCGACCAGCGCCGAGCACGTGGCGCAGCAGTTCGCCGAGAGCGACCTGTGGATTCTCGATGGCGGCCCCTGCCAGGTAGGCCTGGAGTCGAGCATCGTCAGCCTGTTGCCGGGCGACAGCCCACGCCTGCTGCGCCGTGGCATGCTCGGCCAGGCCCGACTGGAGGCGCTGCTGGGCGTGCCGCTGGAAGGCAAGGCCGGCGCCGTGCGCGCGCCCGGCCAGCACCACCGTCACTACGCTCCCGGCACCACCACCCTGGCCTTCGTGCAGGCGCCCGCCGAGGCCTTGGCCTCGCCACGCTGCGGCTGGCTCTGGTGTGGTGCGGCCCAGCCCAGCCAGGGGCCGGCCCTGGACCTCGGTGCCGATCCGCAGGCCTATGCCGCGCGCCTCTACGCCGCCCTCTACCAGCTCGATGCGATGGGCCTGGAGCGCCTGTACATCCAGCTGCCGCCGCTGCAGGACGCCTGGGCTGCGGTGCATGACCGCCTGAGCCGTGCCAGCCAGCGGCTGGACTGAGGGCCTGTTCAACTGGCCAGGCAGAGTGGGCGAGGGTATGACGCTGTGCTTTTGGAGGCTCCTGGCCGAAGCGCCGCGTGGGCGCTTCAGTCCGGCAGCGTCGGGGTATCCAGCGGCATCTCGGCGAAACGGCTGAAGGCCTGCGCGGCCGGCGATGGGTTCTTGGTGCGCCAGCGCACCAGGTACCAGCGGTTGGGAATGGGGAAACCTTCCACGTCCAGTTCCACCAGGTTGCCCGGCGCGGTGTGGATCAGCGTGTGCCGCGACAGGATGGCGATGCCGAGCCCGGCGGCGACCGACTCCTTGATCGCCTCGTTGCTCTCGATGGTCATCTGTGGCCTGAGCGTCCAGCCGTGCTGCGCGAAGTGCTCCTCGATGGCCTGCCGTGTTCCGGAGCCGGGTTCGCGGCTGAGAAAGGCTTCGCCCGCCAGTTGTTCCCAACCGATACGCTGGCCAGCGAAGCGGTGCCCGGCCGGGGCGATCACCACCAGCGGGTTGTCCGCCAGCGGCACGGCCTCCAGGTCAAGGTGCCGTGGCGGCTGGCTGAAGACATACAGATCGTCGCGGTTGTCCTCCAGACGACGGATCACCTCCGAGCGGTTGGCGATGTTGAGCTGAACCTCGACCTGCGGGTATTGCCGGCAGAAGGGGCCGAGCAGGCGCGGTACCAGATACTTGGCGGTGGTCACCGCGCCGAGGCGCAACTGCCCGGCGGTCAGGCCGTTGAGCTGGGCCAGGCGCATCTCCAGGTGGTCGAGCGCATCGAAGATTTCCCGGGCGCCCGCCTGGACCTCGCGCCCGGCATCGGTCAGGTGCAGGCGCTTGCCCAGCTGTTCGAACAGGCGCATGCCCAGGGCCTGCTCCAGTTTGGTGATCTGCGTCGAGACCGACGGTTGTGCCAGGTGCAGGGCACGGGCGGCCTCGGTGACGCTCAGGCGTTCGGCCACGGCCAGGAAGGTTTCCAATTGGCGAAAGGTTGTCTGGCGGGTATGGAAACGGGATCTTTGCATTGCTTAACGTCGATGATCTTGTTGTTGATAATCTATTTTTGACTATATCAACTGCTGGCGAGAATGAGGTGTCGCGCCACGCAGAGATCATCATCATGTCGGCAGCCCTCGCCTCAATCGCTTCTCCCAGTGCCCAGTCCCAGGCGCAACGCATCGCCTTCCTGACCTGTCATGACAAGGCCCGTCTGGTTGACGAGGCCCTGGCATCACAGGGGTTCCGCGTCGAGCCCATCAGCAGCTATGACACCGACCACTTCGGCACCTTCAGCCGCGAGGTGCCGCGCAGTGCCAGCGCCCATGACACGGCGCTGGCCAAGGCCAAGCTGGCCTGCTCGCTGGGTGGGGTGCGTTTTGGTCTCGGCAGCGAGGGCAGCTTCGGGCGTGACCCGCACCTGGGCTGGACGCCCTGGGACTACGAAATCCTCTGCCTGTGGGATGCGCAGTTGCAGTACCCGGTGTTTGCCCTGGCCGGTTCCGGTGCCACCAATTACGCCCAGACCGAGGTCGATAGCCTGGAGGCCGCCGTGGCCTTCATGCAGCGTGCGCGTTTTCCCGAGCACGCGCTGATCCTCGGGCGTCCCGGCGAGTCCTGGTTCCGCAAGGGCATTCGCGAGCGCGACTGGCTGCTTGGCCAGTTGGAATGGTTGCTGGCGCGCGAGCCAGGCATCTGGCTGGAGACGGATATGCGAGCGCACGTCAATCCCCTGCGCCAGGCCGTGATTCGCGATGCCGCCGTGCAGCTGGCGCAACGCCTCTCCAGTCGCTGCCCGGCCTGTGACGCGCGCGGTTACGCGGTGGCGCGCAGCGAGCCCGGCCTGCTGTGTGCCGACTGTGGCCTGGGCACGCCGCTGGCTGCGGCGCACATCTGGGCCTGCCCGGCCTGCCAGCACGAAGAACGTCGTCCCGTCACCCAACTGGCCAGTGCCGGCCACTGCGAGCAATGCAACCCATGAATGCCTTCGCCCCCAGCGTTCCCCGCCTGACCCACCTGCGCGCCCTCGAGGCCGAGGCCATCCATATCCTGCGCGAGGTGGTGGCGGTGATGCGCAATCCCTGCCTGTTCTACTCGATCGGCAAGGACTCCACCGTGTTGCTGCATCTGGCGCGCAAGGCGTTCTTTCCCGGGCCGCTGCCGTTTCCGCTGCTGCATGTCGACACTGGCTGGGAATTCCATGAGATGGGCCAGTTTCGCGACCGCCTGGCCGCGCGCCTGGGCCTGGACATGCGCGTACACATCAACCCCGACGGCGAGCGGCTGAATATCACGCCGTTCTCCGTGGGCTCGGCCAAGTACACCGACATCATGAAAACCGAGGCGCTCAAGCAGGCGCTGGCGCAGTACGGTTTCGACGCCTGCTTCGGTGGCGCCCGGCGCGACGAGGAAAAGTCGCGGGCCAAGGAGCGCGTGTGTTCCTTCCGCGACCCGCACCAGCGCTGGGACCCCAAGCAGCAGCGCCCCGAGCTGTGGCAGCTGTACAACACCCGGATCAATGCCGGCGAAAGCCTGCGGGTGTTTCCGCTGTCGAACTGGACCGAGCTGGATATCTGGCAGTACATCCACCTGGAGAACATCGAGATCGTCGACCTCTACCGCGCCGCGCCTCGTCCGGTGGTGGAGCTGCACGGCACCTTGATCTGCGTGGACGACGAGCGTCTGCTGGAGCACCTCACGCCTGAGCAGCGCGCCGGCATCCAGACCCGCTGGGTACGTTTCCGCACCCTCGGCTGCTACCCGCTGACCGGTGCGGTGGAATCGCAGGCGCAATCGCTGCCGCAGATCATCCAGGAGATGCTGCTGACCCGCACGTCCGAACGCCAGGGGCGGGTCATCGACCATGACCAGGAAGGCTCGATGGAGAAGAAGAAAATCGAGGGCTACTTCTAAACCGCTCAACGCCGCTGCCAGAAGCGCCGAGGCCGCGTCATCCGGACGCGGCCTCGGCGTTTTCAGGCCTCCGGCAAGGCTTGCCAGCCGCTGGCGGTGCGCCGTTCCAGGCGCGCCGGCTGGCCGTCCAGGCGCAGCAGGTGCAGCCAGCCGTGCTGCACCAGATCGCGGACCACGGCGTGAGCCTCGATCACCCGGTCGATCATCGCCTGCGGCGCTTCGATGACCACGTGCAGGCGCAGCGGGCGGTGCATCCACTGCTGGCCGTCGTGCAGCGACTGGCGGGCCAGGCCGATGCGCAAATCGCCGCCGTTGCCCTCGAAGACGCCGATATGGCCGCCCACCACGTTGTGCAGCAGCTTGTTGCCGCTGCCGAAACGCAGGTTGTCGGTGGTGGAGGTGAAGTACTGCAGGTTGATCCAGTGCGCCACCACCATGGGCGCGGTCATGATCAGCTCCAGCACGCTGCCCTCGCTGTCCTGGCGCCAGTCGTAGTCGTGCAGGAAGGCGCGGCCCTGCAGGTCGACGTCACGGGTGCGCGCACGCGGCGCGGCGATGAACGCGGCGTTGCCAGCCAG
This sequence comes from Pseudomonas stagnisoli, assembly GCF_048595745.1. NCBI lineage: Bacteria > Pseudomonadati > Pseudomonadota > Gammaproteobacteria > Pseudomonadales > Pseudomonadaceae > Pseudomonas > Pseudomonas stagnisoli. Next base: position 1,223,279 of record NZ_CP184361.1, read on the forward strand.
GCCCCATTCGGGGCGGGTCTGCGCCCAGTCGCGGGCCCGCCGGCGCAGCAGATCGAGCAGCTTGCCCGGCTGCTCGCGCGCCGCCGCCAGGCCCAGCGCATCGGCACGCTCCTGGCGCACCCGCACGGCGGCCTGGTCGAGGGCCTGGCGCAGGCGCTGCCAGGCGGGCTGCAGGGCGGCCGGCAGATGCTGCTGGCCGAAGATCCGCACCTCGTCGGTGCTGGTGTTGTGCAGGCCGGCCAGCACCTGGCAGTGTGCCGGCAGCTCATGCCCGCGGCTGCGCAGCTCGGCTCGCACCTCGGTGTCGTTGAGCAGGCTGGCCAGCAGGCGTGCATTGACCTCGCCGCTCTGCCCGCAGCAGGCGCCACAATCCAGGCCGGCCGCCTGGGGATTGTTGGCACTCTGGCTGCCATGGCCGAGCAGTACCAGCAGTTCGGGCACCGGGCCGTTGAGGCCCATGGCCTGGAGGATGCGCGCGGCCAGTTCGGTCTTCTGCGCCAGGCTCATGGCCGGCAATTGCGGGCTCAGGCGTTGCCACTCACCGTCGCGCCAGGCACTGCGGTGGGCCTCCGGCGTGCCGCCGAGCAAACCGCTGGTGCGCCCGAGCAGGGAGCCGGCATAGCCCAGGCCGATGCTTTCGACCAGGCTGAAGGTGGAGGCCGGCAGACGCTCGAACAGGCGCCAGCGGCCCTGGCGCGTCAGACGCTGCTGGCGTACCTGTGCCAGGCGCCGGTCCTGCGCCGCGTCGCCGCTGCTGTCGCTGACCTGCAGCTGCGGCGCCAGCAGGCCCGGCAGCTGCGGGCGGGTCGCCGTGGTGCCCAGCGGCGTGTAGGCGATGGGTAGGCCGAAGAAGCCGGCAAAACCGCCGGTCTCGAGTTCCGGACAGACCTGTTCCAGGGCTCGGCGTAGCGGCTCGGAACGCACATCGATGCAGAAGAACAGCTTGGCCAGCGGCACCTGCGCCGGGGTGGCCGCAGGCGCCTGGCCGAGCCGGCGCTGCAGCTGTTCCTGCCAGGCCAACTCATCGGCCCGCTGCCACAGCTGCAGGGCCTGCCAGGCGGCCGAGGGGGATTGTTGCAGGCCGGCCTGCCAGGCCTTGCGCCAACGCTGCCAGCGGCCCTGCGCGTCGCGCTGGCGGTCATCCACCAGCCATTCCCAGGCCGCGCGAATGGACAGCAGCTCCAGCAGGGTGTGGTCTTCGCTACCCTGCAGGCGTGCCTGCCAGCGCCGGTAGGCGCACCAGGAGGCCCAGCCCAGGCTGCGCAGCAGCAGGCAGTCGAACCAGGGTTCCCAGTCCTTGCTGGTCAGTCCCAGGTCGCGCACGGCGGCTTCCAGTGCCGCCTCGGGTTGCTCCGGCAGCTCGGCGATACGCGCGCGCAGGTCGCGCCGTGGGCTGAGTACGCTGAGCCCACGATCCGCCAGCATGCTGGTACGCCAGGCCTGGTACAGCCCGACGCCGGCATCCGGGCGCCAGTCGGCCTGCTCGTGGTCGAACCAGGCGGCGCAGCACTGGCCGATCTGCTGGGTGATCAGTGTCGGCCAGCCGGGCAGGGCGATGCCCGGTTCGGCCAGGTCTTCCAGCAGCGGCAGACCGCTGGTGTGTTCCGGGGCGGCATCCAGGGCGCTGAGCAACTGCTCGACTGTCCAGGCCTGATCCTGCTCGGACACTGCCCGTTGCAGGTGGCGTGCACCAATCCGACCGGCCTGCCAGGCTTGCCGGTAGTCTTCGGCGGCCAGGCTCAGGCGGCTGCCGGCACGCTGCCAGAGTTGCGCGGCGACGGTCTGCCAGGGCTGGTCGCGACGCTCCCACAGGGGGCTGACGGCGATCATGCGGTCCAGCGGCCAGGTCGGCGCGATACGTTCGCAGGCCTGCCGGGCGGCGCCGTGCAGGGCGTCCCGGTCGAGGCCGGGAAAGTGTTCGAGCGCAGTCATGGACGATCTCCTGTGGCAAGGGGCGAGGCCTGTGGCGCGCGGACCGGCCACAGGCGGAAGGTGAGGCGGGTGAAGTGCTCATCCAGGTAGAACCCGGCGAACGCCAGCGGATACAGACGTCGGGCGAGGGCGCCCTGGGGGCGGGCGAGGATCAGCGCCTGCAGCAGGTAGAGGCCGAGGAACAGCAGCAGCGCCAGGACGCTCAGCGGCCAGGGCGCGGCGCTGCCAGGCTGCTGCAGGATCCAGGCCGCTGCCTGGTGCCACAGCAGGTAGGCACCGAGCAGCAGGGCGAACATCGCCAGCCCGTAGAGCACCTGGCCGCGGCGCAGGCACCAGGGCGCCAGGCCGACGGCGAGGATCGCCAGGGCCGCCAGCGGCAACGCCTGGGTCGGCAGCAGCCAGGCCCACAGACCCTGCAGCAGAGCGAGGCTCAGGCTGGCCAGCAACAGGGCCAGGAGCAGAGCGGTGAGACCGGGTACGGCCGCCTGGGGCTGTAGCGCGTGCTGCCGCGCCTGGGCCACGGTCTCGCCGGCGGCGAGGAAGGCGTGGGCCTTGTACAGCGAGTGGGCGAGCAGGTGTACCAGCGCCAGTTCATACAGTCCCAGGCCGCATTCCAGCAGCATCAGGCCCATCTGCGCGCAGGTAGACCAGGCCAGGCGCACCTTGATACTGATGCGCGTCATCATCACCAGCGCGGCGATCACCGCGGTCAGCCCGCCGACCACTACCAGCAGGCTTTGTGCCGGCACGGCGGCGGAGAACAGTGGGGCGAAGCGCAGTACCAGGAAGCCGCCGAGGTTGACCAGCCCGGCATGCAGCAGCGCCGACACGGGCGTCGGCGCCTCCATCACCTGGATCAGCCAACCGTGCACCGGCAGCTGCGCCGACTTGAGGATCACCGCCAGAGCCAGCAGCAGGGCGGCCAGTTGCAGGTCCCAGCCCAGCTGGCCGCTGGCCTGCAGGCGGGCATTAACTGCCTCGACGATCAGCGTCATGTTGCTGTCGCCGCTGGCACGGATCAGCAGCAGCGCGGCGACGATCAGGCAGGCGTCGGCCAGGCGGCTGGCGAGGAATTTCTTGTGCGCCACCACCAGCGCCTGGGGGCGGTCGCGGTAGAAGGTCAGCAACTGGTGCAGGCTCAGGCTGGAGAGAATCCAGGCGCCCACCAGCAGGACCAGGTCGTTGCTGGTCACCACGGTGGCCACGGCGGCCAGGGTGACGAGCAGGGCCAGTACATAGCGGCGCTGGCCGGGCTCGCCTTCCAGGTAGCGCCGCGAGTACTCGATGATCACCCAGGCCAGCAGGCCGACCAGGCCGAGCATGGCCAGCCCCAGGCGGTCGTTGTCCTGGCCGTCCAGCGCCGCCTGCAGCCAGGCGCCCAGTACCAGGACCAGACCCAGGCCGCCGGCGATGCGCGCCGGCCACCAGAACCCGCGCAGCAGCGCCGCCGGCAACAGCGCCAGGGCGAAGAGCCAGGGCATCCCCTGAACCAGTGGGAAGGACAGGCTGAACATGCGGCGATCTCCATGGGGGCGCGATGGCACTAGTCTCATGGAGTGCTTGAACTATTAAAAATAGATAGATAAGAATTGTTCGTTCACTTTAGAAGAACGAAATATGCGCCGGCTGAATTTCCATCACCTGCATTACTTCTGGGCCGTGGCCAAGGAAGGCAACCTGACCCGTGCTGCCGAGGCGCTGCATGTGTCGCAATCGGCCCTGTCCACGCAGATCCGCGTGCTCGAAGAACAGCTCGGGCACCCACTGTTCATTCGCGCTGGCCGCAGCCTGCAGCTCACCGAGGCAGGGCGCCTGGTGCTGGACTACGCCGAGACCATCTTCGCCCTCGGCAGCGAACTGCAGACCACCCTGCAGAGCGCCCGCCAGGCCAGCCAGACGCTGCGCATCGGCGCCGTGGCCACGCTGTCGCGTAACTTCCAGGAGAACCTGCTGCGGCCCTTCCTCGGCCGTGATGACCTGCGCATCACCCTGGAATCCGGCAGCCTGGACGAACTGCTGGAACGCCTGGCCCTGCACAAGCTGGACGTGGTGCTGACCAACCGTGCGGTCAGCGCCGACAGCCAGCATCCCTGGCAATGCCGCCTGCTGGATCGCCAGGCGGTGTGCCTGATCGGCCCGCCGCGTGCGGACGCACGGCCCTTCGACCTGCGCCGCGACCTGCAGCAGGTACGCCTGATCGTGCCCGGGCGCAGCAGCGATGTGCGCAGTCAGTTCGAGGTCTACTGCCACAGCCATGGCCTGAGCCCGATCATCTGTGCCGAGGTGGACGACATGGCCATGCTGCGTCTGCTGGCGCGCGACTCTGGCGACCTGGCCCTGTTGCCGGCCGTGGTGGTGCAGGATGAGCTGCGCAGCGGCGCCCTGCAGCTGTATGCCGAGGTACCGGATATCGCCGAGCAGTTCTACGCCATCACGCTGCAGCGCCAGTTCAGGCTGGGCATCCTGGATGAGCTGCTGGACCCTCCGTTAGCGGCGCAGACGTTCGGTCAGGGGGCGTGAGCGACGCGGTGTGGTCGGTTCGACACCGGGCGTCATGGCAAGCGGGGGAGAAAGGGCTTCCGCCCCCGCGTTCAGCGCCATCTAGAGCACTTCGAACAGCCCCGCCGCACCCATGCCGCCGCCGACGCACATGGTGATCACCACGTACTTCACGCCACGGCGCTTACCTTCCAGCAGGGCATGACCGACCATGCGCGCGCCGCTCATGCCGTAGGGGTGGCCGATGGCGATGGCGCCGCCGTTGACGTTGAGCTTGGCCGGGTCGATGCCGAGCTTCTGCGCGCTGTACAGCACCTGGCAGGCGAAGGCCTCGTTGAGCTCCCACAGGCCGATGTCGTCGACGGTGAGGCCGTGCTGCTTGAGCAGCTTGGGTACGGCGAACACCGGGCCGATGCCCATCTCTTCCGGGGCCAGGCCGGCCACGGCGATGCCGCGATACAGGCCCAGCGGCTGGATACCGCGCTGGGCGGCCAGGGCGCCGCTCATCAGTACGCAGGCGCTGGCGCCGTCGGACAGCTGGCTGGCGTTGCCGGCGGTGATGCAGCCGCCCTCGATCACCGGCTTGAGCTTGGTCAGGTCGTCCAGCACGGTTTGCGGGCGGTTGCCTTCGTCCAGGCTCAAGGTGACTTCCTCGAAGCTGACCGCGCCGGTCTCTTTATCCACCAGTTTCTTGCGCGCGGTGACCGGGACGATTTCATTGGCGAATAGGCCGGCGGCCTGGGCGGCGGCGGTGCGCTGCTGCGACTGCAGGGAGTAGGCGTCCTGCGCTTCGCGGCTGATGTTGTAGCGCTTGGCCACCAGCTCGGCGGTCTGCAGCATCGGCATATAGGCGTGCTCGGCCATCTTGATGACGTTGGCGTCGGCTTCGGCAGCGGTCCACTTCATATGGGTGTTCTGCACCAGGCTGATCTGCTCCTGGCCGGCGCCGACCGTGACGGCCATGCCGTCGACCATGATCTGCTTGGCGGCGATGGAGATGGCCATCAGGCCGGAGGCGCACTGGCGGTCGATGGTCTGGCCGCTGACCGACAGCGGCAGGCCGGCGGCCAGCAGCGCCAGGCGACCGAGGTTGGTGGAGGCGGTGCCGCCCTGCATGGCAGTGCCCATCACCACGTCCTCGATCTCGCCCGGCTCGATGCCGGCACGCTCGACGGCGGCGCGCAGGGCGATGGCCGACATCGATGGCGACTTGAGGTCGTTGAAGGCACCACGGAAGGCCTTGGCTATCGGCGTGCGGGCAGTGGAAACGATGACGGCGTCTTGCATGGCGGGTTCCTCTTCAGGGTTAGTGGCGCAGCAGGCGGCTGAGCGCCGCACGCAGTTGATCGGGGATGGTCGCCGGTTGATTACCGGCGCGCTGGAGGAAGATCTGCACCAGGCGTCCTGCGGCGCAGGCTTCGTCCTCACCCGCTTTGAACAGGGCTAGCTCGAATTGCACCGAGTGGGTGCCCAGCTTGCCGACCTTCAGCCCGACCTCGAGGCGTTCGGGAAAGGTGATGGCGGCGAAGTAGTCGCAGGATGCGCTGACCACGAAGCCGATCAGGTCGCCCGCGTGGATATCCAGGCCACCCTCTTCGATCAGGTAGGTGTTCACTGCCGTGTCGAAATGGCTCTGGCAGGCAACGTGGTGGATGTGCCCGTACAGATCGTTGTCCTGCCAGCGCGGCGTGATCGCCTGGAAATGGGCGTAGTCGCTGCGCCGGTGCTGCGGCTTACTCATGCGTGGTCCTCGTGCTCGTGCGGTTCACCCTAAAAGGTAGCGCGGGTGGCGGATACCTTGATTAGCCGCCTGTATTGCAGGTTATTGGCCTGCGCACGGGGTCGCTGTCCGAGGTGGATGAACGTGCGGCGCGCCGGTCACCCGGCGCTCGGGCACGGGCCTAGGCGTGTCCCTCGGGCCTTGTCTCGGGTGAGGAAAACTCCAGGCAGCCATCCTCGAGGCGGCCGTGGCGCAGCAGGATCAGGTCCAGCAGGTAGTTCTGGTAGACCTTCCACGGCATGCGGTCGCCCTGGCTGGGCAGCAGGTGGGCGGCGCGCTGGATATAGCCGGACTTGAGGTCGAGGAACGGCGCCTTACCCACCGTACCGTGCTGGCGCGGCGTTACCTGGCGCTGACCGTGGGCATCCATGTGGCGGATCAGGCGGCACAGGTACTGGCTGGAGAGGTCGGCTTTGAGCGTCCAGCTGGCGTTGGTGTAGCCGAGGATCATCACCGCGTTGGGCAGGTCGCGCAGCATCAGGCCGCGATAGCCCATGCTCTCGGCGGCGACGAAGGGGCGGCCGTCGACCACCAGTTGCAGGCCGCCGAACAGCTGCAGCTCCAGCCCGGTGGCGCTGACGATGGTGTCGGCCGCCAGTTCGCGTCCCGAGCGCAGCCGTACGCCGCTCTCGGTAAAGGTCTCGATCTCGTCGGTGACCACCTCGGCGTGTCCCTGGCGCAGGGCGGCGAACAGGTCGCCATCGGGAACCGCGCAGACGCGCTGGTCCCAGGGGTTGTAGCGCGGGCTGAAGTGGCGCATGTCGTAGCCCTCGCCAAGCTGGCGGCGCATCAGGCCGAGCAGCAGGCGCCGCACCAGGCCCGGGTAGGCCCGCGCCAGGTTGTAGAAGAACATCTGCAGCGCCACGTTGCGCGTGCGCGCCAGACGGTACACCCAGGTCGCCGGCAGCAACCGACGCAGCGCTGCCAGCAGGCGGTCGTGCTGTGGCAGGTTGATCACGTAGCTCGGCGAGCGTTGCAGCAGTGTCACCTGGGCCCCCTGGTCGACCAGCGCCGGCACCAGGGTCACGGCGGTGGCGCCACTGCCGATCACCAGGATGCGCCGGCCGTCGGGGGCGAAGTCCTGCGGCCAGTGCTGCGGGTGAATGAAGGTGCCGGTAAAGCGTTCGCGGCCTGGGAAGTCCGGCGTGTAACCGGCCTCGTAGCGGTAGTAGCCGGTGCACAGCACCAGCATGCGGCAGCGCAGCTGCACCGTTTCGGCCTCATCGCCGCGTTGCACCTGCAGGGTCCACAGGGCCTGGGCGCTGTCCCATTCGGCGCGCAGCGCCCGGTGGCGGTAGCGGATCAGGCTGTCGACGCCATGCTCGCGGGCGGTGTCCTCGATGTAGCGGCGGATCGACGGGCCGTCGGCGATGGCCTGCGGATCGGTCCAGGGGCGGAAGCTGTAGCCGAGGGTGTACATGTCCGAGTCGGAGCGGATGCCGGGGTAGCGGAACAGGTCCCAGGTGCCACCCAAGGCGGCACGGCTTTCGAGAATGGCCAGGCGCTTGTTCGGGCACTCGCGCCTGAGGTGGCAGGCGGCGCCGATGCCGGACAGGCCGGCGCCAACGATCAGGACATCCAGGTCTTCGATGGACATGCGGGCTCCTCGGGGCATGGCGGCAGCAGGTCTGCCAGCATGGCACCGGATGCCTTACCTGTGGGAGCCATGGCGAGGGCGAATGCGCCAAACTGGCGACCACCGTGCCATGAAAAAGGCCCCGCGAGCGGGGCCTTGGGCGATCAGATCTCGGGATCGATCGGTGGGTGTCTGCGCCACGCGTTGCCGCCCGGCAACAGCAGGTTCAGCGCCAGGGCGCTGATGGCGCACAGGGAGATGCCGGAGAGGGCAAAGGCCTTGCCGCCAATCACCATGCCGCCGATGCCGAACACCAGGGTTACCGAGACGATCACCAGGTTGCGCGCCTCGGACAAGTCCACCTGGTGGCGGATCAGGGTATTCAGGCCGACCACCGCAATGGAGCCGAACAGCAGGCAGAGGATGCCGCCCATCACCGGCACCGGAATGGCCTGCAGCGCCGCGCCGAACTTGCCGATGAAGGCCAGGGCAATAGCGAAGATTGCCGCCCAGGTCATCACCTTGGGGTTGAAGCTCTTGGTCAGCATCACCGCGCCGGTCACTTCGGCGTAGGTGGTGTTGGGCGGGCCGCCGAACAGGCCGGCGGCCGAGGTGGCCAGGCCGTCGCCCAGCAGGGTGCGATGCAGACCGGGCTTGCGCACGAAGTCCTTGCCGGTGACGGTGCCGACGGCTATTACCCCGCCGATGTGCTCGATGGCCGGTGCCAGCGCTACCGGCAGCATGTACAGGATGGCGCCGAGGTGGAACTCGGGGGCCATGAAGTTCGGCACCGCCAGCCAGGGCGCGGCGGCAATGGCGCTGGTATCGATCACCCCGAAGGCCACCGAGAGGAGGCAGCCCACGGCGATACCGGCGAGGATCGGCACCAGGCGGAACAGGCCGCGGCCCAGCACGGCCACCAGCACGGTGGTTACCAGGGCAGACATGGAGATGATCATGGCGGTCTGGTAGGGCACCAGCTCGGCGGCGCCGTCACCGGTCTTGCCCATGGCCATGTTCACCGCCACCGGCGACAGCGCCAGGCCGATGGAGATCACCACCGGGCCGATCACCACTGGCGGCAGCACGCGGTCGATGAAACCTGGGCCTTTCAGCTTTACGGCCAGGCCGAGGAAGGTGTAGACGAAGCCGGCGGCAACCACGCCGCCGAGCACCGCCGGCATGCCGAACTCACCTTTGGCGGCGATGATCGGCGCGATAAAGGCGAAGGAGGACGCGAGGAACACCGGGACCTGGCGGCCCGTAGCCAGCTGGAACAGCAGGGTACCGATGCCGGCGGTGAACAGCGCCACGTTGGGGTCCATGCCGGTGATCAGCGGCATCAGCACCAGGGCGCCGAAGGCGACGAACAGCATCTGCGCGCCGGAGAGGATCTGCCGCGGCAGCGGGTCGTTGTACTCGCTCATGCTCAGGCGTCCTTCTGCTTGGTGCCGAAAATCTTGTCGCCGGCATCACCGAGGCCGGGAATGATGTAGCCGTGCTCGTTCAGGCACTGGTCGATGGAGGCGGTGTAGATGATCACGTCCGGGTGCGCGTCCTCGACCTTCTGGATGCCCTCTGGCGCGGCGACCAGCACCATGGCGCGGATTTCCTTGCAGCCAGCCTTTTTCAGCAGGTCGATGGTCGCGACCAGCGAGCCGCCGGTGGCCAGCATCGGGTCGACGATCAGCGCCAGGCGCTCGTCGATTTCCGGCGCCAGTTTTTCCAGGTAGGTGTGCGCCTGCAGGGTCTCTTCGTTGCGCGCGATGCCCACCGCGCTGACCTTGGCGCCCGGCACCAGGCTGAGCACGCCGTCGAGCATGCCGATGCCGGCACGCAGGATGGGCACCACGGTGATCTTTTTGCCGGCGATCTTCTCCACCTGCACCGGTCCGGCCCAGCCCTGGATCTCGTAGCTCTCCAGCGGCAGGTCGTTGGTGGCCTCGTAGGTCAGCAGGGCGCCCACCTCCTGGGCCAGTTCGCGAAAGTTCTTGGTGCTGATGTCGGCGCGACGCATCAGACCGATCTTGTGGCGGATCAGCGGGTGGCGGATCTCACGGATGGGCATGCGGGGGTCTCCGGAGGGGGAAGAAAATTCTGGCTAGAGTAAAGCACTGGTAATGCCGGCCATAAACCGCGCAGTTTAACGGTTTAGCTGTTTGATTGGTCAGAAAATCTGCCGCCGGACTTGCCCTGACGCGTCCATCTGAGTACCTTTGCCGGCCATTTTTTGACCAGACCATCGATCCCCTTTTCCGGAGCACGCCATGTCCGCCGATCTCGCCCACATCCGCCAAGTCATGGCCGAAGCCGATTGCCTGTTCACCGAGGCCCAGGTCGAGGCCGCCATCGAGCAGGTCGGCGCCGCCATCTGCGCCGAGATGGCCGAACGCAACCCGGTGGTGTTCTGCGTGATGAACGGCGGCCTGATCTTCGCCGGCAAACTGCTGCCCAAGCTGAATTTCCCGCTGGAGCTTTCTTACCTGCACGCCACCCGCTACCGCAGCGAAACCACCGGCGGTGAACTGTTCTGGAAGGCCAAGCCGGAAATTTCCTTCATCGACCGCGAAGTGCTGATCATCGATGACATCCTCGACGAGGGTCACACCCTGTCGGCCATCATCGAGTTCTGCAAGCACGCCGGCGCCAGCGCCGTGCACACCGCCGTGCTGATCGACAAGGACCACGACCGCAAAGCCCGTCCGGACCTCAAGGCCGATTACGTCGGCCTGTCCTGCGAAGATCGCTTCATCTTCGGTTACGGCATGGACTACAAGGGCTACTGGCGCAACGCCGCCGGTATCTACGCGGTAAAAGGCCTGTAAGTGCGCGCGCCGGCCTTTCTCGACCGCGCTTTGTTCGCCGAGCTGGCGGGCAAGGCGGGGCAGAGCCCGCGCCGGCGTGCCCACCACAACCTGCACGAGATGAGCGAGCCCTGCCACCGCCTGGCGGTGGGGCTGCAGCCCGATACCTACATTCCTCCCCATCGCCACCTGTGCGCCGGCAAGGCCGAAACCCTGCTGGTGCTGCAGGGCCGCATTGGCCTGTTGCTGTTCGGCGAGGACGGCGCCCTTGAGCAGGTCCGCCTGCTCGAGGCCGGCGGCGACTGCCTCGGTGTCGATCTGTCGCCCGGCCAGTTCCATGCCCTGGTGGTACTGCAGCCGGACAGCATCCTCTTCGAATGCAAGGCCGGGCCCTACCGGCCGCTGGTCGAGGCCGAACAGGCCGCCTGGGCGCCGCGCGAGGGCGAAGCCGGCGCGGCTGACTACCTGGTCTGGATGAAGTCGCACTTCGCCGCCTGAACAGGCACCTTTAGTCGCGTTGAGCGTCGCACTGGGCGCAGGTAAACTGCCGGCCCCGTGTAAGTCCGCTACGAGCTGGAGTGCGTGATGCGTAAAGACAAGAAACAGGTGATTGGCGAAGAGATCAGCGACGATTCGATCCGTCTCTTCCTGGGCGTTGAGCCCGCCGACGATACGCCGCCGTCTCTGCACAAGCTGGTCAAGGCCTACCGCAGCCTGCGCATCGACGATTTCGAGAAGTTCCTGACCTTCTTCAAGGACGCCGGCTACGACCTGGACGCCAAGGACGCCAAGGGCAACGATTTCATCGCTCTGATTCAGGACCAGCGCCTGGCCGAACCCTATATTGAAGCGGTAAAAGCGGCGAAAGCCTGACACGTCGTAGAAAAAGTGACCGTCCGACGGGGTTGGTGCATTTTTTGCGACTGAATCAGCGGCATTAGTGGTATTGTGCGCGCCGAAAACTTCCCGCCCGAGTGCCCTGCAGGCCTCGGCGCGCAGGGCTTGAGGCCTGTGCAGGGTGGCTTCGCCGCCGCGACGAATTGAAGAATTGAACGCACGGATTGCCCACAGGCGAAACGTGCCGGACGAGGTAGCTCGGTGTCTGTCAGGCCAAATCATCGGCCACGGCGCCAGCCCTCCGAAGCTCCAGACACCCGTCTGGCTGTCAGTGATTAGACGCCGATGCGCGGCTCAAAAGGCCGATGTCAGCGGTTTGGTACTGCAGATCTTGGAGAAGCGTTAATGACGCAAGTCAATCACGAAACTGTGGATGTGCTGCTGGTCGGCGCCGGCATCATGAGCGCCACCCTGGCGGTGCTGCTCAAGGAACTGGACCCGAGCCTCAAGCTGGAGATCGCCGAGCTGCGTTCTTCGGGCGCCATCGAGAGCTCCAACCCGTGGAACAACGCGGGTACCGGCCACGCCGGCCTCTGCGAGTTGAACTACACGCCGCAGGCGGCGGACGGCTCGATCGACATCAAGAAGGCCGTGCAGATCAACGCCCAGTTCGAGGTCTCCAAGCAGTTCTGGTCGCACCTGGCCGGCAAGGAAGGCTTTGGCTCGCCGCGCAACTTCATCAATCCGGTGCCGCACCTGAGCTTTGTCCGTGGTGAGAAGGATGTCGGCTTCCTCAAGAAGCGTCATGAGCTGCTCAAGCAGCACCATGCCTTCGAAGGCATGGAGTACACCGAAGACAGGGCTGTGATGGCCGAGTGGATTCCGCTGATGATGGCTGGCCGCGATGCCAGCGAGCGCATCGCCGCCACCCGTTCCCGCAACGGTACCGACGTCAACTTCGGCGCCCTGACCAACCAGTTGCTGCAGTTCCTGTCCACCCAGGGCGGCATCACCATCAGTTACAGCCAGAAGGTCACCGACCTGTCGCGCAGCGCCCAGGGCTGGACCGCGCAGGTGAAGAACACCAAGAGCGGCGAGCAGCGCGAGATCCACGCGCGCTTCGTCTTCCTCGGCGCCGGTGGCGGTGCGCTGCCGCTGCTGCAGATGTCCGGCATTCCGGAAGGCAAGGGTTTCGGCGGCTTCCCGGTCAGCGGCCAGTGGCTGCGTTGCGACAACCCGGAAGTGGTCAAGCAGCACCAGGCCAAGGTCTACAGCCAGGCCGAAGTGGGCGCGCCGCCCATGTCCGTGCCGCACCTGGACACCCGTGTGGTGGATGGCAAGACCTCGCTGCTGTTCGGCCCCTACGCCGGCTTCACCACCAAGTTCCTCAAGTACGGCTCGTTCCTCGACCTGCCGCTGTCGGTACGTCCGAGCAACATCGGCCCGATGCTGGCCGTGGCGCGCGACAACTTTGACCTGACCCGCTACCTGATCAAGGAAGTGCTGCAGTCGCCGGAACAGCGCCTGGACGCCCTGCGCAAGTTCTACCCGAACCTGAACCCGGCCGACTGGCGCCTGGAGATTGCCGGTCAGCGCGTGCAGATCATCAAGAAGGACGCCAAGAAGGGCGGCATCCTGCAGTTCGGTACCGAACTGGTGGCGGCCGAGGACGGCTCCATCGCCGCGCTGCTGGGCGCTTCGCCGGGTGCTTCGGTGACTGTTTCGATCATGCTCAACCTGATTGAGCGCTGCTTCGCCGACAAGGCCAAGGGCGAGTGGGCGGCCAAGCTCAAGGAGATCTTCCCGGCCCGCGAAAAGGTGCTGGAAGAGGATGCCGCGCTGTATCGCGAAGTCGCCGAGCAGACCAGCAAGGCGCTGCAGCTGGCCTGACAGGTCCGCAGACAGCAAAGCCGCCCTCGGGCGGCTTTTTCATGCCTGGCGTTCAGGCCGCCAGGGCGGGGCGCGGTCGCTTGCCGATGTGCCGCGGCGCCACCATGGCCTCCAGCGGCAAGGTCTGGCCCAGCCACTGGTTGCGCAGTTCGTGCACTTCCACCCAGCCTACTTCGCCGGGCAGCTCGCGGGCCTCGCGCAAGGCGCGGCAGGTGCCCATGGCATCCAGCAGGGCGTAGCGACGCATCCGTGCGCGCGGGGTCAGCAGGGACCAGAGACTCATCATCGATACATTCCTCCACAGGTGCGCCAGTGTTATCGCACGGGGCGGTGACAGCGCGATGACAGGAACCTGCCTGGCGCCACAGCGGTCGGAAAGACAGTCGGCAGGCCGCTGGGTATACTGCCGGCCATTTTCCGTTGCCTTCTTTTCTGGAGATCGCTCATGAAGAAACACCTGCTGTTCGGTCTGCTAGCCGTACTCGGCGCCAGCCTCGTTGGTTGCGCCCACAGCCCGCAGCAACTGCGTCCGCAGCCGAAGCTCAACGCGCCGCTGGTGGCCGTTGGCCAGGGCCAGCCGGTGGTGGTGCGGGTGGTGGACGGTCGCCAGTCGCCGGTACTCGGTACCCGTGGTGGCCTATATCCGGAGACCAGCAACATCAGCGTACAGGGCCAGGACATTCTGCCGCGCCTGCAGGCCGAGGCCGAGGCGGCGGTGCGCCTGCTCGGCTTCACCCCAAGCCCGAACGCCTACAACGCGCCGCAGCTGACCCTGACCCTGGCGGACCTCAAGTACCAATCGCCTAAGGAAGGCATGTATGTCACCGAGGCCGACATCAGTGCCACCTTCCGTGCCGATGTGCAGAACAGCAACCGTCGCTACAGCGGCCGCTATGGTGCCTCGCTGAATCAGCGCTTCGGCATGGCGCCGAATCAGGAGACCAATACCAAGCTGGTCAGCGATGTGCTCAGTGATGCCCTGACCCGTGCCTTCAAGGACCCGACCATTGGCCAGCTGCTCGGCCAGCAGTAACTCCACTCGCCATGAAAAAGCCCGGCCAGTGCCGGGCTTTTTTATGCGTGGCGCGCGCTGGATTCAGGCCGCTTCGGCATAGAGTTCGGGCAGGCTGAAACCGGTGCGTTCGTCGATGTCCGGCAGGTCATAGTGTTCATGGCCGCCCAGTGCGCAGTACACCAGCCAGTGGTGGTCTTGTACGTTGAAGGAGAGTTCGTCTACCAGAGCTTCCACCTCCTCCAGCGAGTCGATCAGATAGTCGCGGTCTACAGGTTGCGGGTTGAGCATGGCGGTTCCTCCGCTGTTGTGAATGTCGCTCCGTCACGGCAGTGACTTTTGAGTCACTAAAAGGAGAATCAAACCCTAGGCCAGGAAAATGACCGTTTTTAGATGTATTGGTGATAACTCGGCTCGTTCGTCGGAAACGGAATTTATAACCGAGCGCTTTTCAGTAGACTGCCGCCCCGCAACGAAGGGCCTTGGGCTCAACTGAAGCGTTGCGTTGCCTGCTTTTGGTGCGCCGACGAATGGCGTTAACCGCAGGGTAAGGCGTCGCAGTGACTGCTGCCTGTTTTCGGTGCTGGTCTTTTCCTGTTGGTGGTGCACAACCCTGGCTGTCGAGGTGATTCGCGTGTCCCTGCAGTACTTCTGGTCCCTGTTCTCGAGCTATCCCGGGCAAGTGGTCAACGGTCTGGCTCTGTTCTTTGCCGTGGCTGGCAGCTGGCTGCTACTGGCGACCCGTCTGCGCGAGCTGCGTGCCTACGCTCGTCTGGCCGGTGAAAGTGAACTGGAAGAGATCGGCGAGGAGGCCTCGCTGCTGGACGAGCCGACCCTGCGTATCAACCGGTTCTTCTACCTCTTCGGCGGCGCTACCCTGAGTGCCGCGCTGCTGCTGTCCTGGTTCAGCACCCGCCTGTAAGTCCTTGCAGGCCTCGGTAGTCACCGAGGTCTGCGCAGATCGCGACAGAAAACTGCCCGGTCATCCTCTTTTCTCGACTTTTCGTCGCAGCTCGCTGCCCGACATTCCTCCGCTCGGCGCAGGCCTGCCACTTGGCTGCCATTTCGAGTGGTGCGACATAGGGTGCACTAAATTACCTCCTGGCCGTATCGCTGATGGCGCCCCGCTTTCAGCGATGACCGCCGTGCCTGAGGCGCGCATAGGCTTTTGCCGTGACTGCCTGGTCGTATTACAGGGTGGCCTAATAGGCAAATTAGAACTCTTGTTCTAATTAGACGTGGCGTCGATATAAGTTGATATTTCATTCGTCGAATATGGCTTTTTGCTATTCATTACAGAAATAGTTCACGGAATGCCGTGTTGACATTAATGGTTGGCTAAAAATAGGATTCGGCCAGCTTTGAGGCTGAACCATAAGCGGTCGTCAGGAAGTCGCCGCCAAAACAATAATAAGTTCTGCAGTGTCCGGGCTTTGGTCTATTGGCGTTGCGGGGGATGAATGGATGCGGCACGGCATTATTTCCTTGTTTGCGATTATAGGTTGGTACTTATCGGTGCCGCCAATGCTGGCGGCTGCTCAGCAGTCCACGCAAACTTCAAATGCCTCTCCGGAAATTGTCGAAGATGCACAGGCCGTGGATATCATTCGGCGCGCCGATCGTATTCGTGCGCCGGCTGAACCTTTTCGTTATGCGCTGACGCTGGTGGAAATGAAGGGCGATGATGAAGTTGCCCGGCAAAGTTTCGATGTGGCCATGCGTTTCTACAAGGCGGAGGCCGGACAGGAGGGCGATGCGCGCGCATTGGTGCGCTTCGTTGATCCGCCCAGTGAAAAGGGCAAATCGCTGTTGTCGATATTCGACAAGCTCTGGTATTACGAGCCTAAGTTGCGCCGGCCAATTCCCATTTCGCGCCAGCAGCGCCTGGTGGGGCAAGTTTCCAATGGCGATGTCGTCGCCACGGATTTCGATCTTTCCTATATCTCCAAGTTGGCGGCCACCGAAGAATGTGACGGGCGCAAGTGCTATCGTCTGGAATTACAGCGGCGTTGGCCTTACGTCACCTACCCGAAAATAATTTATTGGGTAGATGCGGAAAATTATCGCCCCTTCAAGGCCGAGTTTCTCGCCACCAATGACAAGTTGATCAAGCGTGCCTGGTACCGAGATTACAAACCGGCCCTGGGGGTTGAGCGGCCGCATGAGATCTATATCGAAGATAGCCTGAAGAAAGAACAGTACACCCGCATGTTGTACTCCGACGTGCGCCTGGAGGCCGTGCCGGAGGCCTACTTCCAGAAAGAATACTTGCTGCGTCTGCGTTGACTCTCTGGCAGGGAAGGGTGGTTGTTGCGATGAGACGCAGGGGCGTTCTATTGGCCTGGATTTGTCTGGCTCTGCTGGTCAGGCCGGCCGGCGCGGAGCCGTCATGCAGCCTTGCAGGCTTTGCTGGGAGCGAAGCGGGACGCTCTGTGACGCGGGAAGCACAGCTGAACCCGGAGGGTGAATTCACCCGTGCCATGAGTTCGGCAGCGGCCTACGGCGAGGTGAATGGTGACTGCGCCGGCGAGGCGGCCAAGCTGCATTTCAACCTGTTTGGCGAGCATCTGCGGACGTTCGGTGAGAGCGGCAGTGCCCAGCAGTCTGAAGGTCACGACATGCGTGGCTTTGTGCGCGAGGCCTATGTATCGCTGACGCCGCATGAGTCTGTTTTTATCGATATTGGCAAGAAGGATATACGCAACGGTCAGTTCTTTTTTGTCAGTCCGTTGGACTTTCTACAGGCACCAAGTAATTACTCCGAGCGCGGTGTAATCAATGCATTGGGGGTGTCCTGGCGCGACACCTATCGCGAAGGCGCCCTGCTCGCGCAGATGTCCTGGTTCAATCAGGCCGGCACACTGGAATTGGCGGTATTACCGCAACTGGCCAATCCGTCGCATAAGCCACGGGTGGCGGAGTGGAACACTTCGCAGCGCACCAATTCGGCAGAGCGCTATTACCTGTCGTATACCACGGCGGTGTTCGAGGACTTCAATCCGCGGCTGGTAATGGTTGGTGGTGAAAGTTATGCCTTCGGTCTGGGTGCCAGCGGTTTCATCAATGACGACTGGATTCTCAGTGTCGAATGGTCGGTGAATGAAAAGAGTCAGGTCCGCAAGTTTGATGAAGCAGCACTGAATAAATTGCAGGCCTGGCAGTTGCCGACCGAGGATGATTTTTTCAAGGAACAGGATCGGCAGCGTTTCTATCAGTTCGGTGCCGGTCTGCGCTACACCACGGATAACAATACGGCAATCTCCGTGGAGTACCTGTTTCAGGATCAGGGTTGGCATCAGCGCGATTGGGATAACTACTTCGATACGCTGGAGTTGCTGGAGGGGGCTTATCAGGCAACCTCGGTGGATCTGTTCAGGGATTATCAACTGTTGTTTGCTCAGGAAGCCGACAACATGGCGCGGCGCGATCTGCTGCCGGGCCGTAATTACCTGATGTTGCATCTGGATGATAACGAGGCGGAGTTGCGTAGGTGGTCTTGGGAAAGTTCGACGATCTACAACATCGAAGATCGCAGCTTTGCCCTCAACCTGCACCTGTCCTCGCAGTTGACGCGCAACTTTGAAGTCTATTTAGGCGGCGGTTATCTGGACGGTCCGGATAACAGTGAATTCGGTCGGTTGGGAAACAGCGGGGTGGGTTATGCAGGCTTTCGAGCAATCTGGTGACAAGGCGGGTGTGGCCCTGCTGTTTCCGGGGCAGGGTACCCAGCATATCGGCATGGGCGAGGCGGTCTGCGACCAATCGCCCGCCACCGCGCGGGTCTGGGACTGTGCCAGCGACATCGCCGGTTTCGACCTGCGCCGCCTGTGCAGCAAAGGGCCGATGCCCAAATTGGACAAGACCCAGTATCAGCAGGTGGCGGTCACCTGCGTGAACATCGCCAGCCTGGTCGCCCTGCGCGAGCGCGGCGAGCCGGATGTGGTGGCGCTGGCCGGGCACAGTGTCGGTGAGTTCTCCGCGCTGTTCGCGGCCGGTGTGCTGGGCATGGAGGATGTGTTCCGCGCCGTGGCTGCTCGCGGGCGCATCATGCAGGCACTGGCCGAGCAGACAGACGGGGCCATGTACGCCATCAAGGGCGTCGGCCGCGATGTCATCGCCGAGCTGATCGCCGCCCATGAACTGGGCGATGCCATCACCGTGGCCAATGACAACTCGCCGCGCCAGCAGGTGATCTCCGGCAGCAAGGCGGCGCTCAAGGAGCTGCTGCCGGCGCTGTTGCGGGCCGGCTTCGAGCAGGTCAAGTTGCCGGTCAACGGCGCCTGGCACAGCGCACTGATGCTGCCCGGGCGCGAGGATTTCCAGGCGGTCATCGACGGCTTGCAGTTCGCCGCACCCCAGCTGCCACTGTTCACCAACCAGGCGGCAGCCGCCGTCAGCGATATCGAGCAGATTCGCCAGGATCTGGTGGTCAACCTATATTCCACCGTGTGTTGGCGCGAAACCATGCAGGCCCTAGTTGCCAGTGGCGTGGGTGGTTTCCTTGAGGTCGGTCCGAAAAAAGTGCTGGGGCGCCTGTTGCAGGATTTCACCGAGCTGCAGCCGCTGCCGCCGGTAGGCCATGTCTCCGACCACCTGGCGCCGCAAGCGGCGCTGGCCGACTGAGGCGCCGGGTATGTTGCCGACATTCCGCCAGCACGCCGGCCGCTACGGTTTCGGCCTATGTCTGGGCGTCAGTTTCCTGTGCCTGCTGATGGCCTTTGCCCTGCTGCGTAACAGCCAGGCGCTGGGTTTGCTGGAGGTGCTGCCGGCCGGCTTTGCCATCGCCTTCGGCGTCACCCTCGGCGCCTCCCGTGATGCGCCGGGTTACTGGATCTACGCGGCACGTTCGCTCAAGTTCATGGTCCTGCCGAGCGAGTTGCAGCAACTGCAGCAGCTGCGCATCAGCCCGCTGATCGGGCTGCTCAATCCGTTGCGGCGACCGCTGAGCCTGCCGTTGCTGCTGGGCGGGCTGATCACGGTGTTGCTGTGGGCGGGGCTGACGCTGCTGCCGGCCTACCCGGCGCTGGTCACACTGGTGGTACTCGGCCTGCTCTTTCCACTGTTGCTGGCGCTGCTGCTGACCGGCAGCGCGCCCTACTTCATGGTCCTGGCCAGCGACCAGGGCGAGAACGCCATGCTGCCGCAGATGAAGCGCCTGCGTGATGCCGGTCGCTACCGTGCCGAGGACCTGGCCATCAGCCTGCTGATCAGCCTGGCGCTGATCTGGCCGCTGCACGGCCGCCCTGACTTCGACCTGCAGAGCGGTTACGGCAAGCCCGAGTTCGCCGTCGCGGCGATGATCCTGGGCTGGATCGTTACCTTCTTCCTGCTGCTCGGCGCGCGGCGCTCGCGCCTGTACTCGGCAGTGGGTGAGCGCCTCTCGGCACTGCTGCGCACTCCCTCGGCGCCCCCCGCAGGCAGTGCCCGGGTGCTGCCGCGCATGGCCCTGTACTACGTCGCCGTGGGGCTCTGGGCCCTGGTGCTGTGCGGCCTGCTGGCGCAGCTGCCGCAACCCCTGCCGTTTCCGCTGTTCTGCGCACTGCTGCTGGTCGCCCCCGGCTGGGCCTTCTGGCGCGAGCGCGGGCTGACCCAGCAGCACGACGCCGAGCAGGCCGGCCTGTTCATCCGCGAGCTGGGCGTGCAGCCGGTGGCCGCCGGCATGCCGCAGAGGCCATGAGCATGCACATCGGTATCGACATCGTGGAAATCGAGCGTATCCGCACCGCCAGCCGGCGCAGTGGCGAGGGTTTCCTCAACCGGGTCTACACGGCCCCGGAACGTGACTACATCGGCGACGCCGAGGCCAACGCGGAGCGCGCGGCAGGCATCTGGGCGGCCAAGGAGGCAGCAGTCAAGGCGCTGGGCACGGGTTTTCGCGACGGCATCCAGTTCCACGACCTGCGTATCGAGCATGAAGAAGCGGGGCGGCCGTACCTGGTGTTCGGCGGGCGCTTCCTCGAGGAAATGCAGCGGTCGGGTCTGACCGCGGCGAGTTTGAGCATATCCCACTGCGGCACCCACGCAGTGGCGGCGGTTGTGCTCGGGTGACAACCAGAAGATAGGGCTAGGGCAATGGCAAGGTTTATGGATTTGCAGGGGAAGGTCGCTTTGGTGACCGGCGCCAGTGGCGATATCGGCCTGGCGGTGTGCGAGAAGCTGCTGGAGGACGGCAGCAAGGTGTACGCCACCTACAACAACAACCCGGCGCGCCTGGGTGAGCTGTCCGACCGCCAGGAGTTCGCCGGGCGCCTGGTGGCGCTCAAGTGCGACATCACCAACAAGGCCGAACTGGACGCCGCCATGGCGCGGATCGAGGAGGCCGAGGGCAAGCTCGACGTGCTGGTGAACAACGCCGGCAAGTACCGCGACAACCTGTTCTCGATGATGGACTTCGACGAGTTCGACGACGTGGTCAAGACCAACCTGTACGGCACCTTCATGGCCACCAAGGCGGCCCTGCGCCTGCTGCGCAAGGCCAAGCAGGCGACGGTGGTCAACGTCTCGTCGATCGCCGGCCTGACCAACAGCTTCGGCCAGACCAACTACAGCGCGGCCAAGGCCGGGATGATCGGCTTCACCCGCACCCTGGCCGGTGAACTGGGCGCCAAGGGCGTGCGCGTCAATGCCGTGGCCCCGGGCCTGATCGAGTCGGTGATGACCAAGCGCGTGCCGCGCAACGTGATCCGCCAGACCCTCTCGGTAATCCCCCTGCAACGCATGGGCGAAACCCGCGAAGTGGCCGAGGCCATCGCCTTCCTCTGCTCCAGTTCCTCGAGCTACGTCGTCGGCCAGACTCTGGTGGTCGATGGCGGCCTGATCATGCGTTAAGGAGGCCCCATGGCCGATACCGAAGAAAGTCTCGTCGCACCCTCGCTGCTCATGAAGATGGGCCCCTGGCGCTATCCGTTCTTCCTGGTCGACAAGATCTGCGAATTCAAGCGCGGCTCGCGTGGCTATATCACCGCAGTGAAGAACATCTCGTTCAACGAGCCGCAGTTCACCGGGCACTTCCCCGACAGCCCGATCATGCCCGGCGTACTGATCGCCGAGGCGATGGGCCAGACCAGCGACTACCTGACCCTGCTCACCGCCTTCTGCGAGGAGTACGAGCAGCGTTTCGACTGCGACCTGTCGGTCCGCCGCGACCTGCAGAAGGCCCTGCACAGCGAGGAGGGCATGGAGATCATCGCCGCCATTCGCAAGAAGTGGGGCGGTGTGCTGGCCTCCCAGGACCTCAAGTACAAGAGCGTGGTCCTGCCCGGCGACACCCTGTTCATGCGCAGCGAGCTGGTGATGAAGGACCCGGCCGGCTTCAGCCACTTCAAGGTCGAGGCACGCATCGGCCGGCGCGTCACCACCGTCGGCAAGCTGGCCAATTTCTGGTTCGACATGAGCAAGCCATTCAACTACCCGGGCTAAGCCCGACCGCGAGGACCCCACCATGGACAAGCAACTGCAAGACGCCATCGCCCAGCGCCGGGCCGTACTGGACAAGCTCAAGGACAGCCTGATCGACCGTCTCAACCTGTACCAGAACCGCGCCCAGATCGACGACGACACCCCGCTGTTCGGCAGCGGCCTGAAGCTCGACTCGGTGGATGCCACCGAGCTGGTGGTGATGCTCGACGAGGAGTTCGGCGTGCGCGTTTCCGAGGGCGACGACCCGTCCTACATGCGCAACGTCAACTCGCTGGCCAACTTCATTCTGCAGCGCCAGGCCGCAGCCGCCTGACTTCTGCCGCACACAATTCGAGGGACACAACGATGAATCCGATGGAAGCCGTTCACCAAGCCGCCGGCGCCACCCTGGGCGAACGCAATGGCGTGCGCATCCCGCTGCACTACGGCGAGCCCGCTGCCGAGCACCAGGCCTCGCGCAAGAACATCCTGATGGTCGATTACTCGCACTTCGGCATCGTCGAGGTGCAGGGTGACGAGGCCTACGATTTCCTCAACCGCGTGGTCGGCGGTGACCTCTCGGTGATCCGCGACGAGCAGGCGCTGTATACCGTGCTGCTGGACGACAAGGGCCAGATCGTCACCGACCTCTACGTGCTGTGTGACGACGAGCGCTTCCTGCTGCTCACCGAATGGGTCAAGGGCGACACCCTGGCCGCCAGCCTGCAGGCCCTGGTCGGTGAGGAAGAAGTCGAGATCGCCGCGCAGAACCAGCTCGGCACCCTGCTGTTCGAAGGCCCCTACAGCTGGGAGCTGATGGCTGAGCTGTTCGGCTTCGACGTGCTCGGTCTGCCGTTCCTCGAGTTCATGCACGTGGACGACGTGACCCTGCTGCGTGCCGGCAAGCACGGCGAGTTCTCCTACAAGGTGCTGGGCCCGCGTGAGTCCCTGGCCGAGCTCTGGCAGCGTGCCCTGGAGGCCGGCGCCAAGTTCGACCTGAAGACCGGCGGCATCGAGTTCCAGGGTCGTTCGCGCCTGGAAAACCCGTGCTGGGACCCGGCCCTGGCCGGTGAGTTCACCCGCTGCCCGATCGAGCTGCAGCTGCAGTGGGCGGTGCGTTACGACAAGGACGAGTTCGTCGGCAAGGACGCCCTGCTGGCCAAGCTGGAAGAGGGCGCCGCGCAGCGCGTGGTCGGCTTCCTGGTCAAGGGCGACGGTGCCGCAGCCAACATCGGCGATGCCGTGTACAGCGGCGACAGCGTGATCGGCAAGGTGATCACCCTGGGCTGGTCCGAGGGTGTGCAGGCGCATATCGGCCAGGCGCTGCTCGACAGCGACTATGCATACGCCGGTCTGGACGGCTATGCCATCGACGCCAGCGGCGCGCGCGTTGCCATCAGCACTGCGGCGATCCCCTTCCTGCAGAACTTCAGCTTCCTGGTCAACCCGGCCGAGCACAGCTACGTCGACCCGTCGCGGCCGAAGAGCCTGCTGGAGCAGCAGGCCCAGTAATCCACGTCATCAGCCACAGCGAGCGGGCCGCCGGGGCGGGCGGTCCGTTCTCAGGTCGCCGCCTCGGAGGAGTCACACATGGTTCAGCGCAAGCGGGTAGTAGTCACAGGGATGGGCGTGCTCACGGCGCTCGGCAATACGCTGGAAGCGTTCCGCGAGGGCCTGTTCGCCGAAAAGGCGGCCATCGGTCCCAGCCAGCATTTTCGCCACTATTTCGACGATGCCCTGGCATCCGAAGTGCTGCAGCCGGTCGAGTACCCCGGCATCGATCCGCAGCGCCTGCCCGAACTCGACCGTACCGCGCTGTGGGGGTACAAGGTCGGTCGTGATGCCCTGGAGCATGCCGGCCTGCTCGGTGATCCGCTGCTGGAACGCACCAGCCTGGTGGTCGGTGTGTCCTCGGCCAGCGCCGAGGCCATCATGCCGCTGATCGAGCACCAGCCCGAGCAGTTCAGCCCGCGCAAGATGGAAGTGTGCGGCAACTTCTCGGCGATCTGCCCGGTGGTGACTTCGCTGCTCGGCCTCAAGGGCGGCTTCGAGCTGGTGGCCACGGCCTGTACGGCCAGCACCAACGCCATCGGCATCGGTTTCGACCAGATCCAGAATTCCAAGAACCCGGTGGCGCTGATTGTCGGCTCCGACCCGGTCTACTTGCCCACCTTCGCCGGTTTCTACGCGCTCAAGGCGATGCGCGAAGAACCCTGCTGCCCGTTCTCCGGCACCCCCGGCATGTCCGTCGGCGAGGGCGCCGGCGCGCTGGTGCTGGAGGAGTACGAGCACGCCAAGGCGCGTGGCGCCACCATCTACGGCGAGATCATCGGCTACGCCACCAGTTCCGATGCGCACCATGAAACAGCGCCGGACCCGCGTGCCGAAGGCGCTACCCTGGTGATGCGCGCGGCGCTGCGCAACGCCGGCGTCGGCCCGGAGGCCATCGGCTACATCAATGCCCACGGCACCGGCACCGAGGCCAACGACCGCGCCGAGACCCTGGCGATGAAGAAGGTCTTCCCCAACATCGCCGATATCCCGGTGAGTTCGACCAAGTCCTACTTCGGCCACAACATCGGCTCGGCCGGCATCATCGAGATGATCGCCTGCCTGACCACCCTGCCGTCCGGCAAGGTGCTGCCGACCCTGAACTTCTCCACGCCGCGCACCGGCTGCGACCTCAACTACGTGCCCAACCATTTTCAGGAGCACCAGGTCGGGCTGTTCATGAAGAACAACTACGCCTTCGGCGGCAACAACTGCAGCATCGTCGCTTCGGTGACCCCGGAGACCGCCGCGGCCACCGAGTACCAGCCGCGCCGCGTGGCCATCACCGGCTTCGGTGCGCTCAGCTCGCTGGGCTATGGCGCCGAGCAGATCGCCGAGAACATCCGCAATGGCGTCGATGGCTCGCTGTCGGTGTCGGCCGATGACTGGCTGGGCAGCGGCGAGCAGGCCCACGACCTCAATCAGCTGATGCAGGCCAATCCGGCGCTGGCCGAGCGCCTGGCCGGCATGACCGAGGCCGACCTGCGCGCCATGCAGTTCCGTGCCCACGAGGTACGTGGCATCGAGGCACGCAAGCACCTGAAGAACTACGACCCGCGCAAGGCCAGCCGCATCGGCACCCACGGCCTGCTGGCCGTCGAGCAGGCGTTGCAGAGCGGCGGGCGCAAGGTGCGTCATGGTGATACCGACGTCGCGCTGATCATGGGCATGTCCAAGGGCCCGCAAGCCACCATTGCGCGTTATGCGCAGAGCCTGCACCCGGACCCCAAGCGTGCGCGTACCTTCGAGTTCCCCTCGGCGCTGATGAACTCCACCGCCACCTTCTGCGCCATCAGCAAGGGCCTCAAGGGCTACAACACCACCCTGTCCACCGGCTACAACGCCGGCCTCGGCGCACTGCTCTACGGCTACGAGCTGGTACGCCAGGGCCTGCAGCCGCAGGCGCTGGTCGGTGCCGCCGAGGAGAATGCCTATTCCTCGGTGCTGATGTCGCCGGCGACGGCCGATCGCCTGTGCTGGAGCGATGCCGCGGATGCCTTCCAGGTCTATGGCGCCAACCCCAGTGGCTTCACCCTGGGCGAGGGCGCCGCGGTGGCCCTGCTCGAAGACCTCGACGCCGCCCATGCGCGCGGTGCACAGGTGCTTGGCGTGGTGCTCGGTTATGGCCGCTCCTGCGATGCCGCCTACCCGGGTGAATCCGGGCTGGCCGCTGGCAACGCGATGATCGCGGCGATCCAGCAGGCGCTGGCCGAGGCTGGCCTGCAGGCCAGCGAGGTCGATCTGATCTGCGGCACCAGCTGGGGCACCGGTGACAGCGCGCAGAAGGAACTGGACGCGGTGCGCGCCGTGTTCGGCGCGCTGGCGGCCGAGGTGCCGCTGGTCAACTACAACGGTCACTTCGGCTTCGTCGAATCGGCCGCCGGCCTGCTCAACCTGGCGCAGGTGCTGCAGATCATGCGCAGCGGCGAGATCGCGCCGATTCCCTACACCCGCGATTTCTGCGCCGACGACATCGCCTTCGTGCGTCAGCCGCTGCGCCGCGAGGTGCGCCACGCGCTGGTGCTGGGCGCTTCGGACGGGGGCAACAACTACGCCCTGCTGGTGCGCAAGGATGGCTGACGCCGGGCGTGCGGTGATCTCCGGCCTGGGTGTGTTCAACGCCCTTGGCCAGAATGCGGCCTCGCTCTGCGCGGCGCTGGCCGAGCAGCGCCTCGGCCCGCGCACGGGCTTTTTCGCCAGCGAGCGGGCGGCCCAGGGCAATGGCCTGCTGTTCAATCCGCAGCAGGTGGCGATGCCGGCGTTGCCGGCGACCCGGCGCAACCCCGCCGGCTGCGATGCCGAGACCGCCTGCGCGCTGATCGAGAAGGTGCTCGACGAAGCGCTGGCCCAGGCCGGCCTGAGCCGTGCCGAGTTGGCCGGTTCGCGCGTGCAGTGCTACATCGGCGGCCAGGGCGTGCAGCCGGACATCATGAAGTTCACCGCCTACCTGCAGCGCAACGATGCCGAGGACCTGCTGTTCAATACCGGCATCCGCCAGATGCACAGCGACAGCTATGCCGAGGAGCGCCTCGGTCGCCTGCTGATGCGCCGCATCGGCCTGGCGCTGCCGCCGCTGGCATTGTCCACGGCCAGCTGCTCCAGCCTGTCGGCGCTGTTCCTCGCCCGCCAGGCGATCGAGAGCGGCGCCGCCGACCTGGTGCTGGTGGCCTCCTGGCAGCAGGTGTCGCAGTACAACCTGATGTTCATGGGCGGGGTCAACGCCCTGGCCCGCGAGGTGGCGCAGCCGTTCTCGGCCGCCACCGAGGGCGTGCTGCTGGGCGGTGGGGCGGCGCTGGCGATCCTCGAGAGCGAGGCCCACCTGCAGGCTCGCGGCGGCCGCGGCCAACTGCGCATCGATGGCTTCGCCGTCTGCCAGGGCGGTGGCTCCGGGCGCGGCGGGCAGTCCTTCGCGCCGGATTTCCGCACCCTGGCGCGCACCGTCGAGGCCTCGCTGGAGCAAGCCGCCGCCACGCCGGCCGATATCGGCTGCCTGTTCATGCACGGCAACGGCATTCGCGGCAGCGACCAGGCCGAGCTGATGGCGGTGCGCAAGCTGTGGGGCGACCACGCCGTGCCGGCCGTTTCCTACAAGGCGCAGCTTGGCTACCAGGTGGCGGCCAGCGGCCTGACCGACCTGGCCATCGCCGCCGATGCCCTGCGCGAGCGTCGCCTGCTGGCCTTCAAGGCCCTGGCGCCGCTGGACGCCGCCGGGGTGCACCTGCACGCCGATGCCGCCCCGCTGACGCTGCACAGCGACAAGCTGGTCAAGCTGGGTCTGGGTATCGAAGGTTCCATGGCTGCCTGCACGCTGACGCGGCTGGCCGGATAAGCGAGAGCATCATGTCTGTCGAAGAAATGCAGTTGACTCCGCTGCGCCCGGCCAGCGCCGACGAGCTGCAGGCGCAGCCCGAGCAGCGCAGCAATACCCTGGCCCTGGTCGGTCTCTCGGTACTGCAGGCAGAGCGCGCCCCGCAGCGTTTCGAGCCGCGCTGGTTCCGCGCCTGGGAGGCGCAGCTATACCGCAAGGCCGCGCGTCAGACCGGCCGGCGCCAGTGGGATTTCAGTCGTTTCAGCCAGGACGGCGGCCTGGATGCGGCCAAGTCCGGCTATCGCGACACGCTCACTGCCGTCGCCCAGGCGGCCAGGCAGGCAGTGGCCGCCGCCGAGGCCAGCTGCGGCCGGCGCAGCGCGCGTGAGCGCATGGCCCTGCTGTATTTCGACTTCTGGGGGCAGAGTTCGCACCTGGAGCAGGCGTTCAACTGGCGCGACAGTTTCGATCTCGACGTAATCCCCAAATTCATCCTGCGCGACCAGGCCACCGAGGCCTTCTCCTGCAAGGTGCAGGCGGGGCGCGGAGCCTTCATCCAGGCACTGCGCATGGCGCAGTCGCTGCTGCACAGTGGTGCCGCCGACAGCGTGCTGCTGGGCGGGCTGTTCCGCAGTTTTCCCGTGCTGTGTTTCGCCGAGGCGCTCAGCAGCAACGCCGCCGAGCGCGACTGGCTTGGGCGTGGTGGCCAGCACAACGCGCCGCTGGTGGAGCGCGCCGGTTTCATGGTGCTGCGGCGCGCAGAGGCGCTGGCCAGCGCGCGTCAGCCCGGCCTGCTGCTGGGTGCGCCGCATTACCTGCAGGCCCCCGCCGGCCGCGAGGCGGCGGGCCAGTGGCTGGGCGAGCGCTGGGCCGAGCAGCTGCCGGAGCGGCGCGCGCTGGTCTACGGCGGCCACTATCCGTCCAGCCTGCTCGATCAGGTCGAGGCGGGCGCGGTGGCCGCTGCTGGCGAGCACTGGGTGTACGAAAACATCTGCCGGCGCTTCGGTGACAGTGGCGGGCTCAATCCGCTGCTGGCGCTGCAACGGCATGCCGAACGCAAGGCGGCGACGGCGGATACCCCGCCGGCGCTGCTGAGCTTGAGTGACAGCCAGGGCGGCACCTGGCTGCTGCGGGGGGAATGATGAGCATGGACAAGGATGCCCTGCTGGCGCAGGCGCAGGCGCCGGCTCCCGGCGAGACCCGCCGGCTGCAGCTGGTCAAGGCGACCCAGTTGCCCATCGTGCGCCTGAGCGCAGTGGAGAAGTGCTACGGCAAGGGCGAGGGCCGCGTGCAGGCGCTGCGCCGCATCGACCTGCAGATCGAGCGTGGCGAGTTCGTCGCGCTGGTGGGGCAGTCGGGCAGCGGCAAGAGCACGCTGCTCAACCTGATCGGTGGGATCGACCGTCCCAGTGCCGGCGCCGTGCATTTCCTCGGCCAGGACCTGGCCGACCTCGACGACCGCGAGCTGGCCGCACTGCGTGCCCGCGAGATCGGCTTCATCTTCCAGTTCTTCAACCTGCTGCCGGTGCTCAGCGTGTTCGACAACGTCTACTACCCGCTGATGCTCAACGGCTACCGCAAGGATCAGGCGCGCCACCTGGTGATGCAGGCGCTGGAACGGGTCGGCCTGCAGCAGCATGCGCTGCGCCGGCCGGTGGAACTGTCCGGCGGCCAGCAGCAGCGGGTGGCCATCGCCCGTGCGCTGGTGAAGAAGCCGGCGCTGGTGATCGCCGACGAACCCACCGGCAACCTGGATTCGGAAACCGGCCGCTCGGTGCTGGAGCTGATGCAGGAAATCAACCGCGAGAACGGCACCACCTTCATCATTTCCACCCACTCCGATGCCGTGCGCGATGTGGCCGGGCGGGTGGTGAGCATCGCCGACGGGAGGATCGCGCCATGAGCCGCTGGCTACTGCTGCTGAGCCTGCTGGTCGCGGGAGGCGCCCAGGCCTCCATCGACGCCGATCAGTTGCGTGAGCAGGGGCGCGCCGCCCTGGATGCGCTGGTGTCGCGCCATGCCTCTGCGCCCGTGCGTGAGCAGGGCATCCTGGCGGTGGTGCGGGCGCCCAGCGAGGGTCTCGACGAGCGCACCCTGGAAGCGCTGGCGACCTGGCGCGAACAGCACCCCGACGACCTGCCGGCCAAGCTTTACGAGGGCTACGGCTGGTTGTTCATGGCCGGCGAGTACGTCAAGCGGCAGAACTACTTCCGCGCCGCCGAGCTGGCCAAGCGCGGCTTCTTCCTGATGGACGAGGCGGTCGACCAGAACCCCGAGGACTGGCGCCTGCGCCTGCTGCGCGCGCGCCTGGACTGCTACGTGCCGGCCGAGTTCGGCCGCCATGTGGTGGCGCTCAAGGACCTGCGCTACCTGCGCGAACACACCGAGCAGGTGCCGGCCGAGCTGCTGCCGCTGGTGGACTTCCTGCAGGCGCGCGCCGAACGCGCGGCGGGCGATGAGGCCGCGGCCAAGGCCCTGGTCTCGCCCTGGCGCGAACTGCTGCAGGCCGAGGAGCGTCTGCCCATCACCCGCGCCGAGGTGGAGCGGGTCCTGACCCCGATCGTGGAGGCGGCGCCATGAGCGAGCTGCTGTACTACCTGGCCAACGCCATCATCGTCTACGCCCTGCTGCTGGTGCTGTGGACCGCTCTGCGCCGGCCCACCTCGATCCGCTACGCCTTCGCCAACCTGTTCCGCCAGCGCCGCCGCTCGGGCATCACCCTGCTGGCGATCATCATGGGTGGGGTGGCGGTGTTCACCTTCGGTGGTTTCGTCCAGCACTCCTTCTCGGCCCTGCGTGAGCAGACCATTCGCACCAACCTCGGTCACCTGCAGCTGTACCGCGAAGGCTACCTCGCCAGCGGCGCCACCAACCCGCTGCGCCACGGCATCCCCGGCTACCAGGAGATCAAGCGCATCCTCGCCGCCGACCCCGAACTGGGGCCGCTGCTGAAGACGGTGACCGGGCAGATCGAGTTCTCCGGCATCGCCTCGCACTACGAGTCGGAGACGTCCACCTTCATCTCCGGCGTCGGCATCGAGCCGGCCAGCTCGCTGACCCTGGGCGCCCTGGACCGCATCGTGCTGGGCAGCGACCTGTCGCGCATCGACGGCCTCGGCGTCACCATCGGCACCGGCGTGGCCAAGGGCCTGGGCGCCGGCTACGACAGCGAGCTGGACCTGCTGGTGGTCAATCCCAAGGGCGGGCAGAACGCCATGTCGGTGACGGTGCGCGGGGTCATGGAGTCGGGCATCAAGGAGTACGACGACCGCTCGCTGAAGATGCCGCTGGAAACCGCCCAGGCGCTGCTGGAAACCGACGAGGTCAGCCGCATCATCATCCTGCTCAACGATACCGCGCAGACCGACGCCGCGCTCAAGCGGGTGCAGGCGATCATCGCCGAGCATGGCCTGGCGCTGGAGGTGCGGCCCTGGTCCGAGCTGGCGGTGTACTACCACCAGGTGGTCAGCCTGTTCGACGGCATCTTCTTCTTCATCAAGTCCATCGTCAGCGTCATCGTGGTCTTCATGATCGGCAACACGCTGATGATGAACGTGGTCGAGCGCACCCGCGAGATCGCCACCCTGCGTGCCCTGGGCCTGACCCAGCGCGAGGTGGGGCGGCTGTTCATCCTCGAGGGCATCTTCATCGGCCTGCTCGGCGCCGCGCTCAGCGTGGCGGTGGGCATCGGCCTGGCCGAGCTGATCAACATCCACGGCCTGCCCATGCCGCCGTCACCGGGTTACACCAAGGGCTACCTGGCCTTCATCCTGTGGGACGAGGACGTCGACCTGTTCTGGTTCACCTGTGCGCTGGCCATCGTCACCGCCGTACTGGCCTCGATCATTCCGGCGAAGCGGGCTTCGAAGTTGCTGATCGCCGAGGCGTTCAGGTTTACCTGAGCAATTGAAAAGTTGCCGGTCGGAGGGCTTTCAAGTTGCCCGGCTGGAATTAACAAACGATGCGCCAAAGTGCAGGAAAAGTTGTGCCTGCAAGTAGGCGTTTAATATTGCGCTGCTGTTATTGAAGTTGTTGTTGGCGAGCGCACTTCATATACAGAGTGAGAGAGAGTTATGACAACGGAACGGCAAGTCGTCCTCATTACCGGCGCCGCCCGCGGCATAGGCGCAGCCATCGCCGAGCGCTTCATCGACGACGGCTTCGATGTGGTGCTCAACTACCGGCGCAGCCAGGGCAAGGGTGCCGCCAACCTGGACAACCTGGTGGCCCGCGCCGAGGCGCGGGGCGTGCGTGCCTACAAGGCGCTGGCGGACATCTCCGAGAGCCGCGACGTGGAGCAGATGAT
Source organism: Pseudomonas stagnisoli (assembly GCF_048595745.1). Classification (NCBI taxonomy): domain Bacteria; kingdom Pseudomonadati; phylum Pseudomonadota; class Gammaproteobacteria; order Pseudomonadales; family Pseudomonadaceae; genus Pseudomonas; species Pseudomonas stagnisoli. Next base: position 1,254,672 of record NZ_CP184361.1, read on the forward strand.
CAAGAGCCTGCGCCTCGACGGCCTGGAGCGCATCGACCACCTGGTGCTCAACGCCGCCAGCTCGCCGTTCAAGCCGGTGCTCGAACTGACCAAGCACGACTGGAAGCAGCTGTTCGGCACCAGCCTGGTCGGCAACGTGGCGGTGATCAATGCCGTGGCGCCGCTGATGCCGGCCGGTGGCACCATCTGCGCCATCTCCGGGGTGGGCTCGCACCTGGTGTTGCCCAACTATCCGCTGGGCCTGATGAAGGCGGCCCTGGAGAACCTGGTGCGCTACCTGGAAGTGGAACTGTACGACCGTGGCATCCGCGTCAATGGCGTGTGCGGCGGGCTGGTGCGCAGCGAGATGCTGCCGTACCTGTCGGAGATGTGGCCGCGCATGATCGCCAACATGGAGTCCTGCGGCCGGCGCTGGGCGCTGGAGCCCGAGGAAATCGCCAATGTGGTCGCCTTCCTCGCCTCGGAGCGCTCCAGTGCCATTCGCGGGCAGATCCTGGTCGCCACCGGCGGGGTAGGTCTGGCGGCCTGATCCTCCAGCGCTGCAACAAGCCGGCGCTAAGCCGGCTTTTTCATGCCAGCCAGTACGGTAGCCCGGGTGCAATCCGGGGGACGGAGCTGCCTGCTTCCCGGATTACATCCGGGCTACGAGTGCTCCTCCCTCTCCCGCTGGCGGGAGAGGGGGCGGGCGGCCCGCGTAGGGAGAGGGGGCTTCAGCCTTCCCAGCGCTTCAGCACCAGGGTGGCGTTGGTGCCGCCGAAGCCGAAGCTGTTGCTCATCACCGTGTTCAGGTTCACTCCGCTGCGCGCCTCGCGCAGCACCGGCATGTCGGTCAGCTCGGGGTCGAGGTTGTCGATGTTGGCCGAGCCGGCGATGAAGTTCTCGCGCATCATCAGCATGCAGTAGATCGCCTCGTGCACGCCGGCGGCGCCCAGCGCGTGGCCGGACAGGCTCTTGGTCGAGCTGATCGGTGGCATCTCGCGGCCGAACACCTTGCGAATCGCGCGCATCTCGGCCAGGTCGCCCACCGGGGTGGAGGTGCCGTGGGCGTTGATGTAGTCGATCGGCTCCTCGACCCTGGCCAGCGCCTGCTGCATGCAGCGCATGCCACCTTCGCCGCTGGGCGCGACCATGTCGTAGCCGTCGGAGGTGGCGCCATAGCCGATGATCTCGGCGTGAATGCGCGCGCCCCGCGCCAGCGCATGGTCCAGCGCCTCGACCACCACCATGCCGCCACCGGCGGAGATGACGAAGCCGTCGCGGCGCGTGTCGTAAGGCCGCGAGGCCTTTTCCGGGTTGTCGTTGTGCTGGCTGGAGAGGGCGCCCATGGCGTCGAACAGGTAGCTCTGGCTCCAGTGCTCTTCTTCGCCGCCACCGGCGAAGACGATGTCCTGGTTGCCCATGCGGATCTGCTCCATGGCGTGGCCGATGCAGTGCGCGCTGCTGGCGCAGGCGGAGGCGATGGAATAGCTGAGGCCCTTGATACGGAACGGTGTGGCCAGGCAGGCGGAGACCGTGTTGCTCATGGTGCGCGGCACGCGGAACGGGCCGACGCGGGCGATGCCCTTCTCGCGCAGGATGTCCATGGCCTCCATCTGGTTGAACGCCGAGGCGCCGCCGGAGCCGGCGATCAGGCCGGTGCGCGGGTGGGAAACCTGCGCGTTGTTCAGCCCGGCGTCCTTGATCGCCTGCTGCAGGGCCAGGTAGGCATAGGCCGCGGCGTCGCCCATGAAGCGCTTGACCTTGCGGTCGATGTTCAGCGCATCCATGTCCAGCGGCACCGCGCCGCACACCTGGCTGCGCATGCCGACTTCGGCGTAGGTAGGGTTGAAGCGGATGCCCGAACGCCCCTCGCGCAGATGGCGGGTGACGCTTTCCAGGTCATTGCCGAGGCTGGAAACCAGCCCCATTCCGGTGATCACGACGCGGCGCATGTGCAAATTCCTTTTCAGACCGTGGGCCGGGCCGGTTCGAGCTGCGGAAGGCGGCGAAGAATGCACTCGGGCAGAAGTTTGCGCACACCGTCCGGTCAATAAAAGTTGCCGGTTTTCCCTGGGCGATAACTAATCAAAGTTCGTGGCTAATTGCCAGCGTTAGTTGCTGAATATGTGGGCTTTGGCGAGAAAAAACAGCAGCGTGTGAAGCAACTTGAAGCGCGGGCGGATATATATCGGAATAGCGCTGAAAGTTTGGCCGGATGATCAGATTAAAATGGCCCGCCGCATGGCTCGGCGGGCCTTGCACTTACAGCGGCAGGCCGGCCTTGATGCGGTACTGGTTGCGTACCGGCGTGGCGTACTGGCGAATCAGCCAGGGACGCTGCTCCGCAGGGCAGGCCGCCAGGCGGCGTTGCCACTCGCTGCGGGCAGTGGTGACTTCCGCTGCGGGGAACAGCTGCTCGACCGATGGCACGGCGAGGGCACTATCGCGCTCCTCCCACTCGGCATAGGCCAGCAGGTGCACCGGGAACAGCCGGTAGCCACTCAGGATGTGCTGGTCCATCAGCGTGGCCAGCTGCTTGGCATCCTCGAAACCTTCGCGCACCGGCGCGCCGAAATGCACATGGACGCGGCCCTTGTAGCCGGTGATGCCCAGGGCGATGCTGGCGTCGTCCTCGCCCGGCGCCTTCTCGTAACCGCCGGTGCTGGCGCGAATCTGCAGCTCGCGGGCCTTGGCCTGGTCGCAGGGGTCGTACTCGTAGCTGATCGACACCGGCACCAGGTTCAGCGCCGCCAGCGCCTCGGCGAACGGCTCATCCTTGCGCGCCATGTGGAACATCTTGAGGATCGCCGAATCGGTACGGTCATCGCCGTCCTTGGCCCGGCCTTCGGCCTGGGCGATCCAGATCGACTGGCCTTCCTCGCGGATCGAGTGGTTGATGTAGGCCGACAGCAGCTGGAAGGCCGCCAGCTTCTCGCGCCGCCCGGTGATGCTGCGGTGCACGATGAAGCTCTTGTTCAGGCGCATCAGGTCGCTGACGAAGGGGCGCTGCAGCAGGTTGTCGCCGATGGCGATGCGCGGGGTCGGCAGCCCGGCGTGGAACACCGCGTAGTTGACGAAGGCCGGATCCATCACGATGTCGCGGTGGTTGGCCAGGAACAGGTAGGGCGTGCCCGCCTTCAGGTGCTCGATGCCGGAGAAGCTGATGCCGTCCGTGGCGCGTTCCACGGTGCGGTCGATATAGGGCTCGATGCGCGCCTGCAGGGCATCCACCGAGGCGATATCGGCCGTCTCGCGCCGCAGCAGATGGGCGATAAGCGGTTTGAGCAGCCAGCCGAATGGTCCGGCTAGGCGCGGGAAACGGAAGCGGGTCAGGGTGCCGAGGAAGGTGTCGTCGCTCAACAGACGCGCCAGTACGGCGGGGACTTCGTGGTCGGCGTAAGGTCGGATGGAATCGAATTCGCCCATCATGTTCTCGTTGTTCGGCTACTCGGATTGCCCCACCGGGGCCGCTGGCCCTGCAGGGACGCGGGGCCAGCAATAGACCGGCGATTATAGCGGCAAGTCACATGGCCATAGTGAGGGCGCCATAGCTTGCGGCGTTGAGGCAGAGCTGTGGAGGAAATTGACTACGGATTGCCTACGTCATGACCACAGAGGAGTCCTGAGAAAGCTGAGGCTAAGCGTTTACAGCCGCCACGACTCCGAAACAGGTACCTAGCCAATAGAGAAACCAGAACAGAAATACATCCAATCTCTCAAAGATGGTGGTTCCTTTATAGGACTGATCAGACCATCCCAGGCGACCAAGTGTTGCCCATGAAAAGGCGATCAGCGATGCGACAGCGAAGCCATGCTGACGAGTTAGTGAAGAGATTTCGAAGTGCTGGAAAAGCATCAAGTACGCAAGAGCGATGGCAGATAGAACCCACGCTAGAGAGAGAAGGGTTTTGTTGCGTAGCGAGACACAGCGACGCGTGGTTGAGCCTTTGCATTCATTCTCTTTGATGGTGCGCTGTTCGGGGGGGGAGTTTGGATAGGTCAGATTGATGTCGAAGAAGCCAACGAAAATCAGAGCGCTGAGCAACACCTAAAAAAACGGCGTTATGCCAATGAGCGAAAAAAAGGCACAGAGGTAAGAGGCTGGGTTGTGCTGCATGGATAGATCAACGCTCCGTGTATGACTTGTGATCGCTAAATCGAATCTGTGCAGCAGACTGTGTGATTTTCAATGGTTCAGCGCAAGTGACGAGAGGGATAGAGGGTTAAGGGTCAAAGCCTTGTCCAGATGCTCCGGTGCAAGGTGTGCGTAGATCATCGTGGTGGTGATGTCGGAGTGGCCGAGAATATCTTTCAAGGTGCGAAAGTCACCGCCAGCCATGACGAAGTGAGACGCGAAGGTATGGCGCAGGATATGGGTGAGCTGGCCTGGAGTCTTGAAGCCGCAGCGGGCATAGGCGTTCTCGAAAGCACCACGGGCAGGGCCGAAAAGGCGATGAGTGGGAAGTGCCACGGACAAGCTACTGTTCCATAGGACAGAAGAGACTTTGTCAGCTCGCGATGACCATAACAGCAACTCACACGGAGGCCGCGATGCTGGAATCACAGATGTACCAGTGCCCCTATTGCTGGGAAGAGGTCGAGGCGTTGCTCGATCTGTCGGCCGGTGATCAGGAGTATGTCGAGGACTGTCCGGTGTGCTGTCGGCCGATCATTTTTTCCCTGCAGACCGATGGCGAAAACTGGTCGTTGGATGTGCGCGGGGAGAACGACTGATGCAACGCATCTACGAGCCGCAGGACCTGCTGGAGGCGGAGCTGTTGCTGGGCATGCTGGCCAGCGAGGGGGTGGAGGCGCATCTGGCCGGGCGTCACCTGCTCGGGGCGGTGGGCGAGTTGCCGGCGCTGGGGCTGCTCGGCCTGCTGGTGGAGGATGAGGAGGCCGAGCGGGCGCGGCGGCTGATCGCCGCGTACAATGCCGCCGCGCCGCTGCCGGGCGAGGAGCCAGACGGTTTCCCCGGTGTGCTGCTGTGTTGAGTTCTTCTGCCGCCTTCTGCTGGAAACCCCGCCGCCCATGAGTGGACGCTACGCCCTGTTCCGTTGGCCCCAGGCCCTGTCGAGCCTGCCGGGTTTCCCCGAGTCGTTGCCGCAACGCTGGAACCTGGCGCCGGGCGCCCAGGTGCTGTTCGTGCACCAGCCCGAGGGCGAGCTGCAGGCGGCGGCCGGGCGCTGGGGGCTGACGCCGGCCTGGCTCGATGACTTCAGCAAGGCGCCGGCCCACGCGCGCGCCGAGACGCTGGCCGAGCAGCCGATGTTTCGCGAGGCCTTTCGTCAGCGTCGCTGCCTGCTGCCGGCCAATGGTTTCTATGAGTGGCGTGGCCAGGCCAACCGCAAACGGCCGTACTGGATGAGCAGCGAGGGGCTGCTGTACCTGGCCGGGATCTGGGAGGCCTACCCGACCGCCGGGCAGACCTACCTGAGCGTGGCGATGATCACCGCGCCGGCCAGTTACCTGCGCCGGCCGATCGTCCTCGACCAGGCGGCGACGCGCGCCTGGCTCGCCCCGCAGACCCCGGTCGAGGCACTGCAGGCCCTGCTGGAGGCGCCGCAACCAGCGCTGCGCGAGCGGGCCCTGAGCACGCTGATCAACGATCCCGCCTTCGAGGGGCCGGACTGCCTCACGCCGGCCTAGGCCGGAACCTCCTGGTACTCCGGCCGCTGCGCCAGTTCTTCCTTCAATAGCGCCACCAGCAGGCGCACCTTGGGCGACAGGTGCCGCTGTTGCGGGTACAGCGCCCACACGGCGGTGTGCGGTGGGCGCTGCTGCGGCAGCAGGTCGATCAGCGCGCCGCTGCGCAGGTGCGGCTGCACGTAGTAGTCCGGCAGCTGGCACAGGCCGAAGCCGCGCAGGGCGGCGTCGAGCACCGCTTCGCCGCTGTTGCAGCGCCAGTTGCCCTGCGCGCGCAGGCTGGTTTCCCGGCCGTCCTGCTGGAAGCTCCATTGATCGCTGCTGCCAATCAGGCAGTTGTGCCGGGCCAGCTCGGACAGCGAGTGCGGCCGGCCGTAGCGCGCCAGGTAGGCGGGGGCTGCGCACAGGTGCATCACCCTGGGTGCCAGGCGGGTGGCGACCAGCCGCGAGTCCTGCAGGCGACCGAGACGGATGGCCAGGTCGAAGCCGCCCTGCAGCAGGTCGAGGGGCTGGTTGTTCAGTTCGATCTCCACCCGCAGTTGCGGGTGACGCTCCATGAAGCTGTTCACCAGCGGCACCACGAAGCGCTCGCCGTAGGCCACGGCGCAGGTCATGCGCAGCAGGCCCTTGGGCTCGCCGGCCAGGTCGCCGATGGCGCGCAGGGCTTCCTCGCGGGCGTCCTGCAGGCGCTGGCAGTGCTGCAGAAAGGTCTGCCCGGCCTCGGTCAGCGCCACCTTGCGCGTGCTGCGGTAGAACAGGCGGGTCTGCAGGCGTTCCTCCAGGCGCGCGACCTGACGGCTGACCTGCGATGATGACAGCCCCAGGCGCTCGGCCGCGGCGGTGAACTGGCCGCACTCGGCCACCGCGACGAACTCGTCGAGACCTTCCCATCCGCTCATAGATTATCCCTGTGTGGCAATAATGTTTTGCTGTGGCTTGGATTATCCAGAAAAACGCGGGTGGCTACACTCTCCGGCACTTTTCATTCACCGGAGAATGTCCATGATCAAGTCCCGCGCCGCCGTCGCCTTTGGCCCCAACCAGCCGCTCAAGATCGTTGAAGTGGACGTGGCGCCGCCCAAGGCCGGTGAGGTGCTGGTGCGTATCGTCGCCACCGGCGTGTGCCACACCGATGCCTACACCCTGTCCGGCGCCGACTCCGAGGGCGTGTTCCCGGCCATTCTCGGCCATGAGGGCGGGGGCATCGTCGAGGCGGTGGGCGAGGGCGTGACCTCGGTGCAGGTGGGCGATCACGTGATCCCGCTGTACACGGCCGAATGCCGCGAGTGCAAGTTCTGCAAATCCGGCAAGACCAACCTGTGCCAGAAGGTGCGCGCCACCCAGGGCAAGGGCCTGATGCCGGACGGCACCACCCGCTTCAGCTACAACGGCGAGCCGATCTACCACTACATGGGTTGCTCGACCTTCTCCGAGTACACCGTGCTGCCGGAAATCTCCCTGGCGGTGATTCCCAAGGACGCTCCGCTGGAGAAGGTCTGCCTGCTCGGCTGCGGCGTGACCACCGGCATCGGCGCCGTGCTCAACACCGCCAAGGTGGAAGAGGGCGCCACGGTGGCGATCTTCGGCCTGGGCGGCATCGGCCTGGCGGCGATCATCGGCGCCAAGATGGCCAAGGCTTCGCGCATCATCGCCATCGACATCAACCCGGCCAAGTTCGACGTGGCCCGTGAGCTGGGTGCCACCGACTTCGTCAATCCGAAGGACCACGCCAAGCCGATCCAGGACGTCATTGTCGAGATGACCGATGGCGGCGTGGACTACAGCTTCGAGTGCGTCGGCAACGTGCAGCTGATGCGCGCGGCGCTGGAGTGCTGTCACAAGGGTTGGGGCGAGAGCGTGATCATCGGCGTGGCCGGTGCCGGCGAGGAGATCAGCACCCGTCCGTTCCAGCTGGTGACCGGGCGCGTCTGGCGTGGTTCGGCCTTCGGCGGCGTCAAGGGCCGCACCGAGCTGCCGAGCTATGTGGCGAAGTCGCAGAAGGGCGAGATTCCGCTGGATACCTTCATCACCCACACCATGGGCCTGGACGAGATCAACACCGCCTTCGACCTGATGCACGAAGGCAAGAGCATCCGTACCGTTATCCATTATTGATCCGTAGGGTGGATAACGCCGCCGCAAGGCGGCTTATCCACTTTCAGTGGTGGAAACGCTATGCGGTTTCCACGGGGCGGCCTCCCGCACTACGAGAGAGGAGTTTCACGTGACTCTGGAAATCGTTTCCAGCAACAAGAGTTTCGGCGGCTGGCACAAGCGCTACCGCCACCGCTCGACGGTGCTCAACTGCGACATGGTGTTCGCCGTGTACCTGCCGCCGCAGGTGGAGCAGGGCGCCAGGCTGCCGGTGCTGTACTGGCTGAGCGGCCTGACCTGCACCGACGAGAACTTCATGCAGAAGGCCGGCGCGCAGAAGCTGGCGGCCGAGCTGGGCCTGATCATCGTCGCGCCCGACACCAGCCCGCGTGGCGAGGGCGTGCCGGATGACCCGGACAAGGCCTGGGACTTCGGCCTGGGTGCCGGTTTCTACCTCAATGCCACCCAGGAGCCCTGGGCACGCCACTACCGCATGTATGACTACGTGGTGCAGGAGCTGCCGGCGCTGATCGAGGCGAACTTCCCGGTCAGCGACCAGCGCGGCATCGCCGGCCACTCCATGGGCGGTCACGGTGCGCTGATCTGTGCGCTGAAGAACCCCGGTCGCTACCAGTCGGTCTCGGCCTTCGCGCCGATCAGCAATCCGCTGCAGTGCCCCTGGGGCGAGAAGGCTTTCTCCCGTTACCTGGGCGAGGACCGTTCGCGCTGGCGCGAGTGGGATGCCTGCGCGCTGCTGGCCGAGGCAACGGAGCGGCTGCCGATCCTGGTCGACCAGGGCGACCGCGACGACTTCCTCGACGTCCAGCTCAGGCCGCAGGCGCTGCAGGCGGCGGCCAGCGCCGCCGGCCATCCGCTGACCCTGCGCCTGCAGCCGGGTTACGACCACAGCTACTACTTCATCGCCAGCTTCATCGACGACCACCTGCGCCATCATGCGGCAGCGCTGCTCGCCAGCGGCGGGTAGTCGGCATTTGCAGTCGGGGCGCCGGTCTGACTAACCTGAGTGCCCTCAGCCAGAGGAGCCTGTCATGCATCCCTTTGAAGCCAAGCAGCCTGAGCGATTGGCCATGCACCTGGGCTATGCCGGCCTGATTCCCTTCGTCAGCGGCGCGCTGGGCGTCTGGGGCGCGCCGAGCAGCTGGCGGCCTTTCGTGATGACCGCGCTGCTGGATTATGCGGCCGTGATCCTGGCCTTCATGGGGGCCATCCACTGGGGCCTGGCGATGCGTGCCCAGGCCAGCGACGAACGTGCCAGGCTGCAGTTGGGCCTGTCGGTAATCCCGGCGTTGCTGGGCTGGGTTGCCATCGCCAGCGGTATGTCCTTCGGACTGGCTCTACCGATCCTCCTTTTCGCCTTCGTGCTGCTCTACGTCGCCGACCTGCGTGCGACCAAGCTGGGCCTGGCGCCGCAATGGTATCCGGCGCTGCGCCGGCCCCTGACCCTGGTCGTCAGCATCAGCCTGCTGCTGGCCTGGGCCAGCCTGCTGCGTGCATGACAGTTGTCGTCTTGGGTGATCGATTGCGCAAGCCCATCGCCCGCCTGGGGTAGAATCGCCGCCTGATTTTCTTCGGGGCGTTTCTTTTATGCGTATCGGTCATGGCTACGACGTTCATCGCTTCGGCGAGGGCGATTTCATCACTCTCGGCGGCGTGCGCATTCCCCACAAGTTCGGCCTGGTGGCCCACTCCGATGGCGACGTGCTGCTGCATGCGCTCAGTGACGCCCTGCTCGGCGCCTGTGCCCTCGGCGACATCGGCAAGCACTTTCCCGACACCGACCCGACCTTCAAGGGCGCCGACAGCCGCGCGCTGCTCCGCCATGTGGTTGGCCTGGTGCAGGCCAAGGGCTATGTGGTCGGCAATGTCGACGCCACTATCGTCGCCCAGGCGCCGAAGATGGCGCCGCATATCGAGATCATGCGTGCACGCATCGCCGAGGACCTGCAGGTGGAGCTGGACGCCGTCAACGTCAAGGCCACCACCACCGAGAAACTGGGTTTCACAGGGCGCGAGGAAGGCATCGCGGTGCACGCCGTGGCGTTGCTGGTGAAGGCATGAACGAGCTTGAGCTGCTTGGGCCGCGCGCCCACGGCGAGGCCTGTGGTCAGGCCGTGCTCAAGGCCACTGCCGAGGATTTCCAGGTCGACGAGGTGCTCGACATTCCGCTGTCCGGCACGGGTGAGCACCTGTGGTTGTGGGTGGAGAAGCGCGGTCTCAACACCGAGGAAGTGGCGCGCCGCCTGGCCCGTGCGGCCGGGGTGGCGCAGCGCAACATCAGCTATGCCGGGCTGAAGGATCGTCAGGCGCTGACCCGCCAGTGGTTCAGCCTGCACCTGCCGGGCAAGGCCGATCCGGACCTGTCCGCCGCCGAGGGCGAGACCCTGGCCATCCTCAAGGCCGTGCGCCACTCGCGCAAACTGCAGCGCGGCGCCCATTCGGCCAACGGCTTCACCCTGCGCCTGACCGGCCTCAAGGCCGACCGCGCGGCGCTGGAGCAGCGCCTGCAGTGCCTCCGCGACCAGGGGGTGCCCAACTACTATGGCCTGCAGCGCTTCGGTTGGCAGGGCGGCAACGTGGCCGATGCCCGCGCTTTTGCCGAGCGCGGCGAGCTGCCGGAGCAGCGCAACACCCGCTCGCGTCTGCTCTCGGCGGCGCGCAGCTATCTGTTCAACCGTGCCCTGGCGGCGCGCGTGGCGGAGGGTAGCTGGAACCGCGCGCAGGTCGGCGACCTGCTGGCGTTCACCGACAGCCGCAGTTTCTTCATGGCCGGCGAAAGCGAGTGCAGCGATTCACGCCTGGCCATTCTCGACCTGCATCCGACCGGGCCGCTGTGGGGCGAGGGGGCTTCGCCTGCGGCGGGTGCGGCTCATGCCCAGGAGCAGGGCATCGCAGAGGCGGAGCCGGCGCTGGCGGCCTGGCTGGCGAAGGCGGGCATGGCGCACGAACGGCGTATCCTGCGCCTCCCCATCGCCGGTCTGACGTGGCATTATCCCGAGCCTGAGATAGTGCAACTGCAATTCGTCCTGCCGGCCGGATGCTTCGCCACCGCCGTGGTGCGCGAATTGGTCGATCTGCTGCCGGCAGGGCAGACGGACTCTCCATGCGAATTCTGATCTCCAACGACGACGGGGTAATGGCGCCCGGTATCGCCGCGCTGCACGACGCACTGGCCGACTACGCCGAGTGCCTGGTCATCGCGCCGAGCGAAGACAAGAGCGGTGCCAGCAGCTCGCTGACCCTGGACCGGCCGCTGCATCCGGCGACCCTGCCCAACGGTTTCGTCGCGCTCAACGGCACGCCGACCGACTGTGTGCACCTGGGCCTCAATGCGCTGCTCGACCCGCTGCCGGACATGGTGGTGTCGGGCATCAACCTGGGCGCCAACCTGGGTGACGACGTGCTCTATTCCGGTACCGTGGCCGCCGCCCTGGAAGGGCGCTTCCTGAGCAAGCCGGCGTTCGCCTTTTCGCTGGTGTCGCGGCAGACGACCAACTTGCCGACGGCGGCCTACTTCGCCCGCAAGCTGGTCGAGGCGCATGACAAGCTCGACCTGCCGCCGCGCACCGTGCTCAACGTCAACGTGCCCAACCTGCCGCTGGAACACATCCGCGGCGTGCAACTAACCCGCCTGGGGCATCGCGCGCGCGCTGCCGCACCGGTCAAGCAGGTCAACCCGCGCGGCAAGGAGGGCTACTGGATCTCCGTTTCCGGCGATGCCGAAGATGGCGGCCCGGGTACCGATTTCCACGCGGTGATGCAGGGCTACGTCTCCATTACCCCGTTGCAGCTGGACCGCACCTTCCACGAGGCCTTCGCCGGTCTCGATGGCTGGTTGGAGGGGCTGCTCTGATGCGCGGTCAGGATCATCTGCAGCGCCAGGGGGTCGGCATGACCTCGCAGCGCACCCGCGAGCGTCTGATCGAGCGGCTGTACGAGGAGGGGCTGTCCAATCCCCATGTGCTGGAGGTGATCCGCCGCACGCCGCGTCATCTGTTCGTGGACGAAGCGCTGGCCCACCGTGCCTACGAAGATACGGCGCTGCCGATCGGCCACAACCAGACGATTTCGCAGCCTTACATCGTTGGCCGCATGACCGAACTGCTGTTGGCCGGCGGCCCGCTGGACAAGGTGCTGGAGATCGGCACTGGTTCCGGCTACCAGACCGCCGTGCTGGCGCAGCTGGTGGAGCGGGTGTTCTCGGTGGAGCGCATCCAGTCGCTGCAGGACCGCGCCAAGGAACGCCTGGCCGAACTCAAGCTGCGCAATGTGGTGTTCCGCTGGGGCGATGGCTGGGAAGGCTGGAATGCGTTGGGGCCCTACAACGGCATCATCGTGACCGCGGCGGCCAGCGAAGTGCCGCAGGCCCTGCTGGACCAGCTGGCCATCGGTGGTCGTCTGGTGATTCCGGTGGGCGCCGGCGAAACCCAGGAGCTGCTGCTGATCGTTCGCGAAGAAGACGGCTACTCCCGCCACGTGCTCGACCTGGTGCGCTTCGTGCCGCTGCTCAATGGGCCGCTGGCCTGACCTGAACCGCTACGGAAAGCTGTATGAGAAATCCCCTCCTGTTGTTCGCCAAGGGCATGGCCATGGGCGCCGCCGATGTTGTGCCGGGCGTGTCCGGCGGCACGGTTGCCTTTATCAGCGGCATCTATGACGAGTTGCTGCGCTCCATCGCCAGCGTGCCCGAAGCGGCACTGCAATTGCTGCGGGGGCGCGTGGTCAAGGCCTGGCAAATGGCCAACGCGACTTTCCTGCTGGTGCTGCTGGCCGGCATTCTGACCAGCGTGTTCAGTCTGGCGCGGTTGATCACCTGGCTGCTGGATACGCATCCAATCCCCGTCTGGTCGTTCTTCTTCGGCCTTATTCTGGTTTCCAGCTATCTGGTGGCGCGTGAGATCGGGCGCTGGAACTGGACTCGCGCGCTCAGCTTCGTACTGGGTGTGGCATTCGCCTGGTGGATTACCGTTGCCTCTCCGGTCGAGTGGGGGCATGACCCGCTCAGTCTGTTTCTGGCTGGCGCCATCGCTATCTGCGCAATGATTCTGCCGGGTATCTCCGGCAGTTTCCTGCTGGTGCTGATGGGCTTGTATGGCGTGGTGCTGGGGGCGGTAAAGAACTTCGATGTCGCCGTGCTGGCGGTATTCGCGGCGGGATGTCTCGTCGGTTTGCTCAGCTTTGCCCGTCTGCTCAGTTGGCTCCTGGCGCATTTTCGTGACCTCACCCTGGCCTTCCTCACGGGCCTGATGCTGGGCTCCTTGAACAAGGTCTGGCCCTGGAAGCAGACCCTGACCTGGCGTACCGACAGTCATGGCCTGCAGGTGCCGGTGTTGCAGGAAAATCTTCTGCCCCTGCAGTTCGCCCAACAGAGTGGCCAGGATGCCCAGCTGCTGCTTGCAATCCTGCTCGCGATGGCGGGCGTGGTACTTGTGCTGGGGCTGGAGTGGCTGGCCGGGCGCAAGCAACTCACGGCTGGTGCCGGCGAATAAATCCGGCACAATGCGCGCACCAACTCAAGCAGCAGCGATACGGGAGCACGGGGTGATTCTCACACAGCAGCGCAAGCACCAGGCTTTGGCCGTGATGGTATCTGTCGCATTGCTGGCGGGCTGCAGCAGCAAGTCGTCGAATACCGTGCAGGTGGTCGACCGTACCCATGGCGGCACCCAGGCGGCCCGTCCACCTCAAGCCACCAGCGGGCAATACAAGGTGCAGCGTGGTGACACCCTGTATTCGATTGCCTTCCGCTTTGGCTGGGACTGGAAGGCCCTGGCGGCACGCAACAATATTCCCGCGCCCTACACCATCCGCCCGGGGCAGCTGATCCGCTTTGATCTGTCGCCCTCCGGCGCTGCGCCGGTGGTGGTGCAGCAGAGCAAACCGCCGGTTTCTGCGCCGCCTGCCACAAGGCCGCCCCTGCAAAACCAGCCGCCGGCCAAGACGCCTACGCCGCCGACCACACAGTCTCAGCCTCCCGTAGTGGCCGCGGGTGGTAGCGCAACTGCCGGCAAGGTGCAGCCCGTGCAGCGTTCGGCGCAGGGCTGGGCCTGGCCCGCCAATGGCATGCTGATCGGCAAATTCTCGTCAAACGGGAGTTTGAATAAAGGAATTGATATCGCCGGAGAATTGGGCCAGCCTGTTTTGGCTGCGGCTGATGGTGCCGTCGTGTACGCCGGAAGTGGTTTAAGGGGCTACGGCGAACTGGTAATCATCAAACACAGCGATGCCTACGTAAGCGCCTACGGACATAACCGCAGGCTGCTGGTGCGGGAGGGACAGCAGGTCAAAGTCGGACAGCATATCGCCGAAATGGGATCCACGGGTGCCGATCGGGTGAAGCTCCATTTTGAGATTCGCCGCCAAGGTAAACCGGTAGACCCCCTGCAATATCTGCCTCGCCGCTGACTCTGCCGCCAACCTGTTCCACGCGTGGGAGGAGCGGGCTTTGGTGTGCCAAGGAGTCATCCAGCAATTCATCAGGTGCGCAATGATCGGCAGCAGGCCAGACTTCAACTGGCTTGGGGGGCCGGTTCTCCCTGATGCAAAACTGGATTGGGTGCCGCCAAGGCTTGTTGTCGAACTCAGCACAGGACAACAACAATGGCACTCAGCAAAGAAGCGCCGGAGTTTGACGTAGACGATGAGGTTCTCCTGATGGAGCCCGGCATCGTCCTGGATGAACTGACAGAGGAAGCCGAGCTGTCCCTCTCCAGCGCCAAATCCAAGAACTCGACCACTACTCTCAAACAGCACAAGTACATCGACTACACCCGGGCGCTCGATGCGACCCAGCTGTATCTCAACGAGATTGGTTTTTCCCCACTGCTCACCCCACAGGAAGAAGTCCATTTCGCGCGCCTGGCGCAGAAGGGCGACCCTGCCGGGCGCAAGCGCATGATTGAAAGCAACCTGCGCCTGGTGGTGAAGATCGCCCGCCGCTACGTCAATCGCGGCCTATCGCTGCTCGACCTGATCGAGGAAGGCAACCTCGGGTTGATCCGCGCCGTGGAGAAGTTCGACCCGGAGCGCGGCTTCCGTTTCTCCACCTACGCCACCTGGTGGATTCGTCAGACCATCGAACGGGCCATCATGAACCAGACCCGTACGATCCGTCTGCCGATCCATGTCGTGAAGGAGCTGAACGTCTACCTGCGAGCGGCCCGCGAGCTGACCCAGAAGCTGGATCACGAGCCCTCTGCCGAGGAGATCGCCAACCTGCTGGAGAAGCCAGTCGACGAGGTCAAGCGCATGCTGGGTCTCAACGAGCGTGTTACTTCGGTGGATGTGTCGCTTGGTCCGGATTCGGACAAGACGCTGCTCGACACCCTGACCGATGATCGTCCCACCGACCCATGCGATTTGCTGCAGGATGACGATCTTTCGCAGAGCATCGATCAGTGGCTGTCCGAGCTGACCGATAAGCAGCGCGAAGTGGTGGTGCGGCGTTTCGGCCTGCGCGGCCACGAGAGCTGCACCCTGGAGGAGGTCGGCCAGGAAATCGGTCTTACCCGCGAGCGGGTGCGGCAGATCCAGGTCGAGGCCCTCAAGCGACTGCGTGAAATCCTGGAGAAGAACGGTCTGTCCAGCGATGCGCTGTTCCAGTAGCAGCTGCGGCAGACGCGGAGCCCGGCACTAGCCGGGCTTTTTATTGGCAGTTCGTGTAAGCCATTGCCTACATGGTCGTAGGAGATTTCACGAGAATGGCATCGGTAGCGAGCTGTTATTCGGCGGAGAGTTTTTTAACTTATTGATTAGTAAGGATATTAAATTTAAAGGTAGACGCTTTGGGTAAGGCTTGCAGGCAGAGGACGGCCTTGTTCGGCGGCGGTGAAACGCTACTATGAAGCCGTGCCTAGGGAGAAGGCACGGTCGCCAGGACGGTGACCAGGGAGCCACTGCAGGATGCAGTTCATCAGGATGATGAAAGGATTCTCAGGGAGTAGGGAAGAAAGAGCGGGCGGTTAATCACCGCCCCTTTTTTTGCCCGCAGGAAAGCCAGAAACGAAAAGGCCCGCAGATGCGGGCCTTTTGCGTGGTGGGCGCTTAGCGCTCCAGATGCTGCAGCTTGTCCTTCACGCCATCCCATTCCTCGGCGTCCGCCAGGGCATCCTTACGCTCGGTGATGTTCGGCCAGACTTCCGCCAGTTCGGCGTTCAGTTCGATGAACTCCTGCATGTTCTCCGGCACCTCGTCCTCGGAGAAGATCGCCTGGGCCGGGCATTCCGGCTCGCACAGGGCGCAGTCGATGCACTCGTCCGGGTGGATCACCAGGAAGTTCGGGCCTTCGTAGAAGCAGTCCACCGGGCAGACTTCCACGCAGTCGGTGTATTTGCACTTGATGCAGTTGTCGGTGACGACGAAGGTCATGCTGATTGTCTCCTCGGGCGGCGGCCTGATTCCCGTCTGTGCGGGGCTTGCAGGCGCTCGATAGTGGCCGCGGCTCAGGCTGTAAACCGGGCAGTCGTAAAATTGCGCGCGATTCTATCAGCTTGAGCGCGTCGGCGTTAGATGCGCGTCTTCCATGTATATAACAGCTCCAGAGCACGGCGCGGGGTCAGATCATCGGGATTGATCTTGCCCAATTCCTCCAGCACCGGATGCGGCAGGGCGGCGAACATATCGCTCTGCAGGGGCGCGGCTACTTGTCCCGGCTCGCTGCGGGGCGCCTCGTGCGGCAGGCTGGTGGTCTCCAGGCGGGCCAGATGTTCGCGGGCGCGCTGGATCACCGGGCCAGGTACGCCGGCCAGCTGCGCCACGGCCAGGCCGTAGCTCTGGCTAGCCGGGCCGGGCAGTACGTGATGCAGGAACACGATGCGTTCGTTGTGCTCGGTGGCGTTCAGATGCACGTTGGCCACCACCGGCTCGCTCTCCGGCAGCACGGTCAGCTCGAAATAGTGGGTGGCGAACAGGGTCCAGGCACGCAGCTTGGCCAGATGCTCGGCGGCCGACCAGGCCAGCGACAGGCCGTCGAAGGTGCTGGTGCCGCGGCCTACCTCGTCCATCAGTACCAGGCTGCGGTCGGTGGCGTTGTGCAGGATATTGGCGGTCTCGCTCATCTCCACCATGAAGGTCGAGCGGCCGCCGGCCAGGTCGTCGGAAGAGCCTATACGGGTGAAGATGCGGTCCACCAGCGACAGTTCGCAGGCGGCGGCTGGCACGAAACTGCCGATATGGGCGAGCAGCACGATCAGCGCGGTCTGGCGCATGTAGGTGGATTTACCGCCCATGTTCGGGCCGGTAATGATCAGCATGCGGGTGTTGTCGTCCAGTCCCAGGTCGTTGGCGACAAAGGGTGTTTCCAGCACCTGCTCGACCACCGGGTGGCGACCCTGGTCGATGCGCAGGCAGGGCTCCTCGACGAAGCGCGGGCGGTTCAGGTCGAGGTTCAGCGCGCGTTCCGCCAGGTTGGCCAGCACGTCCAGTTCGGCCAGGGCGCTGGCGGTGTCCTGTAACGGGGCGAGTTGGGCGATGAGCAGTTCCAGCAGCTCCTCGTACAGCTGTTTCTCACGGGCCAGGGCGCGGCTTTTGGCCGACAGCGCCTTGTCCTCGAAGGTCTTCAGTTCCGGCGTGATGAAGCGCTCGGCGCCCTTGAGGGTCTGCCGGCGGATGTAGTCGGCTGGGGCCGACTCGGCCTGCTTGCTGGGCAGCTCGATGAAGTAGCCGTGCACCCGGTTGTAGCCGACCTTGAGGTTGGCCAGGCCGGTACGCTCCTTCTCGCGTGCCTCCAGGTCCATCAGGTACTGGCCGGCGTTCTCGCTGATCGATTGCAGCTCATCCAGCTCGGCGTCGTAGCCGGTCTTGAGTACGCCGCCGTCGCGGATCACCGCTGGCGGGTTGTCGATGATGGCGCGGGCCAGCAGATCGGCCAGCTCCGGGTAGGTGCGGATATTCACCGCCAGCTCGGCCAGGTGCGGGGCATCCAGCTGGGTCATCGCGCTCTGCAACTGCGGCAGTGCGGCGAGGGCGTCGCGCAGGCGTGCCAGGTCGCGCGGGCGGGCGTTGCGCAGGCCGATGCGGGCGAGGATGCGCTCGACGTCGCCGATGTCCTTGAGCTGTGGCTGCAGCAGTTCGAAGCGGTAGCGGTCGAGCAGGCAGGCGATGGCCTCCTGGCGCGCCTCCAGCACCTTGCGATCACGCAGCGGACGGTTCAGCCAGCGAGTCAGCAGGCGCGAGCCCATGGCGGTCTGGCAGCGGTCCACCACCGACTGCAGGGTGTTGTCGCGGCCGCCGGCGAGGTTGATGTCCAGCTCCAGGTTGCGGCGGCTGGCGCCGTCGAGGATGACGGTGTCGTCCAGGCGTTCGTGGTGCAGGCTACGCAGGTGCGGCAGGGCAGTGCGCTGGGTCTCCTTGGCGTACACCAGCAGACAGCCGGCGGCGCCGATGGCCAGGGTCAGGCCCTCGCAGCCGAAGCCCTTGAGATCCTGCACGCCGAATTGCTGGCACAGGCTCTTGCGCGCGCTGTCACGTTCGAAGTCCCAGGGTGCGCGACGACGCACGCCACGACGCTTCTCGATCGGCAGACCCTGCGGCCAGTCGTCGGGGATCAGCAGCTCGGCAGGGCTCAGGCGCTCCAGCTCGGCCAGAAGGTTTTCCCAGCCTTTCAGCTCCTGCACGCTGAAGCGGCCGCTGGTGATGTCCAACATGGCCAGGCCGAACAGCTTCTCGTCGCCAAGGATGGCGCCGATCAGGTTGTCGCGGCGCTCGTCGAGGAAGGCCTCGTCGCTGATGGTGCCGGGGGTGATGATACGCACCACCTGGCGCTCCACCGGCCCCTTGCTGGTGGCCGGATCGCCAATCTGCTCGCAGATCGCCACCGCCTCGCCGAACTTCACCAGGCGCGCTAGATAGCCCTCGGCCGAGTGGAATGGAATGCCGGCCATGGGAATTGCCTGGCCGGCCGATTGGCCGCGGGCGGTGAGGGTGATGTCGAGCAGTGCTGCGGCTTTCTTGGCGTCCTCGTAGAACAGCTCGTAGAAGTCGCCCATGCGGTAGAACATCAGCATGTCCGGATGCTGGTTCTTCAGCTTCCAGTACTGCTGCATCATTGGTGTGTGGGCTGACAAATCGCTCATGCTGTTCGGTCCGGCTGAAATCGCAAAAGCGCCTAGTTTAGGGTCTGTTGAGGTCTCGGCGCGACCGCGACGAAGCCAGTTTTTGCGCGGGGCTAGGTGCGAGACGCGAAATCTTGTCGTCCAAATGAGTCGTCGAGCAACGAAGGGCCGCGCAAAACTGGCCCGTCCCTTCGGGTTGCGCGCAAAATCGTGCCGTGCGTTGTTGCGGCCCTTGGCAAGGGATCACCCGAGCCAGCACGCCGCGCCTAGCCCGGCGCGATTTTGTGCAGCAACGTGGCAGACCCTAGGTATCCCTCCTTCTCGTTTCACCCTGGAGTGCACATGGATTCCATCACGCAGCTGGCTGAACAACTGGGCGCGCGGCTCAAGGCGCTTGGCGCCCGGGTCTGCACCGCCGAGTCCTGTACCGGCGGAGGCATTGCCGAGGCGATTACCCGTATCGCTGGCAGCTCGGCCTGGTTCGAGGCCGGCTATGTCACCTATTCCAATGCCCAGAAGACAGCCCAACTCGACGTGCCGGCGGAGCTGTTCCCGCGCGTTGGCGCGGTCAGTCGCGAAGTGGTGGAGGCCATGGTTGGTGGTGCCCGGCGTCACAGTGGAGCTCGCTTTGCCGTGGCGGTCAGCGGCATCGCCGGGCCCGATGGCGGTTCGCCGGAGAAACCGGTCGGCACCGTCTGGCTGGCCTGGGCCGATGGCGAGCGCTGTTTCGCCGAGCGTTGCCTGTTCGCTGGTGATCGCGAGGCGGTGCGGCGGCAGACGGTCGAACGGGCGCTGGCAGGATTGCTCCGACTGACGGCGGGAGAAAATCCGTCTCGGGGGTAGGCGCGCGATTTGCCTTATGGAATACTACTGTCTACTTATACAGTTGTTGGTGAGCGACCGGCTCCCTTTGATCACGTGAGGATGGAAATGGACGAGAACAAGAAGCGCGCGTTGGCGGCAGCCCTGGGTCAGATCGAGAAGCAGTTCGGCAAGGGTGCCGTGATGCGTATGGGCGACCACGACCGCCAGGCCATTCCGGCCATTTCCACCGGCTCCCTCGGTCTCGATATCGCACTCGGCATCGGCGGCCTGCCGAAGGGCCGTATCGTCGAGATCTACGGGCCGGAGTCCTCGGGTAAGACCACCCTGACCCTGTCGGTCATCGCCGAGGCCCAGAAGGCCGGTGCCACCTGTGCCTTCGTCGATGCCGAGCACGCGCTGGACCCCGACTACGCCGGCAAGCTGGGCGTGAATGTCGACGACCTGCTGGTTTCGCAGCCGGACACCGGCGAACAGGCCCTGGAAATCACCGACATGCTGGTGCGTTCCAATGCGGTGGACGTGATCATCGTCGACTCTGTGGCCGCACTGGTGCCCAAGGCCGAAATCGAGGGTGAGATGGGCGACTCCCACGTCGGCCTGCAGGCCCGCCTGATGAGCCAGGCGCTGCGCAAGATCACCGGCAACATCAAGAACGCCAACTGCCTGGTCATCTTCATCAACCAGATCCGTATGAAGATCGGCGTGATGTTCGGCAACCCGGAAACCACCACCGGTGGTAACGCCCTGAAGTTCTATGCCTCCGTGCGTCTGGACATTCGCCGCACCGGCGCGGTGAAGGAAGGCGACGAGGTGGTCGGCAGCGAGACCCGCGTCAAGGTGGTGAAGAACAAGGTGGCTCCGCCGTTCCGCCAGGCCGAGTTCCAGATCATGTATGGCAAGGGCATCTACCGCACCGGAGAGATCATCGACCTCGGCGTGCAGCTCGGTCTGGTGGAGAAGTCTGGTGCCTGGTACAGCTACCAGGGCAACAAGATCGGCCAGGGCAAGGCCAACGCCGCCAAGTATCTGGAAGACAATCCGGAAACCGGCAGCGCCATCGAGAAGATCATCCGCGACAAGCTGCTAGTGGCTGGTGCAGCCGCTCGTGGTGCCGCCGAGGCCGAAGAGGATGATCTGGCCGATCTGGACGCCTGATTACCGAGGCTGAATGGTCGTGACCGCCATGCTCGATACTGCCGTTGCCGTGCGCCGCGCGGCGATGGATCTGCTGGCCCGGCGCGAGCATGGCCGTGTCGAGCTGACGCGCAAGCTGCGCCAGCGCGGTGCCCCGCAGGAGTTGATCGACGGCGCCCTCGACCGCCTGGCTGAAGAGGGGCTGTTGTCGGAGAGTCGTTATCTGGAGACCTTCGTCGCCAGTCGCGCGCGAGCCGGCTACGGGCCGGTACGCATCCGCGAGGAGCTGGCCCAGCGCGGCCTGCCACGCCCATCCATCGAGCAGGCTCTGAGCGAGGCGGAGGTGGACTGGGGTGAGCAACTGCGCGAGTTGTGGCAACGCAAGTTCGCCGGTCACTTTCCCGAGGACATGCGCGAAAAAGCCAAGCAGGCGCGCTTTCTGGCCTATCGCGGTTTTTCCCAGGAGCAGATAGGGCGCCTGCTGCGCGGTGCCAGTCTGGACTGATTTCCCCTTGAGCCCGGAGCTTGTCCCCTCTCCGGGCTCTGTTTTTTCTGTGCTGCCAGGTGCGCCATTCCTCTCTTGCGCCTGGCGCCTTTCTCAGCCGTTCTGTGCCCAGTTCTGTGGCAGGTTGATGAAGTCCACCAGCTGACGCAGGCGCCCATGGTCGCGGGCGTTGAAGCGGAACGCCAGGCGGGTCAGCTCGCACAGCTCGGGCTCGTCGCTTTCGATTTCGCAGTAGGGCTGCTGCAGAAAGCCCTCGCCGCGGCAGAGATCGGCGAACTCCCTGTCCAGCGTGTGCATGGCCTCTGCGCTGAGCGGATGCGTCATGCGAATCACGAACTGATCTTTTAGCCAGCGCGAGGAGTGGAAGTTGCGGTAGAAACGGGCAATTTCCTGGCCGGCTTCCTCGGCACTGTGAACCAGATGCAGCAAGTGCATGTCGCTGGGCAGGATGTACTGGCGCGCCTCCAGTTGCTGGCGCAGGAAGTCCTGGAAGTGCTCCCAGTAGTTGCTGTTCGGTTCATCGAGCAGGACGATGGGGACCAGCGGGCTCTTGCCTGTCTGCACCAGGGTCATCACCTCCAGTGCCTCGTCCAGGGTGCCGAAGCCGCCTGGGCAGAGCACCAGGGCATCGGCTTCCTTGACGAAGAACAGCTTGCGCAGGAAGAAAAAATGGAACGACAGCAGGTTGCTGGTGCCACGTACCGTGGCATTGGCACTCTGCTCGAAGGGCAGGGTGATATTGAAGCCCAGGCTGTTCTGCAGCCCCGCGCCCTCGTGGGCGGCGGCCATGACGCCGCCGCCGGCACCGGTGATCACCATCAGGTCGAGGCGTGAGAGGGTCTGGCCGAGTTCCCGGGCCAGCTGGTAGACGGGGTGGTCGGTCGGCGTGCGTGCGGAGCCGAAGACCGTGACCTTGCGCCGGCGCTTGAACTGCTCAAGGGCGCTGAAAGCCTTCTCCATTTCGCGCAGGGTCTGCAGCATGATCTTGGCGTCCCAGCGGTTGCGGTCGGCCTGGGCCATGCGGATCACGGTGGTGATCATTTCCTGGTACAGCGGCAGGTTGGGACTGTTGGCGGGGACCACCAGCGCGGCCAGTTCCTCCACCTTGCTGGTCAGATCGATGCCGCTGGTCTGGAAGTGTCGGGACAGATAGTCATCCGGTTCGTAAGGCATGGACATCTCCTTCTACTGATGTGGGCTTCGGCCCGTTGCCTGCGGCCGCTGCCCATAGCGAAATTATGGCTTGCCGGCGCCATGCCGTTCGTCCGTCATGCGCGAAGGTCTGCGGCGCTCTGTTTTACTTGCAGTGTCGACCGCTCGGTCGACGCAGGAAGGGAGGGGCAGGTATGCCCAAGCTGACACTGGAGCTGGATCTGCAGTTGTATCGTCTGCTGGTACAGGCCGCACGTATCAACAATCTGACCCTGGAAGAAGAATGCCTGCGCAGGCTCGAAGGGGGCGTGCGCCGGTCAAGCTACATGCAGGCGCTGCTGGCCGAGCTCCGGGCCGATGGCGAGCAGCAGCGTGGCAAGGGCTGATTACTGCACGCCGCAGTCAGTCTTGACGAAGCGCGCTACCGCCACGGGGCGATTGCTCTTGTACTCGCTGAATTGGTAGCGCAGTACCGCACCCTGGGCCAGCAGGTTGCGATAGCCCGGGTTGGTGCAGACGCTGGCGGCCAGCTGGTTGCGCACGGTGGTCGGGTTGGCGCGCATCTGCTCGGCGTGCGCGGCGCGTACGCTGAGGTGGTTGACCAGCTCGTTGCCCTCCACGGTGTAACCCTGGTCGAGAATGTCCTCGTTGATTGCCCGCGGCGTGCCGACGCTGCTCTCCTTGGCGACCCGCTCCAGCAGGCGCGTCAGTTCATGCTCCTGCAGCGAGGCTGCGTGAGCGGCAGGCAGCAGGGTGGCGAGGGCGAACAGGGTGATGAAGCGGGGCATGAGGCTCTCCATGGAATGCAGTGCTGCCTTCGACCGGTGCTCCTGGCCCGGGTTCAGCAGGTGCCCATCTTACTCCCTGCCGGCGGCGAAGGTAGACTGCGCGCCTTTTCCGTGGAGTCGCTCATGAGCAGCCATGCCGTTTCCCGTCTGCGCAGCGAGCGCCTGGCGCGCAGCCTCAAGCCCTTTGTCTCGCGTGGCTCGCGCTCCGAGCGCTGCCCCGGCTGCCGGGTGATTCCCAGTTACTGCCTGTGTGCCTGGCGGCCGCGCGTCGAGGTGCAGGCGGGCGTGTGCCTGCTGATGTACGACGTGGAGGCGTTGAAGCCGAGCAATACCGGCTGGCTGATCGCCGATCTGGTGGCCGATACCCATGCCTTCGGCTGGCAGCGTACCGAGGTTGATCCGCGTCTGCTGGCGCTGCTGGACGATCCGCAGTACGCCCCCTGCGTGGTGTTCCCCGGCGAGTACGCCGAGCCCGAGCGGGTGATCGAGGTGCTGCCGCCGCCGACCGACGGCAAGCGGCCGCTGTTCATCCTGCTCGACGCCACCTGGACCGAGGCACGCAAGATGTTCCGCAAGAGTCCCTACCTGAACCGCTTTCCGGTACTCAGCCTGCGCCCTGAGCAGTTGTCACGCTACCGCCTGCGCCGCTCCAAGCGCGACGAGCACCTGTGCACGGCCGAGGTGGCGGCGCTGTGCCTGGAGCTGGCCGGGGAGCCGCGTGCGGCACAGGCGCTGGACGCCTGGCTGGACCTGTTCACCGAGCATTACCTGGGCGCCAAGCACCGCCGTGTGCTGGACGAGCAGAGCCCGGCGCATCAGGCCATCCGGCCTTTTCTGTAGCGCGACGGCGCCAGGCTAGGCGGCACTCAGGCGCGCTTGGGCCACAGCTGCGCCAGCAGCATACCGGCGAACATCAGCGCGCAGCCGAAGTAGCCTTTCAGTGCCAGCGCCTCGCCGAGCAGCAAGGCGCCGGCGATGGCGGCGAATACCGCCTCCAGCGAGAGGATGATCGCCGCGTGGGAGGCGATGGCATGCTTCTGCGCCACCACCTGCAGGGTGAAGCCGACCGCCACCCCGAGCAGGCCGCCATAGAGAATGGCCGGACCGGCGGCGAGGATGGCCTCGAGCCTGATCTCCTCGAACAGCACCGCGAGTACGAGGCTCAGCACGGCGCAGACGGCGAACTGCAGCAGGGCCAGGCGCAGCGGGTCGTGACGGCTGGCGAAGAAGCTCACTAGCAACACGTGGACACCCCAGACAAAGGCACCGGCCAGCTGCAGCCAGTCCCCGGAGGCGACCTGGAAGCCTTCGCCGACGCTGAGCAGGAACATGCCGACCACCGCCAGCCCCGCGCCCAGCCAGGTGCCCATGCCGGTGCGCTGGCCGATCAGCAGGCCGAGCAGCGGCACCACGATGACATACAGGCCGGTGATGAATCCCGAGTTTGTCACGCTGGTGAACAACAGGCCGACCTGTTGCAGGTTGATGCCCAACGAAAGCGCCAGGCCCATGGCCAGGCCGCCGAGCAGCAGGCCGCGGTTGACTGGCTCGGGCTTGTGCTCGCCCTCGCGCTTGCCCAGCCAGAGCACCAGCGGCAGCAGCGCCAGGGTGGCGAGGGTGAAGCGCAGGCCGGTATAGAGGAAGGGGCCGATCGCATCCATGCCCAGGCGCTGGGCGACGAAGGCAGAGCCCCAGATCATCGCGGTCAGCAGCATCAACAGGTCGGCGCGCAGGGCTTGGCTTCGCATGGCGGTTCTCGGCAGGAAAAGCTGGCGACTTTGCCGCAAAGCGCGGAACTTGACCACCCCGTCACGGCTCGGCATGCTGAGCGCCGCCTCGCCAGCCAGCTCGACAACAAGAACAGGAAAGCCATGGCCGCATACGAGATTCTCATTGCCGATGATCACCCGCTATTTCGCAGCGCTCTGCACCAGGCGCTGACCCTCGGGCTCGGCCCGGAAGTGCGCCTGGTGGAAGCGGCCAGCATCGCTGAACTGGAAGCGCGCCTGAGCGAGAAGAGCGACTGGGACATGGTCCTGCTCGATCTGAACATGCCCGGTGCCTACGGCTTCTCCGGCCTGGTGCTGTTGCGCGGTCAGTATCCGCAGATTCCGGTGGTGATGATCTCGGCGCAGGAAGAGGCGGCCGTGGTCGCGCGCTCCCGCGAGTTCGGCGCCAGTGGCTTCATTCCCAAGTCCAGCCCGCTGGAGACCATTCAGCAGGCCGTGCGCCAGGTCCTCGAGGGCGAGGTCTGGTGGCCGCCGCAGGCGTTCGAGGCGGTCAGTGTCTCGGCTGAAGCCAAGGCTGCCAGCGCCGGACTGGCGAGCCTGACGCCCCAGCAGTTCCGCGTGCTGACCATGGTCTGCGAAGGCCTGTTGAACAAGCAGATCGCCTTCGAACTGAGCGTCTCCGAGGCCACCATCAAGGCCCACGTCACCGCCATCTTCCGCAAGCTGGGCGTGCGCACCCGCACTCAGGCCGCGCTGCTGCTGCAGCAGATGGAATCGATCCCCGGGCAGTGAGCCCTTCACGCATTTTTGACGGCCAGGCGCTTAAGGTGCCGACCTCCATCGCACAGGACTGTTGTTCTTCATGTCGCCATTCAAGGGCCAGACCGGCCTGAAACGTATCTTTAACGCCGCCGGCTATTCCCTCGACGGTCTGCGCGCGGCCTTCACCGGCGAAGCCGCCTTCCGCCAGCTGGTACTGCTCAACGTGGTGCTGATTCCGCTGGCTTTCTGGCTCGACGTGAGCCCGGTGGAGCGGGCACTGATGGTGGCGGTGAGCATGCTCTCGCTGATCGTCGAGCTGCTCAATTCGGCGGTGGAGGCGGCCATCGACCGCATCTCGCTGGAGCGCCACCCGCTGTCGAAGAATGCCAAGGATATGGGCAGCGCCGCGCAGCTCACCTCGCTGGCGGTGATCGGTCTGGTCTGGGCGATCATCCTGCTCGGCTGATCGTCGGCTCCGCCGCTGGGCGGAGCTTAGAGCACCCCGGCCTTCTTCCAGGCCAGATAGCGTCCGACCAGCTCCGGCCCCAGCTCCTTCGGCCGTGCATCCAGCACCGGTACGCCGTGCGCCAGCAGGCGCTCGTGCAGGCCGGCGCGGGCATTCAGGTAGTCGACCGTGCCGCAGTAGGCCAGGGCCTGCTCGTAGTCCTGTACCTGGGTGTAGCGCAGGCGATCCAGTACTTCCTCGCGCAGGCTGGCAATCAGTACCCGATGCTGGCGGCCCAGGCGCTTGACCGCACCGAGCAGCTCCTCGTCGTCCTCGTCGCGCAGGTTGGTCACCAGCACCACCAGCGCACGGCGGCGCTGGCGCGCCAGCAGGGCATTGATCGCGGCCGCGTAGTCGGCCGGGCGACGGGTGCTGTCGAGCGCGTACACGGCGTTGAGCAGGCTGCCGATGTGGGCCTGGCCCTTGACCGGGGCCACGTACCGGTCCTGCTTGCCGGCGAAGGTCGCCAGGCCCACGGCGTCGCCCTGGCGTAGCGCCACGTAGCTGAGCAGCAGGCAGGCATTGAGCGCATGGTCGAAGTGCGACAGCTCGTCGTCCTGGCTGCGCATGCGCCGGCCGCAGTCGATGAGGAAGACGATCTGCTGGTCGCGTTCGTCCTGGTATTCGCGGGCGATGGGCGTGCGCTTGCGCGCGGTGGCTTTCCAGTCGATCTGGCGCAAGGTGTCGCCGTCGCGGAAGTCGCGCAGCTGGTGGAATTCCAGACCCAGGCCGCGGCGCTGACGCTGGCGCACGCCCATCTGGCTGAGCCAGTCGTCCACCGCCATCAACTGGGCGCCGTAGAGGCGGGCGAAGTCCGGGTAGACGCGGGTTTCGCTGGCCTGGTCGATGAAGTGGCGGGCCTGCCACAGGCGCAGTGGGCTGGGCAGCAGCAGCTCGCAGCGCGGAATGCGGAAGTGTCCGCGCTTGAGTGGGCGTACCCGGTAGCCGAACTCGGTCTGCTCGCCCGGATGCAGCTCCACCTGTTGCGGCATGAATTCGAAATCCATGTGCTCGGGTAGATGGTCGAAAACCTGCACCGCCAACGGCTGGCGATAGTCGTGGTGCAGGGTCAGGCGCACCTCGCTCCAGCGTCCCAGCGGCAGGTTGCCGGGCAGTTGGCGCTGCAGGCGTGGTGTCGGCAGGCGCCGCAGCCAGAGGGCATCAGCAGCGGCGATCAGCAGCAGTGCCAGCAGCAGGCCCCACCACAGCGGCTGCAGGGTCTGCGGCAGCTTGATGCCGAGCAGCGGCAGGCTGCCGAGAACGATCGCCAGGGCCAGCAGGCCACCGATCAGGGCGAGTAACAGGCGCGAGGGTTTCACAGGCGCGGTGCCGGAACCTGGTCGAGCAGCTGCTGCAGCACCTGATCCACCGACAAGCCTTCGATATCCAGTTCCGGCGCCAGGCGCACGCGGTGGCGCAGCACGGCCAGGGCGCAGGCCTTGACGTCATCTGGCACCACGAAGTCGCCGCCGCGCAGCAGGGCACGCGCGCGACCGCCACGGACCAGGGCGATCGAGGCGCGCGGGCCGGCGCCCATGGCCAGGCCCGGCCAGCTACGTGTGGCGCGCGCCAGACGCACGGCGTAGTCGAGCACCTGGTCGTCGATCGCCAGTTCGCTGGCGATCTTCTGCAGGGCC
This sequence comes from Pseudomonas stagnisoli, assembly GCF_048595745.1. NCBI lineage: Bacteria > Pseudomonadati > Pseudomonadota > Gammaproteobacteria > Pseudomonadales > Pseudomonadaceae > Pseudomonas > Pseudomonas stagnisoli. The sequence goes on from NZ_CP184361.1 coordinate 1,282,498, forward strand.
AGCACGTCCTTGGCTGACAGCAGGGTGCGCAGCGGCGCCACTTCGAGCATGTCGGCCTTGGCCGAGCGGGTGACCTGGCGGACCAGGGTCAGCTCTTCATCGGCCTGCGGGTAGTCCATGCGCAGTTTGAGCATGAAGCGGTCCAGCTCGGCTTCCGGCAGCGGGTAGGTGCCTTCCTGCTCGATCGGGTTCTGCGTGGCCATCACCAGGAACGGCTGCGGCACCGGCATGGCGCGGCCTTCCAGGGTGATCTGACGTTCCTGCATCACTTCCAGCAGGGCCGCCTGGGTCTTGGCCGGGGCGCGGTTGATCTCGTCGGCCAGCAGCAGGTTGGTGAAGGCCGGGCCCTTGCGCAGCTTGAACTGTTCGCTGGCGAGGTCATACACGGCATGGCCTGTGACGTCGCTGGGCATCAGGTCTGGGGTGAACTGGATGCGCGCAAACTCGCCGCCGAAGCACTTGGCCAGGGCGCGGACCAGCAGGGTCTTGCCCAGGCCGGGCACGCCCTCGACCAGCACGTGACCGCCAGCGATCAGCGCGGTGAGTACGTCGTCCACCACCTGGCGCTGACCGACCACGGCCTTCTGCAGCTCCAGGCGCAGGGCCTGCAGCATCTGGCTGGCGCGCTGGCGCTGCTGGGCGGCCGGGTTGGCCGGCGCTGCAGTCGGCGTGGCGGCCGCGGCTGGCGCAGGAGCTGGCATGGCGGCAGGGGTGTCGGAGCTGGTGCTGGGTTGCTGCGGAATTTCGCTCATAGGGCATTCCTGAGAGTTTGCAGGTTGGCGACCTGGCGGGTGAAGTCGGCGGCGGACAGACGCTGTGCCGGCAGCGGGCGCATGGCGGCGCTGACGGCACCGCTGGGCAGGCGGGTGAGACGACCGAGGACCTGCCACTGTTCGGCCACCGGCAGGCGTTCGAAGCCGGGATGACGATGGCGGGCACGGCGCAGGATGTCGCGCTGCAGAGTGCTCAGCAGCTGTTGCTGGCCGACGCGGCGCAGCAGGAAGTCGGCGCCAGCGCGCAGGTGCTCCTCCAGCTGGCGGCGTGATGGCACCTGCGGCGTCTGCAGCGGGCCGTGACGCAGGCCGACGTGCCACAGCAGCAGGGCCAGCAGCAGGGCGAGGGCCACCAGCGCGGCGGGGTAGTGCTTGAGCAACTGGCTGAGCAGGTCATCGCGCTCGGTGCTGTAGACCAGGGTCACGGCGCTGTCCTGGCCGAGGTACCAGAGCAGCCAGGCGTTGTCGTAGTCGCCGATGCGGTCGTTCTGCCACAGCCAGGCATCGGTCAGCACGGTGATCAGGCCCTGCTCATGCTGCAGTTGCAGCATGTGGGTGGATTCACCGCTGTTGGCCCAGGCGTAGGCGCGGTTCTCGCTGTCGAGCAGGTGGAAGCTGGTGTTGAACTCGACGTAGGCCGGGGCGTCCTCGTTCTCCAGGTAGATCTTGGTCAGCTCCGGATAGCGATCTTCTTCCTCGGCAGCTTGCGCCTCCTCGTCGGCGCCCGCAGTCTCGGCTTCGGCTTCGGCTTCGGCTTCGGCTTCGGCTTCGGCTTCGGCTTCGCTATCCAGCGCTTCGTCTTCGATGGCCTCTTCGCTACCTTCGTCCTCTTCGAGGCTGGTGTCGTACTGCTGCACGCCGATGCTGTCCAGCAGCAGGTCGCCGCTGCGACCTTCCTCCTCGTCCCACATCTCTTCGGCGACGAACACCAGGTGCCCGCCTTTGGCGGCCCAGTCCAGCACCTGTTGGCTCTGGCGCGGCGTCATGTTGTGGCGTGGCCCCAGCAGCATCAGGGTCTGGCCGGCGGCGGGCAGGTCCTTGAGCACCTCCAGGCCATCGGCGCGCCTGACGCTGATCTTCTGTTGGCGCAGGAACAGTTCGGCCGCCAGGTACTCGTTGGCCCTCGCCTCGGGAGAGGGCCCGTGGTCGATCTGTTCTTCGTAGGGTTGCAGCCGCTGCACCAGCAGCAGACCGCCCCAACCGAGGAGGATCAGCAGTAGGCCGCCAAGGGCAAGCTTCATCGGCCGAGTCATGCGCGGCGCTCCTGGGCGAACAGGCGGCGCCAGGCCTCGCAGATGCCACGCTTGAGGTTTTCCGGCGGCAGGCGGTGGCCGTAGGCGAGGTTCTGCCAGTGGCGGGTCAGAACCTGGCTGAAACGGCTCAGTTCATCGTTGTGCAGGCCCTCGACCAGGCGCAGCACCTCGCCCTCGGTGTGCGAACCCTTGAGGGGCAGGCGGAAATCGTGCAGCAGGCGGCTGAGCAGGGCCCGATAGAGCAGGCCGAGGGCTTCGCGCGGGTGCTCGGCCCAGAGCCTTTCGGCTTCCCCGGCGATATCGTCGGGCAGGCTCTCCGGCGCGATTTCGAGGCCGAACAGCTGTTGCGGCATGGCGCGGGCGCGGCGCTGCGGCAGCCCGATGCGGCCGGCGAAGGTGCTCAGCCACTCGCGGTAGCGCCACAGCAGCAGACCGATCAGCAGGATCAGCGCGGCCCACAGCAGGGTTTCGACGGTCAGGGCGATCAGGTCCAGCTTGCCCCACCACTCGCCGATCTTGAGCAGTTTCTCGATCGTTTCGGCGAAGCCCTTGATGTCTTCCTCACTCGGTTCCTCGGCTTTTTCTTCCTCGCCGAAGCGCCAGCGGGTGACGGTTTCGCGATTCTCGAAAGGCGCCGCCTCGAGCAGCCGGGTAATACCGTCCTGGGCGGCCTTGCTGGTCAGTGGCTGGCTCAGCAGGCGCTCGGCATCCGGGCCCATGGGGTCGTCGAAGGGCACCGGGCAGGTGGCGGCCGGCTCGTCGGCCAGTGCTTCGCCGGCCGGCAATACCAGCACCAGGGCGATGCCGGCCAGCAGCAGGGCATAGGCGCTGCCGAGCAGGCGCTGGCGCAGGCGGCGGAAGGTCAGCTCGATGTCCCAGGCTTCCAGCTCGGTGCGGCGGTTGAGATAGAGGGTGAAGCCGCAGGCGACGTAGATCGGCTCCCAGAACACCAGCACCAGCACGTAGAGCAGGTTGGACAAGTGTTCCAGCCACAGCCACTCGCCGCTACTGGCTGCGATCAGGGCGTTCCAGTCCCACTCGATCTCCACCTGCTGCGGCACCAGTAGCCAGAGCAGGGTGGCCAGGCCCATCCACAGGAGCATTTCCAGGTGCACGCCGAAGATGGTCAGCCACGCGGCGCTGCCAGCGTGGCGCTGGCCGAGCACGGTCAGGCGCTTGCTGCGGGCTTCGCCGCCCAGGCCTTCGAGTTGTAGCACCGGCAGGTCGAAACTGCGTGTCGGGCTCAGGCGGCGCCAGGTCAGGCTGGCCAGCAGCTGCGGCTTGAGCAGGCCGGGTAGGGCGCGCAGCGCTTCCTTGAGCGTGGGCACTTCGCCGAACAACGAGCGCGACAGGATGTGCAGTGGCAGGCGCTCCCAGGCCGGCTTCAGCCACCAGAACAGCAGGGCGGCGAGGCCTGGATAGCGCCACAACAGCACGCTGAGCAGGACGAACAGCGGCAGCGTCACGGCAGCCCAGCTGAGCATCAGCAGGCCGGCATGGCGCCGGGCCAGGAGCACGCCAAGGTCGATGGCTTCCCAGGCGCTGCGCGGACGGATGGCAACGCTGGCGTCAGTCAGGCGCATGGCGAGTCCGTCCGGCGAACAGGAAATAGGCGATCACCAGCAGCCACAGGCCGGCGCCGACCCCGTACTTGGTCAAGGGGCTGGCGTAGGTCATCGAGGACCAGTAGGCCTCGACGAAAGCGGCGATCAGCAGAAACAGAATGACCCCGGCAACCAGCTGGATGGCCTGGCGGGCCGCGCGGCGCAGCGCTTCGCCGCGGGGCAGGCGGCCGGGGGCGAGCAGCGCCCAGCCGAGCTTGAAACCGGCGGCACCGGCGAAGGCGATGGCGGTGAGTTCGAAGGCGCCGTGGCCGATGACGAAGGACCAGAAGGTCTCGCTGTAGCCGATGCGCGTCAGATGGCCGGCGATGGCGCCGATCACCAGGCCGTTGTAGAGCAGGAAGAACAGGCTGCCGAGACCGAAGATCAGGCCGCTGGCGAAGGTCTGAAAGGCGATGCCGATGTTGTTCATGATGTAGAAGCCGAACATCATCCAGTCGTCGCCGGAGTCGCGCTCGGCGAAGCGGCCGATACGTCTGGCGCCCGGGTCATACATTTCTTCCATCTCGCGCACCTGTTCCGGTGCAATCAGGCTGTAGATCAGTTCGGGGAACAGGTAGGTCAGCAGGCCCATGCCGATCAGGGCGCCGAAGAACAGCAGGCAGCCGGCCAGCACGGCGCGCCATTCGTGGCGCACCAGTTGCGGGAAGCCGGCAATCACGAAGCGGATGATCTGCGCACCCAGATGACTGCGGTGGCGATAGAACTGCTGGTGGCCACGCATGGCCAGCTGCTGCAGCTGGTCGATCAGGTGGCTGCTATAGCCGCGCTCCTCGGCCAGGGCCAGGTGCTGGCACAGGTGGCGATAGTCGTTGGCGAAGCGCTCGCAGGCCTGGCGCTCGGCCTTGCCCTTCTCCAGTGCGCTCAGGCACTCGTCGAAGCGTTGCCAGTCGGCAGCGTGGCGCTGTTCGAACAGATGCTGCTTCATGTTGACCCCAACAGGCCGCGAGCAATGCCGTGCAGGCGCTTCTCGGTCTGCTCCGGCAGGCTCTCCAGGGGCTCGGCGAGAATGCCGGCCAGCTCGGCGCGGCGAGCGGCCGAAAGGTCGGCGCTGCGCTCGGCGAAGTCCAGCAGGGCACGCTGCTCGACCAGGCTCAGGCTGAAGGGCGCGCGCTCGGCGTCTGCTTCCGGCAGCTGTGGGCGCTTGGGTGGTTCGTCGCGGTAGACCACCAGGGTGCCGGCGGCGAGGTCGCCGAGGCGTTTGAAACTCGGGTGACTGAGGCTGCTGACTGCGCCGACGCAGTAAGCGAAGGGCAGCATGTCCACGGCGCGCAGCAGGTTGCGGGTCAGCGAAGCTGCCCAGCCCACCGGCGTGCCGTCATCGTGTATCACGCGCAGGCCCATGGCCTTCTTGCCAGGGGTGCGGCCCTGGTAGAGCACTTCGAACAGCACCGGGTACCACCAGTTGATCAGGAAATACAGGATGGTGCCGAGGCCCATGCCGAACTGGCCGAGGATAGCCAGGATGAAAAAGGCGCCCAGCAGAATGGCGCCGCGGATCAGCAGGTCGATGCCGAAGGCGAGGGCGCGCGGCAACAGGCCGGCGGGCCGGAGGATCAGGTCGATGCCCTCTGGCGTTTCCACCTGGTGGCGTGTGTCCAGCAATGCGGCTGGGGGCGTGGCTGAAATGGCGGGCATCGGTCTACTGCATCGAAGAATGCCTGATGCTAGCGAGCAGCAGGGCGCTAAAGCAATCGGGCCGCGCAAGGCGGCCCGAACTTTCACCGCGCTCAGTGGGCCGGCGGGGGCAGCACGCCGAAGATGCGGTTGTACAGAACACCGATCATCACGATGAACATCGGGATGGTCCAGATCAGGCCGATGCCCAGCGGCAGCATGCTGATCCAGACGACGATGTTCATCGTCAGGAACAGGAAGAAGACCTTGAACCAGTGCTGGGTGATCGCCTTGCAGGACACCATCATGGCCTGCCAGGGCGACAGCTTGCGCTCGACCACCAGCGGGATGGTCAGCAGTGTGGCAATCGACAGGTAGATACCAGGCAGTACCAGCAAGGCGAAGCCGATGATGATGGCGATGCTCATCAGAATGGCAGCGCCCAGCAGCGCCAGGGTGCGATTGAAGTGGCTGAAGAACTCGCTGAAACGCAGCGGTTGGCCGGCTGCCTGGCGAATGCCGATCATGTTGAAACCGGCCATGAACGGATAGGTGATGGCCAGGCTGACCACGGTACTGATTACGGTGAGCAGCAGCATGCCGACAACGCCGGCCATTGCGGCTCCCTCGCCGCCGCCGATAGCGGCCAGACCGAAGGCGCCCAGCCCCAGGACCATGGCGACCAGGTAGAGCGCGAGTTGGGCGCCGATCAGAACGCCGGCGCAGGCGAACAGACCGCCCCAGATCAGCCCTTTGGTGCCTTTGGTTTTGCGCCAGGCTTCGCCGAGCAGATCGAAGATGGCGAAGTCATAACGGCGGGTGAGGGCTTCCTCGATCGACAGGGCCTGGCCGGGCGCCGCCTTGTCCATGAGGTCGCTGCTGGGAATGGTATAGGGGTTTTGGAGCGTTACTTCATTCATGCGAGACATCCCTGGTCGTGGTAGGTATTCCGAGCGGCGCATGCTAGCGACAGTGGCATGACGCCAGCAAGTACGCGCCGCGCGGCGCGTGAGCGCGATCATGCTTTGTTAGACTGGCCCTCTCACGTTGAAGGATCGCCCATGAGCTCCAGCATCTTCTGGTACGACTACGAAACCACCGGCATCAACCCGCGCTGCGATCGTCCGCTGCAGGTCGCCGGTCTGCGCACCGATGAACAGCTCAACGAGATCGGCGAGCCGCTCAACCTCTATTGCAGGCCCTCGGACGATATCCTGCCGCATCCGGCGGCCTGCAGGATTACCGGTATCACGCCGCAGATTCTGGCGGAGAGGGGGCTGACCGAGGCCGAGTTCATGGCGCGAGTGCATGCTCAGCTGGCGCAGCCCGGCACCTGTGGCGCCGGCTACAACAGCCTACGTTTCGATGACGAGGTGACGCGCTACAGCCTCTACCGCAATTTCTATGATCCCTATGCCCGCGAGTGGCAGGGTGGCAACAGTCGCTGGGATCTGATCGATCTGGTGCGCGCCACCTACGCGCTGCGCCCCGACGGCATCGAGTGGCCGCAGGACGAGGAGGGGCGGGTGTCGCTCAAGCTGGAGCGTCTGACCCAGGCCAACGGCATCGAGCATGGCCAGGCGCACGATGCGCTGTCCGATGTGCGAGCCACCATCGATCTGGCGCGGCTGATCAGGGCACGCCAGCCACGTCTCTACGATTTTCTCTACAAGCTGCGTGGCAAACATCAGGTGATGGAGCAAATTCGCCTGCTGCAACCAATCCTGCATGTGTCCGGTCGTTTTGCCGGCAGCCGGCATTACCTGGCGCCGGTACTACCCCTGGGCTGGCACCCGCGCAATCGCAATGCGCTGATTGTCTGCGACCTGCAGGCCGATGTGCAGCCTTTGCTGGAACTGGATGCCGAGACATTGCGCCGGCGTTTGTACACCCGGCGCGACGAGTTGGGCGAGGGCGAATTGCCGGTGCCGCTCAAGCTGCTGCATATCAACAAGTGCCCGGTTGTGGCGCCGATGAAGGTATTGCGTGAGCAGGATATGGTTCGCCTGCAACTCGACCTGGCCGAGTGCGAGCGGCAGGCCGAGGTACTGCGACAGGCGCAGGCGGTCTGGCAAGCCAAGTTGGCGGAGATTTATGCGAGCGATGACTTTGCACCGCTGGACGATCCCGAGCAGCAGCTTTATTCAGCGTTCCTCGGCGATCGCGATAAGCGTTTGTGCGAGCAGGTGCGGGCAGCATCGGCCGAGCAACTCGCACGCGATCAGTGGGCGTTCGCCGATGTGCGCCTCGATGAGTTGCTGTTTCGTTACCGTGCGCGCAACTTTCCGAGTTCACTGTCGGGGGCGGAGTTGGCGCGCTGGCGGGAGTTCTGCCAGCAGCGTCTTAGCGATAGTTCCCTGGGGGCGCCCAATACGCTGGATAACTTCGCGCAGGCATTGCAGGAGGAGTGGCTGCTGGCATCACCGACGCAGCAGCAGGTATTGCAGGCCTGGCGTGAGCATGCGCAGTTACTGCGCAGTCGATACTGCTCCTGAGGTATTGGCGGACAAATAAAAATGCCGGCAGGCGCCGGCATTTTTCATCGCGAAGGGATTAACCCAGCAGGGTGGCCCAACCTTCCACGGTGGCTGCGCCCCACTTGGCCTTCCACTCTTTCAGGGTCTTGTGGTTGCCGCCTTTGGTTTCGATCACTTCACCGGTGTTCGGGTTCTTGTATTGCTTGACCTTGCGCGCGCGCTTGCCGCTGGCCGGCTTGGCGGCGCCGCGGGCGGCCTTGCCGGCCTTTGCGCTTTCAGGGTCGAGCAGGGCGGTGATATCGCGCAGCGACTTCTGGTATTCGGCCATCAGGCTGCGCAGTTTGCCTTCGAATTCCAGCTCTTTCTTCAGTTTGTCATCTTGCGACAGATTCTTCAGGCGCTCTTGCAGCTCTTTGATGGCTTCTTCGGTGGCGCGGTATTCGTTGATCAGCGACATGTTTTTTACCCAGGTGGCCAGTTGCAGTTAGTAAGTGGGTTGATAATAGACAGACATAATCGCCAAGTAAACCAGTCGGAAAAGTTTTGCCGGAATTAATCAATCGCCATGTCGCTTTCACCGATATCAGTGGCGCTATTGTTACCGTGCATTGCCCAATGCCGATCGCCGTAATCGGCCAGCTGAGCAAGTTATGGCGCAGTCTGCCGCTGCGGAACATTACTGAAGTTTTCTTCGGCTACCGCTAGAATGGCAGCTTTGCGAAGTATCTGGAGTTTCTGTTATGCGCACTTTCCGTCTGGTGATCGCCTGCCCGGACCGCGTGGGTATTGTGGCCAAGGTCAGTAGCTTTCTGGCGACCTACAATGGCTGGATAACCGAGGCCAGCCATCATTCGGACAATCAGAGCGGCTGGTTCTTCATGCGCCACGAAATTCGCGCGGATTCCCTGCCATTCGATCTCGACGGCTTTCGCCAGGCTTTTGCGCCCATTGCTCGCGAGTTCTCCATGGAATGGCGCATCACCGATTCCGAGCAGAAGAAGCGGGTGGTGCTGATGGCCAGTCGTGAGTCGCATTGTCTGGCGGACCTGCTGCACCGCTGGCACAGCGACGAACTGGACTGCGATATTCCTTGCGTGGTGTCCAACCACAATGACCTGCGCAGCATGGTCGAGTGGCATGGCATCCCCTTCCATCACGTGCCCGTCGATCCGAAGGACAAGGCGCCGGCTTTCGCCGAAGTGGCTCGGCTGGTCGGCGACTACCATGCCGATGTGGTGGTGCTGGCGCGTTACATGCAGATACTGCCGCCGCAGCTGTGCCAGGAGTATGCCGGGCGGGTGATCAACATCCACCACAGCTTCCTGCCGTCCTTCGTTGGGGCCAAGCCCTATCACCAAGCCTCTCTGCGCGGGGTGAAACTGATCGGCGCCACCTGCCACTATGTCACCGAAGAACTGGATGCCGGCCCGATCATCGAGCAGGACGTGGTGCGCGTGAGTCATCGCGACAGCGTCGAAGACATGGTGCGCCTGGGCAAGGACGTGGAGAAGATGGCGCTGGCCCGCGGTCTGCGCTATCACTTGGAAGACCGCGTGCTGGTGCACGACAACAAGACGGTGGTGTTCGACTGACCGCTCTGCGCGGGAGGAGGACGACATGCTCAGATCGATTAAGGTGCGCGACTACATGACCACGCACCTGCTGACCTTCAGGTCCGATACCGACCTTTACCGGGCGATCGGGTTGCTGCTCGAGCACCGTTTGTCCGCTGCGCCTGTGGTGGACGAGGCAGGGCGATTGCTCGGGCTGCTGGCCGAGACTGATTGCCTGCGCGGCATTCTCTCTGGCGCTTATTTCGAGCAGACCGGTGGGCTGGTGGGTTCTTGCATGAATCCGCAGGTCGATACCGTATCGCCTGATGCCAGCGTTATCGAGGTGGCCGAACGCTTTCTGCAGGGCGGGCACCGACACCTGCCGGTGGTTGAGGAGGGGCGCTTGCTCGGTGAGCTCGGTTGTCACGAGGTGCTGCTGGCCGTGAAGGAATTCGCCCAGCACGACCGAGGTCATGTCGACCATGGCTGACAAGGCTCCCGGTACCGCTACACCGCCACCCACCCTCGGCGAGGGTTGTGTGCGCCGCTACGATCCCGAGGCGTTGAGCGAGCACGACGGCACCGAGTTTCCCGGTGCCGCCGAACTCTGGCAGAAGCTGCGACAAGCGCAGCCAGCTGCCGTCGAGGTGACGCAGGACGAGCCTGCGTCCGACTGAGGTCAGATGCGGAAGCTGTCGACCAGTTGCTTCAGGCGCGAGGCCTGTTGTTCCAGGTCGCCGCAAGCGCGCAGGGTCGCCTGCAGGTTCTCCACGCCCTCCTGGTTGAGGGTGTTGATCTCGGTAATGTCCATATTGAGCGAGTCGACCACGGCGGTCTGCTCCTCGGTGGCGGTGGCAACCGACTGGTTCATGCCGTCGATCTCGCCGATGCGCTGGGTCACGCTGCCCAGCCGTTCCCCGGCCTGGTTGGCGATCTCTACGCTTTCCTCGCTGTAGCGCTGGCTCTCGGTCATGGTGGTGACCGACTCGCGAGCGCCGACCTGCAGCTCCTCGATCATCTTCTGGATTTCCTGCGCCGACTCTTGCGTGCGGTGCGCCAGGTTGCGCACCTCGTCGGCTACCACGGCGAAGCCGCGACCCGCCTCGCCAGCCCGGGCAGCCTCGATGGCGGCATTGAGCGCCAGCAGGTTGGTCTGCTCGGAGATGCTCTTGATCACTTCGAGGATCTGGCCGATGTTCACCGTCTTGCTGTTCAGCGCCTCGATGTTGCGGCAGGAGGTGCTGATCTTTTCCGACAGCTCGTTCATTGCGGCGATGGTCTTCTGCAGTACCTGGCTGCCGTCCTCGGCCAGATGACGCGCATCCGAGGCCTGGTGTGACGCGTCCGCTGCGTTGCGCGCGATCTCCTGGGCTGCTGCGCCCAGCTCGTTGATCGCCGCGGCAACGCTGTTGGTGCGGCTGGCCTGTTCGTCGGAGTTGGCCATCGACGAGTTGGAGGCGTTGACCACCAGCTTGGCCACTTCGTTGAGCTGCTGGGTGGCCGAGGACACCTCGCGGATCGATCCGTGGATACGCTCGACGAACTGGTTGAAGGAGGTCGCCAGCTCGCCGAATTCATCGCGGCTCTGCACGCTCAGGCGCTTGGTCAGGTCGCCCTCGCCCTGGGCGATGTCGCGCATGGCCTTGCCCATCACCAGCAGCGGCTGCATCAGCACGCGGATCAGCATGCCCAGCAGGATCATGATGATGACCACGGCAATGACGGTGGCGATGATGGCCGAGGCGCGGAACTCGCTGAGCGTGCTGTAGGCCTTGTCCTTGTCGATGGACAGACCGACGTACCAGTTGACCGAGGGCAGGCCCTTGACCGGGGTGAAGGTCAGGATGCGTTCGACACCATCGAGCTCCGCTTCGGTCACGCCGGCGCTGACGGTCGGCGTGTTCTGCGGATAGACCTCCTTGAGGGTTTTCATCACCAGGTCCTTGTTCGGATGGACCAGGATCTTGCCGTCGGCGCTGAGCAGGAAGGCATAGCCGATGCCGTCGAAATCCAGCGAGTTGATGATCTGCACCAGGGTATCCAGACTCAGGTCACCACCCGCCACGCCATTGGCCCCGGCCGGGGTGGCGATGGTGATGATCAGCTTGCTGGTGGCGGCATCCACGTAGGGTTCGGTCAGGGTGGAGCCACCGGCGGCCACGGCATCCTTGTACCAGGGGCGTGTGCGCGGATCATAGCCTTCCGGCATTTCGCTATCCGGACGCATGGTAAAGGTGCCATCGGCCGAGCCCAGGTAGGTGAAGTCGAAGGTGGAGGTGAGCACCCTGCTCTCCAGCGTTTTGATCAGCGACTCCGGGGTTGTGGTCTCGTCGATCGACTGGGCTACGTTCTCCACCAGCAGGATGCGACCGGAGAGCCAGTTCTGGATATTGCTGGCCGTGACCTGGCCCAGGCTTTCCAGCTCATGTTCCAGGTCATCGCGGATGGCATTGCGCTGCAGGTAGTCGTTGTACAGGGTGAAGATTGAGAAGGCTGCTATGACCACCAGGGAGGCGGCGAGCAGGATCTTGTGGCTGAACTTCAGGTTCTGGGTCATGGTTGCTTGCTTCCGGTAAGGTCTGGCAGCAGTCTTGTAGGTGGCCGTTCGACGATGCGCCGGCCTTTTAGGTGACACCTTCTATAGCGACATAACTGAAGTAAAGCTTTAGCCCGGGGGATGGCAAATGCCTGTGACCGATACTTTTGTGCTGGGGGCCGACCCGCAGGGCCAGGCCGTGAGCCAGGCTCTGCGCCTGACCAACCGTCACGGCCTGGTGGCCGGAGCCACGGGAACCGGAAAAACGGTGACGTTGCAGCGTCTCGCTGAGCTGTTCAGCGATGCCGGTGTGGCGGTGTTCGCCGCGGACATCAAGGGTGATCTGTGCGGCCTGGGTGCAGCGGGCAGTCCGCAGGGCAAGGTGGCTGAGCGCATCGCCGGCATGCCCTGGCTGCATCACAGGCCCCAGGCTTATCCAGTGACCCTGTGGGACGTGGCCGGCAAGACCGGGCACCCGTTGCGCACCACCCTGAGCGAGATGGGGCCGTTGCTGCTGGGTAACTTGCTGGAGTTGACCGAAAGCCAGCAGGCCGCGCTCTACGCCGCTTTTCAGGTGGCCGATCGCGAGGGGCTGCTGTTGCTCGATCTCAAGGATCTCAAGGCATTGCTCAATCACCTGAAGGATCATCCTGAGCTGCTCGGCGAAGATCGTGCATTGTTTGCCGGCGCCTCGGCCCAGGCCCTCCTGCGACGTCTGGCCACGCTGGAGCAGCAGGGGGCCGAGGCTCTGTTCGGTGAGCCGGCGTTGCAACTGGAAGATGTTCTGCAGCCGGAGGCGGATGGTCGGGGGCGCATCCACCTGCTGGATGCCAGTCGTCTGGTGCACGAGGCGCCCAAGGTTTATGCGACTTTCCTGCTCTGGCTGCTGGCCGAGCTGTTCGAGCAATTGCCGGAACGCGGCGATGCCGAGAAGCCCGTACTGGCGCTGTTCTTCGACGAGGCACACCTGCTCTTTGCCGACACCCCCAGGGCCCTGCAGGAGCGCTTGGAACAAGTCGTACGTCTGATCCGCTCCAAGGGTGTGGGGGTCTATTTCGTCACCCAGTCGCCCAGCGACTTGCCGGATGCAGTGCTGGCCCAGCTTGGCCTGCGCATCCAGCATGGCCTGCGCGCCTTCACCGCCAAGGAGCAGAAGTCCCTGCGCGCGGTCGCCGATGGCTTCCGCCCCAACCCGGCGTTCGACAGCCTCAGCGTGCTCACCGAACTGGGCATAGGTGAGGCGCTGGTGGGTACCCTGGAGGAAAAGGGTACGCCGGCCATGGTTCAGCGCGTGGTCATCGCCCCGCCGCAGTCGCGCATCGGCCCGCTGAACGAAACGGAGCGCGCGGCACTGCTGCGTAGCTCGCCTCAGGCCGGTCGTTACGACAAAGCGGTCGACCGCGAGTCGGCCTACGAGATGCTCATGGCGCGCGCGGCCGAGGCGCCGGCGCCGGGAGCGTCAGGCAAGACTGCTGCCGCCCCGGCAGAGCAGGGTGGGCTCGGCGGTATGGCGGGCGAGCTGCTGGGTACCCTGGCCAGCCAGGTGATGAAGACAGCGGTGCGCCAAGCCGCCAACCAGATTGGTCGGCAGCTGGTACGTGGGCTGATGGGGTCGCTGCTGGGAGGTGGCCGGCGCCGGTAAGGCGCCGATTCACTCGGTTTCGCGGGCCTGTTCGATCTTCTGCAGTTCCTGTTGGAACGCCTGGTCGAGCAGGCTGGGTTTCTTGCGCCAGGGTTTGCGTTCGGGGTCTGGCTGAGCCGCGTAGGTCACGACCTCGCCGCCGTATACATCCTTGTAACGTTGCGCCTGACGCTCCAGTTCGGCGCGCAGTTCGTCTTTCGTCACATGTTCACCCGTTGAGAGAGGGGCCAGAAGTGGCGCCAGTCATCTGCATCAATACAGAATGTCTATAAGTAAGACGGTCGTGATTATAGCGATTGGCTCTTTAGTTTTCATCGCTAATCAGTTTGAGCTTCCATTATTGGAGACCTTGTCGCACCAGGAGTTCAGTGAATCTGACTGCTTGGGCAAGTTGTTTCTGGCTAATCGTGCAGGCACAACTTTGCTTGCCGACTGGGAAATAACATTCCCGCAGCGGTAATGATCTTGCTTCGATAACGAGCGTGCAGTCGCGCCGCAAAGCCGGTGTGATAATGCGGATTCATGTTGGAGTGGGTCGAGCGGGGGCCTGACCCGCTCGGTTGCTCAGGCCAGGAAACCCCGCTCGCGCAGTTGCTGGACGATCAGGTCAGCTGCTTCGTCGGCACTGTGCCTGAGCGTCTCGATGCGGATTTCCGGCTGCTCCGGTGCCTCATAGGGCGAGTCGATGCCGGTGAAGTTCTTCAGTTCGCCACGTCGGGCCTTCTTGTACAGTCCCTTGGGATCGCGCTTCTCCACTTCTGCCAGCGGAGTGTCGACGAACACCTCGATGAACTCGCCTTCGGCGACCAGATCCCTGGCCAGCTGACGCTCCGAGCGGAATGGCGAGATGAAGGCAGTGACCACCATCAGCCCCGCATCCACCATCAGCTTGGCCACTTCGCCGATACGGCGAATGTTCTCCACACGATCGGCGGCGGTGAAGCCCAGGTCCTTGTTCAGGCCGTGGCGCACGTTGTCGCCGTCGAGCAGGTAGGTGTGCACGCCCTGGGCGTGGAGGCGGCGCTCCAGCAGGTTGGCGATGGTCGACTTGCCGGCGCCGGACAGGCCGGTCAACCAGATCACGCAGGGTTTGTGACCGTTGAGGCGGGTGCGTGCCGTTTTGTCGACTTCCACGGCCTGCCAGTGGATGTTCTGCGATCGGCGCAGGGCGAAGTGCAGCATGCCGGCACCCACCGTCTGATGGGTGTAGCGGTCGATGACGATGAAGCTGCCCATGTCGCGGTTTTCCGCATAAGGATCGAAGGGCGTGGCACGGTCCAGGCTCAGGGTGCAGACTCCGATCTCGTTGAGCCCGAGGGTCTTGGCCGGCAGATTGTCGAGGCTGTTGACGTCGACTTGGTGCTTCGGGCGACCCAGTGCGCCGCCGATGCTGCTGGCGCCCAGTTTGATCAGGTAGGGGCGCCCCGGCAGCATGCGCTCCTCGCTCATCCAGACCACCGTCGCCTCGAACTGGTCGGCTACCGCCGGCGGCGCATCGGCCGCGGCAATCACGTCTCCGCGGCTGATGTCGATCTCGTCGCTCAGGGTCAGGGTTACCGATTGACCGCTAATGGCCTGCGGCAGATCGCCATTCAGGGTGACGATGCGTTCGACCCGGCTGGTCTTGCCCGAGGGCAGCACGCGTACAGCATCGCCGGGTCGCACACTGCCGCCGAGTATGCGCCCGGAAAAACCGCGGAAATCTGGGGTAGGGCGGTTCACCCACTGAACCGGCATACGCAACGGCGCATCCTCGCGGGCCTGCGCCAGCTCCACCGTCTCAAGGAACTGCATCAGGCTCGGCCCCTGATACCAGGGTGTGTTCGTGCTGGGTTCGGTGATGTTGTCGCCACGCAGGGCCGACAGCGGGATGCTCTGGATATGTTCTATGCCGAGGCGGCTGGCGAAGGCGCGGTAGTCGGCGTCGATCTGCTCGAACACTTCCTGCGAGTAACCGACCATGTCCAGCTTGTTGATCGCCACTACCACCCGGCGGATGCCGATCAGCGATACCAGATAGCTGTGCCGGCGGGTCTGGATCAGCACGCCCTTGCGCGCGTCGATCAGGATCACGGCGACGTCGGCGGTGGAGGCGCCGGTGATCATGTTGCGGGTGTACTGCTCGTGACCGGGGGTGTCGGCGACGATGAACTTGCGCTTCTCGGTGGCGAAGAAACGATAGGCCACGTCGATTGTGATGCCCTGTTCACGCTCGGCGGACAGGCCATCCACCAGCAGGGCGAAGTCCAGTTCACCACCCTGGGTGCCGTGCTTTCTCGAGTCGCTTTCCAGGGCGCTAAGCTGGTCTTCCAGCAAGGCCTTGGACTCGTAGAGCAGGCGTCCGATCAGCGTACTTTTGCCATCGTCGACGCTGCCGCAGGTGATGAAGCGCAGCAGGGTCTTGTGCTGGTGTACCGCGATGTCCTCATCGATGAGCTGGCGGTGAGCGTTCATCAGAAGTATCCCTCGACTTTTTTCTTCTCCATGGAACCGGCGCTGTCGTGATCGATGACCCGCCCCTGGCGCTCGCTAGTGGTGGCCAGCAGCATTTCGCGGATGATCGCCGGCAGGCTGTCGGCTGCAGACTCCACCGCACTGGTCAGCGGGTAGCAGCCCAGGTTGCGGAAGCGCACGCTTTTCAGTTCCGGCTGTTCACCGGGTCGCAGCGGCATGCGCTCGTCGTCGACCATGATCAGAACGCCGTCGCGCTCCACCACCGGTCGCTTGTCGGCAAAGTACAGGGGCACTATCGGGATGTTCTCCAGATGGATGTACTGCCAGATGTCCAGCTCGGTCCAGTTCGACAGGGGGAACGCACGGATGCTCTCGCCGGGCAGTTTGCGAGCGTTGTACAGGCGCCACAGCTCGGGGCGCTGAGCCTTGGGTTCCCAGCGGTGCTGGGCGCTGCGGAAGGAGAACACGCGCTCCTTGGCGCGCGACTTTTCCTCGTCGCGGCGGGCTCCGCCGAAGGCCAGGTCGAAGCCGTACTTGTCCAGTGCCTGTTTCAGGCCCTCGGTCTTCCACAGATCGATATGCAGGGCCGAACCGTGGGTGAAGGGATTGATGCCGCGGACCCGGGCGTCCTCGTTGTGGTGTACCAGCAACTCCATACCCGACTCGCGGGCCATGCGCTCGCGCATCTCGTACATGGCGCGGAACTTCCAGGTGGTATCCACGTGCAGCAGCGGGAAGGGCGGGCGCGAGGGAAAGAAGGCCTTGCGCGCCAGGTGCAGCATCACCCCGCTGTCCTTGCCGATGGAATAGAGCATCACCGGATTTTCCGCCTCGGAGATCGCTTCGCGGAAGATGTCGATGCTCTCCGCTTCCAGGCGTTCAAGATGGGTAAGGGGCATGTTCGGTGCCTCATGTGGCCAATGGGGTGCAGCTTACCGGTCGCCCGGGTTGGTCAACAGGGCCGGGGGCTGTGAGGCAGCGTGTCAGTGAGGGCGACCCTGGTCGCCCCGGGCGTGCTCAATTGCTGCTCTTGAACTGGCTGGCGAAGTCCCAGGCCGCCTGGCTGGCGGAGAAATGGCCGCCGAACAGCTTGCGGTTGCGCCGGCTGTCGCCGCCGGGCCAGACATGTTCGCCTCCGGGAATCAGTCGAAGTTGCAAAGGCGCCTTGCCCTGGCAGTTCCAGCTGGTCAGCTCGGAACCATCCGGCAGTGCCTGCCCGCTCGGTGGGGTGTTGCAGCCTTGGGCGTTGGCGATCATCTGCAGGGTCTCGGGCACGGAGCGGTGCTGCACACCGGCGATGGCGTTCTCCCCCATGCCCCCCTGGTACGGCACATTGCTGTCCTTGCTGCCATGGATATGCAGCACCGCAACCCTGCTGGCTCCGGGGCAGCTGTTCAGCGCCAGCGTACCCGAGACGGGGACAATGGCGGCGATATCCTGCGGCAGTTCGCAGGCCAGCCGGTAAGCCATCATCGCGCCATTGGAGATGCCGGTGGCGTAGATGCGTGAGTGATCGAGGGCGTGGCGCTTGGCTACATCGGCAAGCATGGCCTGGATGAAACCGACGTCGTCGACATTGCCTTCGACTGCCGGACCGCAGCATTTCCCGGCATTCCAGGTGCGGCGGTTGGGCATCAGGCGCATGCCGGTACCATTGGGGTAGGCGACCAGAAAACCGTTGCTCTGAGCCACACGGTTCATGCCGGTGGTGCGCTCGGTTTCATCGGCATTGCCCAGCCCGCCGTGCATCACGATCATCAGTGGCAGGGGCGCTTTGGGGGCGCCATCTGGTACGAACAGCTTATAGCTGCGTTCGGCACCGGCGAAGTTCAGTTGATGGGTTTCTCCCTCGCGGGCCTGTGCGGTAAAGATGAGAAAACCAAGGATTAGCGGTAATCCCTTCTTAGTGAACATGGGGCGCCCCCAGTCGATCGCTGCTGCTTTTGGTCATTGGACGTTGGCCTGATAAACGACTACGCCGCGGGTCACCGGGCCCGATATCCGCTGCTGTACCTCCAGCGTATGGCCTGATGAATCATCGTGGCCATGTGTGATCAAAGGGGGGCGCAGTCGCCGGCTCAGGCCGCCGGCGCGGGCAGCAACTCCTTCAGCGGCCGGCTGTCGTCGGCCAGCTGCGCGGCGGTCACGGCGATCCCCTCGGCCACCAGGCGCTTGGCGGCGATGAAGTCCTGCGGGCGGTTCACCGTGTCGGCGGCCAGTACCTTGTCGCCCTTGAGGTAGAAGGCGCTGAAGCTGTCGGTTGCCGGGTCGCCGCGCAGCACCAGGCGTTCGAAGCCTTCAGAGAGGCCGACCATCTTCAGTTTCAGCTCGTACTGGTCGGACCAGAACCAGGGCACCGAGGCGTAGGTCTTGGCCTTGCCCGCCATGTTGGCGGCGGCCACCCGCGACTGTTCCAGGGCATTGGGCACCGACTCCAGGCGCAGGCGGCGACCGAGCAGGGCGTTGGGATGGTTGGTGCAATCGCCGGCAGCATAGATATGCGGGTCGCTGGTCTGCGCGTGTTCGTCGACCAGGATACCGTTGTCGATCTGCAAGCCGGCCTCGGCGGCCAGCTCGGTGTTGGCGAGCAGGCCGATGCCGACCACCACCAGGTCGGCCGCCAGGCGGCTGCCGTCGGCGCAGAGCACGGCCGTCACCGTATCGTCCGTTACTTCCAGGTCGGCCACCTGCACGCCGGTACGGATATCCACCCCGGCCTCGCGGTGCTTGCGCTCGTAGTAGGCCGACAGCTCGGCGGCGGTGACCCGCTGCAGCACCCGCGGCAGGGCTTCCAGCACGGTGACCTGGAGGCCCTGGGCGATGGCCGAAGCCGCCACCTCCAGGCCGATGTAGCCGCCACCGACGATGACCAGGCGTTTGCCCGCTGCCAGCTGTGCACGGATCTGCTCCACATCATCCAGGGTGCGCAGGTAGTGGAAGTTGGCGCAGCGCTCGGCGACTGCGGCATTCGGCGCGCTCAGCGGGCGCGGGCGGCCGCCGGTGGCGATGGCCAGTCTGTCGTAGCTCAGCTGTGCGCCATCGGCCAGCTCCAGGCGCTGGTTGGCGCGGTCGATGCGCACTACCCGCACGCCCGGCATGAACTCGACGTTGGCCCGCTCATAGGCGGCCAGCGGGCGTATTGCCAGGCTGCTCTTCTCCACGCTGCCGGCCAGGTAGGCCTTGGACAGCGGCGGGCGGTGGTAGGGCAGGTGGGCTTCCTCGCCGAGCAGCAGGATACGGCCCTCCCAGCCCTCGTTGCGCAGGGCAACGGCCAGCTCGCCGCCGGCATGGCCGGCACCGATGATGATGGCGGTGGAGGAAGCTGCGTCTGTCATGATGGCCTCGGGCAGAAGAAAAATCGGTCAATAGTGTATGCATCCGCGCCGGGCAAGTCCCGGCCGAAGATGCCAAACGTCATGCCGCAGGCGTTCAGCGCAGCAGGTGCACGGCCAGACCGACCAGCGCGCAGCCGAGCAGCACCTGAATCACCCCGCGCTTGAACTGGAACAGGGCCACGGCCGCCCCCAGTGCGATCAGGGCCGAAGGCCAGTCGAAACTGCCGGAGAAGCCCTGTGGCCAGAGCACGTGATAACCGAAGAACAACGCCAGATTGAGGATGACCCCGACCACGGCGGCGGTGATGGCGGTCAGCGGCGCGGTGAACTTCAGCTCGTTGTGGGTCGACTCCACCAGCGGCCCGCCGGCGAGGATGAACAGGAACGACGGCAGGAAGGTGAACCAGGTGACCAGGCAGGCGGCCAGGGCGCCGCTGGCGAAGGCCGAGTCACCGCCGAACACCGGCTGCACATAGGCGCCGACGAAGGCGACGAAGGCCACCACCATGATCAGCGGTCCCGGCGTGGTCTCGCCCAGGGCCAGGCCATCAATCATCTGTGTCGGCGTCAGCCAGCCATAGTGGCCGACCGCGCCCTGGTAGACATAGGGCAGCACCGCGTAGGCGCCGCCGAACGTCAGCAGGGCGGCCTTGGTGAAGAACCAGCCCATCTGGGTCAGCGTGCCATGCCAGCCGAACAACGCCGTCAGCAGGCCCATCGGCAACAGCCACAGGATGGCGCCAGCCAGCGCCAGCAGGAGCAGGCGTGGCCAACGGAAGCGCGCGTGCTCGGGAGGCGGGGTGTGGTCGTCGATCAGTGCCGGGCCGTAGGCGCGGTTGCTGGTGGCATGGCCGCCACCCAGGCTGAAGTGCTGCGGGGCCAGACGTCCACCGAAGTAGCCGATCACCGCAGCGCCCAGCACGATCAGCGGAAAGGGCAGGTTGAGGGCGAAGATGGCCACGAACGATGCGCCGGCGATTGCCCACAGCCAGTTGTTTTTCAACGCCCGTGAGCCAATGCGATGGGCCGCCTGCAGGACAATCGCCGTCACCGCCGGCTTGATGCCATAGAAGATGCCGGCCACCAGGGGGACGTCGCCGAAAGCGATGTAAACCCAGGACAGGACGATCAGGATCAGCAGCGAAGGCAGCACGAACAGTGCGCCGGCGATGATGCCACCCCAGCTACGGTGCAGCAGCCAGCCGATATAGGTGGCCAGTTGCTGGGCCTCAGGGCCGGGCAGCAGCATGCAGTAGTTGAGGGCGTGCAGGAAACGCCGCTCGGAAATCCAGCGGCGCCGCTCCACCAGCTCCTGGTGCATGATCGCGATCTGCCCCGCCGGGCCACCGAAGCTGATGAAGCCCAGCTTGAGCCAGAAGCGAAAGGCCTCCTTCAGGCTGACACTGGCAGGCGGCACGTGGTCTGCTGGCATGGGGTTGAGTTCCTTGCTGGTACGGGACGGTTTTTGCGCAGGTGGCGGCATCATGGCGGCCAGATATTGCATCAAATTGGCGGCGGGTGGGGGCTCTGGATTGACCCTGGCGATGCTTTTCTATATCTGGGACATGGTCGACAGCGTGGGTAGCGGCGTTTGATGAGCAATGGCAGCAATACCGGTGGCAGTCGGGGGCGTTGGTGGCAGAAACCGGGCGTAGTGCCGCTGGCGCGGACCTTCGTGGTGCTGGTCTGCGTGTCGCTGCTGGTCATCGACGGCTGGTTGATGTGGACGGCGCGCCAGGTCCAGCTGCGAGATGCGGAAATCGAGACGTCCAACCTGGCTTCCGCGCTGGCGCGCCAGGCCAGCGACTCGCTGAGAAAAGCCGATACCGTCCTGCTCGATCTGGTCGAGCGCTTGCAGACCGATGGTCGTCAGCCCGCTCAGCTGCAGCGCCTGGCGCAGCTGATGCGCCTGCATGTCTACGAGTTGGGCGAGCTGCATGGTTTGTTTGCCTATGACCGCGAGGGTCGCTGGCTGGTCAATTCCTTTGGCGAGCTGCCGCCAGGGGCCAACAACGCCGATCGCGAGTATTTCATCTATCACCGCGATCACCCCGATGACCACGGTTCCCGTGTCGGTCGGCCGATCCGCAGTCGCCTCACGGGTGACTGGATCATCCCGCTGTCGCGACGCCTGGAGGATGCACAAGGCCAGTTCGCCGGGGTGGCCCTGGCGACGCTGTCCATCGACTATTTCCGCCAGTTCTATGCCACCTTCGACATCCGCCAGCAGGGCACCATCAACCTGGTGCTGAACGATGGCACCCTGGTCCTGCACAGCCCGTTTCGTGAGTCGATGATCGGCATGGACGTGGCGCACGGCCCCATCTTCAGCAGCCTGCTGCCGCAGAGCCCAACCGGGACCGTCATGCTGCCGTCGATTTACGATGGTGTGGTGCGGCTCTACAGCTACCGGCAGATCCAGGATTACCCGCTGGTCGTGATTGCCTCGCTGGCCAAGGACGACATCTTCGCTGATTGGCGCGAAGACGCCCTGCGCCAGGCCCTGATCGTGGGTTCGCTGATGGCCCTGCTCGGGCTGTTCGGTTTTTACCTGCTGCGCCTCATTCGGCAGGCACAGCACACCCAGGTGGAGCTCATCGCCACGCGTGATGCCCTGCGGGCCTTCAATCAGCGCCTGGAGCAACAGGCGCTGGAAGACGAACTCACACGGTTGGCCAACCGCCGTCGCTTCATTCGTGCGTTGAGCGACGAGTTCGCGCGCGCCAATCGCTCGCAGCGGCCACTGGCACTGGTCCTGCTCGATGTCGACTACTTCAAGCAGTACAACGACATTTATGGCCATTCGGCCGGCGACGAATGCCTGCGTCTGGTCGCCGATGTGATTCGCAGTGCCCAGAAGCGGCCGGCCGATCTGGCGGTACGCTACGGCGGCGAGGAGTTTTGTCTGTTGTTACCCGAGACCGACGGCGAGGGTGCATTGCAGGTGGCCGAGCAGGTGCGCCAGGCGCTGGAGGCGCGCGCCGTGGCCCACGCCGGATCGCCCCGGCTGCGCCTGAGCCTGAGCGCCGGGGTCCATGTCTATTCGCCGGCAGAGGGCGCCGCACAGGGGCCTGAGACCCTGATTCAGGGGGCCGACAAGGCGCTTTACGCGGCCAAGGCCGCCGGTCGCGACCGCGTGATGCTGTACGACGAGAGCATCGTGCAACTGATCGGCTAGCTCAGTGCCAGGTCGGCCGCCGCGTGGGCATGCAGGCGGCAGGTGTCGAGCAGCGGTACCCCGGCATCGCCGGACTGCACCAGCAGGCCAATCTCGGTGCAGCCGAGAATCACCGCCTGGGCGCCGTTCGCCACCAGGCGTCCGATCACCTGGCGATAGGCCTGCCGCGAGGCTTCGCTGACCACGCCCCGGCACAGCTCCTCGTAGATCACCCGATGTACTTCGGTGCGGTCGGGCTCGTCCGGTACCAGCACCTGAATGCCATGACGCTGCTCCAGGCGCTCGCGGTAGAAGGGCTGCTCCATGGTGAAACGGGTGCCGAGCAGGCCGACCTGCTGCAGGCCGGCGGCCCGGATGGCCGTGGCGGTCGGGTCGGCGATATGCAGCAGCGGCAGGTCGCTGGCCGCCTCGATGGCGTCCGCCACCTTGTGCATGGTGTTGGTGCAGAGCAGCAGGAAGTCCGCTCCCGCGCTTTCCAGACGCCTGGCCGCATCGGCCAGCAGCGTGCCGGCGGCGGCCCAGTCGCCCTGGCGCTGCAGCGCTTCGATCTCGTGGAAGTCCAGGCTGTAGAGCACCAGCCGTGCCGAATGCAGGCCGCCCAGGCGCTCGCGTACCGCTTCGTTGATATGGCGGTAGTAGGGCAGGGTGGACTCCCAGCTCATGCCACCGAGCAGGCCTATGGTCTTCATCGCGAGTTCCTTGTGGTGTCGGTCGTCGATCATGCGCCGCTGGTGGGGTGGCCCGACAGTCACAGCCAGGCGTGGATCGACCCCAACAGATGACCGGAGCGGCGTTTTTGCGCCGACTGCGGAATAATGCGCAGCCCTTTTGTCGAGCCCCGCCATGTCGTCGCGCCCCCTGCACGTTCGCCCCAGTTTCCTGCACCTGCCGCCCGGTGACTGGGCAACCGTGCTCGACTGCCTGTGCGCGCGCTTCCCGCAGATCTCCCGGCAAACCTGGCTGCAGCGCATGGCCCGTGGCCTGGTGCTGGACGACCGCGACCAGCCGCTGGGCCCGGATGCCCCTTATCGCGAGGCACTGCGCGTGCAGTACTTCCGCGAGATCGAGAACGAACGACCGATCCCGTTCCAGGCGCAGATCCTCTATCAGGACGCGCACCTGCTGGTAGCCGACAAGCCGCACTTCCTGCCGGTCATGCCGGCTGGCGACTACGCCGAGGAGACCCTGCTCACCCGCCTGGTGCGCGAGACCGGCAATCCGCAGCTGGCACCGCTGCACCGCATCGACCGGCACACTGCCGGGCTGGTGCTGTTTTCCACCACGCCGGCCAGCCGTGGCGCCTACCAGGCGCTGTTCCGCGAACGGCGCATCGACAAGCGCTACCAGGCCATCGCCCCGGCGCTGCCGCAGTACGACTTCCCGCTGCGCCGGCACAGCCGCCTGGAGAAGGGCGAGCCGTTCTTCCGTATGCGTGAGGTGGCGGGCGAGCCAAACAGCGAGACCCTGCTGGAAGTGCTGGAGCGCCACGGCGAACAGTGGCGCTATCGGCTGTTCCCGGTCACCGGTAAACAGCACCAGCTGCGCGTGCACATGGCCGCTCTTGGCGCGCCGATCGCCAATGACACCTTCTACCCCGAGCTGGTCGATGAGAAGGGCGTGGACGATTTCAGTCGGCCGCTCAAGCTGCTGGCCCACAGCCTGGCCTTCAGCGACCCGCTGAGTGGCGAGACGCGCCGTTTCGAGAGCTGCATCGAACTCGACTGGTAGCGCTTCAGACGGCGCCGCGCAGACGCGCCAGGTCGCGCACCGGTGGCTCGCCGAACAGGCGGCTGTATTCGCGGCTGAACTGCGATGGGCTTTCGTAGCCGACCCGGTAGCCGGCGCTCGATACATCCAGGTTCTCGCACAGCATTAGCCGCCGCGCTTCCTGCAGGCGCAGCTGCTTTTGGTACTGCAGCGGGCTCATGGCGGTTACAGCTTTGAAGCGGTGGTGCAGGGTGGACGTGCTCAGGTTGGCTACGCGTGCCAGCTCGTCGATACGCAGCGGCTCGTCGTAGTGGCGGTTCAGCCACTCGATGGCGCGGTTGACTCGGTGTGCCTGGCTGTCTGCCGTGGCGATGTCGCGCAGCAGCTGGCCCTGCGGGCTGCACAGCAGGCGGTAGAGGATCTCGCGGCGCACCAGTGGAGCGAGCATGGCGATGTCGCGTGGTGTGGTGAGCAGCCGAAGCAGGCGTAGCACCGCATCCAGCAGCGACGTGTCCAGCGGATCGACATGCAGGCCGCGACCACTGCTGCGACTGGGCATGCCGATGGGACCTGCGCTGGCGATCAACTCGCCCAGCTCGGCAGGGTCGATGTCCAGGCGCATGCCCAGGTAGGGCTCGTCGACCGTGGCTTCGGTCACTTCGCCAGTGACCGGCAAGGTCACTGCGGCCACCAGGTAATGCAGTGGGTCGTAGCAATAGCGCTCGTCTTCCAGGCACACCACCTTCTGCCCCTGGGCGGTCACGCACAGGGCGGGTCGATACAGGGTGTGGGTGATGGGTGAGGGCTTGCTGGCACGGAAGAGCACCAGGTTGGCAATGGCGGTGTCGTGCGTGCCGTCCGCTCCGGCGAAACGGGCGATCAGCTCGGCCAGCTGCAGGCGCTGGCTATGCATGGCGTTGGCGTCTGGCATGGGGAATTCCTTGGCGAGTGTGGCAGCTTACCTGGCCGGCTCTCACGGCTGCCCGCGGCTGGATTGATCTTGGCAGGAATAGGCAAGTGCGCGGCAGTATCGTGCAGATCACCCGGCCGGCTCAGTGGGCGTAGCGGTCGTACAGTTGCTGGTAACGGCCATCGCGATTCAGCTGCGCCAGGGCTGCCCGCCAGCGAGCCACCTCGGCAGCCGGCGTATCCAGGGACAGTGCGATGTAGCCGTGGTCCTGCCCCAGCGATACGGCGCTGGGCGCCACCTCGTCGATGCCCACGTCGGCCTCTGCCAGTATGTTCGGCAGGTCGCGGTCGGCCGAGGCCACCAGCAGCACGCGGCCGGCGGCGAGCATGCGGAAGCAGCCCGCATAGGAGTTGGCGCGGCGCAGCTGGGTGAACTGGTGTTCGACAAACAGGCTGTCATGGGAGCTGCCGTTGAGCACGCAGACCGGCATATCGGTGGCTTCGGCCAGGCTGCGGACACCGGTGGGGCGCACACTCAATTCATACAGGTAGTCATTTTCCTGCAGGGTCGGGCCGACCCAGTGCACCAGATGCTCGCGTTCTTCGGTGCGGCTGAGGTTGAAGAGCACCACATGGGCGCGCGACTGGACCAGTTTGAGGCCTCGTGCCAGTGGTACTTCGACGATGTTCTGTGGCTGTCCGAGTTCGCCGAGCACGGTGCGCACCAATTCGAGGTAAAAGGCGCGCTTGCCGCCGTGTGCAAGCCCGCGCAAATCGCCGTCGACGCTGCTGGCCTGGTTGCCGAGGCTGTGGGTGTAGACCTGCCAGTCCGCAGCGGTAGCTGGCAGCGTGGCAAGCAGCAAGGCGAGCAGCAAGGGTCTCAAAGGTGGTCTCGGCAGATTTGGACGAGGTGGCAGATTGCAATGTTCGGGCCGACTGCGCAACGTGGTCGGCAGAATCAGGCAAATGCTTGGCAGTATTCGCCTAACCCTCGGGCTTCGCGCGGCTGCAGTCTGGGTGCGTAGGGCAGACGGGAGCGAAGCGATGCCACAAGCGATAGTCGGCCTGGTGAGCTGCCAGGTGATGCGAAACCAGGCAGCGACGCTGGAGCAGCGCCTGGTTGAACTGCAGCAATGGATGCTCACCGATGCCGCCTGCCAGGGCTGTGAGCTGCTGCGCCAGGGCGAGGTGTGGCAGTTGCGTGGCCTCTGGGTGTCCCGGCAGGCATTGGAGGCCAACCTGCGGTTGCCGCATCTGCATGAAATGCTTGGTCGCCTGCTGGGTGAGGGACTGGCGCAGCGTCTCGAGATGGGTGAGGAGGCGTCCGGCCTCAGCCACAGCTCAGGCGGATGATGATGTCGTCTTCGTCGATATCGATGTTCAAGCGCTGCGGGTTGTAGTCCATGGTCACCGGCTGGTTGGGGTGGGTGACCCGTAGCTGAGCAGCGCCGGACTCGGCGCGCGCGCGCTCGGCCAGGTCGGTGGTGATGCGTTCTTCCAGCAGATACTGCACCGGCTCGGCGTTGCAGCGGCCGTCGCCCTTGTTCGCTTTGGCGCCGTCCTGCTGCGGGCTGGCGGCGCAGCCGGCGAGCAGGGCGCCGGCCAGTAGGGCGGGAAGGGGCAGGATTCGGCTCATGGTGGGCGTCCTTGTCTGAAAACAGGGTTCCACCGTGCCACCGTCTGCCCCGTCAGGCAACCGTGGCGATCAGAGTACGCGGTAGACCTGGCCGGTCTGCAGGCCCTCGGCGCTCTTGGCGTACGCCAGTGCCACCGTGGCCGCCGGCACCGCCTTGAAGCCGCGGAAGTAGGGGCCGTAGGCCGGCAGCGATTCCTCCAGTACGGTCGGGCTCACGCCGTTGATGCGCAGGCCGCGTGGCAGTTCGAGGGCGGCGGCGCGGACGAAACCGTCCAGCGCGGCATTCACCGTGCTGACCGCCGCGCCATAGCGGATCGGGTCTTCGCTGAGCACGCCGGAGGTAAGGGTGAAGGAGGCACCGTCATTGGCAAACTCGCGGCCGATCAGCACCAGGTTGATCTGGCCCATCAACTTATCGTCCAGGCCTACGGCAAACTCCTTGGCGGTGAGCTCCTCCAGTGCGCCGAAGTGAGCGTTGCCGGCGGCGCTGATCAGTGCGTCGAACGGGCCGGTCTGCTCGAACAGGCGGCGGATCGAGGCCGGGTCGGTGATGTTCACCTGCAGTTCGCCGCTGTGGCGGCCGACGCGGATGATGTCGTGGCGCTCGCGCAGTTCACGGTCGATGGCCTGGCCGATGGTGCCGCTGGCACCGACGAGGATGATTTTCATGCTGAGACTCCTGAGTGAGGGGGTGTGGAGCCAGCTTAGGCGGTATTGAGTTGCCAATAATCCATGTAATGTGAAACCTTTGGTTCTCATATGGAAACAGTGAGTGCCGCGCCATGAGCGAACTGGAAGACCTGGTCGCCTTCGCCCTGCTGGTCGAGGCCGGCAGTTTCACTGCCGCCGCCGAACGCATGGGCTGCAGCAAGGGCCAGTTGTCCAAGCGCATCAGCGGCCTGGAGCGCAGCCTCGGCAGCCAGCTGCTGCACCGCACCACGCGGCGCCTGCACCTGACCGCCGCCGGCGCCGCCCTGTTGCCCGAGGCACAGGCGCTGCAGGCCCAGGCCCAGCGCGCGCGGCAGGCGGTGCGCAGCCTGCAGGACCAGGTGGCCGGCACGGTGCGCCTGACCGTACCGGTGTCGCTCGGTGAAACCTTCTTCGATGCCCTGCTGCTGGATTTCGCCAGCCGCTACCCGCAGGTACGGGTCGAACTGGATCTGGCCAATACCTACCGCGACCTGGTTGCCGATGGCTTCGACCTGGCCATCCGCTCCGGCGTCGAGCAGGACGAGCGCCTGGTGGCGCGGCCGCTGTTCGCCCTGCAGGAAATCACCTGCGCCGCGCCGGCCTACCTGGCGCGCCACCCGGCGCCGCAGACGCCGGCCGAGCTGAGTCGGCACCAGTGCCTGCTCAATACCCACTACAGCGGTTTCGAGCAGTGGCTGTACCACCGCCAGCACCGCCTGGAGCGGGTGCCGGTGTCCGGGCAGCTGGCCAGCAACCACTACAGCCTGCTGAAGAAGGCGGCGCTGAGCGGCGCCGGCATCGCCCGCCTGCCGTCCTACATGGTCCAGGACGAGCTGGCCGATGGTCGCCTGCAATGGCTGCTGCGCGACTACCAGACGCGCAGCACCCCGGTGTTCCTCGTGCACCCCTGGCAGGGCAGCTTGCCGCGCCGTACTCAGGCGCTGGTGGATTATCTGCTGGGTTGGTTCGAGCGCAGCCGCCTGGCGCTGGACGGCCTCAGCGCCTGAGCTCGCCGGCCACCTGTTGGATCTGCTGGCGCAGCCAGCGGCGCAGGCGGTCGGCGTCGGTGCGCTCGTGCCAGATCTGCATCACTTCCACCTGTGGCAACTCCAGGCCGGCCGGCAGGGGATGCAACACCAGCGAGGCATCGCGCGCCACCGCCTCCTCGGCCACCGAGCGCAGGCACGTGAGCAGCAGTTCGCTGCCACGCACCAGGCGGCTCGGCGCGATGAAGCTGGACAGCCCGGCCGCCACCCGGCGTGTTTGCCCCTGAGCCTGCAGGGCGCGGTCGACCAGGCCGTTGAGGTCGCCGGTGAGGGTGGTCAGCAGGTGTTCGCAGGCCAGGTAGGCCGCCAGGTCGAGCCCCCCGGCGAGGCGCGGATGGTCGCGCGCGGCCAGCACCACGAAATCCTCGGAGAGCAGGCGCTGCTGGCGGAAGGTGTCCGGCAGGTTGGCGTAGAAGCCGGCGATGGCCAGGTCGCAGGTACCTTTCTCCAGCTCCTCGCGCGGCAGCAGGCCACGGGTGTTGTGGGTGATCAGCAGCAGGTTGGGCGCCTGCTCGCGCAGGCGCGGCAGCAGGGCGGGCAGCAGGGTCTGCTCGATGTAGTCGGTGGTGTAGAGGTGGATGCGCTCGGCGCGCTGCAGGAAGTCGCGGCCCTCGCACTGGTCGTAGAGGGCCTCCAGCTCGGCCACCAGGCCCTGCACCAGCGGCGCCAGTTCATGGGCCCGTGGCGTTGGCGTGAGGCCGCGTGGGGCGCGCACGAACAGCGCATCGCCCAGCTCGTGGCGCAGCTTGTTCAGCTTGTGGCTCAGCGCCGGCTGGCTCAGCGCCATGCGCGCGGCGGCCAGCGAGGCGTTGCGCTCCTGGTAGAGCACGTGGAAGACCAGCAGCAGGTTGAGGTCCTTGTTGGCGATATTCACTTTTTGGATACCAGAAATAAAAGCTTTCGAATTATCGAATCATAACCGCCCGCCTAAGATTCGCCTCATCCGAACGGACCCCCGTTCGCCTCATTCAACGGAGACCGCCCATGAAGACCTTCCACCCGCTGGCCCTGGCCGTGCTCGCTAGTCTCGCCGCCACTGCCGCCGTCGCCGCCGAGCCCAAGGGCCAGGTGCTGGTGCTGCTGTCCAGCGAGAACCGGCTTGCGCTCAAGGATGGCCAGCACTACGCCACCGGCTACTACCTCAACGAGTTCGGCGTGCCGGCCGACCGCCTGCTCAAGGCCGGCTACGAGCTGGTGCTGGTGACGCCCAGGGGCAATGCGCCGAGCGTGGATCAGAAGTCCGTCGACCCGCAGTACTTCGGCGGCGACGCCGCCGAGATGCAGCGTATCCAGCAGGTAGTGGCCGGGCTGCCGGGCATCGACGACAGCCTGTCGCTCGACGAGGTGCTGGCCGGCGATCTGGAGCAGTACGAGGGGTTGTTCATCCCCGGTGGCCACGCGCCGCTGATCGACCTGGCCAACAACCCGCAGGTCGGCACCCTGCTGCGCCATTTCCACCAGGCCGGCAAGCCCACTGCCGCCATCTGCCACGGCCCCATTGCGCTGCTGGCGGCGCAGGCTGATCCACAGGGCTATGAGGCGGCGCTGGTGCGCGGCGAGCGACCGGCGGCCGCGGACTGGACCTACCAGGGCTACCGCATGACCATCTTCTCCGACCCGGAGGAGGCGGTGTTCGAGAGCTCCCTGGATGGCGCACGCATCCGCTACTACCCGGCTCCGGCAATGGCCGCCGCCGGTGGCGACATGCAATACGCCAAGGCCTGGCAGCCGCACGTGGTGGTCGACCGCGAGCTGATCACCGGGCAGAACCCCTTCTCCGACAAGGCCCTGGCCGAGGCCCTGATCAATCAGCTGGAGGCGCGCTGAGTCCGCCTGGCATAAGCGCTGCCGGTGGGCAGGTATGACCGCCGCGCGCTTGTTTCAGCTATCCATTTTTTGAATGTCTGAAATCAAGGATTTTGAGTTAACGAATCACCTCGAGCGACCTACCCTCTAGGGCATCGAAATCACAGCGGGCACTATCCCGAGGAGCTGTTCATGAAGATTCTGCTGGTACTCACCTCCCACGACCAACTCGGCAACACCGGGCACAAGACCGGCTTCTGGCTGGAGGAATTCGCCTCGCCCTATTACGTGTTCAAGGACGCCGGGGCGCAGATCACCCTGGCCTCGCCCAAGGGCGGCCAGCCGCCGATCGACCCGAAGAGCGATGCCCCGGACGCGCAGACCGCCGCCACCCGGCGCTTTGCCGAGGACGCCGAGGCGCAGCAACTGCTGGCCACCAGCGTGCCGCTGACGCAGGTGCGCGCCGAAGACTTCGATGCGCTGTTCTACCCTGGCGGCCATGGCCCGCTCTGGGATCTGGCCGAGGACGCCACTTCCGTCGCCCTGATCGAGCGCTTCATCGCCCTCGGCAAGCCGGTAGGCGCGGTCTGTCACGCGCCGGGCGTGCTGCGCCATGTCAAGGCCGCGGACGGCACGCCGCTGGTGCGCGGCAAGCGCGTCACCGGCTTCAGCAACAGCGAGGAAGAGGCGGTTGCTTTGACCGACGTGGTGCCCTTCCTGGTCGAGGACATGCTCAAGGCCCACGGCGGCGTCTATGGCCGGGCGGCCGACTGGCACAGCCATGTCGAGGTCGACGGTCTGCTGGTCACCGGGCAGAATCCCGCTTCCTCGGACGCCAGTGCCGAGGCCCTGCTGACCCTTGTGGAACGGAACTGAGCGATGAAATACCTGCACACCATGGTGCGCGTCCGTGATCTGGACGCCTCCCTGCGCTTCTACCGCGATGCCCTCGGCCTGGAAGTACTCAAGCAGCGCGACTACCCCCAGGGCCGCTTCACCCTGGTCTACCTGGCTGCCCCGGGCGATGCGGATGCCCAGGTCGAGCTGACCTACAACTGGGACCCCGAGGACTACGGCAGCGCGCGCAACTTCGGCCACCTGGCCTATGCGGTGGACGACATCTACGCCGCCTGCCTGCGCCTGCAGGAACACGGCGTGACCATCAACCGCCCGCCGCGTGACGGCCACATGGCCTTCGTGCGCTCGCCGGACCAGATCTCCATCGAGCTGCTGCAGAAGGGCGAGCCGCTGGCGCCGGCCGAACCCTGGGTGTCCATGCCCAACGTCGGCAGCTGGTGAGCGCGCGGTGCGCCTGAACGCCGACTTCGCCCTGCCCGTGGTGATCCGCCCGGGCGATACGCCCTGGGTGGCCTCGCCGCTGGCCGGGGTGGAGCGGCGGATGCTCGACCGCATCGGCGAGGAGCTGGCGCGGGCCACCTCCATCGTGCGCTACGCGCCGGGCTCGCACTTCAGCGCGCACGGGCATCCGGGCGGTGAGGAATTCCTGGTGCTGGAGGGGGTGTTCTCCGACGAACGCGGCGACTATCCGGCCGGCACCTACGTGCGCAATCCCATCGGCAGCCGCCACGCGCCGTTCAGCCGCGAGGGCTGCACGATTTTCGTCAAGCTGATGCAGTTCGATGCGGCCGACCGCGCCGAGGTGGTGATCGACAGCCGCCGTGCCGAGTGGACGCCGGGTGCGCTACCCGGCCAGCGCGAGCTGGCCCTGCACGCGTTCGCCGCCGAGCAGGTGCGCCTGCTGCGCTGGGCGCCCGGCACCGCGCAAGCGCTACAGGGCTATCCCGGCGGCGCCGAGTTGCTCGTGCTCGAAGGCAGCCTGCAGGACGAGCGTGGGACTTATCCTGCGGGCAGCTGGCTGCGCTACCCGGCGCAGTTCAGCCACCGCCCGGGCAGCGCCGAGGGCTGCCTGCTCTGGTGCAAGAGCGGGCATCTCGCGCCCTAGGCGCTGGCCATCAGGCGCCGGTACTGACGGGCACGGCGGGCGGTCTTCAGCTGCTCGGCGAGCAGCGCGCGCAGCGGTGACACGCCGGGGTTGGGGCGCCGGCCCTGGCTGAGGCGGCGCAGCTGGTACTTCACCGTCGCCATATAGGCCAGCGAGGCCAGCGCCTTGCGCTTCCAGCGGATCGGCGGCAGTTCGGCCGTGCTGTTCTGCCCGGCCTGCCACTGGCGCGGCAGGTCCGGTTCGATGGCCAGCGCGGTGGCGATGCCGGCCATGGCCAGGCCGCTATCGAGCACCTGCTGCACCACCGGCAGGCGACGGATACCGCCAGTGACCATCACCGGCATGCGTGCCACCTGGGCGATCTCACGGGCGAATTCGAGGAAGTAGGCCTCGCGCGCCAGGGTGCGGCCGTCGCGGGCATCGCCCTGCATGGCCGGGGCCTCGTAGCTGCCGCCGGACAGCTCGACCAGATCGACGTCCAGTTCATTGAGCATCTGCACCACGCGCTTGGCATCGCTGGCGTCGAAGCCGCCGCGCTGGAAGTCCGCCGAGTTCAGCTTGACCGCGACGCAGAAGCCCGGCGCCACCTGCGCGCGCACCGCCTTGACCACCTCCAGCAGCAGGCGCGCGCGGTTCTCGATGGGGCCGCCCCAGCTGTCCGTGCGCTGGTTGCTCAGCGGCGAGAGGAACTGGCTGAGCAGGTAACCATGTGCGGCGTGGATCTGCACGCCGGTGAAGCCGGCCTGTTCGGCCAGCGCGGCGCTGCGGGCGAAGCGCTGGATCAGCTCGCCGATTTCCTCGTCGCTCAGCGGCCGCGGCAGCGGGAACATCTTGGAGAAGCTGCCCAGTTCCAGGGCCACGGCCGAGGGCGCAACGGTTGGCTGGCCGAGGTTGGCCTGCATCTGCCGGCCGGGGTGGTTGAGCTGCATCCAGAACTGCGCGCCCTGGGCGCGGCCGATGCGCGCCCAGTCGCGGAAGCGTTGCAACAGGCGGTCGTCCTCCAGCACCACGCCGCCGGGGCCGGTCATGGCGCGGCGGTCGATCATCACGTTGCCGGTCAGCAGCAGGCCGGCGCCGCCCTCGGCCCAGGCCTGGTACAGGCGCAGCAGCTCGGCCGAGGGGCCCTGGTCGAGGGCGGCCAGGTTTTCCTCCATCGCCGCCTTGGCGATGCGGTTGGGGATCTGGGTGCCGTTAGGCAGTAGCAGGGGCTGGAAGGCGTTCATGGAGGGCTCCGCGGTGGCGTGTGCGGCAAGACTAAGGTTAAAGTCAACTTCAAGGTCAATAGCCCGGAGGCATCGGCATGAAAATCGGCGAACTGGCCAGGCGCACCGGCCTGGCGCCCTCGCGCATCCGCTTCTACGAGGCCAGCGGGCTGATCGCCGCGCAGCGCCAGAGCAACGGCTATCGCGACTACCCAGCGGAGGCCGAGCAAACCCTGGCGGTGATCGCCTGTGCCCAGCAGTCGGGCTTCAGCCTGGAGGAAATCCGCCGCCTGCTGCCCGACCCGGTGGCCAAGAGTTGGCCGCACGACGAGCTGCTGGCCGCGCTCAGGGCCAAGGTCGGCGAGATCGAGGCGATGCAGGCGCGCCTGGCACAGAACCGCGCCCAGCTGCTGGCCACCATCGCCGACATCGAGAACAAGCCGGCGGGCATGCAGTGCGCGGAGAACGCTCAGCGCATGCTGGCGAAAATGCATGAGCGCCGGTAGGTATCCATGACCTGCGCCCGGTAAGCAGGCCCCTCGCTCCGTGTTAATGATTGTTTAGCCAAAGCACAACTGAAAGTGCAAAGAATCGGATTTAAAGCCCGTTCTTTGCCGTGCGAGGCTGCATCCTCATGAATGCACCCTTTCCCGAAAGCCGCTTGCCAGCTCGCATCCACCAAGGTGCCGGTCTCTTCGGCGGTTATCCCATTCTGGCCTTTTGGGCCCTCTGGCATTGCCGCCATGCGCGCCCTCCGGATGCCGCTCTCATCGCCTGAGTCTGGTGCTCCCAGGAGCGCCGTTTGCCAGCGTCCCGCCGTCGCGCGGTGCGCGATTCGAACAGAACAATAAGTGCCGGTCATGCAGGACCAGCCCCGAGGAAAACCCGATGAACGCCGCCACCAAGCCCGTAATCCCCGCCGCCGAACGCGCTCCGTCCTACTATAGCGCGACGCTCAACGAGGAGACTCACTACCCGAGCCTGCAGGGCCAGGTCAGCGTCGACGTCGCCATCATCGGTGGCGGTTTCACCGGCGTCGCCACCGCCGTGGAGCTGGCCGAACGCGGCCTGAAAGTCGCCATTGTCGAGACCCACAAGATCGGCTGGGGCGCCACCGGGCGCAACGGCGGTCAGGTCACCGGCAGCCTGTCGGGCGACGCGGCTATGCGCAAACAGATGCGCAATACGCTGGGCGAGGAGGTTGACGACTTCATCTGGCATCTGCGCTGGCGCGGTCACGAGATCATCAAGAACCGCGTGCAGAAGTACGGCATCCAGTGCGACCTGAAACACGGCCACCTGCACGCGGCAATGAAGCCTTCGCACATGGATGAGCTGCAGGCCTCCTACGCCGAAGCCGTGGAACGCGGCATGGGCGACGAGGTGACCCTGCTCGACGCCGCCGGCGTGCGCGAGCACCTGGCCAGCGACCTGTACCTGGGCGCGATCAAGAACACCCGCAACATGCACCTGCACCCGCTCAACCTGTGCATTGGCGAGGCCAAGGCCGCCGAGAGCCTGGGCGCGCTGATCTTCGAGCATTCCGAGGTGCTGGACATCATTCACGGCCCGCGCCCGACTGTGGTCACCTCCGGCGGGCGCATCGACGCCGCCCAGGTACTGCTGGCCGGCGACGTCTACCACAAGCTTGAGCGCAAGCAGCTCAAGGGCATGATCTTCCCGGCCATGGGCGGCATCGTCACCACCGCGCCGCTGGGCGACCTGGCCAAGGAGCTGAATCCGCAGAGCCTGGCCGTGTACGACTGCCGCTTCGTGCTCGATTACTACCGCATGACCGCCGACGGCCGCCTGCTGTTCGGCGGCGGTGCCAACTACTCGGGCCGCGACTCGCGCGACATTGCTGGCGAGCTGCGCCCGTGCATCGAGCGCACCTTCCCGCAGCTCAAGGGCGTGCAGATCGACTTCCAGTGGAGCTGCGCCATGGGCATCGTGATGAACCGCATCCCGCAGCTGGGCAAGCTGTCGCAGAACGTCTGGTACTGCCAGGGCTACTCCGGCCACGGCATCGCCACTACCCACATCATGGGCGAGATCATGGCCAACGCCCTGACCGGCACCCTCGGCCACTACGACACCTTCGCCGCCTGCAAGCACATCAAGGTGCCGCTGGGCGATGTGTTCGGCAACCCGATGCTGGCTGCCGGCATGTGGTACTACCAGATGATGGAGAAGCTGCGCTGAGGCGCAGCGGTCGGGCAGGGTGATCGGCGAGTTCAACAGTGACGACTAGCGCTGTTGAATTCGGCTTTGGCTGTTGCTGTGGATGAGCTTAGGGTGGTTGGTCTGGTTGGAGATTGTTTGTATTTGGTGGGGGGGCTGCTTTCGGCCCAGTGGACTACCCCCGCTCCGGTAGACATTTTCCGGCCTCATAACGAGGCGCTTTCAAAGGCCTCGGGACTGACGCCACCCAAGTGACTGTGGCGTCGGGTTCGGTTGTAGAAAACCTCGATGTAGTCGAACACATCAGCCCTAGCCAGGTCGCGGGTTTTATAGATGCGTTTACGGATGCGCTCTTTCTTCAGGCTGCTGAAAAAGGACTCGGCCACCGCATTATCCCAGCAGTTACCGCGGCGACTCATGCTGGGCTCCAGGTTGTTGGCAGCGCAGAAACGTTTCCAGTCATCACTGCCGTACTGGCTACCCTGATCGGAGTGAACAATGACCCGACTCTTAGGCTTGCGCCGCCAGAGCGCCATGAGTAGCGCGTCCAGGGCCAGCTCGCGGGTCAGTGTCGGCTTCATCGACCAACCGACCACCTTGCGTGCATAGAGATCCACCACCACAGCCAAGTACAGCCAGCCCTGCCAGGTACGGATGTAGGTGATGTCGGTCACCCAAGCCTTGTTGGGAGCATCGACAGTGAAT
This sequence comes from Pseudomonas stagnisoli, assembly GCF_048595745.1. NCBI lineage: Bacteria > Pseudomonadati > Pseudomonadota > Gammaproteobacteria > Pseudomonadales > Pseudomonadaceae > Pseudomonas > Pseudomonas stagnisoli. The sequence goes on from NZ_CP184361.1 coordinate 1,318,783, forward strand.
TCACGGTTGAGATGGTTGGGTGCGATTATCGAGGGCCGCCCAGCGATTGGGCGTGGCGCCTTGTAGCCCCGCAGGGCCTTGATCTTGTGGGCACGCATCAGACGAGCGACGCGGTGTTTGCCGCAAGTTTCACCGGCTTCCCGCAGGTCGCCAAAGACCCGGCGTGCGCCGTAAACACCACGACTGGCCGCGTAGGAGTCGCGGATCAGTTGCAGCAACCGGTGGTTTTCCTGCTCACGATCAGAAACGGGCTTGTGCAGCCATTGATAGAACCCGGCACGAGCAATCCGCAATACCCGGCACATCGTGGTGATGGCGTGCTGGTGGCGATGCTCGTTCATGAAGCGGTACTTCACTCGGGCTCCCTGGCAAAGTACCGCGCGGCTTTTTTTAAGATATCCCGCTCTTCTTCAAGGCGGCGCATCTGGGCTCGCAACCGTAGGATTTCACTCTTGGCTTCGAGCAGTTCGCTGGCCTGCTTCTCCGACTTATCGGGGGTGACGACCTTCACCCATTTGTAGAGGCTGTGAGTAGAGACTCCGAGGCGCGCGGCGATCTCCGCTACTGAATATCCGCGCTCAACGACCTGTCTGACGGCTTCTGCCTTGAATTCCGGGGTGAATCGCTGGGTGCTCATAGACTTCCTCCTATGCTCAAAGCATAGGCCGGGGATGTCTACCGGAGCGGGGGTAGTCCACCTGCATGTGCTCGCCTACAACTTCAAACGGGTGCTGAGCCTGCTGGGCAATAGTACGCTGATGGCCGCAATGAGGGCCTGAAACCCCACTGGCAGCTCGTTGAACTCGTCACCAAGCATCGCGGAGCCACACTTGCCCGAATCGGTTGAATGACTCGGATCGACACACCAGGAGCCCGTAGGGCCTCTGGGTGCCGCTAAAACAATCCAATATCCAGCTATCCATCACCCCGCTGCGTTTTTACACGGTCTGGGCCGTTAGCCGCCGTGCAAAGGCGGCGATTTGGTGAAGCTTGTCCTAGGTTTTGGGATAAGACATCGCCCTTGCGCCATGCCGGCCACTACCTGGTCATGTGAAACCTCGATACTGGTCGTGCTGTCTGCACAGAGCCTGTATAGATGGCGCGACGAGTCATCCGGGAGAAAGCCAATGCAACGATCAAGACTCTGCTTGGGTGGCGTTCTGCTGGTACTGGCCGGTTGCAGCCATGACGAGCGGGGTGACTATCAGTCGCCCGTCGGCCATTACGACCTGACGCACTGGAAGCTGACCCTGCCGGACGACGATGCCAGTGAGGTCTCCAGCGCCAGGCTGCGTGCCGGCTACGCTTCGCGCTATTTCCACCTGGCGGACAACGGCGCCATGGTTTTTCTGGCGCCGGCCGGTGGCGGCAGTACCGAGAACTCCGACTACCCGCGCGCCGAGCTGCGCGAGCTGCTCGACCCGGAGGATGACAACCGCAACTGGTCGGGTAGCGGCTTCCACCAGCTGCAGGCCAGCGCCCGGGTGCTGCGCGCGCCGAGCACGCAGAAGATCATTGTCGGGCAGGTGCATGGCTTCGACGCTCGCCCGCTGATCAAGCTGCAGTGGCAGAAGGGCCGGATCAAGGCGCTGATCAAGCGCCACCCGCAGGGCAGTAACGAGGACATCACTCATGTCTTCGCCACGCTGGTGGGCAACGATCTGTTCTCTTACCGCATCGAGGTGCGCGACGGTGTGCTGGCGGTGGAAGTGAACGGTGAGCGCATCGAACACGACTTCTTCCGCGAAGACCCGGCCTGGCGCGATGTCGGCTTCTACTTCAAGGCCGGCGCCTATGTGCAGGACGACGAGGAGGATGGGGCCGAAGATGCCGGCGAGGTGCAATTCACCCAGCTGAAGGTGCACCACGAGTGAAACGACGAGGTGCAGTCGGATCCGCCGAGCGTGCGCCGCGAGGGGGCGGCGGCTATCCTATGCGCCCGTTTCACCCGCCCAGGATCACCTCATGAAAGCCCAGCTCCTTGAACTCATCACCTTGATCAGCTCCGGCTGCATGACCGACGAGGAGATCGCCCGCATCGCCGACGAGGCCGCCCAGGCCTATGCCGACCCGGCAGCCTTTCTCGCCGCTAATCCGGACATCAACTACGACGATGATTTCCCCATTCCGCTGGGGGAGTGGGTGGTGATCGGCAGCCTGCCGGATACCGTGCTGTTTCAGGCCGACGACTACGAGGCCCTGCTGGCGCAGATCATCGACTCCTTCGGCCCAAGCGTGACCTTCAACATCAAGCCCAAGCAGCTGGCCAAGGTCGAGCCGCTCAAGGCGCTCAACCGCATCCAGGTGCAGCTCTCCGCGCTGTACAAGGAGAAGGGCGGCTACGTGCTGGTGGATCTCAGCGAGCCGCTGGACGATGAGCTGCAGTGCGTGCTCGTCTACACCAGCGACCTGCCGCGTGTGCTCGAACTGGCCGTGGAAGTCGGCATCTATGCGGCGCCGGCCTACGAGGCGCTGAAAGCCGAGCTGGAGCAGTCGAACTAGCCTCCGGCCCTCACCGCGCCAGCCGCACGGTGACAGGTGTCCGGAAGCTGACTTCACTGCTCGACGCCACGTATCCGGGGTGCCGGGCGGTGCGCGCCAAGTCTGCCCGTGTTTACAGGCTGAAGCCGCCATCAATGGGGATGATGGTGCCGGTCATGTAGGCCCCCGCCGCGCTGCACAGACTGATGGCCAGGGCGGCCATCTCTTCCTCGCGTCCCCAGCGTTGCATGGGGATATGCGCCACGTCCTCGGCCATGGCCGCCTCGTCGCCGGCGATATGCCGGGTCATCTTGCTCGGGAAGCGGCCGGGGGCGATCACGTTGACGTTGATGTGCTCACTCACCAGTTCCCTGGCCAGTATGCGCGACAGCTGGTGCAGCGCTGCTTTGCTCGGGCCATAGGCGTAGGCCTGTTCGCCGAACGCACTGATGCCGGCCACCGAACCGATGTTGATCACCCGCGCCGGGCTTTGCGCGCTGCCGGCCTTGCGCAGCAGCGGCAGCAGTTGCTGGATGCAGCTGAACACGGCGGTGACATTGAGCTGCATGACCTTCTCCCAGCCTTTCACGGGATAGCTTTCCAGCGGCGCGCCCCAGGTGGTGCCGGCGTTGTTGACCAGGATATCGAGCTGCCCGATGCGGCCGCTCAGCTCCTCGGCCAGGGCGCGTGCGCCGTCTTCGCTGGCAAGGTCGGCGGCCAGGCCGATGCATTCGCCATATATCGCGAGTTCCTCGGCGGCCTCGAGGCAGGCGGCGCCATCACGGGCGCAGATGAATACGCGGGCGCCGGCTTCGAGCAGGCCCTGGGCAATCATCCGACCGATGCCGCGGCTGCCGCCGGTCACCAGAGCGGTGCGGCCTTGCAGGCTGAAGTAGGGATGCATGACGGTTCCTCGCGAGTCAGGGACAAGCCCTTACCCTAAACGAGGCGGCGGCAGGCGAGAGTGTTTATAGCCGGCGCAAATGCCTGGGCATCAGCGGTGACGCTGGCGCAGCGGCTCCAGCAGGGCATTCAGGCCGTTGTGGTCGATCTCGTGCATCAGCGCCAGCAGGCGGCCCAGTTCGCCCTTGGGAAAGCCCTGGCGGGCGAACCAGGCGAGGTAGTGGCCGGGCAGGTCGGCGAGCAGGCGGCCCTGGTACTTGCCGAAGGGCATGCTGCGGGTCACCAGCAGCAAGAGGTCATCGGGGTTCATGGTGGCGTCAGGCGGTGAACGGCCGCACAGCATAACCTGCCGCGCGGCTAGCCGGGGCCGCGGCTGGCGCGTTAGGCTGCCGGCTGATCGGCAAGGAGCGAGTGCCTTGGATTTCAAGCAGAAGATTTCCCTGCGCCGTGCCCGTGACAGCGGCGCGGTGCCCGAGCCCGGCGCTGACGCCTGGCTGTTCGAGCTGGGCGAGCGACTGGAGAGTGACCGAGGGCGCATCCTCAACTCGGCGGCGGTGCGCCGCCTGCAGCAGAAGACCCAGGTGTTCCCGCTGGAGCGCAATGCGGCGGTGCGCAGCCGCCTGACCCATTCACTGGAGGTGCAGCAGGTCGGCCGGCATATCGTCCGTACCCTGTTCCAGCGCCTGGGTCCGCGCTCCAGCGAGTACGGGCTGGACGGCCTGGAGCGGGTGCTGGAAACGCTGGTGGAGATGGCCTGCCTGAGCCATGACATCGGCAATCCGCCGTTCGGCCACTTCGGTGAGTTCGCCATCGGCGACTGGTGCGCGCGACACCTGCAGCGGCTGTTCGACCACGCCGTGCCGCAGGCCGATGCCGAGCTGCGCGAGCGCATGCTGCGTGACCTCAACAGCTTCGAAGGCAACGCCCAGGCCATTCGCCTGGTACATCGCCTGCACGACATGAACCTGACCTACAGCCAGGCCGCCTGCATGCTCAAGTACGTGCGCGCGGCGCACCAGGTGAAGCCGCCGAAAGGCAGCGCCGGTGCCTACCTGCGCAAGAAGCCCGGCTTCTACCTGAGCGAGGAGGGCTTCGTCACCCGGCTGTGGCAGACGCTGGGCATGGCGCCACAGACGCGCTACCCGCTGGTCTACGTGATGGAGGCGGCGGACGACATTTCCTACTGCCTGGCCGACCTGGAGGACGCCGTGGTCAAGGGCATCCTCGACTTGCCGCGCCTGTGCTCCCTGCTGCGCGAGACCTTCGCCCGCTTCAAGCCGCTGGATACGGCCATCGATGCGCGCGGGCGCAGCTTCACCGAACTGCTGGACGACGCCTGGCAACGCGCCGAGGCTGAGCCGGTGGACAAGGTCGGGCAGTTCTTTATCCGCTTGCGCGTCAACCTGATCCACCCGCTGGTGCAGCACGCCGCCGGGCAGTTCATCGAACAGCTCGACGCGGTGTATGCCGGCACGCTCGACCGCGCCCTGCTGGAGGACGACAGCCCGGCCTGCGCGGTGGTGCAGACCTTCAAGACGGTGGGCGCCGAGCAGGTGTTCTGCCACCGCGAAGTGGAAACCCTGCAGCTGCGCGGCCTGCGCATCCTGCAAGGGCTGCTGGAGGGCTATGGCGCATTGCTGGGCCTGACCGGCGCCGACTTCCAGGCGCTGCTCGAAGGCCAGGGCCGCGCCGACCAGCGCATGCTGCTGCGCCGCCTGCCCACCCATCTGCTCAGCGCCTATCGCCAGGCACTGAGCGAGCACGCCGGTACCGATGCACCGGCCTGGGAGTTCTACTACCGCACGCGCCTGTTGCTGGACTTCGTCAGCGGCCTGACCGACCAGTTGGCCGAGGACGAGTTCGCGGTACTCAGCGCTCAGTAAGCGCGGGCATGAAAAAGCCGGGCTCCCTCGCGGAGGCCCGGCTTTTTCGTTAGCGCTTACCGATCAGCTGTGGCGGATCAGGTGGTCGAAGGCACTCAGCGAGGCCTTGGAACCTTCGCCCACGGCGATGACGATCTGCTTGTACGGCACGGTGGTCACGTCACCGGCGGCGAACACGCCGGGGATGTTGGTGGCGCCCTTGGCGTCGACGATGATCTCGCCGAAGCGGTTGAGCTCCACGGTGCCTTTCAGCCAGTCGCTGTTGGGCAGCAGGCCGATCTGTACGAAGATGCCTTCCAGCTCGACGGTGTGCAGCGCGTCGGTGGTGCGGTCCTTGTAGGTCAGGCCGGTGACTTTCTGGCCGTCGCCGATCACTTCGGTGGTCAGCGCGCTCTTGATCACGGTGACGTTCGGCAGGCTGTTCAGCTTGTTCTGCAGCACGGCATCGGCACGCAGGGTGTCGGCGAACTCCAGCAGGGTGACGTGGGCAACGATGCCGGCCAGGTCAATCGCCGCCTCGACACCGGAGTTGCCGCCGCCGATCACTGCCACGCGCTTGCCCTTGAACAGCGGGCCGTCGCAGTGCGGGCAGAAGCACACGCCCTTGGCCTTGTATTCCTGCTCGCCGGGTACGCCCATTTCACGCCAGCGGGCACCGGTGGAGAGGATGACGGTCTTGGCCTTGAGGCTGGAGCCGTTATCGAACTTCACTTCGTGCAGACCGCCTTCGGCGCTGGCCGGGATCAGGGCGGAGGCGCGCTGCAGGTTCATGATGTCGACGTCGTACTGACGCACGTGCTCTTCCAGGGCGCGGGCCAGTTTCGGGCCTTCGGTCTCCTGCACCGAGATGAAGTTCTCGATGGCCATGGTGTCCAGCACCTGGCCGCCGAAGCGCTCGGCTGCCACACCGGTGCGGATACCTTTACGCGCGGCGTAGATGGCCGCTGCGGCGCCAGCCGGGCCACCGCCCACGACCAGCACATCAAAGGCGTCCTTGGCATTCATCTTCTCGGCGTCTCGGCTGCCGGCCTGGGTGTCGATCTTGGCGAGGATTTCCTTCACCTCCATGCGACCCGAGGCGAACACTTCACCGTTCAGGTAGATGCTCGGCACAGCCATGATCTGGCGGCGCTCGACTTCTTCCTGGAACAGCGCGCCGTCGATGGACACGTTGCGGATGTTGGGGTTGAGCACGGCCATCAGGTTCAGCGCCTGGACCACGTCCGGGCAGTTCTGGCAGCTCAGCGAGAAGTAGGTTTCGAATTCGAAACGGCCTTCGATGCTCTTGATCTGCTCGATGGTTTCCGCGTCCAGCTTGGACGGGTGGCCGCCGACCTGCAGCAGGGCCAGTACCAGCGAGGTGAATTCGTGGCCCATGGGGATACCGGCGAAGGTAATGCCGATATCCGCACCCGGGCGGTTGAGCGAGAACGACGGACGACGTGCGTCGTTGCCATCGGTCTTGAGGGTGATCTTGTCGGTCAGGCCGACGATGTCGTTGAGCAGTCCGAGCAGCTCCTGAGACTTCTCGCCGTCATCGAGGGAAGCGACGATCTCGAACGGCTGGGTGACCTTCTCGAGGTAGGCCTTCAACTGGGTTTGCAGATTGGCGTCCAACATGACGGGATTCCTCTGGCGAATAGCAAATTTCGGACAAACAAACGCCCGGACGGATCGCGCCCGGGCGTTCGGGCACTTGCGGCTGGGTTACAGCCGGCGAAGCGCAAGGCGGAGTGGGGCCTATGTGGCCCCGGGCAGATCTTAGATCTTGCCGACCAGGTCCAGGGACGGAGCCAGGGTCTTCTCGCCTTCTTTCCACTTGGCCGGGCAAACCTGACCCGGGTTGGCGGCGGTGTACTGGGCAGCTTTCAGCTTGCGCAGGGTCTCGGAGACGTCGCGAGCGATTTCGTTGGAGTGGATTTCCAGGGTCTTGATCACGCCTTCCGGGTTGATCACGAAGGTGCCACGCAGGGCCAGGCCTTCTTCCTCGATGTGCACGCCGAAAGCGCGGGTCAGCTGGTGGGTCGGGTCACCGATCAGCGGGAACTGGGCCTTGCCTACGGCCGGGGAGGTTTCGTGCCATACCTTGTGGGAGAAGTGGGTGTCGGTGGTGACGATGTACACCTCGGCACCGGCCTTCTGGAACTCGGCGTAGTTGTTGGCGGCGTCTTCGATTTCGGTCGGGCAGTTGAAGGTGAAGGCAGCCGGCATGAAGATCAGCACGGACCACTTGCCTTTCAGGCTCTGCTCGGTGACCTGGATGAACTCGCCATTGTGGAAGGCGTTGGCGCTGAAGGGTTGAACCTGGGTGTTGATCAGGGACATGAGAGAACTCCTGTTGGGGGTTGGAAACTTGATGCTGCGCATACTAACCGCAGCGCCTGTAATCGCTAAATTGAATGAAGGCATGAAGACGATTGCTTTGGTCTATCTGCATCCATTCAAAAATAGACAGACATCTATGGCCGGTCAGCCGGCGATCTGCAGCTGCGGGTGGCGCTGACGATACTGCTCGAAGATGAACTGGCGAATACGCTCGCCGTGTTCCTGGTGCTGCAGTTTCAGCTGGTAGGCCGCGCGCGTGCCGCTCACCCGACGAATCAGACGGCCGTGCAGCGGCATGCTATCGGCTCCCGGCAGCGACAGCCAGAGGTCGAAGTATTCCGGCGGCGAGCGCCCGTCGGTGCTGCCCAAAACCACGCTGGCGGGCGCCAGCTCCAGGACGCGCAAGGCATTGACGCGGCCCTGGCGGTTGCGCAGCGCCAGCGGCTCGTCCAGCTCCAGACGCCACGGGCGACGCACCGCGCCTTCCTCGAAGATGTTCGGCGCGCCCATCTCCAGCTGCAGGCCGTGCAGTTCATCTTCCACCAGTTGCAGGGGGAAGCTGACGTGGCAGCGATCCAGCTTTGCCTCGAGGCTGAGGTTGGCGTGCAGGCCGAGGCGCGTGAGCAACGCGTTGGCCAGCGGGCCGCCGTCCACCTTGAAGGCCGGGATCGACAGAGGTTTGCCGATCAGCTGGCTGCTGAACACTTCGCGGATGAAGTCCAGCTCTTCGCTGGACAGTGCGGGATCTGACATGGCGCCCTCCATTGGGGCAGTTGGCACATGATCGACTGCAAGAAATGCGCCTTTCCCTGGCGTGGGCGATCACTTGCCTGGGACGACTATACCGGCCTCGAGTTCCCCTGCCTGCGACATGCGGCATAATGCGCAGCATTTTCAACGTGCTGTGGAGTCGTTCATGAAAGTCGCCATTCTCTCCGGTTCGGTCTACGGGGCCGCCGAAGACGTCGCTCGGGTCGCCCAGCAGGTGCTGCAGGACGGCGGATTCGAGGCCTGGCACAAGCCGGGTGTGGCGCTCGACGAGCTGCTGGCCTTCGCGCCCGAGGCACTTCTGGTGGTGACCTCCACCACCGGCATGGGCGAGCTGCCCGGCAATATCCAGAATCTCTATTACGCCCTGCGTGACCGCTTCCCGGCCTGGAGCGGCGTGCCTGGCGCGGTGATCGCCCTGGGCGACTCCAGTTACGACGTGTTCTGTGGTGGTGGCGAGCAGATGCGCGAGCTGTTGCTGGAGCTGGGCGTGCGCGAGGTGCTGCCGATGCTGCGTCTGGACGCCAGCGAGAGCGTGACGCCGGACGAGGACGCCAAACCCTGGCTGGCCGAGCTGGCCAGCGCGCTGCGCGCCTGATGCACCCGCGCGCCGCCGAGCTGGTCCGCGAGCTGCAGCTGGTCGCCCATCCCGAGGGCGGCTACTACCGCCGACTGTTCACCTCGGCGCAGCAGGCTGCGGGCGGCCGCGCCGCCTGCAGCAGCATCCTGTTCCTCCTGCCTGCTGGCGCGGCGAGCCGCTGGCACCGGGTCGACGCCGACGAGCTGTGGTTCTTCCATGAAGGGGCGCCGCTGGAGTTGCTGGTGAGCGATGCGCCTCAGGTGCTGCGTGCGGAGCGCCTGGGGCCGGTCGCCCCCGCGCAACTGCCGCAGCGCGTGGTCCCTGCGGCGGCCTGGCAGGCGGCGCGTAGCCTGGGCGACTTCACCCTGGTCAGCTGCAGCGTGGCGCCGGAGTTCCGTTTCGAGGGCTTTCGCCTGCTCGCCGATGACCCGCTGGCCCAGACCGAGTGGCCATGGCTGATCGAGCAACATCCCGAGCTGTTGTGACCCGCAAGGCCAGTACGCTGGCCGGCAAGGCAACTGGAGCGGCCCGCCGCCCTGGCTAGACTCCTCGGCACAACAACAGTGCCGAGGTGATCGCCGTGAACGCTCCGCTCAACCTGCCCGATCTGAAGAACCAGGTTTCCGCCGCCGAATGGCAGACCCGCGTCGACCTGGCCGCCTGCTACCGGCTGATCGCCCTGTACGGCTGGGACGACCTGATCTTCACCCATATCTCGGCCAAGGTACCCGGCACCGAGGATTTCCTGATCAACCCCTACGGGCTGATGTTCCACGAGATCACCGCGTCCAGCCTGGTGAAGGTCGACCTGGCCGGCAAGAAGCTGATGGACAGCCCGTTCGACATCAACCCGGCCGGCTACACCATCCACAGCGCCGTGCACGAGGTGCGCCACGACGTCGGTTGCGTGCTGCACATCCACACCCCGGCCGGCATCGCCGTGTCGGCGCAGAAGCAGGGCCTGCTGCCGCTGTCACAGCAGTCGCTGTTCGTCCTCGCCAGCCTGGCCTACCACGGCTATGAGGGCGTGGCCCTGAACCACGACGAGAAGGCCCGCCTGCAGGCCGACCTGGGTGACAAGAACTTCATGATCCTGCCCAACCACGGCCTGCTCACCGCCTTCGGCAGCATCGCCGACGCCTTCCTCGGCATGTTCACCCTGCAGCGCGCCTGCGAGGTCCAGGTCATGGCGCAGAGCGGCGGCGCGGAGCTGATCCATATCCCGCAGCAGATCCTCGATGGCGCCCGGGCGATGATCGCCGGGGTGATGAAGAGCCCGCAGGGCATGGGCGGCGCGCTGCCGTGGCCGGCGCTGCTGCGCAAGCTCGATGCGCAGATGCCGGGCTACGACCAGTGACGGCCCTGCCGGGCATTGCCCTGGCCGAGTGGCGGGCGCAGGGGCGCGGTTTCAGCTTCAATGGCCAGGCGATCCGCTACTGGACGGCGGGGCAGGGCGAGCCGCTGTTGCTGATCCACGGCTTCCCTACCGCCAGCTGGGACTGGCACTACCTGTGGCAGCCGCTGGCGCAGCGCTACCGGGTAATCGCCTGCGACATGCTCGGCTTCGGCTACTCGGCCAAGCCGCGTGGCCATGCCTACAGCCTGCTGGAACAGGCCGATCTGCAGCAGGCGCTGCTGAGCCACCTGGGCATCGACGAACCGGTGCATGTGCTGGCCCACGACTACGGCGACAGCGTGGCCCAGGAACTGCTGGCGCGGCACCAGGAAGGGCGCATCCAGCTGGCCAGCTGTGTGTTCCTCAATGGCGGCCTGTTTCCCGAGACCCATCGCCCGGTGCTGACCCAGAAACTGCTGCTCAGTCCGCTCGGGCCGCTGCTCGGCAGGCTGTTCTCGCGCAGCAAGCTGAAGTCCAACCTGACCAGAGTGTTCGGTCCGCAGACGCCGCCCAGTGACAGCGAGCTGGACGGGTTCTGGGAGCTGATCGCGCACAACGACGGGCCCGCGGTGATGCATCGGCTGATCCGCTACATGCCCGAGCGTCGGGTCAATCGTGAGCGCTGGGTGGCGGCCATGCAGGAGACGCGCGTGCCGCTGCGGGTCATTGATGGCGCCGTCGATCCCATCTCCGGCGCGCACATGGTCGAACGCTATCGTGAGTTGATCGAGAGCGCCGACACGGTTTTACTGCCGGCCATAGGCCACTATCCGCAGACCGAGGCACCCGCAGAGGTGCTGGGTCACTATCTGCAATTCCGTGAGCGCTGGGAGGCGAAGGTATGCAAAGACGCACGCTGTTGAAGGGAGCTGCCGTAGGGGGCGTTGCAGTTCTGGGAGCCGGCTTCTGGGCGCTGCCCACCGGCACAGCGCCGGCCGCGCGCACCCTGGACGGTGCGCTCAGCGTGCTGGCGGGCTTCCAGGGCAAGGCCCTGGTGAGTATCCAGGGCTGGACCCCGACTGAAGTGTTCAACCATTGCGCGCAGAGCATCGAGTACTCCATGGAGGGTTACCCGCAGCTGAAGCCGGCCTGGTTCCGCCACAGCGTCGGGCCGGTCGCCTTTGCCGTATTCAGCGCTCGTGGCGCCATGCGCCACCCGCTGACCGAGGCCATTCCCGGCGCTGCGCCGCTGGCCGAACCGGCCAGCCAGGAGGCCGCTCTGCAGCGCCTGCAGGCCGCCTTCGAGCGTTTTGCCGCGCATACCGGCGAGCTCAAGCCGCACTTCGCCTATGGCGCCCTCAGCCATGAGGAATACGCCGCGGCCCATGTTCTGCACCTGTACAACCACCTGAGTCTGATCCGCCCCGCCTGATCGGCTGCCGCCCGCGTGGCGGTTATCCCCCGGCCTTATCGGGCGATATTCAGTCTGCTCGCGGTTCGTTGCCCGGGCCGCATCGCTGCGGGACACTCCGGGCTTTCGCCGACTGCCCAGAGGAGCCTTTTATGAGCGACGCCATCCGTTTCGAAAACCAGGTCGTGATTGTTACCGGCGCCGGCGGTGGCCTCGGTCGCGCCCACGCGCTGCTGTTCGCCAAGCATGGCGCCAAGGTGGTGGTCAACGACCTGGGTGGCAGCACCCACGGCGAGGGTGCCAACGCCTCGGCGGCGGACAAGGTGGTGGCCGAGATCAAGGCCCTGGGTGGCGAGGCGGTGGCCAACCATGATTCGGTGACCGACGGCGGCCAGATTGTGCAGTGCGCGCTGGACAGCTTCGGCCGCGTCGATGTGGTGGTGAACAACGCCGGCATCCTGCGCGACAAGTCCTTCCACAAGATGGAAGACACCGACTGGGACCTGGTCTACAAGGTCCACGTCGAGGGCGCCTACAAGGTCACTCGCGCCGCCTGGGAGCACCTGCGCGAGCAGCAATACGGCCGCGTCATCTTCACCGCCTCCACCTCCGGCATCTACGGCAACTTCGGCCAGTCCAACTACGGCATGGCCAAGCTCGGCCTGTACGGCCTGACCCGCACGCTGGCCATCGAGGGGCGCAAGAACAACGTGCTGGTCAACGCCATCGCGCCCACCGGTGGTACCCGCATGACCGAGGGCCTGATTCCGCCGCAGGTGTTCGAGCAGCTCAAGCCGGAACTGGTCAGCCCGTTGGTGGTGTACCTGGGCAGCGACCAGTGCAAGGACACCGGCGGCCTCTACGAAGTGGGTGGCGGCTGGGTCGGCAAGGTGCGCTGGGAGCGCAGCCTGGGCGCCGGCTTCGACCCCAAGGCTGGCTTCAGCCCGGAAGACGTGGCCGCCAGCTGGCAGCAGATCGGTGATTTCGCCGGCGCCGTGCATCCGGACGACAACGTCACCGCGCTGCGCGAGATGATGGCCAACCTGCAGAAGCACGCGGGATGATTCGCGCGTTCAGGCATCTGCAAAAAAGGCCGGCATCACTGCCGGCCTTTTCATTTTCACAACGCGCATGGCGCCGCTGCGCAGGCCGGATTGCCCCGGGGTGGCCTGCGCCAGCGCATCAGCGCGCTTGCAGCTTGAAGTTATCGTCCGAAGGTTCCTTGGTGTAGGCGCCCTGGTCGTGCACCAGCTTCTGGGTTCCGTTCATCAGTGTGCTGATGCGGCTGTCCGCGGTTCTGGCGGAGGCAGCCTGGTTGCTGGTGCCGGTGATCAGCGGCGGGTTGAAGCTGAACGACCACAGGTAATGCCAGACGGCCGAGTTGTGCTTCTCGGTGATCTGCGTGCTGTTGAAGTACCAGGGCTTGAGCTCGGTGAACGCGGTCATCTTCATCAGGCCGGTGTTGGCATCGCCGACAAAAACGGTGCTGGTCACGGCCGAGCTGCGGTAGGCCTCGAAGATCACGCCCTTGCCCTTCAGTTCGCTGACATAGTTGCGGCACACGGCGCCGGTCCACTGGTTACCCAGCCAACTCTTGGCGTTGTTGGAATAGAAGGGGTCGAGCAGCGCCACGCGCTTGGGCAGCAGCTTGCTGCTCAGGGTGCCGGCGGTGACGGCGTCGCTGATCTTCTTGGTCAGCACGATGGCCATCTGGTTGCCCAGCGAATGACCGAGGATGCGGATGTTGCTGCCGCTGTAGCCGGCCATGTTGTCCTTGTAGCTGTTGAACAGCAGGTCGCCGGCGGATTGCGCCGGGCCGCTGCTGTAGGCACCGCTGGCGTTGCGCCAGCGCATGGCGCGCGGGCCGCTGGCGCTCCAGATCTTGGCCTCGGCGTCGGTCACTTCGCCCTCGTCGGCGAACTGGTTCCAGTACAGCACGCCGACGTTGTAGCCAGCGCTGAGCCAGGCCGAGGCCAGGTCCAGGCTCGGGCCGCCGGCGCCTTCGCGGTTGAAGGTCTCGCGGTCCTTGCGTGCGGTGGAGCCGTTCTGCCAGCCATGGATGTAGATCACCGTGGGTTTGCTGGCGCCGTAGTAGGCGTTGCTCTGGCCGGGCACGGCTTTCTGCCAGGTATCACCCTGGCCGAACCAGTACAGGCCGTAGTCGAGGTTGTTGAAGGTGGAGTCGGGGAAAACGCCGGGAGCGGCGTGGACGAGCGAGGAAAGGCACAGCAGGCAAAGCAGGAAAAGCTTGCGCATGGTGAGCGACCCTTGAGTTTTTATTGTGTTGGGGCGCGCTCAGTTATGGCGGGAGTCAGTGGCGCTGTCAATGCAGCGCCGGGGTGCGTCCATGCCGACCCAGCTGGTCGAGGCGCTGGGTCAGTTGCACGCGCTCGCGCTCGTCCTCGCACAGCAGCAGTGCCCGCTCCAGATCGAAGCGCTCGGCCTGGGGGCAGTCCAGCTCGCGGTAGATGGCGGCGCGCAGCTGGTGATCGGCGCTGCTCGGCGGAGCCAGCAGGAGGATGCGCTCGGCATCCTTGAGCGCGGCGACCGGATCGCCGGCGGCGCCGTGCAGGTGGCACAGGTTGCGCGACAGGCGCAGCAGCAGGGCGCGACTGTCACAGGTCTGCATATGCCGGGCGCTGAGTTCCGCGCCTGGGCCGGCGACGCGGGCGAGCAGTTCGCGGCAGTCTCGGGTGTACAGGCGTCGGCCGGTGCAGGGATCGAGCAGGTGGTCGGCACCGGGCACGCGCAGCAGCAGGTGCCCGGGGAAGTTGACGGCCTGCAGCGGGATATCCAGGCGCTGGGCCAGCTCCAGGGCGATCAACGCCAGTGACAGCGGTTGCCCGCGGCGGCGCTGCAACACCTGGTGCAGCAACGCCGCCCTTGGACGCAGGGGTAGGTCGTCGTCTTCATGGAAGTCCAGCTCACCCAGGCGCCGCAGCAGCGGCTGTGCCAGCTCTGGTGCGGCCAGGTTGGGCAGACCGGCGGAGGCCTGCTGGCGCAGGTTGGCGAACTCGCGCATGACCTGCGCCGGCTGCAGGGTCGGTTCATGCTCGGCAGCAATCCACAAGGCCGCTTCAAGCAGCGCGGGCGGGTCTGCTTCCAGGCAGTTCAGCCAGGCGGGGCGAGCGGTCATGCGGTTCTCCCGTGACGAGACGCGTCAGCAGACTATTAACCGCCGGGTGCCGACTCGTCCAGTCGTTCCGCTGCTGGCCTCAGGCGTAGACGCGCTGGCCGCGGTACATGCGTACCGAGTGGCCACGCGCGGCGTCCTCCTGCGCCGGGGCGGTTGCCGGGGCAGCGTGCTCCGGCAGCTCGTGGCCACGGTACTGGCGGCTCGCCTGGGCTGCGGCAGGTTGCGCGGCGGCCTGCTGGAAGTCGCTCAGCTCGGCCAGGCGGATACCCAGGTTGCGGGTGTCCTGGTCGCTGGAGCGCAGGCAGGCCAGCAGCATGGCCTCCACGGCGTCAGGCTGGCTCAGGCGGATGTCTACGGACAATTCCTCACGCAGACGGCGGCGCAGCGACTGCATGCAATCCAGAACGGCTTTGTTCAGTTCCATGTCGGCTCCCTCGTGTCGGTTGCTCGGCCCGGCGGCTCCACGCTCAGGCATTAGCAAGGTGCGTACCAGCACGCGCAGGTCGCGAACTGTGCGGCGCTTCACAGGTCCATGGGGTTTCGGTTGCCCATGCCTGGTGCAGGGTTGCACCGGTCTGGCGCCGCTGAAGCCGGGGCGGTTAACCGGGTATACTCGCCGCCATCCGTAACACCTTTCCGCATTTTTGAAGGTTTCTATGCGCAACGACGCCCATGACGAGCTGGAGCATGTACCCAGCCTGACCACAGACCCGCGCGACCGCGACGATTTCCAGGCCGGACACGCCCCCAGTCACAGCCACGCGCCGCAACGCAGCGCGCCGACCTATCCGCAGGTGGAGCGCCGCCGCGGCTATGGCACCGGCCCGCTGTGGGCGCTGATCGGCGCCCTGGTCATCGCCCTGGGCGGCCTGAGCTGGTGGAGCTACCAGCAGGTTCTGCACATGCAGGAGTCGATCGTGGCGACCCAGGATGCCTTCGCCCGCATCAGCGAGGAGGCCGCCGGGCGAATCCAGGACATCTCCGGCAAGGTGGTGGCCACCGAGTCGAGCGTGACCAGTGACAGCGAGGCGCTCAAGCTGCGCATCAAGCAGCTGGAAACCAGGCTGGCCGAGGTGACCAAGCAGCAGCAGAACCTCAACGGCCAGCAGAGTGGCCAGGGCAAGCGCCTCGACCAGCTGGCCGCCGACCTCAAGGCCCAGCAGGGCGTGACGGCGCAGTTCGATGGCAAGCTGGACAAGCTGGCGGCCGAGCAGAAGACCGGCCTGGCCGGTGTCGGCAAGCTGCAGGAGCAGCTCAAGGGCCAGGCCGGCGATATCGAGGCGCTGAAGAAGAAGGGCGACCCGAGCCAGGCCGTGCGTAACCTGGAGCAGGACCTGCTGGTGCTGCGCAGCGAGCTGGAGAACCGCCCGGCGGCGCAGAACAACACCGCCGAGTTCGATGCCTTCCGCGCCCAGGTCACCCGCAACATCAATGCGCTGACCGCGCAGGTGCAGAATCTGCAGCAGCAGCTCAACACCCGCTGATTGCCCGGCTGAACGGAAAGGCCCCGCTTTGGCGTAGTGCTGTTCACTCAGTGAGTGCTCGATTGGCCCCCTCTCCCATTTATGGGCGAGGGGTGGGGGAGAGGGCCGGAGGCGCACTGTTGCTTCCCCCCTCTCCCTAACCCTCTCCCCGCTGGGGAGAGGGGACTGGATCGCGCAGGTCACGGCTTGTGTAGGCAGCATTGGCGCTTTGGCGGGGCTTTCTTATGCGTCGCATTGGCCTGCGCGCATGCGCCGGGCCAGCGGCTGCTCAGGCGCAGCCGGCCTGGCGCAGCAGCTGCCGGCTGGTGCGGATGAACTGGCCGATGGCCTGTACCAGCAGGCCGTCGCCATCCAGGGTCAGCTCGCACGGCTCGTGACCTTCCGCATCGCACTGGTAGAGGGTATGGCTGGCGTGTCGTTGCAGGCACTGGTAGCGCTGAGTGCGTGGCTCGACGCGCAGGCCCAGCAGGTCGATGTGCGCCACGCGGAAGCGCTCGCCATCGCCGACGGCCAGGCTGCCGGACTGCAGCAGTGCGGTGTGGGTAAAGGGTGTGGCGGACAATATCACCTGCTGGCAGTCAGCGAGGTCCTCGCGCGGGCGACCGTTGAGATGCCAGTGACCGCGGATATCGCGGCGTAGCTCCAGGCTGCGCTGGCCCTGGTTGTCGACCTTCAGCCAGAGGCGACGGAAGCGCCAGCGTTCGTCATAGTTGAGCAGGTAGGTGGCGGCGATGCTGTTGCCGCGAATGCTCTGGATCAGCTGGCCGCTGGCGCTGATGCCATCGCTGGCGACCGCCAGGCTGAGGTGTTCGACCCCGGGGTTGGTCCAGGGCTTCCAGACCAGGTTCTGCTGCATCCTTGCACTCCTCCGCTCAAGGGGAACCGGCATCCTGCCGGTGGGCGACGAGGGAGGAGCATAAGGTAGAGGCTACTCATTGTCTGTCAGCCAAAGCCGACAGTTGCGCAGCTTGTTGCGCAGCTCAGGCCTTGCGCTTGAGCGGCTGCTGGGCGAACTGCACACCGCCGAGGCCGGTGTCCTGCAGGGCGCGGATATTGGCGTGGTCGTTGCCGCTGGGATTGGCCAGCACGGCGCGGTAGTGCTCGCCGAAGGCGCGCAGGGTCTCCTCCAGGCTGAGGCCTTCGAGCAGGGCCAGGCCGAGGGTCTTGCAGGAGCCCTCGTTCTGCCCGGCGGCGCTCTCCACGGCGCCGTTGCGGAAGGCGCTGGGCTGGTAGTCGTAGTGTTCGGCGACGAAGGCCAGGGTCTCGGCGAACTGGAACTGCTCGTGATGCAGGCGGGCGCGGAAGTCTTGCAGGCTCATCAGTGTTGCTTTCCTTGTGCGAAGGCCGCCTGCTGCTCGGCAGTGGCTTCCTTCTGGTGTTGGGCTTTCCACTCGGCATAAGGCATGCCGTAGATGGCTTCGCGAGCCTGTTCCTGGTCCAGCCCGACGCCGAGATCATCGGCAGCGGCCTTGTACCACTTGGCCAGGCAGTTGCGGCAGAAGCCGGAAAGGTTCATCAGGTCGATGTTCTGCACGTCGGTGCGCGAGCGCAGGTGCTGGACCAAGGCGCGGAAGGCGGCGGCTTCCAGTTCAAGGCGTTGCTGTTCGGTCATGATCGGCTCGAGGGCGGCGGAGAGCGCAGATGATAGGAGTCTGCGCTGCCAGCAGCAATGCCGGGCACAGCCTGGGCTGGCCGTGCCCCACCCGGCTTCAGCGATGACCGGCGAGGGTGATGGACACCGACTCGGCGAAGCGCAGGGCGTGTGGTTTGTCCACTTCCACCTCGGCATAGCGCACGGATGCGTGCTCCATGACCAGGTCGAGGATTTCCTGGGTCAGGCGCTCGAGCAGGGCGAAGCGGTTGCCCTCGACGTGGGCGATGATCGCCTTGGTGATGGTGCGGTAGTTCAGCGCGTGGTCGATGTCGTTGTCACGCACTGCGTCCACGGCAGGGTAGAGGATGGTCAGGTTGATCAACACATCCTGCTTGTTGTTGATCTCCTCTTCCTTGATGCCGATGTAGGTGCGCAGGCGCAGGTCCTTGACGCGGATGCGCGCCATCCCGGGTTCCAGTCGCGGCATTACTTGTTCCGTCCGATCAGTTGCAGGAATTCGTGACGAGTGTTGCAGGACTCGCGGAAGGCGCCAAGCATCACCGAGCTGCTCATCACCGAATTCTGCTTCTCCACACCGCGCATCATCATGCACATGTGCTTGGCCTCGATCACCACGGCCACACCGGCGGCATTGGTGACCTGCTGGATGGCATCGGCGATCTGCTTGGTCAGGTTCTCCTGGATCTGCAGGCGACGGGCGTACATGTCGACGATACGCGCCACCTTGGACAGGCCCAGCACCTTGCCGGTCGGGATGTAGGCGACGTGCGCCTTGCCGATGAAGGGCAGCAGGTGGTGTTCGCACAGCGAGTACAGCTCGATGTCCTTGACGATCACCATCTCGTCGTTGTCCGAGGCGAACAGCGCGCCGTTGACGATTTCCTCCAGCGACTGCTGGTAGCCATGGCAGAGGTACTGCATGGCCTTGGCGGCGCGCTTGGGCGTGTCGAGCAGACCCTCGCGTTCGGGATTCTCTCCCAGGCCGACCAGGATCTCGCGGTAGTGGTGGGGCAGTTGAGTATTCATCGACTATTCCTCGCGGCGCGTTCAGACGAGATGGCGGCCGCCGTTGACGGTCAGGGTGGTCCCGGTGACGTAGGGGTTGTCCAGCAGGTAGCGCAGGCTCTGGTAGATGACTTCGGCGCCGGGCTCAATGCCCACTGCCGACTCGGCCAGACGCTTGGCGCGGTATTCGGGGCTGTCGTCCGGGTTGAACTGGATCAGCGCCGGGGCGATACCGTTGACCTTGATCGCCGGCGCGAACCGCGCGGCGAAGGACAGAGTCAGGCTGTCCAGGCCGGCCTTGCTAGCGCAGTAGGCCGGGCGCTTGGCACTGCCGGTTCGGGTCACGTCATCGCCGATGTGGACGATGTCCGCCGGACTGCTGTGACGCAGCAGAGCCTCGCAATGCAAGTTGAGCAGGTAGGGAGCGAGCATGTGCACGCTGACCATGCGCTGGAAAACCTCGGCTTCATGGCCCGGGGTTTCGGTTTCCCAGTCGGAGGCGTTGTGCACGATGGCGCGCAGGCTGTCGGTGTGATCCTTGAGGCGGGCGATGAAGTCGAGAATGCCGGCCTCGCTGGAGAAGTCCGCTGCCAGGGTAATGGCGCCACGCTCGCGCAGCTCGGCCAGTCCCTCGCGCTCGCTGCGGTAGCTGACGATCACCGGTTGCCCGCTTTCCAGCAGGCGCAGTGCGCAGTGCAGGCCGATGCGTTGAGCGCCTCCGGTGATGAGAATGGGCGCGGCCGAGGAGGGCATGGCGGTTCTCGCAGTAGTTGAGCAATGGGCTCAGGTTATACCAGACGGATAATCTGTACAACAAGCGATGCGAAATTACCCCGTTCTTGGCTTGGCTTTACTGCTAACTCAATGATTGTATTGATTTTGCTGATCTTGAGGTTTTTCGAAAAGCTGTACGTTTTGTACAGATTTTTCCGAATTGTATAGATTAGGCCATCGAGTCCTGCTCAAGGCTTGGGCCTTTTTCGGGCTTGCGCGGATTGAGCCACGGGGCCAGCAGGTGCGTCGACAGCGGGATGAACCAGTAGGTCATCAGCGGCGTCAGCAGCAGGGTGCTGAGTAACACGCGCAGTGGCATCGGCCATTCGCTGATCAGGCCACCGAACAGCAGGTTGAACGCCAGCGATACCGGAAAGAACGCCAGCCAGATCGCCACGCTCTGTTTCCACCGTGGTGGACGACGCAGGGCATTGCCGAACCAGGTGTCGAGACCGCTGACGCGGTGCTCATGGGGCTGGGCGAACAGACCGCTGCCGCGCTGCAGCCAGGCTCGCCGCGAGGCTGAGTGTTCCCAGGCGGCGAGGGTGGTGGAGTCGGTGAAGCGGAAGATGATCTGGAACTCGTCGTCTTCGGGCGGAGGGGCGAGGACGCCGGAGCCGAGATAGCCGGGGAAGTCGGCGGCGAGTTGCTGGCCTTCGTGCAGCCAGGTGCGGAAATCCTGCAGGCATTCGCGTGGCACGCGGCGTGCCACCAGCATGGTGACCGGATCGGTAGACATCGTGTATCTCCAGAACGACAGGCGCGGCCCGGGTAGGGCGGTGCGCGGTATGGCCCGCCGGGGTGATGGCGGAACATAGAATTAGGTCAATATTATTGTCGTTTTGGGGGAATGGCCAGCGCGGCGGCAAGCCAAAGAAAAAGCCCGGCACTGGGCCGGGCTTTTGCACCACGCGTTTGCGCTTACTTCACTTCGACGGCCAGGCTGTCGTGGATCTTCTTCTGCCAGATGGCCGGGCCGGTGATGTGCACCGACTCGCCTTTGGTGTCGACGGCCACGGTCACCGGCATGTCCTTCACCTCGAACTCGTAGATCGCTTCCATGCCCAGTTCGGCGAAGGCCAGTACCTTGGACTTCTTGATCGCCTGGGCCACCAGATAGGCGGCGCCGCCGACGGCCATCAGGTACACGGCCTTGTTGTCGCGGATCGCGTCGATGGCGATCGGGCCGCGCTCGGACTTGCCGATCATGCCCAGCAGGCCGGTGCTTTCGAGGATCTGGCGGGTGAACTTGTCCATGCGGGTGGCGGTGGTCGGGCCGGCCGGGCCAACCACTTCGTCACCCACCGGATCGACCGGGCCGACGTAGTAGATGAAGCGACCCTTCAGGTCGACCGGCAGCTCTTCGCCTTTGTTCAGCATGTCCACCATGCGCTTGTGTGCGGCGTCGCGGCCGGTGAGCATCTTGCCGTTGAGCAGGATGGTTTCGCCTGGTTTCCAGCTCTGCACCTCTTCCGGGGTGATGGTGTCGAGGTTGACGCGACGCGCGCTCGGGCCGGCTTCCCAGACGATTTCCGGGTAGGCGGACAGGTCCGGCGCTTCCAGTTCGGCCGGGCCGGAGCCGTCCAGCACGAAGTGGGCGTGGCGGGTGGCGGCGCAGTTGGGGATCATGCACACCGGCAGCGACGCGGCGTGGGTCGGGTAGTCCATGATCTTGACGTCGAGCACGGTGGTCAGGCCGCCCAGGCCCTGGGCGCCGATGCCCAGCTGGTTGACCTTGTCGAACAGCTCCAGACGCAGTTCCTCGATGCGGTTCTGCGGGCCGCGGGCTTTCAGCTCGTGGATGTCGATGTGCTCCATCAGCACTTCCTTGGCCATCACCGCGGCTTTCTCGGCGGTACCGCCGATGCCGATGCCGAGCATGCCCGGCGGGCACCAGCCGGCGCCCATTTCCGGTACGGTCTTGAGTACCCAGTCGACGATCGAGTCGGACGGGTTGAGCATGGCCATCTTCGACTTGTTCTCGGAGCCGCCGCCCTTGGCCGCGACGTCCACCTCCACCTTGTCGCCGGGGACGATGGAGTAGTGGATCACCGCCGGGGTGTTGTCCTTGGTGTTCTTGCGGGCACCGGCCGGGTCGGCCAGGATCGAGGCACGCAGGACGTTCTCCGGCAGGTTGTAGGCACGACGTACGCCTTCGTTGATCATGTCGTCGACGCTCATGGTGGCGCCGTCCCAGCGCACGTCCATGCCGACCTTGATGAACACGGTGACGATGCCGGTGTCCTGGCAGATCGGGCGGTGGCCGGTGGCACACATGCGCGAGTTGATCAGGATCTGCGCCATGGAGTCCTTGGCGGCCGGCGACTCTTCCTTCAGGTAGGCCTCATGCATGGCCTGGATGAAGTCGACGGGGTGGTAATAGGAGATGAACTGCAGGGCGTCGGCGACGCTCTGAATCAGGTCGTCCTGCTTGATCACGGTCATTGGGGCGCTCCTCTGTCAGGGAACATCTATAAGGAAACGCCGGACCACGACCCGGCGCAACGGTGAAAGTCCTCGGGCACGACCCGACGGTCGTACCGTGGCAGCCCACCGATGGCGGGCCACAAAAAAGGCGCCGCAGTATAGCGCGGCGGCCCGAGTGGGCACAGCCGTGCTCGTTGGCCGATGGTCTAGGGGGCTGCTATCAATTTTGTGATCACGGGGGTAGAGTTGGGCAAGGTGCCAGTACGGGATGGAGCCCATGAGCACGAGCAGTCCAGGGGGTACAAAGCGGAGCTTGCAGAGCCTGCTGCTGAAGCGATTCGGCATGGCAGTGGCGAGCTATGCCCTGGTGCTGATGCTGATGTGGGTAGCCCTCTGGGCTGGCGTCTATAGCGGTACGGTCAGCTTCGCCCTGTTCTGTACCGGCCTGGTGGCACTCAGCCAGCTGGCTTTCTATGGACTGTTCCGCAGCGGCCTCAATCTGCGCTTTGTCGATCCGAGCCTGACCGAGGCGCAGATCCTGGTCGGTGTCGCTCTGCACACTGCACTGCTGGCCCAGCTCGACAGCGCGCGCGGCAGCCTGTTGATGTTCTACCTGATCATCCTGATGTTCGGCGTATTCCAGCTACGCCCGCGGGTGTTCGTGCGGTGCGCCGCCATCGCCTTCTTTGCTTTCGCCGGGCTCAACCTGTGGGAAGGCTACCAGCTGCGCATGGACAACCCCGGTCAGGCCCTGCTGCAGTGCTGCGCGCTGTTTATCGGCCTGGTCTGGCAGAGCCTGTTTGCCAGCTACGTACAGGCCCTGCGCCAGCGCATGCGTCAACGCCGTTACGCGCTGCAGGCGCACCAGGACACCCTGCGCGGCATGATGCGCCAGCTCGAGGACCTGGTAGCCACCGATGAGCTGACCGGTCTGTTCAACCGCCGTCATTTTCTGCGCCTGGCCCTGCGTGAGCTGGACAATCTCGATCATGGCCGCCAGCACGGCCTTGCCCTGATCGATCTGGATCATTTCAAGCGCATCAACGACGTCTACGGTCATGCGGCTGGCGACCGCGTGCTGCAGACTTTCGCTGCCGTGGCGCGGGCTTGCCTGCGGGATGGCGACGTGTTGGCCCGCTACGGTGGTGAGGAGTTCGTGCTGCTGCTGCCCGACACCGACGCGGACCAGTTCACCAGTTGCTGCGAGCGCCTGCGCGAAGCCTTCGCCAATGCCGAGCCGGTGGGTGTGCAGGTGCACAATCTCAGCCTGTCTGCCGGCATGACCCTGCTCAGCGCCGGCGATGACCTTGACGAGGCCCTGCAGCGCGCCGACCAGGCCCTGTACCGGGCCAAGCGCGGCGGGCGCAACCGCTGTGATGCGGCCTGGGAGGGCGCGGGTGCCTGAGTTGAAAGCCGCCGGCCAGCAATTGTCGGTACCTGCTGCGAGCAATTTGCTCGATGCCCTCAACGGAGCCGGTTTGTGCGTGCCTTACAGCTGCCGCTCCGGCAGCTGCCATGCCTGCCTGGTGCGCTGTGTGCGCGGCGAGCCGCTGGACAATCAACCAGAGGCGCTGAGCGAGGCGCGTCGCGAGCAGGGCTGGCGCCTGGCCTGCCAGTGCCAGGTGGTCGAGGACCTTGAAGTACAGTTGTTCGATCCCGCCCGCGATGGCTTGCCGGCGCAGGTGCAGGCGCTCGACTGGCTGAGCCCGACGGTGCTGCGCCTGCGCCTGCTGCCGGACAGGCCGTTGCGTTATGCCGCCGGTCAGCACCTGGTGCTGTGGACCGCCGATGGCGTGGCACGACCCTATTCGTTGGCCAGCCTGCCGGGCGAGGAACCCTGGCTGGAGTTTCACCTGGACTGCCGGCAGGGCGGCGCCTTCAGTAATGCGGCGCGCCAGCTGCAAGCCGGTGATGTGTTGCGTCTGGGCGAGTTGCGTGGTGGCGCGCTGCATTACGATCCGGCCTGGCATGAGCGCCCCCTGTGGCTACTGGCGGCGGGCACCGGCCTGGCGCCGCTGTGGGGAATACTGCGCGAGGCGCTGCGCCAGCATCACCAGGGGCCGATCCGGGTCATTCACCAGGCCCAAGACAGCTCCGGGCATTACCTCGCCGGGTCCCTGCAGGCGCTGGCCGCTACGCATCCGCAGCTTGAGGTGCAACTGCTGACGGCGTCCGAGCAGGCGGCGTTTTTGGCACAACTGCGGCTTGTTTCGCGGCAGACCGTCGCCTTACTCTGCGGCTCGCCCACCAGCGTGGAAGCCTTTGCCCGCCGTCTGTTCATCCTCGGCGTGCCGCGCAGTCAGGTGCTGGCTGATCTTTTTCTGCCCCATGCGTGAGAACCGGTTTCAGACTTCTTGATCGTCGGCCAAGCTGCGTTGAAATTAGGCTCGGACTGCTCATTTACACTTCGGAAAGTCGCCCGCGACTCCGACCGGTCCTCACCTAATTTCGCCTTGCTTGGCGCTAGCTCAAAAAACCTGAAGCAGGTTCCAAGTCGGGGCCAAGCCTTGGAGTTGCCATGAGCGAACACATACTGGTCGAGCAAGAGGGCGGCCTGCTGACCCTGCGCCTGAACCGCGCCGACAAGAAGAATGCATTGACCCGCGCCATGTACAGCCGAATGGCCGAGGTGCTGGACGCGGCCAATGCCGATCGTTCGGTGCGCGTCGTACTGATCACGGGTGGTCCCGAGTGCTTTACCAGCGGCAACGACGTGGCGGATTTCCTGCAGGCGCCGCCCACCGGCATGGACAGTCCGGTATTCCAGTTCATGCGCGCGCTGTTCGACTTCGCCAAGCCGGTGGTGGCCGCCGTGGCCGGTCCGGCGGTGGGCATCGGCACCACGTTGCTGCTGCACTGCGACCTGGTTTACGTCAGCCGCGACGCCAAGCTGCGCACACCCTTCGTCAACCTTGGGCTGTGCCCGGAGTTCGGCTCCAGCCTGCTGCTGCCGCAACTGCTGGGGCCCGCCCGGGCCGCCGAGGTGCTGCTGCTCGGTGAGGTCTTTACTGGCACGCAGGCTGCCGAATGGGGCATCGCCGGCGCCGTCCTGGAGGATGGGCCGAGCACCCTGGTCAAGGCTCGCGAAATGGCCCTGCGCTTCCTCGACCTAGCGCCCTCGGCGGTCGCCGACAGCAAGCGCCTGATGCGTGCGCCGGGGCGCGAGCAACTGCGCCAGGTGATCGAGGAGGAGGGCGCACTGTTCGGACAGCGCCTGCGTTCGCCTGAAGCCATCGAGGCGCTTTCAGCTTTCATGCAGCGCAGGAAGCCGGACTTTTCCAGGTTCGCTTAGGATGGATCTGGCTGCGATGGCAGCAGCCGAGCGGAATGCCTGCTGGTGGCCGGAGCGTTACCCAACCGCAGTATCGTCGTCTTGGAGGGCGGCGCCAGTGGCGGTCAGGTCTGGCTGATAGGGTCGCGCCGCGCTCATGGGCTGTGGTTGCTCGAGAAGGAGCGCTGCCCGCCAGCCTGCCGGAACGTGCCGCGCACTTGAAACCTTGGCTGGCCGGCCTTCGAGCGCTGTGGAACAATCGAGGCGGCTTCCTGTTCCCTCCGACCCTTCTGGATAAGGCCTCAGCTGCAATCTATGTCGCGAATTCTGCATAAGGCCTATGGCCTGTCCATTGGCGCTGATTTGTCATTGCCCGAGCTATCGTCCCTGTCTCCCGATGCTGCGGGTGATGTCGATGTCGAGATTCGTCAAATGGCGCTGGATGCTCCAGAACGTTATGGCGAGTTGCAGCAGGTGGGGCCTTTTCTCTGGGCTTCGAAAACCTGCTTGTGGCTACAGATACCGGGTGTCGTCACCTTCCTGGTGCGAGAGGGGAGGGAGATCCTTTTCGATCCGGTTGCGGGTATCGATGAGGACAGCATCCGCGTATTCCTCCTCGGTTCGGCAATTGGAGCATTGCTGATGCAGCGGGGGTTTCTGGTATTGCACGGCAATGCCGTGCGAATCGATGACCGCTGCATCGTCTGTCTCGGCCATTCCGGGGCGGGCAAATCCACCTTGGCGACCGCCTTTTCACTCAGGGGCTATGAGACGTTGGCGGATGACGTGGTCGCCGTTACAGCGGATGGATGGGTGATGCCGGGCATTGCCCGCGCGAAGCTGTGGGCCGACAGCATCGAGCATCTGGGGCTCGAGACCGCAGGCCTGCAGCGGATAAGGCCCATGCTGGAGAAATTCAGTTTGCCGCTGGATCGCTCGGCGGCGCTGGAGCCGCTTGCTCTGGGTGGTTTGTACATCCTGGACCATCACACCCTGCCCAGCCCCACCCTAGAGTCGCTGGACGGCTTCCAGCGTTTCGGCAAGCTCTGTGAGCACAATTACCGACCGCGTTTCATCGATGCGATGGGTTTGCAGGCGCAGCGGTTTTCACTCACCGTCGCGGTCGCCGGCAAGGTGAAGGTCAAGCAGCTCATGCGCAGCTCTGCAGTCTTCGATGTCGAGAGTCTGGTCGACAGGATTCTCGCGGACCAAGGCGTCGTTGCATGAGTGAGGGTATTTACTGGCTGGCGTCTTACCCCAAGAGCGGCAATACCTGGCTGCGTACCTTCATCAGCAATCTGTTGAGCGATACCGACAAGCCCGTCGAGATCAACCATCTGATCGGCGGTCATGCTGCCGATCGATATTGGCTGGATGACGTGTTGGGTATTCCCAGCGCGGATCTCAGTGATGACGAGTTACAGCAATTAAGACCTGCCGTTTACCAGTGGGGTGAGAGCCAATCCCGCTACGTCAAGATTCATGATGCCTATGGCTATTGCGCCGATGGTTCGCCTTTGATTGGCCGCCATGGCACGGCGGGCGCCGTGTACCTGGTGCGCAATCCGCTGGATGTCGTGCCCTCGCTGGCCAGCCATTTTGGCTGTGATCTCGAACGGGCGGTGGCCATCGCGCTCGATAGCGAGTCTGTCCTCAATCGCAACCTGAAGCGCTACCGCCCTCAGACCAGTCAGCGGATATCATGCTGGTCAGGACATGTGCGTAGTTGGCTCGAGCAGACGGATGTGCCCGTCCACGTCATGCGTTATGAAGACATGCTCGATAAGCCTCTTCAGACATTCACGGCGGCAGCCCGTTTCCTGAATTTGCCCCATGATCCGCAGGCAGTTGCCAAAGCACTGTGTTTCAGTGACTTCAAGGTGCTGGCCGAGCAGGAGCAGCGTAGTGGCTTTAAAGAAAGGTATTTCGATCGCCCCTTCTTCAACAAAGGCAAGAGCGGCTATGGTCGTTCCATGCTGAGCCCTCAGCAGATCCAGCGCATCCTGGATGCTCATGCGCCGATGATGGAGCGTTTCGGTTATTTGGAAAGTGGAGCTTTTGATGAGTAAGGCCGGCAGCGAGTCTCCCGATACGCGATGTGACCCTCAGGCGACCTTCGGTTGCCCGCTACCCTGGTCGGTGCCTGCCTTCACCCAGGCCAGTGATCATGTGCCGGTGGTCGATCCCGCCTTCCAGTTCGACCCGCATGTCTGTCGCGCCATTCTTCTGGGCTTTGCCCATGCCCGCCGTGTTTATCTGTACGGGCCACACGGCAGTGGCAAGTCGACGCATATCGAGCAGGTCGCTGCCCGGCTGAACTGGCCCTGCCTGCGCATCAATCTCGACGGCCATGTCAGCCGGGCCGACCTGATCGGGCGTGACATGCTGGTCGTGCGTGATGGGAAGCAGGTCACCGAGTTCGTGCCCGGCCTGCTGGTCTGGGCACTGCAGCGCCCGATGGCGCTGGTGCTCGATGAGTACGATGCGGGGCGTCCCGAGGTGATGTTCGTGATCCAGCGCCTGCTGGAGGCCGATGGGCGTCTGACCTTGCTGGATCAGAATCAGGTCATCACGCCCCATCCGGCTTTTCGTCTGTTCGCCACTGGCAACACGGCCGGCAACGGGGATAGCGCAGGGTTTTATGCCGGCACGCAGGTGCTCAATCAGGCACAGCTTGACCGTTGGAATGTCATGCTGGAGCTGGGGTATCCGGGCAAGGAGCAGGAATCTCGGATCATCCATGCGCGGCTGCCCACGCTGACTCAGGAGCAGGTCAGGGGCATGCTAGAGCTGGCATGTCTCTGTCGCCAGGCGCATGAGCAGGGCGAACTGTCCTCGCTGCTGTCGTTGCGCACGCTGCTGGCCTGGGGCGAGAACCTGGTGCTGCTCGAAGACATGGCGCAGGCGTTCAGTTTGTCGTTTCTCAATCGTTGTGACGTGGCCGAGCGGCCGCTGGTTGCCGAGCTGTACCAGCGCTGCTTCGCGCGCGAATTGCCTGACGCAGGCCGATGAGCGGCGATTCCGCCTCCGGAGCATTACAGGCTTGGCCGGCCATCTATGCCGGCACGCCCGGGGTATCCGTTGCTCATGCGGATCGATCCCGTAGTGATGCTCACGCTGCCTGGCAGCGCTGGCATGACGCACAGGCCGACGCGCTGTTCTCCGTACTTGAACAGCCCTGGTACAGGGTGATCGAACAGGCGCGGGTGGACACGCTGGCCAGCCAGCATCTGCCGGGCATGGCCCATAACCTCGCGTGTCTACCGCCGTTGCCCAACGCCTTGTCGCCTGCCGCGCACCTTTACCAGTGCGCTCGCATCGCCCTGGCGGGCGGTGAGCTGGGTGAAGGGCAATGGCAGGTTCCCGATCAGGCGGCTGGCCACTGGTTGTCGCGTCTGCTTGAGCGCGGACGCCAGCGTCAGTTGCAGCAACTGCGTACGCTGTTGCCCATACTGTTGTCCGAGGCGCGTCTGCAGTTGGCCGATGCCCAGGCCTTCGCTCGGATGATCAAGCCTCTGGTCGAGGCCTATGCCCGCACATTTGCATCCGTGCAGCCATTACCCACACTGCCCATGGTTGCCGGCGCGACGGCCGGGGGACGGGAGAACCTGCCTTCATGTCCGGTTGAGCACTGGCCTGAGCAACAGCAGGCACCTTATCGGGTTTTTTCCCAGGCCTGGGACGAGGTGCTGGGCGTGCGCGAGTTGAAGGCTCTGGCGCAACAGCCGCAGGCGGCCCTGAGCGACGAGGTCCAGGCGCAAGCCAGGCGCCTTGCCCAGCAGCTGCGCAAACGTCTGCAAAGCCTGCAGCAGCATCGCTGGCGCTTCGATCAGCCCGAAGGCATGCTCGATGCTCGCCGCCTGACATCAGTGGTGACCAGTGCCAACACGGCCATATTCCGCCAGCCGCAACAGGCGCCTCTGACCGATGCCTGCATTTCCCTGTTGCTCGATCAGTCCGGTTCGATGCGCGGCTTGCCGCAGCAGATGACCTTGCTGGCGGTCGACCTTGCGGTGCGTGCACTCGAGGCTGCCGGTGTGTCGTGCGAGGTGCTGGGCTACGGCACGCGCTACGCCGGCCAGGACAACCCGGTGCATGACGCCTGGTTGGCGGCGGGGCGGCCGGCCTTGCCGGGGCGACTGAATGCCACGCGCTACCTCGTCTACAAAAGCGTGCGGCAACCCTGGCGCGCCAGCGGCGGGCTGTTGATGCGTCAGGCCCCGCTCGCGGGGGAAAACATCGATGGTGAGGCGCTGCTCTGGGCGGCCAGTCGCCTGCTCAAACAGCCGCAGCGGCGCAAGATTCTGCTGGTGTTCTGCGACGGGGCTCCGCATGACGAAGCGACCATCGCGGCCAATGGCCCTGACTATCTGCGCAGGCACCTGCACCAGAGCATCGCCATGATCGAGCGTGGGCCGATTCATCTGGCAGCCATTGGCATGGGCCAGGGCATTGCCCACTACTATCGCAACAGCCTCAGGCTGCAAGGCCCGGAGGCGATCTTTGGCGTGTTGTTCGAGCAGTTACCGCAGCTGCTCGAGGGCCTGCGCGAGGAGAGGTTCGCATGAGTGCCATTGCCGGTATCGTTCGCTTTGACGGTCAAGCGCTGGAGCGCAATGTACTGCAGCGCATGAGCAGCATACTTGCGCCCTACGGGCGCGATGCCCAGGACACCTGGCAGGGCGCTGGAGCCGGGCTGGTGCGCACCTTGCTGCGCACCACGCCAGAAGATCAGCATGACCGTCAGCCCGTCGTGCTCGGCGACTGTCTGGTGGTATTGGCGGGGCGTCTGGACAATCGTGACGAGCTGATTGCTCAGTTGGCGCTGGACCCGCGCCTGGCAAGCCGCATGGCCGATGCCGAGTTGCTGGCGCAGGCCTGCCAGCGCTGGGACACCCAGGCCCTCGAGCGCATCGAGGGCAGCTACGCCATGGCTTGCTGGCAACCGCAGCGCCGGCGTCTTTGGCTGGCCCGTGATGTCATGGGCGGTCAGCCTTTGTTCTGGCACCGACAGTCCGGATTCCTGGCCTTTGCCTCGCTGCCCAAGGCCTTGTTCTGCGTACCGGGTGTGCCGCGCAGTGTCGATGAGCAGAGCGTGCTCGAACAGCTGGCTCTGCTGCCGATGGCGGGCTGTTCGTTCAAGGATATCCAGCGGGTGAATCCGGGGGAGTTCGTGCTGGTGGAGGGCAATCAGCTTTCCACTCATGTCCACCGACGCCTGGGGAGTGGCCCGCAGGTGCGCTTCACGCGTGACGAGGACTATGTCGAGGCGCTGCACGAGCACCTCCAGCGGGCCGTATCGGCCTGTCTGCGCAGCAGCGGGCCCGTGGCGTCACACCTCAGTTCCGGCTTCGACAGTTCTACCGTAACGGCCTACGCCGCGCGCCAACTGGCGCACAGGGGCGAGCGCCTGACTGCCTATACGGCTGCGCCCAGAGAGGGTTTCACAGGGCCCGTGCCGCGTGACCGTCATGGCGATGAAAGCAAGGTGGCAGCGCTGCTGGCAGGCCGTTTCGACAATGTCGATCACGTGATTCTGCGCTCCTCTGGCGAGTCCCCATTGGCCTTGCTGGATGAGTCGATCGACGAGTTGGATCAGTCCCCGGTCAACCCTTGCAATAACGTCTGGCTGCGGGCCATCGAGCGCGACGCACAAGCGCGCGGCTGCAAGGTGATGCTGACCGGGCAGATGGGCAACATGTCCATTTCCTATCACGGCTATCCCTACATGGCGTCGCTCTGGCGCAAGGGGCGATGGCTGCAATGGTGGCGTGAGTTGTGTGCCTACCAGCGCACGCATCCGCAATGGCGCAAGCGCGGCCTCGTCCTGCGTACGGTTGGCGCGTCGATGCCAGCGTGGCTCTGGCAGCAGGTGGCGATCCGGCGTGGCGACTTTGGCGGGGGGCTTGATCGCTATACGGCGGTGAACCAGCAGCAGTTGACCGCGGGATGGCTGCAGCGGCGCGCCGATGCCAAGGGCTGGGATCTCAGCTACCGACCCTGGCACGATGGCAGGGCCATGCGCCTGGCCGTGCTAGGTCGCATTGACACCGGCGCGGCGCTTGCTGCGGCGAACGTGCGTGGGCTGGAAATGCGCGACCCCACCTGCGACCGGCGGCTGGTGGAGTTTTGCCTGGGTGTGCCGGACTCGCAGTATCTGCGCGATGGGCAGCCGCGCTGGCTGTTGCGTCGGCTGATGGCTGACGTGCTACCCGAGGAGATTCTCCAGGGGCGCGGCAAGGGGTATCAGTTCGCTGACTGGTATGAGGGACTTGGCGCTGATCGTGAGCGTCTGCGCGAGCAATTGCGGCAGCTGCGCCAACATCGTCGCGCGGCCCAGTTGCTCGATCTCCCCGCTCTGGAGGCGCTGCTTGAAAACTGGCCCGAAGAGGGCTGGGCCGATATGGCGACCATTAAGCGCTATCGTCTAAAGCTGCTCCGGGGTGTCGCCATGGGCAACTTCATCCGCTATGCCGAACCGGACAATCGCTAGTAGCGGTTTGGCGGGCCATTGACGCTACTGTGGCTTCGGCATCCTGCATCCATGCAGTGAGCGGTCAAATCTTCAAAGGGCCTGTCGGCTGGCAATCAGGACAGAATACTCGCATCCCCCAAGCCTGGACCACCCGCCTTGGTGTGTGCGAGATCCAGTCGGACAAGACTGGGCGCCTGGTAGGGCAGGCGTTCGTGGACGTCGAGCTGCTCGTTTGGCTCGGCTTTGGTAACGCTTTCAAGGTCCTGAGTTTGCATGCTGACTCTCTCGTGGCATGTGCTGATCAGCGATTGTCTTCGGTGTGGTAGTGCCGGGTAAATAGCGCTAACAGGGGTCAGGAAAATATACCCGCTTCGGTTAAACCAGCTGAGCCAGCCTCGGTGTTCTTGAATTCAAGTCGGACAAGGCTGGGCGCCTGGTAGGGCTGGCGTTCGCAGACATCGATCTGCGCGAGTGGCTCGGTGACGGTTTCAATTGCTTCGGATTGCATGTCGGGAATTTCCTATCAGGTTGATCAGCGAACCTGGTCCGGCAGGTTACTCACTGCCTGTGAGGATGGCTCAGGGTCAGGAACGCAGCTGAAGGTATGGCACTCATAACCAGCCAGTGATCGCAAAAAGACTGTGCTGTCAGGATGTTGTGGTAATGCCGTCAGAGATAGCACCAATGGAACCCAGTGTTTTTGCAACCTCCATTTGCACCAGGCACGGGGGCTCGTAGGGTTGGCGCTCGCAGGTGTCGGTCTGCGCGGTTGGCTCGTGGGTGGTAACGGTTTCAAGGTCGTTGGCTTGCATGCTGGGCTCCTCCCTGGTTGCTGGTATCTGATTGCATCAGCGCTTTCTGTTGGGCATTTCAAGCAATGATTGTCGGTCAGTATCCAGGTTGCAGTGATCGCTTGGGATAAAGCGCCTGAACTGTTGATGAATCCTGATCGAGCTTGGCTCAGATGAGCAGTGTTTTAGCACGATGGCCATGTGGGTTCCAGCCTGTTTCCACTGGCGCTTTGAAAGGGCTCAAACCCCAGATGGTCCCAGGCATAGGGTGCGCTGAGTCGACTCGGTGTGCGATGGGCGAGCTCCTAGGAGTCAAGCCACCGTTCGTAGGCCGCCAGCAGGCGTGTCTGTTCGCCCAGCTGCGGGTTGCGCCTGGCTCTCAGGTACTCCGGCAGGCGCTGGGTGAAGAAGCGCCGCCAGCGCATCCAGTAGCCGATTAGCGTTGAGTTGGGGGTGCCCTGGGTGCTGAGCAGTTTTTCGCGTGATGGAAAGAGGGTCTGGACGATCAGGCTCACTTTCTCCGAGAGCCGCGCCTGTTTGCCCAGCAACATTAGGAAGTAGGCATCCCGGCGTGACTCCAGGACATGCAGCAACAGGTACTTGCTGACCTCCATGACTTCTTCGCTGGGATGCTGTTCGGCGCTCGCCAGGGGAATATCCAGCCGTGGCCAGGCCTGACGGGTCATCTCCAGTAGCAGATGACAGCCCTTGCGGTAACCACCGTGCTCAGCCAGGTTCCAGAACAGCGGCCAGTCGATGCTGTGCTTGGTCAGCAGCATGGCGATATCGCTGATGATCAAAGGGCCGTTGTCGAGCTGATGTTGATACGCAGCATGCACGATCAGATGCAGCAGTTGATCGGTGGGGGACAACACCTTCATTGCTGGTGCCCCGGAGGCCTGAGCCTGGATCGCGCGGGAGCGCAACTGGTTTTGGCTCAGGCAATCATCTGTGTCACCTGCTGTATGGACACTGGTATGCAGTTCGACGCAGACCCCATTGTTATCAATCAATGGCGGCAGGTGCCAATGCTTGCCCAGCCAGTCCTCGGCTTGCCCTTTGGCGTGTTCCGGCTGCTTGAAGCCTGCCTGTCGCAAGCAGTCGAAAGCCTCTAGAGCCTGTGCATGCGGCACGAGAATGTCTAAGTCGCGCATGGGGCGCAGGCCCGCCGTGGGGTAGGCGTAAAAAGCCAGATACGCCCCCTTGAGTGCCAGGCTGTCAATGCCGGCCGCCTCCAGCAGTTGAGTGACCTGCCGAAGTGCCGCGCCCTGTTTGAGGCTCTGCAGGGTGGCATTGCGATAGGCGTTGCTCAATCGCTCGAGTACGAATGGCGGTGTCAAGGCCTTTGCATCGATATGACTCAGCTGCCAGTGCAGCAATGGCAGCAGGCGATGCCGGCTGGCCACGCTAATCAGGGTCGTCCAGTCCTGCTCGCTCAACTCAGAGAGTGTGACGGGCGGCTCTCCCAGTAGTGTGAGTAGCTGTCGCTGAGCTAGCTGCCGAGACATCTCGGGGGCTCCTGAATGAGTGGAGTGGAAGTGCTGCTGCAACGCTCCAGCAACCGACCACGATCCAGTTCGATCACCTGGGTGGCGTGCTCTAGTGCTGTCGATTTGTGGCTGATGATCAGCAGGGTCACTTTCCCCTGGAGCCTGGCAATGGCGTCGCCAATGCGTCGCTCGTTGTCATGATCCAGCGCACTGGTGGCTTCGTCGAGAATCAGCAGTTCGGGCTTGCGCAGGAGTGCGCGCGCCAGGGCAATGCGTTGCCGCTCGCCGCCGGAAAGGCTGACGCCCTCATCGCCGATCAAGGTGTCGAGGCCCTGTGGCAGGTCGAAGACGAAATCGGCTGCGGCCTGGCGAAGGGCCTCTTCCATAGTGGCCTCGCTGGCGCTCTCGCAGGCAAACAGCAGGTTACTGCGGATGCTGTCGTTGAATAGGAAAATGTCCTGTGTCACATAGGCCACGTTATGGCGCCAGGACAGACGATTGCCGGCATCTATCGGAATACCATCGACTGCGAGCGTCCCGGCATCCGGAGCGAGCAGGCCGGCCACGATATCGGCGAGTGTGCTCTTGCCCGAGCCTGATGGCCCGATGACGACTGTTGTGCTCAGATAAGGCAGCTCGAGGGTTACTGAGTCCAGCGCTGCATGCTCGCGTTCTGCGTATTTCACGGCAACGTTGTGCAGGCTGATGGCGTGTCGCATGTGCCAGGGGTAAGCGGCGTCAGTCACCTGCTCGGTAGCTTCCGTGCCCTGCTGGAGCAGACTCTCGCTGTCCAGAAGTGCCGGTAATGCGTGCAGCCACTGGTGTACTTGTTGCTGCAACGTCGCCAGAAGTGGGATCAGGCGAGCGAATATGAGCACCAGGGTCAGTAGCTGGGCCACCTCGATCGACCAGATCTCAAGCCCCATATAGAGATACAGCGCCAGCAATGCCACTCCCGAGCACTGAAACAGTGCTCTGGTCCTGCCGGTGCTGGCCAAAAATGCTTCCTGTTGTCCGCGCAGGTTGCGCATGGCCTGCTCGAACTGCTCCAGGTGAGTTTCTTCGCGGCCCAGGGTCTTGCTCAGGCGGATGCCCGCCAGGCTGTCCTGAACACTTGCATGCATCGTGCGAAACGCCTCGGACAGCTGTTGACCCAGCTTCAGGGCTTGATGGCGCTGGCCGTTGAGCATCAATAACAGCAAAGCGGCGCTCAGCAGCACCAACAGTGTCATTTGCCAGGACAGCAATGCCGCTGCCGTGAGATAGACCACCATCGTCATCAGGGTGGCGAGTGCGGCAAGGCCGAAATTGAGACCATGGCCAACCCGGTTTATGTCGTTCAGGAGCAGGCTCGCCAGATCGCTGCGCCGACGTTTGATGATCCAGCGCCACTCGGCATGCAGCAGTGCGGAAAAGCAGGCACGGCGAAGGTGGTCAACGAGTGCGTGCTGCAAGCGCACGGCCTGCTGTTCACGGCCGAACTGGATGAGGCTGCGCAAACAAACCAGTGCAACGAACAGTGTCAGTAGCGGGGCGGGCTTTAACAGATCACCAAAGGTGCCCGAGGCGGAAAGCAGCATGCTCGAAAGGCTTCCGGTCGCCTCCGGCGACGGCTGCATGACCTGCAGCAGCGGAATGACGATGGCGATGCCGAGCCCTTCCGTTAGCCCGCAGAGCACCATGAGGGCAAAAAGCCAGCTGACCTGCCGGGGCGGCGCTCGTCTAAGCAGACGTACAAAAGCTTTCGCAGCGTTTAAAGAAGCCATTAACTCTCGTGCCCCCAGGAGATGAAGCAACCCACCACGGTATAGCCGGCAAATCCATTACCCCCGCAGACCCTTACGGCGCCCGCAGTGACCCAGGCATGGGCCGCCAGCTCCCTGTTCTGGGTGCGGGACAAGCCGAAGCAGACCGCGTAGGGGATACCTGTCACCCTCAGGAGAATTCCGGCGGCTATGGCCTGGGCGAAACAGTTGGAACTCCAGGGGGTATGGCAGGCCGCCCAGCGCACTGTACGGCCAATCTCCAGTGCACGTCTGGTTTGCCGTGGGCTGGGTAGAGAGGATGCAGGGCTTGGGCCCAGTGGCCTGCCCAGTAGCCTGCTGAGGACACGAAACGGAAACAGCAGGACCAGCGCCCTGCCAATTCCCAGGAGCAGCCAGGCAACGGGCAGCATGCAGCGCTGGGCACGTGGCTTTAGCAAGAAATTGTGCAGTTGACGGCGCAGTCGGGCATACATGTCAGGGGCTTCAAGTGATCTGGGCTGCGCCCTGATCCAGAAGTGCCTTGACGAATACCTGTATGTCGGTGCGGCATGTCTGCTCGTCGACCACATACTCGTTGACGATGGTGCTGGTCAGCTCATCAAGGGTCTTTGGCTGCTCGAGCAGGGCCCAGATGCGTGGGCCGACGCCACTGATGCCGAAGTACTGACCGCTCGCTATGTGCATCATGACGATGTCGCCATCCATCTCTGTTGCAACCAGGTCTGGCGATCGGGTTATACGGCTGTTTGGGGCTAGATCAGGCATGTCGAATGAATGTCGTGAATGATCGAGGGGCTATCAGCTTGCCTTAGCGACGGCACTTTGAGTAGGCCCTGCTGTGCGGGAAGCAGGGCCTATTCAGGGCTGACATTGTGGGGGCAATGCCTCAGACCAGCGGATCACCCACATGCAGGATCTTCATGGTGTTGGTGCCACCGGTGCCGTGGTAGCTGTCGCCCTTGGTCAGGATCACCCAGTCGCCAGGCTCGACGATGCCACGCTTGAGCAGTTCGTCCACCGCTGCCTGGCTGACCTTGTTGGCCGGCATGGCCGTCGGATCGAACGGCACGGTGTAGACGCCACGGAACAGCGCCACGCGGGCCTGTGCCTCGCGGTGCGGGGTGAAGGCGAAGATCGGGATCGACGAGCGGATGCGCGACATGATCAGCGGGCTGTAGCCACTCTCGGTCAGGCTGATGATGGCCTTGACGCCGGGGAAGTGGTTGGCGGTGTACATGGTCGCCAGGGCCACGCTCTCGTCGCAGCGCTCGAAAGTACGGCCGATACGGTGGCTGGACTTCTGGCTGGTCGGGTGTTTCTCCGCACCCAGGCACACGCGTGCCATGGCCTTCACGGCTTCCACCGGGTACTCGCCGGCGGCGCTCTCGGCCGACAGCATCACCGCATCGGTGTAGTCCAGCGCGGCGTTGGCCACGTCGGAGACTTCCGCGCGGGTCGGCATCGGGCTGTGGATCATCGACTCCATCATCTGCGTCGCGGTGATCACCGCTTTGTTGTAGCGGCGGGCGTGGGCGATGATCTTTTTCTGGATGCCGACCAGCTCGGCATCGCCGATTTCCACGGCGAGGTCACCGCGGGCCACCATCACCGCATCGCTGGCGCGGATCAGGCCGTCCAGTGCGGCGTCGTCGGCCACGGCCTCGGCGCGTTCGATCTTGGCCACCAGCCAGGCGTTGCCACCGGCCTCGGTGAGCAGGCGGCGGGCGTATTCCATGTCTGCCGCGTCACGCGGGAAGGACACGGCGACATAGTCCAGCTCCATTTCGGCGGCCAGCTTGATGTCGACCTTGTCTTTGTCCGTCAGAGCCGGGGCGGTGAGACCGCCGCCACGCCGGTTGATGCCCTTGTTGTCGGACAGCGGGCCGCCGATCAGCACGCGGCAGTGCAGTTCTTCGGCGCCCTTGAGCTCGACCTGCATGACCACGCGGCCATCGTCCAGCAGCAGCTCGTCGCCGACGTCGCAATCCTGGATCAGGGCCGGGTAGTCGATGCCGACCACTTCCTGGGTGCCTTCGGTGCGCGAGTGGGTGGCCGAGAGGCGGAACAGGTCGCCGTCCTTCAGCTCGATGCGCTTGCCGGCGAACTTGGCGATGCGGATCTTCGGCCCCTGCAGGTCGCCGAGCAGCGCCACGTGGCGTCCGTGCTTGGCGGCCAGTTCGCGCACCAGGTTGGCGCGGGCCTTGTGGTCGTCGGCAGTGCCGTGGGAGAAGTTCAGGCGGGCAACGTCGATGCCGGCGATGATCAGTTGCTCCAGAACTTCCGGGGAACTGCTGGCGGGGCCGAGGGTGGCGACGATTTTGGTGCGGCGCAGGGTCATGCGGGAACTCCAGTCTTTATAGCGTGCGGCGAGGCTACTACGGTCGCGCACTGTAGTCATTGTTCGCCTGCACTACCTGTCGGGCACTGCAGAAAACCTGTGCTTCGCCGATACACTGCAGCAGCGGAGGAATTCACCATGCGTACCCTGATCCTGATTCTCACCCTGGCCAGCCTGGCCGGTTGCACTCGCGTCTCGCTGGATCGCCACCTCGACGAGGCCTACCGCCACTACACCGAGGGCGATTGCGACCAGGCCCTGCTCGACCTGTCGCGTGCCGAGCGCAACAGCCGCTCGCGCAGCTACATCCAGCCGGAAATCTCCCTGCTGCGTGGCCAATGCCTGGAGCGGCAGAACCTGTTCGTCGATGCGGCGCAGACCTACGAGTTCATCATCAGCCGCTACCCGGCCAGCGAGTACGCCTACCGTGCGCGCGCCAGGCTGGAGACATTGCGCCAGCTCGGGCATCATCAGGCGACCGACGCGGCCAAGGCCTCTCCGGCGTCGCTGTGATGTCCAGCGCGCCGGTCGGCGGACTGCCCAGCGAGGAGGGGCGGCGTTAAGCTGGTATCAGGAGGGAACCCCATGCGCCATCTGTTGTTCATTGCCTTGCTCATTCCGGGCCTTGCCGCCAGTGCGGAAATCTACCGCTGGACGGACGCCCAGGGCCGCGTGCACTTCGGCGAAAAGCCCGGCGCAGCAGGCGCGCAAACCGTCGAGGTGAAGCCCCAGGTGGTGGAGCGTGACGAAGCGACCCGCCAACGCGAGCAGCGTACCGAGGAGTACTTTGAGGCCCGCCGCGACGAGAAGGCCGCCACCGATGCCCGCGCGGCTCAGGTGCGCGCCGAGCGCAGCAAGGAATGCAGCGAGCTGCGCCGCAACCTCTCGCAGATCGAGCGCGACGGTCGCTATTTCACCACCGATGCCAATGGCGAGCGCACCTACATCGACGAGGAAGAAGTCGAGGCCGCGCGCAGCCGTCTGTCGTCTCGCATCGCCCAGCGCTGCGGCTGAGTCTGGTCGAGCCGCAGCCCAGCAGCCATACTCGAACCACTTTCATAGCGATTGGCTACCATGCATATCCAGCGTCGCATCGAGCGCCACCAGCTGCCTTACTACCTCAAGGTGTTCAACCGCATCACCGACAAGCCCATGGGCTTTATCGGCAACGTGTCGCTGGACGGCCTGATGCTGATCAGCCAGTACCCCATGCTGGTGAATGCGCGTTTCGACATGCGCCTGAAGATCCCCGGCCGCGATGGCCGCATCCACAACATCGACTTTGCCGCTACCTGCCAGTGGAGCCACGAAGACGTGACGCCCGGCACGTTCGACTCCGGCTTCGCCCTGGTGGCACCGCCGGCCGAGTATGTCGACATGGTCGATGCCCTGCGCAGCTACTTCAGCTTTCATCCCCTGGCCGCCTCGGCCTGACTGAAAGGCTCCTGTTGTCGTCGCTCAGGCGATCGACGGCAGGATGATCTCGTCGCTGCGGCGGATACCCGCCGTCATCTCCCGGCACAATTCGAGGAATTCGCGCATGGCGGCTGTCTGGTACTTCTGACGGTGCCAGATGAAGTAGAACTGGCGGGTGAGGTCCAGTTCCGGCGTCTCCACCGGCACCAGGCTGCCGCGGCGGAAAGCGTCGCGCAGGGCCAGGCGCGAAATGCAGCCGATGCCCAGGCCCGATTCCACGGCGCGCTTGATCGCCTCGGTATGCTCCAGCTCCAGGCGGATGTTCAGCTGCGCCGGATGGTGGCGCATCGCCTGGTCGAAGGTCAGGCGCGTGCCCGAGCCCTGTTCGCGCAGGATCCAGGCCTCGCGACCCAGCTCTTCCAGGGTCGCGCTGCCACGTTCAGCCAGCGGGTGGCGTGGCGCGCAGAACACCACCAGCTCATCCTCGACCCAGGGCTGCACTTCGATATCCGGGTGCTGGCAGTCACCCTCGATCAGGCCCAGGTCCAGCTCGTAGTGAGCCACCTGCTGCACCACGTTGGCGGTGTTCTGCACGTGCAGCTTGAGGCGGCATTCCGGGTGGCGCTGCATGAAGTTGCCGATCAGCAGGGTGGCCAGGTAATTGCCGACGGTGAGGGTGGCGCCCAGCTCCAGCAGGCCGTAGCCTGTCTTGCCGCTGAGCAGGCGCTCGATCTCGCGAGCCTGGTCGAGCAGCGCCACGGCCTGCGGCAGCAGCTGGCGGCCGAGGGCGTTGAGCGACAGGCGCTTGCCGGCGCGGTCGAACAGCTGGCAGTCGGATTGCCGCTCCAGCTCACTGAGCGAGGTGCTGGCGGCGGACTGCGAGAGGGCCAGCGATTCCGCCGCACGCGACACGCTTTCCTGCTTGGCCACGGCGACGAAGACTTCCAATTGTCTGAGTGTGAATCGCATATCTATATAACCAATAATCCATATCTTGATAATTCGCTTAACAGATATTGTGGTCCTCACTAGAATGTCGCGCAATGCCGCCAGCAGACGACGGTCCGCATTGACCTGGCTCAACCAGGGCGGACGCACTTTCCGGCAACCTGAATACCGAAACTTTTTGAGGACACCCGCATGAGCAACATGAACTCGGAACGCGTGCTCAGTGTGCATCACTGGAACGACACCCTGTTCAGCTTCAAGTGCACCCGCGACCCGGGCCTGCGCTTCGAGAACGGCCAGTTCGTGATGATCGGCCTGCAGCAGCCCAACGGCCGCCCGCTGATGCGTGCCTACTCCATCGCCAGCCCGAACTGGGAAGAGAACCTGGAGTTCTTCAGCATCAAGGTGCCGGATGGCCCGCTGACCTCGCAGCTGCAGCACCTCAAGGAAGGCGACGAAATCCTTATCAGCAAGAAGCCCACCGGCACCCTGGTGCTCGACGACCTCAACCCGGGCAAGCACCTGTACCTGCTCAGCACCGGCACCGGCCTGGCGCCCTTCATGAGCGTGATCCAGGACCCCGAGACCTATGAGCGTTTCGAGAAGGTGATCCTGGTTCACGGTGTGCGCTACGTGAACGAAGTGGCCTACCGCGAATTCATCACCCAGCACCTGCCGCAGAACGAGTTCTTCGGCGAAGCGGTGAAGGAAAAGCTGATCTACTACCCGACCGTGACCCGTGAGCCCTTCGAGAACCAGGGCCGTCTGACCGACCTGATGCGCAGCGGCAAACTGTTCGAGGATATCGGCCTGCCGCCGATCAACCCGCAGGACGACCGCGCCATGATCTGCGGCAGCCCGAGCATGCTCGACGAGACCAGCGAGGTTCTCGACAGCTTCGGCCTGAAGATCTCCCCGCGCATGCGCGAGCCGGGCGACTACCTGATCGAGCGCGCCTTCGTCGAGAAATAAGCGCCAGCCGCACCATCCACAAACCCGCCAATCGGCGGGTTTGTCGTTTCTGGCCTCAGTGCACCCCTCTCCCGTTCACGGGAGAGGGGCAGGGGGAGAGGGATGTAGCCCTGATGCAATTCGGGGCGGGGCGCCGCTAAGGAT
Source organism: Pseudomonas stagnisoli (assembly GCF_048595745.1). Classification (NCBI taxonomy): domain Bacteria; kingdom Pseudomonadati; phylum Pseudomonadota; class Gammaproteobacteria; order Pseudomonadales; family Pseudomonadaceae; genus Pseudomonas; species Pseudomonas stagnisoli. The sequence goes on from NZ_CP184361.1 coordinate 1,360,522, forward strand.
ATAGCCGGGTGCAATCCGGGAGGGCGGCAACCGCTTAGCCCGGCACCACTTCCAGAACACGGATACGCCCCGGCTCGGGGTAGTGCCAGCGTACCTGCACGTCCCACAGCAGCACGCCATAGCGCCGCTCCGGCTCCGGCACCTGATAGGCCGGGCGCGGGTCCTGGGCCAGGCACTGCTCGATCAGCTCCACCAGCGGCTCGCCCAGGCGCTGCGCATGCGCCTGGGCCTGGTCCAGGGCGCTGGCGCTCCATTCCACCGGTACCGCCACCGGCGGTGCATCGGCGATGCGGTTGAAGGCTTCGGGTACCTGGTCGGCGTAAGGCACGTAGGGCTTGATATCCAGCACTGGCGTGCCGTCGAGCAGGTCGATGCCGGACAGCCACAGCCGCCCCGGTTCGACGCGGTCCAGCTTCACCACAGACTGCCCAATGCCATTGGGCCGGTAAGTGGCGCGGCTGGCGAATACCCCCAGCGTGGCATTGCCGCCCAGGCGCGGTGGCCGCACCTTCAGTCGCGGCTTGTCCTCCAGCGCCTGATGGAAGAGGAACAGCAGCCACACATGGCTGATCCGCTCCAGCCCCTCCACGGCCACGGCCCGGTCGAACGGCGGCACCAGCTCCAACACCCCACGCGCGGCTGGCGCGAGCAGCGGCTGACGAGGAATGGCGAACTTCTCCTTGAAGCAGGAGCGCATGAAGCCGACGGGGGTGACGGAGTAGGACATGAGGGTACACATGCTGGGAGACGCGCCCATGTTAGCGAGCGTGGCCCCTGGTAAGCCATCCCGCCATTACGGGTGGATCGTGCATATCAATGTGCGCGCCTGCCTCTGGGGGTAGTGGGGGTAGCACCGTGGAACGAGCGAGTCCTGCAACGGAACAAGGCCGATAACAATGCTGATCCTAGAGATCGCTTGAGCGCTGAGCCCTCGCTGCGCGAACTACAGAGTGGCCCGGGCACTAGCCCACGCAAGGCCGGATATGCGATTGCAACCGCGCTGACGACAGGATCGAAAAAAGCTTTCCTCACTGCTTGTGGGGAGAGTCCATATGCGCATTGTTAGGCGTCTGAGAGAGAAAGCTCATATTTCGCGGCGGATTATCCGCACGGCACCAAGACCAAGTAAAAATGGGATCGCGATTGCGAAGGCAGGGGCGCGGCCGAGAGAGGCGAGAAAAACTAGAACTGCGGAACAGGTGCCGAGGCTGATAACCATAGCGCCGATAACTGCGAGCGTGTTTGGTCTGGCACGTCCGCGACTGCGACAGATAACACTGACCAACCACGTAAACATGAGTGGTTGTACTGCGCCTGCCGAAAATGAGGCAACAGCAATGAGGGTAATAGCTGTGTGGATTTCCACAGAGCTTTCCTAAGGCGCCTAACGTTTGGTTAAGGGGCGGGCTTTAGCCCGTCCCAGTGAGCGAAGCGAACGATTTGAACCATTTGTTAGACCTTACACCGCTACTTGGATGAACGGAAAAACAGTTCTGAATTCTGTAAGGAGAGCTTGGTTCATATGTAACGAGTTTATAGCATGCTCTCTAGCTGGGCCGTCAAACACCTCGCGATTACGTAGGTATGCAATGCCAAAAATTGCTTCGTCCTCCTGATTTGTAAAGCTGCGGTCAGGGCTGAAGCCGATTGTTTTGTAGATATGGAAGCGAGGAGCATCAAAGCTAAGCAACTCAGCTATGTAGTCTGGGTATGCTTCAGTTGACTCCATGATTCGAATAGCCCATTGCTGCAATTCATCTGTGCTTATTGAGTTGCTTAGGTAGCAATTCACGACAAAGGCAATGGTTGATGAGTTTTCGCGGGTGAGTCCGTTCATGATCTAGGTCTAACGATTAAGCTAACGGGCGGCCAAAAGCGCAGCTTTTGGACGTCCAGCGAACGAAGTGAGCGGCAGTTGAGCGCATTGTTAGAGGTTTGCAATGCGCCATTTATTAAGGCGCTCAATTGCTTTAAATGAAACAGGAAGGTCGAATATTTTCCCTGAGATAACCTTGATAAAAAGTAGGATAAGCGAAAATAAATACAGAAAGGTAAGGATTTTCTTGAGTACGAATGCAGCTAGGCCATTTGTGATAATTGGAAGCTGAAGGCCGCTATCAGTGACGATAATTCCTAAGGCAGCGTTGATTATGAATATGCAGAAGTGGGCTATTGCCAAGGTGACTGTTAAGTCTGTGGCTTTTATCAAAATTGCTCTAGCGTAAGGGTGGTTAGCTTTCTGTATATGAGGGCAAGAATTGCCGCCGCGAGTAGCTCAAATACAAATGGGAAAGGCACTAGCACAAGAAAAATTAACACTGTGGCTGCGGCCAGGATTTTGTCTGGTTTGGATGTTTGCACGTTTATACGTAACCTCTAACGATTAAGCTAACGGGCAGGCAAAAGCGCAGCTTTTGACTGTCCAGCGAACGAAGTGAGCGATAGTTGAGCGCATTGTTATGCGCTTGTCCCCGGTGCTGGTATGGCACCTATTTTATTGCGTTGAATACAAATGCGAGCAGCTATGTATGCTGCGATAGATACTGTGGCGCAGATGGGGAGAACAGGGACTACATAGCTTAACGCAGGAATGAGGCCCAGGTTCATACTATGCATGATATAAGGAACTAGGCCGATGTTACTGCTTGCGATTACACCAAGAATTGCGCTTATGACGTATAGGACAAGAGTTAGGAAGTGTAATTTTCCGCTTTTTTCTTTGCTCCCAAGCGCCAGCAGGCCGTAGGCCAATGAAATTATTAGTAGGCCTGTTAGCGATGCTGTTGCAGTTAGACTGTTAGGATAGTTATTAATTCCTGTAATTAAAGAAAGCACTCCTAGTATTGCGCTTATGGCTGCAAGGCTGAACATAATTGCTATGTTGGCGGTACGCATGACTTTTCCTTGTGCATAACGTTTGGTTAAGGGGCCGGCTTTAGCCGGTCCCGAGTGAGCGAAGCGAGCGACTTGAACCAGTAGTTAGAAGCTGACGCCTCGCACAATTTTCCTGATTTTATGTTCGCGTATTGAAAATAATAGTGCAGCTAGAAATCCTGGAAGGGCAAATAGAAAACCGGACCAGAACCATGCAGCTAAGGCACCGATGATACAGGTGAAATAAATGATACGTGCTTCGCGAAGACTGATGAGTTCGGAGATATCCTGCTTTTCTGTTGAAAGGCACTTGACTACAAAATAGCTGGCAGGAATGCAGAGAAGTGCAATGAATAAAGAGTTTTCAATGCTTCTCGATGTGACGCCTGATAAAATCCAAATATCTAATGGCATGACTAAGAATAGCAAGCTGTAACCAACGAATTTGGGGCGAGCGATCATGGGATTCTCGGATTCCATGCGACGGCTTCTAACGTTTGGTTAAGGGGCCGGCTTTAGCCGGTCCCGAGTGAGCGAAGCGAGCGGCTTGAACCACTAGTTAGGTTCTGGCTTCGAGTTCAAAGCGATAGCCCTCAAAAAAACGGAAGCTCTTGGCGCCAACTTTATTTAGGTCAACCACAAGATCACCTGCAAGATTTTTAGGCTCCTTGCTATCGTTGGTCCAAGCGTCTATGCAGTCAAGTTTATGGCCGCCGCGCAATATAGTATGAAATGCTTCTACTACTTGAAGCGTTGCATCTATATCTTCTTGGTCTTCCTCCCACCAGTCCACGGGCTCTGAGAAACCAAGATCTGTAGCATTTTGATCAAGATGTCTGAATGCACAACTGCAACCGTCTTTTGAACCAAGGAACCATTTATTTGGGTAACGCAGGAGGGCCGCTTCTGGTATAGCGCTTACGTTCCTTGAGAACTGCACTAGGGGCGTACTGAGTGCTGTTAGGTCAGCTTCGGATGTTGTACTTACTATGGCCATGTAGCACATGATGGAACCTAACGATTAAGCTAACGGGCAGGCAAAAGCGTAGCTTTTGGCTGTCCAGCGAACGAAGTGAGCGGCAGTTGAGCGCATTGTTAGCTGTGACTTTTAACTGCGTCGCGAACATTGGAAAGCTCTGTGGCAAGATGGGCTGGCATGATGTATATAGCCAGAAAACCCCCTCTCTCTATTATTAGGGGGCGAATGTTACCTTGGAGTTGATTTGCTTTGTTTTTTATGTAGGTAATGAATTCTTCGGGGGTTAGGTCGTGACTTTGTAATGGATTTAATTCTATAGTCTCTGTAGTGCTTTCTTCTTTAACTAAGATGGTCAGCTTTCCGCTGTTGTGCCATGTCTCTTCGACTTCCGAAAACTTAATTTCTCCGAGGCTTATTTCGCTAAGCTTAAGCAGGTTTTCTTTGTAAAATCCCACCTCTTGATATTCATTGCAGTCGTCCCAGATTGCTATTCCTAATGCATCAAGTGTGGAGATTTCATAAATGAAATCTAATATATCCCAAAATTCGCAGAGTTTAATGTTTTCCAAGAATGGATCAATTTGCTCGATCAATTGTTGGTGGTTGTATTCTTTTTTCTGGAGGCCATTCCTTTCTATTGCGTCCAGGATCTCGTGACATGCCTGTTTTAAGTCCATTTTTAGCGTCTCCAATGTATGTGGCGGTGATTGAAGCTAACGTTTGGTTAAGGGGCCGGCTTTAGCCGGTCCCAGCGAGCGGAGCGAGTGATTTGAACCAATTGTTAGAGATTTGCACGATGCGTGGCAAGAAAATAGCCGGCAGGAGCGCTTAGCGCGAAGAGCACGGAATATTTTGCCATTTGCGTTAAAGAAGATACTGCGAACACCAGCATGGAGTCAGTGTCGATTAGTTTGGAAGATTGCATTGCGAATACACCTGCTCCAAGTATTGCTGCATATGCTGCTCCTACGATTGCAGCATGCTGCACTGGTTTGTTTTTGCATGAATAACCTACATACAGTCCAGGCACGGCCCATGCCAGCATGGATGTGGCTTGTATAAGAAGGCTGAAAAGAGGTGATAGGAAATATGGGATGTATAAGGCCGCATCGGTAGCAATTGCTTTTTGGCCGTGTAGTAAGGCTTGTGAAATGACGCTTGCTAGAACTGCTATGAATAGCCCTATGACGAGAGCGCGTTTGTTCATGACTATCTCTAACGATTAAGCTAACGGGCGGCCAAAAGCGTAGCTTTTGGACGTCCAGCGAACGAAGTGAGCGAAAGTTGAGCGCATTGTTAGGCCGGCTCCGCGCGTGACCTGCTTCGGATGCTTAAAAATGAAGAGGCTACCGAGGCTAGAAAGATAAAAGGGAATATATAAGCAGCTGCCACAAGATAAAAATAGAAGATTTGTGGGTGGCTAAATGCGTATAGAGACCCTTCCCAGGAACTTTCTATCTCTTTTTTGGGAATGCTTGATATTAAGTTCTCAAACTCTTCTTCTGTAGCGGCATTCTCTAACTGTTCTTCTGAAACAGCGGAAAGATCCATAACGACTTCGCCTTCCTCTGGCGCCGCAGACTGCATTGTTAAGCCTGGCGCAGCTAGAGAGAGCAAAAGGCTGATTATGGTGCATCTTAAAAGGTCAAGAGCTTTCAACGGTTCTTCCTTGTGGCCTAACGTTTGGTTAAGGGGCGGGCTTTAGCCCGTCCCAGTGAGCGAAGCGAACGGTTTGAACCACTAGTTAGGCTAGCTGCAGAGTTTATTTTTGACCACTAAGTTTTAGCTCTTCCGGATACATTGCTGCGAGCCAAATAGTGCGCCCATTACTATCAGAGCACTCAACCTCAAATGCCGGCTCTGGATTTGAGTACACCTCAATAATTGTTCCAACGTCCCCGATGCAAGGGTTGCGTTCGTAATCTGCACTCGACTTTGAAAAGCGCTCGTCTCGAAGTGCAATAACTTGGACAACATCGTATTGCTTCATTTCGGGGCCTAACGTTTGGCTAAGGGGCGGCCGGAAGCGCAGCTTACGGACGTCCCGAGTGAGCGAAGCGAACGACTTGAGCCAATTGTTAGACAGCCCAGCCGTACGTCGGAAATGATGCCAGCGCCGAGCATGACCGGCGGAGCGCACGGCGTGTCGGTTTTGGCCCGGAAGGTTATTTGTGATGTGTGCATTGTGTGAGAGCAACTCCTTTGCTGAGCACAAATAACGGCCTCTACAGTCAGGCGACCATTCGATTCAGGAACACCGCGTCGATGCGGTGATTGTGTTTCCTGGCTCGGTGCTGAATAACCAATTTTGCCCTTGCGACTAACGTTTGGCTAAGGGGCGGCCGGAAGCGCAGCTTACGGACGTCCCGAGTGAGCGAAGCGAACGACTTGAGCCAATTGTTAGACAGCCCAGCCGGACGCCGGAAATGATGCCAGCGCCGAGCATCACCGAGGGAGCGCACGGCGTGTCGGTTTTGGCCCGGAAGGTTATTTGTGACGTGCACATTCTCTGAAAGCAACTCCTTTGCAGGCCACAAATAACGGCCTCTACTACCAGGCGACCATTCGATTCAGGAATACCGCGTTGATGCGGTGATTGTGTTTCCTGACTCGGTGCCGAAACCAACATTTTGGCCTTGCGCCTAACGTTTGGCTAAGGGGCGGCCAATAGCGCAGCTATTGGACGTCCCGAGTGAGCGAAGCGAACGACTTGAGCCAATTGTTAGGCAGAGGACATCGAGTCGGACGCAGGACATGCTGCCACAGCCGGGCATGATTGATGAAGTGCAGGGCGTGTCGGCTTTGGCCCCGGAGGTTATTTGTGATGTGCGCATTTCTTGAAAGCAACTCCCTTGCTGAGCACAAATAACGGCATTTACTGCCAGGCGACCATTCGATTCAGGAGCGCCGCGGTGCGGCAGCTTTGTTTTATTGCACGGTCATCGACCATGACTTTTGCTCTTACGCCTAACGTTTGGTTAAGGGGCCGGCTTTAGCCGGTCCCGAGTGAGTGAAGCGAACGACTTGAACCATTTGTTAGGGCCGCTCTCTGTTTGCGATATGGGAAAGAAGGCAAATTGCTGAAAATGCCAAGAGGGCAATTGAAGCGTCCCGGAAGAAATATTTTTCCCTTGATAAAGCTTTAGCATCGCACTCACTTAAATTCTCGCATTTTGGGGTGCATATTTGTTTGCCATTGGCGTGGCATGAGATCATGAATCCATCACTATGCTGGATGGTAATTTCTTTGTTGATATATGGCTGAAATGCTTTTTTAGTGGTTTCAGTGTATTTATTTAGTGCCGTGAACTTTAAGAGTTGTGAGGTGCCGCTCTTCGTGCCTAAGACAAAAAAGCCATATCGGTGGCCGCGATCAATGTGCTTGATCGTGATAGTAGCTTCGGTTGCTTCGTTTGTGGCATGTGATGCGTGAAGTTCATGAGTGTTTAGATAGCATGCCCAGGCCACTGCCGATAGGATAAGAGAGGCAAGAGCAGCCCAAATAAATTCGTTAAGGGATCTTGCCTTTTGAAGATACCCTAATATGTGTCCTGCCAAGTTTTTACCCTAACGTTGTGCTAACAGGCGAGTAAAAGCGCAGCTTTTACGAGTCCAGTGAGCGGAGCGAACGGTGTTGAGCACATTGTTATGCGGCATTAACAATGTTCTCGATGGCTTGTTTTGCTTTCTTTAGGCTTACGCTGTGAATTTCTCGATAAACTTTAATTGCAAGGGCTTTGTTGCCCGTGTTGATTAGACTTTTGACGTGTTGCATTGTTGCTTGGCCGGGTTCTGGATATAGACCTCTCAGGCGCAAGCGGCGGATTCGCATGGCGTTGTATGCGATTACTACCGCTGCAATGGATAACCCGATGACGGCGTAGATAAGGATGGTCATGGCTGCGTTCCTTGCTGCATAACGTTTGGTTAAGGGGCCGGCTTTAGCCGGTCCCAGTGAGCGAAGCGAACGATTTGAACCACTAGTTAGGCATCATGGCTAACTGATTGTAAGAACCTAGCTTGAAAACTTGTTTCCAGCATTCGATCTACTGCGCTCAGAGATTCTATTGCTTTTTGAGGATCAAATGTGCGCCCTTGTAGGATGGCGTCAGCTTGATTATGGAGAGCATATGCCAGATGGGCTGCAGCTTTTACCGCCGGATCAGAAGTGTCGTCGCTACCTAAATGATGGGCGAGCAATTGCCGGATTTCGTAAACGGCGAAAGCCAACAATTGGTTTTGCGTAACGTCCATGCAAATGTATCTCCATGGTGCCTAACGTTTGGCTAAGGGGCCGGCTATGCCGGTCCCGAGTGAGCGAAGCGAGCGACTTGAGCCAATTGTTAGACAGCCCAGCCGAACGCCGGAAATCATGCCAGCGCCGAGCATGACCGGCGGAGCGCACGGCGTGTCGGTTTTGGCCTCGGAAGTTATTTGTGATGTGCACATTCTCTGAAAGCAACTCCTTTGCTGGCCACAAATAACGGCCTCTACTGCCAGGCGACCATTCGATTCAGGAACACCGCGACGATGCGATAATTGTGTTTCCTGGCTCGGTGCTGAATAACCAATTTTGCCCTTGCGCCTAACGTTTGGTTAAGGGGCCGGCTTTAGCCGGTCCCGAGTGAGCGGAGCGAACGACTTGAACCACTAGTTAGCGGTTTCATTTATTTTCGGTGGCACGTTGCTTTACTTGGGCGTGAAGCAGTAGCGGAACTTTTGTAAATATATATAAGCCAAGGTTTCCCATGAGAAATAGAATAAAGCTTGCAAGTGATAGCCATAGCTCGCTTTTTAAACTGAGGTGGTAGAGTGCTCTAGCCACACGGCCATGCTGTATTGGTGGAAAGCCTGCTGCCCATACATTTGTTATTAGCCAATAAAAGAATAAAAGAAGTGCTCCGCCGAATATAAGGCATCCATACCATTCAAATATCTGTGCTGTTGCAAGATCTTCTTTATTCTGCAGGGAATAAATAACGGTTGCTAACAGGCAGAAAATAATTGAAAGGCTTAGTGATGCGGCTGTGGCTGTGTTGATTTTTGATGCAACACCTTCGGATGAAGGTGTTAGATTAATTAGAAATGAAAGTTGGCTAATGGGTGGTATATTGCCAATAGCATGGCCAAGAGCTATTGCGATAATCGTCAATATGGTTAGTCTTCGAGCTAGCATTTAACTGCCTGGTGTGTGTTTGAGTTTTACCGCTAACGTTTGGTTAAGGGGCGGGCTTTAGCCCGTCCCAGTGAGCGAAGCGAACGATTTGAACCATTTGTTAGACCTTACACCGCTACTTGGATGAACGGAAAAACAGTTCTGAATTCTGTAAGGAGAGCTTGGTTCATATGTAACGAGTTTATAGCATGCTCTCTAGCTGGGCCGTCAAACACCTCGCGATTACGTAGGTATGCAATGCCAAAAATTGCTTCGTCCTCCTGATTTGTAAAGCTGCGGTCAGGGCTGAAGCCGATTGTTTTGTAGATATGGAAGCGAGGAGCATCAAAGCTAAGCAACTCAGCTATGTAGTCTGGGTATGCTTCAGTTGACTCCATGATTCGAATAGCCCATTGCTGCAATTCATCTGTGCTTATTGAGTTGCTTAGGTAGCAATTCACGACAAAGGCAATGGTTGATGAGTTTTCGCGGGTGAGTCCGTTCATGATCTAGGTCTAACGATTAAGCTAACGGGCGGCCAAAAGCGCAGCTTTTGGACGTCCAGCGAGCGGAGTGAGCGAAAGTTGAGCGTATTGTTAGCTTTGAGGCTCGCTGTCATTGACGCCTGAAAATACCGCAGTTATTTCTCTTACACCGGGGTACTTTGAGCTGAGGTATTTGTATACGGGAAAGCCAAGGGCAGCGTATAGGCACAACCCCAGCAGGCCACATATAGGGCTAGTGAGGAGGGTGACTAGTGCCTCGATAAGATTTCCGTGTATCAGCGCCCAGGTTGCCGAGATGGCACCGATAGTGAAGCCGCCGGTAAGGCCGACCAGCCCTGCAAGATAGACCCAAGTTCCTAGGCTGAGCTGTGCTTCGATTTTCTGGCTCATAAGTTCCTCCTTGAAGCTAACGGACAGGTTAAGGGGCGACCGCGAGCGCAGCTTGCGGGCGTCCCGAGTGAGCGAAGCGAACGACTTTGAACCGTTTGTTAGGCATCGCTCGGTTCCATGGTGGATTGCTTGATTTCAAGATTCTTCTTTTGTTTCTCTGCTCGTTTCTGGCTTCTATGGACAGTGCACTTGATGGTTTTGCCAGAATTTCTTTTAGAATTTGCTCTTTCACTGTCTTTGAATATGTTGGGGTTGTTGCCATATTTGATGAAGATGGCGTCAAATTTTGCTTGCAGAGATTTGTATTGTTCTGAGCTGCGGATGCATTGCTCTTGCTCTGGCGAGCACGGGCGTGGAAATAGGGCTTTCTGGGCTTTTGAGATTTTCCGCATTTCCCATAGATCCTGATCTCGTTCGGATGTGCTCATTTGGATTGCCTAACTATAAGTAGACGACACAAATGGCGTAATTTTTTCCGCCACTTGTGTCGCATAACGTTCCTTGTCGTCCAGCAAGTCCTTGTCTAGCCTGCAGATGGCATCAGGAGATGCGACATGAATCAGGGAGCAATTGCGACATGGATGACAAGCCCAAGCTGCTCGATCAGGTACGCGAGCAAATTCGTCTTCGACACTATTCGATTCGCACCGAAGCTGTCTATCTGGAGTGGGTCAAGCGCTATATCCGCTTCCACAAGTATCGCCATCCGCAGGAGATGGGAGGTCCGGAAGTCGAGGCTTTCCTGAGTGATCTGGCGGTGCGCCGGGATGTTTCGGCCTCCACGCAGAACCAGGCGCTGTCGGCGATTCTCTTCCTTTATAAGCAGGTCCTGCAGATCGAACTGCCATGGATGGACGGCGTCATTAGGGCACGCCGTCCGCAACGCTTGCCGGTGGTGTTGACGCGGGAGGAGGTGGCGAGCGTGCTGGCGCAACTGGATGGCACGTTGTGGTTGATAGCCAGTCTCCTGTATGGCTCCGGTATGCGTTTGATGGAAGTGCTGCGTTTGCGCGTGAAAGATGTGGAGTTTGCTCGCCTGGAAATCCTGATCCGCGATGGCAAGGGGCAGAAGGATCGGGTGACCATGCTGCCGCGCAAGCTGGCTGCGCCACTGGAGCTGCATCTGCAGCGGGTACGAGCCCTGCACGAGCAAGATCTGCGGGAAGGTTATGGTCGGGCCAATCTGCCGCATGCCCTGGCGCGCAAGTATCCCAATGCGGCTGCCGAGTGGGGCTGGCAGTTCGTATTCCCTTCGGTCAACCGTTCAGAGGACCCGCGTTCCGGCGGCATCTTTCGCCATCATTTGCATGAAAAGACCATTCAGCGGGCGGTTCGCAATGCCGTACGCAGGGTTGGCCTGCACAAGCCCGCGACGCCTCATACCCTGCGCCATTCCTTCGCCACGCATCTGCTGGAGAGCGGCCAGGACATCCGGACCGTGCAGGAGTTGCTCGGCCACTCCGATGTGAAGACCACGCAGATCTACACCCATGTGCTCAATCGCGGTGGCTTGGGTGTGCTGAGCCCGCTCGACCGGGCATGAAAAAGCCCCGCATTGGCGGGGCTTTTTCTCAGCGCTGTACGATCAGACCAGTTCGGCCCAGAGGTCGTATTCGTCGGCATCCACGACGCGTACGCGCACCTTGTCGCCCGGTTGCACGCTGGTGGAGTCGATGAACACGCTGCCGTCGATTTCCGGTGCATCGGCCCAGGAGCGGGCGACGGCGCCTTCGTGGTCGACTTCGTCGATCAGCACTTCGATCTCGGTGCCGATCTTGCGCTGCAGGCGGGCGGCGCTGATGGCCTGCTGATGGGCCATGAAGCGGTCCCAGCGATCCTGCTTGACGTCATCCGGTACCGGCTCCAGGCCCAGGTCGTTGGCCGGGGCGCCTTCCACCGGGCTGTACTGGAAGCAGCCGACGCGGTCGAGCTGGGCTTCGGTCAGCCAGTCCAGCAGGTACTGGAAGTCTTCTTCGGTTTCGCCGGGGAAGCCGACGATGAAGGTGGAGCGGATGGTCAGCTCCGGGCACATCTCGCGCCAGGCCTTGATGCGCGCCAGGGTCTTGTCTTCGAAGGCGGGGCGCTTCATGGCCTTGAGCACTTTCGGGCTGGCGTGCTGGAAGGGGATGTCCAGGTAAGGCAGCAGCTTGCCGGCGGCCATCAGCGGGATCACGTCGTCGACGTTGGGGTAGGGGTAGACGTAGTGCAGGCGTACCCACACGCCCATGCTGGAGAGTGCTTCGCACAGCTCCTTCATGCGCGTCTTGACCGGCTGGCCTTCCCAGAAGTCGGTCTTGTACTTGAGGTCGACGCCGTAAGCGCTGGTGTCCTGGCTGATTACCAGCAGCTCTTTGACGCCGGCCTTGACCAGGCGCTGGGCCTCGCTCAGCACGTCGCCGACTGGACGGCTGACCAGCTTGCCGCGCATGGACGGGATGATGCAGAAGGCGCAGCTGTGGTTGCAGCCTTCGGAAATCTTCAGGTAGGCGTAGTGGCGCGGGGTCAGCTTGATGCCCTGCGGCGGCACCAGGTCGACGTAGGGGTTGTGGTCGGCCTTGGGCGGGATCACCTCGTGGACGGCGTTGACCACCTGCTCGTACTGCTGCGGGCCGGTGACGGCCAGCACGCTTGGGTGCACATCGCGGATGGCGTTCTCGGACACGCCCATGCAGCCGGTGACGATCACCTTGCCGTTCTCGGCGATGGCTTCGCCGATGGTGTCCAGCGATTCGGCCTTGGCACTGTCGATGAAGCCGCAGGTGTTGACCACCACGACGTCGGCATCCTGGTAGGTCGGGACGATCTCGTACCCTTCCATGCGCAGCTGAGTGAGGATGCGTTCGGAATCGACGGTGGCCTTTGGGCAACCCAGGCTGACGAAGCCGACTTTCGGTGTGGCGGTGGACATCGGTGGCTAACCTCGAGCGGGCGCTCGTAGGCGCCTCTGATCAAAAAGTGCGCAATTCTAGCGGCAGGTCGCCGGCTTGACCAGCCTGCTCGGATAACTGATCGGCGTGGCGTGCGATTTGCCGGCCGTAGTCCAGGGCCATGAAAAACGGCGCCGATGGGCGCCGTTCTTTGCAGAGATGTCAGTCGCGTCCCGGTAGCATCCGGGTCAGGGTGTTGTCGCGGCTTATATAGTGGTGGAACAGCCCGGCGACGGCATGCAGGCCGATCAGCCAGTAGCCGGCTTCGGCCAGGCGCACGTGCCAGTGCTCCAGTTGCTCGCCGAAGTCATGGTCGGGCGCGACCAGTGCTGGCAGCTCCAGGCCGAAGAAGGGAATGGGTTTGCCAAAGGCGCTGAGGATCAGCCAGCCGAGCAGCGGGGTGCCGATCATCAGGGCGTACAGCGCCAGGTGCATGAGCTTGGCGGGGATGGCCTGCCAGGCGGGAATGGCCGGCACGATTTTCGGGGTGGGTGCGATCAGGCGCGCGATCAGGCGTACCCAGACCAGGGCGAAGATGCTCAGGCCCAGCATGAAATGGGTCTGCTTCATCAATTCGCGCTCGTCAGTCCCCTTCGGGAACAGGCCGCGAAACTCCATGGTGCAGTAGACCACGGCAATCAATACCAGCATCAGCCAGTGCAGCCCGATGGACAGGCTGCCATAGCGGTGTTCGGTGTTTTTCCAGCTCATCACGCTTCCTCTCGTTCCGCATCTTCCGGCGGGCTTGAGTGCAGCTTAGTGGTTCTGGCTTAAGACAGTCTGAAGCGAGATCAATGTTTGCTCACTTCGGTGTGCGTTGAGGAATGCACGGACTCGATTGCCGTGTGGCCGGGAGGAGGGCGCGCTGGTAGGGCCTGGGGTTGCCATCTGCCAGATTGGTTCGCCCAAAACGCAAAAGGCCACTCGATTGAGTGGCCTTTTGCGGAATCTGGTTGCGGGAGCCGGATTTGAACCGACGACCTTCGGGTTATGAGCCCGACGAGCTACCAGACTGCTCCATCCCGCGCCGGCCATTCTACTCAGAGATTGGTGTGTGTCAATCGATTTCTGTTTTTTAATCAATTACATAAATCGTAGGCAAGAAAAAAGGCCACTCGATTGAGTGGCCTTCTTCTGAATCTGGTTGCGGGAGCCGGATTTGAACCGACGACCTTCGGGTTATGAGCCCGACGAGCTACCAGACTGCTCCATCCCGCGGCCGCCATTCTAGCGGCGAACGCGTTGCTGTCAACCATTGATTGAGAAAAAGCTGTTTTTTCTCAGATGCTTAGCGCGAGGCGGGTGGTAGACTTCGGCTTCCAGAGCAGGCCGGACGGGGCTTGGCGTGCGCAAGATCATCCACATCGACTGCGACTGTTTCTACGCCGCCATCGAGATGCGTGACGATCCGCGCCTGGCCGGCAAACCGCTGGCGGTGGGCGGGGCTGCCGACCGGCGCGGGGTGGTCGCCACCTGCAACTATGAGGCGCGGGCCTGGGGTGTGCGCTCGGCCATGCCCATGGGCCAGGCGCTGAAGCTGTGCCCGGACCTGCAGGTGGTGCGCCCGCGCATGGATGCCTACAAGGCAGTGTCGCGGGAAATCCACGCGATCTTCCGCGATTACACTGAGATCATCGAGCCGCTGTCGCTGGACGAAGCCTACCTGGACGTGTCCGCCAGCTCGCATTTCGACGGCAGCGCCACGCGCATCGCCCAGGACATTCGCCGGCGGGTGTCGCAGGAGTTGCACATCACCGTGTCCGCCGGGGTGGCGCCGAACAAGTTCCTGGCCAAGATCGCCAGTGACTGGCGCAAACCCAATGGCCTGTTCGTGATCACCCCCGATCAGGTCGAGGACTTCGTCGCCGCACTGCCGGTGAACAAACTGCACGGAGTGGGCAAGGTCACGGCGGACAAGCTGGGGCGCCTGGGCATCGACACCTGCCTGGACCTGCGCGACTGGAGCAAGCTGGCCCTGGTGCGCGAGTTCGGCAGTTTTGGCGAACGCCTGTGGCACCTGGCGCGGGGCGTCGATGAGCGTGCGGTGCAGGTGGACAGTCGGCGCCAGTCGGTGAGCGTGGAGAACACCTTCGACAAGGATCTACCGGACCTGGCCAGCTGCCTGGAGCAACTCCCCGAGCTGCTGCGCCAGCTCGATTCACGCATGGCGCGGCTGGATGCGAGCTATCGGCCGGACAAGCCGTTCGTCAAGATCAAGTTCCACGACTTCAGCCAGACCACCCTGGAACAGGCCGGTGCGCGCCGTGACCTGGACAGCTACAAGCTGCTGATGAGCGCCGCTTTCGCGCGCGGCAACAAGCCAGTGCGCCTGCTCGGCGTGGGCGTACGGCTGCTGGATTTGCGTGGGCGGCATGAGCAGCTGGAGCTATTCGAGGGGTAGGGCATAAACGGTTTGGGTCTTATCCCGGGCTGTGGCTCCCCTCTCCCACTTGTGGGAGAGGGGCCGGGGGAGAGGGTATATGGCCGGCCCTCTCCCTGGCCCTCTCCCGTAAACGGGAGAGGGGATAATGCGGTGGGGCGGAGACTCCTAATGTTGGCAGGAGGCTTTCGCTTCCCTATCCCATCCATAGGAGTGGGCGGGGGGGTTAGCCTTCTTCCGGCCACAGCCGGATCGGCTTGCCCTCTGCCGGCCACAGGCGCAGCTGGCCAATGCCGGACACGTCCCAGCGTTGCACCTGGCCGAGGGCTTCGAGGAAGCGCTGTTCCTGCTCCATCAGTGCGGGCGCGCACAGCTTGCGGGTGGCGCCGGGCTGCTCGAAGCGCAGCGCGTCGCCATCGCGACGGTAGCTGGCGAACCAGTGGTTGCAGCCGGCGCTGCCATAGGCGCGGCCGTCCTCGCCGAGGGTGATGGTGAGGTGGCTGCGGTCGATCAGCGGGCGCTCGCCGATCCATTCCACGCGGTAGGTCTTGTCGTTTTCCAGCTGGACCGGGTCGCTGGCGCAGCCGCTGAGGGTGGCGGCGAACAGGGCGGGAACCAGGGCATGCTTCATGTGCTTTGTTCCTTGCAGGCAGGGCAGAAGTGCTTGCCGCCGCGGCTGGCCCAGCCCAGTTCGGCCAGGCGTGCCTCGGCTGCCGGTGCCTGGGCCTTGGTGCCGAGGCTGGCGTCGACGGCGAATTCCAGGTCGATGCGCTTGCCGCAGGCATCGCAATCGACCTGCCAAGTATGGATCGCCAGTTCGCGGAATGCCGGGCCGTTGGCCACCGCCATCCACTGGCCGGGCGGGTTGATCAGATGGCGGACTTTTTCCACGGCCAGGCTCATGGACAGCTCGCGGCTGCCCTTGAGGGTCACCAGCAGGGTGTCGCCGGCCTGCACGGCGCCGCCGTTGCCGGTCACCTGGTAGCGGCCCGGCGCCAGGGCGCGGCATTCGGTCAGGGTGTGTTGCGGGTTGAGCAGGGTGTAGCGGAAATCGTGGGTGGTCATGCAGCCTCCTGAGCTGGGCGGGATGCTATCACGCGGCAGATGTCACCCGGTTGACCGGCGTGCCGGCGGCCCAGGCGGCGATGTTGTCGAGGGTGGTGCCGGCGATGGCGGCCAGCGCCTCGTGCGTCAGGAAGGCCTGGTGGGCGGTGACGATGACATTGGGGAAGGTCAGCAGGCGCGCCAGCACATCGTCCTGCAACGGCAGGTCGGAGCGGTCCTCGAAGAACAGCTCGGCTTCTTCTTCGTAGACGTCGATACCGAGGTAGCCGAGCTGGCCGCTTTTCAGCGCGCCGATCAGCGCCGGCGTATCGACCAGCGCGCCGCGGCCGGTGTTGATCAGCATGGCGCCGCGCTTCATCTGCGCCAGGCGGGCGTTGTCGATCAGGTGACGGCTGCCCTCATTCAAGGGGCAGTGCAGGCTGATGATGTCGCTCTCCGCGATCAGGTGGTTGAGGGTGACCTGGTGGCCGCCGAAACTCGCCAGCTCAGGCACCGGATAGGGATCGTAGACCAGCACCCGGCAGCCGAAGCCGGCCATGATGCCGGCAAAGGCCTGGCCGATCTTGCCGGCGCCGACCACGCCGACCGTCTTGCCGTGGAGGTCGAAGCCGGTCAGCCCGTGCAGCGAGAAGTCGCCCTCGCGGGTGCGGTTGAAGGCGCGGTGGATGCGCCGGTTGAGCGCCAGGATCAGCGCCACCGCGTGCTCGGCCACCGCGTGCGGCGAATAGGCCGGCACCCGCACCACGCTCAGCCCCAGGCGTTCGGCGGCCTTGAGGTCGACGTGGTTGTAGCCGGCCGAGCGCAGGGCGATCAGCCGCGTGCCGCCGGCGGCCAGGCGCTCCAGTACCGGCGCGGACAGGTTGTCGTTGATAAAGGCGCAGACCACCTCGCAGCCTTCCGCCAGGGCCGTGGTGTCCGCGGTCAGCAGGCAGTCCTGGAACTGCAGCTGCCAGTCGCCCGGCAGCGCCAGAGCCTGGAAGCTGGCGCGGTCGTAGGGTTTGCTGCTGAACAGGATGATATTCATCGGAACTCCTCAGGCGCTGACCGTGGCTTCTTCGGCGAGCCGGGCAATGGCCGCGTCCAGTTCATCGAGGGCTGCCTGGGCCATCGGGTCGTCCTGCTTGAGCAGGGTTTCACTGCGCTGGCAGGCGGCGCGCAGCTGCGGTACGCCGCAGTAGCGGGTGGCGCCGTGCAGGCGGTGTACGCGCTCGATCAGGGCGCCGCGTTCGCCGGTCTCGCGGGCCTGGCGGATGGCCTGGCGGTCGGCGGGCAGACCGGCCAGCAGCATGTTCAGCATGTCGCTGGCGAGGTCGGCCTTGCCGGCTGCCAGGCGCAGTCCTTCCTCGGCATCCAGTACGCGCAGGCTGGCGCTGCTGATCGCTGCGGCGGGGGCGGGCTGGGCATGGTTGCGCAGGGCCAGGCCGGTCCACTTGAGCACCACCTGGGCCAGCTGCCGTTCGTTGATCGGCTTGGTCAGGTAGTCGTCCATGCCGCCTTGCAGCAGGGCGCGTTTCTCATTGGCCAGGGCATGGGCGGTGAGGGCGACGATCGGCAGCGGGCTGCGCTCGCGCTCCTGTTCCCACAGGCGGATCGCCTCGGTGGCCTGGCGGCCGTCCATGCCGGGCATTTGCACGTCCATGAACACCAGGTCGAAGCTGTGCTGCTGCACGGCCTCGACGGCGGCATAGCCACTGTCCACCGCCACCACCTCGGCACCCATGTCGCTGAGCAGGGTCTGCACCAGCAGCAGGTTGGCCGGGTTGTCGTCGACGCACAGCAGGCGTGGCGCGCGGCTGGTCAGCGGGGCGGGGGCCTCGACCTTGAAGGGGCGCGGGCTGACCAGCTCACCGAGGGCGCGCAGCAGTTTGCGCGTGCAGGCCGGCTTGGCCTGCAGCTGCAGGTGGGTGTCGGGCAGCGCTTCGTGGTACAGCGCCTGTTCGGTGGTGGGGCAGAGCACCAGGGTCTTGCAGCCCAGGCGATCGAGCTCCCACAGGCGCTGGCCGAGCTGCTCCGGCGGCAGCTCCTGCAGGTTGACCCCGAGCACGGCCAGCTCGATCGGCTGGCCGGCGTCGCGCTGGCGTGCCACCTGTTCCAGCAACGGGTCGAGGCTTGTGAATTCCTGCACCTCCAGGCTGCAGTCCTGCAGCTGGTGCTGCAGCGCCTGACGGGCCAGCTCGTGGCTTTCCAGCATCGCCACGCGGCGCCCCTGCAGTGGTGCGCGCGGCAGGTCGTCGCCATCGTCACGGGCCTTGGGCAGGGTCAGGCTGATCCAGAACTCCGAGCCGCTGCCGGGGTTGCTGTCGACGCCGATCTCGCCGCCCATCTGTTCGATCAGGCGTTTGGAAATCACCAGGCCGAGGCCGGTGCCGCCGGCCTGGCGGCTCAGCGAGTTGTCGGCCTGGCTGAAGGCCTGGAATAGCGCGCGCAGGTCCTCGTCGGAAAGGCCGACGCCGGTGTCCTGTACGCTGATGCGCAGCTGCGCGCGGTCGTCGCTTTCGTCCTCGACCATGGCGCGCACGGCGATGGTGCCCTCGCGGGTGAACTTGATGGCATTGCTCACCAGGTTGGTCAGCACCTGCTTGAGGCGCAGTGGGTCGCCCTGCAGGGCCAGCGGGGTGTCGCGGTAGATCAGGCTGACCAGCTCCAGCTGCTTGTCGTGAGCGGCGGGGGCGAGGATGGTCAGGCAGTCCTGGATCAGGTCGCGCAGGTTGAACGGGATGTTCTCCAGCACCAGCTTGCCGGCTTCGATCTTGGAGAAGTCGAGCACCTCGTTGATGATCCCCAGCAGGCTCTCGGCGGACTTTTCGATGGTGCCCAGATAGTCCTGTTGGCGCGGGGTCAGGTCGCTTTTCTGCAGCAGGCCGGTGAAGCCGAGGATGCCATTGAGCGGGGTGCGGATCTCGTGACTCATGTTGGCCAGGAACTCGGACTTGATGCGGCTGGCCTCCAGGGCCTCCTTGCGCGCCAGGTCCAGCTCGATGTTCTGGATCTCGATGGTCTCCAGGTTCTGCCGCACGTCCTCGGTGGCCTGGTCGATGCTGTGCTGCAGCTCCTCCTGGGCGTTCTGCAGCGATTCGGCCATGCGGTTGATGCCGGCGGCCAGCTCGTCCATCTCGGGGTTGCCCAGCGGCGGCAGGCGGGTCTCCAGCTGGCCTTCCTTGAGCTGGTTGACGCCCTGCTGGATGCTGCGCAGCGGATCGTTGATGAAGCGGCTCATGCGCAGGGCGAGCAGGGCGGTGACGCTGAGGCCGGCAACGATCAGCAGCAGGCTGGCGAACAGGCTGCGGTAGCCCTGCAGCAGGGTGCGATGGTGGGAGATCTCCAGCTCCACCCAGCCCAGCAGGCGGTCGGCGCCTTCGCTGCTGCCTTCGGCGGCCAGGCTCTGATGGCGGCCGAACACCGGCATCAGGAAGCGCGTGGCGTCCTGCCCGCTGCGGGTGGTCAGCGGTTCGACGGTGGCCTGCGGTGGCTCGTTGAGCATGCTCGGGCCGGCCTTGGCCAGCGCTGCGCGCTCAGCGGAGAGGAAGCCGACGGCGCGCACATCCTGCTGGTTCAGCGTCTCCTCGGCCAGGCGTTTGAGCTGATGGGCATCCTCGCGGGCCAGGGCCGGGGCGGCCAGCGGCGCCAGGTGCTGCACCATCAGCTCGCCGCGTTCGTGCAGCTGGCTGCGCAGGTCGGCCAGCTGCATCCAGGTGAAGTAGCCGCCGAGCACCAGTGCCAGCAGGCTGGTGGGTAGCAGGGTGAGCAGCAGTACGCGGCTCTTGATCCCGAGGTCCTTGAACACGGCAGTCTCCATCCAGGTGGTAGCCGCAGTTTAGCGATTCGTTCGATGGGAATCTGCTGGCTCTTTTGGCAGAATAATCAGGATCTATTCTCATCGGACACTGATTATCATGAATTCCGGGGCGCGCATCCTCGCCATCGAGGACGATGTCCTGCTGGCCAGTCATCTGCAGCAGCACCTGTCGCAATGCGGCTTCGCGGTGACTCTGCAGCACGACGGTGCGTTGGGGCTGGCGCAGGCCTGTAACGAGGACTTCGACCTGGTGCTGCTGGATGTCCTGCTGCCCGGGCGCAACGGCCTCGAGGCGCTGGCCGAGTTGCGCTGCCGGCGCAGCGTGCCGGTGATCCTGATGTCGGCCCTGGGCGCCGAGCAGGATCGCATCGCCGGCTTCAGCCAGGGCGCCGACGACTATCTGCCCAAGCCCTTCGCCATGGCCGAGCTGGAAGTACGCATCGCCGCCATCCTGCGCCGTGTGGCCTACGAGCGCCGCCGACACGAGCCGGCGGTGGATGGAGGTCTGCGCTTCGATGAGTCGCGCGGCGATGTCTGCCACGAAGGGCAGTGGGCGCAACTGACCCTCACCGAATTTCGCCTGCTGGAGCTGCTCGCAGCGCACTCGGGCGAGGTGCTGAGCAAGGCTTTCCTCTATCAGCAGGTATTGCACCGTCCGTATTCGGCCCACGACCGTGTACTCGACATGCACGTTAGCCATATCCGCCGAAAACTGCAGGCCGTCAGTTACCTGGGCGGGCGCCTGGAGACGGTGTGGGGGCGCGGCTACCTGTTCAGTGGCGAGGAAGCCTGAGTGCTGTCCCGACATTCGCTGTTCTGGCGTCTTGCGCTACTGCAGGTGGGATTCTGCCTGCTGATGGTCTGGCTGGTGTGGTACTGGGGCGGTAGCGTCGAGCGGCTTGGCTACTACCTGCGTGCCGACGACCAGCGTCAGCTGCTGGGCTACGCCGCCGAGGCCGAGCAGGCCTGGCGTGCCGGCGGGCGCGCCGGTGTCGATGATTGGCTGGCGGACATGCGCCGCCGCGAGAGTGGCTGGGTGGCGGTACTCGGGCCGGGGCTGCATTCGCTGTCCAGCCGGACGCTGAGTGCGGCCGAACTGGAGCGTCTGACCTTCGTGCGGCGCATCGACTGGCCGATGAGCAAGCGCAGCATTGGCCTGCCTAGCCTTCTGGTGCCGTTCCCGGGCGCGCCGGAGGCCGGCCGTCTGGCCATCGAGCTGCCCGAGCGCATGCTGCCGCCGGGCTTCACCCTGGCGACCCAGCTGCTGGTGCATGGCCTGGTGCCGGGCGTGCTGGCGCTGCTGCTGTGCCTGCTGATCTACCGCCAGCTGATCGCACCGCTCAAGCACCTGCGTGAGCAGGCCGACGCCCTGCGCGGCGACCATCTGAGCACCCGCGTGGCGCCGCAGGTCAGCCGCCGCGACGACGAGCTGGGCGCGCTGGGCCGTGCCTTCGACCACATGGCCGAGCGCCTGGAACACACGGTGAGCTATCAGCGCCAACTGCTGCGCGACCTGTCACACGAGCTGCGCACGCCACTGTCGCGCCTGCGCGTGGCCGGCGAGTGCGCCAGCGACCTGGAGATGCTGCGCCAGCGCCTGGAGCGCGAAGTGCAGTGCATGCAGCGCCTGGTCGACGACACTCTGGAGCTTGTCTGGCTGGACACCGAGCGGCCTCAGCCGGCGTTGGAGACAATCGATGTGTCGGCTCTGTGGGGCGTGCTCGCCGAGGATGCCTGCTTCGAGAGTGGCTGGGAGGCCGCGCGTTTGAGCTGCGAACTGCCCGCCGAGTGCCGGGTACGCGGCCATCTCAACGGCCTGGCCCAGGCGCTGGAGAACATCCTGCGCAATGCCATCCGCCATTCGCCGGTGGACGGTGTGGTGCGCCTGCGCGGGCAGCGGCAGGGCACGCACTGGCTGCTGCACCTCGAGGACCAGGGCGGCGGTGTGCCCGCGCAGGAGCTGGAGACCATCTTCCGTCCATTCACCCGGCTATGTGCCGCGCGACCAGGCGGCGAGGGCTTCGGCCTGGGGCTGGCCATTGCCCGTGGCGCCCTGCGCATGCAGGGGGGCGAGTTGTGGGCGGAGAACGCGGCGCAAGGCCTGCGCCTGAGCCTGCGGCTGCCAAGTGTATAGATTGTAAATTAGATTTACTGACAAATAGGAATTAATATCATTTGCGCCGATTTCCATGCGCGGTGCATGGTCGCCTCGGCACTGCCAGCCCTCGATCCTCTCCCGCGCCTGTCCTTGTCTTCAGGAGATTGATCGATGTCCGCGCGATTCACCTTGAGTCACCTGTCCCTCGCCCTGCTGGCCGCTACGGCCACCTCGCTGCAGGCTGCGCCTGATGCTGCGGCGCCTGCCGAGCAGGCCGTGCTGCTGCAGGAAACCCAGGTACTGGGAACCGCCGAGGAGGAGCTGAAGCAGGCGCCGGGCGTTTCCATCATCACCGCCGAGGACATCCGCAAGCTGCCGCCGACCAACGACCTGGCGGAGATCATCCGCCGCGAGCCCGGGGTCAACCTGACCGGCAACAGCACCAGCGGCAATCGTGGCAACAACCGCCAGATCGACCTGCGCGGCATGGGCCCGGAAAACACCCTGATCCTCATCGACGGCCAGCCGTCCACCTCGCGCAATGCCGTACGCTACGGCTGGAACGGCGATCGCGATACCCGCGGCGAGACCAACTGGGTGCCGGCCGAGCAGGTTGAACGCATTGAGATCCTGCGTGGCCCGGCCGCCGCGCGTTATGGTTCGGGAGCCATGGGCGGGGTGGTCAATATCATCACCAAGCGCCCGACCGACAAGCTCAGCGGCTCCGTTACCGCCTACACCTCGCTGCCGGAAGACGATGCCGAGGGCATGAGCAAGCGCACCAACTTCAGTCTCAGTGGTCCGCTCGGCGAGGCGTTCTCCTTCCGCCTGTACGGTGGCGCCAGCACCACCGACGCCGACGATGCCGACATCAACGCCGCGCACCAGGCCACCGAGGATGCTCTGGTTTCCGGGCGCGAGGGCGTGCGCAACAAGGACATCAACGCGTTGCTCAGCTGGCAGCTGAACCCCGAGCAGAGCCTCGACCTGGAGGCCGGCTACAGCCGCCAGGGCAATATCTACGCCGGCGACACAATGAACAACAACGGCGGTGGCAACCCCGAGTTCATCAATAGCCTGTATGGCCATGAAACCAACGTGATGCAGCGCAGCAACTACGCGCTGACCCACAAGGGCGATTTCGACTGGGGAAGCTCCAAGGCCTCGCTGAGCTACGACTACACGCGCAACTGGCGTCTCAACGAGGGGCTGGCCGGCGGCCCCGAGGGCGCGCCGAGCGAGGGCGCCGGGGCCTTCATGTCGCGCCTGCGCAATACTCGCGCCAACGCTGAGGTCAACCTGCCGCTGAGCGCCGGCCTCGAGCAGGTGCTGACCCTGGGCAGCGAGTACCTGTACGAGTCGCTCAACGATCCTGGCTCGCTGCGCGCGCAGAGTTTCGATCCGAACAGCGGCGACATCCCCGGCTTCAGCCGTGACCAGACCAAGACCACCGCGCACAGCTACGCGCTGTTCGCCGAGGACAATATCCAGCTGGGCGACCGTACCATCATCACCCCCGGGTTGCGCTTCGATGACCATGAAGAGTACGGCGGCAACTGGAGCCCGAGCCTGAATGCCTCGCACGAGCTGACCGACGAACTGACCCTGAAGGGCGGTATCGCTCGTGCCTACAAGACGCCCAACCTTTATCAATCGAATCCCGGCTACCTGCTGTACAGCCGCGGCAACGGCTGCAATGCCAGCGAAACCAACCGCGGCGGCTGCTACCTGGTGGGCAATCCGGACCTCGAGCCGGAAACCAGTATCAACAAGGAAATCGGCCTGGCCTTCGACAAGGGCAGCTGGCGTACCAGCGCCACTTATTTCCGCAACGACTATCGCAACAAGATCGTCGGCAGCAACCAATACATCGCCCGCCTGAGCAACGGGCGCCGCCTGCTGCAGTGGGAGAACACCGATGAGGCCGTAGTCGAGGGCGTGGAGGGCAACCTGTTCGTCACGCTCAGCCCGCAGCTGGAGTGGAACACCAACTTCACCTACATGCTCGAGTCTGAGGACAAGCAGACCGGCGAGCCGCTGAGCGTGATTCCCGAATACACCCTCAATAGCAGCCTCGACTGGCAGGTGACCCAGCAGCTGTCGCTGCAACTGACCGGCACCTATTACGGCAAGCAGGAGGCGCCTAGCCTGAACCGCCGTACCGGCCAGGCGATCGACGCGGAAGCGCAGCAGGACCTCGACCCCTATGGCCTGCTCGGTGTCAGCGCCGGTTACGAGTTCAACTCGAACTACAGCCTGCGCGTCGGCATCAGCAACCTGCTCGACAAGCAGATCTACCGCGAAGGCAACGCCAACGACGCCGGTGCCAACACCTACAACGAGCCGGGACGCGCCTATTTCGCGTCGGTCACCGCCTCGTTCTGACTCAGCCCTTGCTCCTTGCCCGCCGTTGCGGCGGGCTTTCGGCTCCGCTCGGCTCAGGCTCGGCGGGGCCTCTCCTTGAGAGGTATCCGCATGCGTGCCCCGATCGCCGCATTGCTCGCCCTGATGAGCCTGCTGGCGCCCGTCGCTCTGGCCAGTCCCCCGGCCGAGCAGCACCTCGGCGCCACCTTGGTCGAGCGTGGCTCGGCCTACTACCGCTTCGAGCACTTCGAGCTGGCCTCGGCCGACGGCCAGCGCTACTACCGGGTGCGCCTGGGCATTCCCTGGCGCGCCGCCCCGGCGAGCGGTCATCCGGTGCTCTATCTGCTCGACGGTAATGCCGTCCTGGCCGCCCTGCGCGAGGACTGGCTGGCCGAGCTGGAGCAGGGCACACCACCGCTGCTGGTGCTGATCGGCCCGGCCACTGAGCAGCGCCTGGACCTGGACGCGCGCATGTTCGACTACACCCCGGCGCCGCCTGCCGGGCCGGGTGCTGCGGACCCCATGCTGGGCGGTCGGCCCAGCGGCGGCGCGGCGGCGTTCCGCGCCCTGCTGGTGCAGCGCATTCGCCCCGAGGTGGCTCGTCGGGTAGCCGTGGACGAGGCGCGTCAGGGCCTGTGGGGGCACTCGCTGGGCGGCCTGTATGTGCTCGACAGCCTGTTCAGCGCGCCGGCCGACTTCCAGTTCTATATAGCCGCCAGCCCGTCGTTGTGGTGGCAGTCCGGTCTGTTGCTACAGCGCCACCCGGATTTCCCGGGGGCCGCGGCGCGACTGCTGATCCTGCGCGGCAGCGACGAGCGCCCGTCAGGCGCGCAGCTTGCCGCCGATTCCGCACGGGCCCGGGCGATGGCGGCATTACCGGCGGACGCGCCGCAACGGCTGGCCGAGCGCCTGGATGCGCTGCCCGGTGTGGACGCCGAGTTCCATGCGTTCGCCGGCCTGGGCCACGGGCCGATGCTGGCCGCTTCGCTGCGTCCGGCCCTGCGCCTGCTCGCCGGCCTGGCACCGCTGGAGGACCGTCGATGAACGCCGTGTTTGCCCGGGCCATGGCCGCCGTGTTCGGAGGCTACGCCTTTACCTACGCCTTCACCGCCTGCCTGGCGCGCCTGCTGCCCCTGGAGCGGATCGACGCACTGCTGGTCGCCAGCCTGCCGATGTTCGTCGTCTACACCCTGGCGGTGCTCTGGGCTTTCGCCGGGCGCGATGCCTGGCGCGCCTGGCTGGGCCTGCCATTGGCGATGCCGCTGGCGCTGATCGGCTTCTGGCCGCAACTGTTGGAGCGTCTGGGATGAAGAAAAGGACCCTGACCCAGGCCATGGCCTGGCTGCATACCTGGGGCGGCCTGCTGTTCGGCTGGCCGCTGTTCGCCATCTTCCTGACCGGCAGCCTGGCGGTGTTCGACCATGAGATCGATCACTGGATGCAGCCGGAGATCCAGCGCCAGGAGGTGTCGATCGCCCAGGCCGCCGAGCATGCCTTGGCCTACCTGCAGCGCCATCACGCCGATGCCGGGGCGTGGAACATCGCCCTGCCCAGCGAGCGTGATCCGGGCCTGCGGGTGACCGCCGGCGACCGCCGCCGTGGTATCAGCACCGATCTCGACCCGCGCACGGGCGAGCCGCTCAAGGTGCGCGAGGCGGCCGGTGGCAGCTTCTTCTTCCACTTCCACTACACCCTCAATCTGCCGCGGCAGATCGGCATCTGGGTGGTCGGCCTGGTGGCGCTGGCGACCCTGGCAACCCTGGTCAGCGGCATCGTCATCCACAAGAAGCTGTTCAAGGAGTTCTTCACCTTCCGCCCGAACAAGGGCCAGCGCTCCTGGCTGGATGCGCATAACGCCGCCGGCGTGCTGCTGATGCCTTTTCACCTGATGATCGTCTACACCGGGCTGATCATCTTCGGCCTGATCTATGTCCCGGCGGCGCTGCAGGCGCTATACGGCGGCGATGTTGAAGCCTTCTTCGCGGAACAGATCCAGGCGCCGCCGCACAGCCATGGCCCCAGTCGCGCCCCGGCCGCACCATTGGTGGCGCTCGCGCCGCTGCTGCAGCAGGCCGAGCAGCGCATGGGCCCGCTTGCCGGGCTGAGCATCCAGCACCCCGGTCGCGCCGATGCGCGCATCGAGGTGCGTCGCGTGCTGGGCAACCGTATCGCCCTGAGCAAGGGCCACAACATGGTGTTCGACGGTGTCAGCGGCGCGCTGCTCGCCGGCCCGCCGGAGCTGCGCCCCACGGTGCTGACCCAGCGGGTGATGTTCGGCCTGCACTTCGCCCAGTTCGGCGGCTACCCGATGCGCTGGCTGTACTTCTTCTGCGGCCTGGTCGGCAGCGCGATGATCGCCAGCGGGCTGGTGCTGTTCACCGTCAAGCGCCGGCGCAAGTACCTGGTGGAGGGCAGGGCGGGGGACTTCGGTCATCGCCTGGTGGAGGGGCTCAATGTCGCGGTGGTCGCCGGCCTGGTGCTGGCCTGCATCGGCCTGTTCTGGGTCAACCGCCTGTTGCCGGTGGAGCTGGCCCAGCGCGCCGGCTGGGAGCTGCGCCTGTTCTTCGCGCTCTGGGCGCTGAGCCTGGTACACGGCTGGTGCCGCCCGCACCTGCAGGCCTGGCGCGAACAGCTCGGTGTCGCGGCGCTGCTGTGCCTGGGGCTGCCGCTGCTCAGTGCGCTGACCCTGCAGCGGCCCTGGGCCGACAGCGGGCACCTGCTGCTGGAGCTGACGGCGGCAGGCATCGGCCTGTTGCTGGCCTGGACCGCGCGGCGGATCGGCCAGCGTGGCGCCCAGCCACTGTCGCGCCGGGCGGCGCGCCCGCTGGCGGAGGTGAACTGAGATGCTGAGCGCTTTCTTCGCCGGGCTGCTGCTCGCCTATGCCGGCATGGCCGCGCTGTGCCAGGGCCTGGAACGTCACTACAAGCAGGTCTGGCAGCGTCTGCCGCCGCCCGGGCGGCGCCGCGCCCTGCGCCTGCTCGGCTGGGCGCTGCTGGCGGCCAGCTTTGCCGCCAGCGTAGCGGCCTGGGGATGGGCCATGGGGCCGGTGGGCTGGTTCGGGCAGATCAGCCTGGCCGGCTTCGCCCTGGTCCTGCTGTTGCCCTACCAGCCGCGACTGGCGCTGCTCTGGCCGGGGCCGGCGCTGCTGGTGTGGCTGCTCTGCTGGCTGGCGGGCGGTTAGTGCCCCAAGTGTTGCCTTGCATGTAGCGCCGTTATGGTCGGCGGCGGTTTGCCGGTATCATGGCGCACCTGTTTCACGAACGGATGGCCCGCTTCGCCATGACCCTGCAGTTTCCCACCATCGCCGACTGCATCGGCAACACCCCGCTGGTCCGCCTGCAACGCCTGCCCGGCACTGAGCGTAATCACCTGCTGGTGAAGCTCGAAGGCAACAACCCGGCCGGCTCTGTGAAGGACCGCCCGGCGCTGTCGATGATTTCCCGCGCCGAGCTGCGCGGCGACATCCAGCCCGGCGATGTGCTGATCGAAGCCACCAGCGGCAACACCGGCATCGCCCTGGCGATGGCGGCAGCGATCAAGGGTTACAAGATGATCCTGATCATGCCCGGCAACTCCACCGAGGAGCGCAAGGCGGCGATGAGCGCCTATGGCGCCGAGCTGATCCTGGTGGACAACATGGAGGTGGCGCGCGATCTGGCCCTGGCCATGCAGGCCGAGGGCAAGGGCAAGGTGCTCGACCAGTTCGCCAACGGCGACAACCCCGAAGCGCACTACCGCAGTACCGGCCCGGAGATCTGGCGCCAGACCCAGGGCGCCATCACCCACTTCATCAGCTCGATGGGCACCACCGGTACCATCATGGGCACCTCGCGCTACCTCAAGGAACAGAACCCGGCGGTAGAGATCATCGGCCTGCAGCCGCAGGACGGTTCGGCCATCCCCGGCATCCGCCGCTGGCCGCAGGCGTACCTGCCGAGCATCTTCGACGCCAGCCGGGTCGACCGCGTCCTGGACATTTCCCAGGCCGAGGCCGAGGACATGATGCGCCGTCTGGCGCGTGAGGAAGGCATTTTCTGCGGCGTGTCGTCCGGCGGCGCGGTGGCGGCCATGCTCAAGCTGGCGCGCGAGACCGAGAATGCGGTGATGGTGGCGATCATCTGCGACCGCGGCGACCGCTACCTGTCTTCCGGGCTGTTCAATTAACCGACATGGCCAAGCACAAATCCCTGCGCTTCCAGCCTGCTGGTGGTGAGCGCAAGACCCAGGTGCCGGTAGGCAAGAAGCAGAAGCTCTCCATCGAGCGTCTGGCCAACGACGGCCGCGGCATCGCCTTCGTCGAGGGGCGCAGTTGGTTCGTCGCCGGTGCGCTGGCCGGCGAGGAGGTCGAGGCACGCGTGCTGGCCGCCCGCGCCCAGGTGGTGGAGGCGCGCAGCGAGCGCGTACTGACCCCTTCTGCGCTGCGCCGCGAGCCTGCCTGCGCACATGCTGGCCGCTGCGGTGGCTGCACCCTGCAGCACCTGCCGCATGCCGAGCAGCTTGCCCTGAAACAGCGCAGCCTGGCCGAACAGATGCAGCGCCAGGCCGGCGTCGAACCGGATGAGTGGGCGGCGCCGTTGACCGGCCCCGAGCTGGGCTACCGGCGCCGCGCGCGCATCGCCGTGCGTTGGGACGTCAAGGGCAAGCGCCTGGAGGTCGGCTTCCGTGCCGCTGCCAGCCAGGACATCGTCGCCATCGACGACTGCCCGGTGCTGGTACAACCCTTGCAGCCGATCTTGCGTGCGCTGCCGGCGCTGCTGCGGACGCTGGACAAGCCCCAGGCCCTCGGTCACGTCGAGCTGTTCCACGGTACCCAGGCAGCCCTGCTGCTGCGCCATACCGCGCCGCTGGGCGAGGCCGATCTGCAGCGCCTGCGCGCCTTCTGTGCCGAGCACCAGGCGCAGCTGTGGTTGCACGGCACTGGCGAGCCTGAGCCCGATGTGCCGGCGCAGCGCCTGGGCTATCGCCTGGAACCCTGGACCCTGGAGCTGCAGTACCGCCCGGGCGATTTCGTGCAGGTCAATGGTGCGGTCAATCAGGCCATGGTCGAACAGGCGCTAGACTGGTTGGCGCCGCAGACTGGCGAGCGGGTACTGGACCTGTTCTGCGGCCTGGGCAACTTCGCCCTGCCGCTGGCGCAGCGGGTCGGCGAAGTGGTGGCGGTGGAAGGCGTGCAGGCCATGGTGGCGCGGGCGCGGGAAAATGCCGCGGCCAACGACTTGGGCAATCTGCACTTTTTCCAGTCCGACCTGTCGAAGCCGCTGGCCGATGCGCCCTGGGCCGCCCGCGGCTTCGACGCGATACTGCTCGACCCGCCCCGTGACGGCGCGTTCGAGGTGGTCAAGGAGATTCACCGACTGGGCGCCCGGCGCCTGGTCTATGTGTCCTGCAACCCGGCGACCCTGGCGCGCGATGCCGCCGAGCTGGTCCGGCAGGGCTACCGGCTGAAGCGGGCCGGGATTCTCGACATGTTCCCGCAGACGGCGCATGTGGAGGCGATGGCGTTATTCGAGAGGGGCTAGGAAGCCCCTGTAATCCGACTGGCCCAGAGAAGGTCAGAGCTAATCCGGCGGGGCGTGACTCGCCGTAGGGAAGGCAGAAAATGGTACAGGTCAGAGCACACCAGCCGATCAACCTCGACGGCAGCATCAACCTCGAGGCCTGGCTGGACCATACGCTGAGCGTCGACCCGGCGCTCGACCGCGAGGCCCTCAAGGTGGCCTGCGAGTTCGCCCGCGAGGTCGAGCAGCAGGCCAATGCCGCGCAGAACCTCTGGGCGGAGGGTAACTCCAGTTTCCAGACCGGCCTGGAGATCGCCGAGATCCTCGCCGACCTCAAGCTGGACCAGGACAGCCTGGTGGCGGCGGTGATCTACCGCGCCGTGCGCGAGGGCAAGACCACGCTCAAGGTGGTGCAGGAGAAGTTTGGCGCGGTGGTGGCCAAGCTGATCGAAGGCGTGCTGCGCATGGCCGCCATCAGCAACAGCATCAACCCGCGCGAGTCGGTGGTGGTCGGCTCGCAGACGCAGGTGGAGAACCTGCGCAAGATGCTGGTGGCCATGGTCGACGACGTGCGCGTGGCACTGATCAAGCTGGCCGAGCGCACCTGCGCCATCCGCGCAGTCAAGCATGCCGATGACGAGAAGCGCCTGCGTGTGGCCCGCGAGGTGTTCGACATCTACGCGCCGCTGGCCCACCGCCTCGGCATCGGCCATATCAAGTGGGAGCTGGAGGACATCTCCTTCCGCTACCTCGAGCCGGAGCAGTACAAGCAGATCGCCAAGCTGCTGCACGAGCGCCGTCTCGACCGCGAGCAGTACATCAACGATGTGATGAAGCAGCTGCGCGACGAACTCTCCGCCACCGGCATCAAGGCTGACATCAGCGGCCGCGCCAAGCACATCTACTCGATCTGGCGGAAAATGCAGCGCAAGGGCCTGCAGTTCAGCCAGATCTACGACGTGCGCGCGGTGCGTGTGCTGGTGCCGGAAGTGCGCGACTGCTACACCGCGCTCGGCATCGTGCATACCCTGTGGCGGCACATTCCCAAGGAGTTCGACGACTACATCGCCAACCCCAAGGAAAACGGCTACCGCTCACTGCACACCGCGGTGATCGGCCCGGACGGCAAGGTGCTGGAGGTGCAGATCCGCACCAATGCCATGCATGAAGAGGCCGAGCTCGGCGTCTGCGCGCACTGGAAGTACAAGGGTACCGACGCCAAGGGTGGCTCCGACCACTACGAAGAGAAGATGGCCTGGCTGCGCCAGGTGCTGGAGTGGCACGAGGAGCTGGGCGACATCGGCGGCCTGGCCGAGCAGCTCAAGGTCGATATCGAGCCGGATCGGGTCTACGTGTTCACCCCGGACGGCCATGCCATCGACCTGCCCAAGGGCGCCACGCCGCTGGACTTCGCCTACCGCGTGCACACCCAGATCGGCCACAACTGCCGTGGAGCCAAGATCAACGGGCGCATCGTGCCGCTGACCTACAGCCTGCACACCGGTGAGCAGGTGGAGATCATCACCAGCAAGAACGGCGCACCGAGCCGCGACTGGCTCAACCCCAACCTGGGCTACATCACCACCAGCCGCGCGCGGGCGAAGATCGTCCACTGGTTCAAGCTGCAGGACCGCGAGCAGAACGTCGCGGCCGGCAAGGCCATGCTCGAGCGCGACCTGTCGCGCCTGGCGCTGGCGGCCGTGGACTTCGCCAAGCTGGCGGAAAAGTGCAACCTGAAGACGGTCGAGGACATGTACGCCGCCCTCGGCGCCGGCGACCTGCGCCTGGCCCATGCGGTCAACCTGGCCCAGCAGCAGGTCGAGCCGGAGCGTGGCAACGAGCAGCTGGAGCTGATCCCGCGCCGCGCCAGTGCACCGCGCCCGGGCAAGCGCGGCGATATCCAGATTCAGGGCGTCGGCAACCTGCTGACGCAGATGGCCGGCTGCTGCCAGCCGCTGCCGGGTGATCCGATCGTCGGCTACATCACGGTCGGCCGTGGCGTCTCCATCCACCGCCAGGACTGCGCCTCGGTGCTGCAACTGGAGGGGCGCGAGCCGGAGCGGATCATCCAGGTCAGCTGGGGGCCGGTACCGGTGCAGACCTACCCGGTGGATATCGTGATCAAGGCCTACGACCGTTCCGGCCTGCTGCGCGACGTGACCCAGGTGCTGCTCAACGAGCGCATCAACGTGCTGGCGGTGAACACCCGCTCGAACAAGGAGGACAACACTGCCTCCATGCAGCTGACCATCGAGATTCCCGGGCTGGACGCGTTGTCGCGCCTGCTCGCGCGCATCTCCCAGCTGCCCAACATCATCGAGGCGCGGCGCAACCGCTCCGGCAATTGAGTTGGTAACTCCCTCTCCCTTTGGGAGAGGGGTGGGGTGAGGGTGCCATCGGCGACTCGGAGCTGCCTGGAGCCCCTCACCCCCGGCCCCTCTCCCGGCGGGAGAGGGGAACGTGTGGCCCCATTCTTCGAGACTGACTCATGCAAGACACTTATTCCCTCGATGACCTGCTGCACCTGATGGCGCGCCTGCGTGACCCGCAACACGGCTGCCCCTGGGACCTCAAGCAGAACTACGCGACCATCGTGCCCTATACCCTGGAAGAGGCCTACGAGGTGGCCGATGCCATCGAGCGTGGCGACTTCGACCATCTGCCCGGCGAGCTGGGCGACCTGCTGTTCCAGGTCGTCTACTACAGCCAGCTGGCCAGGGAGGAGGGGCGCTTCGAGTTCGCCCAGGTGGTCGATGGCATTACCCGCAAGCTGATTCGCCGCCACCCACACGTGTTCCCTGATGGTGACCTGTACGGCGCGCCGGATGCGGCGAAGCTGGAAGAGGCGGCGGTCAAGCAGCGCTGGGAGGAACTCAAGGCCGAGGAACGGGCCGAGAAGGCCGCGGCGCCGGAGCAGCTGTCGCTGCTCGACGATGTGCCCACGGCGCTGCCGGCGCTGTCGCGTGCCGCCAAGCTGCAGAAGCGCGCGGCCCAGGTCGGTTTCGACTGGCCCGAGGCGCTGCCGGTGGTGGACAAGGTCCGCGAGGAACTCGACGAAGTGCTGGAGGCCATGAGCGAGAACGATGCCGAGGCCATCGCCGAGGAGATCGGCGACCTGCTGTTCGTCGTCACCAACCTGGCGCGGCACCTCAAGGTCGACCCGGAAGCTGCCCTGCGCGGGGCCAACGGCAAATTCGAGCGGCGCTTCCGCCATATCGAACAGGCATTGCGCGAAGCCGGCCGGTCCATCGAGAATTGCAGCCTGGAAGAGCTGGATGCCCTGTGGGGCGAAGCCAAGAAACTGGAAAAACTGCAGCCTGGCTGCTGAGTGATGAGAACCCCATGAGCCTTTCCCTCCGCGACCAGCTGCTGAAAGCCGGCCTGGTCAATGAAAAGCAGGCCAAGCAGGCCGGCAAGCAGAAACAGAAGCAGCAGCGCCTGGAGAAGAAGAACCAGGTCGAAGTCGACGATTCGCAAAAGCAGGCCGCCCTGCAGGCCATGGCCGAGAAGCAGGCCCGCGACCAGGAACTGAACCGCCAGCAGCAGGAGAAGGCCCAGCAGAAGGCCATCGCCGCGCAGATCAAGCAGCTGATCGAGACCAGCCGCTTGCCCAAGATCAACGGTGAGGACTACTACAACTTCGTCGACGACAAGAAGGTCAAGCGCATCGCGGTGAACAACCTGATGCGCGACAAGCTCAGCCGTGGCTCGCTGGCCATCGTCCGCCATGGCGGCGCCTACGAGGTGATTCCGCGCGAGGCTGCGCTGAAGATCCAGGAGCGTGACGCGCAGCGCATCGTCCTGCTCAACACCCAGACGGAAGGGCCGGACGAGGATGATCCTTACGCCGCCTACCAGATCCCCGATGATCTGATGTGGTGACGAAAAAGCCGGGCTTGCCCGGCTTTTTCCTGTCTGCAAACACAAAGAAGCCGGGACAGACCCGGCTTCTGGCATGACACGGCGCCTTACTCGGCGAGGCCCTCGACGGTGCGCCCGTCGACCTGGCCGTCCTTGAGCATGATCTGGTATTCCTTGCCGTCCTTCTCCACCTGGTGCAGGCGCACCAGCAGGTAATCCCAGTCCTTGGCGAACCACAGCACGGTCTTGCGGCTGCTCTGGGTCGGGTCGCGTACGCGCTCGACCTTGATCGCGTCAATCAGCCCGGCCTTGGTGCGTACGCGCTCCTCGCCGAGTACGCGGAAGTCGTAGGTCTCGATCTCGTCACCGTCGATCACCTGGTAGCTCATGCTCTGCTTGCCGGCCGCCACGTCGTGCTGCAGCACCAGCTGGTAGGTCGACTTGTCCATCAGGCCGCGGTTGAGCGGGAAGCGCACCGGTTCGCCGCGGTCGTTGCCCAGTACCTGCTTCTCGGTCCAGTCGAAGTCCAGCTCGATCTGCTTGGACTTGCCCAGGCCGCTGCGGTCGAAGCGATAGGTCAGCGGCAGGAAGGCGTCGCTTTCCATGCGCAGGGTGCTGGTTTCCTTGAGGCTGGCGACCAGCATGGAGGCCTCGAAGTCCAGCTCCCAGCGGCCGTTATCCAGGGCCTTGAGGCTGCGCCCGGCGGTACCGCTGATCGGTACCTGCTTCCAGTCGGCGGTGTAGCTGGCGGAGAAGGGCTTGAGCTCCAGGGCCTGCACCGGCAGGGCCAGGAGGGCGAGCAGCATCAGCAGAACGCGGGGCATGGAGTCTCCTATGGGCGGATCAGGTGTCCGGTGGCCGGCAGGTCCTTGCCGTCCAGTTGTGCGCCGGTCTTACCCAGCTTCAGGCGGCCTTCGGCGAACCAGCGCATGGCCAGGGGGTAGACATGGTGTTCCTGGCGGTGCACGCGCTGGGCCAGACTTTCCGGCGTGTCGTCAGACTCTACCGGCACCACGGCTTGTACGACCAGTGGTCCGCCATCGAGTTCCTCGGTGACGAAATGCACGCTGCAACCATGTTCGCGGTCGCCGGCCTCCAGCGCGCGCTGGTGGGTGTGCAGGCCTTTGTACTTGGGCAGCAGCGAGGGATGGATATTCAGCAGGCGGCCCTCGTAGTGACGCACGAAGTCACCGGTGAGGATGCGCATGAAGCCGGCCAGCACCACCAGCTGCGGGTCGAAGCCGTCGATGGCTTCGATCAGCGCGGCATCGAAGGCCTCGCGGCCGTCGAACTGCTTATGGTCGAGCACCCTGGTCGGGATACCGGCGTTCTGCGCGCGAACCAGGCCGTAGGCATCGGCGCGGTTGGAAATCACCGCGGCGATGCGCGCCGGATTGCCGTCCTGGGCGATGCTGTCGATCAGGGCCTGCAGGTTGCTGCCGGACCCCGAGATCAGCACCACGACATTGCAGTCGGCCATCAGTGGGCTTTCAGGTTGTTCAGCACGACCTGCTCGGCACCTTCGGCGGCCTGGGCGATCTGGCCGATCACCCACGGGGTTTCGCCGGAAGCACGCAGGCTGGCCAGGGTGGCCTCGACCTGGTCCTGAGCGACGCAGATGACCATGCCGACGCCGCAGTTCAGTACGCGGTGCATCTCGTGCTCGTCGACGTTGCCCTTTTCCTGCAGCCAGTCGAACACCGCCGGGCGGGTCCAGCTGGCCACGTCGATCACGGCCTGGGCGCCTTGCGGCAGCACGCGCGGGATGTTGTCGAGCAGGCCGCCGCCGGTGATGTGGGCCATGGCCTTCACCGCGCCGGTGTCCTTGATCAGTTTGAGCAGCGGCTTGACGTAGATGCGCGTCGGCGCCATCAGCAGGTCGGCCAGCTTCTGGCCGTTCAGCTCGGTGGCTTCGATGTCGGCCCCGCTGACTTCGATGATCTTGCGGATCAGCGAGTAGCCGTTGGAGTGCGGGCCGGAGGAGGGCAGGGCGATCAGGGCATCGCCGGTGACCACTTTCGAGCCGTCGATGATCTCGGCCTTTTCCACCACGCCGACACAGAAGCCGGCCAGGTCGTAGTCTTCGCCTTCGTACATGCCCGGCATCTCGGCGGTCTCGCCACCGACCAGGGAGCAGCCGGCCAGCTCGCAGCCGGCGCCGATGCCGGTGACCACGGTGGCTGCCACGTCGACGTTGAGCTTGCCGGTGGCGTAGTAGTCGAGGAAGAACAGCGGCTCGGCGCCGCACACCACCAGATCGTTGACGCACATGGCGACCAGGTCCTGGCCGATGCTGTCGTGTTTGTTCAGGTTCAGTGCCAGGCGCAGCTTGGTACCGACGCCGTCGGTGCCGGACACCAGCACCGGCTGCTTGTAGCCGGCGGGGATTTCACACAGGGCGCCGAAACCACCCAGGCCGCCCATGACTTCCGGACGCGCAGTGCGCTTGGCCACGCCTTTGATGCGCTCGACCAGGGCTTCGCCGGCGTCGATGTCGACACCTGCATCCTTGTAGCTGATGGAGGGTTGCTTGCTCATGGGTTCGGGCCTTTAGAAAGGGAGAATGCTGTGGGCGACCGGTGCGGCAGCGGGCCGGTCCGCGAAGGCGCGCGATTTTATCAGGCTTGCCCGCCAGCGGCCACCGGGCGCGACGGTTGCCGGGGGGCAGGCGGCTGTTTAAGGTATAGCCCTTCGCGTGCCGCTCAGGCACAGCCTTTCCAGCCGAGACCCGATCGATGCGCCTGTCCGCCCGCCTGTTTGCCCTCTGCTTCCCGCTGTTCAGCCTGCCGGCCCTGGCCGCGCCGGTCAGCGGCCTCTATCAGGTGCGCGAGGCGGTGACCAGCCAGCAGCCGGAGGAGCGCAGCGCCGCGCTCAACCGTGCCCTGGAGACCCTGGTCCTGCGCCTGACCGGCGACGCCAAGGCACTGCAGAGCCCAGCCCTGGAAGGAGTGCGCCAGGACCCGCAACAGCTGGTCAGCCAGTATTTCTACGAGGGCGAAACCCTGGTGGTGGACTTCGATCCGCTGACCACCGAGAACAAGCTGCGCCAGGCCGGCCTGCCGCTGTGGGGCGCCAACCGCCCGGCGATCCTGACCTGGTGGCTGAACAGCAGTGCCGAGGGCGCCAGCCTGGTCGGTGATGGTCAGGAAGCCGCCGCGCCGCTGCAGCAGGCCGCGCAGCACCGTGGCCTGCCGCTGCGCCTGCCGCTGGCGGACCTGCAGGAGCAGTTGGCCGCCACGCCGGAGAACCTTGGTGCCACGCAGCCGGACGCACTGCGTGAGCCCTCCGAGCGCTATGCCGCCGATGCGCTGCTGGCCGTGCAGGCCCGCGAGGATGGCGGCCAGTGGCAGGCCGAGTGGCGCCTGTGGCTGGGCGATGCGCGCGAGCAGGGCAAGGCCCAGGGCGCCGATCCGCAAGCCCTGGCCGATGCCGTGCTGCTGGCCGTGAGCGAGCGCTTGGCGCCGCGCTTCCTGGTCAAACCGGGCGCGGCCAGTGCCCTGACCCTGGAAGTCCAGGGCGCCAACCTCGGCCGTTTCGCCGAACTGGAACGTCTGCTCGAGCCCTTTGCCGCGCGCCTGCTGCGGGCCAAGGGCGATCTGCTGGTGTGGCAGGTCAATGCCAGCGCCGAACAGCTGCGCGCCCAGCTGGCGCTGGCGGGGCTGCAGGAAGTGCCGGCCGATGCCGCTCCGCTGGATGCCGCCGGCAGCCCGCAGGCCGCCCCCGCGGCGGCACCGGCCAACCTGATGCGTTTCCGCTGGTAAAGTCCCCATCAATAGCGACGGAGTGCCTGAGATGACCGATTCGCGCCGCTGGCTGTGGCTGGCCGGAGTGTTTCTGTGCGGCTGGTTGATCTACCTGCTGACCCCCATCCTGTCACCCTTCCTGGTGGCCATGCTGCTGGCCTACATGGGCGATCCGGTGGTGGATCGTCTGGAGAAGCGCGGGCTGTCGCGGACCTGGGGTGTGGTCATCGTCTTTGCGCTGTTCAGCCTGTTGCTGCTGATCATGCTGCTGGTGTTGATCCCCATGCTCGGTCGCCAGCTGGTGCGCCTCTACGAACTGGTGCCACAGGGCCTGG
This sequence comes from Pseudomonas stagnisoli, assembly GCF_048595745.1. Lineage (NCBI taxonomy): Bacteria > Pseudomonadati > Pseudomonadota > Gammaproteobacteria > Pseudomonadales > Pseudomonadaceae > Pseudomonas > Pseudomonas stagnisoli. The sequence goes on from NZ_CP184361.1 coordinate 1,398,494, forward strand.
ACTGGGCGCAGCACCAGGCGCTGCCCTGGATACAGGCGCAGCTCGGTCTGGCCGAGGGCTTCTGGCGCTTCGATCAGCTCAAGCAGGCGCTGTCCGGGCATCTGGGCAAGACCACCGACATCCTTAGCGGACTGCTGGCCCAGGCCACCGCCTCGAGCCTGGCGCTGCTCGGCTGGCTGGGCAACCTGCTGTTGATCCCGGTCGTGGCCTTCTACCTGCTGCGCGATTGGGACCTGATGCTGGCCAAGCTGCAGAACCTGCTGCCGCGCGCCCGCGAAGGCCTGGTGGTGCGCCTGGTCGGTGAGTGCCACGAGGTGCTCGGTGCCTTCATGCGCGGTCAGCTGCTGGTGATGCTGGCGCTGGCCGGCATCTATTCGGTCGGCCTGATGGTGGTGGGGCTGGAGCTGGGCCTGCTGATCGGGCTGCTTGCCGGCCTGGCCAGCATCGTGCCCTACATGGGCTTCATCGTCGGCTTTGGCGCCGCAGTGGTCGCTGCGTTGTTCCAGTACAGCGGCTTCGAACTGTACCCGCTGATCGGCATCGCCGTGGTGTTCGGCATCGGCCAGTTGCTCGAAGGCATGCTGCTCACGCCCATGCTGGTCGGCGATCGCATCGGCCTGCACCCGGTAGCCGTGATCTTCGCCATCCTCGCTGGCGGCCAGCTGTTCGGCTTCACCGGCGTGCTGCTGGCCCTGCCGGTGGCCGCGGTAATCATGGTTTTGCTGCGCCATGCTCATGATTTCTATAAACTTTCCGCCCTTTACGGAGAGTCTTCCGGCGATTCGCAAGAACCGCCGTCCAGTGCATGAAACCAGTTCAGCTGCCCCTGGGCGTGCGTCTGCGTGACGACGCCACCTTCGCCAACTACTACCCCGGTGCCAACGCGGCGGCCCTCGGCTATGTCGAGCGCCTGTGCGAGGCCGATGCCGGCTGGACCGAGAGTCTGATCTACCTCTGGGGTAGTGACGGCGTGGGCCGTAGTCACCTGCTGCAGGCGGCCTGTCTGCGTTTCGAGCAGCGTGGCGAGGCGGCGGTCTATCTGCCGTTGGCCGAGGTGGCCGAATATGGCCCCGAGCTGCTGGATGGCCTGGACCAGTCCGAGCTGGTCTGCCTGGATGACCTGGATGCGGTGGCCGGCCGTGCGGACTGGGAAGAGGCGCTGTTCCACCTGTTCAATCGCCTGCGCGATTCCGGCCGGCGCCTGCTGCTGGCGGCCATGGCCTCACCGCGCGAATTACCGGTGCAGCTGCCCGACCTGCAGTCGCGCCTGACCCTGGCGCTGGTGTTCCAGCTGCACGCGCTGTCCGACGAGGACAAGCTGCGCGCACTGCAGCTGCGCGCTTCGCGCCGCGGCCTGCACCTCACCGACGAGGTCGGTCGCTTCATCCTCACCCGTGGCGAGCGCAGCATGAGCGCATTGTTCGAGCTGCTCGAGCGCCTCGATCAGGCTTCGCTGCAGGCGCAGCGCAAGCTGACCATTCCCTTCCTCAAGGAAACCCTGGGCTGGTAAGGCCCAGGTTTGTCCTTTCTCACTCGCCCGCCAGCTTGCGGTCGTACTGGAACTTCCAGCGCACATAGAGCAGCGCGCTGCAGAACAGGCCGAGGCTGATCACCGTCTCCAGCGCGCCGAACAGGGCTCGGGCCGGGTCGATGGCGGCCAGCACGCCCTGGATGAAGTAGATGTTCACCACGAAGCAGGCCCAGGCGTGCGCGCGGGCGTTGCCCAGCAGCAGGCCGGGGGCGAGCAGCAGCAGCGGCAGCAGCTGAATGCTGAGGACGACCCAGATGCGTGCGCCGTGCAGGTCGGCGAAGGCCAGGTTCCACACTAGCAGCAGGATCAGCAGGGCGAAGTAGCTGAACAGGGCGAGGGCGCGGCTGATTTTCAGGCGCGGGGCCAGCCATTCCAGGCTTGGCAGGGGCTTGGGCGTTTTAGCCACGAGAGGTCTCCAGTTGCTTCGCGGTGCTCGCCAGGCGCTGGCCGAGGGCGCGGCACAGGGCGATTTCGTGTTCGTCGAGCTTGCGTTTGCCATCGGCTCCGGCATGGTGGCTGGGGCCGTAGGGGGTGCCGCCGCCGCGGGTGTCCAGCAGGGCGCCTTCGCTGTAGGGCAGGCCGGTGATCAGCATGCCGTGGTGCAGCAGCGGCAGCATCATCGATAGCAGGGTGCTCTCCTGGCCGCCGTGCAGGCTGGAGGTGGAGGTGAACACGCCGGCTGGCTTGCCGACCAGCTCGCCGGTCAGCCACAGGCTGCTGGTGCCGTCGATGAAATACTTGAGTGGCGCGGCCATGTTGCCGAAGCGGGTCGGGCTGCCCAGGGCCAGGCCGGCACAGTGGCGCAGGTCATCCAGTTCGGCGTACAGCGCACCCTCCTCAGGAATGGGTGGGGCGGTCGCCTCGCACTCGCTGGAAACTGCCGGCACGGTGCGCAGGCGCGCTTCCAGCCCGGCCATCTCCACGCCACGGGCGATCTGTTTGGCCATCTCGGCGGTGGCGCCGTGGCGACTGTAATACAGCACCAGGATATAGGGCGCGCTCATGCCAGCAGCTCCAGTACCTTCTCCGGCGGCCGACCGATCACCGCGCGCTCGCCGGCGACCAGGATAGGGCGCTCGATCAGTTTGGGATGGGTGACCATGGCGGCGATCAGTTGCGCGTCGCTCAGGCTGCTGTCGGCCAGGCCGAGCGCCTTGTACTCGTCCTCGCCAGTGCGCAGCAGTTCGCGCGGAGCGATGCCGAGCTTGCCCAGCAGCGCACGCAGCTCCTCGGCGCTGGGCGGGGTTTCCAGGTAGCGCACCACGGTCGGGCTCAGGCCTCGTGCTTCGAGCAGCTCCAGGGCGCCGCGAGACTTGGAGCAGCGCGGGTTGTGGTAGAGGGTCAGGTCGGTCATTGGCAGTGCCCATTGGCGAATGAGGGCGCTATTCTAGCCGTCTAGAGGACATTACGGGCTAAGGAGTGGGGATGCGACAGCGGCTGGATGATCTGGTGGAGTTCTGGCGTTTCCTGCTGCAGCGTTTTTTCGCCGACCGTGCCATCAACAGCGCCGCGGCGCTGACCTACACCACGCTGTTTGCCGTAGTGCCGGTGATGACCGTGACCTTCGCCATGCTCTCGGCCGTACCGGCCTTCCAGGATACCGGTGAGCAGATCCAGAGCTTCATCTTCCGCAACTTCGTGCCGTCCTCGGGCGAGACGGTGCAGCAATACCTGCGTGACTTCACCACCCAGGCGCGACACCTGACCTGGGTCGGCGTGGCACTGCTGGCGGTCACCGCCTTCTTCATGCTGGTGACCATCGAGAAGACCTTCAATGCCATCTGGCGTGTGCGCCAGCCGCGCCGCGGGATTTCCAGCTTCCTGCTGTACTGGGCAATCCTCAGCCTGGGCCCACTGTTGCTGGGTGCGGGTTTCGCCGTGACCACCTACATCACCTCGCTGTCGCTGCTCTCCGGGCCGGATGCGCTGATTGGCGCCAAGACCCTGTTGGCCTTCGCGCCGCTGCTGTTCAGCACGGCAGCGTTCACCCTGATCTACTCGGCGGTGCCCAATGCCCGGGTGCCGCTGCGCCATGCGCTGACCGGCGGCTTGTTCGCGGCGGTGCTGGTGGAAGTGGCCAAGGCGCTGTTCGGTCTGTTTGTCAGCCTGTTTCCCGGCTACCAGCTGATCTACGGGGCCTTCGCCACGGTGCCGCTGTTCCTGCTGTGGATCTACCTGTCCTGGCTGATCGTGCTGTTCGGTGCCGAGCTGGTGTGCAACCTGTCGTCATCGCGTACCTGGCGCCGGCGTGCACTGCCGCGCCTGCTGGTGCTGCTCGGCGTGCTGCGGGTGTTCCACGACAGTCAGCAGCGTGGCCTGGCGGTGCGCCATGCCGACGTGCAGCGCGAAGGCTGGCCGCTGCCGGAGGACGAGTGGGAGGAGCTGCTCGACTTCCTTGAGCGCGAGCAGTTGATCTGCCGCGCCAGTGGTGGCGGCTGGGTACTGTGCCGTGATCTCGAGCACTACAGCCTGCATCGTTTACTCGGCCACAGCCCCTGGCCGTTGCCACGCCCGACCCAACTGCCGGAGCAGCTGGACGAGGCCTGGTATCCCGCGCTGCGGCGTGCCCTGGACATGCTGCATGAGGAGCAGGCGGCGCTGTTCGAGGGCAGCCTGGCGCAATGGCTGCACGCCAGAGACTGAAGGCTTGCCAGATGTGACGAAAAAAGTCAGTTTAGGGCGAGGTGCAGTCCGTCGCATGGGGCTGCCTGGGCGCTGAGGCGCAACATTTCCGGCCATGGAAGGGCTGGCACGCTTCTGGCAATCAACCAGCGAAATGCTGGCAGACTGCCGGCGGCCTGAACGGATCAGGGATGTCGAGTGGATGAGCAGTAGCAAGAACAAGATAGTGCCGTTGCAGCCGCGGGACTCCGAGGAAGCCCTGGAACGGCTCAATCGCATTACCGGCCTGCGTTTCGCACGTTGGCCGGAGTCGCTGGCTGCTTTGGCGCGTCAGGCCGCCGAAGAGAATGAGCCGGCCAAGCCTGGCAGCGTGGTGCGTTTCGGCGTTTTCTGAGGCGCCAAAAAACAAAACCCCCGCCGAGGCGGGGGTGGGGAAAGAGCCGGAAGATTCAGGCCATGGCCTGACGGGAGGCGCTGTCCTGCATCTCCACGGCTTGCACGAACAGTTCCTCGACGATCAGGGTTTGCGCCGGCACCGCCGAGCGCAGGCGTATCTGCATGTCTTCGATCTTCTGCTTCAGGGGCAGGCGGGCGATGCCGGACAGCATCACCTTGCTGTGGCTGTTGACCTTGCCGTGATCGACCGCCACTTCGCGCACCTGGCTGCCATCGCGGTAGCGCACCATCAACGACACCGGCAGATTGGCCAACCCCGGTAGATGCAGCCAGACCGCCACGTTGTACTCGCCAATGCGCCCTTCGTAGGGCGTCACGCTCAGACGCGCGCTGTTGACGATGCTGGCAGGTACAGGGCCGATCAGCTTGTCGTTGGCTTGGGTCATGAAGGCTCCGGCAGAACTCATTGGTATAGGAATGGCGCGATTATAGGGGTGGGCTGCGCCGGCAATCTGTGCGCTGAGCCTTTTTCGGCTGAGACTTCCGTCGCAGAACCTGTCTCAGGGTTCAAGCCAGGCGCAGCGGGTGGCGGACCACTTCCGAGGTGCCGAGGTTGGCGGCGGGCAGGGGCAATACGGCCTGATTGTTGACGTTGGCCAGTTGCAGCCAGATGTTCTCGCCCTCGACGAACTGTCCGCAGGGCAACCACAGGCCGTGGTGCCAGCCGGCTCCCGGCTCGGGCGTGCTCTGCAGTACGCCGGGGTGGGTCTGGGCGCTGGGTGCGCGCCGCAGCCAGGCAGCGCGTGGCAGCCCCTTGAGGTAGCGCAGGCCGAGGTACAGCCCCTCCTGGTTGAGGTGGCGCCAGCGCACCAGGGCCAGGGTCGGCGTACCGCTGTGCGGCATGACCAGGATCAGCTGGCCGACCGGCAGTTGCGTGGCCTGGTCGCGGTGGCACAGCAGGCGTGCGCCACCGGCGCTGGCATCGAGCATCTGCGCCGTGCAGCTGCTCGGGCGTTTCTCCAGTAGCTGCGCATGGATGGCGGTGAGGCCGATCACCAGCCTGCAGTCGGCGCTGAAGTCGGCGCGCGGGTGGCGGCGTTGCTGGCGTCCCAGCCAGTGCTGGCGTACCCGCTCGAGCAACTCGTGCTCGCGCGCACTCTGCAGCGGCGCGGGTTCGTGCAGGGCTACCAGCAGGGCGCCCAGCTCCAGGCGCCGCAGGTACTCGGCGCTGCCTTTGGCTTCGCCATCGTAGGGCAGGCAGGGCAGCGCCTGGCTGAGATCGATCAGCGGGCCTTCCTGCTCTTCCTCGTCGTCCCAGGGCAGCAGGCGCGCCAGCTCGGCCAGGGGGGTGAGGGCGCCGAACAGTACTGCACATTCGCCCTCGGCCATGTGGAAGGGGTTGCTCAGCGCCAGTATCAACATCTGTTGGTAGAGGCCGCGCAGGGTGCCGGCAGGTATCGGCTGGAAGGGAGCGGCCACGTGTTCATCGAGGCAGCCCTGATGTTCGCCTATCCAGTACAGCAGGTGGCTGTCGCTCCACAGCGAGGCTGGCGGTTCCAGATACAGCTGGTAGTGGCGCAGCAGGCTCTGGGCCAGGAAGTGTTCGGCCATGTACAGGCACCAGGCCAGGTGCGGGCGCGATGGCTGACGGCCCTGGAGGATCTGCAGCAACAGACGCTTGAAGCCTGCGGCCAGCTCATCACAGAGATGCACGAACAACGGCGACGGCGCGCTGCCATCGCGCAGGGCGCTGCTGTAGTGGCGGTACTCCTCGCACAGGCTTTGCAGGGCGCGCTGTCTTTCCAGTAAGGTCATGGCGCTGCGGTTCAGACGAAACAACAGCCTCAGCACCTGTTGCAGGCCCTCCTCGCGAGGCTGCAGGCGTGCTTCGGCCAGCGCAGCATTGAGGTCGGTCAGCGGCGGGGAGTCCTCGTCGAGAATATCCGGCACTTCCAGATGCAGGGCATCCAGCGTCATACCAACCCCGCGAACACGAGGAGCGATTGCATGGGAAGACCACTCCAGATGGTAATAGGTGTGATTGCCGGGCTTCTGCTGGCCGGCTGCGCCGACGACTGGGGCGTCGATCAGCATGGACGAAAGGTACCGGCTGAACAACTGGATGGCCAGTGGTTGGTGATCAATTACTGGGCCGAGTGGTGCGGCCCCTGCCGGACCGAGATTCCCCAGCTCAATCGCCTCGAAGCGGAGCTGGGAGGTAAGGGGGCGAGGGTGATCGGGGTCAATTTCGACGGAGTGCAGGGCGATAAGCTGGCACAGGTGACCGACGCCTTCGATATCCGCTTCACCGTGCTGGCTAAGGACCCGGCCGCGCGCCTGCAGCTGCCGCGCAATGACGTGCTGCCGGTCACCTATATCATCGATGCCGATGGCAGGCTGCGCGAGCGTCTGGTCGGCGAACAGACGGCCGCGGGCCTGCAGGCGCGGCTGGCCCACTGGCGGGCCCAGGAGTAACGACGATGCAGATCTGCCTACACGGTTTTGTCAGTGGCAAGGTGCAGGGCGTGAGCTTTCGCCAGTGCACGCAGGATGAGGCCGAGCGTCTCGATCTGAACGGCTGGGTGCGCAACCTGGCCGATGGCCGGGTCGAGGTGCTGGTCGAGGGTGAAGAGTCGGCAGTGCGTGAGCTGGAGGTCTGGCTGGGGCGCGGTCCCGAGCGCGCTCGGGTCGATGCGCTGGTGCTGGAACAGCAGCCGGTGCAGGGCGTCACCGGCTTCGTCGTACGGCGCTAGAGCGCTCCGGTCCTGCCCGGCACGGGCTCAGTCCTCGCCGGGGTCGGCGGCCAGGCGCCCGGCATCCTTCATCAGTGCCTTGAGGAACTCTTCCTGCAGCTCCGGATCGTTGCGGGTCAGTTCGATCAGGCTCTGTTCCAGTTCGCTGGCTTCCTCTTCCAGGCCGAGGTCGGAAAGGCGCTTGACCCGATGGACCCACTGGCTGACTTCGTCATCTTCGAGGTCGTCATAGATCAGGGCGTGAGCCTCGCGCAGCTTGCCGCGCAGACTGCGGCTGACCAGCAGGTTGGCTTCGGCGCGGGTGCCATCCTGCGGGTCTTCGACGCTGAGCAGCAGGTTGCCGATCAGGGCTGCATCATGCTCGGCGAACGGGCCGTCGAGCAGGTTGAGGCGCAGCACGCCGTTGCGGTCGGTGGTCAGCTCCAGCTCGTCCTTGCCGGCCTTGACCAGCACCGGACGCTCCGCCCAGGGCAGGCTGGAGTATTCCGTACGCCTGTCGCGCTGGGTTTCCTCGATGGCGGCCAGGTTCTGTTCGGCACGACCATTGGACTCGACGTTCATTGCCGGATTGAGGCCGGCGACGCCGTAGCTGATCCAGTCCTTGGTCACGCTGTCCGGTAGGCGGCCGAGCATGACCACGTTGAGCACGTTGGCGCCCACGCCAGCGACTACCGCCACCGCCCCCAGCGGTACTTCGTAAAGCTCGCGCCAGGGCTGGTAGGGGGTATAGCGATCGTAGCGGCGGGTGACCTCGAACTCGGTGACTTCGAAGGTCTTCTGCTCGTTGATGCGTACCCGGCGCTGCGGCAGTTCCAGTACGCGTGGCTCGCCCACGTCGATCTGCAGGCTGTGGTCGAGCAGGCGGCGCTCGAAGCGTTCCTCATGCTCGCTACGCTGTGGCAGGTGGTTGGCACAGCCGGCGAGGAGGAGGGCGCCGATCAGGGCGGCGCCAGTGCGCAGGGTGGTTCGCTGGAACATGCGGGCTACTTGCGACTCAGCGTGGGATGCGGGTGGAGAGGAACGGCAGCAGTTCGGCCGCCGGGATTTGCTGGCTCTCGCTGTCGCGACGGCTCTTGTACTCGAGGTTGCCCTCGGCCAGGCCGCGCTCGCTGACCACGATACGGTGCGGGATGCCGATCAGTTCCATGTCGGCGAACTTCACGCCGGGGCTGGTTTTCTTGTCGCGGTCGTCCAGCAGCACCTCGTAGCCGGCGGCGGTCAGCTCGGCATAGAGCTTGTCGGTCGCCTCGCGCACGGCTTCGTTCTCGTACTTCATCGGCACGATGGCGATCTGGAAGGGCGCCAGGGCGTCGGTCCAGAGGATGCCGCGCTCATCGTAGTTCTGCTCGATGGCGGCAGCGACCACGCGCGATACGCCGATGCCGTAGCAGCCCATGATCAGGGTGACCGGCTTGCCATTCTCGCCCAGTACCTTGCAGCCCATGGCCTCACTGTACTTGGTGCCCAGCTGGAAGATGTGCCCGACCTCGATGCCGCGCTTGATCACCAGGGTGCCCTGGCCATCCGGGCTGGGATCGCCTGCGACGACGTTGCGCAGGTCGGCAACCGCCGGCAGCGGCAGGTCGCGTTCCCAGTTGAGGCCGAAGTAGTGCTTGCCGTCGATGTTGGCGCCAGCGCCGAAGTCGCTCATCAGCGCCACGCTGCGATCGACGATACAGGCGATCGGCAGGTTCAGTGGGCCCAGGGAGCCGGGGCCGGCACTGATGGCGGCGCGAATCTCTGCTTCAGAGGCGAACACCAGCGGGCTGGCGACCAGCTCATGGTTGGCAGCCTTGATTTCGTTCAGCTCGTGGTCGCCACGGATGATCAGGGCGATCAGCTTGCCTTCCTCGGCTGCGTGGACCACCAGGGTCTTGACGGTTTTCTCGATGGCCAGGCCGAACTGTTCGACCAGATCAGCGATGGTCTTGGCGTTCGGCGTGTCGACCAGGCGCAGTTCCTCGGTGGCGGCGCCGCGCTCTTTCTCGCGCGGGATGGCCTCGGCCTTCTCGATGTTGGCTGCATAGTCCGAGGTGTCGCTGAAGGCGATATCGTCTTCGCCGGACTCGGCCAGCACATGGAATTCGTGGGAGCCAGTGCCGCCGATAGAGCCGGTATCGGCCTGCACCGGACGGAAGTTCAGGCCCAGGCGGGTGAACACGTTGCAGTAGGCCTGATGCATGCGGTCATAGGTTTCCTGCAGCGAGGCCTGGTCCAGATGGAAGGAATAGGCATCCTTCATCAGGAATTCACGGCCGCGCATCAGGCCGAAGCGCGGACGGATTTCGTCGCGGAACTTGGTCTGGATCTGGTACAGGTTGATCGGCAGCTGCTTGTAGCTGTTCAGCTCGTTGCGCGCCAGATCGGTGATGACTTCCTCATGGGTCGGGCCGACGCAGAACTCGCGATCATGGCGGTCCTTGATGCGCAACAGCTCCGGGCCGTACTGCTCCCAGCGCCCTGATTCCTGCCACAGCTCGGCCGGTTGGATGGCCGGCATCAGAACTTCCAGTGCGCCGGCAGCGTTCATTTCCTCGCGCACGATGGCTTCGGCCTTGCGCAGTACGCGCAGACCCATTGGCAGCCAGGTGTACAGACCGGAGGCCAGCTTGCGGGTCATGCCGGCACGCAGCATCAGTTGATGGCTGATCACTACGGCGTCGGAGGGGGTTTCCTTGAGGGTCGAGAGCAGGTACTGACTGGTACGCATGTTTGGCCGTTATGTCGGTTGCGAGGGCAAATAATGACTCGGCATTGTACGGTGCCAGCCAGGTGGCGTACAGGACAGAGCGGGAGTTGAACATGGCGGAACTGACCGCTGACCAGGTGCAGGCGCTGATTCGTGCGGGTGTGCCGATGGCGGAAGATATCGACCTGCGTATCGAGCGTCTCAATGGCGATCTGGCGGTTGCGCGAGTGCCGTTTCACGGCAAGCTGGTGCGGCCGGGCGGGACCTTGTCGGGGCCGACCATCATGGCGCTGGCCGATGCGGCCATGTATGCGGTGGTGTTGGGGAGACTGGGGCGCGTGGAGATGGCGGTGACGGCCAATCTCAATATCAACTTCCTGGCCAGGCCCAAGCCGGTCGACCTGATTGCCGAGGCGCGCATCCTGCGTCTGTCGAAGCGCCAGGCGGTGTGCGAGGTGCAGCTTTATTCGCAGGGTGAAGAGGGAGAGTTGGTGGCGCATGTCACCGGGACCTATGCCTTGCCGCTTTGAGTGGCTCGTCCCGATAAAAAAGAACCCGGCCTAGGCCGGGTTCTTTTTGCACTGATTGCAGTATCGCTAGGACTTACAGCACGTCCAGCGGGTACTCAACGATCAGGCGGGTATCGTTCAGGTCAGCGCTGTAGTCAGCGTTGTAGGCATCGTTAGCACGCCAGATGGCGTGACGCAGACGGAAGGACAGATCCTTCGCGGCGCCTTCCTGGATAACGTACTTGGTTTCGAAGTTCCACTCGTGCTCTTTGCCTTCTTCGCCAGAGCTGGTGGTGATGTCGTCACCGGTGATGTAGCGGGTCATGAAGCTCAGGCCCGGTACGCCGTAGGTGGCCATATCCAGGTCGTAGCGAGCTTGCCAGGACTTCTCGTCTTGGGCGTCGAAGTCGGAGAACTGAACGGAGTTGTTCAGCCAGACGGTGCCGCCACCGTCCACTACGCCGTAGGAGTAGCGGGTGTCACCGGAAGAGCGCTGGTAGGCAACGGTGAACTTGTGAGCGCCGATAGCGTATGCAGTTGCCAGGCTCCAGATCTTGTTGTCGATCTCGCCGGCCAGGGCATCGCCGTCATCAGTGGTGCGGTAGCCATTGAGGTCGAAGTTCAGCGACTGCTCATCGGCCAGCGGCAAGGTGTAGTTCAGGTTGAGGTACGTCTTCTTGTGATAGTCCTCGAAATTAGCGTGGTGGATAGCACCGCTAAAGTTCTCGGTGAAGGCGTAGCTGGCGCCGACGATGTCACCCTCGGTGACTTCGAAGGTGTCGCGGTCGGTCGAGGTCTGGCTGCTCAGTGCGGTGAAGCGACCGGCGCTCAGTTCCAGGCCTTCGATCTCGTTGCTGACCAGGTAGGTACCGGTGGCGACTTCCGGCAGGATGCGGCTGTCGTCGGTGGAGAAGACCGGGCTAGCAACAAACTGATTGCCGTATTTCAGGACGGTATCGGAAATACGGAACTTGATGGCGCCACCGACTTCGGTCTGGGTGTCGTCGCCACGACCATCGCTGGTCTGGTCGAACTGGCCAGTGCCGTAACGGCCGCGGCCGCTATCGATCTTGATGCTGGAGAGGGAGTGAGCATCAACGCCGACACCTACGGTGCCCTGAGTGAAGCCGGATTCGAACAGCAGGCGGATGCCCAGGCCGGTTTCTTCGCGATAGCCAGCCGGATTGGCCGAGCTGCTGGCGCCGTTGCTTGCGCCATTGCGGAAATCGCGGTTCATGTAGAGGGCGCGGTTGAAGATGTCGAAGCTGCTGTCTTCAACGAAGCCCTTGGATTCGGACTGCGCGCTGGCGAAAGCCAGCTGGGTGGTACCGGCGGTCACGGCCAGAGCCAGTGCGCTCCACTTCATCACTTGCATTGTGAATGCTCCTTTGGTTTAGAAGAGTTGTGCTGCCCAAGGTCTTGTTTTTAGGCGGCTCTTTCTTTTTGTGTCGGCGCTAACTTATAGCACGGAGACTCAAGTTGGCGACAGCTATCATCGATTCGCTACGGTTTATTTACGTGTGCGTCGCATTTTTGCACGTCAGGTGTCGCGAATCTGTAGTTTTGCCGCCGACGTTCCACCTGTCGGGTGTTCCGAAAAGCCTGCAAATCCAACTGGTTAGAGGGCTGCAGGGTGTTTCTCGACACGCCGACTCCGACGGTGTATTGGTTCAAGCAAGTTCCATGCACAAAACTCGATTTCAAGACTGATTGATCACTTGGTCATCGTTGGGGGCCTTGCAAGAGCGCTCTCTGCGCTGCGGCTTGGAGGCCAGATGCGAACGCCGGTTGAGCGCCATTGGAGGTCGTGCATCTGCTGGCGTTACCTGAGTAGGTAAAATCTACTCGCCGGTAACGTTATTGTCTGAGACGGCGTTCGATTTGTGGGCGCTATGGTCATCGGGGTGCTCGATTCTGGGGCATTTGTTGCGTGGGGCCCTGTTGCGCCCGTCGGGGGTGTCTGAAAGGGGGTGAATTGTGCAGGGGGCGCCCTTATCCTGCGCAGCTTGCCGATATAGAGGGGGAAGCATGATGTTCAGTCTTGATAGTCGTTTACAGCAGGACACTCTGGTCGTTGGGGATTTTCCCCTGTGCCGGCTGCTGTTGATGAATGATGCGAACTATCCCTGGTTCATCTTGGTGCCGCGCCGGGAGGCGGTCAGTGAGCTCTTCCAGCTGGATGCTGTCGATCAGCAGGCTCTCTGGGGTGAGACCACGCGTCTGGCGGAGGTGCTCAAGGACGCTTTCTCTGCCGACAAAATGAATGTGGCCACGCTGGGTAATGTCGTCAGTCAGCTGCATATGCATGTCATCGTGCGTCGTCGTGAGGATCCCGCCTGGCCGGCCCCGGTATGGGGGCGTCTCCCTGCGCGGGCCTATACAGATGCAGAGATCGCTTTGGTGCGTGAGCGTCTGCGCCTTGTGTTGACTGCCGATTTCCACTTCATCGAGGGTTAGGCTATGGATCTACAATCCAGAGTGGTCGAGCTGGAGAGTCGGTTGGCTTTTCAGGACGATACCATCGCGACCCTTAATGACGTGGTGGTGGAGCAGCAAAAGGTCATCGAGCGTCTGCAGTTGCAGATTGCCGTGCTGGCGCGTCGTCAGGAGGAAATGGCGGGACAGTTCGGCATCGCCGAAGATGAGGCACCGCCGCCACATTATTAAAGGCAGAAAAAAGCCCGCGTTAAGCGGGCTTTTTGCTTTGCAGCTTCAGCGGTAGCCGGGCAGGGCAATGATCACGTCTTCTGCCTGCAGGCCCTTGTCGCGTTGCATCACCGAGAACTCGACGCGCTGGCCTTCGACCAGGACGCGGTGGCCCTCGCCGCGAATCGCCCGGAAGTGCACGAAGATGTCGTCGCCGCTGTCGCGGGAGATAAAACCGAAGCCCTTGGAGGTGTTGAACCATTTCACCGTGCCGGTTTCGCGATTCTCGTCGCTGATCTGGCTCTGCGCGGGGCTGGTCCGGGCGCTGGTGCCGCCAAACCTGATCGCCAGGTGCAGTGCGCAGGCAATGGCTAGCACGGCCAGGCTCAACCAGATGGCGGGCTGCTCGCCGATCTGTGGCAGCGGTGCGAGCAGGATGAGTGCCTGCAGCACGCTGGCGAAGACCAGTAGCGCACTGACCAGTGCCTGCAACTGATTGCGCAGACCCTGTTGGCGGCCGGATACGACGGGGGCGACGAGCAGGTTGATCAGGCCGAACATGGCCAGGTGCAGCGCATCGGGGTGTTGCAGGAAGCCTGGAGTCTGGCTCTGTAGGCTGGGTGCGAACGACAGCAGCAGTGCGCCGCCGCCTGTGATCAGGTGAACGATCTTTAACATATCCAGAGAACTCACTTATCGAGGGTGGTCAATCAGAGAGCGGTGCTGTTCGACTCGATGGATTGGCCGAACATGACCCGCCTATGCCGCAACATGACGGCACGGCACCTATTTAACCGCAAAGGAGATATCCGCTCAAATCAAGCGCTTAGAGCGGCTTCTGGTTTGGAGGGGTGGACCTGATTACGACCGTTGCGCTTGGCTTGGTAGAGGGCGTCGTCGGCTCGGGTGACGAGGCTGTCGAAAGTATCGCCCGGCTCGGCCATGGTGAGGCCAAAGGAGGCGGTGATGGTATCCAGTACCTTGTCAGTGCTGCGTACTTTCACGCGCAGGGCCTGGATCTTCTGGCGCAGTTGCTCGGCGAAGCTGTTGGCGGTGCTGATGTCCGGGCAGTCTCGCAGGATGACGCAGAACTCTTCACCGCCATAGCGTGCGGCGATGCCTCGTGCCGGCAGCAGGTCGCGCAGCAGTTGGCCGACATGCTGCAGCACGCGATCGCCCAGCGGGTGTCCGTACTGATCGTTGAACTGCTTGAAGTGGTCGATATCCAGCATGACCAGGGCGAGACCAGTGGTGTCGCCCGCCAGTGCCTGCTCCAGCAGGCGGGTGAACGCGTGGCGGTTGAATACGTGAGTCAGGCTGTCCAGCGTGGCAGCGGCTTGGGCGCGCTCGAGTTGAGTGCGCAGGTTCTGAATTTCGGCCTGGGCTGCCCGCAAGCGATAAAGAAAGCGCTCCTGCTGATCCTGCATCTGCAGGGTGCTTTGCTGGAGTTCGTTGAGGACATTTGGCAGGTCGTCAACGATGGGCTCCTGCAGGGCGGCCAGGCCATGAGACAGGCTGGCCTGATAGTGCTGGCTACCCGTCACGCTGCGCTGTACATCGCCTTCGATATCGTCGACCAGTTCGATGACCTGCTGCTGGCCGGCGCGCGCCTCTTCCAGCTCGCCACGAATGATGAAGTCACGGAATAGTTTGGTGGCAGTCTCTGGCGGGAAGCTGGAGAAGTCCTTGACGGTCTTGTCGAGGCGGCGGTTCAGTTCGGGCTCGGAGCCTTTGCAGTAGCTGTACCACAGTGCGTAGTGGATCGGGTTTGGGGGGATGTCGTGGCGCACCATGTGCGGCACCGCTTGCTTGAGCAGATCCGCAGCCTCACGGGTCTCTTCGGGAAAGAGCTCTAGCAGGGAGGGTGCTTTGGTCGGCTGGCTCATGCAATTCACTGAGGTAAAAAGGGGTAATACGCAAAGGATAGAGTAGTCGTGTGCCTCTCGCCTAGCAAAAGGCCCGGTCTAGCCGGGCCCTTTGGAGGCGCGGGGATGGTCAGGCGGCGAGCAGGCTGCGCAGCATCCAGGCGGTTTTTTCGTGTACCTGCATGCGCTGGGTGAGCAGGTCGGCGGTCGGTTCGTCGCTGACCTTGTCCAGCAGCGGGAAGATGCCCCGCGCAGTGCGCACCACGGCTTCCTGGCCTTGCACCAGCAGCTTGATCATGTCCTGCGCGTTCGGCACGCCTTCTTCTTCCTTGATTGAAGACAGGCGGGCGTAGGCGGCGTAGGTGCCCGGCGCAGGGAAGCCCAGGGCGCGAATGCGCTCGGCGATGGCGTCCACGGCCAGGGCCAGTTCGGTGTACTGCGCCTCGAACATCAGGTGCAGGGTGTTGAACATCGGGCCGGTGACGTTCCAGTGGAAGTTGTGGGTCTTCAGGTACAGGGTGTAGGTGTCCGCGAGCAGGCGGGACAGGCCTTCGGCGATGGCGGCGCGATCCTGTTCGGCGATGCCGATATTGATTTCCATGCCTTTTTCTCCTCTCAGATGTTCAGGGCAAAGACTCCCCTTGATGACTGCAGGCTATCACGGCTAGTTCCGTAAACCTCTTGTCTTATATCAATCGGTTCGATGCTTGCGGCCTATCACTGTTGGTGTGCCAGCTCGGGGTGTTCCTGCAAGGTGCGGTTGAAGATATCGACCCAGTAGGCACTGAACTGCTGGCCTGCCAGGTTGTTGATTTCCAGGATGGCACGCAGGCGTGGGCGTTTGCTCAGTGTCTGGTGGGCGCGCTCGTGGGTGCGGGCGTCGAAGGTGTCGACGATGTTGAGCAGCAGTGCTCCCGGGTGGATTTCCGCTTCGCGCAGGCCCTTGGGGTAGCCGCTACCGTCGGCGTGTTCCTGGTGTTGCAGGATGATCTCGCTGGCGCTGGCCCAGGCGGGCATGCGCTTGAGTAATTCGCTGGCCTGGCGTGGGTGTGATTGCATCTGTCGACGTTCCTCTCGGCTCAGTTCGCTGCCCTTGTGCAGCAGGTCGAGCGGCAGGAAAGCCATGCCAAGATCGTGCAGGCACACGGCGGCGGCCAGCTGTGCGGGTTCCACCGGGCGGCCGGCGGTCTCGTTCAGTGCCAGGGTGAGTTCGAGCGTGCGCAGGCCGCGGCCTTGCCAGAAGGGCGAGCGGCGCTCGCTGGTGGCCATCAGGTCGGTAAAAAACAGCAGGTCGGCGTCCAGGGTGATGTCGTGGCGTGCCAGCAGCTGCGGAAGCTGCTCATGATCGATCTCTTTCGGTTGCAGGCGGGTATTGGGGTCCAGATGCTGCAGCAGGGTGCGACGGATCTCGGTCTGGCGAGTTTCCGGGGCAGTTGCCAGGGCTCGCAGAGCCTGGCACTGGCTGGCGATCTGCTGCGGGTCGGGGGCGTCGGTCATGCCCAGGGCGGCGTCGATGAGCTGGCGTAGCTGATCCAGGCTGAGCAGCAGGATGTCGCCGAGCAGGCTGTCGAAACGCAGCGTGCCTTCGCGCAGGCTGCCCAGAACATCTTCCATGGCCTGGGGTAGCGGTAGCAGGTCGTTCAGCTCCACATAGCCCAGGCTTCCCTTGATCGTGTGCACCAGGCGGAACAGTTCACGCAGGCGATCGCCATCCTGTGGATGGCGCTCCAGTTCAATCAGCAACTGCTCGCAGCGTGGCAGCTGTTCCTTGGTATCGAGGCGGAAATCCTCCAGCAGGTCGCTGGAAATGTCGGCGGGGCGGTGCAGGGCCATGGGGGAGTCTCCACGGGGCTAGACCTTCAGTATAGGAAGGCCGCGGGGCGGTGGCTGCGCGGGTACGATTAACCCTATATAATCCCGCCCCTTGTCTGCGGATGCGGAAACGCCTCGGTCCCGGCGCTGGGCGCCGTTAGTCGCCTGTTTCGGTGCTTTCCCCGTCGTTTTGCAGAAAATGCTCGCTGTTGCCCGGTATCGCCGGGCGCGAATTCAAGACTGATCTAGAGAAGCGAACCACGACCATGATGCGCAGCCACTATTGCGGCCAGTTGAACGAGAGCCTGGATGGCCAGGAAATCACCCTTTGCGGCTGGGTGCACCGCCGTCGTGATCATGGTGGTGTGATCTTCCTCGATATCCGTGACCGTGAAGGTCTGGCCCAGGTGGTATTTGACCCGGATCGCGCCGAAACCTTCGCCAAGGCCGACCGCGTGCGCAGCGAATATGTGGTCAAGGTCACCGGCAAGGTGCGTCTGCGCCCCGAGGGTGCGCGCAACGCCAACATGGCCAGCGGCGCCATCGAGGTGCTGGGTTACGAGCTGGAAGTGCTGAACCAGGCCGAGACCCCGCCCTTCCCGCTGGACGAGTACTCCGACGTGGGCGAGGAAACCCGTCTGCGTTATCGCTTCATCGACCTGCGCCGCCCGGAAATGGCCGCCAAGCTGAAGCTGCGCTCGCGCATCACCAGCAGCATCCGTCGCTACCTGGATGACAATGGCTTCCTCGACGTCGAAACGCCGATTCTGACCCGCGCCACCCCGGAAGGCGCGCGTGACTACCTGGTGCCGAGCCGCACCCACGCCGGCAGCTTCTTCGCCCTGCCGCAGTCGCCGCAGCTGTTCAAGCAGCTGCTGATGGTCGCGGGCTTCGACCGCTACTACCAGATCGCCAAGTGCTTCCGCGACGAGGACCTGCGCGCCGACCGTCAGCCGGAATTCACCCAGATCGACATCGAGACCAGCTTCCTCGACGAGAACGACATCATGGGCCTCACCGAGACCATGATCCGCAACCTGTTCAAGGAAGTACTGGGCGTCGAGTTCGGCGAGCTGCCGCACATGACCCTGGCCGAGGCCATGCGCCGTTTCGGCTCCGACAAGCCGGACCTGCGCATCCCGCTGGAGCTGGTGGATGTCGCCGACCAACTCAAAGACGTCGAGTTCAAGGTGTTCTCCGGCCCGGCCAACGATCCGAAAGGTCGCGTCGCCGCCCTGCGCGTGCCGGGTGCCGCGTCCATGCCGCGTAGCCAGATCGACGACTACACCAAGTTCGTCGGCAACTACGGCGCCAAAGGCCTGGCCTACATCAAGGTCAACGAGCGCGCCAAAGGCGTCGAGGGCCTGCAGTCGCCGATCGTCAAGTTCATTCCGGAAGACAACCTCAAGGTCATTCTGGATCGCGTTGGTGCCGTCGACGGCGACATCGTGTTCTTTGGTGCCGACCGCGCCAAGGTGGTCTGCGACGCCCTGGGCGCCCTGCGCATCAAGGTCGGTCACGACCTGAACCTGCTCACCTGCGAGTGGGCGCCGCTGTGGGTGGTCGACTTCCCGATGTTCGAGGAGAACGACGATGGCAGCCTGACCGCCATGCACCATCCTTTCACGTCGCCCAAGTGCACTCCGGAAGAGCTCAAGGCCAACCCGGCCGGGGCGCTGTCGCGCGCCTACGACATGGTGCTTAACGGCACCGAGCTGGGCGGCGGCTCCATCCGTATCCACGACAAAAAGATGCAGCAGGCGGTATTCGAAGTCCTCGGTATCAGCGAGGCGGAGCAGGAAGAGAAGTTCGGCTTCCTGCTGGATGCACTGAAGTTCGGTGCGCCGCCGCATGGTGGCCTGGCCTTTGGTCTGGATCGCCTGGTGATGCTGATGACCGGCGCCGCCTCGATCCGCGAAGTGATCGCCTTCCCGAAAACCCAGAGCGCGGCCTGCGTCATGACGCAGGCGCCGGGCCTGGTTGACGCCAAGGCGCTGCGCGAGCTGCATATCCGCCTGCGCGAACAGCCCAAGGCTGAGTAAGCGGTAGCAACAGGAGCCTGGCATGCCAGGCTCCTTGCATTCAGGCACGACAAAATCGATTGAAACTGACGGAGTGAGTTATGGCCGGTCATTCCAAATGGGCCAACATCAAGCACCGCAAGGGGCGCCAGGACGCCAAGCGCGGCAAGATCTTTACCAAGCTGATTCGTGAGCTGACCGTGGCGGCCAAGCATGGCGGTCCGGTGCCGGCGGATAATCCACGCCTGCGCCTGGCGGTCGACAAGGCCCTTACGGCCAATATGTCGCGCGACGTGATTGACCGCGCCATCGCCCGTGGTGCCGGCAACACCGAAGCCGACAACATGATCGAGCTGAGCTACGAGGGCTACGCGCCGAGTGGCGTGGCGATCATCATCGAGGCCATGACTGACAACCGTAACCGTACCGCCGCCGAAGTGCGTCACGCCTTCACCAAGTGCGGTGGCAACCTCGGCACCGACGGTTCGGTGGCCTACATGTTCGAACGCAAGGGGCAGATCAGCTTCGCGCCGGGCGTGAGCGAGGACGCGCTGATGGAGGCGGCCCTGGAGGCCGGCGCCGATGATGTGGAGATTGGCGAGGACGGCTCGGCGCTGGTGTCGACCAGCTTCGCCGACTTCCTGGCGGTCAACGAGGCGCTCACCGCTGCCGGTTTCAAGGGCGAAGAGGCCGAAGTGGCGATGATTCCCTCGACCATGGCGCCGATCACCGATCTGGACACCGCCAAGAAGGTGCTCAAGCTGATCGACATGCTGGAAGATCTGGACGACGTGCAGAACGTCTACCACAACGCCGAAATCCCTGACGAGATCATGGAGCAGCTGGACTGATCCCGCTGCGTCGGCCGAAGCCGGAAGTCGCCTCGCGCGCTTCCGGCTTTTTTATATGCGCGGCGCTCCGTATACTCGCGGCTGGATAAATAGACAGTGCCCAGGCGCGTGGAGCTGAACCCGGCATGACCCTGATTCTCGGCATCGACCCTGGTTCGCGCACCACCGGTTACGGCGTGGTGCGTGATACCGGGCGTGGGTGCGAATACGTGGCCTCCGGCTGTATCCGCACCGGCGATGGTGACCTGGCCAGCCGCCTGCAGGTGGTGTTTCGCGGTGTGGGCGAAGTGATTCGCCTGCACGGGCCGGTGACCATGGGTATCGAGCAGGTATTCATGGCCAAGAACGCCGACTCCGCGCTCAAGCTCGGTCAGGCGCGGGGCGCGGCGATAGTCGCCGGCATCGAGGCGGGTCTGGATGTCAATGAATACACCGCCAGTCAGGTCAAGCAGGCTATCGCCGGCACCGGGGGGGCGGACAAGCAGCAGGTGATGATGATGGTCATGCACCTGCTCAAGCTTACCCAGAAGCCGCAGATCGACGCCTCCGACGCTCTGGCTATCGCCCTCTGCCATGCCCATCACCGGCAGAGCCTGATTCCCCATGGGCTGCTCGGTGCCAAGCGGCGCAGCGGTCGCCTGCGCCTGTAATAGAAGGAAGCGAATTCGTGATCGGACGCCTCAAGGGCACCCTGGCGGAGAAGCAGCCGCCACATTTGATCCTCGACGTGAATGGCGTCGGCTATGAGCTGGAAGTGCCGATGACCACGCTTTACCGCCTGCCGGCGGTGGGGCAGGGGGTGACGCTGCACACCCATCTGGTGGTGCGCGAGGATGCCCACCTGCTCTACGGCTTTTTCGAGAAGCGCGAGCGCGAGCTATTTCGTGAGCTGATCCGTCTCAATGGCGTCGGTCCCAAGCTGGCCCTGGCGTTGATGTCCGGGCTGGAAGTGGACGAGCTAGTGCGCTGCGTGCAGGCCCAGGACACCTCGACCCTGGTAAAGATCCCTGGCGTCGGCAAGAAGACCGCCGAGCGACTGCTGGTTGAACTCAAGGATCGCTTCAAGGCCTGGGAAACCATGCAGTCCATCGCCACGCTGGTGGTGGAACCTCGTGCCGGCGTGGCAGTCTCAAGCGCGGAGAGCGACGCCTTGAGCGCATTGATCGCCCTCGGCTTCAAGCCGCAGGAAGCCAGCAAGGCTGTGGCGGCGATCAAGGAAGAGGGGCTGTCCAGCGAAGAAATGATCCGTCGAGCCCTCAAGGGCATGGTCTAAGCAGTGATCGAAGCCGACCGTCTCATTACCGCCAGCAGCCGCGACCGCGATGAGCAGCTGGATCGCGCCATCCGCCCCCTGGCGCTGGCTGAATACATCGGTCAGCCGGTGGTGCGCGAGCAGATGGAGCTGTTCATCCAGGCTGCCAAGAACCGTCAGGAAGCCCTCGACCACACCTTGATCTTCGGCCCGCCCGGCCTGGGCAAGACCACCCTGGCCAACATCATTGCCCAGGAAATGGGCGTATCGATCAAGAGCACCTCGGGCCCGGTGTTGGAGCGCCCGGGCGACCTGGCCGCGCTGCTGACCAATCTGGAACCGGGCGACGTGCTGTTCGTCGACGAGATCCATCGCCTGTCGCCTGTGGTCGAGGAAGTGCTGTACCCGGCCATGGAGGACTTCCAGCTCGACATCATGATCGGCGAGGGGCCGGCCGCGCGCTCGATCAAGCTCGACCTGCCGCCCTTTACCCTGGTCGGCGCCACCACCCGCGCCGGCATGCTGACCAACCCACTGCGCGACCGCTTCGGCATCGTCCAGCGCCTGGAGTTCTACTCCAGCGAGGATTTGGCCACCATCGTCAGCCGTTCGGCCGGCATTCTTGGGCTGCATATCGACCCCGCAGGCGCCTTCGAGATTGCTCGTCGCGCCCGCGGCACGCCGCGTATCGCCAACCGCCTGCTGCGCCGCGTGCGCGACTTCGCCGAGGTGCGCGCCGGCGGGCAGATCAGCCGTGGCATCGCCGACCAGGCGCTGAACATGCTGGATGTTGACGAACGTGGCTTCGACCACCAGGACCGGCGTCTACTGCTGGCCATGATCGACAAGTTCGACGGCGGGCCGGTGGGTATTGACAACCTGGCGGCGGCTATTGGCGAAGAACGCGGCACCATCGAGGACGTGCTCGAGCCTTACCTGATCCAGCAGGGCTACATCATGCGCACGCCGCGGGGCAGAGTGGTGACGCGGCACGCCTACCTGCACTTTGGCCTGAATTTGCCGAAGCGCCTGGGCGATGCGCCGGTCGCGGATCTGTTCGACGGCAACGATTAGTCGAAAAACAACGGCTTGCCCGGATTGGCAAGGCCAGGAGTAAACACTAGAGTATGCGCGCGCAAAACGAGGCCCAGCCTTTTGCCCTCAAGTGTCGGGTGTATTACGAGGACACCGACGCTGGCGGCATCGTCTACTACGTCAACTACCTCAAGTTTATGGAGCGGGCTCGTACCGAGTGCCTGCGCAGTCTGGGTTTCGCCCAATCGCAGCTGGCGGGGGAGAACCTGCTGTTCGTCGTGCATTCCGCCGAGGCGCGCTATCACGCGCCGGCCCGGCTGGACGACGAACTTTTTATCACGGCCGAGGTGATCGAGTTAAACCGTGCCAGCCTGCGCTTTCGTCAACAGGTGCGGCGGGCAACGGATGAGGCGCTGCTCTGCGAGGGGCAGTTCGTGGTGGCCTGTGTGCGCACCGACAATTTGAAACCCCGTGCCATTCCCGAAGCGCTGCGTGCAGCCTTCGCCGGCATGGGTCCAGTCACAGCAGGAGAGTAGCGTGGAAGCAACAGCCAACGCCGTTGACCATATGTCGATGTGGAGCCTGATCAGCAACGCCAGTCTGGTGGTGCAGCTGGTCATGCTGAGCCTGGTCGCCGCCTCGGTGGTGTCCTGGATCATGATCTTCCAGCGCAGCACCATGCTGCGTGCGGCGAAGAAGTCCCTGGAGGTGTTCGAGGAGCGCTTCTGGTCCGGCATCGACCTGTCCAAGCTGTACCGCCAGGCCGGCAGCAACCCCGACCCGGATTGCGGTGTCGAGCAGATCTTCCGCGCCGGCTTCAAGGAGTTCTCCCGCCTGCGCCAGCAGTCTGGCGTCGATCCGGATGCGGTGATGGACGGCGTGGCCCGTGCCATGCGCGTGGCCATCTCGCGTGAGGAGGAGAAGCTCGAGCAGAGCCTGCCGTTCCTCGCCACAGTCGGTTCCACCAGCCCCTATATCGGCCTGTTCGGTACCGTGTGGGGCATCATGAACTCCTTCCGCGGCCTGGCTCAGGTACAGCAGGCGACCCTGGCCACCGTGGCCCCGGGTATCGCCGAGGCCCTTATCGCCACCGCCATCGGTCTGTTCGCTGCCATTCCGGCGGTGATCGCCTACAACCGCTTTTCCGCCGGTGGCGATCGCCTGATCAGTCGTTACTACACCTTCGCTGACGAGTTCCAGGCGATCCTGCACCGCAAAGTGCACACCAGCGAGGACTGAGGCTCAGCCCATGGCCAGAATTCGCAACAGACGCAAGCCGGTCTCCGAGATGAACGTCGTGCCTTATATCGACGTGATGCTGGTGCTGCTGGTGATCTTCATGGTGACCGCGCCGATGCTCAACCAGGGCGTCAAGGTCGACCTGCCCAAGGTCTCCAGCGAGGTGCTGCCGCAGGACAATGACTCCCGCGTGCTGACCATCTCGATCAAGGCCGACAAGACCTACTACTGGAACATGGGCGACGAAGTCGATCCGGACCAGGGCAAGGCCAGCGAAACCGCCACCGTACTGCCGGCACTGGTGCAGACGGTGAGCGCGATCATGAGCCAGAACGCTGCCCAGGGTAAGAAGGTGCAGGTGTTCGTGCGCGGCGACAAGTCGGTCGACTACGGCTCGGTCATGGCCGTGATGGGCGGCCTGCAGGAAGCCGGCGTGGGCAACGTCGGGCTGATCACCGAGGCGCCCTGATGCAGCAGAAGAGCGTGCGCTCCTCGTCGGAAAGCTATTTCTGGCCAACGGTATGGGCCGTGACCATTCACGTCCTGCTGTTCGCCATGCTGTTCGTCAGCTTCCACTTCGCCCCGGAATTGCCGCCGGCGCGGCCGATTGTCCAGGCTACCCTGTACCAGTTGAAGTCGCAGAGCCAGGCGACTACCCAGACCACCCAGAAGATCGCTGGCGAAGCGCAGAAGACCAAGGCCCGCCAGTACGAGGTGGAGCAGCTGGAGACCAAGAAGGAAGAGCAGCAGAAGCAGGAAGCTGCGGAACAAAAGAAAGTCGCGGCGGCCAAACAGGCTGAAGAGAAGAAGCAAGCCGAGGCCAAGAAGGCCGAAGAGGCGAAGAAAGCGGCTGAGCAGAAGAAGCTGGCCGAAGTTGCCAAGAAAAAGGCCGAGGAAGAGAAGAAGAAAGCGGCTGCCGAGGAAGCGCGCAAGAAGGCGGCTGAGCAGGCGAAGAAGAAGGCGGCGGAAGAGGCCAAGAAGAAGGCCGCTGCCGAGGCCGCGAAGAAAAAAGCCCAGGAGGCCGCACGCAAGGCCGCCGAGGACAAGAAGGCACAGGCGCTGGCGGAGCTGCTGGGCGACACCACCGAACGTCAGCAGGCGCTGGCCGACGAGGTGGGCGACAAGGTGGCGGGCAGCCTCGACGACCTGATCATCAAACTGGTCAGCGAGCAGTGGCAGCGGCCGCCATCGGCGCGCAACGGCATGAGTGTCGAGGTGCTGATCCAGATGCTGCCCGATGGCACCATCGTCAATGCCTCGGTGACCCGTTCCAGTGGCGATTCGCCGTTCGATGCCTCGGCTGTCGCGGCAGTGAAGAACGTTGTGCGTATTCCTGAAATGCAGCAAGTCGATAGTGCCACTTTCAACGCCATGTACCGTCAGCGGCGGATGATTTTCAAACCGGAGGATTTGTCTCTGTGAACAGCTTGATTCGTATAGCGCTGCTCGGCCTGGCCCTGCTCGCGGGTGCCGTGCAGGCGGCAGACCCCTTGGTGGTCTCGACCGGCAGCGACCGTGCCATTCCTATCGCCGTAGTGCCCTTTGGCTGGCAGGGTGGCACCGTGCTGCCCGAGGACCTGGCCACCGTGATCGGCAACGACCTGCGCAACAGCGGCATGTACGAGCCTATTCCGCGGCAGAACATGATCAGCCTGCCGACCTCGGCGGCCGAGATCATCTACCGCGACTGGCAGGCCCTGGGCGCCCAGTACGTGATGGTCGGCAGCATCGTGCCGAGCGGCGCGCGCCTGCAGGTGCAGTTCGCCCTGTTCAACGTGGCGACCCAGCAGCAAGTGGTGGCCGGCACCGTCGGTGGCACCACCGACCAGCTGCGTGACATGGCCCACCATATCGCCGACCAGGCCTTCGAGAAGCTCACCGGTATCAAGGGCGCCTTCTCCACCAAGATGCTCTACGTCACCGCTGAGCGTTTCGGTGTGAACAACACCCGTTACACCCTGCAGCGCTCGGACTACGACGGCGCCCGTGGCGTGACCCTGCTGCAGTCGCGTGAGCCGATCCTGTCGCCGCGTTACGCGCCGGATGGCCGCCGCATCGCCTATGTGTCCTTCGAGCAGCGTCGCCCGCGCATCTTCATGCAGCACATCGACACCGGTCGCCGCGAGCAGCTGACCAACTTCGAGGGCCTCAACGGCGCGCCGGCCTTCTCGCCGGATGGCAATCGCCTGGCCTTCGTGCTGTCTAAGGACGGCAACCCGGAGATCTACGTGATGGACCTGGGCAGCCGCCAGATTCAGCGCGTGACCAATTCCGGTTCGATCGAGACCGAGCCGTTCTGGGGTAAGGACGGGCAGACCCTGTACTTCACCAGCGACCGCGCCGGCAAGCCGCAGATCTACAAGCAGAGCATCTACGGCGGCGCGGCCCAGCGCGTGACCTTTACCGGCAACTACAACGCCAATCCGAAGCTGTCGGCCGACGAGAAGACCCTGGTGATGATTCACCGCCAGGACGGTTTCACCAACTTCAAGGTGGCCGCCCAGGACCTGGTAACCAGCCGCCTGCGCATCCTCTCGGAGACTAGTCTGGACGACTCGCCCACTGTTGCGCCCAATGGCACCATGCTAATCTACGCCACCCGCCAGCAGGGTCGCGGAGTGCTGATGCTCGTGTCCACCAATGGACGCGTCAGACTGCCGATTCCCACCGCGCAAGGTGATGTTCGGGAGCCGTCCTGGTCTCCCTTCCTGAACTGATGCGGTAGCAACTTTTTCTGCTGTAAACACACCTAGAACTCATTAGGAGCTCCACCATGGAAATGCTGAAATTTGGCAAATTTGCCGCTCTGAGCCTGGCCCTGGCCGTGGCTGTTGGTTGCTCGTCCAAAGGCGGCGACAACTCCGGCGAAGGCGCTGTTGACCCGAACGCTGGCTACAACGCCAACGGCAGCGGCGTTGACGGTGCTCTGAGCGAAGAAGCCGCTCTGCGCGCCATCACCACCTTCTACTTCGAGTACGACAGCTCCGACCTGAAGCCGGAAGCCATGCGCGCTCTGGACGTACACGCCAAGGACCTGAAAGGCAACGGCGCTCGCGTCGTTCTGGAAGGCCACACCGACGAGCGCGGCACCCGCGAGTACAACATGGCTCTGGGCGAGCGTCGTGCCAAGGCCGTTCAGCGCTACCTGGTGCTGCAGGGCGTTTCCCCGGCTCAGCTGGAACTGGTTTCCTACGGTGAAGAGCGTCCGGTTGCTACCGGCAGCGACGAGTCCTCCTGGGCTCAGAACCGCCGCGTCGAACTGCGCAAGTAATTCGCCATGCGTAAGTGCCCTCGTGTCCTGACCTCTCTGGTATTCGCCCTGCCGCTTGCGGCGGTGGCGGAGGTTCCCGTGGTGGATGGCGGCTCTGCGAGCAGCTATCCGCCGGTCGGTTACGGTACGAGCGGCGCCTACGCCGGAGCCGGGGCAGCCGCCCCGGTTTCGGCGCAGGGCGAGCTGTTCATGCAACTGCAGCAGATGCAGCAAGATATTGCGCAACTGCGTGGCCAGGTTGAAGAACAGCAGAACGAGATCGCACGCCTCAAGCAGGAAAGCCAGGCGCGTTATCAGGATCTCGACAGCCGCCTGCAAGGCGGTGCCGCCGGTGCACCTCAGGCACCTGCACAGAATTCTCCTGCCGGTGGCGCGATCAATGCCGCCGGTACTCCCGTCGCTCCGGTCCAGCAGCCTGCTCCGGCTGCCAGCAACGAACCGGCCGACCCGGCGAAGGAAAAGCTCTACTACGATGCTGCCTTCGACCTGATCAAGGCCAAGGACTTTGCCAAAGCCAGCCAGGCCTTCGAAGGTTTTCTGCGCAAGTTCCCGCAGAGCCAGTATGCCGGCAATGCCCAGTATTGGCTGGGTGAAGTGAACCTGGCCCAGGGCAATCTGCAAGGCGCTGGCAAGGCCTTTGCCCAGGTTGCTGCCAGCTACCCAACGCATGCCAAGGTGCCGGATTCGCTGTTCAAGCTCGCCGACGTCGAGCAGCGTCTGGGCAACACTGATCGCGCCAAGGGTATCCTGCAGCAGCTGATCGCCCAGTACCCGGGCTCTTCCGCCGCTCAGTTGGCGCAGCGCGACCTGCAACGTCTGCCCTGACCCGGCCGTCGTTCGGTCAGAAAGCCCGCGCCTGTCGCGGGCTTTTTCGTTACTATCGCGGCCCCGATTCACCCGCAACGGAGGCGGATGGCCTGTTTCGCCGTCACGCCCGGTGCTCTCATGCAAACAAACCTGCGTATTACCGAGATTTTCTACTCGTTGCAGGGCGAGACCAATACCAGTGGCCTGCCCACCGTATTCGTCCGCCTCACCGGCTGCCCGCTGCGCTGCCAGTACTGCGACACCGCCTACGCCTTCAGTGGTGGCGAGATCATGAGCCTGGAGGCCATCCTCGAGCGGGTAGCCGCCTTCAAGCCGCGTTATGTCTGCGTCACCGGTGGCGAACCGCTGGCGCAACCCAATTGCATCCCGTTGCTCGAGAAGCTGTGTGACGCCGGCTATCGCGTGTCGCTGGAAACCAGCGGTGCCATGGATATTGCCCCTACGGATCGGCGGGTCAGCCGGGTGGTCGACCTGAAGACCCCGGGCTCGCAGGAAGTCACGCGCAACCTCTACAGCAACCTGGATGAGCTGACCGGCAACGACCAGGTGAAGTTCGTCATCTGCTCGCGCGAGGACTATGACTGGGCTGTCTCCAAGCTGATCGAGTACCGCCTCGAGCAGCGCGCCGGCGAGGTGCTGTTCTCGCCCAGCCACGGGCAGGTGGATGCCCGCGCCCTGGCCGACTGGATCGTCGCCGACAACCTGCCGGTGCGCTTCCAGTTGCAGTTGCACAAGATTCTCTGGAATGACGAGCCGGGACACTGATATGACCGACAAGAAAGCCGTGGTACTGCTCTCCGGTGGCCTCGACTCCGCCACCATCCTGGCCCAGGCCAAGGCGGCGGGTTTCGCCTGCTACAGCATGAGTTTCGATTATGGCCAGCGTCACCGCGCCGAGCTGCAGGCGGCCGAGCGGGTGGCGCGGCAGATGGAGGTGGTCGAGCACAAAGTGATCGGCCTCAACCTCAACGGCATCGGTGGCTCGGCCCTGACCGACAGCAGCATTGCCGTGCCCGAGGCGCCGACCGAGGGTATTCCGGTCACCTACGTGCCGGCGCGCAACACCGTATTTCTCTCCCTGGCACTGGGCTGGGCCGAAGTGCTGGGCGCCCACGACATCTTCATCGGTGTGAATGCGGTGGATTACTCGGGGTATCCGGACTGCCGTCCGGAGTTCATCGAGGCCTTCGAGCGAGTGGCCAACCTGGCGACCCGCGAGGGGGTGGAAGGCCGAGGGTTCCGTATTCAGGCGCCGCTGCAGAATCTGTCCAAGGCGCAGATCGTGCAGATCGGTGTGCAACACGGCGTCGACTACGGCCTGACCGTGTCCTGCTATCAGGCGGACGACGACGGGCGTGCCTGCGGCAAGTGCGACAGCTGCCGCCTGCGCGCTGCGGGTTTTGCGGCTGCCGGGGTGGCCGATCCCACCCGCTACGCATAAATTTTTCTCTGGAGTGTTGATTTCCTGAATTAAATCAGTATCATGCGCTCCGCGTTGGGTCGTTAGCTCAGTCGGTAGAGCAGTTGGCTTTTAACCAATTGGTCGTAGGTTCGAATCCTACACGACCCACCATATCGCTAAAGCCAGTCGAAAGACTGGCTTTTTTTATGCCTCGAAAAAGCGGTTTGGCGGGCGGCCCTGGGCCCGGTGATATACTGCCCGCTCGCGTTTCAGCGCCCTCAGGTTTGATGACATGACCCAGATTTCCGAACGCCTGCTGGTGCAGGCCCATCTTGCCGCCAAGCAGCCCAAGCCGCTGACGGTCGAGGAGGAAGCCTTCTACCGCAGCGAGATCGCCGCCGAGCTGAAGAAGCAGAACGCCGTGCTGGTGGCGCATTACTACTGCGACCCGGTGATCCAGGCCCTGGCCGAGGAAACCGGTGGTTGCGTCTCCGACTCGCTGGAGATGGCCCGTTTCGGCAACCAGCACGCGGCGCAGACCGTGGTGGTGGCTGGGGTCAAGTTCATGGGCGAGACCGCCAAGATCCTCAATCCGGAAAAGCGTGTGCTGATGCCGACCCTGGATGCTACCTGCTCGCTCGATCTGGGCTGCCCGGTGGATGAGTTCTCGGCCTTCTGCGACCAGCACCCCGATCGGACCGTAGTGGTGTACGCCAACACCTCGGCAGCAGTGAAGGCGCGTGCCGACTGGGTGGTGACGTCCAGTTGTGCGCTGGAGATCGTCGAGAGCCTGATGGACAACGGCGAGAAGATTCTCTGGGCGCCGGATCAGCACCTGGGGCGCTACATCCAGCGCGAGACCGGTGCCGACATGCTGCTCTGGGACGGTGCCTGCATCGTCCACGAAGAGTTCAAGGCCAAGCAGCTGGAGGATATGAAGGCGCTCTATCCGGAGGCCGCCGTACTGGTGCACCCGGAGTCGCCGGAGGCGGTGATAGAACTGGCCGATGCGGTGGGTTCGACCAGCCAGCTGATCAAGGCGGCGCAGACCCTGCCGAACAAGACCTTCATCGTCGCCACCGACCGCGGCATCTTCTACAAGATGCAGCAGCTGTGCCCGGACAAGGTCTTCGTCGAGGCGCCTACCGCCGGTAACGGCGCCGCCTGCCGCAGCTGCGCGCACTGCCCTTGGATGGCGATGAACACCCTGCAACGTACCTTGCAGTGCCTGCGTGAGGGCAGTAACGAGATCCTGGTCGATGCGGCGCTGATTCCGCGTGCGATCAAGCCGCTCAAGCGCATGCTGGACTTCACCCAGGCTGCTCGACTGAAGCTGGCCGGCAACGCCTGATTTTCCAGCGTGCAGAAAAAAGCCCGGCCAGTGCCGGGCTTTTTCATGGCTGGGTTCAGCGCATCATCTTGTCCAGGGCGCGCTTCTCCTCCATCAGCTCCTGCTGGCGCGCGTCGATGCGTGAGGCCAGGGGGAAGTTGCTGCTGGCGCGGCGCTTGGCCAGGTCGAGCTGCTCCAGTGCCTGGTCGTAGTCGCCAACCAGGGCGAAGAACTCGGCGCGGGCCTGATGCAGGCCGATGATGTTGCGCGTCAGGCCGCGCACCTCCGCCACCTGATACCACACGTCCGGATCGTTGCCGCGCTGCTTGAGCAGTTGGTCGAGGGCGACTTCGGCTTCCTTGGTCTGGTTCTGCTTGAGCAATAGGTCGATGCGCGCCTGCTCCAGCGGGTAGCTGTCCGGATACAGGCTGCGCATCCGTTCGACGCGCTGCTGGGCGTCGCTCAGTCGGTTGGCTGCGCTGTCCAGTTCGATCATGGCCAGGTTGTAGGTGAGATCGTTGGGCTTCTTGGCCAGCAGGGCGTTCAGCTCGCTGCGCGCCTCGGCGAGGCGGCCGCCCTTGATGTGGGCGATGGCCAGGCCGTAGTGGGCCGCTTCCAGCTGGGGGTTGCTGTCGAGCATGGCGCGGAAGCGCTTGGCGGCAATGCCCGGGGTTTCCTCGAACATCAGCTGGGTACGTGCGCGCATCAGCTGATAGCCGAGGCTGTCGGAGATACCGCGGGAGGGATACTGCTCGGCGCGGTTGCGGGTATCGGCGATGCGCGACTCGGTGACCGGGTGGGTAAGCAGGAATTCCGGCGGCTTGGAGTCGTAGCGATACTGACGCATCAGGCGCTCGAACATGCTGGGCATGGCGCGCGGATCGTAGCCGGCTTTTTCCAGGTTGAGCAGGCCGATGCGGTCGGCTTCCTGTTCGTTCTGTCGGGAGAAGCGCCGCTGCTCCTGGATGGCGGCGGCCTGCGCACCCATGATGGTGGCGATACCGGCGTCTCCGGCGCCGGCAGCGGCAGCAACGATGCCGGCGAGCATGGCGGCCATCACCGGTACCTGCATGCGTTGCTGGGCCTCGACGCCGCGGGCGAAGTGGCGCTGCGACAGGTGTGCGAGTTCGTGGGCCATCACCGAGGCGTATTCGCCTTCGGTCTGGGCGTGCAGCAGCAGGCCACCGTTGACCCCGACGATGCCGCCGGGGGCGGCGAAGGCGTTGATCTGCGGGCTGTTGAGCAGGACGAATTCCAGGCGGCGGTCTTCCAGCTGGCTGGTCTCGGCCAGGCGATAGACGCTGGTTTCCACATAGTCCTTGAGCTGCGGGTCGGACAGCTGGTCGATCTGCCCGCGCAGGACGCTGAGCCAGGCGCGGCCTAGGCGGTGTTCCTGTTCTGGCGAGACGATAGATGAGCTGGCGTCGCCCAGCGACGGCAGGTCGCTGGCGCCTGCGGGAAGCGCGAGGCAGGCCAGGGCGAGCAGGGTGGGGCGCAGAAGATTCATGCACGGGGCTCTTGGCGAAACGAGGGGCTTACTGTAGCCGCCTTGCCGCGCTGCTGGCCAGGGTTGTGCGTTATCCTTGGCGGCCTTCGAGGAGAGTGTGCATGACCGATATTCCCCCTTGCGATGCCGAGCTGGATGCCACGGGCCTGAGCTGCCCGCTGCCGCTGCTCAAGGCCAAGCTGGAGCTCAATCGCCTGGCCAGTGGTGCGGTGCTCAAGGTCACCGCCACCGACGCCGGCTCACAGCGCGACTTTCGCGCGTTCGCCCGGCTGGCCGGGCATGAACTGGTGCGCGAGGAAGAAGGAGGCGGGGTGTTCCGCTACTGGCTTAGGAAGGCCTGAGGCCTGTTCAACGAAAAAGGGCCGCTGATGCGGCCCTTTTTCTGTGAGTCAGCTCTTGTTCAGCGCCTGTGCCGCAGCCAGCACTTCATCCACATGGCCCGGCACCTTGACGCCGCGCCACTCCTGGCGCAGCACGCCCTGCGCGTCGATCAGGAAGGTGCTGCGATCAATGCCCAGGTATTCCTTGCCGTACAGCTTTTTCAGCTTGATCACGTCGAACAGCTGGCAGAGTGCCTCGTCCTTGTCGCTGATCAGCTCGAAGGGGAATGACTGCTTGCATTTGAAGTTCTCGTGAGACTTCATGCCGTCGCGCGAGACGCCGAAGACCACCGTATTAGCGGTCTGGAAGGCGGCGTGCTGGTCGCGAAAGTCCTGGCCCTCGGTGGTGCAGCCCGGGGTGCTGTCCTTGGGATAGAAGTAGATCACCACTTGCTGGCCCTTCAGGGCACTGAGGGATACCTGCTGGCCGCTGGTGGCAGCGGCGCTGAAATCGGCAACCGGTTGGTCGAGAGAGACGGCCATCATTCACTCCTTACGGGTTTTGCGGGCGCCAGGGTTCGATCAGCGCGTCCAGGTTCAGCGCATCGGCAAAGTCGAGGAACTGGTCGCGCAGCCAGCTGATCTGGGTGCCCGGTGGCAGGGTCACGGTGAGCGTTGCGTTGAGCAGGGTGCCGCCGGTTTGCGGTGCCTGGTAGGTGTCGCAGGTGATGTTCTCCAGTTCCACGCGGTGGTCGCTGAAGAACTGGCACAGCTCGTTGAGAATGTCCGGGCGGTAGGCGCAGCTGACATAGGCCACATAGGGCAGCGCATTGGGGCGTACGTCCAGGGCGGCGCTGCGGATCATGTTGACGCTGAAGGCGTGGCGCTTGGCCAGCGCCGGCAGCGCACCCTCCAGGCGCGCCAGAGCGTCCCAGCTGCCGTTGACCTGCAGTACCAGGGCGCTGTACTCGCCATGGCGAGTGAGGCGGCTACTGACCACGCCGCAGCGGTTCTCCTGGCTGGCCCGGCAGAGCACGCTGGTGAGCTCCATGGGGTTGGCGCCGAGTGCGCTGATGACGAGGAATTGTTCGCGAACCTGAGGGGTGGACATGCAGCTTTCCTGAAACGATGGGCGCTCGGCACACGCTGGCCGAACAAAGGCAGAAGGGTAGCGAAAAGCGCCGCTCAGGGGAATGCTGCGGCGGTTGTGCAACACCTGAGCCGCCAGTACCATTACGGCTCTCTTTTTCCGGCAGGAGCGGTTGCATGATTTCGGGCAGTATGGTGGCACTGGTCACGCCCATGGACGCACAAGGCGGTCTGGACTGGGACGCCCTGAGCAAACTGGTCGACTTCCACCTGCAGGAAGGCACGAACGCCATTGTTGCCGTCGGCACCACCGGTGAGTCCGCGACCCTGGATGTCCACGAGCACGTGGAAGTCATCCGCCGCGTGGTCGACCAGGTGGCTGGGCGCATCCCGGTGATCGCCGGCACCGGCGCCAACAGCACCCGCGAGGCCGTCGAGCTGACCCAGAACGCCAAGAGCGTCGGCGCCGATGCCTGCCTGCTGGTCACCCCCTACTACAACAAGCCGACTCAGGAAGGTCTCTATCAGCACTTCCGGCATATCGCCGAGGCAGTAGCGATTCCGCAGATCCTTTACAACGTGCCGGGCCGTACCGCCTGCGACATGCTGCCGGAGACCGTCGAGCGCCTGGCCAAGGTCGCCAACATCATTGGTATCAAGGAAGCCACTGGCGACCTGCAGCGCGCTCAGGACATTCTCAATCGCGTGAGTTCCGACTTCCTGGTCTACTCCGGCGATGATGCCACCGCCGTCGAGCTGATGCTGATGGGCGGCAAGGGCAATATCTCGGTGACAGCCAACGTCGCCCCGCGTGCCATGGCCGAGCTGTGCGCCGCCGCGATGCGCGGTGATGCCGCCACCGCGCGGGCGATCAACGAGCGCCTGATGCCGCTGCACAAGAATCTGTTCATCGAATCGAACCCGATTCCGGTGAAGTGGGCCCTGCATGAGATGGGACTGATGCAGGACGGCATCCGCCTGCCGCTGACCTGGCTCAGCCCGCGTTGTCACGAACCGCTGCGGCAGGCCATGCGCCAGTCCGGCGTCCTGGCTTAATCGAGGAATACTTGCGCATGAAGCGACTGGCTGGACTCTCCACCCTTGCCCTGATCATCTCCAGTACCAGCGGCTGTGGCTGGCTGTGGGGCGACGAAGGTTACTTCCGTGACCGCTCCACCGACTATCTGGACGCGCGCCAGACCGCGCCGATGCAGATGCCGGCCAATGTTGACGCCAAGCGCATCGATCCGCTGTTGCCGGTTCCGGCACACGTGGCGACCAGCTCAGAGACGCCTCAGAGCTTCGAGGTGCCGCGTCCGCAGGCACTCGGTGCTGCGGCCGAGTCCAACGAATTCAGCCTGCAGAAGAGCGGTGATTCGCGTTGGCTGGTGGCGCAGCGTACGCCGGCGGAAGTCTGGCCGGTGGCGCGCTCCTACTTCGAGAACAACGGTTTCCGCATCGCCGAGGAGCGTCCGCAGACCGGCGAATTCGTTACCGAATGGCAGGGCGCACAGGACCTGGCGCCGTCCATGGGCCGTCGTGTCGGCAGCCTGATGAGCGACACCGATAACCAGTTGCGGGTGCGCGTGCGCATCGAGCCGGGCGTGGTGCGCAACACCAGCGAAGTCTTCGTGGTAAGTGTCGAGCGTGAGGAAGGCAGCAGCGCCGACGTGGGCTTCCCGGCTCGCAGCGGTAACGCCAGCCTGGAGGCTTCACTGCTCGACGGCATGCTCGCCGATCTGGGCAGTACTTCCGAGCATGGCTCGGTCTCTCTGCTGGCCGCGCGCAGCTATGACGCGCCAAGCCGTGTGAGCCTGACTCAGGATGGCGCCGGCAACCCGGTACTCAACCTCAGCACCGACTTCGACCGCGCCTGGTCCAGCGTGGGGCGCGCCCTGGAACTGGGGGATGTGCGCGTCGACGACATCAACCGCAGCCTAGGCGTGTACTACGTCAACCTGGCCGAGGGCGCGAAGAAGCCCGAGGAGAAGAAGGGCTTCATCAGCGGCCTGTTCGGCAGCGAGCCGACCAAGGAAGAGATCGATGCGCGCGCCGAGCGTTATCAGGTACGCCTGACCCGCAACGCCGGCGGCGACGTGCAGGTCACCGTGGAGAAGGACATCAACACCGTGGCGCCGGAAGATGTGGCCCGCCGTGTACTCACCCTGATCCAGGAAAACCTCGGCTGATCCGCTCCGGCCGCGGCCGGAGCCACAGCGAACCGATAGGCGAAACCCTCAGGGTTTCGCCTGTTTCGTTTTGAACCAGGCGGAAAATCGACATGACCACACCTACCACCCTCAGCCTGAAGAAGATCTACTCCGGCAAGGTCCGCGATCTCTACGAAATCGATGAAAAGCGCATGCTGATGGTCGCCAGCGACCGCCTGTCGGCCTTCGACGTGATCCTCGAGGAGCCGATTCCGGAGAAGGGCAAGATCCTCACCGCCATCTCCAATTTCTGGTTCGACAAGCTCAAGGACCTGGTGCCCAACCACTTCACCGGCGACAAGGTCGAAGACGTGGTGCCGGCCGCCGAACTGCCGTTGGTCGAGGGCCGCGCGGTGGTGGCCAAGCGCCTCAAGCCGGTCGCGGTGGAGGCCATCGTGCGCGGCTACATCGTCGGTTCCGGCTGGAAGGAATATCAGAAGAGCGGCACCGTCTGCGGCATCCAGCTGCCGGCCGGGCTGAAGGAAGCGGCCAAGCTGCCGCAGCCGATCTTCACCCCATCGACCAAGGCCGCCGTCGGTGACCACGACGAGAACATCAGCTTCGCGCAGTGCGAAGCCATCATCGGCGCCGAGCTGGCGGCCAAGGTGCGTGACACCGCCATCGCCCTTTACAGCGCGGCGGTCGAGTATGCGGCCACTCGCGGCATCATCATCGCCGACACCAAGTTCGAGTTCGGTCTGGATGAAGACGGCACCCTGACCCTAATGGACGAGGCGCTGACCCCCGACTCCAGTCGCTTCTGGCCGGCCGACAGCTACGCCGAAGGCAGCAACCCGCCCAGCTTCGACAAGCAGTTCGTGCGTGACTGGCTGGAATCCACCGGCTGGAACAAGCAGCCACCAGCACCGGCCGTGCCGGCCGATGTCGCGCAGAAGACCGCCGACAAGTACCGCGAGGCGCTGACCCGCCTGACCCAGTGACGTCTGTCTAGGCGAGAGAGGGGGGCAGCGGCCCCCTTTTTCATTTCGGCAGCGCAAGCGGTTGATCAGCCAAGAAAAAATGCTGGACTAAAGGCTCTCAACTGGTATCATGCGCACCGCTTTGGGAAGATGCCGGAGTGGTCGAACGGGACGGATTCGAAATCCGTTGTGTCAGCAATGGCACCTAGGGTTCAAATCCCTATCTTCCCGCCATATCCAAAGCCTAAACCCCTGAAACTCCTAGAGTTTCGGGGGTTTTGCATTTTGGGGTGGTGACTGCCGATTGGGCTCGATGACCAGCTCGCAAGGCGTACGGCTAGCGCGCTCAGTTCCGCGTGCCAGTTGTTCGGGCGCGGGGCCGTGGTGAGCACCGGCCCGATGGCGTGTTGTTCGTTAGCGTTGTCTGGTGGTGCTGCGCGTTTCGGCGTCGCTCCAGGGGAGCTCACCCTCGCTGCTTTCGCCATCCGGGCGTTCTACCGGTGTGGCGAGGACCTTGTCGATGCGCTTGCCGTCCATGTCCACGACCTCGAACATCCAGCCGTCCCATTCGACGCGGTCACTGGTGGCCGGTACCCGGCCGAGCAACAGCATGAACATGCCCGATACCGTGTGGTAGCGGCCCTTGTCTTCTTCGGGGACCGTCTTTAGGTTCAGG
Source organism: Pseudomonas stagnisoli (assembly GCF_048595745.1). NCBI lineage: Bacteria > Pseudomonadati > Pseudomonadota > Gammaproteobacteria > Pseudomonadales > Pseudomonadaceae > Pseudomonas > Pseudomonas stagnisoli. The sequence continues at coordinate 1,435,268 of NZ_CP184361.1, forward strand.
CGATCCTTCATTTCAGGAATCGGTATGGCTCCGTCCAGTAACCAGGAGCCGTCATGGCGCTGTACGGCCCAGGCGTCTTCCTCATTATTGGGGGTGAACTCACCAGTGACCGCCTCCAGCACATCCTGAAGAGTCACGATACCTTCCAGCTCGCCGTACTCGTCGATCACGAATGCCATCTGCATGCCGCTGGCCCGGAACTGCTCGAGCAGCTCCATGCCCGTGAGGGTTTCCGGCACGAATACGCAGGGGTGCAATTGCTCGCTGAAGTCGGGTTTCTCTCCCTTGGCCAGGCAGGCAAACGCCTGCTTGGCATGCAGCACGCCCAGCAGGTTGTCGAGCCCGCCGTCGCAGACCGGAAAGCGAGAATGTTCGGATTCGATCATGATCTGGATGTTCTCTTCCGGTGTCTTGCGTATGTCCACGAAAACCAGATCCGAGCGCGGGATCATCAGAGAGCCGAGTTGGCGATCATCCAGGCGGAATACGTTGCGCACCATCTCATGCTGGTGCTGCTCGATCACACCAGCTTCCGAGCCTTCCTCCAGCATGGCGTGTATCTCTTCTTCGGTTACGCCGGAGTTACTGGCCTGGCGTACGCCCATGATCCGCAGAATGGTGTGGGTGGACCATGACAGCAGCACGACGAATGGGCGCGTAAGGAACGACAGGGTCACCATCGGCCTGGCCACGAGGCGGGCAATAGCCTCGGGGTTGAGTTGGCCGATGCGTTTGGGTACCAGTTCGCCGATGACGATGGATACATAGGTAATGACGATCACCACGCCAGCGGTCGCGCCAATGCTTGCCGTTGCGTCGGGTACGCCCAGGCTGTGCAGCCACTTCGCCAGCGGAGCGGCGAGCACGGCCTCACCGACGATACCGTTGAGGATGCCAATTGAGGTGATGCCGATTTGGATGGTCGAGAGAAACTTGGTTGGGTCTTCGCCCAGCTTCAGGGCGATTGCAGCTGCTGAATCACCCTCGGCGGCCAGCTTCATCAGGCGTGCTTTCCGCGCTGCGACCAGGGCGATCTCCGACATGGCGAAGAGGCCGTTAAGGACGATCAGCAAAGCCAATGCAACAAATTCCACGTTTCATCTCCCACGTACGCCGTTGGCGCACGGATAACTGTTTCGTTCCGGCCAGGTCAAGCAGCTGTCAGGCCCGGCTCCATTCATGCGGTCATGCTGCCGAGCGACAAGCATGAAACGTCGCTTGCCTACAGGCGGTCATCGTCCAGGTTCAGCAGGCTGCTGCGGGTGCACAGGCCGATGAGAGTGCCATCAAGGTCGCATAAAGCGCCGAGTTCAGCCTGCTTGCGGCTCAGCAGGCGAATGGCCTCATCGACACTGATCGAGACGGGCAGGCAGGGGGTGACGATGATCCGGGACAGCAAATCGGGGGCATGCCTCAGCAATTCAGCGCGCAGCGATTCACGTGTGGCGTAGCCCAGTGGGAAATCATCATCAGCGGAGGTGAATACCAGACAGCAGGAGTTTTCCCGGCGCATCACTGCGTCGTACAGGGCTTCGAATGTGTCGTTGAGGTAGATGCGCTCGAACTGGTGCAGTGGCGTGCTGATCGACGGCAGCAGGGCCGAGAGCGGTGTGATCGAATCCGCCGCATGAGCGACTGGCATAAGGTCGCAGTGAGGGTTGGTCTCTTCAGGGAAGGTGCGACTGGGAGGTTCCGATGAAATGGTCATGCAGAAAGGTGTTAGCCAAGGGAACCAAAGCATAAACCTTGCTGTCGCGCGGGAGGCAGAGCATCTTTTACAAGCTGTTTCCCATCGCCGTCCGCCTGGCCCGCTTGGGCGATATGGCTGTTGGCGCGCCTGCTGTGCCGGTTTCCGGCCGCTGCATAGTCGAGGCTCGGGCTGAGTTATCTGGCGTGGCCGCCATTGATCGCGTGGTTGTTCGGCGCGTTTGCGGCGGCGCGGTGCAGGTTTTGTCTGTTTGCTATTAATCTGCTAATTTTGTTGCAAACAGACATGGTGAGGCGATCATGAGTGCGCTCAGCAAACCCAATGTCGACGCCGGCGCTGTCCTGCTCAAGGCGCTGCTTAACAGCCGTGAGCAGCTGGGCCTGACCCAGCAGGAGCTGGCGGCGATAGTCGGCGTCAACCGTTCCGCCATCAGTCGCTGGAGCGACAGCGGCGGGCTGCGTCCGGAGAGCAAAACCGGTGAGCTGGCCTTGCTGCTGATCCGTATCTACCGAGCCCTGTTCGCCCTGTTTGGTGGCAATCTGGACGACATGCGGCATTTCCTGCGCACCGAGAATCGGCATCTGGCTGGCGTGCCTTTGCAGCAGATGGGGCAGGTGCAGGGCCTGGTGCGGGTGGTTGAGTACCTGGACGCCATCCGTGGCAAGGTCTGAGGGCCTGCTGTATTGAGCACCCCGTCCGTGGCGTTTGCCACTTCTGATTGATCCTCGACAGGTTCTGACCTTTTTTCTGAGCGCCCCCAGCAGTGGGGCTGAGCGAGCTTTCGATATGGATATCTGGCAGGTCTGTGAGGGAGAGCAGCAGATCATTCCCCTGCGCGGTCGTCTGGTGCGGCTGGTCGAGAACCAGGGCCAGGTCGCAACCTTGCAGTTGGTGGATACGCTGGAGGAGCAGGCGTTGCTCGAACAGTTGCTGGAGAGCAGCAAACCGCCGTTGCCATCCAGCGACGAGCCGCTGCACTACCTGTTGCGCACGCCGTTTCGCTACCCGCCGCTGCGCTGGGGCTCGCGTTTCGGTCGGCGTCATGAGCCCAGCCTGTTCTACGCCGCTTGCCGGCTGGAAACGGCGATGGCCGAGACGGCCTTCTATCGCTTCGTGCTGTGGTACGGCATGGTCGAGCCGCCGCCCAGTGGTCGTATTCTTTCCGAACACTCATCCTTCGAGGCGCGCTACCAGGTGCAGCGCGGGGTGCGTCTGCAGCTGCCGCCGTTCGACCGCCATCGCGCGCTGCTCACCCACCGCAGTGACTATCGCGCCACTCACAGCCTCGGTAGCGCAATGCGCGAAGCGGGGGTGGAAGCCTTCGAGTACCCCTCGGCACGTTGTCCGAGGGGCGGCAACAATGTCGCCCTGTACGTGCCGGCAGCCTTCAGCGAGAGGCGCCCACGCAACCTGCAACCCTGGCTGTGTGAAACCACGGCAGGTTACGTGGCGTTCAAGAACGCCCAGGCGCCCGATACACCACGCCTGTACGCCCTTGATCTCTATCTCGAGGATGGCGTGCTGCCGCAACCTGCCTGATCAGTGGCTGTGCTCGGCGGCCGGGGCGTCTTTCTGCACGGCGACTTCGACCTGCACCTCGCCTGCGTGCTCGAAGCGCAGGGTCATGGGGAAACGCTCGCCGTCCTTGAGTTGCTGCTTCACCCCGAACAGCATCACGTGGTAGCCCATGGGCACGAACTTCACCTCGCCGCCGGCGGGTACATCCACGCCCTGTACCTGTTGCATCTTCATCAGACCGTCCTTGTGCACGTGCTCGTGCAGCTCGACTTTCTGTGCCTGCGGCGAGCTGGCTGCGAGCAGACGGTCGGCTGTTGCACCCTGGTTGTGCAGGGTGAAGAAGGCTGCGGCATTCGGAGCGCTTGGGGGCATTTCGCGGGACCAGGGGTGGTCGATCTGGATCTGGCCTGCCTTGTACTCATGGGCCTGAGCCATCAGCGGTGACAGCATCAGTCCGGTCAACAGCAAAAGTGTTTTGGCGTTCATGGTGTTTCTCCTTGGGGGGCGTTGAGCGTGGTCGAAGCAGTGCGCTGCGGGCGCCGGGCATGCAGCCAGAGGCCCGTACAGGCGAGCAAGAGCAATGACAATGCGCTGAGGCTCAGCAGCAGGTCTTTGGTGACTTTACCCAGATGATTGAGCAGTTCCCACTTGTGCAGGTAGGCGAATATGGCGCCTTCCAGGCGATCGGCGTTGCTGACGCGCGCGGCCAGTGCGCCATCGACCGGATCAAGGAAGAGCGCGCTGTTGTCGGCGTCATCGTAGCTCGCCTTGAGCACTGGCAGGCGCTTGAAAATGAAGCCGTACTCATGGTCGAAGCGCTCCTGCAGCTGGATTTCCCGTGGCTGGCCAAGGCCCCGTTGCGCGGCGTAGTAGGCAAAGCGCTGCTGCAGGTAGCGCTGCGCCGCCGCGTCGGGCAAGGGCTCGCCACCGGCAGTGCGGTAGAGCAGGGCATGGTCCGCTTCCAGGCGCCAGGTGGGCTCGCCATCGAGCTCAACCAGGTGCAGGCGATACAGTGAATCCCCTGGCGGTAGCCATTCTGGCGCGGGCGCGCCGACCAGCTTGGCCGTGCTCAGTTGTGCGGCATAGTCCACTAGGGGCGCAGGCGCGGCGCGTTTGTGCAGCAGGTGCCAGGTGCCGCTGGCCAGGAAGCTCAGGCTCACCAGAGCCAGCAGCATGCCGCCCCAGCCATGCAGGCGGCGCAGCCGGGTGGGCGCGCGCCTGCGCGCGATGAACAGCGCCAAGCCGAGGAGCGCCGTCAGCGCCACGCTGGCGAGCAATACCAGCATCAGCACCACCCGCCAGGTGCCCGCGTGCTGCAGCCAGGCGAAGCTGTGCAACTGCTGGAACAGCAGGCTGAACCATGCCTTGCGGTCGTCCACCAGCGTGCCGAGACGATCCTGGTAGAGGTCGACATACAGGCGCAGGCCGTCCTCGCGTGCAGTGTCCACGCGCGCGGCCGGCAACAGGCGGTTGATGAAGGCGTACTCGCTGCTGAAGCCCGTCAGGTTGCCGCGATAGCGCAGGCCGGCGTCCTCGCCGAGATAATGCGCGGCAAGGCTCTCGGCGTGGCGGGCCGCGAGATCGGCAGGTGCGCCCGTGCGGGCATGCCAGTAACGTGGTTCGCTCTGTCCGGGCAGGCGCGCCTGGTAGTAAGGCTGGCCATCCAGCACCAGCAGGCGCAGGCCGGCCACCGCCGGTACTCCGGCAGTAGCCAGCACCTGGGCTGGCGCACGCAGCTGCTCCAGCGGCAGGGCCGGACGGGGCGCCACGAATTGCGCCGGGCGAGGCTGCAGCGCGCTCATCAGCGGATGCAGCATGCCACTGGCCGCCCAGGTGAATACCCCCAGGCAGGCCAGCAGTGCCAGGCGCCGGTGCCACGGTAGCAGCCGCAGCAGGCGTTGGCGCCAGCGCATCACATCCGCCACTCCAGGCCGACGTACAGGCTGCGACCGTCACCCGGGAGGAACAGCGCCGCATCCTGGCCGTTGGCGTTGGCCACGACACCGGTGGTGGCGATGTAGGTCTTGTCGGCGAGATTGCGGCCTTCAACGAAGAAGCCCAGACCATCATCCGGTCGGTAGCCGCCTTTCAGGCCCCAGATGGCATAGCCTTCGGCATACAGGCTTTCGGCATGGTCGACGGCATAGTGGGTCGGCACCCATTCCAGGGTCGGACCGGCATACCAGCCCGCCTTCTGCCAGAGCGCCTCGCCTTTGAGGAACTGGCGCGGCACGCCGGCGATGCGGTTGTCGCCGTAGACCTCGTCGTTGTCGAAGCGGAAGTCGTTGAACAGGTATTGGCCGCGCAGCACGAAGTCGCCCAGGGTCCAGGCGGCGCCGAACTCGATCCCCTGGTGGATGGTGCGGTCGGCGTTGGTGGTGATGACATTGCCTTGTCGGGTCGGGTCTGTGTAGCCGATCAGCTCGTCGCGAATCTCGCTGCGGTAAACCGCCATGTCGACATCCAGGTCACCGCGCGCCCAGCGCAGGCCCGCTTCCAGGGTGTTGGCCTTTTGCGCGTCGTTCTCGCTGACGATGGCGCCGCCGGAGAGCTCGCTGAAGGTCGGCGGCTCGAAGCTCTGGCTGAAGTTGGTGAACAGTTGCAGCTCTTCATTCAGGTCATGGCGCAGGCCGATGCGTCCGCTGCGACCGATGTAGGTCTTGTTGAACGACTCGTCCTGCGGCAGGCAGAAGCCGGTGACGAAGGCATTGCAACGCAGGCGGTCATCCACGTCGCGCTCCTGGTGCTGCCAGGCTGCGCCGGTAATCAGCGCCCAGCGTTCCGCCAGTGGGATTTCCAGTTCGCCAAACAGGTTGAGGTTGCGTGCGGTCTGGTGCAGCTCATTGAGCTTGTTGCCGCTGTGGCCACTCTGGTTGGCGTAGCGCGAGTCCCAGGCGCGGCCGTGGCTGCTGTCCAGTCCGCCTTGCCAGCGCCAGCCGGCGTCGTTCTGCCACTTGTGGGTCAGACGCAGGCCATAGTCCTCATAATCGATGTCCAGTACCTGGAAGATGGGGTGGAACAGCGACTTCTCGCTGTAATAGGTGGCCAGTTCGAGGCTGTGCCCGCCGTTCAGCTCCAGCACGCTGATATTGCCCAGGCGGTTGAGGGTGAAGTCGCGCTGGTTGTCTTTGCTGACCGACTCGGCCGCAGCCTGTTCCGGATTGTCGCGCAGCTGGGCTTTGCTGAGATTGCCTGGCAGGTCCGAATCGGTCTCCACGTGGGTCAGGTAGAAGCGAGTGGAGAGGCGATCATTGATACGGCCGCCCAGGTTGGCGAAGTAGCGCTGGTTATCCTGGCGAGCGTGTTCGCGGAAGCCGTCCTGCGCATAGTCGTTGAGGCTGACGAAGGCGTCCCAGTCGCCGAAATCCTGGGCGAATGCGGCGTACAGGCGCTGGTAGTCGAAGCTGCCAGCCTCGGCGCGCAGGGTCACCGGGGCGGCGGTCTTGCCGGTGGGGCTGACGAAGTTGATCGCGCCCCCCAGGTTGGCGGCGCCGTAACGCCAGGCGTTGGCGCCGCGTAGCACTTCGATATGGTCGGTGGCCAGCGGCTCGATGCTCTGGAAGTCGAAGCTGCCGTCCGCCATGTTCACCGGCGCGCCGTCCTGCATCAGCAGCAGGCCGCGGCCATGGAAGGTGCGTTGCAGGCCCGAGCCGCGAATCGACAGACGCGCCTCTTCGGCGCCGAAGCGTGGCTGGATGAACACGCCGGTGGCCAGGCCGAGGGCATCCTGCATGGTGCTGCTGCGGCCATTTTTGTATTGCTCGGCATCGACCACGCCGGCGCCGCCCGGAATCTGGGCGAACTCGGCTTTTTTCTCGGCCTGGGTGGGCGCGGTGGGGTCGCTAACATGGCGACCTTCGATCTGGGTGGTTTCCAGTTGCAGCTGCTCGCTGGCCTGGGCGCTGTGCGCCAGGCCCAGGCTGAGCGTCAGCAGGCTGGGGATAAACAGGGGACGCAGGGCGGCTTCAATCGTTCTTTTCATGGTTCCGATCCGGGTATGGCGAGGTGCACGCGGGCGCACTCGCGACGTGCAGAATGACAATGGCTGCGGCCCGGCCAGGACGGCCGGGTGGGATCAGAACAGCGGGGAGGCGCGGGGGTTGGCCGAGGGCCAGGAGTAGCGGGGAGGGGCCTTGTGGCGTGGCTCGTGGGGCGGGCGTGGCGCCGGCGGGATGCGCAGCAGCCAGGCCAGCACGAACAGCAGGCCCAGGCTGACGATGGCGCTGCCACAGACTGCACAGCTGAACGGGCTGCTCAGCTGGGCGGAGTCATTGCCGGACAGATCGTCGCCAAAGCCTGCGCCGGAGCTGCCACTGGCCGAGCAATACAGCCCACCGATACCGCTCAGCTCCAGGCCGGCGTATTGGCCATGGGCAAGGGCGCAGGCGACCAGATTGCTCAGGATGCACAGATAGAGCATCCAGGCAGTGGCGGCACGGTGGAGTGGGCGGAGTTTCATGGGCGGCGACTCTAGCACCGGAGGGAGGGGGACCGGAATCCCCCCGTGGATGCGCCCCGATGTCGCGGTCTGGCCGCTCCGAAACGGGGCAGGCCCCGTGGCAGAGCGTCGCAGTTGTGCACAATCGCGAGGCAGGCTGTCAACTTCCTGTCATAACCCGGCGTAAACCCCTGATTCTCGTTGGATAATTTTTAATTCATTGAAAAATAAGGATTTTTTTAATTGGTGAAAAAATCGCCAGTTTGACTGTAAGCCGCGTTTCTTCGGGGTTGAGAAGGTTTTTCACCCAGTTGTCCACGGAGTTATCCACAGCTTCTGTGGATGTTTTAGAGCCTTTGTTCTAGAGCAGCTTTTCGCGGTGCTTGGCAAGTCTTTACCGGCAGAAAAAAGAGAGTAGAGTGGCGCGCCCCGTTGTCAGCCAATGCTTACATGAAGTCTCGCGCCCTGTTTGTCAGCCCGTCGCAACCTGCGCCACAACAACGTCTGCCACTGCGCCTGGCTCTCTGGCTGCTCGATCGCCCGCGTCTGAGTCACCATGCCAGCGTCAAGCGTATCGCTGGGCGCCTGCTCAAGCAGCCGGCGCGTCAGGGCGTGGTGGTCGCCCAGAGCCGTCTGGGGCAGATGTTGTGCCGGGAGTGCGGCAATGCCCGTGATCGGCGCATCGGCCTGGAGCTGTTGCGCCAGGCGGCCCGCTCGGGCGACCTGCGGGCCCAGCTGGAACTCGGCCGGCATTACTGCCAGCCGCGCCAGCGTGAACCGTTGCAGGCTCGCCACTGGCTGGAGGCCGCCGCCGCACAGGGCTCCCACGAAGCTGCCCGGCTGTTGCAGCGCCTCAACCCCTGAGCCGCACGCGGGTATACTGCCGGGCAGTTTTCCCACCGCCCGCGAGTCTGCCCCGTGCCCTTTGCCTTCGTTCTCGATCCGACTAACTTGCTCCTCGGCCTGCTGCTGGGTGCCGCACCGCTGGCCGTGCTGGCCTGGAATCTCCAGCGTGCCCAGGCCGGCCAGGCCGCCGAGCGCCTGCTGCTGGAAGAGCGCCTGAGCCAGGCGCGCCTGGCCCAGGAGGGCTTGTCGGTGCAGCTCGAGGGTCTGCAGGATGATCTGCGCGCGCAGCAGCAGCAGAGCAGCCAGCAGCAGGCCGAGCTGGCGGCCCTGCGCCGCGAGCGCGAGTTGCTCGGGCGCGAGCGCGAGGCCGCGCAGCTTGCTGCTCAGGAGTGGGCGCGTGAACGGGAACAGAAGGAGAGCCAACTACGCCAGCTGGACAGCCAGCGTGCCGCCCTGGCCGCCGAGCTGCGCGAGCAGCAGGAGAACCAGCAGCAGCGTCTGGCTGATCTGCAAGGTGCGCGCGACGAGTTGCGCGCACAGTTCGCCGAGCTGGCCGGGAAGATCTTCGATGAGCGCGAGCAGCGCTTCGCCGAAACCAGCCAGCAGCGCCTGGGTCAGCTGCTTGATCCGCTCAAGGAACGCATCCAGGCGTTCGAGAAGCGCGTCGAGGAGAGCTACCAGAACGAGGCGCGCGAGCGTTTCTCCCTGGCCAAGGAGCTGGAGCGCCTGCAGCAGCTCAACCAGCGCCTGGGTGACGAGGCGACCAACCTGACCCGTGCGCTCAAGGGCCAGAAGACCCAGGGCAACTGGGGCGAGCTGGTGCTGGAACGGGTGCTGGAGCATGCCGGCCTGGAGAAGGGCCGCGAATACCAGACCCAGGTCAGCCTCAAGGGTAGCGACGGCGAGCGCTTCCAGCCGGACGTGCTGATCCAGCTGCCGGGCGACAAGCAGGTGGTGGTCGATGCCAAGGTCAGCCTGACCGCCTATCAGGCGCTGATCGCCGCCGAGGACGAGGAAGGCCGCGCGGCCGCGCTGAAACAGCACGTGCTGAGCCTGCGCAGCCACCTCAAGGGCCTCTCGGTGAAGGACTACCAGCGCCTGGAAGGCCTGCACAGCCTGGACTTCGTGCTGCTCTTCGTGCCCATCGAGGCGGCCTTCGCCGCTGCCCTGCAGGCCGATCCGGGGCTGTTCCAGGAGGCCTTCGAGCAGCACATCGTGATCGTCAGCCCGACCACCCTGCTGGCCACCCTGCGAGTGATCGACAGTCTCTGGCGTCAGGAGCGGCAGAGCCAGAATGCCCGCGATATCGCCGAGCGCGCCGGCCAGCTGTACGACAAGTTCGTCGCCTTCATCGGCGACCTGGACGAAGTCGGCAGCCGCCTCAAGCAGCTCGACAAGGCCTACGACGCGGCGCGCAACAAACTGTGCGAAGGTCGCGGCAACCTGATCAACCGGGTCGAGAACCTCAAGCTGCTCGGCGCCCGCGCCAGCAAGAGCCTGCCGGCCGAGCTGATTGAACGTGCCTCCGGTGTGCCGCAGCTGGACGAGGCGGGCGAGTAGGTCAGACCAGCAGCAGGGCCGCCAGGCCCAGCAGCAGGCCCAGGCCCATCACCGGCAGGGTACGCAGGGCCAGTTCGCGGCCGCCGATCAGGGCGATCAGCCCGGCCTTGACCAGGCTGTTGCTCAGCGCCGCCAGGTAGATGCCCTGCACCGCCAGTTCCGCCGCCATGTCGCCCTTGGCGCTGCGCGCCAGCGACAGGGTGATGGCGTCCACGTCGGACAGGCCGGAGAGAATCGCCACACCCCAGACTCCGGCATGACCGAACCATTCGCGGGCGGCCTCGATCAGCAGCAGGATCAACGCCAGCAGGGCGGCGAAGCGCAGCGCCGGGGCCAGCTCGAAGGGGTTCTTCAGCGGCGGCTCGACCGTCTGCTGCAGTTCGCTGCCGGCGATGCGGTAGAACACCAGGGCACCGCCGGCGTAAACCAGCCCGGCCAGGCCCAGCGGCAGCAACAGGTGCGGCAGCAGCGCGGCGTTGATCAGGCCGACTTCCAGCAGCACGCGCGGGAACATCAGTGCCGAGGTGGCCAGCAGGGCGCAGGCGAGCATGGCGCGCAGCTGGCGGCCGTCATGCAGGCGCGACAGGGTGATGGTCATGGCGGTGGACGACACCACGCCGCCGAGCAGGGCGGTGACCAGCAGGCCGTGACGGGTGCCGATGACGCGAATGGCCACGTAGGCGGCAAAGCCAATGGCGGCGATCAGTACCACCATCCACCACACTGCATAGGGGTTGAAGGCCTGCCAGGGGCCGTAACCCTGATTGGGCAGCACCGGTAGCAGTACCAGGGAGATGAACAGTAGCTTCAGTGCGCCCGACAGCTCGGCTTCGGAAAGCCGGCGCAGGCCGCTGTGCAGCGGTTCCTTGAGGCTCAGCAGCAAGGCCACCGCTACCGCGCCGCCGGCGGCCAGGCTGTGCTCACCGGCCATGGCCAGGCTGCCGAGGAGGAAGGTCACCAGCAGGGCGATCTCGCTGGTCAGCCCCAGGTCGCCGCTGCGGCGTACCTCGCCGATGTATCCCGCCAGCGCATGCAGGCCGACCAGCAGGGCGATGGCGATCCAGGCCGCCACGCCGAAATGGTTGCCGAGCAGGGCGGCCAGGCCACCGAGCAGGCCGACCAGACCGAAGGTGCGGATGCCTGCCACCAGGTGCGTGTCGTCGGTGTCGCGCGCGCGCCAGCCGCGCTCGGCGCCAATCAGCAGGCCGGCGGCGAGGGCGGTAGCGAGGTTGAGGGCAAGTTCTGCGGCGGGTGACATCGGCGCTCCTTCGGCGCGGCGGATGAACGCATTCTAGATTGCCACACCGCCGGTCGGCTTGCCCCAGGTCATGCCACGTCGACCAGCACCACCTCGCTGTCCTGCAGAGCGGTGACACGCACCACTTCCTCTTCGGCGACGGCCACGCCGTCGCGCTCCGCCGCGACTATGCCGTTGACCTCGATGCGCCCACGGGCCGCCACCAGGTAGCCTTTGCGCAGGCGCCCCAGCGGGTACTCGGCGCTCTGTCCGGCGCTCAGGGTGGCGGCGGCCAGGCGGGCGTCGGCGCGGATGCGCAGGGCACCCTCGTCGCTGGCGTGGCCGCTGGCCAGGACCACGAACTGGCCGGCGCGTTCGCCGCGCGGGAAGGGCTTGCTGCCCCAGGCAGGCGCCTGGCCCTGCTGGTCTGGGATGATCCAGATCTGGAAGATCTTGGTAGTGACGTCCTCCAGGTTGTACTCGGAGTGGGCGATGCCGGTGCCGGCGCTCATCACCTGCACATCGCCCGCCTCGGTGCGGCCCTGGTTGCCCAGGTTGTCGCGGTGCGTGATGGCGCCTTCGCGGACGTAGGTGATGATCTCCATGTCGTGGTGCGGGTGCGGCGGGAAGCCCGAGCCTGCGGCGATCTCGTCGTCGTTCCAGACGCGCAGGCGGCCCCAGTTGACCCGCTGCGGGTCCTGGTATTCGGCGAAGGAGAAGTGATGACGGGCGTTCAGCCAGCCGTGGTGGGCATGGCCGAGGGAGGCGAAGGGGCGTACTTCGATCATGGTGATGACTCCGTGGCCTGGGCGCCAGATTGCGCCGCAGGGGATGGAGTGGATGATCTATCGACTATGCATCGATAAAAAGCGTAAAAAATGCGCCGTATTTATCGGATAGATAGATGTTTGGTGGCCTGTAGGGCGGGTGAGACCTGCATGCATCATCGCTTGCGGCTCGCGGGTTTCATCGGCCCTGCAGCCGCTTGTGCCGTGGCTCAGGCCAGCGGCAGGTGCCGGCTGATCAGGGCGCGCAGGGCCGCCGGCTTGACCGGCTTGGCCAGGTAGTCGAGGCCGGCGGCATGCACTTCGGCCACCAGTTCCGGGCGGCCGTCGGCGCTGATCACCACACCGGGCAGTGGCTGGCCCAGGCGCGTGCGCAGCCAGGCCATCAGCTCGGTGCCGGTGTCGCCCTCGTCCAGGTGGTAGTCGACCAGCGCCAGTTGTGGCCGCACGGCCTCGTCCAGCAGGTGCTCGCACTCCAGGCGGTTGCGCGCCGTCCACACCTGGCAGCCCCAGCGCGACAGCAGGCTGTGCATGCCGGCGAGGATGCTGTCCTCGTTGTCGATGCACAGCACCTGGGCGCCGCCGAGGGCGCCGGGAACGACCTCCAGGGTTTTGCTCGTGCTCGGTTGCGGCAGTTCGCGGGCCAGCGGCACGCTGACGCTGAAGACGCTGCCCTTGCCCGGCCAGGAGCGTACTTCCAGGCGGTGACCGAGGACCCGGCAAAGGCCATCGGCGATCGCCAGGCCGAGGCCCAGGCCTTTTTCGGCACGGGTCTGGTGGCTGTCCAGGCGCTTGAACTCCTCGAAGATCACCTGGCGCTTGTCCTCGGGAATGCCCGGGCCGCGGTCCCAGACTTCCAGGCGCAGCTGCCCGCCCTCGCGCCGCGAGCCGAGCAGCACACGGCCACGGGCATAGCGGAAGGCATTGGTGAGGAAGTTCTGCAGCACCCGGCGCAACAGCTTGGGGTCGCTGTCCACGGCGAGGGCGCAGGGCACCACGCGGAAGTCCACGCCCTGCTCGGCGGCCAGCACCCTGAACTCGGCGCCGAGGGCGTCGAACAGCTGGTGCAGCGGAAAGCGACTGCGCTCCGGGGTGATGCGCCCGCTTTCCAGGCGCGAGATGTCCAGCAGGTCGGCGATCAGGTCTTCGGCCGAGCGCAGCGAACTGTCGAGGTGGCGCACCAGTTCGCGCGCCTCGGCCGGCAGGGCGTCCTGCTGATGGGCGAGGGCGGCGGAGAACAGCCGTGCGGCGTTCAGTGGCTGCATCAGGTCGTGGCTGACGGCGGCGAGGAAACGGGTCTTCGACTGGTTGGCAGCCTCGGCGTTGCCCTTGGCCTCGCCCAGCGCCTGGTTCAGCTGCGACAGCTCGCGGGTGCGTTCCTCGACGCGCTGCTCCAAGCCTTCGTTGGCTTCCAGCAGGCCCTGTTCGGCGCGGCGGAAGGCGGTGATATCAGTGAAGCTCATGACGAAGCCGCCACCGGGCATGGGGTTGCCGATCAGTTCGATGACCCGGCCGTTGGGGAACAGCCGCTCGGAGGTATGCGCCTTGCCCTGGCGCATCCAGAACAGGCGCTTGCTCACGTGTTCCTCGACGTCGCCGGGGCCGCACAGGCCGCGCTCGGCGTTGTAGCGGATGATGTCGGCGATCGGCCGGCCGACGCCAATCAGCCCCTCGGGGTACTCGAACAGCTCCAGGTAGCGGCGGTTCCAGGCCACCAGGCGCAGGTTCTGGTCGACCACGCTGATGCCCTGGGTGATGTTCTCGATGGCGCCCTGCAGCAGGGCGCGGTTGAACTGCAGGACCTCGGACGCCTCGTCGACGATGCGCACCACGTCCTCGACCTGCATCTCGCGGCCCTCGATGGCCGCGCGCACCACGGCGCGGGTCGAGGAGGCGCCGAGCACGCCGGCAAGCAGACGCTCGGTGTGGGCGATCCACTCGGCGTTGGCGTTCTGTGCCGGGTTGAAGGCGCGCTCCTGCTGCTGGGCGAAGCGCTCGAAGCTCTGCCGTGCGCGTTCCTCGCCGACGAAGCGGGCGGCCAGGACCATCAGGTCGGCGACCTGCACGGCCAGCAGGTTGCGCGTGCTGGTCTTGTGGCCGGTGTCGAGGCCGATGAAGCGGCCTGCCTGCCAGTGTTCTGAGACGCGCGTGCGGGAGAACCAGGAGACGGCGCCGAACAGCAGCCAGTTGCCGGTCAGCGACAGCAGTACGCCACGGGTCAGCGGGTCGATCTCGATGCCGACCGGGTAGTAGAGCAGCTCCGGCAGCAGCGGGAAGCTGTCCAGCGACCAGCGCAGGCCGCCGGCTACCAGCGGCAGGACCAGGGTGTAGAACCACAGGGCGCAACCGGCGGCCAGGCCGGCGAACACCCCGCGGCGATTGGCCTGTTTCCACACCAGCGCGCCGAACATGGCCGGCGCCAGCTGGGCAATGGCGGCGAACGACAGTTGGCCGATCGTGGCGAGGCTGGCGTTGGTGCCGAGCAGTCGGTAGCAGACATAGCCGAGCAGCAGGATGATCAGGATGCTGAGGCGGCGTGCGCTGAGCATCCAGTGACGGAACAGCTCGAAGGGGCGCTCGGCATTCTGCCGGCGCAGCAGCACGGGCAGCAGCATGTCGTTGCAGACCATGGTCGACAGCGCCACTGCCTCGACGATGACCATGCCGGTGGCCGCCGAGGCACCGCCGATAAAAGCCAGCAGCGCCAGCGTGGAGTGGGCTTCGGCCAGTGGCAGGCTGATGACGAAGGAGTCGGGTTGCACATCGGCCGACAGCAGCATCTGTCCGGCCAGGGCGATGGGGACCACGAACAGCGCGGCCAGCACCAGGTAGATCGGGAACACCCAGCGCGCCAGGCGCAGGTCGCCGGCTTCGATGTTTTCCACCACGGCCACGTGGAACTGGCGCGGCAGGCAGATGATCGCTGTCATGGCCAGGCCGGTCTGCACCAGCATGGCCGGCCAGCTCACGGTCTGTGTCCAGAAATCCTCCAGGGCGGGGGCTTGGCCGGCACGCTGGAACAGGTCGGAAAAGCCGTCGAACAGCCCCCAGGTGACGAAGGCGCCCACCGCCAGGAAGGCCAGCAGCTTGACCAGCGACTCGAAGGCGATGGCCAGCACCATGCCGCGGTGGTGTTCGGTGACGTCCAGGTTGCGGGTGCCGAACAGCACGGTGAACAGGGCCAGCACTAGCGACACGATGAGTGCCGTGTCCTGGCTGCGGGTCGGGCTCGGCGTGGTGCCGACCAGCAGGTTGACGCCCAGCACGATGGCCTTCAGCTGCAGGGCGATGTAGGGCAGCACGCCGACCAGGCAGATCAGCGCCACCACCACCGCCAGGCTCTGTGACTTGCCGTAGCGGGCGGCGATGAAGTCGGCAATCGAGGTGATGTTTTCCTGCTTGCTGATCGCCACCATCTTTTCCAGCACCCAGGGCGCCAGCAGCAGGAGAATGATCGGCCCCAGGTAGATGGGCAGGAACGACCAGAGTTCGCCAGCCGCCTGACCGACCGCTCCGAAGAAGGTCCAGCTGGTGCAGTACACCGCCAGTGACAGGCTGAACACCCAGGCGCGCACGCGTGGCTTGAGGGGCGCGCGGCGACGGTCGCCATAGAAGGCGATGGTGAACAGGGTAGCCATGTAGGCCAGGGCAACGAAGGCGATCAGACCGCCAGACAACGACATGCGAACTCCGCGGATGCAGGGATGGGCGGCACGACCATTAGGCTAGGGAATAGTCTCGCATGTCCTGGCCGCCGCGCCAGGCCGACCAAGGTCGCAAGCGGCTTGAGCGGCCGCGACCGGCCTGCTAGCGTGGCCGGCCGTGGTCGCTTTACCGGAGTTCGTGTCATGTTCAAGCCCCAACCCGTCGCCCTGCAGCAGGGCGCCCTGCGCCTCGATCCGCTGACCGAGGCCGACCTGCCGGGCCTGCTGCAGCTGGCGGAGGCCAACCGCGCATCGCAGCAGTTCATGAGTGGCACGACCCGCCCGGACTGGTACCGCAGCGCCCTGGCCGAGCAGCGCGAGGGCCGCGAGGTGGTATTCGCCATCCGCCTGGCCGGCGAGCTGGTCGGCACCACCAGCTTCTTCGACTTCAACTTGGTGCTGCCGGCCGCCGAGATTGGTGCCACCTGGCTCGACGTGGGCCAGCACGGCACTGGCCTGAACCGCATGATCAAGTACCTGATGCTGCGCCATGCCTTCGAGGAGTGGCAGCTGGTGCGCGTGCAGCTGAAGACCGCCGTCAGCAACCTGCGCGCGCAGCGTGCCATCGAGAAGCTCGGTGCCCAGCGCGAGGGTTTGCTGCGCAACCACCGGCGCCTGGCCGACGGGCGCCTCGACCACACCGTGATGTACAGCATCACCGACAGCGAGTGGCCGCAGGTCAAGGCCGGGCTGGAGGCGCGCTTCGGCGCGTGAGACGTTGGCTGGCGGCGAGCAGACCCGCTTCTGGGAGAGCCAGGCGCTGACAGGCGTCGAGTTGCTGCACGCGCGCTACATCGAGCAGCGTTTCGCCCCGCATGTGCACGAAGGCTTTGTGTTCACCGTGATCGAAGGTGGCGCCCAGCGCTTCCGCCATCGTGGCAGTGACCACCTGGCGCCGGTCGGCAGCATGGTGCTGATCAACCCGGATGAGGTGCATACCGGTTCCAAGGCGCACGAGCAGGGCTGGTGGTACCGCGGCTTCTATCCGGCTCCGGCGCAGGTGCAGGGCGTACTGGCGGAGCTGGAGCTGGCGGATCGCGGCATGCCGTCCTTCGGCGCCAGCGTGCTGCAGGACCTGGAGTTGCATCAGGTTTTCGGCCGGCTGCATCGCCTGCTCGATGGCGAGGCGTGCGCCCTGCAGCAGCAGACGGCCTGGCGCGAGGCGATTCTGCTGCTGTTCCAGCGCCATGCGCGCATCCCGCAGGCGCGTGAGCCGGGCGCCGAGCCACGCGCCGTGGCCCTGGCCAAGGAGCTGCTGGCCGCGCGCCTGGGCGAGCCCCCCTCACTGGAGGAACTGGCGACGCTGGTGCACCTGTCGCCGTTCCATTTCGCCCGGGTGTTTCGCCGCGCCACCGGCCTGCCGCCGCATGCCTGGCTCAAGCAGCGCCGCCTGGAGCAGGCGCGGGCGCTGCTGCGCTCCGGCTGTGCGCCGTTGCAGGTGGCGCTGCAGCTGGGCTTCTCCGACCAGAGTCATCTGACTCGGCAGTTCAAACAGAGCTACGGTGTCAGCCCCGGCGAATACCGCCGCGCCTGCGTGGCCGACTGAGCAATATCGTTCAAGACCTGCCGACACTTCGCGACTAGCCTCTGGGCTCCAAGGAGGTTCCATGTCCCGTCACCATGAATTCCTGCAGGGCCTGCGCGACATGCTGCCGATGCTGCTCGGCGCCATGCCCTTCGGCATCATCTACGGCAGCCTGGCCGGTGCTGCCGGCCTCACGCCCTGGCAGACCATCGGCATGTCGCTGCTGGTGTTCGCCGGTTCCGCCCAGTTCATTGCTATCAGCCTGCTCGGCGGTGGCGCGACCCTGGCCGTGCTGTGGCTGACCACCCTGGTGGTCAACCTGCGTCACGCCCTGTACAGCGCCAGCCTGCAGCCCTTCGTCCGTCACCTGCCCAAACGCTGGCGCATGCCGCTGGCGTTCTGGCTGACGGACGAGGCCTTCGCCGTAGTCCAGCACCGCTATGCCGAAACCGATGCCTCGCCCAACAAGCACTGGTATTTCCTCGGCGCGGCACTGGCCATGTACGTCAACTGGCAGGCCTGCACCCTGATTGGCCTGGTGTTCGGCCAGGCGGTGCCGAACATCGGCGACTGGGGGCTGGACTTCGCCATGCTCGCCACCTTCATCGGCATCGTCGTGCCCATGCTGCGCAATCGCCCACAGGTGGCGGCGGCCCTGGTGGCCGGCGCGGTGGCGCTGGCCTGTCACGCGCTGCCCTACAAGCTCGGCCTGATGGCCGCGGCCTGCGCCGGCATCGTCGTCGGCGTGGTGCTGGAGCGTCGCTATCGCCTGCTGCAGGACGAGGTGTTCTGATGGACAACTGGATGCTGATCCTCGGCATGCTGGCGATCACCTTCGCCACCCGCTACAGCCTGTTCGCCTTCCCCGACCTGCGCTTCCCGCCGCTGATTCGCCAGGGGCTGCACTATGTGCCGACCGCCGTGCTCACCGCCATCGTGGTGCCTGGCATGCTGCTGCCGGACGGCCAGACCTGGGCGCTGAGCCTGGACAACGCCTACCTGCTGGCCGGCCTCGCGACCATCCTGATCGCCGCGCTGACCCGGCATCTGCTGGCGACCATCGGTGGTGGCCTGCTGGTGTTCTTCCTGCTGCGCTGGTGGCTGGGGCAGATGCCGATCTAAGCCCCTCTTGCTTTGGGAGAGGCGCCTGTCAGCTTCTCGGTGTTGCCTGGAAACCCCTCACCCCCGTCCCCTCTCCCAGAGGGAGAGGGGAGTTGTGCACGAAAGCCACACGCGGGTGTGGCTTTGCCCGGGGCAGATGCGGTCCAATGCAGGACGGCCCGCTCGGCCTCAGACAGGTACAAGGACGATGACCCCGAATTCGCAATTCGCCCTGCTCGGCACCCGGCGTTTCCTGCCGTTCTTCATCACCCAGCTGCTTGGCGCGTTCAACGACAATCTGTTCAAGCAGTCGCTGATCCTCGCCATCCTGTTCAAGCTCAGTTTCGAGGTGGACAAGCAGGCCTGGATCAACTTCGCCGACCGCGATCTGCTGGTCAATCTGTGCGCGATGCTGTTCATCCTGCCGTTCTTCCTGTTCTCCGCCCTCGGCGGCCAGTTCGGCGAGAAATTCGCCAAGGATGCGCTGATCCGCCTGATCAAGCTGGCCGAGATCGTGATCATGGCGGTCGGTGCCACCGGCTTCCTGCTGGAGAACCTGCCGCTGATGCTGCTGGCGCTGTTCGCCATGGGTACCCACTCGGCGCTGTTCGGCCCGGTGAAGTACTCGATCCTGCCAGCGGCCCTGCGCGAGGAGGAGCTGGTGGGCGGCAACGCGCTGGTGGAGATGGGCACCTTCCTGGCCATCCTCGCCGGCACCATCGGTGCCGGGCTGCTGATGTCCGGCAACGGCTACCAGAGCGCAGTGGGGATCGCCATCGTCGCCACCGCCGTTGCCGGCTACCTGTCCAGCCGCGCCATCCCGCGTTTTGCCGCCTCGCTGCCGCAACTGCAGCTGGACTGGAACATCTTCCGCCAGTCCTGGCAGATCATGCACCTGGGCCTCGGCCAGCGCCCGGCGGTGTCGCGCTCGCTGATCGGCAGCTCCTGGTTCTGGTTCCTCGGGGCGGTGTACCTGACGCAGATTCCCAACTTCGCCAAGGACTTGCTGCACGGTGACGAGAGCGTGGTGACGCTGATCCTCACCGTGTTCTCGGTGGGCATCGCCCTGGGCTCGATGCTCTGCGAGCGCATGAGCGGACACAAGGTGGAGATTGGCCTGGTGCCGTTCGGCTCCTTCGGCCTGTCGCTGTTCGGCATTCTGCTGTGGGCCGCCTCCAGCAGCTTCCCGCAGGCGAGCGCAGCGCACGACTGGCTGGGGCTGCTGCAGATGGGCGAGGCCTGGCCGGTGCTGGCATCGATCCTCGGCCTGGGCGTGTTCGGCGGCTTCTATATCGTGCCGCTGTATGCGCTGATCCAGTCGCGGACCGAGGAACATGAGCGGGCACGGGTGATCGCCGCCAACAACATCCTCAACGCGCTGTTCATGGTGGCGGCGGCCGTGGTGTCGATCCTCTTCCTCAGCGTGGCCAAGCTGAGCATTCCGCAGCTGTTCCTGGCCATCTCGCTGATGAACCTGGCGGTCAACGCCTACATCTTCAAGATCGTGCCCGAATTCACCATGCGCTTCCTCATCTGGATGCTCAGCCACTCGATGTACCGGGTGCGCCACCAGAACCTCGAGGCGATTCCGGAGGAGGGCGCAGCGGTGCTGGTGTGCAACCACGTGTCCTTCGTCGATGCGCTGCTGATTGGCGGTGCGGTAAGGCGGCCGGTGCGCTTCGTCATGTACTACAAGATCTACAACCTGCCGGTGCTCAACTTCGTGTTCCGCACTGCCGGCACCGTGCCAATCGCCGGGCGCAACGAGGACCCGGAGGTGTTCGAGCGGGCCTTCGCACGGATCGCCGAGTATCTGGCGGCGGGCGAGCTGGTGTGCATCTTCCCCGAGGGCAAGCTGACCACCACGGGCGAGATCGACGAGTTCAAGGCCGGGGTCGAGCGCATTCTCGCCGCCAACCCGGTGCCGGTGATTCCGCTGGCGCTGCAGGGGCTGTGGGGCAGCTTCTTCAGTCGGGCGCCGCACAAGGGCCTGTTCAAGCGCTTCTGGTCGCGGGTCAACATCGTCGCCGGTACGCCGCTGCCGGCGGACACCGGCCGGCTGGTCATGCAGGAGCAGGTCGCTCTGTTGCGTGGCGATCAGCGCTGACCCGATTGAACGAAAAAGCCCGCCGATTGGCGGGCTTTTTTGTTGGGGTCTATCAGTGGCTGAGCTTGAGGCCGATCAGGCCGACGACGATCAGCGCCACGCTGCCCAGACGCAGCAGCGCCATCGACTCGCCGAACAGCAGCACGCCGGCGATCACCGTGCCGACCGCGCCGACGCCGGTCCAGATGGCATAGGCGGTACCCAGCGGCAGTTCCTTCATGGCCAGACCGAGCAGGCCGATGCTGACGATCATCGCCGCGACGGTGAGCAGGGTGGGCAGGGGGCGGGTGAAGCCGTCGGTGTACTTGAGGCCGACGGCCCAGCAGACCTCGAACAGGCCGGCGAGAAACAGAATGATCCAGGACATGGGATGGCTCCTAACAACTGATGGACGGGCCGTCCCGGATGGTCACTCGGATGGAGCGGCGAGGTCGTCCTCGCGTTGTTCGCTATTTTGCACAGCGAACTGCCCAGGGCAAGTCCGTGGGGACGAACGAGCCCTGGCAAAGGTTACCGGAGTTGTCCTGCTGGTCAGATACCTTCCGGCACCTCTTCGCCGCCAAAGGCCTCGAACAGGGCCGGCAGGAAGTCGGTGAAGGTCAGCATCATCAGGGTGAAGCTGGCGTCCAGCTGGCCGAGCGCCTCGTCACCGCCATCCTGGGCGGCCTGGTCCTGCAGCAGATCCTCGAAGCGCAGGCGCTTGACGGTCATCTTGTCGTCCAGCACGAAGGACAGCTTGTCCTGCCAGGCCAGGGACAGCTGGGTGACCAGCTTGCCGGAGGACAGGTGCAGCTGGATTTCCTCGCTGGTCAGGTCCTGGCGCTTGCAGCGCACCACACCGCCGTCCTCGCTGGTATCGCGCAGTTCGCACTCGTCGAGGACGAAGAAGTCCGGCGCTGCGGTCTGGGCCTTGACCCAGTCGGTGAGGGTGGCGGTCGGCGCCATCTTCACGGTCAGCGGGCGTACCGGCAGCGAGCCGATGGCTTCGCGCAGGGTGGACAGCAGGTCTTCGGCCTTCTTGGCACTGGCGCTGTCGACCAGGATCAGGCCTAGCTTGGGCGCGATGGCTGCGAAGGTGCTGGAGCGGCGGATAAAGGCACGCGGCAGGAAGCTCATGACGATCTCGTCCTTGAGCTGGTCGCGTTCCTTCTTATAGACCTTGCGCATCTGCTGCGCTTCGATCTCGTCGACCTTGTCCTTCAGGGCGTCGCGCACCACGCTGCCCGGCAGGATGCGTTCTTCCTTGCGCGCGGCGATCAGCAGAAAGTCACCGCTGACATGCACCAGCGGCGCATCGCCGCCTTTGCCGAACGGGGCCATGAAGCCGTAGGTGGTCAGCTCCTGGCTGGCGCAGGGGCGCGCGGCCTTGGCGGCCAGCGCCGCTTCCAGGGTTTCGGCGTCGAAGGGCACGTCCTGGGTCAGGCGATAAACAAGCAGGTTGCGGAACCACATGAGGGAGACACTCCTTGAACACGAAGCGCGCATTATTCTCTGCCGGCCTCGATTGGCCAACCCGAAGCTAAGCCTTTGGAACTGCTCGAAAATTTTTTTCAAAAAAGGCTTGCCAAGGTAAAAGCTCATCCCTAGAATGCGCACCACTTCGAGAGCGAAGGGTGATTAGCTCAGCCGGGAGAGCATCTGCCTTACAAGCAGAGGGTCGGCGGTTCGATCCCGTCATCACCCACCATCTCGCTCACGGGGTTACGCGCAGCGGTAGTTCAGTCGGTTAGAATACCGGCCTGTCACGCCGGGGGTCGCGGGTTCGAGTCCCGTCCGCTGCGCCATATATAAAGCCTTGGTTAGACTGAAGACCAGGCTTGAAGAAAACGACCGAAAGGTCGTTTTTTTTTGCCCGCATTTTATTGGTTCCGGCTGGCGGTATCGCGATGATGCCCGGCGTGCTGAACTTATCTGCATACCACTGTTCCTATGGTGCCGTAGCCAGTGCTCGCCGCAGGCTGCTAAGCTCGCGCTCTCTTTCTGCCCTCGTGGCGCTAACAAGGAACAAGCATGAAACAACATCGTCTTGCTGCGGCGGTTGCCCTGGTCGGCCTGGTTCTGGCCGGTTGCGATGCTCAGACCAGCGAAGTGGAACTCAAGACTCCGGCGCAGAAGGCCTCCTATGGTATCGGCCTGAACATGGGCAAGAGCCTGTCGCAGGAAGGCCTGGATGACCTGGATTCCAAGGCCGTGGCCATGGGCATCGAAGACGCCATCGGCAAGAAAGAGCAGAAACTGAAGGATGAGGAGCTGGCCGAGGCCTTCGCCTTCCTGCAGAAGCGCTCCGAGGAGCGCATGGCCAAGCTCAACGAGGAGTCGGCCCAGGCCGGCAAGAAGTTCCTCGAGGAAAACGGCAAAAAGGACGGCGTGAAGACCACCGAATCCGGCCTGCAGTATGAAGTGGTGAAGAAGACCGAAGGCGCCCAGCCCAAGGCCACCGACGTGGTGACCGTGCACTACGAGGGCAAGCTGATCGACGGCACTGTGTTCGACAGCTCGATCCAGCGCGGCAGCCCGATTGATCTGCCGGTCAGCGGCGTGATCCCGGGTTGGGTCGAAGGCCTGCAGCTGATGCACGTCGGCGAGAAGTACAAGCTGTACATCCCCAGCGAGCTGGCCTACGGCGCCCAGAGCCCGAGCCCGGCGATTCCGGCCAACTCGGTGCTGGTATTCGATCTGGAACTGCTGGCCATCAAGGACCAGAAAGAAGAAGCCGCTGCTCAGTAAGACGCCGCGCAATCGATGCAAACGCCCCGCTCGCCGGGGCGTTTTCATTTGTGCGACTTGTCGGTCTGAATGAAGGTTGATCGGCGGCTGGTGTTACGCTTATGCACATTGGGCCGGTTACCTGCTCCGGGTTGACCGTTACCGCGTTTCCTGAGCAATGCTCGTATCATAACTGCATGATTTATAAGCGTTTTTGCTCGTGGACAAAAAATGCCCGATCTGTCCCGGGGCCCAGTGGGACGGGCGTTTGAAGCCTTATCAAGAGAACTGTTCACAAGGTTATCCACAGCTTTGGTGGATAACCCAGGCAGCCCAGTCGTGGCGGGGGATAGAGGAGTACGGGCATGAATTCTTCCTGGGGCGGTGCGCGTTACCTGAAGATGGCAAGGCGTTTGCTCGAGAGTGGTCGGTTGCCAGGCTTGCTGCGCGCAGTGGCGAACAAGGGGGAGCGCAGTGCGCGCTTCGCACGGGTACGCGATGACCTGAACCTGCTGCTGGGACTGTGTGCTGCCTGGTGGCGCGGCGAGTACCGGGCCGTGGGGCGTCAGGCGCTGCTATCGGTGGTGGCGGCGTTGCTGTACTTCCTGGCGCCGCTGGACATGGTCCCGGACTGGCTGCCGGGCGCGGGCTTGCTTGACGATCTGGCCGTACTGGCCTGGGTGATGCGCACCTGGGCTGCGGAACTGGATGCCTATCGAGCCTGGCGCGAGGCGCGGCCTGCAGAGCAGTTGAAACAGGTGGAGGCGCTGCCGCACAGCGACGAGGAGGCGCGCTGATGCGGGCCCACTCTTGTCTGACGAGTCAGTATGGGTCACGCTCTGCCCATGGGCGGATAAGCGCCAGCAAGGGAAGTGCCGAGTGTTTCGGCATTGTTTTCCACGGAGAGCTGTAATGAGTGTGCAAGTGATCAGGCGCGATGGGCAGCCCGAATACGCCGTGTTGCCCTGGGCTGAGTACCAGGCCCTGTTGAGCGCCGCCGGCCAGGTACAGGCCGCCGCCGCACCGGTCCCAATGGGCGTTACCCCGTTAGACCAGTTGGTCAGTCTGCGCGAGGCCAAGGGACTGTCCCAGGCCGATCTGGCCCGCGCGGTGGGTATCAGCCCGCACTACCTGAGCCTGTTCGAGTCCGGCGAGCGTGTACCGGAGGGGGCCATCCTGCGTTCGCTGGGGCGCGTGCTGGGTGTGAGCGACTGGGAGCAGTCCTCTTGAGCGTGCGTATCCACCGGCAACACTGGCAGGCGCTGCTGGGTGAGCTGGAGGATGCCCGTCGCCAGCGTCATCTGCTGACCTACCGTGCCCTGGTCGAACGCCTGCAGCTGCCGACGCCGGCCATGCAGACGCTGACCGCCGCCCTGGAGCACCTGGCGGCCCTCGATGCGCGTGCCGAGCGGCCACTGCGCAGCGCGCTGGTGATCAGCCAGGGCGCCAGCCGCCTGCCGCGTACCGGTTTCTTTGAGTGTGTGGCGCGGCTTGGGCGCTTCTCCGGCCCATCCGACGGCATCGCCGCGGCTTCCTGGCATGCCGCCGAGGTGGCGCGGGTGTTCGAGTTCAGTTACCCCGAGGAGGCCTGATGTTCTGGCCTGCACGAGCGCGACTGGGCTACTGGCTGGCACGCCGTCTGTTTCACTGGCGCTGGTTGTTACGACAGCCGCGCGCCTGGGCCTGGATGCAGGGGCAGTACGCGCGCATGGCTGCGCTAGGGCATGTGCCGGCACAGAGCTTCTACGGTCATATCCTGCTGTTCCGAGGCCAGGGCTTCGGGGCGCGCGAAGAGGGCTTGCGCCTGTTGCGCCTGGCTGCCCAGGGCGGTGACGGCAAGGCCGCCTACCAGGTGGGCGTGCAGGTGCTGACAGGCGACAGCCGTCAGGCCGCGGATGCCGCCAAGGCGGCACGCTGGTGGGCGCTGGCGGCCGATGCTGGCCATCCGCTGGCCGCCCAGCGCCTGAGCCAGTTGTATCGCGACGGCGGTCCCGGCCTGGTTGCCGATGCCGGGCAGGCCGAGCGTTTTGCCCAACGCGCCGAACAGCTGGGGCTCAGGCCGAAAGGCTGAGCGTATCCAGGATGTGCAGGCTGTAGCCGGGCACGGCCTTGGCCTGGCGTTTGGCCTCCGAGGCCAGGCCGGCCAGTTGCGCGGCGTCCAGCTGGGCGCAGCTCTGCGGGCGTAGCTGCACGACGCCGATCGATAGCGACAGCAGGGCAAACTCCTCGCGCCTGCCTTGGCGGTTGTGGCTGACGAAGCAGCCAGCCTGCAGGTGTTCCTCGCAGTAGAAGCGCCGGCACTGGGCCTGGAAGTCTTCCTGCAGCTGATTGAGCCGCTCGCGCCAGGCATCCGGCCCCAGCACCAGGAGAAAGTCGTCGCCGCCGATATGGCCGACGAAATCGCGGGCGGGATCAATCCGTTCATTCAGGCATTGCGCCAGGCACAACAGCACCTCGTCGCCACGGGCATAGCCGTACAGGTCGATCATTGCGAGGAAGAAAACTGCTGTAGGGATATGCCAGCGGACCTGAACGGATAAGCAAAGAGGCTTTGCTCTGCTAGATCCGAAGTCCTATTGAGCCCATCATCTTTACTTGATGTCTGCCGACAAGTCAGTTAGCAGCGTGCACGAGTATGTCAGTCGAAAAAACTGTAGTAAAAAAATAACCTTATGAGGTATTTTTTTAGAAAGTAGCTATCAGAATTTTTAATAAAATGGATGTCTGATTAATTATTGAGATTGTGCAGGCTCATTAAGTGTGGGCTGTGAAAGCCGATAAATGGGTGTGTGGTTTATTGTTCTAGGGAGCGCTATTTGCTCATGGATCTATATTTTTAAGGAGTGGAAATGAAACTTTCTGTAGAGCTAAAGAATTGTTATGGAATTAGTGAGTTGGTGCATGAGTTTGATTTCGATGTGACTAAGAGCTATGCCATATATGCACCAAATGGTTTTATGAAAACGTCGTTCTCTAAGTGTTTTGACGACCTTGCAAAAGGTAGGGGTACGAAAGATTTAATATTTCCAGAGAGAGAGTCGGTTAGAGTTATTAAGGACGACTTAGGTAACGATATTGCTCCTGATTCAGTGTTTGTTGTTGAGCCGTACAATCCAGATTTTTCATCGGAGAAGACATCTCTGCTTCTAGTTAATAGTGTGGTCAAAAAGAGATATGACCACGCCATTAAGGAGATCTCTGATAAGCAGTCGGCTCTGTTTATGAAGCTTAAACAGTTGTCTGGCTTGACAGGTCGGGCAGCAAGTCCTGAGGCTGAGATGTTGAAGTGCTTTGGGATGAAGTCGCTTAATGAATTGCTAGAGTCATTGGAAGGGGTGGTAAAGGAATGTAGTCCATCGCAGCTCTCTAGTGTGATCTATACGGAGGTTTTTAATGATAAAACAGTTATGTTTTTGGAGTCTGGTTCTATAAAGGATCAGCTAGAAGAATACATACAGAAATTCAATGAATTGGTTTCAAATTCTGATGTTCTCAGTAAGCAGTTTAATCACTACAGTGCATCTACGGTAAATAAGCAGCTTAGGGATAATGGTTTTTTTGAAGCAAAGCATACGGTTAATCTCAAGACTAAAGATGGGATGAAAGAGATTTCTACTGCTGATGAGCTTGCTGAGAAAATTGAAGAGGAAAGGAGCAAGATTCTGACTAACAAGGATCTTGCTGCGAAATTCGATGCAATAGATAAAAAAATTCAAAATGCTGAGCTGAGACGGTTTAGGGACTATCTTTTTGAGAATCAACACATCCTTCCTTTTCTCAAGGACTTTAAGCAGTTTCAAAAGGAACTATGGATTTCCTATATAGTGGATCAGAAAGAACTCTATAGTCAGGTATTGGGCGCCTATAGAGAAAACAAAGTTATTATTGAGGAGGCTATTGAACAGGCGAGAAATGAAAGAACGAAATGGGAAGCTGTTGTTGAGTTGTTTAATAAGCGATTTACAGTTCCTTTTAAAATGAGCGTATCAAATCAAGAAGATGTGATTCTGAAAGGCTCGCAGCCATCAATTTCGTTCGCGTTCTCTGATGTTGATGGGGTGGAGGGGGAAGTTTCTAGGGATTCTTTATTAAAGGTGCTTAGTCAAGGAGAGAGAAGGGCGCTATATATATTGAATGTGTTATTTGAAATTGAAACAAGAATGAGGCAGGGGGTGGTTACTGTTCTGGTGATTGATGATATTGCGGACTCGTTCGACTATAAGAATAAGTATGCGATTATTGAGTATTTGAAGGATATATCTGGCTCTGGTAAATTCTTTTGCCTGTTTCTTTCTCATAACTTCGACTTCTATAGAAGTATAAGTGGCAGGCTCGGGTTGAAGCGAGAGTGCAAGTTGCATGCAGCAAAAACAGGGAGAAAGCTTAGGTTGGTTAAGGAGAAGTATCAGAAGAATCCATTCAATCACTGGAGGGATAATTTAACTAAACCTGCATTCTGTATTTCGGCAATTCCTTTTGTTAGAAATTTGGCTGAATACTGCGGTTTGAATGAAGAGTTTACTAAATTAACGTCTCTCTTGCATGTCAAGGGGGATACCGATGCTATTACGCTAAATGACCTTTGTGTTATATATAGGAAGATTCTTTCTGATAAGCAAGATTTGGCTTTGAATCCTCCGGATAGGCTTGTAATTAACTTGATAAGCGAAGAGGCGGAGTCTGTTTTTAATTCGCAGGAAGAGATTGTGGAGCTTGAAGGGAAAATTGTTCTCTCGATTGCAATTAGGTTGATTGCGGAGCGCCATATGATCAAAGCTATAAATAATACTGAGTTTGTAGGTTCTATCACCGAAAACCAGACAATAAAGCTTCTTCAGGAATATAAGAGATTGGGGCTTGGTGAAGTCGGGGATGTGCTGGTGCTTGAACAGGTTAATCTAATGACTCCAGAGAATATCCATCTAAACTCATTTATGTATGAGCCTATACTGGATTTAGGAATAGCGCATCTGAAGGCTTTGTATTTGGATGTCAAACAGCTTCCGTGAGTTTGGCTTTTGTACTATTCGGCTGGGTGTAAATAAGTAGGGTCGATGAATTTGCACTCAGCTATCAAGATGCCTCTAGTTATTTGATTGTGTAAAGAAAGCGATGGGGTGGCTGCTTGTGCTGGGTGTGAGTTAGATGCTGATCTTTGTTATGTATGAGTAGTTGGGGCTGATTTTTTTTATGTAGTTAAGCCTGTGCTCCGTGATTTCATAAAGTCTGTTAAAACCCAGTTTTGACGCTACATGCCATTCCGGAATTAGGTCGTCCGACTCTATTAGAATCGTTTTCCGTGTTCCTTCATCTTGCTGATTAAGCTCCTGAGCCGCATGTGCGGTAGTTCCAGAGCCAGCAAAAAAGTCTAAGATTAAGGCATTTTTTGATGTCATCTGATGAATTATATCTTTGATGTATGCAATTGGTTTTGGTGTGTCGAAAGCCTTATCACCAAAAATTTTCTTTATTTCAGTTGTGGCTTTGTCGGTGTAGTGAAGAGAGTTTTCTTGCCACATGCTGCGAATTTTCTTCCGCTTCCCAATAGAAGAGTAGTTTTTAACGTAAATAGTTCCTTTGGGGCTTGCGTACAACTTCCATGAGTTTTCTTTTGCCGTATCTCTACCCCAGAGCCATCTGCGTTCAATGCCTTTCGAGTCTATAGGGTAGGCTGATTTGAGACCTGTACTGTACTCTAGATACACTTGGCCATTTGTATCGTAGTATAGTGGGTAGAACATATTGGGACGGTCATCTCGGCTACTGGCTTCTCCCTTTTTCCGGAACAGGCCGTCTATACGATATAGACCATGTTCGTCCTGCTTGTCATAGTTGCCGTAGTCATCAGGTGTTCCGGGTAAGACAGCGGATTTACTTTTTCCGTATACAAGCAAGTATTCGTGGTTGATTGCGATGTTCTTTCTACTTCCTTTGCCATTCTTTGATCTGCAAACTGAAATATTCCCTATGAAATTTTCTTCGCCAAAGATCATATCAAGCAAGACTTTAAGATACGCATGTTCATAGTCATCTATGCTTACAGCGATAACTCCATCGTCTTTAAGGATTTCATGAGCCATCACCAGTCGTGGAGTCATAAACTCCATCCATGATGTGTGTCGCCCAAAAACTCCGTTGGAAGGAGATTTTCTAGAATCATTGTATAGAAATGTGCTTCCAGTATTGTAGGGCGGGTCTATATAGATGAAATCAATAATTGGCTTGTGGCTGGAAGCTAATGCTGTTAGGTAGTTAAGGTTATCGCCGGCAAATAAAAGGCAGTCTTTCTGGTTCAGCTCGGTGAGATCAACTTTCACTGGTTGAGGTTGAAATAGATCCTGCTGCTTAATATTTGCACAGCCTATATTTATAAGCACTTTATTGATTTTGCTCACGAATGGTGGAATCATTGGATGCTCCGGCGATAACTGCGGCATTATAGAGTCTTTTGACATCTCTTGCACTAGGAATGAGTTATGAGAATTCCCGAGGAAAGGCTTACAGTATCTGATCAGATGAAGGAGTTTGATCAATGGCTAACTCCGCAGTTGGAGCGTATAAAGGATAGCGATAAATTTTCTTCAGAAATCGACTCTATTTGTAATTGTATTCGCCACTTGTCTTCACATATAAGTGATCCTATGAATGAGGGGGGCTGGTCTATAGAGTCGATTGCTAATGCTGTTATTGGTTCAAGTGAAGCATTTGTTGGTGGGGATTCGTTTGCGGATGATGAATCTCGTGTTGCGTCCTTCTATTCGGCTTTTTTTAATTTGTTATTCATGGCTACGGGCGCTACTGATAATAATTTGAAAAATCACTTCTTAATTAAGCTAAATCAGAATGAGGTTTCTTCTTTTGTGCCGAAGAGAAGTATCTCAAAAAAAGGTATAGTTTTTTCCCTCAAGGAGTTGCCTGAGGCTACAAAGGCAGAATTTGTAGCTAGGGTGCTTGCTAGTTGTTTTGTCGGCGGGTTGCCAAAGTATCGAGCGCTGATTAGCACTGAGCCAGTATTTTCACTAGATCAGTATCTGTCTATTTATCTTCGTGAGTATATAGGTCTGATTCTGCAAGATGAGGAGGACCTTCTTCAGTTGTGGGCAATCTGTCGTTCTTATTTGGAACTTTCACGGATGTCCGCCAAGGTTGACTTTGGTAAATATCTGTTAAATTCGAGCACGATATATAAGATTCGTGGGAGTGTTTCTGCGTCTGGTGGGCACATTACAGAGTCTATTCTTAGAGAGAAGTTGACTGTAATAGGGCTGCGTTCGGGTATAGATTTTAATGAGTCTGATGTTAATTTTGGAGAAATTGAAGTTGTTGAGAGTGGAAGGCGCAGAAAAAAGACAAGGGCTTATGATTTTATATTGCCATACAATGTAGAGGGTTGGGAGCCAAAGCCCAAGCTATTTATACAGTCGCAATTCTATGCGGGGGATAGTGGTAGTGTCTCCCATAAAGTAGTGGATCAGACAGCTAGTTCTAGGCGTCTTACCTTAGAGGATTATCCCGCTGCACGGTTTATCGAGTATCTTGATGGGGCTGGTTACTATGCTTCACTGAGAGGTGATCTTGAGCACATGCTTACCTTTGATGATACGCATTCATTTATTCAGGTTAAGTCAATCCTTGTTAGGCTTCGTCGAGAACTTCAGGTTATTGAATTTCTGACTCCGGTAGAGTTTGAGCATGCAATTTTTACAAGCTCTCCTGCTACTCGCCAGAATGTAATTTCAAAACTTTTGTCCGAAGGATACCCTGAAGAGGAAATTGAGCGTGCCGAAAATGTATCTCTAGGCTTGGGGTATATCAGTCTAGATGATTCAGGATATGCGATAAATCCGGATCGCTTAGATATTGCTCGAAGACTGTTTATTCTTGATGTGGCAGCTTGCTGTGGGCGAAGTGTAATTGAGTCGGAGCGTAAGTCGGGTAGATTCCTGCTTATTCCAGGTTTTGGTGCTAATTATGGGATTCTAGGTTCTGACCTAAGTAGGCTTGTATTAGAAAAAGCTTTGTCGCTGGTTGTTGATATTGTTGAGTATGAAAAAGATATTGAGTGGCTTCTTGATCAGGGAGTTATCTCTAGAAGGTGAAATTTGAGGAATTTCAGCTTGTAGAGATTTCCGGATTTTTTGGTTTTATATAATGTTTTATTGTTTTGCGGGATTTCTTTTCTATTCCGCATTTCGGAAGTTTTTAACTGACGTCTGCTGTCTTGGGACCATTTCATAATTTTCTTCAATCGTAGAAACAATCATGGCAATGAGCCTACCAAGCTGCTCATCATTTTCTCGAATAGTGCCGTTCAACTCGTTGAACGGCTTGAAGCTGTCGATATCCACGTAGCACACCACCGACTCGCGGCCTTGCTGCAGCAGGCGGGCGAGGCATTGCTGGATCGGTACGTTGCCTGGCAGCAGGGTGAGCGGGTTGGCGTGGCGGGCCTGCTGGATTTTCAGCTCGGTGATCAGCTTGAGCACGTCGATCACCCGGCCAAGCCCGCAGTAGCGGCCCTGACGAGTGATGATGAAGTCTTCCTCCATGCGTTGCCGCGCGCGGCTGGTGAGCAGGCGACTGACCTGCTGCAGCGAATGGCCGATGTCCACGGCGAGAAAGTCGTTGCTCATCAGCCGGCTGATCGGCTTGCGCGCGAACAGATCGGTGGCGAAGGGTTTGAGCAGGGCGTCGGACAGCGAATGGCGATGGACGATGCCGACCGGCTGTTGCCTGTCATCCAGCACTGCCAGGGAGTTGAGATTGGCCTGGGCGCGAAAGGCTTCCAGCACCATGGCGATGGGGGTGTCCTGGGGCACCGCCGGCTGTTCGGCGAGCAGCGCAGAGAGGTCGCCGCTGTCCTCGCCGAGTGCCGGAGCCAGGTTGTCCAGGCGCGGTAGCAGCTTCTGCGCGTCACGCGGTGGCTGCTCCTGGGGGCGACATAGCAGATAGCCCTGAACCAGGTCGACGCCCATCTCGATCAGGGTCGCCAGTTCTTCCGCCAGCTCGATGCCTTCGGCGATCACCTGGGCGCGCGAGGCCTTGGCCATCTTCAGGATCGAACCGACAAACTCGCGCTTCACCGCGTCTTGGTGGATGCCATCGATGAAGTGGCGGTCGATCTTCACGTAGTCCGGGCGCAGTTCGGACCACAGGCGCAGGCTGGAGTAGCCGGCGCCCAGGTCATCCAGGGCGATGGAGAAGCCCATGGCGCGGTAGTGGTGCAGGGCGGTGTCGAGCAGGCCGAAGTCTTCGATCGGTGCCTGTTCGGTGAGTTCGATCACCACCTGGTCCGGTGGGATGCCAACGTCCTGCAGCAACTTGAGTGTGCGTCCTGGCTGGTGGCTGGATTCGAGCAGCGACTCCGGCGAGACGTTGAGAAACAGCTTGCCGCTCAATTGCTGACCGCGGAAGTGGCGGCAGGCGCTCTTGCGTGCCAGCAACTCCAGTTCGCTCAGGCGGCCGACATTGCGGGCCACGCTGAACAATGCCAGCGGCGCGTGCAGCGGGCTGTTGGAAGGGCCGCGGGTTAGCGCCTCGTAGCCGAGGATGCGCCGTTCGGAGAGGCTGACGATGGGCTGGAACAGGCTGTGAAGGTCGCCGTGAGCGAGGATGGATTCCAGCGCGCTCAACTGCTCGGTGACGGTCATGGGCGTCTCGTTCTGCGGAATGAAAAAGGGCCGGTATCGCTACCGGCCCCTCTATTTCACGACAGTTCGATGACTGTTTGATTACGTCAGTGCTTGGCGACGGTCGCTTCCAGGCCGAGGTAGTCGAGCAGGATGTGCCCGCTTTCGGTGAGGTAGGCGTCGTCTTCCGGCTTGGTCTTCTCCGGTTCCACCGGGGCGGCGTCCTCGTCCTCTTCCTTGATTTCCTTGAGCAGCTCCTCGCCCTTGGCCAGGCGCTTGGCGTTTTCCAGGCTCAGTTGACGCTTCTCGATATCCGCATGCTGGGCGCGACGTTTGTCCTCGTTGAGGCTGACGCTGGTCTCGGCCATCAGCTCCTGAGCCAGCGCCAGGCGTTCGCGGGTGAAGACGAAGTCCGGATTGCCGGAGGTGCGCGATTCGTGACGAGCCTTGAGTTCTGCCAGGAACGGTTTGTAGGGGTTGCTGTCCGGGCGCACGGCCGGCTTGATGCTGTCCCAGGGCATGGCCTCGGGCAGGGCGCTCTCACCGATTTCCTTGGTGTCGACGATGTCCGGGTAGGCGATGTCCGGCAGCACGCCCTGGTGTTGCGTGCTCTGCCCGGAGACACGGTAGAACTTGGCCAGGGTCAGCTTCAGCTCGCCATGGTTGAGCGGCTGGATGGTCTGCACCGTGCCCTTGCCGAAGGTCTGGCCGCCAAGGATCAGCGCGCGATGGTAGTCCTGCATGGCGCCGGCGAAGATCTCCGAGGCAGACGCCGAGAGGCGATCAACCAGCACGGCCAGCGGGCCGTCGTAGAACACGCCAGGCTCCTCGTCGGCCAGTACGTCGACGCGGCCGTCGCTGTTGCGCACCAGTACCGTCGGCCCCTGGTCGATGAACAGGCCGGTCAGTTCGGTGGCTTCCTGTAGGGAGCCGCCGCCATTGTCGCGCAGGTCGATGACCACGCCGTCGACTTTCTCCTGTTTCAGTTCACCCAGCAGGCGCTTCACGTCACGGGTGGTGCTCTTGTAGTTGGGATCCTGGGCGCGGTAGGCCTTGAAGTCCAGATAGAAGGCCGGAACCTTGATCACGCCGAGTTTGTAGTCGCGTCCCTCGTGCTGCAGCTTGAGCACCGACTTCTGCGCCGCCTGTTCTTCCAGCTTGACCGCTTCGCGGACGATGGTGACCACTTTGCTGGTCTGATCGCTCGGCGCGTTGGCGGCCGGGATCACTTCCAGGCGCACCTTGGAACCCTTGGGCCCGCGGATTAGCTTGACCACTTCGTCCAGGCGCCAGCCGATCACGTCGACCATTTCCTTGTCGCCCTGGGCTACGCCAACGATCTTGTCGGCGGGTGCGAGCAGCTTGCTCTTTTCGGCCGGGCCGGCGGGCACCAGGCGCACCACCTTGACGTACTCGTTGTCGCTCTGCAGCACGGCGCCGATGCCTTCCAGCGACAGGCTCATGTTGATGTCGAAGTTCTCCGCGTTGTCCGGGGAGAGGTAGTTGGTGTGTGGGTCGTAGGTCTGCGCGAAGGCGTTGATATAGGCCTGGAACACGTCCTCGCCGCGGGTCTGCTCGAGACGCTTGCGCTGGTTCTTGTAGCGTTTCTGCAGCAGCTCCTGGATGTCCTTGCTGTCTTTGCCGGCCAGCTTCAGGCGCAGCACCTCGTCTTTCACGCGCTTGCGCCAGAGATCGTCCAGTTCGGCCTGATCCTTGGCCCACGGAGCTTTCTCGCGGTCGACCAGCAGGCTTTCGTCGAGGCTGAAGTCGATCTTGTCGACACCCTCGGCCAATAACGCATCGACGTGATCAAGGCGTTCCTCGGCACGCTGCAGGTAGGTGCGGTAGATGCGGAAACCAGGTTCCAGATCGCCGCTCTTGAGCAGGTCGTCGAACTTGCTCTGCCAGCGGTCGAACTGGGCGATATCGGCGGCGGTGAAGTAGCTGCGTGCCGGGTCGAGCATCTTCAGGTAGCCCTCGTAGATCTTCGCCGAGCGGGCGTCATCCAGCGGGGGCTTGTTGTAGTGGTGACGCTTCAGCAGCTCGACCACATTGAGGCTGGCGATCACCTGTTCGCGGTCAGGCTGCAGGTAGGCCCAGTTCTCCGCGGCGGCCTTGGCGGCAGCGGGCAGGGAGTGCAGGCCGAGAAGCAGGGCCAGGGCGGTAGCGGGGAGGAATCTCTGCATGGTGGTTCGACGCGAAGGCAGGTGATAACGCATATTAGGCCGTCTGATAGGGCGCCGGTTCCGTGGGAGCCGGGCGGCAGAATGCAAAAACCCGACGGTAGGCGCAAAGCCGCATGCTGTCTATTGCCGGGGTCTTTACTCACTATGGAGGCAGCATGAAGGCATTGCAAGGCATCGAGGGGCAGCTGGAGTGGGTGCAGCGGGCGGTTCCTGCCTGCGATGTGGGGCAGGTCCGCATTCGCGTGGCCGCCGCCGGCCTCAACCGCGCCGACCTGCTGCAGCGGGCCGGGCATTACCCGCCACCGCCAGGTGCCAGCGATGTTCTCGGCCTGGAGTGCTCGGGGGTGGTGGTAGAGGCCGGTGCCGGCAGCGTCTGGAAGGCCGGTGACCGGGTCTGTGCCCTGCTGGCGGGTGGTGGCATGGCCGAGGAAGTGGTGGTCGATGCCCGCCACGCCTTGCCGGTGCCGGAAGGCATGAGCCTGGCCGAAGCAGCCGCTCTGCCGGAGGTATACGCCACGGCCTGGCTCAACCTGTTCCAGCTGGCCGCACTCAAGCCCGGTGAGAAGGTATTGCTGCACGCTGGCGCCAGCGGCGTCGGCTCGGCGGCGATCCAGCTGTGCAAGGCCTTCGGCAATCCCTGCTGGGTCAGCGTCGGCTCGGCCGAGCGCCTGGCCTATTGCGAGGGCCTTGGCGCCCAGGGCGGTGCGATTCGTGGCGAGGGACTGGAAAGCCTGCGCGACTTCGGGCCTTTCGACATGATCCTTGACCCGGTGGGGGCCAGTTATGCCGAGCTCAACCTGCAGCTGCTGGCCCGCGACGGCCGCTGGGTCTGCATCGGCTTGATGGGCGGCAGCAAGGCGCCGTTGGACATGGCCCTGCTGCTCGGCAAGCGCATCCAGCTGACCGGCTCGACTCTGCGCAACCGCGATGAGCAGTTCAAGGCCGAGCTGTTGGCCGACCTGCAGCGCCATGTCTGGCCGCTGTTCGCCGAAGGGCGTCTCAAGCCGCAGCTGGAGCGTGTCTACCCGGCCAAGGACGTGGATGCCGCCTTCGCCGCGCTGGCCAGCAACCAGGTGGCCGGCAAGCTGGTGCTGCAGCTCGACGCGAGCCTGACCTGAGCCGGCTCGCGCGCTGTCAGTGCCAGGCGAGGATGTCCCAGCCGGCCTGCTCGGCGTGAGCGCGCAGGGTCGGGTCCGGGTTGACCGCATGCGGATGCGGCACCTGCTGCAGCAGAGGCAGGTCGTTGCGCGAGTCGGAGTAGAAATGCGCGCCGTCCAGGCTCTCGCCTTCGGCCTCTAGCCAGGCGGCGAGGCGGGTGACCTTGCCTTCGCGGTAGGTCAGTACGCCGCTGGTCTTGCCGCTGTAGCAGCCATGCTGCAGCTCGCAGTCGATGGCCAGGACTTCCTCGACGCCCAGGCGTTCGCCGATGGCGCTGACCAGGAAATGTGCCGAGGCGGAGATGATCAGCAGGCGGTCGCCGGCCGCACGGTGAGCGGCCAGGCAGCGCATGGCGTCGCTGTAGATGATCGGCTCGATCACGTCTTCGACGAAGGGGCCGACGATGAACTCGACTTCCTCCGGCGTGCGCCCCACCAGCGGCGACAGGGTGTAGGCCATGTAGTCCTCCATGGCCAGCTTGCCCTGGGAATAGAGCGCCATCAGCTCCTGTTCGCGGGCGAGGAAGGACTCGCCGTCGACCCACTGGATGTCGGCCATGTGCTGTGCCCACAGCGAGGCGCAGTCGCCGTGGATCAGGGTTTCGTCGAGGTCGAAGATCGCCAGGGCCATCACGCCACCTCCCGGATCGCGTTGGTGTCGATGGACAGGCCGACGCACTGGCCCTTGCCGATCAGCGAACCTTCCGAGCGGTTAAGCACATCCACCAGCAGTTCCACGCCGTTGGCTTGCACCCGGTAGCGGATCACGTTGCCGAGCAGGCTGTGGCCGAGCACCTCGGCGGCAATGGCGCCGCTGTCTTCCAGGCGGATGGACTCGGGGCGGATGGCAATGCGCTGGTGCACCGGACGCAGCAGCAGGCGGCTGGCGGCATCGGCATCGAGCAGGTTGTAGTTGCCGATGAAACCGGCGGCGAAAGCGTCAACCGGCGCGGTGTAGAGGGACTCGGCATCGCCGCTCTGGACGATCTTGCCGGCGTTCATCAGGAAGATGCGGTCGCTCATGGTCAGCGCTTCCTCCTGGTCGTGGGTGACGAAGATGGTGGTCAGGCCCAGCTCCTGCTGGATGGCGCGGATCTGCTCGCGCAGGTGCTTGCGGATGCGTGCATCCAGCGCCGACAGCGGCTCGTCGAGCAGCAGCAGGCGCGGGCGGGTGACCAGCGAGCGGGCCAGGGCCACGCGCTGGCACTGGCCGCCGGAAAGCTGGTGCGGGTAACGCGCGGCATAGTCGTGCAGCTCCACCAGGCGCAGCACTTCGTCGACGCGCTGGGCGGTCTCGTCCTTGCCGACCTTCTGCATGCGCAGGCCGAAGGCGACGTTCTGCTGCACGGTCATGTTGGGGAACAGCGCGTAGCTCTGGAACACCATGCCGATGCCGCGCTTCTGCGGCGACAGCGGCACCAGGTCCTGGTCGCCCAGGAGGATCTGCCCGCCATCGACCTCGGTTAGGCCGGCGATGCAGCGCAGCAGGGTGGACTTGCCGCAGCCGGAAGGGCCGAGCAGGGTGACGAACTCGCCTTTTTCGATCTCGCAGTGGATGTCGCTGAAGATCGGGGTGGCGCCGTAGCTTTTGTGCAGGCTGCGGATACTCAGGTAACTCATGAAGGTGTCCTTGTAGGCTTCGACTCGCTGCGCTCGCGCGCAGCCTACGGTTTGTCCTTGTTCAGGCGGGTGGCCGCCCAGGTGAAGAGCAATACGAAGAAGAAGTAGGAAATGACCAGCGCGCTGTTGAAGTGGCCGCTGCTGTTACGCATGTTGTTCAGGTACACCTGCAGGGTTTCGTAGCGGGTACCGACCAGCAGGTTGGCGAACACGAACTCGCCGAACAGGAAGCTGAAGGAAAGGAACAGCGAGACCATCAGGCCGTTGCGCAGGTTGGGCAGCACCACCAGGAAGGCGGCCTTCCAGGTGCTGGCGCCGAGCAGGTGGGCGGCGTCCATCAGGTCGCGCAGGTTGATCGCCTGCAGGTTGTTGGTGATGGCGCGGTACATGAACGGCAGGGCCACGGTGAAGTAGCAGCCGATCAGGATCCACGGTGTGCCGACCATCGCCAGCGGTCCGGAGCCGTAGACCTGCAGCAGGCCCACCGAAGACACCACCGGCGGCACGGCGAAGGGCAGCAGGATGAGGATGTTCATCACCCCGTCCAGCTTGGGGAAGTGGTAGTGCACCACGAACAGCAGCGGCAGAATCAGCACCACCGCCAGCAGCAGCGCGCCCAGGCACACCAGCAGCGACTGGCCGAAGGCGGCGAGGAAGCGCGCGTCGCTCCACAGCGCCAGGTACCACTTGAAGGTCAGGCCATCCGGCAGGATGGTCGCCGACCAGCTGGTGGACAGCGAGTAGAGCAGGGTGGCCGCCAGCGGCAGCAGCAGGATCAGGAACAGCAGCCATACCACCACGCGGTGGTAGAGGGCGACGGGTTTGGTTTCAGCGCGCATCGTGATAGCTCCTGCGCAGCAGCCACTGGTGCACCACGGTGATCAGCGCCATCAGGCCGACCAGCACCATGGCCAGGGCACTGGCCAGGTTGGGGTCGAGGCTGATGTCGCCGGCCACCAGGCCGGCGATGCGGATCGGCATCACGTTGAAGTTGCCGGTGGTCAGGTAATAGACGGTGGCGTAGGCGCCGAGGGCGTTGGCCAGCAGGATGACGAAGGTGCCGAGCAGTGCCGGGGTCAGCACCGGCAGGCCGATATGTCGCCAGAAGTCCCAGCTGCCGGCGCCGAGCAGTTGCGCCGACTCGCGCCAGTCCTGGCGCAGGGCGTCGAAGGCCGGGTAGAGCAGCAGTACGCCCAGGGGGATCTGGAAGTAGGTGTAGAGCACGATCAGGCCGGTCTTGGAGTACAGGTTGAAGTCGTCGATCACGCCGGCCTGCTTGAGCAGCAGGGTCAGTGCGCCGTTGAAGCCGAGCAGGATGATGAAGGCAAAGGCCAGCGGCACGCCGGCGAAGTTGCTGGTCATGTTGGAGAAGGCCATGACGAAGTCGCGCAGCTTCGAGTCCACCTGGCGCAGCGAGTAGCTGCCGAGGATGGCGATGACGATGCCGAACAGGCTCGACCAGAAGGCGATCTGCAGGCTGTGCTTGATCGCCTGCAGGTAGAACTTCGAGGAGAAGATCTTGCTGAAATTGGCCAGGCTCCAGCTGTCGCCAACAATCAGGCTGTTGACCGCCACCCACAGCAGCGGGGCGACCTGGAAGGCGAAGAAGAACACGGCGAAGGGCAGCAGGCACAGCAGGGCCAGCCACTTGCCGCGAAGAACGGACATCACTTGAGCAGTTCCTTGCACAGGGGTTTGTCGTGGGCGGCACCGAGCAGCGCGCAGATGGTGCCGCACAGCTCGAGCTGCCGGGGACGGGCGTTGGCATCGAGGCTGAAGGCCTCGCCCAGCACCAGCAGCGGGACCTCGCGCTCTTCGGCCAGCAGGCCGTTGTGCGAGCGGTCGTTGTTCATGCCATGGTCGGCGGTCACCAGCACCTGGTAGCCGGCGTCGAGCCAGCCCTGCAGGTAGTCGGCGAGGATCACGTCGGCACGCCGTGCAGCGTTGCGGTATTGCGGCGAGTCCAGGCCATAACCATGGCCGGCGTCGTCGATGTTCATCGGGTGCACCAGCAGGAAGTCCGGCGCGTGTCTGAGGCGCAGGCTCTCGGCGTCGGCGAACAGGTGCGAGTCCGGGTAGTGGTCGGCGTAGTAGAAGTGGCCGTGCTGGATCGGCAGGGCCGCATCGCTGGTGTGGCGGTCGCGGGCGGCGACGAAAGGTGCGCGGTTATACAGCTCGCTCATCCAGTGATAGGCCGCGGCGGCGGTGGTCAGGCCGGCGTCACGGGCATAGTGGAAGATGCTGCGCTCCCTGGACAGACGCACCACATCGTTGTGCACCACGCCGCTATCGATTGGCGCAACGCCAGTCATGATGCATTCGTAGAGCGGGCGTGACAGCGCCGGCAGTTCACATTCGAGGCGGTACAGCGCGGCGCGGCCGGCGGCGCAATAAGCCTGCAGATGGCCCAAGGCATGCCGGGCGACCTCGTAGTTGAGACCGTCCAGCAGCACCAGGATAACTTTGTGTTTCATCGCGATAGTCCTCAGCGAAAACGGGGCGTTGCGCTCCCCTCGCCCACGTGTGGGAGAGGGGCCGGGGGAGAGGGCCAGCCTTGCCACCCTCTCCCCGGCCCTCTCCCGTAAACGGGAGAGGGAGTAAAAGCACAGCCCCGCATCGCGGTTACTGCATTTCGATGATCACGTTTTCCTGCCACAGCTGCGGCAGGGCCTTGGACGTGGCTTCCCAGGCAGCGGCATCCTTGATCGGCTGGACCTTGGCGTACTGCTCGTTGGGCAGCAGCTTGGCCTGCACTTCCGGCGGCAGGGTCAGGTGCTCGGCGCGGATCGGCCGGGCATTGCCCTTGGCCAGGTTGATCTGGCCGGCGTCAGAGAGGATGTACTCGCGGGCCAGCTTGGCCGCGTTGGGGTGCTTGGCGTACTTGTTGATGATGGTGGTGTAGCCGGAAATCACCGAACCGTCGGACGGGATCAGCACCTCGAAGCGACTCGGGTCGATCTGGTCGCGGTAGGACAGGCCGTTGAAGTCCCATACCACGCCGACTTCCACTTCGCCTTTTTCCAGGGTCTGGATGGTCGGGTTGGACAGCGACAGGCGGCCCTGCTTGGCGATCTCGGCGAAGAAGTCCAGGCCCGGCTGGATGTTCTTCTCGTCACCGCCGTTGGCGATGGCGGCGGCCAGCACGCCGTTGACGGCCTGCGCGGCAGCGCTGACGTCACCGATGGCGACCTTGTACTTGCCTTCCTTGAGGTCGGCCCAGGACTTCGGCGGCTCCTTGACCAGCTGCTTGTTGACGATGAAGGCGATGGAGCCGGTGTAGGCCAGCATCCAGTGGCCATCGGCATCCTTGGCCCAGGCCGGAATCTGCTCCCAGGTGCTCGGCTTGTAGGGCTGGGTCACGCCTTTCTGCACCGCGATGGGGCCGAAGGCGGCGCCAACGTCGCCGATGTCGGCGGTGGCGTTGTCCTTCTCGGCCTCGAATTTGGCGATTTCCTGGGCCGAACTCATGTCGGTGTCCATGTGCTTGAGGCCGTACAGCTTGTTCAGGTCAGCCCAGGTGTCTTTCCAGTTGGCCCAGCTGTCGGGCATGCCGACGCTGTTGACTTCGCCCTCTGCGCGGGCGGCTTGTTCCAGTGCTTTCAAGTCCTCGTTGGCCATGGCCTGGTTACCCAGAACAATGGCCGATCCCATCAGTGAAGCCAGCAGCAGGCGTTTCATCGTGAAGCTCCTTAGCAGGGTGGAAGTTTGGTCTAGATCAGCAAGACCCAGGCCAAATCTAGAGGCTTTGTATGACGTTTTTATGGCGATGCCATGCACCCAGGCATGCGTGGGAAAGCGTAGACCATAGCTAAGTGGCTGATTTGTCGAAGTTGCAGGGGGCCACATGGCATGCGGCGTGCAGGCCCTACGGGAAGAAAACTGGCTGTCATCTGACAGTCATCTAGGCTGCCTAGCATGACCGGCGCCTGCACCGGCTTGGTGCTGGTCTATGCCAGATTGGGAGAAAAGCATGCGCGAAGAAGCGCCGCGTACCGTTACTGCTATCTGTCGTGCTCTGCAGGAGCAGATTGACCACGGCCTGTTGCCCGAAGGTGGGCGGTTGCCGGCCGAGCGCGCGCTCAGCGAGCTGTTCGAAACCACCCGCATCACCCTGCGCGAGGCATTGGGGCAGCTGGAAGCCGAGGGGCTGATCTATCGCGAGGAGCGTCGTGGCTGGTTCGTCTCGCCACGGCGGTTGGCCTACAACCCGCTGGTGCGCAGCCACTTCCACGCCATGGTGCGCGAGCAGGGCAGGGTACCCTCGACCGAGGTGCTGAGCGCGCGGCTGATGCCGGCGCCAGTGGACATCTGCGAGCGCCTGGAACTGCCGGCGCTGTCGGCGGTGCTGCAGATTCGTCGGGTACGGCGGATCGACGGGCGCCTGGTGCTGTATGTCGAGCACTACCTCAATCCGGCCTACTTTCCGGGCATCCTCGACGCCGACCTGACCGCCTCGCTGACCGAGCTGTACGCCAGCCGCTACGACATCCGCTACGGCCGGGTGGCCTTCGATATCCTGCCGACTGCCTTGCCGGCGGATGCCGCCTTCAACTTCAAGGCGGCGCCCGGTAGTCCGGCGCTGTGCATCACCCGGGTCAACCGCGACCAGCACGGGCGGATCATCGACTGCGACGTGGAGTACTGGCGCCACGACGCCGTGCGAGTGAGCGTCGAAGTGCCGGATTGAGCGGCCCGCGTAGGAGAAAGCTCCCTCTCCCGTTGACGGGAGAGGGTTGGGGAGAGGGACGAGACTTAGGCCAGCTCGGCGCTGCCGTAGAAGGCGCTCAGCACCCGCACCAGGTGCGCCAGGTCGTGGCTGCCGGCCAGCTCGCGGATGGAGTGCATGGCGAAGGTCGGCAGGCCGATGTCGACGGTGGGTACGCCCAGCTGACTGGCGGTGATCGGGCCGATGGTCGATCCGCAACCCATGTCGCTGCGCACCACGAAGCTCTGTACCGGCACTTCCTCGGCCAGGCACAGGTGGCGGAAGAACCCGGCGGTCTCGCTGTTGGTGGCGTAGCGCTGGTTGCTGTTGACCTTGATCACCGGACCAGCATTGAGCTTGGGACCGTGATTGGCATCGTGCTTGTCGGCGTAGTTGGGATGCACGCCGTGGGCGTTGTCGGCCGAGACCAGCAATGATTTCTGAATGATCCGTACAAAGGCATCGCCTTCCGGCAGCACGCGGCGCAGGACCTGCTCGAGGAATGGGCCGTCGGCGCCGCAGGCCGAGCAGGAACCG
This sequence comes from Pseudomonas stagnisoli, assembly GCF_048595745.1. Lineage (NCBI taxonomy): Bacteria > Pseudomonadati > Pseudomonadota > Gammaproteobacteria > Pseudomonadales > Pseudomonadaceae > Pseudomonas > Pseudomonas stagnisoli. The sequence continues at coordinate 1,478,337 of NZ_CP184361.1, forward strand.
ATTTCCTCATGGTCGGTGCACACCAGCACGCAGCTTTCATCGCCATCGGCTTCGATCAGCGCCTGCAGGCCGGCGTAGCACGACAGCAGGTTGTCCAGGCGCGCGCCGGCGATGAAGTCCTGGTTGAGGCCGATCACCGCGGCGCTCTGGGTGTCGTAGAAACTCAGCTCGTAGTCCAGTACCGCGTCGGCGCTGATACCGTGTTCCTCGGCCAGGCGCTCGGTCAGTACGGCGCGGAAGTCGGCACTGTCCTCGCCGGGGAACTGGGCGAGTATCGGCGGCAGCTCGGTCTGCGGGTTGATCGCCCAGCCCTGGTTGGCCTCGCGGTTGAGGTGAATGGCCAGGTTGGGGATCACGGCGATCGGCTGTTCGAAGTCGATCAGCAGGCTCTGTACCTTGCCGCCTTCGCGGAAGGTCACGCGGCCGGCCAGCGACAGGTCACGGTCGAACCAGGGGGCGAGCAGGGCGCCGCCGTACACCTCCACGCCGAGCTGGAAGAAGCCCTGGCGCTGCAGTTCCGGCTGCGGCTTGACGCGCAGGCAGGGGCTGTCGGTGTGCGCGCCGACCAGGCGCAGGCCGCCATCCAGCGGGGCGCGGTGGCCGAGACGGAAGGCGATGATCGAGGAGTCGTTGCGGGTCACGTAATAGCAGCCGCCCGGCTCGGTGTGCCAGGGTTCGCGCTCATCCAGTGCGCGGAAGCCGGCGGCCTGCAGGCGCTGGGCCATGCTGCGGGTGGCGTGGAAAGGGGTGGGCGAGGCCTTGAGAAAATCGATCAGACCCTGGTTCAGCTCTGCGCGCATAACGGACTCCGGACGGCGATGCCCGAGTTTATCGGATTCCGCCGCTGGATTGGCAGGAGCCTGTCAGGGATGCGCAGCAGTCTGTAGGGTGGATCGCGCTGTATCGATCCACCGAGCGGCGTGGTGGTGGATGAAAAAAGCGTCATCCACCCTACGGGCTGTGAAGAGCGGTCTAGAAGGGCGCCGGGCACTCGAAGCGCAGGCGTTCGCCGGTCTGTGGGTGGGTCAGGCTCAGCATGCTGGCGTGCAGGCATAGGCGCGGCCAGGCGGCCAGGGCCTGTTCGTGGGCATAGAGGCCGTCGCCAAGCAGCGGGTGGCCGATCGACAGCATGTGCACGCGCAGCTGGTGCGAGCGGCCGGTGATCGGCGTCAGCTCGACGCGGCAATAGTCGCCACAGCGTTCCAGCACGCGCCAGAAGGTCAGGGCGTGCTTGCCGTGCTCAAAGTCGACCACATGGCGCGGCTTGGTCGGCGGGTCATAGCGCAGTGGCAGGTCGATGCTGCCGCTGTCCAGTTCCGGCTGGCCCCAGCACAGGGCGGTGTAGGCCTTTTCGGTTTCGCGGTCATGGAACTGGCGGGACAGTTCGCGGTGGCTGTCGGCGTCACGGGCCAGCACGATGATGCCGGAGGTTTCCCAGTCCAGGCGGTGGACGATGCGCGCTTCCGGGTAGCCGTTTTCCTGCAGGCGGGTCACCAGGCAGTCACGGTTGTCCTCGGCGCGGCCGGGCACCGAGAGCAGCAGGGTGGGCTTGTTGATGACCAGCAGGGCGTTGTCCTGATGGAGTATCTCGATGTTCGACAACGGCATGGCGGTTCCACAAATGACGACGGCGGCCGAGGCCGCCGTCGCTTACCCCGTCTGAATCAACGATCCGGCAGGGTGATGTTGAGTTCCAGGATGGAGCAGCTGCCCTGGTTTTCCAGCGCTACCTGCACCTGATCCTGCTCGATGTTGACGTACTTGCGGATCACCTCGACCAGCTCCTTCTGCAGGGCCGGCAGGTAGTCCGGCTGGCTACGCTGGCCGCGCTCGTGGGCGACGATGATCGACAGACGCTCTTTCGCAATCGACGCAGGGGTTTCCTTTTTGCGTTCACGAAAGAAGTCGAAAATGTTCATTAGCGCGCTCCAAACAGGCGTTGCATGAGTCCTTTCTTCTGCACGTCGAGGAAGCGATGCGGCACTTCCTTGCCGAGCAGGCGGTCGACGGCATCGCTGTAGGCCTGGCCGGCGTCACTCTGGTCGTCGAGGATGACCGGTACGCCCTGGTTGGAGGCTTTCAGCACGGCTTGGGACTCGGGGATCACGCCCAGCAGGTTGATGGCGAGGATTTCCTCGACGTCTTCCACGCCGAGCATTTCGCCTTTGGTGACGCGCTCGGGGTTGTAGCGGGTCAGCAACAGGCGCTCCTTGATCGGCTCCAGGCCCTGCTCGGCGCGGCGCGACTTGCTGGCCAGCAGGCCGAGCATGCGGTCGGAGTCGCGTACCGAGGAAACTTCCGGGTTGGTCACGACGATGGCTTCGTCGGCGAAGTACATGGCCATGTGCGCGCCGGTCTCGATGCCGGCCGGCGAGTCACAGATCACGTATTCGAAGTTCTGCGACAGCTCGTCGATGACTTTGCCCACGCCTTCCTTGGTCAGCGCTTCCTTGTCACGGGTCTGGCTGGCGGCCAGCACGTAGAGGTTCTCAAGGCGCTTGTCCTTGATCAGGGCCTGAGTCAGGGTCGCTTCACCGTTGATCACGTTGACGAAGTCGTACACCACGCGGCGTTCGCAGCCCATGATCAGGTCGAGGTTACGCAGGCCCACGTCGAAGTCGACGATGACGGTCTTGTGCCCGCGCAGGGCGAGGCCGGTGCCGATGGCGGCGCTGGTGGTGGTTTTACCCACGCCGCCCTTGCCGGAAGTCACTACGAGGATCTTGGCCAAGGTGATTCACCCCAAATATATGAAAAATCGGGAAATCCGGCGCCGGTAAACTGGCTTCCGAATGCCCCTTTTGGTCCCTGAAATTGGGCCGCAGTATCCGTTAAAGGCGGGTGATGTTCAACACGTCACCCGACAGGTTGACTTGCACCGATTGCCCCCACAAGGGATCGCGGCGCAGCTCTTCCGCGGTCTTGTATTGCCCCGCCACGGAGAGCATTTCGGCGCCCATCTGCTGGCAGAAGATGCGCGCCCTGGTATCGCCCTTGACGCCGGCCAGGGCGCGGCCGCGCAGCGGGCCGTAGACATGGATATTGCCGTCGGCGAGCAGTTCCGCGCCGGCGCTGACCGGCGCCATCACCACCAGATCGCCGCCCTGGGCGTAGATCTGCTGGCCGCCACGTACCGGGCTGGTGACGATGCGGGTCGGCTTGTACTGCGGCTCGGCCGGCTTCTCTTCCTTCTTGCGAGCTTCGACGGGCTCGACCAGCTTTTCGCGGGCGCCGGACGGCGGCAGTACCGGGATGTCCAGGGCCTCGGCGGCGGCGATGTCGTCCTCGCGGCTGGCACGAATGGCCAGGGTGCGCAGGCCGTGCTGGCGGCAGAGGTCCATCAGTTTGCCCAGGTCGAGTGCGCCTTCACCTTCCGGCAGCTTGTCCAGTGCCAGCACCAGGGGGATGTTCTGGAAGAAGTTGGGCGCCTGCGCCACTTTCTCGGCCAGTTGCCGGTCCAGGCGCTCCAGGTCGTTGTGCGCCAGTTCCAGCACGGTGATGGCGAGCATGCTGCCCTTGAGCTGGAACACGGGGTCTTGGTCGAGGAGGTCGGCTTGGCTCATGGTTCGCCCACTGCATTGAATGGGCACGACTTATAACGATAAGCCCGCAGCGCCGCAAGCCGGGCGGACTTCTGTAAAATGCGCGGTTTTCCCGCCTGCCCGGAATCATTCATGGACCGCCCGCAATTTCGCGCTTCTTTCCTTCACCCGCGTTTCTGGCCGCTGTGGCTGGGCCTCGGGCTGCTGTGGCTGATTGCGCAGTTGCCGTACCGGGTTCTGCTGCTGCTCGGTCGCGGCCTGGGCGCACTGATGTACCGTGTTGCCGGCTCGCGGCGGCATATCGCTGGGCGCAACCTCGAGCTGTGCTTCCCGCACCTCAGCGCCGCCGAGCGCGAGCGCCTGCTCAAGGAGAACTTCGCCTCCACCGGTATCGCCTTCTTTGAAATGGCCATGAGCTGGTGGTGGGCCAAGTCACGGCTGGCCGGGCTGGCCCATATCGAGGGGCTGGAGCACCTGCGCCAGGTGCAGGCCGAGGGGCAGGGCGCGATTCTCATGGCGCTGCATTTCACCACCCTGGAAATCGGTGCGGCGCTGCTCGGCCGGGTGCAGACCATCGACGGCATGTACCGCGAGCACAAGAACCCGGTGTTCGACTTCGTGCAGCGCCGCGGCCGCGAGCGCCACAACGCGGATGCCACCGCCATCGAGCGCGAGGACATCCGCGCCATGCTCAAGGTGCTGCGCGCCGGCCGCGCCATCTGGTACGCGCCGGACCAGGACTACGGCCCCAAGCAGAGCATCTTCGTGCCGCTATTCGGCATCCAGGCTGCCACCGTCACCGCCACCACCAAGTTCGCCCGTCTGGGCAAAGCGCGGGTGGTGCCCTTCACTCAGGAGCGCCTGGCCGATGGCAGTGGCTACCGCCTGGTGATCCATCCGCCGCTGGCCGACTTCCCCGGCGAGAGCGAGGAGGCTGACTGCCTACGCATCAATCAGTGGATCGAGCAGGCGGTCAGCCAGCATCCCGAGCAGTACTTGTGGGCACACCGGCGCTTCAAGACCCGCCCTGAGGGCGAACCCAAGCTGTATCGCAAGCGCAGGCGTTAGCCCGGCCCTATACTCGCTGAAAAACAGCGGACAGCCCCCATGACCGATGCAGTCGAAGTTGCCAGCCCCGTCACCGGGCTGATCCTGTCCGGTGGCGGAGCAAGGGCGGCCTATCAGGTCGGGGTCCTGGGGGCGATTGCCGACCTGCTCGGTGATGCTGGTCGTAACCCGTTTCCGGTCATCGTCGGTACCTCGGCCGGTGCCATCAATGCCGTTGGCTTGGCCTGTGGCGCCCTGCACTTCGCCAGCGCGGTCCGCCGCCTGACTGAGGTCTGGCAGGGGTTTCACTGTGGCGACGTCTATCGCAGCGACTGGCCTGGTGTGCTGCGCCAGGCCAGTCGCTTTTTCGCGCACAGCCTCATGGGCATTGGCAAGGATCTGCCGGTCGCGCTGCTCGACAGCACGCCGTTGGGCGACCTGCTGGCCCGTGAGCTGGATTTTTCAGGTATCGCGGCGGCAGTGCGCCTGCGCCAGCTGCGCGCGGTGGCGGTGACCGCCTTCGGTTACGAGAGCGGCCAGGCGGTGACCTTCTACCAGGGGCGCGCGACCATCGATCCCTGGTTCCGCCATCGCCGTGTCGGTGTGCCGACCCGCCTGAGCCTGGAGCACTTGCTGGCCAGTGCGGCGATCCCGCTGATTTTCCCGCCGGTCAAGGTCAACCGTGAGTACTTTGGTGATGGCGCGGTGCGCCAGCAGGCGCCGATCAGCCCGGCGCTGCACCTGGGCGCCAGTCGCGTGCTGGTGGTGGGCGTCAGTGGCAATCCACAGGGCAAGGCTGGCAACCAGCAGGTGTTGCGCCGCCGAAGTGGCCACCCGCCAACCCTGGCGCAGATCAGTGGACACATGCTCAACAGCACCTTCATCGATAGCCTGGAAGGCGACATCGAGTTGCTTGAACGACTCAATCACATGAGTCGCCTGGTACCTTCCGGGCTGCATCCGCGCGGACTAGGGCTGAAGCCGGTGGATGTGCTGGTGATCTCGCCGAGTCAGCCGCTGGATCAGATCGCCGCACGGCACCGGCGGGAGATGCCCAGAGCCATGCGCTTCTTCCTGCGCGGTTCGGGCGCGACCCGAGCCAGCGGTGCCGGCGTACTCAGTTATCTGTTGTTCGAGCCGGGCTACTGCAACGAACTGATCGAGCTGGGCTACCAGGACGCCATGGCGCAGAAGGGCGCCCTGTGCCGTTTCCTCGGCCATGCCGAAGTGGCTGCCGAGGACGTGCCGGTGCTCTCCGCGCGCTGAGGCTCAGGCAGTCAGGCGATCATCGCGAAAATCGCGCAGTGCCTGTTCGATCTCCTCGTGGCTGTTCATCACGAAGGGGCCGTATTGCACGATCGGCTCGTTCAGCGGCGTGCCGGCGATCAGCAGCACCCGCGCGCCGGTTGCGCTGCCCATCTCGATGGCGCCGATTTCCGATAGCCGCGCCAGGCGGCCTTTGCTGACGCTGTGGCCGTTGACCGCCAGCTCACCCTCGTAGACATACAACAGCACCCGCTGGCCATCGGCCAGGCGCGGTGCCAGGCGGCTACCGGCTGGCAGATGCAGGTCGAATAGCTGTGGCGCGGTATGCGGACGTTGTACGGCACCCTCCTGCTGCTGCTCTCCGTCATCGAAGCGCCCGGCGATCACCGTTACCGCCACGCCCGTGCTAGTGGTGAGGCGGGGGATTTCCTCTGGTGCATAGTCGCGGTAGCCGGCATCGCCCAGCTTGTCCTTGGCCGGCAAGTTGAGCCAGAGCTGGAAGCCACGCATCACGCCTTCCTGCTGCTCCGGCATCTCGCTGTGGATGATGCCGCGCGCGGCCGTCATCCACTGCACGCCGCCGCTTTCCAGCAGGCCGACATTGCCCAGGTGGTCTTCGTGGCGCATGCGCCCTTCGAGCATGTAGGTGATGGTCTCGAAGCCGCGGTGCGGGTGCGGCGGGAATCCGGCGATGTAGTCGTCCGGGTTGTCCGAGCCGAACTCGTCGAGCATCAGGAAGGGATCGAAGCGCTCGATGCCGGCGCCGCCGATTACGCGGGTCAGGCGTACACCGGCGCCATCCGAGGCGCTCTGGCCGATGTGCTGGGTGAGGACTTGGCGGAATTGGGTCATGGGGCACCTCCTGAAGTGGAATGCGCCCATGCTAGTCCAGCAGATTGAATCTATGGGTGAGACTTTTACCGTTTAAATATCTATTAATTGGATCATTCGGCGATCTGCAGCTTGCGCGCCTCGCGGTACACGTAGCGTACCTTCTCGTATTCGAACGGGCTGTTGAGCTGGCCATAGCGGAAGCTGGTGCTGTCGCGCAGGTCGATCACGCGCAGGCCGGTGATTTCCGGGTGATCGCTGCTGATCTCCGCCATGTTGAGGTAGTTGATCTGGTTCTCGGCAGCGAAGTCGAACACCTTGCCACCGGTATCGCGCAGGTTGGACGGGCCGAGCAGCGGCAACATGACGTAGGGGCCGTCCGGCACGCCGTAGAAGCCCAGGGTCTGGCCGAAGTCCTCGCTCTGCTTGGGCAGGCCCATGCGCGTGGCCGGGTCCCACAAGCCGGCTATGCCGACCGTGGTGTTGAGCAGCAGGCGCCCGGTGGTTTGCAACGAGCGCTTACCCTTGAGCTGCAGCAGGCTGTTGAGCAGGTTGGGTACATCGCCCAGGTTGCCGAAGAAGTTGTTCACGCCGGTTCGCACCAGGCCCGGCGTGACATAGCGATAGCCGCGCACCACCGGCAGGAACACCCACTCGTCAAAGCGGTAGTTGAAGTGGTACACGCGGCGGTTCCATGACTCCCAGGGATCATAGACATGCAGGGCGCTCAGGGTGGAGCGCTCGAACTCGCGCTGGTCCAGGTACGGGTTGAACTGCAGCTGCTGCATGGGGTTGGTGAAGCCGTCGGGGTCGGTCTGGGTTTCGGCCTGGGCCAGGCTGGCGGCCAACAGCAGGGCGAGCGGGAACAGGTACTTAGCCACGGAAGAACTCCAGCATGGCGTCGCCGTTGACGCGGTAGTTGAGGTTGCCGCAATGCCCGCCGCGCGGATAAAGAGTCAGGCGCTCGCCGAAGGTGCGGCGCAGGAACCCGAGGTCGCCACGCCCCAGGATCAGGTCGTCGGCATTGTGCATCACCGCCACCTTGGGGCTCTTCTTCAGGTACTGCTCCAGGGCGTAAAGGCTGATCTGGTCGTTCAGCTGCAGCAGGCTGCCGCCGTCATAGGCCTTGCGCCAGTAAGGCAGCAGTTGCTCGACGATGTAGCAGTCGAAATCGCACTGCAGGGCGCGCTTGAAGAAAGGAGTCAGGCTGGTGCCTTCGCTGATCGGGTAGTGCGGCGGGGTGATCAGGCCGCGGCGGTTGATCAGGTCGGCGGTGAAGGCCATGTCCGATACCGAGAAACGGAACGAGCTGCCGATCAGCATGGCCAGCTGTTCGTTGCTGAGCTTCTGGCCGGACTGCTGGAAGTCGTAGAGCAGGGCCTCGTTCATGTCGATGTGGCCCTTTTCCTCGAAGTAGCGCGAGAGCTTGCCGAGGATCAGCTCGAAGTAGGTGGTGCCGTCGTCGACGCCCTTGACCCGGGTCTGTACCAGGCGGTCGAGGTTGGTTACCGAGGTGTAGAGGTTGACCGGCGGGTTGAGCAGCAGCACGCGCTTGAAGTTGAAGCTGCGCAGGCGCTCATCCAGCTCGCTGACAAAGGCGGCATTCAGCGCCCCCAGGCTGTAGCCGGTGAGGTGGTAGTCGCTGACGGCCAGCTTGGGGTGCTGGGCGCGCACGGCCATCATCACCCGGTACAGGTCCTCGGCGTCCTGCCGTGACAGGCCGGGGGTGGCATTGCGCGAGGCGGCGCTCATGAAGTCGTAGCTGGTTGGCGAGGACAGCTGTACCACGTGATAGCCGGCGCCATAGAACAGGCGCTTGAGTTCTTCGGTCTTGCCGCTGGAGTAGCTGGCGCCGGTGCCGGCGATGATGAAGATCAGCGGCGCCTGGCCCTTCTGCTGGGCCAGGCGATAACGCAGCTTGGTCACCGACCAGAAGTTTTCCGGCAGCTGGAATTCACGCTCCGGGCGCAGCTTGAGGTCGTAGTCAGCCTGGTCGATCTCGTCGTCGCTGGGCACCGGCGAGCGCAGTTCCGGCGGCGTGGTGGCGATGGTCGCCTCGAAGGGGTTGGCCAGCGGGTAGCCGTAGCTGGCTACGTCAATGTCCGCCGCCAGCACTGGCGAGCCGAGCAGCAGGCTGCCGAGCAGGGCGATGAGCGAGGGGAAACGGGGCATGGGCCGGGTTCCTGGATAACGGAGGGTGAAGTGAATAACGGCGCTATGACAAGTGCAAGCGCCGCAAGTGCCGCAGCTGCTAATCCAGCGCGCTGAGGCTCTGTACCCAGATCAGTTCGCAGGCACCTTGGCCGACATCCTCTCGGGTCAGTGAACTTTGCCAGTGAAAGCCATCGTCGCCGACCACTCGCACCAACTGGCCGCTCAGGGCGATGCGCTGGCCCGGCTCTACCCGCTGCAGAGCCCTGGCCACCGTGGCATCGGCGGGAATCAGGTGCATATTGGCGCTGTGGATTTCGATCTCGCGACGGGGAATGGGGAAGTCGTCGGTGCGCCAGTGATACCAGCGGTTGCGCTGGCTGATGTCGATACGTGCCAGCACCTGAGGATCGGCCATTGGGCCCCAGCCCAGCGCCAGGTCGGTGGGCGAGATTCGCGCGCCGCGGTCGAACAGGTAATCCTCGCGGCCCAGTACGCGGGCCTCCAGGCTGAAGGCCTGCAAGGGCGTAATGGTATGGCCATCGAGGCGGATCACGCCGTCCGGCGAGGCCTGCTGCGGGGGTTCGGATGGCAGACGCAGCCATTGCCAGCCAAGTGCGAGCAGCATCAGCAGGGTCAGGGCGAGGAGCAGGCGGCGTGCGGTCATGGGGCTAATTCTAGTGTTGCGGTCTTGCACTCGGGCACGAGCAGATTAAGCTGGTCGCCTTTTTCGGACCACCGGAGCGTCAAGATGTCCCGCCATATTCCCCTCCTGCTGTTGCTGCTGGTGCTGCCCCTGTGGCTGGCGGCCAGCTACGGCGTGCGTTTCGCCCTGATGGAGGACAGCCAGTGGGTGGGCATTTGCGTTGAGCAGGCAGCGCGCTGGGAATGTCAGGCCCGTGCCGGGCTGGGCTATCTGATTCACTTCCGGGTGATTGCCTGGACAGCACTGGTGTTGGCGCTGGTGGGCTTCATCGCGCCGGGCAAGACCGGTCGGGTGTTGGCCGCTCTGGCACTGTTCTGCGGTATTCCGGCTCTGGTGTTGTACAGCGCCAGCCTGGCGGTGTTCGCCCTGGTGCTGGCGGGCCTGCGCCTGGTGCGGGCGCCCCGCGCCGCCTGACGGCACGGGGCGGCAGGCGCCGCGCCTTAGAGCGAGCCTTCAGCCGCGCGAATGACGCAGGCTGCGCCACAGGGCGGCGACCAGCAGCGCGCTGGTCAGTGCCCAGCCGATGGCTTGCTGGTTGTGCAGGCCTTCCTGATAAAGCTGAGGCGCGATACCGGCACCGATGATCACGGTCAGCAGGGCGATCTCGCGGCGCGGCGCGCGCACCGGTCGGCACAGGTAAACCAGCGCCGGCAGTAGCAGGGCCAGACTGGGGAAGCTGCGGTAGCGCGAGTCGAACACCAACCCGAGCATCAGTACCGCACCGGCAAAGCCGGCTGCCGCCAGCCACCAACCGCCGCGCGCCTCCAGCCAGGCGAAGGCGCGCTCACGCCAGCCATGGCGCGAAGACAGGGCCAGGATGGCATGCGCCAGCACCAGCAGGTTGAGGCCGAGTAGGGCGGTCGCCCATAGCCATTCGCCCCAGTAGCGGCTGGTGATCAGCGCCAGCTCGCTCCAGCCCAGGCTGCAGGCTGCGCCGAAGGCAGCGACGAGCGGCAGCAGCAGAGCGGCGCGCGTTGAGGCAGGGCGGCCGGCGAGCAGCAATGCGGCGCACAGCAACAGGCCGCTGGCTCCCAGCCACAGCGGCCAGTGCGGCAGGTTGGACACCGGGCCGGCGAGGATGCCCTTGTCGCCGCGGTCGGCATCATAGAGGCCCCAGAAACCGCCGACGGCGCCCTCGCTGTCGCGTTTCCACGGCTGGTCGAAGGCTTCGATCAGGTTGTAGTGCCAGCCGTTGTCCTCGGCCAGTTTGACGAAGCCACGGATGAACAGTGCTTCGTTGACCCGGCTCGGCAGCGCTGTCTCACGCTGGCGGCCTTCGCTGGGCCAGCCGGTTTCGCCGATCAGGATATCCTTGGGTGCATAGGCGCTGCCGAAGGCACGGCGTACGTTGGCGACCTGGTTCAGGGCCGCGTCGATGCCAGTGGGATCGTCTTCCCAGTACGGCAGCAGGTGAATGGTGAGGAAGTCTACCGCCGGTGCCATCTGCGGATGCTTGATCCAGAATTCCCAGACATCGGCATAGGTCACTGGCTGCTTCACTGCCGCCTTGACGCGTGCGATCAGGGCGACCAGCTGGCTTTCGGTGGCTTCCTTGCGCAGCAGCACTTCGTTGCCGACGATGACCGCATCGATCACGTCCGGGTAGGTGTTGGCGGCGCTGATCAGCGCCTTGATCTCAAGCTCGGTGTCCGCCGGATTGGCGCTGACCCAGGCGCCGGCCAGCATTTTCAGACCATGTTTGCGCGCCAGTTCCGGCAGGGCTTCCAGGCCGATTTGCGAATAGGTACGGATGCAGGTAAAGCGCTGGGCGAGCAGCGCCAGGTCGGCATCGACCCGCTCCGGGCGCAGCACGAAAGGCTGCTGGAAGGGCGACTGGTCCTTGTCGAACGGCGTGTAGGACGCGCACTGCAGCTTGTGCGTCGGCGTGGCAGCGTCGGGCAGTTCGACTGGCCGGCCGACCCAGTACCAGATGGCGGTGAGTGCCGCCAGGGCGATAAGCAGGGCCAGGGAGTAGGGGAGAGCGGGAAAGCGCGACGTGGTGGTCATGGCATCCATAGTTAGCGGGCGGCGGAGCCGCGCATCTTAACGGAGCCCCGGGCTCACGCACAGCTCACCCGTGGTGATGCAGCCAGGCATGCCCTGGTATGGCGCCGCCGCCGGCTTTGTTGCCCTCAATGCGTTTCCAGATCTTCTCGTGAAAGTAGAAGCCCACCGAGTTGCACAGCGGTTCCACCGCCGCCACCAGGCCGCCAACGGCGACACTGCCGGTCAGGGCATAGGCCACACCGAAGGCGATGCAGAAGTGCATGAGGGTGAAGGTGATGGTCTTGAGCATGACGCACCTCGACTGAGAGTTGTTGCATGTCGAGGTAAGGCTAGGACCATTGGCATGAGCGTGGAAATACAGCGTTTGCATGAGTTGAATAGGTATAAGTCAATGTATCTTGGTGTCTTGATAGGTTTTGTGTTGAGCACTGGGTACTCCCCTCTGGCTAATCTTATGAAGCGACGTGGCGCTGTTCTGGATCGTCCTGCCCGGTAAATCTGTATGTCCAATCCCACTGACGGTGATCGTCTCAGAATCCCTGTAGAGCAGTTGGTCATCGGCATGTACGTGGTCGAACTCGACCGGGCCTGGACCGAGACTGCATTCCTGTTTCAGGGTTTTCGCATACGTCAGCAGCAGGAGATTCGTCTTCTGCAGGAGATCTGCCAGTACGTCTGGGTAGATGCGCGACGTTCGGTGGGCATTCGCCAACAGGCCCAGGAGAACCAGGCCGCGAGCCTGCAGCCGGTCATCGGCAAGGTCTCCTTCTCCGCCGAGATGACCCAGGCCGAGCCGGCTTACCAGGCGGCGCGTGAGCAGTCACAGCGCATACTGCAGGCCATCAAGCTGGGGCAGGCGCTGGATGTGACCGCAGTGAAGGAGGTGGTCAAGGGCTGTGTCGAGAGCATCCTGCGCAACCCCTCAGCCCTGCTCTGGCTGGCGCGTATAAAAAACAAGGATGAGTACACCTCCGAACACTCCCTGCGAGTGGCCATGCTGTCCATTGCTCTGGACCAGAGCTTGGCCTGTTGCCGCTGCAACTCGAGCAGATCGGTGTCTGCGGCATGTTGCACGATGTCGGCAAGATCAAGGTGCCCAACGAAATCCTGAACAAGCCCGGCTCGCTCACGTCCGAAGAGATGTTGATCATGCAGAGCCACGCGGCGGAGGGGCGCAAGCTGCTGCTGAGCAACCAGCAAGTAACGGCGGCTACGGTCGATGTCGCCTATTGCCACCATGAGCGCCTCGATGGTCGGGGCTACCCGCGTGGTTTGGATGGTGCCCGTATTCCGTATTTCGCCAAGATAGTCGCGGTGGTCGACAGCTATGATGCGATCAACAGCGACCGTGTCTACAACAAGGGCAAATCATCCCTGGAGTCGCTACGCATCCTGTTCGATGCCCGCGACAGCCATTTCGATGCCGATATCGTCAGGGCCTTCATCCACCTCATCGGCATTTATCCACCCGGAGAAATCGTCGAGTTCAGCAACGGCGAGGTCGGCATCATTATCGGCTGCCCGCCTGGCAACAAGCTCAAACCGCGCGTGCTGGTGGTGCTCGACGACCATAAGCAACGATGCAAGGAGCGGGTGGTCGATCTCCAGGAGTCGCCTCGCGATACCTCCGGCAAGCCCTACAGGGTGAAGGAGGTGCTCAGCTGTGGCGCTTTCGGTATTTCCATCGATGAGTATCGTCAGCGCGGGCTTATCGTTCCCGGCAATCTCTGACAAGCAGCGGTGATTCTGCTTATTCGATAGCCGTCGCGAAGCACCGGCCGGCTTCGCAGCCCCGGCAGCATTCCGTTCACGGCCCGCTCTGTTGATCGCACGTAGATGCTAAGACTTTGGTCGAGAACCGCCGCGGGCTACGACTAAGGTCGTCTGTCGTGCTTGCGTGGGTGCTCGCAGAGTGACCTCACCAGTAACTCGTGCTGTGGAGGACAACAACAATGAACGACAGCGTCTACAAGCGGATTGAGGAAAGTCCGCGCTTCAAGGAGCTGGTCGCCAAGCGCGACCGCTTCGCCTGGATACTCTCTGCCATCATGCTCGGCCTCTACGTGGCCTTCATCCTGTTGATCGCCTTCGAGCCGCAAGTGCTCGGCATGCGCATCAGCGATGATTCGCCGATGACCCTGGGCATCCCGCTGGGCGTCGGTCTGATCCTATCGGCCTTCGTGCTGACCGGTATCTACGTCAAGCGTGCCAATAGCGAATTCGACCGTCTGAACCAGGAAGTCCTGGCCGAGGTGCAGAAATGATCGCGCGTATTCTCTCCACACTCGGCCTGCTGGCGCTGGCGCCGACTCTCTGGGCGGCGGGTGCCATCGAAGGCGAGGTGCAGCGCCAGCCGCTGAACATGGCCGCCATCGTGATGTTCGTCGCGTTTGTCGGCTTCACCCTCTACATCACCTACTGGGCCTCCAAGCGCAGCAAGTCGGCGGCCGACTTCTACACCGCCGGCGGTGGCATCACCGGTTTCCAGAACGGTCTGGCGATCGCCGGTGACTATATGTCGGCGGCCTCCTTCCTGGGTATTTCCGCCCTGGTGTTCGCTTCCGGCTACGACGGCCTGATCTACTCGATCGGCTTCCTGGTTGGCTGGCCGATCATCCTGTTCCTGATCGCTGAACGCCTGCGCAACCTCGGCAAGTACACCTTCGCCGACGTCGCCTCGTTCCGCCTCAAGCAGACCGAGATTCGCACCCTGTCCGCCAGCGGTACGCTGGTGGTGGTGGCGTTCTACCTGATCGCGCAGATGGTTGGCGCCGGCAAGCTGATCGAGCTGCTGTTCGGCCTCGACTACCACGTCGCGGTGATCCTGGTCGGCATCCTGATGGTCTGCTACGTGCTGTTCGGCGGCATGCTGGCCACCACCTGGGTACAGATCATCAAGGCCGTGCTGCTGCTGTCCGGCGCCTCCTTCATGGCGCTGATGGTGATGAAGCACGTCAACTTCGACTTCGGCACCCTGTTCAGCGAAGCGGTCAAGGCGCACCCGAAAGGCGAGGCCATCATGAGCCCTGGCGGCCTGGTGAAAGACCCGATCTCGGCCATCTCCCTGGGCCTGGCGCTGATGTTCGGTACCGCTGGCCTGCCGCACATCCTGATGCGCTTCTTCACCGTCTCCGATGCCAAGGAAGCCCGCAAGTCGGTGTTCTACGCCACCGGTTTCATCGGCTACTTCTACATCCTGACCTTCATCATCGGCTTCGGCGCGATCCTGCTGGTCGGCACCAACCCGCAGTTCAAGGATGCCGCTGGCGCCCTGATCGGCGGCAACAACATGGCGGCGGTACACCTGGCCGATGCCGTGGGTGGCAGCCTGTTCCTCGGCTTCATCTCCGCCGTGGCCTTCGCCACCATCCTCGCGGTGGTCGCCGGCCTGACCCTGTCCGGCGCTTCGGCGGTGTCCCACGACCTGTACGCCAGCGTGATCAAGAAGGGCAAGGCCAACGAGAAGGATGAGCTGCGCGTGTCGAAGATCACCACCCTGGTGCTCGGCGTGCTGGCCATCGGCCTCGGCATCCTGTTCGAGAAGCAGAACATCGCCTTCATGGTCGGTCTGGCCTTCTCCATCGCGGCCAGCTGCAACTTCCCGGTGCTGATCCTCTCCATGTACTGGAAGAAGCTGACCACCCGTGGTGCCATGATCGGCGGCTGGCTGGGCCTGATCACCGCCGTGGTACTGATGGTGCTCGGCCCAACCATCTGGGTACAGATCCTCGGCAACGCCACGCCGATCTACCCGTACGAGTACCCGGCGCTGTTCTCCATCACCGTGGCCTTCATCGGTATCTGGTTCTTCTCGATCACCGACAAGTCCACTGCGGCCGACGAGGAACGCGCGCGCTTCTACCCGCAGTTCGTGCGCTCGCAGACCGGCCTGGGTGCCAGCGGTGCTGCCGCCCACTGATCGACGCTCCGTGTGAACTACTGGGCAGCCTGCGGGCTGCCCTTTTTTATGGGCGGCTGTATGATCGCCGGCCTCCACAGGGACGAACCGAGGACACTCAAGGATGAACATCACTTTCTCTCGCTGGGGCAGCGTTGCCCTGGCACTCTGCCTGAACCTGCTGGCCGGCTGTGCCTACCGCGGCGGCGATGTCGCCAGCGCCGCGGCCGAGCCGGTGAGCGCCGGCTATTCCGCCAACCAGGGCCAGGCCAGCGGTCGTCTGCTGGTGTGGACCGCCGACTTCTCCGTTGAGGTGGCCGATCTCGGCAAGTCTGCCGAGCAGCTCAGTGCGCGCATGGTCGCCCTCGGCGGTTACGTCGAGGAGAAGAGCGACGACGGCAGTCAGCGCCAGAGCTTCGTCTACCGCGTGCCGAAGGACGCCTTCAATGAAGCGCTGGGCGATGTCGAGCGCAGCGGCAGCGTGCTGTCGCGCCACGTCAAGGGCGAGGACGTCACCGAGCAGTACGTCGACGTAGAGACCCGCCTGAAGAACAACCTGGCCCTGCGCGACCGTTTCCGCGACCTGCTGGCCAAGGCCAAGGACGTCAAGGACATCCTGCTGATCGAGGCGGAGCTCAACCGCATCCAGTCGGAAGTCGACTCGATGGAAGCGCGCATGCGCGTGCTCAAGGACCAGATCCAGATGGCCACCCTGCGCGTCACGCTCCACCAGCAGGTGCCACCCAAGCCGGCCACCATCTATGGCCCGCTGGGCTACCTGTACAAGGGGGCCGAGTGGTTCGTGATCAAGCTGTTCGTTATCCGCGAGTGAGCTGAGCATGGACGTGCTGCGCATGCTGTTGGCGGTGCTGGCCCTGCTGGCCGGCATTGCCGCGCTGGTGCAGGGTATCGTCGTCGGGCCGCTGTGGGCCTGGTTGCTGGTCATGGCGCTGGGCTTTCTGCTGGCCTACTGGCTGTGGCCGCGCCACCGTGAGGTGGAGAGCGGCTGGTTCGACGTGCTGGAGCTGCTGGTTGAGCTGCCGGTGAATGCCCTGCTCGTGCTGTTGCGCCTGCTCGGGCGGTTCTTTCGCGATATCGACCTGCCTGGGCCATGAGGCGTCGCGGGGCAGTGGCGGGCTGCTGAGTTCGCCACCCGGCTTGAGTCGCTGCCTCGCTTTGCGGCATGGTGGGCGCAGCTTTCCGACATGGCAGTCAGCCCCATGCACACGACCTTTCTGATCATCCCCGGCTACGGCAACTCCGGGCCCGAGCACTGGCAGAGCCTGTGGCAGCAACAGGATGCGTGTTTCCGCCGGGTCGAGCAGCGTGACTGGTGGAGCCCGCAGTGCAGCGAGTGGGTGGCGACCCTGGAACGGGCGGTGGCGGCCAGCGGGCCGGACACCGTGCTGGTGGCCCATAGCCTGGGCTGCGGTCTGGTCGCGCACTGGGCGGCGCAGACCCGCCAGCGCATCCGCGCCGCCATGCTGGTCGCACCACCCGACCCCGAGGGCCCTGTGGCTGAGCTGAACATTCAGGGCTTCGTGCCGGTGCCGGACCTGCCGCTGGCTTTTCCCAGCCTGGTGGTGGCCAGCAGCGACGATCCTTACTCCAGCCTCGAACATGCGCATGCTGCGGCCGCCCGCTGGGGTAGTCGCTGGCACAACCTGGGCCCGTGCGGCCATATCAATGGCGACAGTGGCCTGGGCGACTGGCCGCAGGGGCGGGCGCTGCTGGACTCGCTGCTGCGCTGAAAAGCAAAAGCCCCGCACTGGGCGGGGCTTCTGGCGTAAAGCGGCGGGCTTATTCGTCCATCTGCGACTGCAGGTAGTTCTCCAGGCCGACCTTCTCGATCAGGCCGAGCTGGGTTTCCAGCCAGTCGATGTGTTCTTCCTCGGACTCGAGGATATCTTCCAGCAGCTCGCGGCTGCCGTAGTCACCAACGGTTTCGCAGTAGGCGATGGCGGCTTTCAGGTCGGGCAGGGCGGCTTGCTCGAGCTTGAGGTCGCAAGCCAGCATTTCCTTGGTGTTCTCGCCGATCATCAGTTTGCCGAGGTCCTGCAGGTTGGGCAGACCTTCGAGGAAGAGGATGCGCTTGATCAGCTTGTCCGCATGCTTCATCTCGTCGATGGACTCGTGGTACTCGTGCTTGCCGAGTTTCTCCAGACCCCAATCCTCGTACATACGGGCATGCAGGAAGTACTGGTTGATCGCCACCAACTCATTGCCGAGGATCTTGTTCAGATGCTGAATGACCTTCTTGTCGCCTTTCATGATATGTGCCTCGCCCTGAGTGGTGATTGGTAATTCAGGAGTCTGCGTCAGAAGTGCTATTCGGTCAAATATAAGCCATTGAAATATATATGAAAATTAATATAAATAAGAATGTTTAGCTTCCGCGTTTTGGCGCTAACTTATTGAAAGCACAAATAAACTTGCTGCCCTCAGATGGCCGGGTTCTTCTACGTGATGGTGGAGTCGACGACATGTTTCTGCGCCTGGCGGCCGATATCCTGGTCGTGATGCACCTGCTGTTCATCCTGTTCGTGCTGGCTGGCGGCCTGCTGGTGCTGCGCTGGCCACGCCTGGCTCTGGTGCACCTGCCGGCGGCAGCCTGGGGTGTGGCGGTCGAGTGGCTGCATCTTTACTGTCCGCTGACCCCGCTGGAGAACCGTCTGCGTCAGGCGGCGGGGCAGGCCGGCTATGAGGGCGGCTTCGTTGAGCATTACCTGATTCCGCTGATCTACCCGGCCGGGCTGACCCCGCAGATACAGGTCTGGCTGGGTGGAGGGGTGCTGTTGGTCAACGGGATCATCTATGCCTGGCTGCTGGCGCGCCTGCCGAGGCGCTAGGCACTCTTCTGGGCTGTCATTCAGCGGCCTGATACAGCGCCGCCAGTGGGGGCGGCTTGGCTACACTCGCCTCAACCTCACCACAGAACAAGGCAATACGAGTATGCAGAATCGCATGATGATCACCGGTGCCGGCTCGGGGCTCGGTCGCGAGATCGCCCTGCGCTGGGCCCGTGAGGGCTGGCGTCTGGCGCTGTGCGACGTGAACGAGCAGGGCCTGGCCGAGACCCTGAAGCTGGTCCGCGAGGCCGGTGGCGACGGCTTCACCCTGCGCTGCGACGTGCGCGACTACAGCCAGCTGACCGCCGTGGCACAGGCCTGCGAGGAGCGCTTCGGCGGCCTCGACGTGCTGGTCAACAATGCCGGCGTGGCTGCCGCCGGCTTCTTCGCCGATCTCAGCCTGGAAGACTGGGACTGGCAGCTGTCGATCAACCTGATGGGCGTGATCAAGGGCTGCAAGGCTTTCCTGCCGCTGCTGCGGGCGAGCAAGGGCAAGATCATCAACGTCGCCTCCATGGCCGCGCTGATGCAGGGCCCGGCGATGAGCAACTACAACGTGGCCAAGGCCGGTGTGGTGGCGCTGTCCGAGAGCCTGCTGATCGAGCTCAAGCCCGAGGGCGTGGCGGTGCATGTGGTCTGCCCGTCGTTCTTCCAGACCAACCTGCTGGACTCTTTCCGCGGCCCCACCCCGGAGATGAAGCAGCAGGTCGGCAAGCTGCTGGAAGGCAGCCCGATCAGCGCTGCGGATATCGCGGGCTACATCTACGACGAGGTGGCCAAGGGCGAATTCATGATCCTGCCGCACGAGCAGGGCCGCATGGCCTGGGCGATCAAGCGGCAGAACCCGCAGATCATCTACGACGAGATGACCGTCATGTGCGAGAAGATGCGTGCCAAGCTGGGCGTGAGCTGATTCGCGCGGGTATGAAAAAGGGCAGCCGAGGCTGCCCTTTTTGTTGCTGGCTGAAGTAGGGCGGGTAAAACCCGCGCCTCTGTCTCAGCCCGCCACCAGCACGCGGATCGCCTCCAGGCGCAGGGCCGCCTTGTCGAGGAAGGCCAGGCCGCTTTCGCGCTGCCTGCGCAGGGCCTCGATCTCGGCCGGGCGCACGCTCGGGTTGACCGCCTGCAATGCGCTCATGCGGGCGATTTCCTCGTCCAGGGTGGCGGTGAAGCGCTGCCGCGCCTCTTCCACGCGGCTGCTGTGGCGCGGCGCGATCTTCGCCTCGGCGGCGTTGATCTGCTTGGCCAGTACGTCACGCTGGGCCTGCACGAACTTGTTGGCGCTGGCGCGTGGCACGGTTTCCAACTGGTCGTTGAGGGTGTCGAAGGCGACCTTGCTGGCCAGGTCGTTGCCGTTCGGGTCGAGCAGGCTGCGCAGTGCCACCGGTGGCAGGAAACGGCCCAGCTGCAGCGCCTTGGGCGCCACCACCTCGCTGACATAGAGCAGTTCCAGCAGTACGGTGCCAGGCTTGAGCGCCTTGTTCTTGATCAGCGCCACCGCGGTGTTGCCCATCGAGCCGGACAGCACCAGGTCCATGCCGCCCTGCACCATGGGGTGTTCCCAGGTGAGGAACTGCATGTCCTCGCGGGCCAGGGCCTGGTTGCGGTCGTAGGTGACGGTGACTGCCTCGTCGTCGCCGAGCGGGAAGCTGGCGTCCAGCATCTTCTCGCTGGGGCGCAGCACCAGGGCGTTTTCCGAGTGGTCCTCGCTGTCGATACCGAAGGCGTCGAACAGCTCTTCCATGTAGATCGGCAGGGCGAACTGATCGTCCTGTTCGAGGATTTCCTCGACCAGCCGCTCGCCCTCGCCGGCGCCGCCGGAGTTGAGCTCCAGCAGACGGTCGCGGCCGCTGTGCAGCTCGCCCTCGAGGCGCTCGCGTTCGGCCTTGGCCTCGCTGAGCAGGGCGTTCCAGGCACCTTCGGCGTGGTCTTCCAGCAGTGGCAGCAGGCGCGGACCGAACTGGTGCTGCAGAGCGTTACCGGTCGGGCAGGTGTTGAGGAAGGCGTTCAGCGCCTGGTGGTACCACTGGAACAGGCGCTCCTGCGGGCTGTCCTCCAGGTAGGGCACGTGCAGCTGGATGGTGTGCTTCTGGCCGATCCGGTCGAGACGACCGATGCGCTGTTCCAGCAGGTCCGGGTGGGCCGGCAGATCGAACAGCACCAGATGATGGCTGAACTGGAAGTTGCGGCCTTCGGAGCCGATCTCGGAGCAGATCAGCACCTGGGCGCCGAATTCCTCGTCGGCGAAGTAAGCCGCGGCGCGGTCGCGCTCAAGGATGCTCATGCCCTCGTGGAATACCGTGGCCGGGATGCCGGAGCGCACACGCAGGGCGTCTTCCAGGTCAAGCGCAGTCTCGGCATGGGCGCAGATCACCAGCACCTTGAACTTCTTGAGCATCTTCAGGGTGTCGATCAGCCAGTCGACGCGCGGATCGAAACGCCACCAGGCCTCGTCATCAGCCTGCGACTGGTAGCGTACCTCGGGGTACAGCTCGGCGTGCTCGCCGGGTTCCAGCTCGGCGTACTGCTCGGGGTTGGGCAGCGGGTAGGGGTGCAGCTGGCGCTCCGGGAAGCCTTGCACGGCGGCGCGGGTGTTACGCAGCAGCACGCGGCCGGTGCCGTGGCGATCGAGCAGCTCGCGGATCAGCCGGGCGGCGGCCTCGCTGTCGCCGTCGCTGACGGCGCCCAGCAGGGCCTCACCCTCGGCGCCGAGGAAGCGCGCAATGGTGGCGTGGGCTTTATCGGACAGGCGGCCCTCGTCGAGCAGCTCCTGTACCGCTTCGGCCACCGGGCGGTAGTTGGCGCTCTCGGCGCGGAAGGCGTCGAGGTCGTGGAAACGGTCCGGGTCGAGCAGACGCAGGCGTGCGAAATGGCTTTCCAGACCCAGCTGCTCGGGGGTGGCAGTGAGCAGCAAAACGCCGGGGATGACGTTGGCCAGTTGCTCAACCAGACGATATTCGTCGCTGGCCTTCTCCGGGTGCCAGACCAGGTGGTGCGCCTCGTCGACCACCAGCAGGTCCCAGCTGGCAGCGAAGGCGGCGTCCTGAGCCTTGTCGCTGTCCTTCAGCCACTCCAGGGAGACCAGCGCCAGCTGGGTGTCCTCGAAGGGGTTGTCGGCATCGCTTTCGGCGAAGCGTTCGGCATCGAACAGCGCCACCTGCAGGTTGAAGCGCCGGCGCATCTCTACCAGCCACTGGTGCTGCAGGTTCTCCGGGACCAGGATCAATACGCGGCTGGCACGGCCGGAGAGCAGTTGGCGGTGGATCACCAGACCGGCCTCGATGGTCTTGCCCAGGCCCACTTCGTCGGCCAGCAGCACGCGCGGGGCGATGCGGTCGGCGACCATGCGCGCGATGTGCAGCTGGTGGGCGATCGGCTGGGCGCGGGCGCCGCCCAGGCCCCACAGGCTGGACTGCAGGAGGCGGCTCTGGTGCTCCAGGGTGTGGTAGCGCAGGGCGAACCAGTTCAGCGGGTCGATCTGCCCGGCGAACAGGCGGTCGCTGGCCAGGCGGAACTGGATGAAGTTGGACAGCTGGGTTTCCGGCATGCTGACCGGGCGGTGTTCGGCGTCGAAGCCGTGATAGACCAGCAGACCGTCGATGTCCTCGACTTCCTGCACGGTCAGCTTCCAGCCCTCGAAGTGGGTGATCTCGTCGCCCGGGGCGAAGCGCACGCGCGTCAGCGGAGCGTTGCGCAGCGAGTACTGGCGGGTCTCGCCAGTGGCCGGGTAGAGCACGGTGAGCAGGCGGCCGTCGGAAGTGAGGATGGTGCCCAGGCCGAGTTCCGCCTCGCTGTCGCTGATCCAGCGTTGCCCCGGTTGGTACTGCACAGTGCCACTACTTGCCATGAAATGCCCCAGCTGCGAAAAAAGCCGCGTATGTTAGCGGAACGCTGCGTCGAGGGCGACGGTCTACGGAATCAACGCAGGCGTCCCGAGTCGAAAGTGTAGCCGGTTCAAGTTGGGTACTGTCCGGCCGACAGCTGGGTTAACCACGGAGAAAAGTCGATGCTGCCGCCCATTCCACAGAGTTTGGTCCCGGTCACCTCCCAGCAGGACGTACCCAAGCCACGTCCCGATATTCCTCCGGTGACGCCGTCCAGTGAAAGCGCCAAGGAAAGCGCCATCGAGCTGGACCGGCGCCACCCGCAGGAGACCGAGATGCTCCTGCGCGAGGAGCAGCGCCGGCGCCAGCGGCGTGGCTACAGTGCCGAGGAGCTGGCCGAAGGTGAGGTCGAGGAGGGCGACGAGAAGCTGCTGGAAGAGTTGCCACGCCAGGGCCTGTGGGTGGATGTGGAGGTCTGATCGTCGGACAATGCACGCTCACTCTCGTATTTCGACCGCCGTGGACCTGTTCTCCGCTTCCCCCATCGACCTGCCCGGTGCCGAGCTGGACTTGCGGCCACATTGGCTGGATGCCGCCACCGCCGCCGCCTGGTTCACCGAGCTGGCCCACGATACGCCCTGGGAGCAGCCGCAGCTGTTCATCCATGGCCGCCATCTCGCCGTGCCGCGCCTGGTGGCCTGGTATGGCGACCCCGAGGCCAGGTACCGCTATTCCGGCCTGGAGCACCGGCCGTTGCCCTGGACGCCGCGGCTGGCGGAGATTCGCACACGGGTGCAGGAAGCCTGCGGGCGGCCATTCAATGCCGTGCTGCTCAACTATTACCGCAACGGCAACGACTCCATGGGCTGGCACAGTGACGACGAGCCGGAGCTGGGCCGCGACCCGCTGATCGCCTCGCTGAACCTCGGGGGTACCCGGCGTTTCGACCTGCGCCGCAAGGGCACCACGCGCATCGGGCATTCGCTGGAACTGGGCGACGGATCGCTGCTGGTCATGGGCGGGCAGACGCAGCATCATTGGCAGCATCAGGTGGCCAAGACCCGCAAGCCGGTGGCGCCACGCATCAACCTCACCTTTCGTCTGATCCGGGGCCGAGCATGAGCGACGACAAGCTGATCGACTTCACTGCCGAGCGCGGCAAGCGCATCCATGACCTGCACGACAAGAAGCTCGACGAGATGCGCCAGGCCTTCGCGCAAGCCCTGCCGCTGCCCAAGGGCAAGAGCAAGTCCAAGCCCAAGAAGAAGCGCTGAGCCTGCCTGCGGCGCCCTGTCGCGGCGCCCACCTCACCGGACATTGATCCGGATCAATTCCCGCCGCCGTGCCTCCTCTACTCTGAAGCCATGCAAGACAAGGCTCAGCTCAAGGAGGCAGCCATGTTCATCGACACAGTAGTTCTCGCCGGTATCGGTACGGTCGCGCTGATGGTCGCCTTCTTCGGCGGCGTCGGTCTCTTCATCTGGAAGGACTCGCACAAGAAGGCCAAGGTGACCACCAAGGCCGAGTGATCTTTCCGCAACAGTGCACGCAAGGCATTTAGGGCGACTTCGGTCGCCCGTTTTTTTGCCGCCGTTTTTACCTCTCAGTCGTGGGCGCCGGCGCGCTTGAGCAGCTGCTTGCAGCGCTCGGAGAGGTGCACCACGCGCAGCTGCTTGCCGGCGCGGGTGTAGCGCTCGCGCAGGGTCTTCAGCGCGGCGATGGCCGAGTAGTCGACGAAACTCAGGTGACGGCAGTCTAGGGTCACCTGCTGCGGGTCGTCGGTCACCTCGAACAGGTTGAGGAAAGGCGTGGTGCTGGCGAAAAACAGCGTGCCGTGGACGCGGTACAGCTTGCCGCCATCGGCCAGGGTGTCGCAGTCGGCGTACAGCTCGCGGGCATGGTGCCAGGCGAAGTTCAGCGCGGCGATGACGATGCCGCAGAGCACGGCGGTGGCCAGGTCGGTGAACACGGTGATGATGGTCACCGCAGCGATCACCAGCACATCGTTGGCCGGCACCTTGCCAAGCACGCGCAGCGAACCCCAGGCGAAGGTCTGCTGCGATACCACGAACATCACGCCGACCAGCGCGGCCAGCGGGATCAGCTCGATCACTGGGGCCAGGAACAGTACGAACAGCAGGATCATCACTCCGCTGACCACGCCGGACAGGCGGCCGCGGCCACCGGAGCTGAGGTTGATCACGGTCTGCCCGATCATCGCGCAGCCGCCCATGCCGCCGAACGCGCCGGACACCACGTTGGCGGCGCCGAGGGCCACGCATTCGCGGTTGGTGTGGCCGCGGCTCTGGGTGATCTCGTCGGTGAGGTTCAGCGTGAGCAGGGTTTCCAGCAGGCCGACCAGGGCCATCAGCGCCGCATAGGGGGCGATGATGCGCAGGGTCTCCAGGTTCCATGGAATGTCCGGCAGGGCGAACTGCGGCAGGCCGCCGGCGATCTGCGCCATGTCGCCGAGGGTGCGCGTGGGCAGGTCGAGCAGGTACACCAGCAGGCCGACGCCGAGGATCGCCACCAGCGCCGGCGGCACCGCACGGGTCAGTTTCGGCAGCAGGTAGACCACCGCCATGGTCAGGGCTACCAGGCCAAGCATCCAGTACAGCTGCGTGCCCCTGAGCCAGCCACCGTCTGCGTGGAAGTGCTCCAGCTGCGACAGGGCAATGACGATGGCCAGGCCGTTGACGAAGCCGAGCATCACCGGGTGCGGCACCATGCGCACCAGCTTGCCCAGGCGCAGCACACCGAACAGGATCATCAGCAGGCCGCCGAGCAGCACGGTGGCCAGCAGGTACTGCACGCCGTGCTGTACCACCAGGGCGACGATGACCACCGCCATCGAGCCGGCGGCACCGGAAATCATCCCCGGGCGGCCGCCGAACAGGGCTGTGATCGTGCAGATGATGAAGGCGCCGTACAGGCCCATCAGCGGGTTGAGCTGGGCGACCAGGGCGAAGGCGATGCACTCGGGCACCAGCGCGAAGGACGAGGTGAGGCCGGCCAGGATGTCGGCGCGCAGACGGGCGATTTTCATGGGTATACCCAGGTCAGCCGGCGGGCGCCGGCCAGGTGAGGCGGATGCGCAGGGGGCTGAATGTTACGCAATCGACAGTGCCCCGGCCAGTCTGCGGGCTCCGTGCAGCGCATCATGCCCGTCGCCAGCATCGTTTCAACCACTGCTCAGGCGGCCTGCGGCCAGTGGTGCAGTCACTGCAATCGGTAGCGTCTCAGCTCGTCCGTGCTGAGCACCTTCATCCGTTGTGGCTCGATGGCCTGCATGTCAACGGCCAGGCTGGGGGCCACACCCATGTCACGGAAGTAGCCAGCGCTGTTGTAGGGCATGCCTGCGCGGCTGGATTGGGCGGATTCGCCAGCAGGGAAGTAGGGGCGATGCAGGCCGACGTGGCCACGCACGGTCTTCTTGCGGCCGGCGGCCAGCAGGTAGATGCAGCTGCCCTGGCATACGCCCTTGGCGGGCACCAGGGTTTCGAAACCGGTCTCGCGCAGCAGGCGGCCCATGCGCATGGCTTCGGCGGCGCTGCCGCCGATGCTGTCGAGCAGGAGGATTTTGCGCGCGAACTTGCCGGGGTGGGCGCGCAGGGCCTTGAGCATGGCGTCGTAGTCACCCGGAGCGATTTCCTCGGATACCTTGAGGATCAGGATGCGGCCGAGGTTGTTCTGCTGGGCGGATTCGACCTCTACCTTGGCAAGGGCAACATTGGTGGCGAGTGCTGCGAGGCACAGCAGGGCGATGCGAAGGGTACGGCTCATGGTGTTGCGATTCAGGCTGATACGACAGGGCGCAGAAGATACCCGGAGCGGCGTCTGCATGCACCTGCCGATGCTCAGGGCGTGACGCCCGGAGCGGCTTCCGGGCAGCTGGCTTCGGCGCGGATGAGTGCGCGCGTGGCCCAGTTTTCGGCACGCACATACCAGGGTTCGGCGTGGTCATCGAGCTGGGCGGTGGCATCCGGGTGCCCGCTGGCGGCGGCTTTTTCCAGCCACAGACGGTTCTGGTCCTGATCCAGCGGCACTATGTGGCCGAAGCTGTAAGCTTCGGCCAGGGCATACTGGGCCTGTGGCAGCCCGCCCTGGGCGGCCTTGCACAGCCACTGCGCGGCCTTGGCGTTATCGCGGGCGTAGTGAAGGGCGAGATCGTCGCCACTGACAGCATCCAGATCGCTTTCCTCGACCAGGTCGCTGCGGTACTGCTCGCTGAGTAGGTACTGGGCCTCCAGGTGGCCCTGTTTGGCGGCTGTTTCGAGCCAGAACATGGCGCCGATTCTGTCCTGGCTACTCGACTTCCAGGCCAGCAGGTAGCGGCCCAGTTCGGCCTGCACTTCGACCAGGCCGCGCTCGGCCGCGTCGGCCAGCCACTTTTCGTAGAGTGCCTGTTGCACGAGGTTCTCGGACTGCCGGTAGAGCTCCAGCAGGCGCTGGTCGGAGCTGGTGTCGCCCTGGCTGGCGGCCAGCAGATAGTAGAAACGTGCGGTCATGTAGCGCTGGCCGCTGTCGGCATAGCGCGCCACAGCCAGGCTGGAGCAGAGATCGCCTTGCCTGGCGCGTGCCGCCAGGGCGTCGAGTTCCGCCTGGTCGATATCGGGGTTGGCGACGCAACTGTCGGTGGCCGCCTGGGCGGTCAGGCCGTGGAGCAGGGCGAGGGTGCAGGCGAGAACGCGGGCGTGGCGCATGAGGATTCCTTCCATGGAACGGGCGCCGGGCTGTGCTTTTCGCGCGGCATGCGGGCGACCTTAGCTAAGCCGGAGGCGCCCGACAAGCCTTGGCCAGTGGCCGTCAGCCTCGCGCCGGAATATTCAGGCCACGCTGCACGGCCGGGCGCGCGAGGAAGGCGTCGAGCACGCGGCGCACATTGGCGAAGCGCTCGAACTGCACCAGTTCGCCGGCCTCGTAGAATCCGACCAGGTTGCGTACCCAGGGGAATAGGGCGATATCGGCGATGCTGTAGCCGTGGCCCATCATCCAGTCGCGGTCCTGCAGATGCTGGTCGAGTACGCCGAGCAGGCGGGCGGACTCGGTTGCGTAGCGATCACGCGGGCGCTTGTCCTCGTACTCGCGGCCGGCGAATTTATGGAAGAAACCAAGTTGGCCGAACATCGGCCCGATGCCCCCCATCTGGAACATCAGCCATTGCAGGGTCTGATAGCGCTGGGCGGGGGCCTGCGGCAGCAGCTGACCGGTCTTCTCCGCCAGATAGACGAGAATGGCGCCGGACTCGAACAGCGCTAGTGGTTCGCCGCCGGGTCCGTTGGGGTCGAGGATGGCGGGGATCTTGTTGTTCGGGTTGAGCGAGAGGAACTCCGGGCTGAACTGATCGTTGCTGTCGAAGCTGACCAGGTGCGGCTCGTAGGCCAGGCCGGTTTCCTCCAGCATGATCGACACCTTGACCCCGTTAGGCGTGGGCAGCGAGTACAGCTGCAGAAGGTCGGGATGCCGGGCGGGCCATTTGCGGGTGATGGCGAAGGCGGACAGGTCGGTCATGGAATTCCCTGCGAAGGCTTGAATGGTGCCGCCATCAGAGCATCCGCTGCGGAGGCAGTGAAATCGAACCTTGTGCTAGTGGTCATCGATCCGGCTGATTCGGACCCGGTTCCCTGCGCGTGGCGGAGCCGGTATGGTGCGGGCTTTCCTCAACCGGGTCACGGAGCCTTCAGCATGAGCCTGCACGGTCAATACGATGAGCAGAACATCTTCGCCAAGATCATTCGCGGTGAGGCGCCCTGCTACAAGCTGTACGAGGACGAGGACGTGCTCGCCTTCCTCGACTTGTTCCCGCAGTCCTACGGTCACTGCCTGGTGATTCCGAAGAACGCGCCGGCGCGCAACATTCTGGAGATCGATGACGCCAACCTGGCCAAGGTGATGGCGGTGGTGCGCAAGCTGACCCGGGCGGTGGTGGACGAGCTGGAACCGGCCGGTGTGCAGGTGGCGCAGTTCAACGGCGCCCCGGCCGGGCAGACGGTGTTCCATATCCATGTGCACATCGTGCCGCGCTACGAGGGCGACACGCTGGGCATGCATGCCAGCCAGCAGGCCGACGCGGGTCAGCTGCAGGCCTTGCAGGCACGGCTGGTAAAACGCCTCCAGGGCTGACATCCGGCTTAGTCATGTGCCCCGGCAACACCGGCATCTATACTCGCCAAACATGATGGCAGTCGGAGCTGTCGATGTTTCGCATCCTGATCCTGAGCCTGCTTCTCGGCGTGCCACTGAGTGTCGCGCATGCCGAAGAGCACCTGACCCTGTGCCACGAAGACCGCGATTCCTACCCCTGGGTGTTGCGCGACGGCGGCGGGCTTAACCCGGAGTTGCTGGCGCAGGTGGCCGAGGCGCTGCACTTGCGCCTGAAACTGGTTGCCGTGCCCTGGAAGCGTTGTCTCGCCGGTCTCCAGAATGGCCAGTACGATGGCGCCTTCGCGGCCAGCTTCAAGCTAGAGCGGCAGGCGATGGGGCGCTACCCGACCACTGCGGAGGGCGATGTGGACGCGCGCAAGCGCATGCACATGTCGCTGTATGCACTGTACCGGCGTCGTGGCGATGGTCTCGACTGGGATGGACAGCGTCTGCTCGGGCTGCAGGACCGCATCGGCTCGCTGAGCGGATTCTCCATTGTCGATTTTCTCCAGCAGCAGGGCGCCGAGGTCGATGAAACCAGCCGCGATCCGCTGGAGCTACTGCACATGCTGCGTGTCGGCCGGGTGCAGGGCGTTGCGTTGCAGGCGCCGCGGGCTGACCAGTTGCTCAGCCAGCACGCCGACCTGGCGGCGGCTGTGGAAAAGATTGCCTTGCCGCTGGAGCAGAAGCCTTATTTCCTCATGCTGTCACATGCGTTGGTCACCGAGCGGCCTTTGCTGGCGGCGGCACTCTGGTCGGAAATCGAGCGTCAGCGCGATTCCGCGCGCTACCAGATGCGTGAGATGGAGTTCTTCCGACAGCGTTGAAAGCCCTGTTTGCCATGGCTGTTGCTCGGCACTTGAGTGTGGGCGCGCGCGCGGTCAATACTGCGCCGACACAACGCTCGCCCAAGGAGGGCATCCATGCGCCGTATTCTCGCCGTTCTACCTCTGGTTCTGCTGGCCGGCTGTTCGTCGTTCCGCCCCGACGCCGAGAACATCACGCCGGTGCCAGGTGATCGCCTGCTGGCTTATCAGGAGGCGTTCCAGAACGGCGGACGCCTGGTGATCAACCGTGACATGGGCCTGATGGGTGGCGGTTGCTACGTGGCCATCGAGGTTGACCGCAAACTGGCGGCACGCATCGGCATGGCCGAGGTGGCCAGCTTCGAGGTGCCGGCCGGTACCCGCGTGCTGGGGCTGACAATCGACCCTCTGGATGACACCCTCTGCGGCATGGGCCGTCTGCACAAGGAGCTGGCGGTCAAGGTGGCGCCGGGGAGTACCCAGTACTTCCATATCGTCAGCGAGAATCGGGGCGGCTTTGATCTGCGGCCGGACGCCAACCCGCCGCGGCCCTGATCGCGCCAGCCCTGCGAGGACACCCGCATGCGGTCTCTCCCGTGTATCGCCGTGATCGTGTTGCTGCTCGGCGGCCCGTCGGCGCTGGCAGCCGAATGGCCGCCGGGAGTTCGCGACAGCTTTCTCAACGGTTGCGTGGAAAGCGCCGGGGAGCCACTGGGGCAGGAGCGCGCCACACGCTACTGCGCCTGCACGGTGGCCCGTATCGACCGGGATTTCAGCGCTCGCGAGGTGGCCGCGCTGGAGCGCGCCGAACTCCCCGAGCCGCTGATCCGGCGTCTGCAGCAGGTGTCTCAGCAGTGCCTGCAGATGCTTGGCGGCTAGTCAATATTCGCGCTTCAGGCTGTATTGCGGCCGCTCCCGCCAATGACACAGCTCCGTCCCCGGCTGGTTCAAGGCTCGCAGGCTGAGGGTTTCGCCACGCCAGTTCAGGCGTGCCAGCAGGTAGGCACGCCGTTCGATCCGGAAAATGCTCACATTCCGTTTGTCCGAGTCACTCAATGGCCCCCAGCTGCGCTCCAGCAGCTCTGCGTTTAGCCCGTCGCGAGGTAGGACCTGATTTTCTTTGTCCACTAGCAACAGATGCTGGCTACTACTGCCGCAACCGGCCCCCGAATCGAAGTCATAGCGAGCGAGCAGTTCCTCGTTGCCATCGCCATCGAGATCCAGGGCCAGGATGGGATGAGGATTCGATTCTAGGTAGAGCAGCTGGCTTTGCTGCTGTGGGTCAGCAAGCAGCTGTGGCTCGCCCCAAGGCAACGCCTCGGCCATGCCGTCACGCACCACCTGGCAGAGTTCCGGTCGAGTTCCTCGGGGGGCTTCGCTCTGGGTGTGGGGCAGCCGTTCGAGCAGGCAAAGAGGCTTTTTGGCACCGTCTTCCCCCAGGCGCGAGACCAGCGTGGCCTGGCTGTGCTCGGCATCCAGTCGTCCGCTGATTATCAGCAGCTCGCCGCCTAGCTTCAGCAGGTAGTCGCGCGTGCCCCAGGTAGACCAGCGCAGTTCGTCGTCGTCGCTTTCCGGATAGCTTTCCGGGTTGTGCCGGCCGATCACTTCGATCTGCTCATCGACGCAACTGCCACCTCCCATCACCTCGCCAAGCTGTATTGCATGGCCATGCAGCGAGACGCGCAGACTGCCGCGCAGTTCATAAAGCGCGGCTCGTTCGGGATTAAGCCGTCGCCAATGTTCACGCTCGGCATCGCTGGGCTGTTCGTTCAAGGGTTGCAGGCGACTGGGGAGGCCACCCTCGTTAAGCCAGCCGAGCACCTGGCTGCAAATGGGCGAGGCGTCGCTCGCAATAGCCATTGCGGGAGTGGCGAGCAGGCAGGCAAGGGGCAGTAAAGTGATTTTCATCGAGCGCGATTCCATTCGGCAATGCTCTTAGGCTAGGGGCTGCCGCTGGTCCTGACCAGTCAGCGGTAACGCTCGAGGATGGCGTCGAACTCGCCGTCCTGCTTCATGCGCACCATGGCGCGCAGCAGTGCCATGGTGGGCACATCCGGCTCATTGCGCACCATGCAGGCAACCGGGTCTGCGGAGACTTCACTGATCGGTTGCAAGCGCCGCCCGGCTGGTTGATGGCGGTTGAACCAGTCCAATGTCAGTTGATTGCTGACCGCGAAGCGGTAGCGCCCGGCTTCCAGCTTCTCCAAGGCCAGTTCCTGGGTCCGAGCATCGTCGCGGCGGAGTTGGCCGCTGGCGAACATCGCTTCCAGCTGGGGATAGGAGAACCCCAGTACGGTTCCGACACGTTCCCCGCCGCGTTGCCCTGGTCGAGCGGTTTCGCCGGGGCGGCCGACCAGTAGGTCGCGCTGCACCATGAAGGGCACGCTCCAGATGTATTGATGATGCGACTCCGTCAGCCAGTCAGGGCTGACGTAGCAGCGCACGTCTATTTCACCGCGCACCAGCATCTGTTGAACGCGCAGGCGCGGGAGCACCAGCATTTCGGCGCGACGGCCGACCTTCTGCGCCAGGCGTTTCTGCAAGTCGAAGATAATGCCGCCGGCAGCCTGGCCATTGTCGTCGTAGCGCATCATGGGCATGGCCCAGCTCTCCGTTACCGAGAAGCGAATCGGTCGCTCCTCGGCAAGAGCCGCAGCGGGGTACAGCAGCAACAGGGCGAGCAGAATGCGCATCAAGTGTCGGGCCTGAGGTGTCTGTCAGTGGGACAGCTTAACGGCAAACTGGCCGGCTGCGCCCCCCCTTGACGGCCGTTGCTCGCAGGTTTCGCCGCGGGCGTCCTGCCGGCCCTGCTGCGAGTTCTGGTCTGTGCGCCTCGGTCGAGGTGTCGTGCACGGGCAAAACCGGGGCGCTCGCCTTTGGCTTTAGGCTCACCGGCTCAGCGGCAGGGCCAGCCCCATGACGGCGAACAGGCCGCCGCAGCAGCGGTTGAAACCGCTCCCGGCCCGCTCCAGCCAGGGGCGGGTGCGCTGGGCGGTGCGCGCCAGCAGGTATTCGACGATGCCTTCGACGATGGCGAAGGTGCCCGCCATCACGGCGAACTGCAGCCACAGGCTGCGCGTCGGGTCGAGGAACTGTGGCAGGAAGGCGCCGAAGAACAGGATCACCTTGGGGTTGGACAGCGCCGACAGCAGGCCCTGACGGAATAGCTGTACGCCAGGGCGCGGCGCGGTCGACTGCAGTGGCGTGAGGTGCAGCGCCGGCGCTCGCCACAGCTGGATGCCGAGCCAGATCAGGTAGGCGGCGCCCAGCCACTTGAGTACCAGCAGGGCATGCGCGGAGGCTTTGAGCAGCGCGG
This sequence comes from Pseudomonas stagnisoli, assembly GCF_048595745.1. NCBI lineage: Bacteria > Pseudomonadati > Pseudomonadota > Gammaproteobacteria > Pseudomonadales > Pseudomonadaceae > Pseudomonas > Pseudomonas stagnisoli. The sequence continues at coordinate 1,510,724 of NZ_CP184361.1, forward strand.
CCAGGCCGAACATCGACAGCGCCATCAACAGGACGAAGCCGAGCATGCCGCCGCTGATCGTCCAGAGGGCGCGGCGGTGGCCGTAGAGCGCGCCGTGGGTGAGGGCCAGCAGGCCGTTGGGGCCTGGCGTCAGCGACAGGCCGAAGACGGCGGTGAGGTAGATCAGCCAGGTATGCAGGGCCATGTGTGGTTCAGCCCCTGTCGGCCAGCGCCAGCTTTACCCCCAGCAGGGCGAATAGCCCGCCGGTACCGCGCTGCAGCCACAGGCCGAGGCGCTGGCCGATGCGCAGACGTTGTTGGGCAAAGGCGGTACTCAGGGCCAGGAAATGGCACCAGAGCATGCCGTTTATGTTGAAGATGGCGCCCAGGAGGAGGAAGGCCAGCGCCTTGTGCTCGGCGTCCGGGCTGATGAATTGCGGCACGAAGGCGAGAAAGAACAGCGCGACCTTGGGGTTGAGCACATTGGTCAGGAAGCCCTGGGCGAAGATGCGGCCATAGGGCAGCGCCGGCAGCTCGGCGGCAGGTGCCTGAGGCTCCTGGCGGCGGGCCAGCAGCATGCTGATGCCGATGTACAGCAGATAGGCGGCGCCGATCAGCTTGACCACCATGAAGGCCGTGGCGGAGGTGGCGAGCAGGGCGGACATGCCCAGCGCGGCAGCGAGGATGTGCACGCAGGTGCCGGCGCCGATACCCAGTGCCGCCGCCGAGCCGGCACGCCAGCCCTGGGTGGCGCTGCGCGCCATGATCAGCAATGAGTCGGGGCCGGGCGCCATGTTCAGGAGCAGGCCGGAGACGACGAACAAGGCGAGGTCATGAGTGCCGAGCATGGCGGGCTCCTTGGGTAGCGAAAAGCGATTCTGCGCCTTTCCTGAGACAGCGGTCAAAACACTAGAGCCGGTCGAGAGTGACTCGATAGCGACGTTTTTGCCGACAATCACCTTATATCCACTGTGTCTTTCCAGCTCGATCGTGCATCTCTCTTTCATCGAGCGGCGTGCCGCCAGTCGGTGCCGCTTCGCCGCGGCAGCGCCGCAGGGCCCGGCTATGGCACACTCCGCGTTTTGCAGCGCTACGTGCCACTGCCTGGTTCGGGCCATCGCTGCAACCGAATTCGCGCCATCGGCCGTTGCCGTGGTGCCGCCGACAAGCCAGCCGCTCCGGGCGGCCACAGAAGAAGAGGAATGTCCCGTGCACAAAGCCGTAATCAGTGGCACTGGCCTGTATACCCCTGCCAACAGCATCTCCAACGACGAGCTGGTGGCTTCCTTCAATGCCTATGTTCAGCAGTTCAATGCCGACAATGCCGCCGCCATCGAGCGCGGTGAAGTCGAGGCGCTGAGTGAATCGAGCAGCGCCTTCATCGAAAAGGCTTCCGGCATCAAGAGCCGCTTCGTCATCGACAAGGACGGCATCCTCGACCCGCAGCGCATGGTGCCGCGCATCCCCGAACGTTCCAATGAAGAGTGGGGCATTCTCTGCGAAATGGCCGTGGGCGCCGCCAGGGAAGCCCTCGAGCGCGCCGGCCGCAGCGTGGCCGACATCGATGGCGTGATCGTCGCCTGCTCCAACCTGCAGCGCGCCTACCCGGCGGTCGCCATCGAAGTGCAGGCCGCCCTCGGCATCAACGGCTGGGGCTATGACATGAATGTGGCCTGTTCCTCCGCCACCTTCGGCATCCAGGCCGCCACCAATGCCATTGCTACCGGCCAGGCCCGCGCCGTGCTGATGGTCAACCCGGAAATCTGCACCGGCCACCTGAACTTCCGCGACCGCGACAGCCATTTCATCTTCGGTGACGCCGCCACCGCGGTGATCATCGAGCGTGCCGACCAGGCCACCTCGAAGCATCAGTGGGACATCCTCGGCACCAAGCTGCTGACTCAGTTCTCCAACAACATCCGCAACAACTTCGGCTTCCTCAACCGCGCGGCGGAAGAGGGCATTGGTGCCAAGGACAAGCTGTTCGTCCAGGAAGGCCGCAAGGTGTTCAAGGACGTCTGCCCGATGGTGGCCGAGCTGATCGGCGCCCACCTGGCGGAGAACCAGCTCAACGTCGGCGACGTGAAGCGTTTCTGGCTGCACCAGGCCAACCTCAACATGAACCTGCTGATTGCGCGCAAGCTGCTCGGTCGTGACGCCGAAGCCCACGAGGCGCCGGTGATCCTCGACACCTATGCCAACACCAGCTCCGCCGGCTCGGTGATCGCCTTCCACAAGCATCACGACGATCTGCCGGTCGGTAGTCTGGGGGTGCTCAGCTCCTTCGGCGCCGGTTACTCCATCGGTAGCGTGATTCTGCGCAAGAAGGGCTGATCACTCCGGTATGTCGGGGACCGATGCCGAACTGCTCGCCCGCTTGTTGGCCGGTGAGCAGCGGGCCTTCCGTGAACTGGTCTCGACTTACCAGGGCGCGATGCGCGCGGTGGCCTATGCCATCGCCGGCAGTCGCAACGCCGACGAGGTGGTGCAGGATGCCTGGCTGGCGGTGGTGCGCAATCTGGACGGCTTCCAGCAGCGCGCCAGCCTGAAGACCTGGCTGCTGACCATTACCGCCAACACCGCCAAGAGCCGTCTCAAGCAGCAGCGCCGCGAGCCGCTGCTCGATGACCTGCCGGCGCCGCATGGCAGCGTAGGCACCGAGCGCTTCGCCGAGGATGGCCATTGGCAGACGCCACCCAGTCAGTGGGAGCTGGACACGCCTGAGGCCCTGCTGGCGGAAGCCGAGCTGCGCGAGTGCCTGGACAAGACCATCGCCAGCCTGTCCGAAATGCAGTCCAGTGTCCTGCTGCTGCGCGAGCGACAGGGCCTGGAGCCCGAGGAGATCTGTAATCTTCTCGATCTCTCGCTCTCCAATGTGCGTGTTTTGTTGCACCGTGCCCGGCTCAAGGTGTTCGCCACGCTTGAGCATTTCGAGGAGACCGGCCAATGCTGAGTTGCAAGGACCTGGTGGAGCGCTCCAGCGATTATCTCGACGGCCAGTTGCGCCTGCGCGAGCGCCTCGGCGTGCGTGTGCACCTGGCGATGTGCGTACATTGCCGGCGCTTCATCCGGCAGCTGAAGCTGAGCCAGGCCGTGCTGCGCCAGCTGCCGGAAAAGCCCGTTGCCGAACTGGACTCGCTGGCGGAAAAGCTCGCTCGGCAACGCCGCGAACCCTGATTCAGAGCGGGTCACTACCGTTCGGCGGGCTTCATCAAATTGTCATCGAACTGTGGCAGCGCGCGTCGATGATCATCCGCAGACTCGCGTTCTACTGGGGTTCTGCGTTCCGGATGTTGCCATGCGAGTTCTACTTTTTCTTGCCGCGCTCGCGTGCGGCCTGCCTGCCTTTGCTGCCAACCGTTGCGACACCGCCGTGCTGACCGGTCAGGTCGATGTCGGTGACGTGCGCCTGGCCTACCAGAGTGTCGGTCGCGACAGCGATCCGGCCTTGCTGCTGGTCATGGGGCTGGGTGGGCAACTGATCCACTGGCCTGACGACGTGGTCGAGCGCCTGTGTCGGCAGGGTTTTCGGGTCATCCGTTTCGATAACCGCGATGTCGGCCTGTCCACCTGGGCGCGGCCGGCACCGGAGGCCAGCCTGGGCTTTGCCGCGCTGCGTTATCGCCTGGGTTTTTCGGTGCAGGCGCCCTACACGCTGCGGGACATGGCCGGGGATTCGTTGCGGCTGATGGATGCCCTCGGCATTCAGCGCTTCCATCTGCTGGGGGCAAGCATGGGCGGGATGATTGCCCAGCACATGGCCGACCTGGCGCCGCAGCGGGTCGAGAGCCTGACCCTGCTGATGACCAGCTCCGGTGCGCCCGGTCTGCCGGCACCCAGCCCGCAGCTGCTGGAGCAACTGGCCCGGCGCGAGGCGCCGGATCGGGCCGCGGCCATCGCACAGCAGGCCGATCTGCTGGCGGCGCTGGGCAGCCCGCAATTGCCTAGCGATCGCGCACAGCTGCTGCGCGAGGCCGAGCGCAGCTACGACCGTGCCTTCAATCCGCAGGGGGTAGAGCGACAGATCCTGGCGATTCTTGCCGAGCCGAGCCGGGTGGCGCTGCTCGAGCGCCTGCGCGTGCCGACGCTGGTGGTGCATGGCACCGCCGACCCGCTGCTGCCGGTGATGCACGGCGTCCATGTGGCCGCGCATATCCGGGGTAGCGAGCTGAAACTGATTCCCGGCCTGGCCCATCGCTTCCAGGCGGCCTTCCGCGAGCCCCTGCTGGCCGCCGTGCTGCCCTACCTGCGCGAGCGCCGGATGGAAGAGGTACAGCTGGCGCAGAGCGCGGAGCAGTCGTCCACGCGCTCGCCGTTGTGATCGTCGCTCAGAGTCCCTGGGCGCGCGGCAGGGCCTGGCGGCTCAGCAGGTAGTCCTGCAGACGGGCCTGCTGGCCCGGCGTCATGAACAGGCCCAGCTTGGTCCGGCGCCAGAGGATATCCTCGGTCTGCATCGCCCATTCTTCGCGGCACAGGTACTCCACTTCGCGGGTGTACAGGCCGGCGCCCAGGTGCTCGCCGAGTTCGCTCTGGCGTTGCACGCCATCCAGCAGGCGCCAGGTGCGGCTGCCATAGGTGCTCACCCAGCGCTCTGCCAGTTCGCGGTCGAGCCAGCCGAAGCGGGCGATCAGCTGCTCGGCCAGCTTCTCGCGGCTGTCCATGTTTTCGCCGCCGGGCAGCGGCGCCTTGGCGGTCCAGGCTGGGCACAGGTGCGGGAAGTTCGGCGCCAGCAGCTCCATGGCCGACTCGGCGAGTTTGCGGTAGGTGGTCAGCTTGCCGCCGAACACCGACAGCAGCGGCGCCTCGCCCGGGGCACCGGCCAGCGACAGGGTGTAGTCGCGGGTGATCGCCGAGGGCTGGTCGGACTCGTCGTCACACAGCGGGCGTACGCCGGAGTAGCTGTGCAGGATGTCGCCAGGCGTCAGCTGCTTGCGGAAGTGGGCATTGACCACCTTGAGCAGGTAAGCGGTTTCCTCTTCGCTGATGCGCACCTTGGCCGGATCGCCCTGGTATTCGCGGTCGGTGGTGCCGATCAGGCTGAAGCGCTCCAGCCAGGGAATGACGAAGACGATGCGCTGGTCCTCGTTCTGCAGGATATAGGCCTGCTCCTGGTCATGCAGGCGCGGCACCACGATATGGCTGCCCTGGATCAGGCGGATGCCGTAGGGCGACTTCTGCTTGAGGTCGTCCTGCAGGAACTTCGCGACCCAGGGCCCGGCGGCATTGGCCAAGGCGCGGGCGCGGGTGGAAAACAGGCTGCCATCGGCACGTTCCAGGTGCAGGTGCCACAGGCCCTTGCTACGCCGCGCGCTGACGCAGCGGGTGCGGGTGTGGATGTGCGCATGGCGCTCGCGGGCGGCCATGGCGTTGAGCAGCACCAGGCGGGCATCGTCCACCCAGCAGTCGGAGTATTCGAAGCCGCGCAGCATCTCTGCCCGCAGCGGGCTGCCGGCGCCAAAACGCACGCCGTGCGAGCCCGGCAGCTTCTCTCGCTTGCCCAGGTGGTCATAGAGGAACAGCCCGGCGCGGATCATCCAGGCCGGACGCAGGTGGGGACGGTGCGGAAGGATGAAACGCATCGGCTTGACGATGTGCGGCGCCTTGGCCAGCAATACCTCGCGCTCGGCCAGCGCTTCGCGCACCAGGCGGAACTCGTAGTGTTCGAGATAACGCAGGCCGCCATGGATCAGTTTGCTACTGGCCGAGGAGGTGTGCTGGGCCAGGTCGTCGCGTTCGCACAGGAATACCGACAGCCCGCGCCCGGCCGCATCGGCGGCGATGCCGACACCATTGATGCCGCCACCGATCACGGCGAGATCGTAGATTTCAGCGATAGGGGGTGTCGGCATGGCAAGGCACTCGGAGTTGTAATGTGAACGTAATAATGTTCGATAATGAAAATATGCTAGCGAAGCGTGTGCGCTTTCGCTAGTCCGAAAGCACGCCGGGTATCGGAAGGGTGACGGGTGTCCGGGCCTGCTCGGGCTCAGACGAGGTGCAGCTGAATCTTCTGCTCGTGCAGCAGGCGGCTTAGGCTGGCGGTGGGAGGGGCGTCGGTGTAGAGGTGGTCGATCAGGGCGATCGAGCCCAGGCGCACCACCGCGTTGCGCCCGAACTTGCTGGAGTCGGCGGCCAGCAGGACCTGGCGGGCGTTGTCGATGATGGCCTGCGAGACCCGTACCTCCTGGTAGTCGAAGTCGAGCAGGCTGCCGTCCTCGTCGATACCGCTGATGCCGACGACGGCGAAGTCGACCTTGAACTGCTGAATGAAATCCGCCGCCGCCTGGCCCACCACGCCGCCGTCGCTGCGCACGCTGCCACCGGCCACCAGCACTTCGAAATCAGCCTTGTCGGCCAGGGTGGCGGCCACGTGCAGGTTGTTGGTGATCACCTTGAGGTGGCGGTGGCCGAGCAGGGCGCGGGCCACCGCCTCGGTGGTGGTGCCGATGCTGATGAACAGCGAGGCATGATCGGGGATGCTCGCCGCGATGGCCTCGGCAATGCGCTGCTTCTCGTCGCGCATCTGCCCTGCGCGCATGGCGTAGGCGGTGTTCTGGATGCTCGATGCCTCGCTCGCCGCGCCACCGTGGGTGCGCCGCAGCAGGCCCTGCTCGGCCAGCTGGTTGATGTCGCGGCGGATGGTCTGCGGGGTCACCGCAAAGGCCTGGGCCAGCTCGTCGATGCTGACATAGCCGCGCTCGCGGGCACGTTCGAGGATGCTTTGCTGGCGGGGAGGGAGGCTCATGGGCTTTCCTTTTTTATCGGCCGGCGGATTATAACGAGGCGTGGCGGTTGTGCGACGCTGGGGGTAGGCCCCGCTGTGATGCGCGGAACTGCTTCCCGCTGTTTTTTCCGTTAATGTACGCGCCTTCGTCGGAAATTTTCGAATTCGAACATGACTCCCGCCATCGATCTGTTGAAGAAAGCCAAGGCTGAACACCGGGTACATAGCTACCAGCACGACCCCAAGGCGCCGTCCTATGGTCTGGAAGCGGCCGAGAAACTGGGCCTGGACCCGGCCCGGGTGTTCAAGACGCTGCTCGCGGCGACCGAGAAGGGCGAGTTGCTGGTGGCCGTGGTGCCGGTGGCCGGTACCCTCGACCTCAAGGCCCTCGCGCATGCCGCGGGGGCCAAGAAAGCCGACATGGCCGACCCGCAGCTGGCGCAACGCAGCACCGGCTACCTGGTGGGCGGCATCAGCCCGCTGGGGCAGAAGAAGCGCCTGCGCACTTTCATCGACGAGAGTGCCCGGCAGCACCCGACCATCCACGTCAGCGCCGGGCGGCGCGGACTGGAGGTCGAGCTGGCGGCCGAGGTGCTGGCGCAGCATACCCAGGGTAGTTTCGCTGCTATCGGGCGGGAGTGATCGGCTCCCTCACCCTCTGGCCCCTCTTCGGGTGGAAGAGGGGTGTGTATGAATAACAACAAGGAAACCCGCATGTCCCACTACCTGCTGGCCATCGACCAGGGTACCACCAGTTCCCGCGCCATTGTCTTCAGTGCCCAGGGTCTGCCCCTGGCCAGTGCCCAGCGCGAGTTCAAGCAGTACTTCCCCAAGGATGGCTGGGTCGAGCACGACGCCGAAGAGATCTGGCTGAGCACCCTCCAGGTCTGTCGCGAGGTGCTGGCCAGCAAGGGGCTCAGGGCCGAGGAGGTGCTGGCCATCGGCATCACCAACCAGCGCGAGACCACCATTGTCTGGGATGCCGCGACCGGCACGCCGATCCATCCGGCCATCGTCTGGCAGGACCGCCGCACCGCCGACTACTGTGCCGGGCTGAAAGCCGCCGGTCACGAAGCGCGGGTGGCGGAGAAGACCGGCCTGCTGATCGACCCCTACTTTTCCGCCACCAAGCTGCGCTGGATTCTCGACAGCGTGCCCGGCGCCCGCGAGCGCGCCGAGCGCGGCGAACTGCGCTTCGGCACCGTCGACTGCTTCCTGCTCTGGCGTCTGAGCGGCGGCAAGTCACATCGCACCGACGCCAGCAACGCCTCGCGCACCCTGTTGTTCAACATCCACAGCCAGCAGTGGGACGAGGAGCTGCTGGCGCTGTTTGACATCCCGCGCAGCCTGCTGCCGGAGGTGCTCGACTGCGCCGCCGACTTCGGCAGTACCCAGCCCGAATTGCTTGGCGCCGCCATCCCGGTGCTGGGCATGGCCGGCGACCAGCAGGCCGCGCTGATCGGCCAGGCCTGCTTCCAGCCCGGCATGGTCAAGAGCACCTATGGCACCGGTTGCTTCATGATCCAGAACACCGGCGCCACCCCGGTGGTGTCGCAGAACCGCCTGCTCACCACGGTCGGCTATCGCCTGAATGGCCAGGTCAGCTATGCGGTGGAGGGCAGCATCTTCGTCGCCGGTGCGGCGGTGCAGTGGCTGCGCGACGGCATCAAGCTGATCGGTCATGCGCGCGACACCGAGGCCCTGGCCGAGCAGACCGGCGATGCCTGTGGTGTTTACCTGGTGCCGGCCTTCACCGGCCTGGGCGCCCCCTATTGGGACCCCAAGGCGCGCGGTGCCATTTTCGGCCTGACCCGCGACACCGGGATCAAGGAGATTGTCACCGCCGGCCTGCAGTCGGTCTGCTACCAGACCCGCGACCTGCTGGAAGCCATGCACCGCGACGGCGCCGCCGAGCCCAGCGCCCTGCGCGTGGATGGCGGCATGGTGGTGAACAACTGGGTCATGCAGTTCCTCGCCGACATCCTTGGCGTACCGGTGGAGCGCCCGGAGGTGACCGAGACCACGGCCCTTGGCGTGGCTTACCTGGCCGGCCTGCAGGCTGGGCTATACCGTGACCTGGAGGAGATCGCCAGCCACTGGCACCGCCAGCAGCGCTTCGCCCCGCGCATGGCCGGCGAACACCGCGACAAGCTGTATGCCGGCTGGCTGGATGCGGTGAAGCGGGTGCGCAGCGAGGCGTGAAGGTGGTACAAGGAAATCATTGCCCCTCTTGAGGTCGCCGCATGCAGCTGCGTCATCGCCTGCCGATCCTTTCGCTGCTCGCCTGCCTGTCGCTGAGTGCGGCGGGCGTGGCGCGTGGCGAGACGCTGGTGATTGCCGCTGATCTCTGGTGCCCGATCAACTGTGCGGCGGATTCGCCCAGGCCTGGCATCTTCGTCGAGCTGGCGCGCGACATCTTCGCCGAGGCCGGTATCCAGGTGCGCTATGAGACGCGCAACTGGGCGCGGGTGTTGCAGGAGGTGCGCCGCGGCGACATCAACGCGGCGATCGGCGCCGGCTATGACGATGCGCCCGACTTTCTGTTCGGCGAGACGCCGGTGGCGCTGTCGCGGAACTGCTTCTACACGCTGCAGGATTCGAGTTGGCGTTATGTCGGTGTCGAGTCGCTGCCGGCCGTGCGCATCGGCGTGATCAACGATTACAGCTATGGCGAGCCAATCAACGGCTACATCGCCGGGCCTCACGCCCAGGGCGACCGGGTCCAGGTGGCTGCCGGCAACAAGGCCCTCGATCTCAACCTGACCAAACTGAGGCACGGCCGGCTGGATGCCGTACTGGAGAACAGCTGGGTGATCCAGTCGCGGCTGGCCGAGCTCGGTCGTAGCGGCGAGCTGCGCGAGGCCGGCTGCCGCGAGCCGGATATGCCGATCTTCCTGGCCTTTTCGCCGGCGCGCGCGGACAGCGGCCGCTATGTCGATCTGTTCGAGCAGGGGCTGCGGCGCTACCGGGCTGACGGTCGCCTGCAGGCGCTGCTCGGCCGGTACGGCGTCAGCGAGCGCTAGGCGTCAGGATCTTTCCTGCATCACCGCTGCATAGGCGCTGGTCAGCTCGTTCATCTGCCAAAGCAGGGTCTCGGTGGTGGTGGTGATCACCGTGGGAACATAACGTGCGTCGGCGGAGAGTTGAAAACCGGCGCGGGCGAAGCGCCACTGGGCCTCGACTTTCTTCAGTGCCGCGGCGATCTGCGGCGTGTTCTGCTCGGCCCCCAGCAACTCCTGCTGGGCGGCTTCGAATTCGCTGGTGGCCTGCTGCAGTTGCTGCTCCAGGCCCTCGACCGGCAGTTGCCAGCTGAGTGCCAGATAGAGCTTGGCGATACGCTGGCTGAGCATGCGCTGGCGCCCGCTGCGGTTGACCAGGCGCGCCCCGGCGCCGCCGGTGTGGGCTTCGATCAGCTGCACCAGCGCCTCGCTCTGCACCAGCAGCTGGTCGCTGAGTTGCAGGAGCCGCGGCGCCTGCTCGCGTGTCGGGCGCGACAGGGCCAGCTCACGGTAGCGTTGCCAGCTCTCTCCGACCTGCTCCAGGGCGGCGCGAATCCCCGCGCTGGGCGCGTACTCGGCCAGCGCCTGATAGTTGTTTTCGAAGCGCGCCACGCTCTGGTCCAGCTGTTGCAGCGCCTGGTCGCTGCGCACTTCGGCGCCGATCATCAGGTAACTCTTGGCGATGCGCTGGCTGAGCATGCGCTGCATGCCGGACAGGTTCATCGCCTCGGCATCATCGATTGCCGCCCACGCCGGTGGGCAGAGCAGCGTCCAGGCCAGGCCGAGCAGCAGAACAACACGACTCATCATGGAAACCTCCAGAGGCACGTGGTCGTGCCACGTGCCGCAGACGAGAGATGGCCGCACGGCTCACGCCGTACGGCCGGTTCGTTGGGGATCAGTAGGTGTACTGCAGCTGCAGCCAGACCTTGTCGGTATCCACGGTGCGCGCCTTGTCGTCGGAGTCGTAGGTGGCGTACTTGACCAGACCCACCAGGCCCTTCACCCCGGGAATCGGGTGGGCGTAGGACAGGTCGATTTCGTTGCCATAATCGTCACTGCCCTGCTCGGTGGAGAAGTCGTGGTACCAGGCCTGCAGGGTGCCGCCCAGCAGCGGGGCGGTGACGCCGACATAGGCGTCCTCGATGCCGTCGGCCGGGGTGGTGAGGAACTGGTCGGCCCAGCCCTGGAAGGCATGCTTGGTTGCCAGCGGGGTCTGGAAGGCGCGGTTGCCGCTGCCGTTGTCGCCGCCGAGCACTTCGTAGCCGGCCTTCAGCTGCACGCCCTTGATGGTGTAACCCAGCTCGGCGAGGTAGTACTCGCTGTCCAGCTCCAGCGGGTTGTCTCCATAGTCCTTCTGCTGGGCGTATTCGAGGGCATAGCTGACCCCGGCGACAACCCCGTTCAGGCGCAGACCGCTGGTCTGGCTGGACAGCGTGCCCTCTGCGGCGGTGAGGGCCACGGCGATGTTGTCCAGGTCCAGCAGGTAGCTGTAGGCGGTGGCGGTCAGCTCCGGCATGAGCACGTACTGGGCATTGATCAGGTGGCTGTGGCCGTCAATGTTGGCCGGGTTGGTGACATTGTCGTAGCGGCCGTTGTCCGGGCCGAACACGGTGTTGACCTGGTCAAGGTAGGCGTAGCTCAGGGTCAGGCCATCGAGCGGCTTGAGCTGGGTGAGGGCGCCGTCGAAGGTCTGCTCGTTCTGGCGCCAGGCCACGCTGCCGATGAAGCGCTGGTTGTCCAGGTTGATGCGCTGGCGGCCGAGCACGGCGCTGCCGAGTTTGTGGTCGTAGCGCAGCAGGGCCTGGTTGACCTCGGTGCCGTCAGGGTCGGCGACCACCGCGTATTCCTTCTGGCCGTTGCGCGTGCTGTTGTAGGCGTCGTCGCCGATGCGGCTGACATTATCGACCTCGAGCAGGCCGGACAGGCCATACCACTTGCCGCTCTGGAAGCCGGCGCGGGTGCGCAGGGTCTGGGCGTTGGCGTCGCGCAGATCATTGTTCTGGTCGACGTTCTCGAAGCGGTAGCGAGCGTCGAGGATCGGCTTGCCCTGGGTGAACAGGTTGCTCAGTTCCTCGGCGGCGAAGGCGCCCTGAGCAGCGGCGGCGGAGGCGATGGCGAGCGACAGCAGGGTCGGTTTCATGCACATAGGTGGTCTTTCCTGTTGGCCAAAAAACGCAAAAAAAAACGCCACAGCGCCGCGCTCCCGAATCGGGAAGGGCTCCTGTGACGTCGTTGTCGGTTGAGTGGCAGACACGCCGTTGTGCTGACCGGGGTCGGCCATAGCAGACGGCGTGCCAGGATTGCCAAGTGACTGATTTATGATGGTTTAATGACTTTCTAGAACCTTTCGCGATTAATCGCTTGCACCGCACTTGTTCGCAGTGCCTCCGGACAGTGCAGCTGTAGTGGCGCAATCGGGCGCGACTGTACCGGACTGGCGGCTACGCCCTGCGGCATGCTGGCGGGCCACCACCGACTGTCAGGGAGCTCGGCATGCAACTCGAATTTCATCAGATCGACGCCTTCACCGATCGGCCGTTTCGTGGCAACCCGGCCGTGGTCTACCGGCTCGATGCCTGGCTGGAAGATGAGCTGATGCAGCGCATCGCCGCCGAGCACAACCAGGCTGAAACGGCCTTCACCGTGCGCGAGGGTGAGGGTTGGCGCATCCGCTGGTTTACTCCGTCCTGCGAGGTGCCGCTGTGCGGTCACGCCACTCTGGCCACCGCCCACGCGCTATTCGAACTGTATGGCGAGACCGCCGAGCGCCTGCAGTTCAGCTGCCTGTCCGGTGACTTGTCGGTGGGGCGTGAGGCGGGTCGCCTGGTGCTGGATTTCCCGGCCATGGGGCTGCAGCCGGCCGACATGGCCGCCGAGGTTGCCGTCATCCTCGGTCAGCCGGTGCAGGCCGTCCAGGTCGGCAAGGAGCTGCTGGCGGTGCTCGAATCGGAACAGGCGGTGCGCGACTGCCAGCCGGATCTGGCCGCGCTGGCGAAGCTGCCGGGCCTTGGGGTGATCATCACGGCGGCGGGGCGCGAGCATGACTTCGTCTCGCGCTACTTCGCGCCGGGCATCGGCATCGATGAGGATCCGGTCACCGGTTCGACCCATTGCATCCTGGCGCCCTACTGGGCAGAACGTCTCGGCAAGGCTGAGCTGAGCGCCTACCAGTGTTCGGCGCGCGGCGGCGAGTTGCACTGCCGGCTGCAGGGCGAGCGGGTGAAGATCGCCGGCCAGGCCGTGCTGGTGGCTAGCGGCAAACTGTTCATCTGATCTGCCCGAGCGGCGGGCGCGGGATCAGCTGCTGCTGTAGCGGCGCACGCCGGACTCCGGCAGGTTGACCTGTGCAGCCACGCTGCCGGGGGCCGGGAATACCACCAGGTGGTCGGCGGCAACGCGTATCCCCACCTGCTGACCGGGCTGGTGGTCGGCATGGCTGGGGAAGATCGCTTCCAGCTGGCTGCCGGTGGGCAGCTGCAGGCGGTACAGGGTGGCGGCGCCGAGGAAGGTCTTGCCGACGATCTGCGCCTGCAGGGCGCTGTCGGCGTCGGGGACGATGTCGTCCGGGCGCAGCAGCACGTCCACCGAACTGCCCGGCGCCATGGTATAGGCGCGGTTGCCATGGATGACGCCCAGTTCGGTCTGCACCGTATCCGGGCTCAGCAGCTGGCCGCGGATGAAATAGCCCTGGCCGACGAAGCTGGCGACGAAGGGCGAGGCCGGCTCGTGATAGAGGTTGAAGGGGGTGTCCCACTGCTCCAGGCGGCCCTGGTTGAACACGCCGACCTGGTCGCTGACGGCGAACGCTTCTTCCTGGTCGTGGGTGACCAGGATGGCGCTGGTGCCACGGGCCTTGAGGATATCGCGGACCTCGTGGCTGAGACGCCGGCGCAGCTCGCCGTCGAGGTTGGAGAAGGGTTCGTCGAGCAGCAGCAATTGCGGTTCGGGGGCCAGCGCGCGGGCCAATGCCACGCGTTGCTGCTGGCCGCCGGACAGCTCATGGGGAAAGCGTTTTCCCAGTGGGCCGAGCTTGACCAGCTCCAGCAGTTCGGCGGTGATACGTGCGCATTCGGGATGCTTGCGAATGCCGAAGGCCACGTTGTCCGCCACCGAGAGGTGGGGGAACAGGGCGTAGTCCTGGAACACCATGCCGATGCGGCGCTTCTCCGGTGCCAGGGTGAAGCCGGGGCGAGAAATCACCGCGCCACCCAGCTCGATCTCACCTTCCTGTACCGACTCGAAACCGGCGATGGCGCGCAGGGTAGTGGTCTTGCCGCAGCCGGAGGGGCCGAGCAGGCAGCCGATGTCGCCGGCGTTCAGGTGCAGTTCGAGCGACTGCACGATGCGGTGCCCCTGATAGCCGCAGGCCAGGCCGCGCAGGGACAGCAGCAGCTGGCTCATGCGCGCTGCAGGCCCGGTGCCACCAGCAGCTCCAGCAGCGCCTTTTGCGCGTGCAGGCGGTTTTCCGCCTGCTGCCAGGCCAGTGAGCGCGGGTCGTCCAGCAGATCGCTGCTGATTTCCTCGCCGCGGTGGGCGGGCAGGCAGTGCAGGAAGATCACCTGCGGGTCGGCTGCATCCAGCAGGGCGCGGTTGACCTGGTAGGGCGCGAACAGCTTGAGGCGCTTGGCGCTTTCCTCTTCCTGGCCCATCGAGGTCCACACGTCGGTACTGACCAGATGGGCACCGGCCACCGCTTCGCGCGGGTCGCGAAAGATGCGCGCACGGTCGCCGGCCAGGGCGAGGAACTCGGCCTTCGGCTCGTAGCCTTCGGGGCAGGCGATGCGCAGCTGGAAGTCGAACTGCACGGCCGCTTCCAGGTAGCTGTTGCACATGTTGTTGCCGTCGCCGATCCAGGCCACGGTCTTGCCGGCAATGCTGCCGCGCGCCTCCTGGAAGGTCTGCATGTCGGCCAGCAGCTGGCAGGGGTGCAGGTCGTCGGACAGGCCGTTGATCACCGGCACGGTGCTGTGCGCCGCGAACTCGGTGAGGTTGCTGTGGGCGAAGGTACGGATCATCACCGCGTCGAGCATGCTCGACATGACGATGGCGGTATCGCCGATCGGCTCGCCGCGGCCCAGCTGGGTATCGCGCGGGGAGAGGAAGATGGCCTGGCCGCCGAGCTGGATCATGCCGGCCTCGAAGGACAGGCGGGTGCGGGTGGAGGCCTTCTCGAAGATCATCCCCAGCACCCGGCCCTGCAGCGGCTCATGGGCGATGCTTCGCTTGCGCAGGTCCTTCAGCTCGATGGCTCGACGGATCAGCCCTCCCAGTTCCTGGGGGCTGTAATCCATCAACGAGAGAAAGTGCCTGGCGCTCATCTTCTTCACTACCTTAATTCGACAGCTGTCGCGGCCCGTTTTTTCCGGGAAAAAGCAGCCCACACGGCGGCTGGAGCCGCTTGGGGGCGACAAATGGGGGAGGCGCGATCTTATAAGGAAATGTCGCAGCGTGCCAACCGGGCATCAGATTGTCCTGGTTGCCAGGGATGGAAGCCTGGCGACGCGGGTTTCAGGGCAAGTACTTCATCATGTTGGACTGTTGTCGGCATTGGCCAGGAGGATGGCGACCAGCGTGCCGCCCAGACAGAGTGCGATGCCTACGGCGAGGGCTGACATGTCAGTGACTCCAGGGAAATGGCAGCTGGCGATCCTCCCTGCCCAGCGACCTTCGATCTCGGGAATGGCGCCTGTCCGATCGCCATTTATTGAGATAAATTATCATTTGAGAGTTATTTTGTATATCGCCAGCTACCCGACCGGCTGCCCTCCCGGAGTGAATCCAGCTGCGTCCCCATGCTTGCATCGGCGGCCCTGATAGCCGCCGATTCACGCGGTAAAGGCCGCTGGCCAACCCCGCATGCAGCCGCCATAGTCCTGTTTTCACGACCCGACCGGTCGTCTCGAACAGAACAATGAGGCTAGGCCATGACCAAGACCCTCCATCACCGTGCCTGTCACCTGTGTGAAGCCATCTGCGGCCTGACCATCGAAACCGAGGACCGCGACGACGGCCGCCATATCCTGTCGATCAAGGGCGATGCCCAGGACACCTTCAGCCGTGGCCATATCTGCCCGAAAGCGGTGGCCCTGCAGGACATCCAGAACGACCCGGACCGCGTGCGCCAGCCGCTGCGCAAGGTTGATGGGCAGTGGCAGCCGATCGCCTGGGACGAGGCCTTCGCGCTGGTCGCCGAGCGCCTGAGTGCGATCCAGGCCGAGCACGGCCGGAACGCCGTGGCCGTGTACCAGGGCAACCCCAGCGTGCACAACTACGGGCTGATGACCCACAGCAACTACTTTCTCGGCCAGCTGAAGACGCGCAACCGCTTCTCCGCCACCTCGGTGGACCAGCTGCCGCACCATCTGACCAGCTACCTGATGTACGGCCACGGCCTGCTGCTGCCGATTCCGGACATCGACCACACCCAGTTCATGCTGATCCTCGGCGGCAACCCGCTGGCCTCCAACGGCAGCATCATGACCGTGCCGGACGTGGAGAAGCGCCTCAAGGCACTCAAGGCGCGTGGTGGCAGGCTGGTGGTGGTCGATCCGCGGCGCAGCGAGACGGCGGCCATGGCCGACCAGCATATCTTCGTGCGCCCGGGCAACGACGCCGCGCTGCTGCTCGGCCTGCTCAATACCCTGTTCGACGAGGACCTGACCCGCGCCAGCCACCTGCCGGTCAACGGCCTGGAGCAGGTGCGCGAGGCCATCGCGCCGTTCACCGCCGAGGCCATGAGCGCACGCTGCGGCGTGCCGGCGCAGGACCTTCGCCAGCTGGCCCGCGACTTCGCCGCGGCCGATTCGGCGGTGTGCTACGGGCGCATGGGGGTATCCACCCAGGCCTACGGCAGCCTGTGCCACTGGCTGATCCAGCTGATCAACCTGGTCACCGGCAATCTTGACCGCGTCGGCGGCGCCCTGTGCACCAGCCCGGCCCTCGATCTGGTGGCGAGCACCTCGGGCGGCCACTTCAACGTCTGGCAGAGCCGCGTCTCCGGCCTGCCGGAATACGGCGGCGAGCTGCCGGTGGCGGCCCTGGCCGAGGAGATGCTCACCCCCGGCGAGGGGCAGATCCGCGCGCTGATCACGGTGGCCGGCAACCCGGTGCTGTCCACCCCCAACGGCCGTCAGCTGGAGCAGGCCCTGGACGGGCTGGACTTCATGGTCTCGGTGGACCTCTACATCAACGAGACCACCCGCCACGCCGACCTGATCCTGCCGCCCACCGCGCCGCTGGAGCACGACCACTACGACACCACCTTCAATATGTTCGCCGTGCGCAACGTCACCCGCTTCAACGAGCCGGTGCTGGCCAAGCCTGAAGGTGCGCTGGACGACTGGGAGATCTTCGTCGGCCTGGCCCAGGCCTTCGCCGCGAAGAACGGCACCGAGCTGAAGCCGACCATGCCGCCGCAGCAGATGATCGACATGGGCCTGCGCTTCGGCCCCTACGGCGACAAGTCCGAGCACAAGCTGAGCCTGGCGGCGCTGCGCGACGCGCCTCACGGCATCGACCTGGGTCCGCTCAAGCCGAACCTGGCGGCGCGGCTGAAGACCGAGTCGAAGGCCATCGAGGCGGCCCCGCCGCTGCTGGTGGCGGACCTCGCGCGCTTCGCCGCCGAGCCGCAACCGGCGGCCGGCGAGCTGCTGCTGATCGGCCGGCGCCACGTGCGCAGCAACAACTCCTGGATGCACAACTACCAGCGCCTGGTGAAGGGCAAGCCGCGCCACCAGCTGCTGATGCACCCCGACGATATGGCCGGCAGAGGCCTGAGTGACGGCCAGCGCGTGCGCGTGCAGTCGCGGGTCGGGGTGATCGAGGTGGAGGCCCTGGCCAGCGACGAGATGATGCCCGGCGTGGTCAGCCTGCCGCACGGCTGGGGCCATGCCCGGCCAGGGGTGCAGATGGCGATTGCCAGCGCCCAGCCCGGCGCCAGTGCCAACGACCTGACCGACGAGCGCCAGCTCGACGCGGTGTCCGGCAACGCGGCGCTCAATGGCGTTCCGGTGCGCGTCGAGGCGGCGTGACACGGCGGCTGCCCGGGCTTGAGGGAGGTGTGCTCAAGCCCGAGCCCGCCGCTGGGTCTTTCGTGTACAATCGCGCCACCGCGCCCGGCACAGGTCCGGGAAAGTTCAGACGAGGTGAGTCGTGGATATTATCGATACCATCAAAGAGCAGATCGCCAACAACACCATCCTGCTGTACATGAAAGGCTCGCCGAACGCGCCGCAGTGCGGCTTTTCCGCCCGCGCCGCGCAGGTGGTGATGGCCTGCGGCGAGAAGTTCGCCTACGTGGACATCCTGCAGAACCCGGAAATCCGCGCCAACCTGCCCAAGTACGCCAACTGGCCGACCTTCCCGCAGCTGTGGGTGGCCGGCGAGCTGGTCGGCGGTAGCGACATCATGACCGAGATGTTCGAGAAGGGTGAGCTGCAGACCCTGATCAAGGACGCCGCCGAGAAGGCCAAGGCCGAGTAAGCCTGCGCGCTTCTTCCGAAAGCCGATGCCTGTGCATCGGCTTTTTTGTGCCTGCAATTCCCGCTTGTTGCGCTTAGCGCAGGCGTGCCCGTGCGGCTGGGGGCAGCAGGCTGCATCCGGTCAAGCTGGCTGGCGTCAGGTGTGGGGTCAGGATCGGTGCCATGCCCTTGAGCACCTGCACCGGCAGCGCCGAGGTGAAGCGGAACTTCTCGGCTGCCTGGCCAGGGACGAAGGCCGTGAGGGTGCCGAAGTGACGCGGCCCCAGGTAGAAGACGAAAGTGGCGGTGCGGTTCATTGCCCGTGAACTCAGCACGTGGCCACCGCGGGTGGTGCTTTCGATGCGGTTGTCGCCGGTGCCGGTCTTGCCGCCGAGCGCCAGCGGCGTGCCGTCGGCCAGCTGGAAGCTGCCGTGCAGGCGCCGCGCGGTGCCCGCCTCGACCACCTGCGAGAGCGCGCCGCGCAGGGCCGCCGCCACCTCCGAGGGCATGACCCTCTCGCCGCGCTGGCCGTCCAGGGTCAGCCGCGTCTCATAAGGCGTTGCGGTCGCGAAGTGCAGTGTGTCGATACGCACGCTGGGCTGGCGGATGCCGTCGTTCTGGATGATGCCCATCAGTTCGGCCAGCGCCGCCGGGCGGTCGCCGGAGCTGCCAATGGCGGTGGCCAGCGACGGCACCAGGTGCTCGAAGGGGTAGCCCAGGCGCTTCCAGCGCTGGTGGATGTCGAGGAACGCCTCAACCTCCAGCAGGGTGCGGATACGGCTGTCGCGGGCGCTCTTGTGGCGGGTCTTGAACAGCCAGCCGTAGACCTCCTGGCGTTCCTCGGCGCTGGCCGCCACGGCGTCGTTGAAGGTCGCCTGCGGATTTTCGATCAGGTAGCCCAGCAGCCACAGTTCCAGCGGGTGCACGCGGGCGATGTAGCCCTGGTCCGGCAGGCTCCAGGCGCCGGGGCCGTAGTCCAGGTAGAGGGCCTGGAGTTTCTTGTCGGTGAGTTTCTCGGCCTTGTCGTTGGCGTGGGCGCGGATGAAGGCGGCAAAGGTCGCCTGGTCCACCTCCGGCATCAGGTAGCGGTGCACGGCGGCCAGGCGTGTGGCGGTGGGGCGCAGGCCTTCGAGGAAGGTGTTCAGGCGCTGCTGGGCACTCTGCCCCTGGTACTTGCGCCAGAAACGCAGGAGGAAGGTGGTGCCCTCGCGGTCGGCGAAGCGCTTGAGGTAGCCCTCGCGCAGTGGATGACGGTCGTCCTGCAGCAGCGCCGCGCTGTTGCTGGCGCCGTGGTAGGTGCTGTAGCGCACCAGGTCGCGCAGCAGGCGGATGAAGGGCAGGTTGATCGACTCCTGCAGGGCCACGCGCAGGGTGGGGATGCGCGCGTTGTCCTCGCGCTTGAAGTTGCTGAAGGTATGGGCGCCGCCGCCGGTGAAGAAGGTCTCATAGGGGCTGGCCGAGTACTGGCGCTCCAGCGCCGCCTCCAGGGTGGTGCGCAGGTCCTGTGCGGGGCTGGCGATCAGCTGGTCGAGCACCCAGCGGCTCAGGTGGTCCTGCGCCGCTACCTCGACCTGGCCCAGCGCCTCGGGGCTCTGCCCGGCGTAGCGACCGTGCAGCTCGGCAATCACCTCCAGGTAGGTGGTCAGCACCCGCAGCTTGGCCGTTGAGCCCAGCTCCAGCTTGCTGCCCTCGTTGAGGTCGAACGGCTGGTCGGTGCTGTCGGTTTGCACCCGTACCCGCGCGCCGTCGGGGCTGCGCTCGAACAGGGTGAAGCTGTAGCGCACCTCGGCGGTCTTCTCAGGAGACAGCAGGCGCTCGCCATACAGCCCGACCTGGCCGGCGAACTCGGGGTTCGCCAGCTGGCGCAGGTAGGCACTGATCTGCTGCTGCAACTCACTGTTGAGGGTGCTGGTGGCGGCCAGGTCAAGGCGGTCGAGGTCGTACAGCGGCAGGTTGAGCAGGCTGGACAGACGCGAACGGGCCACGCTGATGCCCTTGTTGCCCTGCACGGGCTGGATCGCCGGATGCTGCTGCAGGTCACGAAACTTCAGGCGCTGCGCCAGCGCCGCGTCGCGCAGGGCCCAGTCGATCACCCCGCCGCCGGCCAGCACGCGGATATGGCTGTCGGTCAGCGCCTCCAGCTCCCTGCGCCCCTGAGCCAGGTAATAGGAAGGGCGGCGCTGGGCGATCATCAGCGCCAGCACCTGGCGCAGCGCCAGGCCGCGCTCGGCGCGGTTGGCCAGCGGCGTGCGGCTGGGGTCGAGCAGGGCGTTGACCCGCGCGAAGTCGGCGCCGAACCACACCCGCAGGCCATCGGCCAGGCCGTGTACTTCGCCATGCCCCGGCGCGGCGGAGAGCGGCACGCTGTTGAGGTAGTCACGCACGATGCGTTGCCGCGCCGCCAGGGTTTGCTGTCCCTGCTGGTAGGCGCGCACGCTGGCGGAGACCATCTGCCGCAGCTTCTCCATGGCCGACAGGGTCAGGCCGTCCGGCGAGTGACGGTATTTCTCCAGCTGGGTGGCCAGGGTGCTGCCGCCGGCCGACTGTTCCTGCAACTCGAAACTCCTGCCCACCTGCGACAGCGCCGCCTTGGCGAAGCGCGGCCAGTCCACCGCCGGGTTGGCCAGCGGCTGGCTCTCATCGAGCAGGCGGCGGTTCTCGATGAACAGCAGGCTGTTCACGACCAGTGGCGGAATGTCGGTGAACTGCGGGTAGAGCTGCTGCGGGTAGCGGAACAGATAGAGCGGCTCGCCACGGCAGTCGGCGATGCTCAGGCCGGCCTGCGGCTTCTCGGCGAAGGGCGGGAAGAAACCATGGGTGCCGTAGGTGAGCAGGGCAGGGGACTGGCGCGCCTGGGCGGTGATCAGGAAATGCCGCTCGCGCAGACGTTCCAGCAACAGCGGCAGGTGGGCGTAACCCAGGCGCTTGTCGAAGGGGCCGTCGCTGGGAAACAGGATGGCGTTGCTGGGGCCGGGCTCCACCCGGTAGCTCAGGGTGGCGGCGTAGCGACTGAACTCGCGGGCCTGCAGGCGCGCGCTGGTCATTTCCCGGTAGGCGGCGATGCCGAGGGCGATCAGCCCGAGTATCAGCAGCGGCCAGAACAGGCGACGCCAGCGCCGGGGCGGCTTTTCCGGCGATAAAGCCGGCTCCGGATCGCTCACAGGGAGCGCAGTCTGGTGTGCTTCAGCGTGCCATGGAACGCCCATGATCGACTGGCCTGGCTGCTGGAAAAGCCTGCTCTACCTGCAAGCTTAGCCCGTGCCAGGCTGGTGATGGGGCTCTGTGGTCAGCCGCGTGCCGCGCTGACGCCTTCGAGGGTGGCGAACGAGGTGTCTTTGGCGGTCAGCAGGAAGTCGCGCATGAACGGCGCGTCGAGCATGTCGGCGCGGATGGCGGCGAACAGGGTGCAGTACAGGCCCTTGTCGCCCAGACGCTTGGCGGTGACGTAGCCGCGCGAGCTGTATTCGTGCAGTGCCCAGTTGGGCAGGCAGCACACGCCGCGGCCGCTGGCCACCAGCTGCATCATCATCACGGTCAGCTCCGAGGTGCGCACCTGCGCCGGTTCGATGTCGGCTGGCTCGAGGAAGCGGGTAAAGATGTCCAGGCGGTCGCGGTCGACCGGGTAGGTGATCAGCGTCTCGCGCTCCAGGTCCTCGGGCTGCACGTAGGGGCGGCTGGCCAGGGCGTGCTGGTTGGCCACGGCCAGCAGCGCCTCGTAGGTGAACAGCGGCACATAAGTGATGCCGCTCATTTCCACCGGGTCGGAGGTCACCACCAGGTCCAGGTCGCCGCGCGACAGCGCCGGCAGCGGGGCGAAGGAGAAGCCCGAGGCCAGGTCCAGCTCCACCTCCGGCCAGGCATCGCGGAACTGGTCGATGGTCGGCATCAGCCACTGGAAGCAGCTGTGGCACTCGATGGCCATGTGCAGGCGGCCGGCGGTCCCTCCCGCCAGCCGGGCCAGGTCACGCTCGGCGGCACGCAGCTGCGGCAGCAGGCTGTCGGCCAGCTGCAGCAGGCGCAGGCCGGCGCTGGTGAAGCGCACCGGCTTGGTCTTGCGCACGAACAGCTGCATGCCCAGGCGCTCCTCCAGCTCCTTGAACTGGTGGGACAGCGCGGACTGGGTCAGGTGCAGGCGCTCGGCGGCCTCCACCAGACTGTCGGTTTCGCGCAGGGCGTGCAGGGTCTTGAGGTGGCGCAATTCCAACATGAGCGAATCTCAATGAATGAAACTTGTGATCATCACGAATAGGTTGAGTTTGTCTCATGATGCGGCCGGTGTCGAGAATGTGCGCCATTCACGAACACAGGAGATAGACAGATGGCACTGGCACACAACCTCGGCTTCCCGCGCATCGGCCGCGACCGCGAACTGAAGAAGGCCCTTGAGGCCTACTGGAAGGGCGAGCTGGACGAGGCCGGCCTGCGCACCGTCGGCCGCGAGCTGCGCGCCGCGCACTGGCAGCTGCAGAAGGATGCCGGCATCGAGCTGCTGCCGGTCGGCGATTTCGCCTGGTACGACCAGGTGCTGACTCACTCGCTGATGTTCGGCGTGATTCCCGAGCGCTTTCACGCCCACGGCGGCCAGCCGACCCTGGATACCCTGTTCGGCATGGCGCGGGGCGTGAGCAAGAACACCTGCTGCGGTGGCGCGCATGCACAAGAGCTAACCAAGTGGTTCGACACCAACTACCACTACCTGGTACCCGAGTTCACCGCCGACCAGCAGTTCGCCCTGAGCTGGGAACAGCTGTTCGAGGAAGTGGAGGAGGGCAAGGCGCTCGGTCACCCTCTCAAGCCGGTGCTGATCGGCCCGCTGACCTACCTGTGGCTGGGCAAGTGCAAGGGCCAGGCGTTCGACAAGCTCGACCTGCTCGAACGCCTGCTGCCGGTCTATGGCGAGATCCTCCAGCGCCTGGCCGCCCAGGGCATCGACTGGGTACAGATCGACGAGCCGATCCTCGCCCTCGACCTGCCGCAGGCCTGGAAGAACGCCTTTGAGCGCGGCTATAACCTGCTGCAGAAGGAGCCGGGCAAGAAGCTGATCGCCACCTACTTCGCCGGCCTGGAGGACAACCTCGGTCTGGCCGCCGGCCTGCCGGTGGACGGCTTGCACATCGACCTGGTGCGCGCGCCGGAACAGTTCCCGGCCATCCTTGATCGCCTGCCGGCCTACAAGGTGCTTTCGCTCGGCGTGGTCAACGGCCGCAATGTTTGGCGTACCGACCTGGACCAGGCCCTGGCCGTGCTGCGTGAGGCGCAGGAGCGGCTGGGCTCGCGCCTGTGGGTCGCGCCCAGTTGCTCGCTGCTGCACAGCCCGGTGGACCTGAGCCGCGAAGACAAGCTGGATGCCGAGCTGAAAAGCTGGCTGGCCTTTGCCGTGCAGAAGTGCGCCGAAGTCGCCCTGCTGGCCCGCGTACTGAACCAGCCGGATGCCCCCGAGGTCTCCCAGGCCCTGGCGCACAGCCGAGCCGTGCAAGCCAGCCGGACCGCCTCCTCGCGCATTCACAAGCCGGCCGTGCAGGCGCGCCTGGCGGCGATCACGGCGGCCGATAGCCAGCGCCAGTCGCCGTTCGCCGAGCGCATCGAGCAGCAGCGGGCGCGGCTGAACCTGCCGTTGTTCCCCACCACCACCATCGGCTCCTTCCCGCAGACTTCGGCCATCCGTCTGGCGCGCCAGTCCTTCAAGGCCGGCAAGCTGACGGCGGCCGAGTACACCGAGGCCATGCACGCCGAGATCCGCCATGCGGTGACCGTGCAGGAACAGCTGGGCCTGGACGTGCTGGTGCATGGCGAGGCGGAGCGCAACGACATGGTCGAGTACTTCGCCGAACAGCTGGACGGCTATGCCTTTACCCGCTTCGGCTGGGTGCAGAGCTACGGCTCGCGCTGCGTCAAGCCGGCGATCATCTACGGCGATCTGTCCCGTCCGCAGGCGATGACGGTGTCCTGGATCGAGTACGCGCAGCGCTGCACCGACAAGCTGATGAAGGGCATGCTGACCGGCCCGGTGACCATGCTGATGTGGTCCTTCCCGCGTGACGACATCCCGCGCGAGCAGCAGGCGCGCCAGTTGGCCCTGGCCATCCGCGATGAGGTGGTGGACCTGGAGGCGGCCGGCATCCGCATCATCCAGATCGACGAGGCGGCGTTCCGCGAGGGCCTGCCGCTGCGCAAGGCGGGCTGGCAGCACTACCTGGATTGGGCTACCGAGGCCTTCCGCTTGTGTGCCTCGGGCGTGCGCGACGAGACGCAGATCCACACCCACATGTGCTACAGCGAGTTCAACGACGTGATCGAATCCATCGCCGCCATGGACGCCGACGTGATCACCATCGAGACCTCGCGCTCGGACATGGAGTTGCTGGAGGCCTTCGAGCGCTTCGACTACCCCAACGAGATCGGCCCAGGCGTGTACGACATCCACTCGCCGCGCGTGCCGGACAGCAGCGAGATGGTGCGCCTGCTGAAAAAGGCCGCCCAGCGGGTGCCGGCCGAGCGCCTGTGGGTCAACCCGGACTGCGGCCTGAAGACCCGTGGCTGGGCGGAGACCGAAGCGGCGCTGGTCAACATGGTGGCCGCGGCACGGCAGCTGCGGGCGGAGCTGGCCTGACCTGATTGCCACCATCCCGGATTTTATCCGGGCTACGGTTGGCCTGACGGCTGCGCCAATCTTCCCCTCTCCCTCTGGGAGAGGGGCGGGGGTGAGGGTTTCCCAGGCGACTCGTGGTTCCTCCCTCTCCCCAGCCCTCTCCCGTAAACGGGAGAGAGGGCGCTGGCGTAGCCCGGATGCAATCCGGGAGCGTGGCTCGGTTGTGCTGCCATCCCGGATTTCATCCGGGCCACGGTTGGGCTGAAGGCTGCGCCGATCTTCCCCTCTCCCTCTGGGAGAGGGGCGGGGGTGAGGGTTTCCTGGGCGACTCGCGGTATTTCCCTCACCCCAACCCCAACCCCTCTCCCGAGGGGAGAGGTGCTATACCGCCACCACGCTCAGCAGATAGCCGTCGAATTCCACGCAGCGGCCGTCCAGCTCGCTGCCGCGCGGCCAGTCGGCGTGCAGGTCGAGCAGCAGGCGCAGGCGGGCCTGTTCACCCTGCACCTCCAGCAGTTCCGCGTCGTGGAAGTAGAAGCGGGTCAGCACCAGCGGGTAGAGCGCCTTGAACAGGCTCTCCTTGAGCGAGAAGGTCAGGGTCACCCGTCGGGCGAAGGCCTCCGGGTCCAGCCCGGTGGCGCGTTGCAGTTCGGCCGGGGTGAGGATTTCGCCGGCCAGCCTGGCGGCGCGCTCGGTGCTCAGGTGCTTCTCCAGGTCGATGCCCAGGCCGCGCCAGTCGCGCGCCAGGGCGACCATGGCGGCGGCCCGGCCGGCGCCGTGGGTGATGGAGCCGACGGTGCCGGCGGGCCACAGCGGCACGCCGTCCTCGTCACGCCCCGGCACCAACGCCTGGCCACACAGCTGGTGCAGGGCTTCGCGGGCGCACAGGCGGCCGGCCAGGTATTCGGCCTGGCGCTTGGCCACGCCGCGCACCGGTGGGATGCCGCTATCGGGGAAGTCCTCGGGCCTGAGCTGCGCCGCGTCGAAACGCGCGCTCACCAGCCGGATGGCGGGCAGCGGCAACGGCGCGGGGGAGGGCAGCAGTTGGCAAAAAGGCGGGGTAGGCAGGCTCATGCCCGGCATTCTGCCGTGGCTGGGGTGTGCAGGCCAGGCGTTTACATTTCTTTGCACAGCGACAACGAAGCACTACAGAGCAAACGCTTGTTTCTGGTCAGAATGGGACACGCGTTCCAAGTGAACGCTGGTGAGGTTGTAGCCGGAGCGGCGAATCGCCCATCCGGTTTTACTCTGCTGATACGAGTGCGGGAGTCCCCAGGGACTCCCGTTTTTTTGCCCGCGATTCCGAGTGCCCTGTCTGGGAAATACGCTCAAGAACGGGTGAGCGTTTTTTCTGCCAGCCAAGGCGCCGCGACGCCAGCAGAATCGAACAGATACTTCTCGGGACAGGGCACTAGAACACCTCCTTGAACAGCGCCTGCATGTCGGCCCAGGAACGCTCGTCGGCTTCCTTCTGGTAGCCCAGGTCCAGGCCGTGGCCCTTGTGCGCATCGGCATCCGGGTTGCTGAAGCCGTGCTTGGCGCCGGGCAGCTCGACGAAGCGGTAGTCGGCGCCGGCCTGGTCCATCTCGGCCTTGAACGCGGCGATCTGCTCCGGGGTGATGAAGCTGTCGGCGGCGCCATGCTCGACCAGCACCCTGGCCTTGACGCTGCCGGGCGTGGCCGGCGTGGCGGTCACCAGGGCACCGTGGAAGCTCACCACGGCTGCCAGCGGCAGGCCCTGGCGGGCCATGTCCAGCACCACCTTGCCACCGAAGCAATAGCCGATGGCGGCCAGCCTGGCCGGGTCGGTCTGCGGCTGCGCCTTGAGCAGGTCAAGGCCGGCCTGGAAGCGTGCCTTGGGGATGGCGGGGTCGGCCAGGGCGGCATTCATGAAGGCCTTGGCGTCGTCCGGGTGCTGGGTGTTGCGGCCATCGCCGTACATGTCCACGGCCAGGGCGCTGTAGCCGAGGGCGGCGAGGTCGCGGGCGCGGCGTTTGGCGTAATCGTTCAGGCCCCACCACTCATGCACCACGATCACGCCGGGGCGTGGGCCGCTGATGGCGTCGTCCCAGGCGTGATAGCCGACCAGGCGGGTGCCGTCGGCGGCGGTGTAGGGAATCTCACGGGTCTGGATCTGCGCCTGGGCGGTGCCGGCAAGGCATAGCAGGGCGAGCAGCAGGTGACGCATGGCAGGTCTCCTCGGGGCGGGCATCGGAACGGACAGAATAGCGTGAGGCGCCCGCTAGCGCGGGTTACCGGGCGGCGTGATGCCCATCGACACGTAGATGCTGGTGAACCTGTCCATGCCCATTTCCGCCGGTTTGACCCATTCCACCGGCACATAGAGCAAGCCGCCACCCACCGGTACCGGCGCGGTGGGTACCAGGATGGCGTGGTAGGCGCGGCCGTCGATCTCGATTGGCTCGGGGTTGGGCAGCAGCGCCAGCACGGCGGTGCCGTCGCCGCCGAAGAAGCACCATACCGGGCGCATGGCGGCCAGGTCGGCGTTGTCTTTCTGGTCGAGCAGACCAACGAAGCGGTCGGCCAGGCCGTACAGGTTGCCGAGCAGCGGGATGCGCCGCAGGGTGCGGTCGAACAGCCGGCGCAGCGGCCCCTTGAGACCCAGCTGCACGGCCAGGCCGAGCGGATAGAGCGCCACCACCAGGGCCAGAGTGCCGAGCAGCCAGGCCAGCTCCGGGCTGCTGACGAAAGGCTGGCCGAGCCCGGCGAACAGCTTGCCGATGAAGCTGGTCGGGCCGATCAACTGGTTCAGCAGGCTCACCAGCCAGCCCAGCAGGGCCAGCGACAGCGCCAGTGGCAGCAGGGCGATCAGGCCGGCCAGCCAGGTGGCGAGCAGGGAGTGGAAGCTGCGTTTGAACATGGGCGTAAAAGTCCTTGTGCGGGAGGCGTGCCAAGGCTAGAGCAAAAGCCCGGCGCGGCCATGCATTTTCGTTCAGCGTTGGTTCAGCAAGGGTTCAGGGGCGGTTCAGGGCCGCGTTGGCAACATGGTTCCCGAGTTCAGCCACTGTCCCAACGCGGAGAAAACATCATGAAAACCACCCTGAACAAACTCGCCCTGGCCACCACCCTGACCTGCGCCGCCGTCGGCGCCAATGCCGCCGATAACTTCGTCGGCCTGACCTGGGGCCAGACCGACAACAACATCCAGAAGTCCCATGCACTCAACCAGAGCCTGGACAACCCCAAGCTGGATAAAGTCATCAACGGCAGCGGTACCTGGGGCGTGCGCGCCGGCCAGGTGGACCAGTACAGCCGCTATTACATGACCTACGAGAACGTCTCCGACAGCTACCAGGGCTACAAGCACCGCCAGCAGAACCTGCTAGGCAGCTACGACGTCTTCGTGCCGCTGGGCGACAACGGCACCAAGCTGTTCGGCGGCGCCACCCTCGGCCTGGTCAAGCTGGAGCAGGAATCCAGCGGCTTCAAGCGCGACAGCGACATCGGCTACGCGGCCGGCCTGCAGGCGGGTATTCTGCAGGATCTGAATCAGAACGCGTCGATCGAAGCCGGTTACCGCTACCTGCGCACCAACGCCAGCACCGAGATGGCCCCGCACGGCGGCGACAAGGTCGGCTCGCTGGACCTGCACAGCAGCGGCCAGCTGTACCTCGGCGCCAGCTACAAGTTTTGACCTGCCAGGGAAAAGGCCGGGCGCACAGCCCGGCCTGTCGTGAGGGAGAGCCAACATGAAGATTCTTGTGGTCGAGGACGAGGCGCTGCTGCGCCACCACCTGCACACCCGCCTGGGTGAGCGCGCATTCGTGGTCGATGCCGTCGCCGACGCCGAGGAGGCGCTGTACCGCGCCCAGGAATTCAACCACGACATCGCCATCGTCGACCTTGGCCTGCCCGGCATGAGCGGTCTGGACCTGATCCGCCAGCTGCGCGGCCAGGGCCGCAGTCTGCCGATCCTGATCCTCACCGCCCGCGGCAACTGGCAGGACAAGGTCGAGGGTCTGGCCGCCGGCGCCGACGATTACCTGGTCAAGCCGTTCCAGTTCGAGGAGCTGGAAGCGCGCCTGCATGCGTTGCTGCGCCGTTCGGTCGGCCTGGTGCAGTCCAGCGTCGAGGCCGGCCCGCTCAAGCTCGACCTCAACCGCAAACAGGCGCTGGTAGCGGAGCAGCCGCTGGCGCTCACTGCCTTCGAGTACCGCATCCTCGAATACCTCATGCTGCACCCGCAGCAGGTGGTCTCCAAGGACCGCCTGATGGAACAGCTGTACGAGGGCGACGACGAGCGCGACCCGAACGTCATCGAGGTGCTGGTCGGGCGCCTGCGCCGCAAGCTGGAAGGCGCCTGTGCGCTCAAGCCGATCGACACCGTTCGCGGCCAGGGCTACCTGTTTACCGAGCGCTGCCGATGATCCGCTCGCTGCGTGTGCGTCTGATGCTCGGTGCCGCCGCCCTGGCGGTGCTGTTCATGGCGGCCCTGCTGCCGCTGGTGCAGGGCGCGTTCCGCAACGCCCTGGAGAACGTCATCGAGCAGCGCCTGGCGGCCGATGCCGCCACCCTGATCTCATCTGCGCGCATCGACGGCGGTCGCCTGAGCATGCCGGCGCGCCTGCCGGATGAAGAATTCAACCTGCTCGAATCACGCCTGCTCGGCTTCATCTACGACCGCGAAGGCCGCGAGCTGTGGCGCTCGCCCTCCACGGCCGACGAGCAGATCGACTACCGCCCGCGCTACGACGGCGAGGGCCACGACTTCGTGCGCCAGCGCGATGCGCGCGGCGAGGAGTTCTTCGTCTACGACCTGGAAGTCGACCTGCTGCGCGGTGAAACCGCCGCCTACAGCATCGTCACCATGCAGCCGGCCAGCGAATACCAGGCCATGCTCGACAGCCTCGGCCGCCAGTTGCGCCTGTGGCTGGGCGGCGCGCTGCTGGTGCTGCTCGGCCTGCTCTGGCTGGGCCTGACCTGGGGCTTCGGCACCCTGCGTGGGCTGAGCCGCGAGCTGGACGAAGTGGAGGGCGGCAACCGCGAGCACCTGAGCCGCGAACACCCCAGCGAGCTGCTGCGCCTGACCGACTCGCTGAACCGCCTGCTCGACGGCGAGCGACGCCAGCGCGAACGCTACCGCGACTCGCTCGGCGACCTCGCGCACAGCCTGAAAACCCCGCTGGCGGTGCTGCAGGGCGTGGCCGAAGGGCTGCGCGAGCGCGAGCCGGCGCAGGTGCTGCAGACCCAGGTGGAGCGCATGAGCCAGCAGGTGGACTACCAGCTGCAGCGCGCCAGCCTGCGCAAGAGCGGCCTGGTGCGCCACCGCGAACCGCTCGCGCAGGTGCTCGATACCCTGTGCGGCGCGCTGGACAAGGTCTACCGCGACAAGCGCGTGCAGGTGCAGCGTGATTTCCCCACCGAGCTGCGCATACCGATGGAGCGCGGCGCGCTGTTCGAGCTGCTCGGCAACCTGCTGGAGAACGCCTACCGCCTGTGTCTGGGGCAGATTCGCGTCAGTGCGCGGATCGGCGTTGACGGCTGCGAGCTGGTGGTCGAAGACGATGGTCCCGGCATACCCGCCGACCAGCGTGCGCGCATCCTTAAGCGTGGCGAGCGCCTGGATAGCCAGCACCCGGGGCAGGGTATCGGTACCGCCGTGGTGGTGGACATCCTAGACAGCTACGACGGCCAGCTGCAGCTGGAAGACTCCAGCCTGGGCGGCGCCTGCTTCAGGATGCGCCTGCCGGGCTGAGCTGTAGCGCGTCAGCCAGGGGCGAGCCTCGCGCCTCGGTTGCCAGAGCCGCGCGCAGCTCCTCAGCCGCTGACCGGGCGTTCCAACCGTTCGAAGCCTTGGCGGATGGCGTCCCGGCTTGCGGCGGATAGCTGCTTGCCCGAGGCTTCGATCTGCTCCTGGCAGTTGCGCAGGATGACAAGTTAGCGATCCCGACGATGAAATATCCAATTCACAACAATGCACTCAGGAGGGCCACTGTGAACATCAGTGAACTGCGCATGAAATCTCCTGGTGTCTGACGGTTAAACACCTGGGCGAACCAAAGCGCAGCTTTTGGGTGCCCAGCCTAAGCAGTGAGCGGAGGCGAAGGTTACTCCTGTATGGAGAAGTGTTTCTTAGCGAGTTCCTTGGCTAGCTGCAAACCTTCGTCTGTCAAATAAACGGACTCTGATCTGCTTCTGGGATTGGTGATATAGCCTTTGTCAAACAGGTCATTCATGACGCTGAAATCAATCCTCGGGATCGTTTGAACGCTTGGCCCCCGCTGCGCGAACTACAGAATGGCCCGGGCATCTGCCCACGCAAGGCCGGATATGCGATTGCAACCGCGCTGACGACAGGATCGAAAAAAGCTTTCCTCACTGCTTGTGGGAAGAGTCCATATGCCATTTGTTAGCATTACTGAGCACGATTTACGCCCGTGACTATAAACCCAAAAAATGATTCTTTAGTGTGTATTTTTACTTGGAAATTTTCTTTTGGGCTGTGCTCATAAAATACTGAGTTAGTGCAAGCTTTAAAAAGAAAGCTTTCTGTCATGCGGAGTCTTATTGAGAAATCACAGGCCTTGCGCCTGCCAAGGTTTTTCTGCGCTCTGGCAGAGTCTAACTTAAAACTGTATTCTCCCGTAAAACTGGTTATGGCTCTTGGGGCTAGGTAGTAAAGGTTCAGCCATGTGGAAAAGAATAAAGACAGTGGTAGTGCTAGGTATGTAGTGGCTTTTTTAATAGGGCCATAGTTTGAGAACCCCTTTGCAGGAATCCATGTCTTATTTTTCAGGCCCTTTGCCATAAAGGCACCCAAGAAAAGAGAGACGCCTAGGCTGATGATTAGTGATGGCCAGAATATGAGTTTACTTGGCACGAAATCGTGATATGCAAAAACATAGACCCCGGCCGACAGAAAAAAATACAGGACAAGGGTGCCAACTATTTTTTGGCCTAGATGACTACCTTTTGACTGTTGTAGAGGCATAGAGCTTTATGAGTAATGCTAACGTTTGGTTAAGGGGCCGGCTTTGCCGGTCCCAGCGAGCGGAGCGAGCGATTTGAACCAATTGTTAGGTTCTACCACTCGCCGGATGCAGGTGATTGGATACGGGTTTTTAAGAACTCAAAGTACTTAGGTGATTCGGAAGCAAATATCTCTTTGCCTTGAAGCATGTATGCACTGCAGAGATTTTCTGTTGCTGCAGCGTACTCGTTTTTTTCAAATTGACACTGACCTAGACGCAAGAAGATAAATGGATTATCTGCACCTCCAGGGCACGTGAGACTGTACTGTAGCGCCTCTATCCCTGATGTGTAGTAGCCAGAAAAGAAACAGGCGTCACCTATTGCAGCCAAAAGCCAGGTACTTGCCTCCCATTCGTTCTTGGGGTCAGGCAACAGGCTCCAAGCCTCATTATATTTTTCGATGGCTTTCTCGTAGGTTGTAGATTCAGCAAGAGAATCACCCTCCGCCGAAAGCGCCTGAATACGGTTGTGCAATTCGTCTGGGAGTACAAGCTGCATAGTGGAACCTAACGATTAAGCTAACGGGCGCCAAAAAGCGTAGCTTTTGGGCGTCCAGCGAACGAAGTGAGCGATAGTTGAGCGCATTGTTAGGCTACTGGGCCTCGGTGTTTGATACGTGATTTCAAGAGCAAAGTAGCGCGAGCAATGAGCCAGTAAATTATTACTAACGCAAGCCCAGGTATCCAGCCAAATAGTGCTGCGAATGCGTTCTTCGCGCCATCTCCATTGTATATTTCTTGCAGCATTTCGGGAGAGTTTGCAAGCATTACATCGACTTTTACTACGATGATTCGGATGGCGATTACCCATGCCCATGTTAAACCTACCGCTGTTAGTGCTCTGATTGCTGTCTGCAGTCTAGACTCGAATTTGTTTCCTGCGACCAAAACTATGAGTGGAATAGCCAGCATTACTAGAAAGAGGCCGAGCTTATAGTGGTGATACATGGTTAGCCTAACGTTTGGCTAAGGGGCGGCCGGAAGCACAGCTTACGGACGTCCCGAGTGAGCGAAGCGAACGACTTGAGCCAATTGTTAGACAGCCCAGCCGCGCGCCGGAAATGATGCCAGCGCCGAGCTTAACCGGCGGAGTGCACGGCGTGTCGGTTCTGGCCCGGAAGGTTATTTGTGACGTGCGCATTGTGTGAAAGCAACTCCTTTGCTGAGCACAAATAACGGCCTTTACTGTCAGGCGACCATTCGATTCAGGAGCACCGCGACGATGCGGTGATTGTGTTTCATGGCTCGGTACTGAATCCACTATTTCTCTTGCGTCTAACGATTAAGCTAAGGGGCCGGCTTCGCCGGTCCCAGCGAACGAAGTGAGCGCTTTGAGCGACTTGTTAGAGGTCACAGCTCGTACTCCGGGTTGTAAACAACGAAGTGTGGCGAGTTTTCAAAGCTCTTGTCTTGGTCGGATAAGTGCTCATGAGTCCAAGACTTTCCGCGCTCCTCGATTCCGCTCGCACAATTTTCAAGAAACTTAGCAATGCGCCGTAGCTCATTAGGAGATGCAACTAGCGTGATTTCTGCTAGTTCGGCCGGAATTAGATCCTCTGCATCCTGCTCTTCCTTGGAATATCCGTGAATTTCCACTGCGACCTCTAACGATTAAGCTAACGGGCGGCCAAAAGCGTAGCTTTTGGGCGTCCAGCGAACGAAGTGAGCGAAGTTGAGCGCATTGTTATATGCCGCTCACGGAACATGACAATGGTTAAATTTGCTGCACCAGAAGACAGCGTTTTCATATCGCACACGGGTTATGACTCCGCGCTCACCTGACCAAGCGGCTAAAGGTGCATAAATGGCACTGTTGACGTTATATGCGGCGTTGGTTAACCAAAACCATCTCAAGCTAACCCCACCTAGACTCACTGGCACCCAAAGGAAAAAGCCCAGAGTATATAGAAATGAAAGGTACATCAGCAGCTTTATGGGTTTGGTCATTTCGAGCATATAACGTTTGGTTAAGGGGCGGGCTTTAGCCCGTCCCAGTGAGCGAAGCGAACGGTTTGAACCACTAGTTAGGCTCGCTGCAGAGTTTATTTTTGACCACTAAGTTTTAGCTCTTCCGGATACATTGCTGCGAGCCAAATAGTGCGCCCATTACTACCAGAGCACTCAACCTCAAATGCCGGCTCTGGATTTGAGTACACCTCAATAATTGTTCCAACGTCCCCGATGCAAGGGTTGCGTTCGTAATCTGCACTTGACTTTGAAAAGCGCTCGTCTCGAAGTGCAATAACTTGGACAACATCGTATTGCTTCATTTCGGGGCCTAACGTTTGGCTAAGGGGCGGCCGGAAGCGCAGCTTACGGACGTCCCGAGTGAGCGAAGCGAACGACTTGAGCCAATTGTTAGACAGCCCAGCCGGACGCCGGAAATGATGCCAGCGCCGAGCATGACCGGCGGAGCGCACGGCGTGTCGGTTTTGGCCCCGAAGGTTATTTGTGACGTGCACATTGTGTGAAAGCAACTCCTTTGCTGAGCACAAATAACGGCCTCTACTGTCAGGCGACCATTCGATTCAGGAAAACCGCGCAGATACGGTGATTCTGTTTCCTGGCTCGGTGCTGAAACCTTATATTGCCCTTGCGCCTAACGTTTGGTTAAGGGGCCGGCTTTAGCCGGTCCCGAGTGAGCGAAGCGAGCGACTTGAACCATTTGTTAGAGGGCATGACGCCGCGACCTCAGTAGGTGGATGCAAATTAGCATTGGAATGACTACGCCAATAGCGGTGTTGACGCTCATTATGCCGATTGCGCCTGCAATACTTGTGGTGATGGGCTGCCCGACTACTCCGATGTATAGGTAGTACCACAAGCTTGTTATTGGGTATGCCGTGACACACATAGCGCCAGCCGCTGGGGCAAAGCAAAGCCAAATGAGCTTGTTCCCGAGTTTATAGTTTGTAACTGCGAGTGCAAAATACAGTGTTGTCACTGCCAGTGCTATTAGTGCTCTGCTTATATATCCTTGATAAAGCCAGCTACCTGACGCCAGTAACAATGCCGCACACCAGAAGGCCTGATGGTAAAGCGCGGTCTTTGCTCTTTTTGTGCGGACATCCGATGTCAAGAGAATGACCTCTAACGTTTGGTTAAGGGGCCGGCTTTAGCCGGTCCCGAGTGAGCGAAGCGAACGACTTGAACCAGTAGTTAGGCGGCTGACAGCACATATGTAGCCTTTACCTGACCCTCGTACAAGATTACGACTTGGAGACTGCTCTGTTCGCGAGAGATATGAAGTTCGATTGGTGGTTCCATGCCTATGAGCTTTAGTTGATTCTCTGACGTCTTGTCGCCTACTAACCGAATTACGTTCGGAAGCCCAATTTGAGCAAAGCATTCGACCTCTTGGCGGAGTGCTCCCGCAACCGCACAAAGGACAGATTTACCTTTGACAGTTAGATCCATTGCGATGCCATATCCACAAGCCCATACACGCAACTTAACTACATTAGTTGAGTCTTCGTACAGGCCGCATATTTTACGCAGGAATTCAAGTGCCGGAATGCAGGAGATCATTCAGTTGCCTAACGTTTGGCTAAGGGGCCGGCTATGCCGGTCCCGAGTGAGCGAAGCGAACGACTTGAGCCAATTGTTAGCATTTGCTCGCTCGCTGAATAGTGTCTTTTATTAATCTAACGAGGAAGGTGGCTGCCATAGGCCAGCTTAATACAAAGATTATTGAGTAGGCATAGTGAAAGAAGCTATTTGCAAAGACTCCTAATAAGTTATCCCCATAGCTTATATGCCTTGAGATTCCTGCAGGAAAAATCGCGACTGCGCTAGTTATGAAATAA
The DNA here is from genome assembly GCF_048595745.1 of Pseudomonas stagnisoli. Taxonomy (NCBI): domain Bacteria; kingdom Pseudomonadati; phylum Pseudomonadota; class Gammaproteobacteria; order Pseudomonadales; family Pseudomonadaceae; genus Pseudomonas; species Pseudomonas stagnisoli. The sequence goes on from NZ_CP184361.1 coordinate 1,546,275, forward strand.
AATTTCATAAGTTGAGATTTGGTTTTTGAGAAAATTGCAATAGGCAGGAGTGCGATCAATGCTAGATATGCACCTGCGTAAATTTTATATGGAACAGAATCTGCCCAGGCTGGGACGTGGATGGTTTTGCTGAAAAGGAAAAGCTGGGGGTAAGTAAAGACAGCTATGCATAGCAATATGCAAGATGCAATTAGAGCCCGCGATTCGTTTGATTTGGTGATGTTCATGGTTGCTAACGTTTGGCTAAGGGGCGGCCGGAAGCACAGCTTACGGACGTCCCGAGTGAGCGAAGCGAACGACTTGAGCCAATTGTTAGACAGCCCAGCCGCGCGCCGGAAATGATGCCAGCGCCGAGCTTAACCGGCGGAGTGCACGGCGTGTCGGTTCTGGCCCGGAAGGTTATTTGTGACGTGCGCATTGTGTGAAAGCAACTCCTTTGCTGAGCACAAATAACGGCCTTTACTGTCAGGCGACCATTCGATTCAGGAGCACCGCGACGATGCGGTGATTGTGTTTCATGGCTCGGTACTGAATCCACTATTTCTCTTGCGTCTAACGTTGTGCTAACAGGCGAGTAAAAGCGCAGCTTTTACGAGTCCAGTGAGCGTAGCGAACGGTGTTGAGCACATTGTTAGAGCCGTTACTCGCCGCTTAGTGTTTTGTAGCCAACATGAAGAGATACACCATTTATGAGTGTTCTGGCAAAAGACTCTGCGTGCTCAAAAATAGGTAGCGTTTTGGCGCCGGTAACAATGTATTCAAGCTGCTTCGTGGAATAGAGTTGGTTCAGTAACTCCATTGCTACTTCCTCTTCTGGCTTAAGTTTTGCGTGCGATAGCAAGTCTAACTCTTTAGCTTTTCTAAGACATGCATGCAGGTCGTGGCCATATTTTTTTGAGCGAAGCTCGCGAAGCTGTAAGCCTTTATTGAGTAGATATGATTTAAGACCTAGCTCAATAGAGTGGCCTATCAAATATAGGCTTGGGATAGACGGGATTATTTTTTTGGGGTTTTCAGTTGCCGATTGCGCTTCAACTACTTTTGCTGCGCCATAAAATTCATGAGCATAGCGAGCAAGACCAATCGGTGTTGTTCTCTCAGGGTTCTCATGCATGGATAGTAGGCTCTAACTATAAGTAGACGACACAAATGGCGTAATTTTTTCCGCCACTTGTGTCGCATAACATTCCTTGTCGTCCAGCAAGCCCTTGTTTTTCCTTACAGGTGATTCGGCAAAAGCGACTCTTCTGCGATCGGTAAAAGGACAGGCGGATCGGGCAAGACCGGTGGTGCATGTTCCTGCGACGCTACTGGTTGGTTTTTCGGCTGTCCACTGCCGCTTCGTTCAGCATCGGCGTGGGGTCGAGGTAGAACATTTTCTTCCAGCCCTGAGTGCTGGTGTCCCAGCGCCAGGGATAGGGCAACAGGGTGACGATCGAGTAGTGCAGGTGAGGCGGTTTGCCCTGGGCGTTGCCGGTGCTGCCTACCGTGCCGAGTGGGGCGCCGGGAAGTACGGGTTGGCCGGCCAGGGCGCTGTAGCTGTCGAGGTGGGCGAAGTAGTGTAGGCGCCATTTGGGGCCGAGCATTAGCAGCACCTTGCCGCCCATGTCCAGTTCGCCGCGAAACACCACGATGCCGTAGCTGGGGGCGAGCACCGGGGTGCCCTGGCGGGCGAAGATGTCGATGCCCTTGTGCGTACCGGAGCGCCCCCAGGGTTCGTACCAGAAACTTTGCGGATGCCAGTCCCGGTTGCTGGCGCCCTGCACGGGCACGCGCAGCCATTGCGGTGCGAGCAGCCCGAGCAGCAGGAGGGCGAGCAGTAGGTGGCGTGGACGCGGGCGTTTCATGGCACACCGGCGCTGCGCAGGCGACGGATCAGCCGGCTCAGGCCGTCGGCGTGCAGGCAGAGGAACAGGCCGATGCACAGTTCGACCAGCGTGATCAGCTCCTGGATGACGTAGGCCGCCAGGTTCTGCTGGTCGGCCGGCGTGCCGCGCAGCATGTAGATGATCCAGGTGGCGTTGAACAGCAGGTCCGCCAGGCCGCGCGCCAGCAGGTAGACCCCGAGCACGCAGAAGGCCACCGACTGCAGTTCCGCCGCGCTGATGCCGCTGCTCGCTTCGGCGGCAGGCGCCGGGGCCAGGCGGCGGGCAAGGGTCAGGGGGAACTTCAGCAGGAGAGTGGCGGCCAGCAGCAGGCCACCGACCTGGATGATGCCCAGCACCAGCAGCGCGCCGATGTCGTCGCTGGCGCCGGTGTGGGCGGCCTGGTGGATGTACTGGTAGTGCTGGATGCCCATGACGAAGGCGCTGTACAGCAGAAACAGCGCAAACAGGCGCAGGGCGATGGCAAGCAGGTCCGTGGTGTTCATGTTCTTCCTTGAGAGTATTGAGTGTGGCTGCGCTAGCTCTCCTGCGCGCGGTAGGCGCCGGGGGTGAGCCCGGTCCATTTCTTGAAGGCGCGGTGGAAGGCCGAGGGCTCGGAGAAGCCCAGCTGCTCGGCCAGCGCGTTGATGGTCAGCTCGTCACGGCCCAGGTGGTAGATGGCCAGGTCGCGGCGCAGGTGGTCCTTGATTTCCTGGAAGCTGGTGTCTTCCTCGCGCAGGTGGCGGCGCAGGGTCTGTGGGCTGACATGCAGTTGCTCGGCCACGCTTTCCAGGTCCGGCCAGTGCGCGCAGTCGCGGCCGAGCAGGCGGCGGATGCGGCTGGTCAGGCTGTCGCCGCCGTCCGGGCGGGCCAGCAGGTCGGCGGGGGAGTGTTTGAGGAACTGCTTGAGCGTGCGTTCGTCCTGCAGCAGCGGCATGCCCAGGTAGCGGGTGCTGAACAGCAGGCTGGTGCTCTCCGCGTCGAAGCGCCGCGGGCAGGGGAAGAGCAGGTCGTACTCGCCGCTGTGCGCCGGTTCGGGGTAGGCGAAGCTGGCTTCCTCGAGGCGGATGCGCTGGCCGATCAGCCAGCTGCCGAGGCGGTGCCAGATCACCAGCAGGCTTTCGGTGAGGAAGTGGTCGGGGTCCCAAAGGGCCGAGCTGTCCAGGCTCAGGCGCACCCGCTCGCCTTCACGCTGCAGGGCCACGCGCGGCGCTTCGGGGAACAGGCCGTAGAACAGCATGCCGCGCACCAGCGCCTTTTCCAGGCTGTGGCAGTGGATGATGGCGTGGCACATCATGGCGAAGGTGCCGCGGCGGCTGGGAATGGCGCCGAAGCCCATGTATTCGTCGTCGAGCAGCTGCCACAGGCCCTGCACCAGGCGCGCGAACTGCTCGGGGTCGAGGCGCGCGCGCGGTTCGTCGAGCAGTGCCGGTTGGATGCCGACCTCGCGCAGCAGGCCGCTGACGTCGCACTGCTGACGCTCGGCGCCACGCAGGGCGGCGCGGATGAAGTGGCTGGCGATGGTGCGTTCGCGCATGGGCGGGCTCGTGACAAGGCTGGGCGGATGTTAGGCGCTGGGCTTCATCGCCGACAAGCCGCGCGCTCAGCCGAGCAGCGCCACCGCCTTGATCTGCGCCCAGAGCATCTGCCCCGGTTGCACGCCGAGCTGGTCGCACGAATAGCGGGTGATGCGCGCCAGCAGCGGCTGGCCGGCCAGGTCCAGGCGTACCAGCACCTGGGCGGCGTGCCCGGCGTCGGCCAGCTCCAGCACCCTTACCGGCAGGCGGTTGATGATGCTGCTCGGGCCCGGCGGCTCCAGGCTCAGGCTGACGTCGCGTGCCTGCACCTTGACCCGCAGCCTCTGGTTGAGCGGCAGTGCCGCGTGGGGCAGGCGCAGGGTCTGCGGCGTATCGGGCAGCGCCAGCGTGAGCAGCTGGTAACGCTCATCGTGGCCGCAGACCTGGGCCTGCAGCACCACGCCGGCATCGTCGTTCTGGGCCAGCGGCAGATCGAGGCGTGGCAGCAGTTCGCCGAGTGGGCCGCAGGCCAGGGCGCGGCCGCTGTCCAGCAGCACCAGGTGATCGGCCAGGCGTGCCACTTCATCGGCTGCATGGCTGACGTAGAGCATGGGGATGTCCAGCTCGTCGTGCAGGCGTTCCAGGTAGGGCAGGATCTCCTGCTTGCGCTTGCCATCGAGGGCCGCCAGCGGTTCGTCGAGCAGCAGCAGCTGCGGGCTGGTGAGCAGCGCCCGGGCGATGCCCACGCGCTGGCGTTCGCCGCCGGACAGGGTGGCAGGCGGCCGCTCCAGCAGGTGGCCGATGCCCAGTAGCTGCACGGCCTGGTCCAGCGCGATGCGCCGTGCAGCGGGGGCGATGCGCTTCTGTCCGTAGTCCAGGTTGCCGCGCACCGACAGGTGCGGGAACAGGCTGGCCTCCTGGAACACATAGCCCAGCGCGCGTTTGTGCGGGGCGAGGAAGTGCCGGCGCGTGCTGTCCTGCCAGCACTCGCCGTTGATGGTGATCTGCCCGCGCGGAGCCCGCTCCAGGCCCGCCACGCAGCGCAGCAGGCTGGTCTTGCCCGAGCCGGAGGGGCCGAACAGGGCGGTGATGCCGCGCCCCGGCAGCTGCAGGTCGACTTGCAGGCGGAAGTCGGCGAACGGCAGATCAAGGGAGATATCCAGGCTCATGGCTCAGGCACTCCTCAGGGTCGGGCGGCCCTTGAGGTGCAGCACCAGCAGGATCAGGAAGGCGAACAGCAGCATGCCACCGGCCAGCCAGTGCGCCTTGGCGTACTCCATGGCCTCCACGTGGTTGAAGATCTGTACCGAGACCACGCGGGTCTTGTCCGGGATGTTGCCGCCGATCATCAGCACCACGCCGAACTCGCCGAGGGTATGGGCGAAGCCCAGCACGCTGGCGGTGAGAAAGCCCGGCCTGGCCAGCGGCAGCACCACGCTAAAGAAGCAGTCCCAGGGGCTGGCGCGCAGGGTGGCGGCGACTTCCAGCGGGCGCCGGCCGATGGCCTCGAAGGCGTTCTGGATGGGTTGCACGACGAAGGGCAGCGAGTAGAACAGCGAGCCGACCAGCAGCCCAGCAAAGCTGAAGGGCAGGGTGCCCAGGCCCAGGCTCTGGGTCAGCTGGCCGACCGGACCTTGCGGCCCCATGGCCACCAGCAGGTAAAAGCCGATCACGGTGGGCGGTAGCACCAGTGGTAGTGCGACCAGTGCGCCTACCGGTGCCTTCAGCCAGGAACGGGTATGTGCCAGCCACCAGGCGATGGGGGTGCCGATCAGCAGCAGCAGAACGGTGGTCAGCGAGGCCAGTTGCAGGGTCAGCCAGATCGCGGCGAAATCGGCGCTGGTAAGGGGCATCGCTGGCAGCGTCCTCTTCGTGTGCAGTGGATGGGCGCAGCGCCCTGCGGAGTGAGCAGGCTGCACCCTACAAGAAGATGGCTAGCGCTGGTAGCCGTAAGCCCGGATCAGCGTTGCCGCCTGCTCGCCGCGCAGGTACTCCAGCAGCGCCCTGGCCGCTGGATTGTCCTGGCCCTTGGTGAGCAGCACGGCGTCCTGGCGGATCGGCTCATGCAGCTGCGCTGGGACCTGCCAGGCCGAGCCTCGGGTGATCTGCCCGTCCTTGTACACCTGCGAGAGGGCGACGAAGCCGAGTTCGGCATTGCCGCTGGCGACGAACTGGTAGGCCTGGGCGATGTTCTGGCCCTCGACCAGCCTGGGCTCGATGGCCTCGGTGAGACCGAGCTGGTCCAGCACCTGGGTGGCGGCCAGGCCGTAGGGTGCGGTCTGCGGGTTGGCGATGGCCAGGTGGCGGAACGTGTCGCTCTTGAGCACGGCGCCGGCGTCATCGACATAGCCGGGCCGTGCCGACCACAGCGCCAGGGCGCCGACCGCATAGGTAAAACGCGAGCCGGGTACGCCAGCGCCTTCGTTTTCCAGTTTGGCCGGGGTGCTGTCGTCGGCGGCCAGCAGCACCTCGAAGGGCGCGCCGTGGTTGATCTGCGCGTAGAACTGGCCGGTGGCGCCATAGGCAGCGACGACCCGGTGTCCGCTGCTCTGCCCGAAGGCGCGGGCGATGGCCTGCATCGGCGCGCTGAAGTTGGCGGCCACGGCCACCTGCACTTCGCCTGCCAGGGTCTGGCCGCTAAGGGCCAGTGCGGCAAGCAGGCCGCAGATGAGCCGAGAAGAATGAGGTGCCATGTGTCGCTCCTGGGACGAGATTCTCGTTCGTCTTTATATAGCGATCGGCACAAAAAAGCCTGGCCCCGCGTGCAAGGCTGTTCACCTGGTGAGCGCTCGATTAGCTCCCCTCTCCCATTCATGGGAGAGGGGCAGGGGGAGAGGGCCGGAAGCACAGCGAAGCGGCTGCTCCTTCCTCTCCCCGCTGATGAGAGGGGACTGGAGCGCGCAGGCCACGGCTTAGGTGAACAGCATTGCGGCCCCGGCTGGCTGAGGCGGTTTCAGCTCAGGGCGACTTCGACCTGCTCGCCGTTGAGTCGCACCGGCCAAACCGGCAGGTTCAGCTCGGGGTACTCCAGGCAGCCGCCATCGCGCAGGCGGTAGTGCTGTTTGTACAGCGGCGAGGCAATCACCAGTTCACCCTGCAGGTGGCCGACGATACCGCGGCCGATGACGTTGGCCCCGGACTTGGGGTCGCAGTTGCCGATGGCGAATACCTGTTGCTCGGTCTCCGGCAGGTAGAACAGCGCCACCTGTTGGTCTCCCAGCAGGGCGACCACGCCAGAGTTGGCGACCAGATCGGCGGTGGCACACAGCGCTTGCCAGGTGTTCTCGCTATGGGTGACGGTGCTCATCAGACGACCTCCTCGGTGACGGGGATCAGGTGCAGTTCATCGGCGCGCGCCGGGCGGCGCTGGCCGCGTTCGCGGACAAAATGGATGGCCGGGTCGCCGCCGTGCTCGTTGACGAAGGTGCGGAAGCGCTTGAGCTTCTCCTCGTCCTGCAGGGCGTTGGCCCATTCGCATTCGTAGCGGTCGACCACCAGCTGCATCTGTGCTTCCAGTTCGGCGGCCAGGCCCAGGCTGTCGTCGATCACCACGGCCTTGAGGTAGTCCAGCCCGCCTTCCAGCGACTCGCGCCACACCGAGGTGCGCTGCAGCTTGTCGGCGGTGCGGATGTAGAACATCAGCAGGCGGTCGATGTAGCGGATCAGGGTGGCGTCATCCAGGTCGGTGGCGAACAGCTCGGCGTGGCGCGGGCGCATGCCGCCGTTGCCGCACACGTAGAGGTTCCAGCCGTTCTCGGTGGCAATCACGCCGATGTCCTTGCTCTGCGCCTCGGCGCACTCGCGGGTGCAGCCGCTGACCGCGAACTTGAGCTTGTGCGGCGCGCGCAGGCCCTTGTAGCGGTGCTCGATGTCCAGGGCCATCTTCACGCTGTCCTGCACGCCGTAGCGGCACCAGGTGCTGCCGACGCAGCTCTTCACGGTACGGGTGGACTTGCCGTAGGCGTGGCCGGTCTCGAAGCCAGCGGCGATCAGCTCGGCCCAGATGTCCGGCAGCTCGTGCAGCTGGGCGCCGAACAGGTCGATGCGCTGGCCGCCGGTGATCTTGGTGTAGAGGTCGTATTTTTTCGCCACCGCGCCGATGGCGATCAGCCCGTCCGGAGTGATTTCGCCGCCGGGGATGCGCGGCACCACCGAGTAGGTACCGTTCTTCTGCATGTTGGCCATGAAGGTGTCGTTGGTGTCCTGCAGCGGCACCAGGCTCGGGTTCATGATCGGCTGGTTCCAGCAGGAGGCGAGGATCGAGCCCACCGCCGGCTTGCAGATGTCGCAGCCGACGTGGCCCTTGCCGTGCCTGGCCAGCAGTTCCTCGAAGCTCTCGATGCCTTCGACGCGGACGAAGTGGTAGAGCTCCTGGCGGGTGTAGGCGAAGTGTTCGCACAGGCTCTTGTCCACTTCCACGCCGCGGGCAGTGAGTTCGTGCTCGACTACCTGCTTGAGCAGCGCGGCGCAGCCACCGCAACCGGTGGCCGCCTTGGTGCAGGCCTTGACCCCGGCAATGTCGCTGCAGCCGCCGTCGATGGCTGCGCAGATCGCACCCTTGCTGACGTTGTGGCAGGAGCAGATGGTGGCGCTGTCCGGCAGTGCGTCGGCGCCGAGGGCCGGGGCGCCTTCACCGGCGGGCATGATCAGGCTGGCCGGATCTTCCGGCAGCTGGATGCCGTTCTGTGCGTATTGCAGCAGGGTGTCGTAGTAGCTGTTGTCGCCGACCAGCACGGCGCCGAGCACCTGCTTGCCGTCGGCGGACACGACCAGGCGGCGGTAGCTGGCCGTGGCTTCGTCGATGTAGCGGTAGCTCTTGGCGCCTGGCATGACGCCGTGGGCGTCGCCGATGGAGCCGACATCGACACCGAGCAGCTTGAGCTTGGTTGACATGTCCGCGCCGAGGAAGGGCTGGCCTTCCTGGCCGCACAGCTGGGCGGCGACCAGGCGCGCCATCTGGTAGCCAGGGGCGACCAGGCCGAAGATGCTGCCGTTCCATGCCGCGCACTCGCCGATGGCGAAGATGTGCGTGTCGCTGGTCAGGCACTGGTCGTTGATGGCGATGCCGCCGCGCTGGCCCAGCTCCAGGCCGCAGGCGCGGGCCAGGGCGTCCTGCGGACGGATGCCGGCGGAGAACACGATCAGGTCGGTTTCCAGGAAGTCATCACCGGCGAAGTTCATCCGGTAGCGGTATGCGCTGCCGGCGCTGATGCTCTGGGTGGCTTTGGACAGGTGCACGCCGACGCCCAGGTCCTCGATGCGCTGCTTCAGCGCCGCGCCGCCGAAGTCGTCCAGCTGCACCGGCATCAGGCGTGGGGCGAATTCCACCACGTGGGCTTCCAGGCCCAGCGACTTCAGGGCGTTGGCCGCTTCCAGGCCGAGCAGGCCGCCGCCGACCACCACGCCGCGGCGCTTGCCCTGGGCGGCGGCGCGGATGCCGTCGAGGTCATCGAGGGTGCGGTAGACCAGGCGCGATTCGCCCTCGGCACCTTCGATCGGTGGTACGAAGGGGTAGGAGCCGGTGGCCAGCACCAGCTTGTCGTAGCCGAAGCGGCCGTTGGCGGTGACCACCTCGCGCGCCTCGCGGTCGATGCCCAGCACCGGGCAGGCCAGGTGTAGGGTCAGGCCCTCGGCCTCATAGAGGGACGCGGCGCTCATGGCCAGGGACTCGGCGTCGCGGCCACCGAAGTATTCGGACAGGTGAACACGGTCGTAGGCGCGCTGCGCCTCCTCGCCGAACACTTCGATGCGGTAGTGCGCCAGGGCACCGCCCGCGAGCAGTTGCTCGACGCAGTGGTGGCCGACCATGCCGTTGCCGACGACGATCAGTCGTTGCTTGTCAGTGGAGGCGTCTGTGCTGTTCATAGCGTTTCCCGGCCAAAGCTCATCAGGTTTTTCCGCGGCAAATAAAAAGGCGCCTGAAACCTTGCGGTCTCAGGCGCCTTTGCCTGTTCTGTGCGGTGCCTACGTGGGCGCCTCGTGTCCATCGCCTTGATCGCCATTGATCGGCGGGACGGCCCATGTGGGTTGGGCTTGCTGTGGGTTATGCAGCGCCTGTGCCAGTTTTCTCGGAGAGGGCTGGGTCCCTTGTGTTGCGCGGATTTCAGGCGATTTGGCGGGCTCGGATGAGCGTGGCTGATGGACCCAAAAGGAGGCGCCTGTCTCTTGCCTTGCGCCATTGTGGTCCGTGTTGGTGCATTGGCGACGGCGTCCCGCGATGCCCAGGCGCGGGCGAAATCCCGCCATGTGCCTGGCGAAAATCCGCCAATTTCATCGCCGTCGGATGCCTGATATTTTCGTAAGTGTATGTATTTTAAGGATATTTATTTATAAAAGGCTCTGGCACAGCGCTTGCCATAGGTGCTACAGCCCCGCAGTCGGGGGCTCCCAACAACAAATCCCTCCAGAGCAGGAGGGTTAGCACTTTGAGCAGTCGCACGGTCATCCAGGGAGGGCGGTCGGGCGGCGGCGAGCGAGGAACTGCCATGACCCGCAAACCCTTCTACAAGAGCCTGTACGTTCAGGTGCTGGTGGCCATCGCCATCGGTATCCTGCTCGGCCACTTCTACCCCGAGACCGGCGTGGCGCTCAAGCCGCTGGGCGACGGCTTCGTCAAGCTGATCAAGATGGCCATCGCGCCCATCATCTTCTGCACCGTGGTCAGCGGCATTGCCGGCATGCAGGACATGAAGGCCGTGGGCAAGACCGGCGGCTACGCGCTGCTGTACTTCGAGATTGTCTCCACCCTGGCCCTGGTCATCGGCCTGGTGGTGGTCAACATCGCGCAGCCGGGCGTCGGCATGCATGTCGATCCAGCCACGCTGGATACCAAGGGTATCGCCGCCTTCGCCGCTGCCGGCGAGCAGCAGAGCACCGTGGCCTTCCTGCTCAATGTGATCCCCTCGACCATCGTCGGCGCCTTCGCCAGCGGCGATATTCTGCAGGTGCTGTTCTTCTCGGTGATCTTCGCCTTCGCCCTGCAGCGCATGGGTGACTATGGCAAGCCGGTGCTGGAGTTCATCGACCGCATCGCCCACGTCATGTTCGGCATCATCAACATGATCATGAAGGTCGCTCCCATCGGTGCCTTCGGCGCCATGGCCTTCACCATCGGCCAGTATGGGGTCGGCTCGCTGGTGCAGCTGGGCCAGCTGATGCTGTGCTTCTACATCACGTGCCTGTTCTTCATCCTCGTGGTGCTCGGCGGTATCGCGCGCGCCCACGGTTTCAGCATCCTCAAGTTCATCAAGTACATCCGCGAGGAACTGCTGATCGTGCTCGGCACTTCGTCTTCGGAGTCCGCGCTGCCGCGCATGCTGAACAAGATGGAGAAGCTCGGTGCCAACAAGTCGGTGGTCGGCCTGGTCATTCCAACCGGCTATTCGTTCAACCTCGATGGCACCTCGATCTACCTGACCATGGCCGCCGTGTTCATCGCCCAGGCGACCGACACCACCATGGACATCACCCACCAGCTGACCCTGCTGGCCGTGCTGCTGATTGCTTCCAAAGGTGCCGCTGGCGTCACCGGCTCGGGCTTCATCGTGCTGGCCGCGACCCTGTCCGCCGTGGGCCATCTGCCGGTGGCCGGCCTGGCGCTGATCCTCGGCATCGACCGCTTCATGTCCGAAGCGCGTGCCCTGACCAACCTGATCGGCAATGGCGTGGCCACCCTGGTGGTCGCCAAGTGGTGCAAGCAACTCGACGAGAGCACCCTGCAGCGTGAGCTGGCCGAGGGCGGCAGTTCGACCTCGCTGGAGGGCGTGCGCGAAGCGGCCTGAATCTGATTCTGCGCCGCCCTTACAGCGGGGCGGCACCCTCCTGGCCCGTCCTTTGTGACGGGCTTTTTTTATCCGTCGCAACGTGACCGGCGAGACCGCGTCTTTTCCTCGGCGCCGGCTCTGGCTAAGCTCGCGTTTCCGCCCATGTAGCAGAGGCTCTTCCATGTCGCAGCAACGCCCGGCCGCCGATATCGCCCGCACGATTCTCGAAGGTTTCGACGACTATCGCGCGCACTTCCGCGAGATCACTAACGGTGCCCGTGCCCGCTTCGAGCAGGCCCTGTGGCAGGAGGCGCAGCGGGCCTCGGCGGCGCGGATCAACCTGTACGAGGAAAAGGTTGGCGAGGTGGTCGAGCGCCTGCGCCAGGCATTCAGCAGCGAGCAGCTGCTGGATATCGACCTGTGGCCGGTGGTGAAGAGCGCCTACATCCGGCTGATCGACCTGCGCAACGACGATGAGCTGGCCGAGACCTGGTACAACTCGATCTTCTGCGGGCTGTTCAGCCACGACAAGATCAGCGATGGCTGCATGTTCATCCACACCACCCGGCCTTCGCTGCGCTCGCATGAGCGCACGCCGCAGACCCGCAGCTACCAGCCGCGCGGCGATCTCAACCAGGCGCTGCGGCAGATCTTCACCGACTACAGCTACAGCGCGCCCTTCGAAGACCTGGAGCGCGACCTGGCCAAGCTGGAGCACCAACTGCGTGCCAACCTGCCGGACTGGGTGTGCAAGGACCAGGCGCTGACCATCGAGCTGTTCTCCTCGACCCTGTACCGCAACAAGGGCGCCTACCTGGTCGGTCGCATCTTCACCCCGGATGAGCAATGGCCGCTGGTGCTGCCACTGCTGCATCAGGAGGGCAAAGGCATCCAGATCGATACGCTGATCACCGATGAGGCGGAGGTCTCGATCATCTTCTCCTTCACCCGTTCCTATTTCATGGTGCGGGTGGACATCCCGGCGGAGTTCATCGGCTTTCTCAAGCGCATCCTGCCGGGCAAGCACATCGCCGAGCTGTACACCTCGATCGGCTTCTACAAGCACGGCAAGTCGGAGTTCTACCGCGCGCTGATCAACCACCTGGCCAGCACCGACGACAAGTTCGTCATGGCCCCCGGCGTGCGTGGCATGGTGATGAGCGTATTCACCCTGCCGGGCTTCAACACCGTGTTCAAGATCATCAAGGACCGCTTCTCGCCGTCCAAGACCATCGACCATGCCACGGTGATCGACCGCTATCGACTGGTCAAAAGCGTCGACCGGGTCGGGCGCATGGCTGACACCCAGGAGTTCTCGGACTTCCGTTTCCCGCTGGCCAAGTTCGACCCCGAGTGCCTGGCCGAACTGCTGGAGGTGGCGCCTTCGACGGTGCAGATCGAGAACGGCGATACCGTGCTGATCCGCCACTGCTGGACCGAGCGGCGGATGATCCCGCTGAACATCTACCTGGAGCATGCCAACGAGGTGCAGGTGAGGGAGGCGCTGGAGGACTACGGCCTGGCCATCAAGCAGCTGGCCGCCGCCAACATCTTCCCCGGTGACATGCTGCTGAAGAACTTCGGCGTCACCCGTCACGGCCGCGTGGTGTTCTATGACTACGACGAGATCAGCTACCTCACCGAGGTGAACTTCCGGCGCATCCCGCCGCCCCGTTACCCGGAAGACGAGATGGCCAGCGAACCCTGGTATTCGGTGGGGCCGAACGACGTGTTCCCCGAGGAGTTCCCGCGCTTCCTGTTCGGCGATGTCGCCCAGCGCCGCCTGTTCAACCAGCTGCACGGCGATCTCTACGACGCCGACTACTGGAAAGGGCTGCAGGAGGCGATCCGCGCGGGCAAGGTGATCGATGTATTTCCCTACCGGCGTAAGGCCGACCTGATCGTCTAAGGCGCTCTGACCGCCTGTCGGGTGGGTTGAGTGGTGGTGATGGCCTTGTGCTGTTTTGGCACGGATGTGCTAGACAGAATAAGTGTAAGGCCTGGAAGTCATAACCACCTTTCAACCTCCCCAAGGACGGTCTGTCTATGCGTCAGAACCTGCCCGTTACACAGCGTGAGCGCACTTTTACCGATGCCGAACGCCTGATTTCCACTACCGACCTCAACAGCACCATCACCTATGCCAACGATGCGTTCGTGGCCATCAGCGGCTTCTCGCGTGAAGAGCTAATTGGCCAACCGCATAACATCGTGCGCCATCCGGACATGCCTCCCGGTGTGTTTGCGCACATGTGGGAGACGGTCAAGCAGGGCAAGCCGTGGATGGGGATCGTCAAGAACCGTTGCAAGAATGGTGATCACTATTGGGTCAGCGCCTATGTCACGCCCATCTATGAGAATGGCAGGCTGGTGGGCTACGAGTCGGTGCGCTCGGTGCCGAGCGAGGCACAGAAGCGCCGTGCCGAGGCACTCTATGCGCGCTTGCGCGCAGGCAAGCCGCCGGTGCCGATGATCGAGTACTGGACCCATGACATCCTCGGTTCATGGCCGCTGATACTGGCTGGCCTGGTCATCCTTGCCGGGCATTGGGTGCTGAGCGGGCCGTGGCTGCTGGCATTCATCTTTGCCGTGTTGTTCGCGCTGGGCTCCTATCAGCTGTACAGCAAGCGTCAGCTCATCCGGCGTACGCTGGCGGAGCATCCCAAGGCTTTTACCAGCGCGCTGGTGGCCCTGACCTACAGCGACAACCGCGGTGCTCAGGCGCTGCTGGACATGGCCATGATCAGCGAAGAAGCGCGCCTGCAGACCGCATTGACGCGTCTCGAGGACGCCGGCGAGAACGTGCGCCAGCGCGCTGCCCAGTCTGCCGAGCTGTCGCGCTCCGGTGCGGAGTTGCTGGAGCAGCAGCGCAACGAAACGGACCAGTCGGCCACCGCCATCAACCAGATGGCGGCGACCATTCAGGAGGTGGCGCACAACGTGCAGAACACTTCCCATGCGGCCGAGGAGGCGGATCGCCTCGCCCTGCAGGGGCGTGACCTGGCCGGTGGCAGTCTGAACGCCATGCAGCAGATGGCCGATGCGGTGCATGAGATTGGCCAGGCGGTGAACGAGCTGGCGGTTTCGACCCAGTCCATCGGCAGTGTCGCCGATGTGATCACCTCCATCGCCGAGCAGACCAACCTGCTGGCGCTCAACGCCGCCATCGAGGCAGCGCGTGCCGGCGAGCAGGGCAGGGGGTTCGCCGTGGTGGCCGATGAGGTGCGGGCCCTGGCTGGGCGCACCCGTGAATCCACGGAGCAGATTCATCAGATCATCTCCTCGCTGCGCAGCGGTGCGGACAAGGCCGTGCTTACAGCCAGCCGTGGCGAGGATATCTCCAGGGACAGCGTGGGCAGTGTCGAGGCGGTGCGTGAGGCTCTGGACGGTATCAGTCAGGCGGTCAGTCGCATCACCGGCATGAGCCAGCAGATGGCCGCGGCGTCCGAGCAACAGGCGCATGTCGCCGAGGACATCAGTCGGCAGATCACCCGCATCGCCCAGCTCTCCGACCACAGTGCCATGCAGGCGCAGCAGGGGGTGGGTATCAGCCAGGAACTGGAACAGATGGCGGAGTACCTGCACAGCCTGGCGGAGCGCTTCAACCGCTGAACCGGGCGCTGTGGCACACTGCGCGCCCGGAGGAATGCCGTCATGTCCCGAGCGCGCTGCGAGCGCTGCGCCCGCCCGCTAAGCCACTGTCTTTGTCATCTGATTCCATGCCTGCCCAGCCGCACCCGGGTGCTGATCCTGCAGCACCCGGATGAGGTGGGGCACGCGCTGAACACTGCGCGCCTGGCGGCGCTGGGTCTGATTAATGCCGAATTGCGGACGGGTGAAGTGTTCGCCGATCTGTCGTTCGATCCCGCCTACCGTGCCTGCCTGCTATTTCCGGGCGAGGCGGCACAACCCCTGCCGCTGATACAACCGCCGGATGATGAGCGCCCCTTGCTGCTGGTGGTGCCTGATGGCACCTGGCGCAAGGCGCGCAAGCTGTTGCACCTCAACCCTGTGCTGGCGTCTTTGCCGCGAGTCTGCCTGCCTTCGGGCCTCCGCTCGCGCTACCGCCTGCGCAAGGCTCCCGCCGAGGGTGCGCTGGCGACCATCGAGGCCATAGCCGTGGCGCTGGAGCTGCAGGAAGGGAGGTGCTTTGCCGAGCTGTTACGCCCCTTCGAGGCACTGATCGAAGGGCAGATAGCGGCGATGGGGGCGGAGATCTACCAGCGCAATCATGGTGACTAGCGTTCGCGCATGGCCTCGGAGCGGGCCTTGAGTACTGGCTTGAGCAGGTAGTCGAGCACGCTCTTCTCGCCGGTGACGATATCCACCGTAGCGACCATGCCCGGGATGATCAGCAGTGGATGCTCGTCACTGCCCAGGTGGCTTTTGTCCGTGCGCACCTGGATCAGATAGAAGCTGTTGCCTTCCTCGTCGGTGATGGTGTCGGCGCTGATTACCTCCAGCTTGGCCTTGAGTCCGCCGTAGATGGTGTAGTCGTAGGCGGTGAACTTGACCATGGCTTTCTGGCCGGGGTGCAGGAAGGCCACGTCCTGTGGGCGGATGCGGGCCTCGATCAGCAGGTTGTCTTCCAGCGGGACCACCTCGACCATGGGGTCGCCGGGCTGGACCACACCGCCGATGGTGTTGACCTTCAGCAGCTTGATCACGCCATACACCGGCGAGCTGATCGTGGTGCGGCTGACCCGGTCCTCGATGGCGACGCTGGTGGAGGTGATTTTGGTCAGCTCGGTACGAACTTCGTTGAGCTCCTTCAGCGCCTCGGTGCGGAAGATCAGATTCGACTCGTTGAGCTTGCTTTCGATCTCCTGCATGGCCGACTCGGCCCTTGGGATGGCCAGATTGGTGGCCTCCAGCGAGCCGCGCATTTCTACCGCGCTGCGGCGCAGGCGCAGGATTTCCACCTCGGAAATGGCGCCGGAGCCCACCAGCGGCTGCGACATGTTCAGTTCCTGCTGGATCAGCCCCAGGCTGGAGCGGTACTGCTGGGCCTTGGCACGGAACTCGGCGAGCTCCTGGGTTTTCTGCCGCAACTGCTCCTTGAGGGTGTTCTGCTCACTGTCGAGCCGCTGCTGGCGTGAGCGGTACAGAGCCATCTCGTCTTCGGCCAGCTGTGGTGCCTGCTTCACCAGGTCATCCGGCAGGGCCAGGGGGCGGCCTTCGGCCTCGGCGCTCAGGCGTTCGACGCGGGCCAGCAGGGCTAGACGATCGGCTTCGGTCTCGCCCTTGTTGGAGATGAAGCGGGTCGCATCCAGGCGCAGCAGTACATCGCCCTTGTTCACCACCTGTCCCTCGCGCACGAAGATCTCGGTGACGATGCCGCCTTCCAGGTTCTGGATGACCTGTATCTTGCTGGAGGGAATCGCCTTGCCCTCGCCGGTGGTGACCTCCTCCAGCACGGCGAACTTGGCCCAGACCAACGCGGCAATGAGGCAGGCGCTGACCGACCATACGGTGGCGCGGGCCAGCCAGGGTGAATCTTCGAGGATGGCGCCGTCCACCTCGGGCATGAACTCGGTGTCCTGCTTCTCGCGCTTCAGGCTGCTGAAGTAGTCACGCAGGGATTGGGCTAGCTCCATGAGGCACCTCCGCTACACGGCCGCCGGGCCGACACGCCCGCGCCGCAGGGCGTCGATCACCGCTTCCTTGGGGCCATCGGCGACCACATGGCCGTAGTCCAGTACGATCAGGCGGTCGACCAGGCTGAGCATCGAGGAGCGATGGGTGATCAGCAGCAGGGTCTTGCCCTGGGACCAGCTCTGCAGGCGGTTGCGCAGGATGTCCTCGCTGGTGTTGTCCATGGCGCTGGTGGGCTCGTCCAGCAGCAGGATGGGCGGGTCGAGCAGCAGTGCGCGGGCCAGCAGAACCGCCTGCCGCTGGCCGCCAGAGAGCAGCTGGCCGCGCTCGCCGACGGGGCGATCGAAGCCCTGCGGGTGTTGGCGGGCGAGGTCGGTCACGCCGGTCAGCTCGGCCACTTCCAGCATGCGCGAGTCGCTGACATAGCGCGCGCCTAGCGTGAGGTTGTCGCGCAGGCTGCCGGACAGCAGGGGCAGGTCGTGGGCGACGTAACCGATCTGGTGGCGCAGATCGGCAACGTCCAGTTGGCGCAGATCGAGGTTGTCGAGCAGGATCTGGCCCTCGCTCGGCGTGTAGAAGTTCATCAGCAGGCGGGCCAGGGTGCTCTTGCCCGAACCGCTGCGGCCGATGATCCCGACCCGCTCGCCAGCAGCCAGGCGCAGGTTGACCTTGTTCAGCGCCGGAGCGCTTTGGCCTGGGTAGCTGAAGCTGACCTGGCGAATATCCAGCGCGCCTTTCAGATGCGTGCGCTCCAGCGGCCGCTGATTGGCCTGGCGCTCCTGTGGCAATGCCATCAGAGCGTCGGTACTGGTCATGGTCAGTTGTGCCTGCTGGTAGCGGGTGATGAGCCCGGCGATCTGCCCCAGCGGCGCCAGCACCCGGCTACCAAGCATGTAGCAGGCCACCAGGGCGCCAACGCTGAGGTGACCGGCGATGATGATGTAGACCCCCGAGACGATGGTGGCCATGCCGGCGAACTGCTGCAGGAACATGGTGCCGTTGGTGGCCAGGGCGGCGAGGAAGCGTGCATGGCTGTCCAGGCGGGTGAGGGCGCCGTGGGTCTTTTCCCAGCGATGCTGGCGCTCGCTTTCGGCGCTGCACGCCTTGAGCGTCTCCAGGCCGCCGAGCGTTTCGATCAGCAGGGCCTGGCGTTCGGCACCAAGCGCCAGGCTTTTCTGCACCGTATCGCGCAGGCGTGCCTGGATGATCAGGGCGAAGATGGCGGTGATGGGGAAGGCCAGCAGCGGAATGATCACCAGCCAGCCGCCGAGCAGCCCGATGACCACGATCATCAGCAAGGAGAAGGGCAGGTCGATCAGGCTGGTCAGGGTCACTGCGGTGAGAAACTCGCGTAGCCCCTGGAAGTCGTGGATGCTCTGCGCGAAGCCGCCGATGGTGGCCGGGCGAGAGGACATCGCCATGCCGGTGATGCGCTCGAATAGGGTGGCCGACAGCACCACGTCGGTCTTCTTGCCGGCAACATCCAGCAGGTAGGCGCGGAGCACGCGCAGCAGCAGCTCGAAGGCGGTACCGATGAACAGCCCGATGGCCAGCACCCAGAGCGTGGCGGTGGCCTGGTTGGGCACCACCCGATCGTAGGTCTGCATCACGAATAGCGGCACCATCAGGCCCAGCAGGTTGATCAGCAGGCTGGCCAGCACCGCATCGGTATACAGCCAGCGCGACAGCTTGAGGGTGTCGCGGAACCAGGCCTCGACCCTGGGCACCAGCGGCGTGCGGGCCTCTTCGAGTTCATGCTGCGGCTTGGCGAAGAAGGCCTGGCCGCTGTACTCGATATCGAGGTGCTCGCGATTGACCCACTGTTCGCCGCCATCGGCCTCGCACGGCAGGATCAGCAGCTGGTTCTTCGGTCCGATCTTGCGCAGCACTGCGCTGCGGCCGTCCTTGAGCAGGAGCAGCACGGGCAGGTTGAGCGGCGAGATGGCTTCCAGTGTGCGCCGCAGGACGCGACCTTGCAGGCCTGCCCTGGCAGCGGCGCGTGGCAACAGGTCTGCACTCAGTCGCTGCTCGGGCAGTGGCAGCCCTGCCGTCAGGCTGGCGCGGCTGGCGGAGCAATCGTGCAGGTTGCAAAGAATGAGCAGTCCGTCCAGCAGCGGGTCGTCGTGACTCTGCCGCTGGTCGTCGGAAGGTCTCCGTTCCATGGTGGTCAAGGGTCACTACTCCTGAGAGTTGCCCGGCCAGGCCGGGCAACGTCTTCGCCGGTACTACCTCATTTCCGGCAGGCGAGCCTCGCTCTTCACTTCGGTGAGGGCTACAGCTTCGGCCGGTACTACGACGTTCTGTTTCCTCAACAGCTCGCCCATGGCGGAGATGACGCGATACATGGAGAACTCTTCGGTGTAGCGCACTTCGGTGTAGCGGCGGTTGGCGGTGAAGAGTTCGTTTTCGCTGTCCAGCAGGTCCAGCAGGGTGCGCTGGCCGAGGCTGAACTGCTGTTGGTAGGCCTCACGCGAGCGCGCGGTGTAGTCGGCGTAGTCGCGCGCCTTGGGTGTCTGCATGCGCGCGTTTTCCATCGCGTTCCAGGCCAGCGCGAGGTTCTCGTTGAGGACTCGCAGGGCGTTGTTACGGATGTCCATCGACTGGTTGATCTTGTGCGCGGCGCCCTGCAGGCGGGCCTTGTCGCGCATGCCGTTGAACAGGTTGTAGTTCATCACCACGGCGGCGCGCCAGGTGTTGTAGTGGCCCTCATCGCCTTGCACGTTATTGTCGGCGCTGGTGGCCAGTTCGAGGTCGAAGCGCGGATAGAAGGGGGCCTTGGCCACTTCATACTGCTTCTCGGCGGCATACACATCGGCCTGGGCGGACTTCAGATAGGGGTTGTTATCCATCACCGTCTGCCGGGCCAGTTCGATGTTTTCGGGCACTTCGCCCTTTACCGATGCCGGCTGTTCCAGTTCGTCCGGCAGGCGCCCGGTGGCACTGAAGAAGTTGGCCTCGGCATCGGCCAGGTTGACCTCTTCGGTGTACAGGTTGTTGGCTGCCAGGGCCAGGCGGGCTTCGGATTGGTCGAGGTCGGCTGTGCTGCCAACACCGCGCTCGCTACGCAGCTTGATCTGGTCGTTGACGCGCTCGTGGGCCTGCAGGTTGTTCCTGGCCAGGGCCACCATTTCGCGCCGCTTGAGTACTTCCAGGTAAACCTCGACGGTACGCAGAGCGAGGCTCTCAGCAGTGCCTTGGATGTAGTAAGCGCGTGAGTTCACGGTGGCCTCGGTGCGGGCCACCTCGTTAGGGGTATTGAAGCCATCGAACAGCATCTGCCGCAGCCGCAGTTCGGCGTCGCTGTAGTTGAGGGTTTCCTTGTTGTGGTCGCCCAGTGCGCGGGTGCTTGGGCTGTCGGTCTGCTCGCGGCCATAGCCGGCAATCAGATCGACGGTGGGCAGGTAGCCACCTTTAGCCACTTTCACATCCTCGTCCGCCGAAAGACGGTCGTTCACGCTGGCATGCAGTTCGGGATGGTTGTCGACGGTGCTTTGGATGGCCTCGGACAGTGTCATTGCCTGCGCCTGGGAGCAGGCGACAGCTAGCACAATGGCGCTGTAGAGCGGTTTGAGAACGCGCATGAGGTTTTCTCCTTATTTGTATGCTCGGTTCCTGTCGCCAATTTTTTGTCGATTTTTGCCTGGTCAGGCGTTTCAGGCCTTTACCATCACAGCTAAGAACATCCTTCAGCGTAGCTAAGAAAAAATCGGCACAAGATTTATGAGAAAAAAGTCTTATGCACTCTGTGAGATCGGGCACATTGTTTCCTCCGTAAGCCGCGAAAAACGGGGCTTCTAGGCGTTTTTGCAGATAAGACGGTCGGTCAATCGCAGTTTTGAGAATAAGGGGCGGGGATGTTTCTGATGGAGTAGGTCGGTGCGGTCAGGGCGACATTTTTTTGTCGCGGTACGAGTTTTGCGCATGTGCACCGTTCGTTTCACCAGTTCTTTCTTCGCATGAAATCCCGGATTCGAAAGGTGAGTTGGCCCTTTTGAAACGTGTCGGCGGTGGTCGGCAGCTGTAGTGCGGAGGAAGGAATCATGGCTACTTTGATTGGTGTCGTCAGTCAGGTTGTCGGCGAGGTCTTTGCGGTAGCTGGCGATGGAACGCGTCGACCGCTAGTCGAAGGCGATCGTGTCTATGCCGGTGAGCAACTGGTCACTGGTGCGGGAGGCGCGGTCGCGGTAACCCTCAGCAACGGCGAGGTCCTCACCCTCGGGCGTGACAGTAACCTGAGCCTCAATGAGCAGATGCTGGCGGGGGCGGATGGGCAGCCTGTCCAGGATCAGGCCGAGGACCAACAGACTGCACCCACTGACGGTGATCTGACCGACGTCGAGCAACTGCAGGCGGCAATCGAGGCGGGTGTCGACCCGACTGTTGAAGGTGAAGCGACCGCCGCGGGCCCCGGAGCTGGAGGGGCTGGCGGCGCCGGTGGTGCCGGCGGCGTGGGGGGCGGGCACAGCTTCGTGCTGCTCAGTGAGGTGGGCGGCGCGCTGGACCCGATTATTGGGTTCCCCACCGAAGGCCTGAATACCGGGCCGGAATTCCCTGACCCGGAACCGATTGTCACCGACGACCCGGTAGCGGACTTCACTCCTGAAATCGAGGTCGAGTACGAAGACGCCAGCGGCGCCATCATCACCGGCCCGGCCGTGGTCGACGAGGAAGGCCTGACCGATGGGACCAACCCCGGCAGCAATGCCGAGCAGGCCTCCGGCGCTCTGATCATTAGCTCCCCCGATGGCGTGTCCGCCATCCAGATCCAGGACGTCAACGGCAACTGGATCGACGTCACCAGCGGGGGCGTGGTGCAGGGCCAGTACGGCGTTCTCGTGGTGAATGCCGCGGGTAACTGGACCTACACCCTGACCGACAACACCCTGAATCACGGCAATCCCAACGCCACAGGTGCTGCCGACCAGGTAGGCGAGAGCTTCGGCGTACGCATGTTCGATCTGGACGGCGATGTTTCGCCGACCGTGCAGCTGAATGTGCTGGTGAACGATGACGGCCCCATCCTGACGGAGGGCGAGGGTTCTCAGGTATCTGCCGCCGTCGACGAAGACGAAACTTCCGATGGCATCACCGACGGAGACTTCGTCACCAATGTCGCCAGCGGCGCTCCCGGTGCGCTGGGGGCGCTGGTCAACTTTGGCGCCGATGGCATTGGCAGCTTCGGTTTGTCAGGCAGCCCGGTGGCGATTGCCAGCCTGGAGGCCCAGGGGCTGACCTCTGGCGGCACAGCGCTGAGCTACAGCGTGGCGGGTAACGTGCTCACCGCATCGGCGGGCGGCGAAACCATTTTCACCCTGCAGGTGGGCGGCGACGGCAGCTTCACCTTTACTCTGGTTGGGCAGCTGGATCACCCGACTCCGGATGGCAACGATGATGAGTTTCTTGAGTTGCCGATCGACTTCTCCGGTGTCCTGACTGCAGTCGACGGTGATGGCGACTCGGTCGGCACCTTTAACGGCGGCAGCTTCGTTATCGATGTCGAGGATGATGTGCCGCAATGGGCGGGTAGTCGTGACGAAGGCGAATTTGCGCGGCAGGATTTCCCGCAAGTCACGGGCATCGTCCACGAGGATGCGCTCAGCAGTGGCGATGGTGCGCCCCATGATGGCAATCCGGAGGGTGGTCAGACTACAACGGCCACCGGACTGGCGGGCTCGCTTTCAGCCTTGGTCAACTTCGGTGCCGATGGTCCTGGCGACTTTGGGTTGTCTACGGATGTCAGCTCCCTCGACTTGCAAGGGCTCACCTCCAGCGGCGATCCGCTGACCTACGAGGTGGTTGGCAATGTACTGACTGCCAGCGCCGGCGGCGAAACCATCTTCACCCTGACCGTCAACGGCGACGGTAGTTGGGAGTTTGTACTGCAGGGTCCGATAGACCATCCGATTGCCGATGGCGGCTTTGACTCGGAAGACCTGCCCGGTCTGGGTATCGATTTCTCGGGCATCCTCACTGCGACCGACGGTGATGGAGACCCATTGGTAGGCGGCTTCCCCTCCGGTAGCTTTACCGTCGACATCGAGGATGACGTGCCGGTGCTGGCGGGAGGCGAAGAGGGTAGCTCCGTCTCCGGTGTGGTTCATGAGGATGCGTTGAGCGTGGGCAGCGGTGCTCCCTACCAGGGGAACCCGGAGGGCAGTCAGACCACGACCGTGGGCAGTGCTACCACGGGTTCGCTCAGTGGCTTGGTCAGTTTCGGTGCCGATGGGCCCGGCGAATTCGGGCTGTCTATTGATGTCAGCTCCCTGGAGGCCCAAGACCTCAAGTCCGGCGGTGATCCGCTGACCTACGAGGTGGTTGGCAATGTGCTGACGGCTACAGCTGGCGGCGAAACCATCTTCACCCTTACGGTGAATACCGATGGCAGCTGGGAGTTCGTGCTCGAAGGCCCTCTGGATCATCCGGTTCCCGATGGCAGTTTTGACAGTGAACTGCTGCCGGCATTGGGCGTCGACTTCTCCGGCGTGCTGACCGTTACGGATGGCGATGGCGACCCGCTGGCCGGTGGCTTCCCGGCCGGCAGTTTCACCGTCAATGTCGAGGACGATGTGCCACGTCCGGATGGTGGCGAGAAGACGGTCATTCATCAGGAGGTTCAGGAAGACGCTCTGACCCTGCTCGACGGTGCCCCCTACGAGGGCAACGAGGAGGGTGGCCAGACCACCATTGCCGCCGGTGATCCGGGCGACCTGTTTGCGCTGATCGACTTCGGTGCCGACGGTCCCGGCAGCGTAGGGCTCTCCAGCGACACCAGTTCGCTGGATGCGCAGGACCTCAAGTCCGAGGGCACCGAGCTGACCTACAGCGTGGTCGGCAACGTGCTGACCGCGATTGCCAACGGCAATACCATTTTCACCCTCACCGTGGATGCCAATGGCAGCTACGAGTTCGTGCTGAGCGGCCCGCTCGATCACCCGATCGCGGACAGCGCGCTGGATGGTGAGACGCTGGCCGGTCTGGGCATCGACTTCTCGCAGATGATCACTGCCACCGATGGCGACGGTGACCCGATGGCCGTGAATCTGCCGAACGGCAGCTTCGCCATTGATGTCGAGGATGATGTTCCGGTAGCCCGCGAGATCGGTCAGCGCCCATGGGTCAGCAACCAGGTCGATGAGGATGAGTTGCCCGGCGGTATCACCGATGGCGACACCACCGGAACGGTGGCTACAGGCGCCGAGGGTGCGCTGTTTGCGGCCATCAACTTCGGGGCCGATGGCCCTGGCACGGTTGGCCTGACTGGCAGCCCAGCTGCGATCGGCGCTCTGCAGGCGCAAGGCCTGACCTCCGGAGGTGTGGCGCTGAGCTTCACCGTGGTCGGCAATCTGCTGACTGCCACCGCTGGCGGCAATACCATCTTCACCCTGCAGGTGGAGGGTGACGGCAGTTACACCTTCACCCTGTCCGGTCCGCTGGATCATCCGGTGGCTGACGGCACGCCGGCCGGCGACAGCGAGCTGTTGGCGTCGGGCATCGACTTCTCGTCGGTGATCACCGCCACCGACGGCGACGGCGACCCGCTGAGTGGCCTGAATCCGGGCAGCTTCGTGATTCGTGTGGAAGATGATATTCCGGTGGCTGTCGAGCTGAAGTATGACAGCGAGCAGAACCCCATCCCGGTGGTCACGGCCAATGTCGACGAGGACGAACTGGCGGGTGGCATCGGTGATGGCGATGGTGACGGTACCTCGGTATCCGGTCCTATCGGTTCACTCAATGCACTGGTCAACTTCGGCGCTGATGGTGCGGGTGATTTCGGCCTGAGTGACGATCCGCTCGATATTGCGACCCTGGAGGCACAGGGCCTGACCTCGGATTCCATTGCGCTGAGTTATTCGGTGGTTGGCAATGTGCTGACTGCCACTGCCGGTGGCAATCCGGTCTTCACCCTCACGGTCAATCCCGACGGCAGCTACAGCTTCGAGCTGCAGGGGCCGCTGGATCATCCGCTGCCTGGCAGCACCGATGATGACCAGTTGCTCGGGCTGCCGATCGACTTCTCCGGTGTGCTGACCGCCACCGATGGTGACGGTGACCCGGTCGATGGTTTTGCCGATGGCAGCTTCGTGATCAATGTCGAGGACGATGTGCCGGAGGCCCAGGACGATCAGGCCACCGTACTGGCCGGCCAGACCCAGGATGTCAATCTGGTGTTCGTGCTGGATTTCAGCGGCAGCATCAGCGGCACTGAGCTGAATCAGATGCTTGATGCCGTGCGCACGGCTGGTCAGCAGCTGTTCAATACGGCCACTGGAGCCGTGCAGGTTCAACTGGTGGTGTTCTCGGAGAGTGCTCTGTCGTTCGGGCCTTTTGACAGCGCTGCCGCTTTCACTGCGCAGGTCAACGCCCTCAATCCGTCCGAGCCGGGAGGCGTGCGTCCCAATACCATCGGCAATGGCACCGATTTCACCGATGCCATTGAAGAGACCATGGATACGTTCACGCCGCTGCCGGGCTGGAACAACCAGGTGGTGTTCATCAGCGACGGCAACCCCAACCAGCAGACCGGCACCGGTGGTAATTCGCTGGCCGACAGCACGGCGGCCGCCTGGAACACCTTCGTCGACAGCAATGGCGTCACCGTGACCACCATCGGCATCGGTAACGGCATTATCGATGAGCGTCTGGAGGACGTGGACCTGGACGCCGGTCCGAACAACGACCCGCTGCGGGTGGATGACTTCGACGATCTGGTCGATACCCTTGTCGATCAGGTCATCGGTGGCCTGGTCAGCGGCAATGTCCTGCAGGGCAACGACAATGCCGTAGGCGGTGGCGATGACGATGCCTACGGCGCAGATGGCCCCGGCCGCATCCTGTCCATCGAGATTAATGGTTTCAACTATACCTGGGACGGCGTGCTGGATGGCGATGAGCAACTGAGCAATGTGCTCACCGCCAACGGCGGCAAGCTGAGCTTCAATTTCAATACCGGCGCCTGGAGCTACCAGGCCCCGGCCGCGCCGAATGGCGACAAGACGGAGACCTTCGATTACGTCATCGTCGACAACGACGGTGATCCGTCCGAGGCGACCCTGACCATCCACGTCGAGGATCTGGCCCCGGTAGTGGGTTATGTCGACGAGGACAATCTGCCAACCGGCATTGACGATCTGGACTCGGTGAGTGACGTGGCCACCGGGAGTGTTGCCCCGCTGGTGGTGGGGCCCGACGCCGGAGCGCACTTCACGCTGTCGTCGGATACCAGTGGCATCACGGCTGCCACCTCCGGAGGTGTGGCGCTGGTCTACAGCGTACTGGGCAATACCCTTACCGCGACCGCTGGTCCTGCCGGCCCCGTGGTATTCACCCTGCAGGTGATGGATAACGGCGACTACACCTTCAATCTGGAGAAGGCGCTGGATCATCCTGCCGATGGCAGCAATGACAACCAGCTGCTGACGCTGGATTTCTCAAGCATCCTGCAGGCCAACGACGGCAGTGCGCCGTTGACCCTGGCTGGCAACTTCCTGATCCATGTCGAAGACGACATTCCGCTCGTCGACGCGGTGCTCAGCGGCCAGCAGCCCGTAGCCCTCAACACCCAGGATGCCGAAACGATCGGGGGCAATTTCGATTCGGCCAGCAGCAACTTCAGCGGTGCCTTCTCGGCCACCGCCAACCACGGTGCCGATGGTCCCGGCGCGGTGACCTGGAGCTATTCCATGGTCCTGCTGGTTGCCGAAGGGACGCTCTCCGGCCTCAGCAGCGATGGTGCCGCCATTCGCCTTTATCAGACACCGGGTGGCACCATCATCGGCTCCACGGCTGGTAGCGAGGGAGCCATCAGCGGCAGCAATACCATCTTCACCCTGTCGGTCAACGGCTCGGGCGTCGTCACCCTGAACCAGTATCAGGAGATCGACCATGAGCTGCCGGGTGCCAATGGCAACTACGACAGTCAGGAGGCCCTGCTGGGCGCGAATCTGGTTGGCTTGCAGGGCACGGCAACCATTCGCGATTACGACCAGGATACCCACTCCGACAGTGTGACCCTGGACCTCGGCGGCAAGGTTGCCTTCGATGACCATGGCCCCAGCATCAGCCTGGGCTTCGGCCAGCATTCGGAGGTGCTCAATACCCAGGATGCGCAGACGATTGGCGGTGCTTCAGACAGTGACTCCGGCTCCTTCTCCGGTGCGTTCACCATCACCAGTCAGAATTACGGTGCCGATGGTGCGGGAGGTGTCAGTTCCAGCTATGCATTGACCATGATCGCCGCGGAGGGCACTTCGTCTGGGCTCAGCAGCGACGGCGCTACCGTCTATCTCTACGAGAGCGGAGGAGTGATCTACGGATCGACCTCGGCCAGCGAGGCGGGCGTCGACCCGAGCAATACCATCTTCACCCTCTCGGTGAACTCGGCGACCGGCCAGGTCACCCTGACCCAGTTCGAGGAGATTGACCACAGCGCCCCGGGTGTCGGCAGCAATTACGGCAACCAGGAAGCCGTGCTGGGCAGCGGCCTCGTAGGCCTCAAGGGCACAGTGGTGATCACTGACGGTGACGGCGATACCGCCAGTGCCGACAAGACCCTCGACCTCGGTGGCAAGGTGGCTTTCGACGACGACGGCCCCCGCATCACGCTGGGCTTTGGAACCGCGCCGGTGCCGACCCTGAATACCCAGGATGCCCAGACCATAGGTGCCAGCTCCGATACCGATACCGGCAACTTCGGCGGAGCCTTGGTCGTCTCTTCATCCAGTCATGGCGCGGATGGTCCCGGCAACATTGTCCAGTCTTACAGCCTCAACCTGCTGTCTGGCGGCAATGGTCCACTGGCCTCTGGCATGAACAGCGCCGCAGGCCCCATCTACCTGTACAAGATCGGTGGTGAGATTGTTGGCTCCTCCTCGGCAACCCTTGTCGGGGTGGCGGCTGGCAACACCGTCTTCTCACTGGCGGTGAACTCGGGCACTGGCCAGGTCACCCTGACCCAGTTCCAGGAAATCTTCCACGATGCCCCCGGTTCCGCCAGTAACTACAGCAGCCAGGAGGAAGTGCTGCTCGCCGGCAAGATCGGCCTGACCCTGACGGCCACCATCACCGATGGTGACGGTGACTTCGCCACCGCCGACAAGACCCTGGATCTGGGTGGCAAGATCGCCTTTGACGATGACGGTCCCTCCACCAGTGCCAATGCTGTTGTGCAACTGGATGACGATGCCCTGGCAGGCGGTATAGCCGGTGGCCCTGCTGGTAGCGATGATGCCGACGCGCTGAATGTGAGCGGCACGCTGCAGCACAACTTCGGTGCTGATGGCGCGGGTGCGTTGAAGTGGCTGGAGTCCGGTGCGCCGGGTGGATTCACCTATCAGGCCAGCCCGGATGGCTCGCAGTTGCTGGTCAAGCAGGGTGGCACGACGGTGCTGACCTTGACGCTGAACAGCGCGACCGGTGCCTATACCATCACCCAGAATGCGCCCATCCAACATGCCAATGCCGATCTGGAGAACAACCAGCCGTTCACCCTGACCTATCAGGTCACCGATAAGGATGGTGACACCACCACCGGATCGCTGACCGTCAATGTCGACGACGACACACCGGTAGCCCAGGACGACGTGGCTTACGTCTCCACGGGGCAGACCGAGGACATCAACATGGTGTTCGTCCTCGACTTCAGCGGCAGCATCAGCACCAGCGAGCTGAACCTGATGCTGGACGCCGTGCGCACGGCCGGTCAGGAACTGTTCGCCAGCGCCGGTGGCGCCGTGCAGGTGCAGCTGGTGGTGTTCTCGGAAAGTGCACTGTCGTTCGGGCCGTTCGACAGTGCGGCCGCCTTCGCTGCCCAGGTCAACGCCCTCAATCCGTCCGAGCCGGGGGGCGTGCGGCCCAACACCATCGGCAATGGCACCGACTTCACCGATGCCATCGAAGAGACCATGGATACGTTCACGCCGCTGCCGGGCTGGAACAACCAGGTGGTGTTCATCAGCGACGGTAACCCCAACCAGCAGACCGGCACCGGCGGTAATTCGCTGGCCGACAGCACGGCGACTGCCTGGAACAACTTTATCGACAGCAACGGCATCACCGTGACCACCATCGGCATCGGTAACGGCATCGTCGACCAGCGTCTGGAGGATGTGGACCTGGATGCCGGCCCGAACAACGATCCGCTGCGGGTGGATGATTTCGACGATCTGGTCGACACCCTGCTCGACGATGTGGTGGGTGGTCTGGTCAACGGCAACGTGCTGCATGGCAGCGACGGCGTCAACAATGGCGGTAGCGGTGACGACGACGGCTATGGCGCCGACGGCCCGGGCCGGATTCTGTCCATCGAGATCAACGGCATCACCTACGTATGGAATGGCGCCGGGGTGATCGACCCGAGCAGCGGGCCGAATATCCTGGGTAATCAGCTGACCGACATTGCCACTGCGGGCGGCGGTGAGCTGGACTTCAACTTCGCCACCGGTGCCTGGACCTACCGTGCACCCAGCACCAGCAGCGGCGATAAGGTCGAGACCTTCGACTATGTCATCGTCGACAAGGATGGCGATCCTTCCGAGGCTACCCTCACGGTCTATGTCGAGGACATCAGCCCGGTCATCGCCAAGGTTGACGAGGATGAGCTGCCCGGCGGTATTACTGATAACGACACGGTGACTACTGTTGCAACCGGCAACCTCAGCGATCTGGCGGTTGGTCCCTCTGCCGGTGTGCAGTTTGGCCTTTCCACCAATACCGCGGGTCTTGCTCCAGCGACATCTGGTGGCGTGGCTCTCGTGTACAGCGTGTCTGGGGGTACGCTGACCGCCAAGGCTGGAGTCGCAGGCCCAACCGTGTTCACCCTGACGGTGGAGACGGATGGGGACTACACCTTCACCCTTAGCCGGCCGGTCGACCACCCGCTGGGCAATGGCGACGATAACGAGCTGCTGGTGATGAACTTTGCCAGCATCCTGCAGGCCAGTAATGGCGCGACCCCCGTGGCCCTGGCCGGTGATTTCCTGGTACAGATCGAGGATGACGTGCCGGCCATTGCGGCGGGCTCTGCTCCGGCAGATTCGCTGCAGGTGGACGAAACCAACCTGAGCGTGAATGCCAGTACCAACTTCGCCGGCGCCTTCACTGGCGGTTACGGTGGCGATGGCAGCGGAACCACCACCTACAACCTCAGCGTTAGTGCCCCCGGCGTGGACAGTGGTCTGGATGACTCTGCCACCGGCAGCAACATCCTGCTGTACAACGAGGCTGGAGTAATCGTGGGGCGGGTTGGTGGCGCGGGTGGGCAGATTGCTTTCACCGTTTCGGTGAATGGCTCGGGCGTCGTCTCGCTCGACCAACAGCGTGCGATCGTGCATACCCCCAATAGCGGAGCCGATCAGGAAAGCAGCCTGGGTGCTGCCAACCTGATTCGGTTGACTGCCACCATCACTGACAAGGATGGTGACAGTACTTCAGCCACGCTCAATCTGGGCGAGGCCATCAGCTTCCGCGATGATGGCCCGAGCATCAGTGCCGGTGTTGCGACGGCTGATAGCTTGCAGGTGGATGAAACCAGCCTCAGTACCAATGCCAGCACCAGCTTCGCGGGTGCCTTCACGGGTAGCTACGGTGCCGACGGTGCGGGCACCACCACATATGCGCTGGGCGTCAGTTCGGCCGGTGTGGACAGCGGTCTGGATGACTCCGCCACCGGCAGTAACATCCTGCTGTACAACGAAGCGGGTGTGATTGTCGGCCGGGTTGGTGGTGCGGGTGGGCAGATTGCTTTCACCGTCACGGTGAATGGCTCGGGTCTGGTCACGCTTGATCAACAACGCGCGATCATCCATACCCCCAATACCGGAGTTGATCAGGAAAGCAGCCTGGGTGCGGCCAATCTGGTCCAGCTGACCGCGACTATCACCGACAAGGATGGCGACAGTACTTCAGCCACGCTCAATCTGGGCGAGGCCATCAGCTTCCGTGACGATGGTCCGAGCATCAGTGCAGGCTTGGCCGGTATCGACACATTGCAGGTGGACGAAAGCAATCTGCTCGGGGATGCCAGCACCAACTTTGCTGGTGCGTTCAGCGGCAATTACGGTGCAGATGGCGCGGGCAGCACCACCTACAGCCTCAGTGTCAGCGCATCCGGAGTGGACAGCGGTCTGGATGACTCCGCCACCGGCAGCAATATCCTGCTGTACAACGAGGCTGGAGTGATAGTCGGCAGGGTTGGTGGTCTAGGTGGGCAGATTGCCTTCACGGTCACGGTAAACGGCTCCGGCCAGGTTACCCTGGATCAGCAGCGGGCGATCATCCACACCCCCAACTCCGGCGTCGACCAGGAATCGAGCCTGGGTGCGGCCAATATGGTTCAGCTCAGCGCCACCATCACCGACAAGGACGGCGACAGCAGCACGGCCACGCTCAATCTGGGCAATGCCATCAGCTTCCGCGACGACGGTCCGAGTATCTCCGCGGGTGCGGTGACCGCCGATAGCCTGCAGGTGGACGAAAGCGATCTGACGGTCAACGCCACGACCAACTTCGCCGGCGTGTTCACCAGCAGCTATGGTGCCGATGGCGCGGGTAGCATCACCTACGCCCTTGGCGTCAGCTCGGCCGGTGTAGACAGTGGTCTGGATGATTCCGTCACGGGTAGCAATATCCTGCTCTACAACGAGAGCGGCACCATCGTGGGCCGTGTTGGCGGTGTGGGTGGGCAGATTGCCTTCACCGTCACGGTCAACGGCTCCGGTCAGGTCACGCTGGATCAGCAGCGGGCGATCATTCACACCCCCAACTCCGGCGTCGATCAGGAGTCGAGCCTGGGGGCGGCCAACATGGTTCAGCTTAGCGCCACCATCACCGACAAGGATGGCGATAGCAACACAGCCACGGTGAATCTGGGCAATGCCATCAGCTTCCGTGATGACGGCCCCAGCATCAGCGCTGGCCCGGTGACCGCCGATAGTCTGCAGGTGGATGAGAGCAACCTGGCAACCAATGCCACGACCAGTTTCGCCGGCGTCTTCACCAGCAGCTATGGTGCCGATGGCGCGGGTAGCATCACCTATGCCCTTGGCGTCAGCTCGGCCGGCGTAGACAGTGGTTTGGATGACTCGGCCACGGGCAGCAATATCCTGCTCTACAACGAGAGCGGAACCATCGTGGGCCGGGTTGGCGGTGTGGGAGGGCAGGTTGCCTTTACGGTCACGGTCAATGGTTCTGGCCAGGTGACCCTGGATCAGCAGCGTGCAGTCGTGCACACACCCAATAGTGGGCCCGATCAGGAAACCAGCCTCGGTGCACCTAATCTGGTGCAGCTGACAGCGACCATCACCGACAAGGATGGTGATACGAGCACTGCCACCATCAACCTCGGCAATGCCATCAGCTTCCGCGATGATGCGCCGAGTGCAGCCAATCAGACCCAGTCCGGCCAGGCGGCGGTCAGTCTGAACAGCAACCTGCTGATCGTGCTGGATGTCTCCGGCAGCATGGATGATCCTTCAGGGGTTGGCAGCATGGACCGCCTGGAAGTGGCGAAGAATGCGCTGCTGGAATTGCTGGAGCAGTACGATGCGCTGGGCGATGTGCGGGTCAGTTTCGTGACCTTCTCTGATGGTGCCGATGTCGTCAGCACCTGGGTAACGGTCGCTGCCGCGAAGGCTGCCATTCTGGGTGTCAATCCGGGTGGCTATACCAACTACGACGAAGCGTTGATAGACGCCATCAACGTCTACGACGACGCGGGCAAGCTGGCCACCGGCAACGTGCAGAATGTTGCCTACTTCCTGTCGGACGGCTTCCCCAACAGACCCTCCGGTGACGCGGGTATCTCCAATACGCCGGGCTCCGCTGCGGGCTGGCCAACGCCGTTTTCCAACGGCGGCGTATCGGAGGAGCAGGCATGGATCAACTTCCTCACCGCCAATAATATCCGCGCCTATGCGTTGGGTATGGGAACGGATGTAGATGCTGCAGCACTCAATCCGATTGCCTACAACGGTACCGCTGGCGGTGGCAACACCAATGCCATTGAGGTCGATGACCTGAATGACCTCACGGCAACCCTGGTGGCTACCGCTCAGGCTTCACCGATTCCTGGCAACCTTACGAGCGGTGGCAGCTTTGGTGCTGATGGCGGTTTCGTGGGCAGCCTGGTGATTGCCGGCAAGACCTACACCTACGACAAACTCACCAACAACTTTGTTGCCTCTGGTCCCGGTGCCAACAATGGCAGCATGAGTGGCAACGTGCTGACGGTGACCATGGGCGGCGGCTCGAGCATCGCTGTGAACATGCTCACCGGGTCTTATACCTATACACCGCCGAGCGCCATCAACTCGATTGTGGTGGCGACCATCGCCTTCACGCTCATCGACAATGACGGCGATGCCGCATCGGCCAACCTCAATATCAACATCACCCCCGGCCAGGGCGCGATGGTCATCCGCGATGATCTGGTGTTGACCAACGTGAACGCTCAGTCGGGCGACGATGTCATCAACATCCCAACCTGGGCGCTCTTGGCCAATGACACAGGGTCGAGTAGTGGCCTGCTGTCGGTGTTCAATGTCTCGGGGGCAGTGGATGGTGACGCCAGTCTTGGGGCTGGTACCGTGGCCTTCACTGAGGACGGTAACAGTGCGACTGATGGTGGCCGTTTCAACTACGGGGCCTCCATCAATGGCAGCTCGGTGTTGGACAGTGGAGTCGTTGATATCACCCGCAGCGCCGGCTCCAACACGCTGAACGGCACCTTCCGCAATGAGATTCTGCTTGGTCGGGATGGCTCCGCAGATACGCTCAACGGTGGTGATGGCGACGATGTGCTGATCGGCCTGGGCGGCAACGATACCCTGGACGGAGGCACTGGTAACGACATCCTGGCGGGTGGGCTGGGTAACGACACGCTGATAGGCGGTGCTGGTGTCGATACTGCGACCTACATTGACATCGGTGCCAGCGTGGTCGTCAGTCTGAATACCGGGCTTCAGCAAAACACGGGCGGTGCGGGCTTCGATACCATCAGCGGAATCGAGAACCTGGTTGGCTCCAACTTTGGCGATACCCTTGCGGGTAACGGCAGTGCCAACGTGCTGTTCGGGGCAGGTGGCAATGACACCCTGGCTGGCCTGGCTGGCGATGACTTCCTGATCGGTGGGGTTGGGGGAGACACCATGTCGGGTGGCTCTGGCAAGGACACTTATGTCTGGCAGAAAGGCGGACTGGGTGGTGGTTTGGACCACATCACCGACTTCAATCTCGATGCCAGTGGCGTCAACTCCGACAAGTTGGATTTGTCGCAGCTGCTCTCAGGTGTTGGAAGCAACCCGACTGACCTGCAGAACTATCTGGACTTCGCCTTCGCGGGCTCGACGACCACTATCGATATCCGTACCGAAGCGGCAGGCCCGGTGGTTCAGCAGGTGATGTTGGACAACATCAATCTCTCTACCTTCTATGGAACCAGCAACGAGGCTACGATCATCACCAACCTGTTGGATGACAATGCGCTGAAGACCGCATAACTGTTGGAGGTCCCGTTCTCTGGAACGGGGCCAGGCAGGCCGACATGATTTGAGCGTCACTTTTATCATCGGCCCGCTACCCTTGTGGGGTAGCGGGCCTTTTCATGCCTGGAGGAAACCACATGGTGTACGTGCAAAGGGATGCCGAAGGGCGGTTGCTGCGGGTGGAGCATGATCCGTTCGAGGGGATGACGGAAACGCTGGCGGTCGAGAGCGACGAGCTGCACAACTGGCTGGCGGCCCGCGAGGAGGTCAAGGAACGTCTGGCCAGCCTGAAAGAGTCCGACCTGGAGCTGGTGCGGGTGCTGGAGGACGTGGTCGGCGTGCTGGTGGCGAAGGGCGTTATCCGCTACACCGATTTGCCGGAAGCCGCGCGGCGCAAGCTGGACAGGCGGGCGGTGACCCGTGCCGAGATCGAGGGGCTCAGCGGCCTCTTAGGTGATGATCACCAACTGATCTGACCGATACGCAAAGCCCGCCGTCATGGCGGGCTTTCTTTGCGCGGTGACGCAGCCCGGTCAGCCCTGCCAGGGGGAGGGGGCGCCGATCAGGCGGCCCATGGCGCCGTGGATGCCCAGCTCCTTGAGCACGTTGAGTTCGCCTTCGGTCTCCACCATCTCGGCGATCAGCGGCAGGTCGATGCTGTTGGTGGCGCGGAAGATCGCCTCGATGAATGCGCGCTTGTCGTTTTCCCGGTCGATGGCGCGGATGTAGCTGCCGTCGATCTTCAGGTAGGCCAGGCCCAGGTGGGTCAGGTTGCCGATCAGGCTGAAACGACCGCCGAAGTGCTGCAGGCCCAGGTGGTAGCCGGCTTCGCGCACCTGCTGGCTGAGTTTCTCCAGCTCTGCCGGCGGTGGCAGGTAGCGTTCATCCAGCTCCAGGGTCATCAGTTCGGCCTGTTGCGGGTTGGCTCTGAGCACATCGAGTAGCTGGTTCAGGCTGGCGGCATCACGCAGGGTGGCGGCGGAGAGGCTGAGCGCCAGCGGCTGCGGGTACTTGGCCAGGTGGGCCAGGCTGTGTTCGAGCATGGCCAGGTCAAAGCGCGCCGCCCAGCCCAGGCGTTCGATCCAGGGCAGGAAGCGGCCGGCGGCCACGGCTTCGCCCTGCGGATCGAGCAGGCGCGCCAGTACCTTCTGGTGCAACACGCGGCCGGTATCGGCACAGGTGGCCACCGGCTGGAAGTACAGCTGCAGCATGCCTTGATTGAGCGCATCGTCGATCCAGCGTCGCCAATCGTGCAGGCCCTGGCCAGCACTGGTATTGAAATCGTCCAGACGCTCCCAGGGCTTCTCGGGATGGCTCTGCGCCTGGGCCAGGGCCTGGTCGGCGCGACCGATGACATTGGCCATTTCCTCGCCCGGCCTGAAGGCGGCGATGCCCAGGTGGGCCACCGGTATGCAGTCGCTGGCGCCGGTCTGGCGCAGGCTCTCCAGACCTTCAACCAGTTCCTCGGCCAGGCGGTCGGCATCCTCGCCGACCAGCCCGGGGGCGAGCAGGGTGAATTCGCCGCCGCGGCTGCGCGAGGCCAGCCACTCCGGCGTACCGCGCTGTTCCAGCAGGCGCTTGAGTAGCTCGCCGATGCTGAAGATCAGTGCGTCGGTTTTTTGTCCGCCCATGCGCTGGTTGAGGCCGCCAAGGTCGTGCACGCGCAGGAACATCAGGTAGCCTGCGGCGTTCTGCTCGGTGACGGCGAGCTGGTTGGCCAGCTTGATTTCGAACAGGCGGCGGTTGGCCAGCCCGGTGAGGCTGTCCTGGTAGGCTTCCTCGCGCAGTTTCTCGCTGCGTGCGGCTTCTTCGGCAAATAGCTGCTTGAGCTTCTCGACCATCTGGTTCATCGCCAGTACCACGCGCTTGAGCTCGGGGGTGCGTGGCACGCGGGGCAGGGTGAGGAACTCGCGGCGGCTGATGGCCTGGGCCTGGTTGACCATGTTGTCCAGCGGGCGCAGCTGGGTGCGCAGCAGCCAGCCACCGAGAATGGCGCTGACCACCCCGCAGAACAGCAGCCACAGTGCGCTGCCGATGGCGCTGTCCCAAAGCTTGGCCAGGGCGAATTGCGGGTGGCTGAGCACCTCGACCCGGGCGGCCTGTTCCCAGCCACGCATGATCAGGGCGTCGCCACCTTCGGGCTCGAGGTCCACCAGGTCGACGAACCACTGCGGCACGCGGTCCGAGGTAGTGGTGGTGCGCCGTTCGACTATCACTTCATCACTGGGAATGCGCACCACGCGAATGGTGGCAAAGTAGCCGCTGTCGAAGATCGAGCTGACCATCAGCTCGATCATCGCCGGGTCGTCCACATGCGGCGTCATCGACAGCCCCAGCGCGGTGGCGGCGTCCTGGGCGTGGGAGCGCAGCTGGCTGAGCAGTTGCTCTCGCGAGGTTTCGACACTGGCGATGAAGCTGCCGGTGAACGCCACCACGAGGAACAGGCAGATGGCGAGAAACAGCTGTTTCAACAGGGACATAGGCCTCTCCTAACCTTCTCCGATGTCGAAGCCTTCGGCTCGCATCTTCTTCAACAGATCCTGCCAGCGCGACAGTTTCTTGGTATCGCTCTTCTTGCCGGTCTGCCCCGGCAGATAGAGGCCCTCGGCATTGAAGGCATAGACCGGCAGCAGATCCTTGCGCTGGGACGCCGGACGGATTTCGCCGATCAGGTTGTCCAGCACCAGAGGTTCCGCGCCGGGACTGGCGTAGTAGGTCAGCACCATGTGCGCCTGGTTATAGCGCAGCGCCTTGACGTAGGTGATGCGCAGCTTGTCGGAGGGCACGCCGAGGCGGCGCAGGGTGAAGTATTTGGCGATGGAGTAGTCCTCGCAGTCGCCGGCGCCCTTGACCAGTGCCTCGACGGGGGTGGCCCAGTAGTCGTTCTGACGCCAGTTGCGAATGTCGTCGGAGAAGCGGTATTGGCGGTTGAAGAAGCGATTGACCGCTGCCAGCTGCTCGCTCTCGGGCAGCCCCTCGCTGGCACGGATCAGTTCGTCCCAGGCCTCGATCCGGCCCTTGGCGACGCCCAGATTGCCGTAGCGCTGCTCGGCGTTCTGCAGGATCAGGCCGAAGTCCCAGCTGGCCTTCGCCGTCAGTGCCAGCAGCAGACCGAGCAGGGCGCCGAGCAGCAGCCGGCCTGCCGGCAGACTCCTGGCTCGTCCCTGAATATGCGGCCGCAACGGCATGAAGGTGCTCTCCACGGGAGGTGGAGAAAGTGTAGGCAGTCGCTGGGTTTTTTGCCGTCGCGCGCCGCGCTCAGTCGCGCGCCGGCAGGGTCTTCTGGCGCAGGATGTAGAGGGTCACCAGCACCGCACTGGTGAGCATGAACGCGCGCGCCCAGGGCATCGGTACCAGGTAGCAGGACAGGCCGATGCTCAGCCACATCAGGCCGATGGCGTAGACCTTGCCCTTGAGCGGTATGCCGTTGCCTTCCAGGTAGTCGCGAATCCATGGGCCCAGGTGCTTGTGGTGGACCAGCCATAGGTAGAAGCGCCGCGAGCTGCGCACGAAACAGGCGGCCGCCAGCAGCAGGAAGGGCGTGGTCGGCAGCACCGGGACGAAGATGCCGATCACCCCGAGCAGCACGCTCAGCCAGCCGATGGCCAGCAGCGCGTAGCGCACGCTGCGATGGCGGCTCTGCGGGATGTCGCTGTGCGCCATGGGCGCGGCTTAGTGGTGACGGGGCTTGAGCAGCGCGGGTTTCTCTTCCGGCGCCTGGCACAGCAGGAACAGGGCGGTGAGCAGTTCGGGAATCTGCTCGACCATGCTGTCCACCAGCTGGCGGTCACGGGCGATCTCGGCGAACTCGGGCTGCTCGTCGAACAGGCCGGAGGCGACCATGATCGGCAGCAGCAGTTCGCTGACTTCGTCTTCGGCGTCCTCGAACCACACGGCTTCGCGCAGGAACACGCCCTCCATGAAGCCGATGCACCAGCCACGCAGGTCGGAGTCGTCCGGCTCGTCGCCGAGGTCCAGCTCGCAGGGAATCTCCGGCTCGTCGTCGCTAGCCAGCTGGCGGGCGATGTGGGCCTTGAGCAGCTGCAGGGTGATCTCCACTTCCTCGCGCTCGATGTCGCTGCGGTAATGCGGCGGCTCGGCGAACAGGGCGTCGATCCATTCGCG
Organism: Pseudomonas stagnisoli; assembly: GCF_048595745.1. Taxonomy (NCBI): domain Bacteria; kingdom Pseudomonadati; phylum Pseudomonadota; class Gammaproteobacteria; order Pseudomonadales; family Pseudomonadaceae; genus Pseudomonas; species Pseudomonas stagnisoli. The sequence goes on from NZ_CP184361.1 coordinate 1,584,620, forward strand.
CTCCGGCACCTGGTCGGGGCAGATGCACAGGGCGGTCAGGTAGCCATGGGCGGCCACGTAGTCCAGCGCTTCCTCATGCAGGTCATCGGCATCGAGGAAGGCTTGCAGGCGGGACAATTGCTCGGCGAAGGACATCGTGGAACTACCTTGAGTGAGTAATCCTCGGGATTCTAGCCGCCTGTGCCGGCAAAAGCACGGCCGACAGGCGATGGCCTGCCGCTAGCCTGGCTCGCGTATACTGCGCGGCCGTTTCTTCACTCTCCGGATGATCCCGTCGCCCATGTCCGCCGCGCTGCGCATTCTCAAAGATGTCTTCGGTTACGACGCCTTCCGGGGCAACCAGGCGGCGATCATCGACCGCGTGGCGGGTGGTGGCGATGCCCTGGTACTGATGCCCACCGGCGGCGGCAAGTCGCTGTGCTATCAGGTGCCCGGCCTGCTGCGCGAGGGTCTGGCGGTGATCGTCTCGCCGCTGATCGCGCTGATGGACGACCAGGTCGCCACCCTCGACGAACTCGGCGTGGCCGCGGTGGCGCTCAACTCCACCCTGAGCGCCGAGGAGCAGCGCGGCATTGCCGAGCGCATTCGCCGTGGCGAGATCAAGTTCCTCTACCTGGCGCCCGAACGCCTGGTACAGCCGCGCATGCTGGATTTCCTCCAGCGCCTGCCGCAGCTGGCGCTGTTCGCCATCGACGAGGCGCACTGCGTGTCGCAATGGGGCCATGACTTCCGCCCTGAATATCTGCAGCTGGGCCAGCTCGCCGAGCTGTTCCCCGGCGTGCCGCGCATCGCCCTGACCGCCACGGCAGACATGCGCACCCGCGAGGAAATCGCCCAGCGCCTGCACCTGCAGCAAGCCGAGCGCTTCCTCTCCAGCTTCGACCGGCCGAACATCTTCTACCGCATCCAGCCCAAGGATCAGCCGCGCAAGCAGCTGCTGGCCTTCCTCGCCGCGCGCAAGGGCGATGCCGGCATCGTCTACTGTCTGTCGCGCAAGAAGGTCGAGGAGGTGGCCGAGTTCCTCAGTGCCCAGGGCTTCCCCGCACTGCCATACCACGCCGGCCTGCCCAACGAACTGCGCGCCTATAACCAGAAGCGCTTCCTCAACGAGGAAGGGCTGATCATGGTGGCGACCATCGCCTTCGGCATGGGCATCGACAAGCCCAACGTGCGCTTCGTCTGTCACATGGACCTGCCCAAGAGCCTGGAAGCCTATTACCAGGAAACCGGCCGTGCCGGGCGCGACGGCCTGCCGGCGGATGCCTGGATGGCCTACGGCCTGCAGGACGTGGTGTTCCTCAAGCAGATGCTGGCCAACTCCGAGGGCGACGAACGGCACAAGCGCATCGAACAGCACAAGCTCGACGCCATGCTGGCGCTGTGCGAGGAAACGCGCTGCCGCCGCCAGGCGCTGCTGGCCTACTTCGACGAAGTGCTGGAAAAACCCTGCGGCCATTGCGACACCTGCGTCGACAACGTGCAGACCTGGGACGCCACCGAACCGGCGCGCCAGGCCCTGTCGGCCATCTACCGCAGCGGCCAGCGCTATGGCGTCGGCCACCTGGTGGACATCCTGCTGGGGCGCGAGAACGACAAGATCCGCGCCTCCGGCCACCAGCACCTGCCGGTGTTCGGTATCGGCAAGGCACTGGCTGAAGGCGACTGGCGCACCCTGTTCCGCCAACTGGTGGCGCGTGGCCTGGCTGATGTCGACCTGGAGGGCTACGGCGGCCTGCGCCTGACCGATGCCTGCCGGCCGCTGCTGCGCGGTGAAGTCACCCTGGAACTGCGCCGCGATCTCAAGCCTCAGCAGGCGGCCAAGGCCAGCGGCAGCAGTGCCAGCCAGCTGGTGCGTGGCGAGGAACGCGAACAGTGGGAAGCGCTGCGCGCCCTGCGCCGCAAACTGGCCGAAGAGCACAGCGTGCCGCCCTACGTCATCTTCCCCGATTCCACCTTGCTGGAAATGCTGCGCAGCCAGCCGCGCAGCCTCAGCGAAATGGCCCAGGTCAGTGGCGTCGGTGCGCGCAAGCTGGAGCGCTACGGCGAGGCCTTCCTCGACGTTCTCAATGGCGGCGCGTCCGCCGAGGCGCCCAGGGCGGTCACTGACCTGCGTCACGAGCTGGTCAGCCTGGCCCGTGCCGGGATGACACCGGCGCAGATCGCCGGCCAGCTCAATTGCGGCGAAAAGAGCGTGTACAACCTGCTGGCCGAAGCCATCGCCAGCCAGCAGCTGTCGCTGGAGCAGGCGCTGGACCTGCCCGAGGAGCTGCTCGGCGAGATCCAGGATGCCTTCCTCGATGGCGAGGGTGAGCTGCCGCCGGTGGCTGCGGTGGCCGCACAGTTCGCCGGGCAGGTGCCGGAGGGGGTGCTGCACTGCGTGCGTGCGGCCCTGCAGGCCGAGTTCGAGGCCTGATGCCACGGCCACCCCTCCTGCTGTTCCGGAGGGCGGGCTGGCCAGCGCTGGCGTGTGGCACCCGGATGATGTGCATTCCCGCCGTCCGCGTGACAGAGACCTGCGACGGTGGTTGACCTGAAGCGCCACAGACGCTGGCGCCAACGGTCCCTCACCGGCGCGGCGGCGGCTGCTAGCATCGGGACTTTCCACAGCCGACGCTTCTCATGGAACGACTGATCCAGACCAATGGCCAACCGCACTACGGCATCTTCCCGGCTGCGCCGGGCGAGGTGAACTGGCGTGACTTCGATTTCCGCTCGCCCATGGGCCGGCGCCTGGGCGCGCTGGCCAAATGGCGGCGTTTCCACCAGTTCCAGTACTTCGGCCTGGTCAGCGACGAACTGATCGGCGGCTGCGCGCTGGCCGACGTCAGCCTGCTCACTGCCGGTTTCGTCTACCTGTTCCACCCGGCCAGCGGGCGCATGATCGAGCGCGAATTCAAGCGACCGCTGGGCCATGCCACGCGCTTTTCGCAGCGACCCAACAGCGGACTGTGCGAGTTGCGCAGCGGTGCCAATCTGCTGCGCCTGGACAACCGCGGCAGCGACAAGCACCTGCTGGTCGAGCTGGATGACGGCACGCGCATCGAGGCGAGTTTCAGCGAGCAGCAGTTCCAGCCCATGTGCATCTGCACGCCAACGGCGGTCAATGGCTGGGTCTATGCGCAGAAAGTGGCCGGCGTGCGCTGTCGCGGCAGCGTGAGCAGCGCACTCGGGGACTTCGACCTGACGGCGCTGAATGCCTTCGCCCACCATGACTGGTCGGCCGGCTACATGCGCCCGGAAACCTTCTGGAACTGGGCCTGCCTGTCAGGCGAGGTGAAAGGCATGCGGGTCGGCCTGAACCTGTCCTGCGGGGTCAACGAGACCAGCTTCAGCGAGAACTGCTACTGGCTGGATGGCGAACTGCTGCAGGTCGGCGGCGTGCATTTCCAGTTCAACCGCGACGAGCCCCTGCAACCGTGGCGCATCGTTTCCGGCGATGGCCAGGTGGAGCTGACATTCCGTGGCCATGGCCTGCACCGCGAACAGCTGAACCTGGGCTTGCTGGCCAGCAACTTCAAGCAGGTGTTCGGCTGCTTTCAGGGCATTCTGCGTCCGCCGGGGCGCGCGCCGGTGCTGATCGACAACCTCTGGGGCTTCGTCGAAGACCAGTATGTCAAATGGTAACGGCGGGCTTGGCGGCGGGCTTTTCTGGAGTTATGGTTAGTTGACTAATAATTAGGTTTTTCTGCTGTCCGTTCGAAACAGGGGATGCGGGCAGCGGCGAGGACCAGCGAGAGTCAACTATGCAGAACTTTGCGCAACACAGTTTTGGTATGCAACTCGCCCAGCTTTCCCGCGCCTGGCGCGCCGAGCTGGATCGTCGTCTGTCCGGCCTGGGCCTGTCTCAGGCGCGCTGGCTGGTATTGCTGCACCTGGCACTGCTCAAGGAGGCGCCGACCCAGCGCGAGCTGGCGCAGACGGTCGGCGTCGAGGGCCCGACCCTGGCCCGCCTGCTCGACGGCCTAGAGGCGCAGGAGCTGGTACGCCGCATCGCCGTGCCGGAAGACCGCCGCGCCAAGAAGGTGGTGCTCAGCCCCAAGGCGCGCCCGCTGATCGAGCGCATCGAGAGCATCGCCGTGCAGCTGCGCAAGGAGCTGTTCGCCGGCGTCAGCGAGGAAGAACAGCGCCTGTGCCAGGACATCCACGCCCGCATCCTGGCTAATCTGGAGAAAGGCTGATCCGGCGGCGCTATCATGGCGCCTCCTTTAGTCGCGGAGTGCGCCATGTCCAGCAAACCCGAGGTCGTCATCACCTACTGCACCCAGTGCCAGTGGCTCCTGCGTGCGGCGTGGCTGGCCCAGGAGCTGCTCAGCACCTTCGCCGACGAGTTGGGCATGGTCAGCCTGCAGCCGGGCACCGGCGGGGTTTTTCGCATCGTCTGCGACGGCGTGCAGCTGTGGGAACGCAAGGCCGACGGTGGTTTCCCCGAGGCCAAGGAACTCAAGCAGCGCCTGCGCGACCTGATCGACCCCGAGCGCAATCTGGGGCATATCGACCGTTAAGCCTTAGCCGATGTCCTTCACGTCGGCCGCATGCCGGCTCAGGCGTGCCGAGACCAGCGTGGCCAGCAGGATCAGCGCGCCGCCGAAGAGCATGCGCAGGGTGGGCTGCTCGCTGAACAGCCACCAGGCGAAGAGGATGCCGTAGACCGGCTCCAGGGCGAACACCACCGAGGCGCTGCGCGCGTTGAGCACGCGCAGGCTGGCGACGAACAGGCTGTGCGCCAGTGCGGTGCAGAGCAGGCCAAGCAGAGCGATCCACAGCCAATCCAGCGCGCGTACTGTGGGCAATGCCGACCAGGCCAGAGGGAGGCAGGCCAGCAGTATCGCCAGGTTCTGCCAGAGCGCGGCTTGCGCGGGCTTGACCCCGGCGGTGGTAGCGCGGTTGGTCACCGAGACCATGGCGAACAGCAGCCCGGAGAACACCGCCCAGGCCAGGCCGAGGGTGGCATCGCTGCCCAGGTCGAAGTTCGGCGTGACCAGTACCAGGCCCAGGCTGACCAGGGCCACCACGCCCCACTCGGCGCGGCGCACCTTCTCGCGGAACAGCAACCCTTCGAGCAGTACGGTGAAGGCCGGAAAGCTGGCGAAGCCGAGAGTGGCGACCGCCACGCCGGAGACCTTCACCGCGATGAAGAACGCCCACCAGTGCCCACCCAGCAGCAGGCCGGCGCCGGCCAGGGCCAGGCGCCGCCGCCAGCTCAGCGGCGCCCGTGGTTCGCCGATGCGGGCGAATACCGCCAGGGCGCCGACGGCGAACAGCGCGCGGCCGAACACGATGACCAGCGGCGCGGCCAGCGCCAGCTTGCCGAAGATGCCGGAGAGGCCGAAGAACAGCGCGCCCAGGTGCAGGGCGAAGAGGGCAGTACGGTGCTGCATGAGGATTCCAGATCGAGAGAGCGTGAGGGCGGCGCAGATTCAGGCCAGGCGGGCGCCATTGGGCAGGGGACGGTCGAAGCTGGCCAGCACCACCTTGCCATCCTGGTCGTAGACACCGGTCACCAGCACTTCCGAGCGCACCCCGGCCACCCGCTTGGGCGCGAAGTTGCACACGCACAGCACCTGGCGGCCGACCAGTTCGGCGGCGCTGTAGTGCGCGGTGAGCTGGGCGCTAGAAGTCTTCACCCCGAGTTCACCGAGGTCCACTTCCAGCACATAGGCCGGCTTGATCGCCTTGTCGTTGGGGCGGGCGCTGAGCAGGGTGCCGACGCGCAGCTCGACGCGTTCGAAGTCCTGCCATTCGATGGTCTGCATACGCTGACTCCTGATTGATCGGCACAGTCTAGGCGGCCGTGGCCGGCAAATCTGTCGCGCGGCTCGCGGGCTTTGTTGCGCGTCTCGCGTCAGGCGCCTGCGCGCAGCTGGCGTGGGGTGAGGCCGAACTCGCGGGCCAGGGCGGCGGTGAAGGCGCTCTGCGAGCCATAACCGACCCGCGCGGCCACCTCGCCAACCGCCAGGCGGCTGGACAGCAGCAGCTCGCGGCCCAGCTGCAGACGTCGCAGGCGCACGTGTTCCATCGGCGTGCGCCCGGTCTCGGCGAGGAAACGGGCGTGGAAGCGCGCACTGGAAAGCCCGCACAGGCGCGCCAGGTCGGCTACCTGCAGCGGGTGCGCACAATGCCGGTCGATATGCGCATCAATGCTCGCCAGTGGCAGCCCCGGCGCCGCCAGCGGCTGCGCGCCGGCATTGCCGAGGCTGGCCAGGAGTAGGGCGGCGCCCTGCTGGGCGATCACTTCGTCGTTGATCGGACTGGCCGCCAGCCAGTTGACCAGCTGGCTCTGGGCCTGTGTCAGCTGCACCCGGCCCGGGCGATCGAGCAGGCGCCGGCTGCAGTCGGCATGGTGGCCGAGGCGCTGCTGCAGCCAGCCGTCGAACGGCACGTCGAGCACCAGGCAGCGGCTACCCAGGGGGCTGGCGCAGGCATGGTGGGTAGCCGGTGGGACCACCGCGAAGCTCATGCTCGACACCTGGCAACCGTGCCCGGCCACCTCGAAATCGAGCAGCCCGGACAGACCGAACACCAGCTGGGCGTGTTCGTGGCTGTGGGCGATCTGTTCGTGGTGGTAGTGGCGCAGGGAGAGCAGCTGGGACATGGCGAACTCCTGATCGAGCGGTCAGTGTACATGGCGCGGCAGCCCGATTGGGCGTCATGCAATCGTCACGAGGTCGTCATGGACGCTTCATTGCACCGGCGCACGCTTGGCCAAACCCAGCCGGAGGCCGCCCATGAGCATCGCCGAGCGCAGCAAGCCCAGCCGCAAGCAGCACGTCCGCACCCTGTGGATTTCCGATGTCCACCTGGGAACCCGCGATTGCCAGGCCGAGCGCCTGGCCGCCTTCCTCAAACGCTACCAGGCCGACCGCGTGTACCTGGTCGGCGATATCATCGACGGCTGGAAACTGCGCGGCGGCATCTACTGGCCGCAGGCCCACACCAACGTGATCCGCCGCCTGCTGACCATGAGCAAGCGCGGTACCGAGGTGATCTACGTGACCGGCAACCACGACGAGTTCCTGCGCCGTTACTCGACGCTGATCCTCGGCAATATCCAGCTGGTCGACGAGGCGGTGCACACCACCGCCGACGGTCGCCAGCTGCTGGTGATCCACGGCGACCAGTTCGACGTGATCACCCGTTACCACCGCTGGCTGGCCTTCCTCGGCGACTCCGCCTACGAGTTCACCCTGACCCTCAACCGCTGGCTCAACCACTGGCGCGAGCGCTGGGGCTACGGTTACTGGTCGCTGTCGGCCTACCTCAAGCACAAGGTCAAGACGGCGGTGAACTTCATCAGCGACTTCGAGGAGGCCATCGCCCACGAATGCGTGCGGCGCGGCCTGGATGGCGTGGTCTGCGGTCACATTCATCACGCCGAGATTCGCCCGGTGGGCGGCGTGGAGTACATGAACTGTGGCGACTGGGTGGAGTCCTGCTCGGCGCTGATCGAACATCTGGACGGCAGCATCCAGCTCTACCGGCTGGCCGAGGACCAGACGCAGGCCGCCGAAGTGGCGGTGATCGGGCAGGCCGCATGAGGATTCTCATCGTCAGCGATGCCTGGGCGCCGCAGGTCAACGGCGTGGTCACCAGCCTGCAGGCACTGGTGAGCGAACTGCGGGCCATGGGGCACCTGGTCAAGCTGCTGTCGCCGCAGGACTTCAGGTACCTGCCATGCCCGAGCTACCCGGAAATTCCGCTGGCGTGGGACCTGTGGCGTGTCGGTCCGGCCATTCGCGACTTCCGCCCGGACTGTGTGCACCTGGCCACCGAGGGCCCGCTGGGCTGGGCCGCGCGGCGCTGGCTGAAGCGTCGCGGCCTGGCCTTTTCCAGCGCGATCCACACGCGTTTCCCCGAATATGTGCATACCCGCTGGCCGCGCATTCCGCTGCGCTGGGGCTATGCCTACCTGCGTCGCTTCCACCGGCCGAGCCAGGCGGTGCTGGTGAGCACCGAGCGCCTGCGCGAGGAGTTCGCCAGTCATGGCCTACGCCACCTGCGCCTGTGGCACAAAGGGGTGGATACTGGGTTGTTCCGCGCGCGTCCGCGCGAGGCCGGCGAGCCGGTATTTCTCTATGTGGGCCGGCTGGCGGCGGAGAAGAATCTGCGGGCCTTTCTCGAGCTGGAGCTGCCCGGACGCAAACGCCTGGTCGGTGACGGTCCGCAGCGCGCCGAGCTGCAGCGCGACTACCCGCAGGCGCAGTTTCTCGGTTACCTGAGTGGCGAAGCCCTGGCGGCGCAGTTCGCTGCGGCCAGCGTGCTGGTGTTTCCTTCGCGTACCGACACCCTGGGCCTGGTGATGCTCGAGGCCCTGGCCTGCGGCACGCCGGTGGCGGCCTTCCCGGTCGCCGGGCCGCTGGATGTGCTGCAGGCGGGCGTGACCGGAGTGATGGACGAGGACCTGGCACAGGCGTGCCGGGCGGCGCTGCAGCTGGATCGCGCAACCTGCGCCGAGCAGGCTGCTCGGCAGTCCTGGCGGGCCTCGGCCCTGGCGTTCCTGGCCAGCCAGGCGTTGCTCGATGGCGAGCCACTGGCGCAGGAAGACTGGCTGCCGGCGCAGGCCTGAGCCTGACAGCGCGTATGAAAAAGCCGCCCGGGGGCGGCTTTGGCGTTACAGGATGACCTTGTCGCGCAGCTTCTCGGCAGCCTGGCTGAGCGCCTGGATGACCTTCTCCTTGTCGTAGTTCTGGATGCCGTTGGTATCCAGGTACATGGAGAAGCCGGGCAGCTCGTGTTCGACATAGCTGGAACGGGCGCCGAGGTCGCGACGGTGGTCGACCACCTGGTAGATCTGCACCGGCCGGCTGAAGCCCTTGACCGTGATCTGGCCCTTGTCGCGGCACATGATCAGGTCCTTGATCAGCGAGTAGGTCTCGTGGGAAATCAGGATCTCACCGGCTTCCGAGGAGCTTTCCAGGCGGCTGGCCAGGTTCACCTCGCGGCCGATGATGGTGTAGTCCATGCGCGTGTCGGCGCCGAAGTTGCCCACCGTGCAGTAGCCGGTGTTAAGCCCCATGCGGATCTCCAGCGGCTTGGTGATGCCCTGGGCGCGCCACTGCTGGCGCAGCACCTTCATGTGCTTGCGCATGGCGATGGCCATCGACACGGCGTTGTGCGCGTCCTTCTTGGCGCCCTGGCTGGTCGGGTCGCCGAAGAACACCAGCACGCTGTCGCCGACGAACTTGTCGATGGTGCCGCCGTACTTGAGGGCGATCTTCGACATTTCGTTGAGGTAGGTGTTGAGCAGGTCGGTAAGCTGTTCGGCTTCCAGTTCCTCGGACAGCTCGGTGAAGCCCTTGATGTCGGAGAAGAACACGGTGAGCTTCTTGCGCTGGGTTTCCAGGCGCACGTGCTTCTTGCCGCTGAAGATCATTTCCCAGACCTGCGGCGAGAGGTATTTGGCGAGGTTACGCGCCAGCCGCGCGGCCTTCTCCTGCTCGCGCTTGATCTCGCTGCGCGCCAGGGTCAGGCGCATGCCCTGCTCGTGGACGAAGTAGGCAGCGATGCAGATGTACAGGGTGGTCAGCAGGATGCTGGTGAGGGCCACCAGGCTGGGCGTGGCGACGCGTAGTTCCGGCTGGATCAGGGCAAAGCTCAAGGCCATGCTGCCGGTCGCCACCAGCAGCGCCAGGCCCATCCGGCGCAAGCCGCCGGCAATCAGCGAGCTGAAGGCCAGGGTCAGCAGGAACATCAGCGTGGGGACTACCGAGAAGCCCATCAGCACCGCGGCAGCGCCGGCATGCAGGGCGTCGATGAACGTCAGCACCAGAGTGGTTTGCTGCGGGTAGTCGCGTTTGAAACGGTTACCCAGGTGATAGGCCAGGTGCGGATAGAGCAGCGCATAGGGCACCAGCCACAGGATGTCGTAACCGAAATGGTTGACATAGGTTCCGGCGGCCACGGCTGCGGCCGGGGCGATGTAAGCCAGGACCCGCGAGTAGTATTCACGGAGCAAGGGGGCAGGCTGCGCCCGGGGCACGGCATTTTTATTCAATTGCGACTATCCCTGCTGAAATTCTGACGCCTCTTTCGGGCGCTTGGCGGCTCTGCAAGAGGCGAGCCAGGCGGGGATCATAACGGCGCGCCGATCACAGGACCAGCGTCGGGTGCCGAATGGCGCGGGCCGGACGACGGACGCCATCCGGCTCGTCACTCAGAAGCGGATGCGCCCGGTGAAGGCATCCTTGAGCATCACCCAGTCGCCCATGAAGCTGTACAGGGGATATTTGAAGGTCGCAGGTTTGTTCTTCTCGAACACGAAGTGGCCGACCCAGGCGAAGCCGTAACCGGCAAAGGGCAGGGCCAGCAGCCACAGCCATTGCTGGGTGAACAGCGCGTAGCCGAGGATGCTGAGTACCAGCAGGCTGCCGACATAGTGCAGGCGGCGGCACACGTCGTTGCTGTGCTCTTGCAGGTAGTAGGGGTAGAACTCGGCAAAGCTGGTGAAGCGTGCGGTGGTTTCAGCGCTCATGGCGTACCTCCTGTCATTGTTGACCGGCAGTCTAGGCGAGCTGTCTTCTGTGGCCAGTGACATACAGTGCCAGTTTAGTATCCTCTCGGCGCCAGACCGTGCATCAGCCACTACAAGAAGAATCATGAGCGAACGTACCACTTCCTCCAGCTGGGCTTCCGGCATCGTCCAGGCATTGGAGTTGGGCGGCGTCGACTGCCGCCAGCTGTTCGCCCGCCTGGGCCTGGATTACGCCGCCCTGAGCGATCCGGACGCGCGTTTTCCGCAGGATGGCATGACCCGCCTCTGGCACCTGGCGGTGGAAACCTCCGGCAACCCGGCGATCGGCCTGAACATGGCCAGCGTGGTGCGCCCCTCGTCCTTCCATGTGGTGGGCTATGCGCTGATGTCCAGCCGCAACCTGCTGGAGGGGTTCAACCGCCTGGTGCGTTACCAGCGGATCATCGCCGAAGGCTCTGACCTCAGCCTGCGCGCGCTGCCGGAGGGCTTCGAGCTGATCCAGGCGATCCACGGTGATCGCCTGCCGCCGGCCCGGCAAAGCTCCGAGGCGTCGCTGGCCTACTCGCTGGCCTTCTGCCGCTGGCTCACCGGCAAGCCAATCACCCCGTTGCGGGTCAGCTTCCAGGGGCCGCCGCCAGCCAATGTCGAACTGTACCGACAGGTGTTCCAGGCGCCGCTGCAATTCAATGCCGAGCACTATTCACTGCTCTACGCCCGCGCCGACCTGGAGGCGCCGCTGCCCAGTGCCAACGAGGCGCTGGCGCAGTTGCACGACCGCTTTGCCGGTGAGTACCTGGCGCGCTTCTCGGAGAGCCGGGTGACCCATCAGGTGCGCCAGGTGCTGTGCCGTCTGTTGCCCCAGGGCGAGCCCAAGCGCGAGGCAGTGGCCCAGGCGCTGCTGTTGTCCGAGCGCACCCTGCAGCGGCGTCTGCAGGAGGAGGGCACCAGCTACCAGCAACTGCTCGACGACACCCGCCGCGAGCTGGCCGAGCAGTATCTGGCGCAGCCCAACCTGCCGCTGCTGGAGATCGCCTACCTGCTTGGCTTCGCCGATCCCAGCAACTTCTTCCGCGCTTTTCGCCGCTGGTTCGATGCGACGCCGGGCGAGTACCGCGCGCGGCTGTGAGTGTCGCCATAGCCCGGATGCCATCCGGGACAGCGGCCTTCCCGGATTGCATCCGGGCTACATGGCTGCGTATTCGAGGGAGCTTCAGGCTGGCCGAAAAATCCGGTCCGACCGTCGCGAGCGCGCCTCAGCCGTGGGCGGCCAGCGCGCAGCAAGCGCAATGGACTGCATGTCCATGAGCATTGCGAGCACTGCCCGCACGCGGATCAGGCGGGCGCAGCAGGCTCGGGTGGATTTTTCTCAGTGGCGCCAGAAGGCGGGGAACAGCAGGACCAGTACGGTGAGGATCTCCAGGCGCCCCAGCAGCATGCCGATGGTCAGCAGCCACTTGGCCAGGTCCGGCAGGCTGGCGTAGTTGCCCGCCGGGCCGACTACCTCGCCCATGCCTGGGCCTACGCCGGAAACCATGGCCGCCGCGCCGGTCAGGGCGGTGATCCAGTCGACCCCGCACATGGCCACCGCCAGCGCCAGGCTGGCGATGGTGATGGTATAGAAGAAGGCGAAGGCGAGGATCGAGCGGACGATATCCTCGTCCAGGCGGTGGCGGTTGTACTGTTGCTTGATCACCGCGCGCGGATGCACCAGTTGTTTCAGGTTGGCTTTGAGCAGTATGTAGGCGACCTGGAAACGGAAGATCTTCAGGCCTCCTGCCGTGGAGCCGGAACAGCCACCGACGAAGCCCAGGTAGAAGAAGATCATGCTGGCGAAGGGGCCCCACAGGTGGTAGTCGCCGACGGCGAAGCCGGTGGTGGTCATCACCGAGGTGATGTTCACCGCCACCAGGCGCAGCGTATCCAGCCAGTGCAGTTCGCTGGTGCTCCACTTCCAGCAGGCCAGCATCAGCCAGCTGGCCAGCAGCAGCATGAAGAAGCCACGCACCTGCTGGTCGCGCAGCAGGGCCCTGTAGTTGCCGCGCAGGGTGGCGACGTAGAGCACGAAGGGCAGGCTGCCGAGGATCATCACCAGCACCGCGACCCAGTGCACCGCCGGCTGGTCCCAGTGACCGAGGGAAGCGTCGGAGGTGGAGAAGCCGCCGGTGGCGATGGCCGACATGGCATGGTTGATGGCATCGAATAGGTTCATGCCGGCCAGCCAGAAGGCCAGCACGGCCAGGGCGCTGAGGCCGACATAGGCCAGCACCATGTATTTGGCGACCATGTGCGAGCGGGGCATGACCTTGTCCGAGCGGTCCGAGGACTCGGTCTGGAACAGGCGCATGCCGCCGATGCGCAGCATCGGCAGGATCGCCACGGCCATGGCGATAAAGCCGATACCGCCCAGCCAGTGCAGCAGCGAGCGCCAGATCAGGGTGCCCGGCGACATGCTGTCCAGGCCGCTGAATACGGTGGCGCCAGTGGCGGTGATGCCGGACATGCTCTCGAAGTAGGCATCGGTGATGCTGGCGCGCTCCGCGAAAATGAACGGCAATGCCGCAAAGATCGACACCATCACCCAGCTCGACACGGTCAGCATGTACATGTCGCGTGGGCGCAGTTGGCCTTCCTGCGGGCGTCCTTGGGCGACCAGCACGATGCCGGCGACGAAGGTAATCAGGCTGGACCAGAGGAAGGCATTGATGCCGTGGGGCTGCTCGAACATCAGCAACGTGCCCACCGGCACCAGCATGCTCACCGCCAGGGTGATCAGGAAGATGCCGTTGATAAAGGCGAGGATGCGCAGGCTGGACAGGGACATCGGCTTAGTGCTTCCAGAAGCTGCGGGTGACCAGCACCAGCACGGTGAGGATTTCCAGGCGACCGAGCAGCATGCCGATGGTCAGCAGCCATTTCGCGGCATCCGGCAGGCTGGCGAAGTTGCCCGCCGGACCGATGATCGGCCCCAGGCCCGGGCCAACGTTGCATACCGCCGTGGCGGCGCCGGTCAGCGCGGTCACCCAGTCCAGCCCGACCAGGGTCAGGGCCAGGGCGAGCACGCCGATGGTGATGGTGAAGAAGAAGGAGAAGGTGATCAGCGAGCGGACGATGTCCTCGTCCAGGTTGTGGTTGTTGTACTGCTGCTTGATCACCGCGCGCGGGTGCACCAGCTGCATCAGGTTGGCTTTGAGCAGCACATAGGCGACCTGGAAACGGAAGATCTTCAGGCCGCCGGCGGTGGAACCGGAGCAGCCGCCGATAAAGGTCAGGTAGAAGAACAGCAGTACGGCGAAGCTGCCCCACAGGGTGTAGTCGCCCAGGGCCACGCCGGTGGTGGTGACCACCGAGGTGACGTTGAGCGCGACGATGCGGAAGGCGTCCAGCCAGGCGTGTTCCGAGTTGGCCCACAGCCAGGTGCCGAATACCAGCCAGGTGAGCACCAGGAAACCGAGGAATCCTCGCACCTGATGATCCCGAAGCAGTGCCTTGCGGTGGCCGCGCAGGCTGGCGACATAAAGGGTGAAGGGCAGGCTGCCGAGGATCATCACCACCACCGCCACCCAGTGCACCGCTGGCTGCTGCCAGTTGGCCATGGAGGCATCGGAGGTGGAGAAGCCACCTGTGGAAATCAGCGACATGGCGTGGTTGATCGCCTCGAATGGCGTCATGCCGGCCCACCAGAAAGCCAGGAAGCCCAGGCCTGTGAGACCTACGTAGACCAGCAGGATGTACTTGGCGGCCATGTGCGAGCGCGGCATGACTTTCTCGCCCCAGTCCGAGGATTCGGTCTGGAACAGGCGCATGCCGCCGACTCGCAGCAACGGCAGAATGGCCACCGCCATGCCGATGAAGCCGATGCCGCCCAGCCAGTGCAGCATCGAACGCCAGATCAGGATCCCTGGCGACATCCTGTCCAGGCCTACCAGCACGGTGGAGCCGGTAGTGGTGACGCCGGACATGGTTTCGAAGAAGGCATCGGTATAGCTGATGTGGGCGATGATCACCATCGGCAGGGCGGCGAAGCAGCACACCACCACCCAGCTGGCGGTGGTCAGCAGGTACATGTCGCGCGGGCGCAGCTGGACGTGCTTGGGCTTGCCGGGCAGCACCAGGGCCATGCCGGCGCCGAAGGTGATCAGGCTGGACCAGAGGAAGGCCGTGAGGTCGTCGGTGCGCTCATAGGCCAGCAGAGTCAGCATGGGGATGACCATGCTGGCAGCCAGGGTAATGAGGAAGATGCCGATGATGAAACCGATGATACGGAGAGTCGGCAGGGCCATTGGGCGCGCTCTGACGGGAACGAGGGCGCCATTCTACCCGCGCCGGCTGGGCTGTAAATCCGTCGGCGGGGGCTTCACAGCGTCCTGCCGATTCATAGAATAGCGCCTCGGTTGCCGGCCTTCCCCGGCTCTTTCAGTCGCCCGTCCATGTCCGAAAGCCATCCTTGCCTCCGTTGTGGTGCCTGCTGCGCCTATTTTCGCGTGTCCTTCTATTGGGGCGAATGCCAGTCCGCCGGTGGCACCGTGCCCGATCAGCTGGTGGAGCAGATCGCTCCCCACCATGTGGCCATGCGCGGTACCACGGGTAAGCCGACACGTTGCATCGCGCTGCAAGGTGAAGTCGGTTGTGGTACGCGCTGCAGCATGTATGAGCAGCGCTCCAGTACCTGCCGCGAGTTCACTGCCAGCTGGGAAGATGGCCAGCACAACCCGCATTGTGATGCGGCACGCGCTGCCCACGGGTTGCCGCCGCTGACGCCGCAGCACTTCGGCTAGAATGCCGGTCTGCATTCTCTGGAGGTGGTCATGCAAGCCGTCGATCTGCTGCTCAACCGTGTATCCGTTGGCCGCCTGCTGGAGCCGGCGCCCGATGCTGCCCAGCGTGAGCTGATGTTCCGTGCCGCCCTGCGCGCGCCGGACCATGGCCAGCTGCGGCCCTGGCGCTTCATCACGGTGGAAGGCGAGGCGCGCGCGCGCCTGGGTGAGCTGTTCGCCGAGGCCCAGGCACAGGACCCGACCAGCAAGCCGGAAGCCCTGGACAAGGCGCGCGCCATGCCACTGCGCGCGCCGCTGCTGATCGTGGTGGTCGCGCGTATCGCCGAGCATCCCAAGGTGCCCCAGGAGGAGCAGGTGCTGTCGGCCGGTTGCGCCGCTCACAGCCTGTTACTGGCCACCCAGGCACTGGGCTTCGGCGCCATCTGGCGTACCGGCGCGCTGGCGCAGCATCCGCATGTGCTGGCCGGGCTCGGCCTGGAGGCCGGGGAAAAGATCGTCGGTTTCCTCTATGTCGGCAGCTTCGAGGGCGAGCGGCGCAGTCCGCCGGCCCTGCAGCCGCTCGACTTCGTCAGCGCCTGGCAGGGCTGACACGCGTCATCCCGCCAACGGCAACTCCAGGGTAGCGATGAAGCCGCCTTGCGGGTGATTGGCCAGCAGCAGCCGGCCGCCGTGCCGTTCCGCCGCGCGCCGGGCGATGGCCAGGCCCAGGCCGTGCCCTGCTGCCTGCTGGTGTGGGGCGCGGAAGAAGGGTTCGCCAAGCCGCTGGAGAAGTTCCTCGGGCGCGCCGGGCCCGTGATCGCGAACCGCGATGTGCAGCTTGCCGGTCTGGCGAGTGACCGTCACCTCGATCGGTTTTCCCTCCGGGTTGAAGCGCAGCGCGTTGCGTAGCAGATTGTCCAGCGCGCGCGCCAGCATGTCCGGCCAGCCCTGCAGGGGGGGCGGGCCATCGTCCATGTGCAGCTCCACCCGCTGTTCCGGTGCCGCCAGCGCCGCATCGGCGAGCAGGCCGTCGAGCAGCGGGCGCAGCTCGATGCTGTGGGCGCTGCCGGGGTCGGCGTCCAGGCGGGCGAGGGCGAGAATCTCGCCGATCAGTGCCTCCAGGCGGTCGCACTCCTGGGTCAGGCGTCCCCACAACTGCTCACGTTCCGCCGGCCCGGCCCGTTCGGCCAGGGCCAGCGCCACGCGTAGGCGCGCCAGCGGCGAACGCAGTTCGTGGGAAACGTCGCGCAGTAGCTGGCGCTGGCTGCCGATCAAACCCTGCAGGCGCGCGCCCATGCGGTTGAAGTCGCGGGCCAGCACGCCGAGTTCGTCGCGCCGTGCGGCCAGACGGGCCAGGCTGTGCTGCTGATAGGCGGTCTGCCCGAGGTCATGCACGGCGCCGCGCAGGCGGCCGAGCGGACGAGTAATGGAGAGGGTCAGTAGCAGGCTGAGCAGGGTCAGCACGATCAGGGCAATGGCCAGGGCGCTGAGCGGCCAGAACAGGCTCTGGCGATGCCAGTCCATCAGCTCCGGGTGGGGAATGCGGTAGATGAACAGGTAGGTCTGGCCACTGCTGGGGCTGACGTATTCCTCGGTCAGGCGGCGCCAGGGTAGCCGTTTCGGGTTGTCCTGGCGTGCCTCGAAGGCGGCGGCGCGTGGCGGGAAGGTGCCGTACACCAGGGACCGGCCGCTGTCGTCCAGTACCTGGGTGTCCACCCGGTAGCGTTTCTTGCGCTTCTCCAGGAAGTTCTGCGCGGTCTGCGGCCCCTCTTGCTCGTAGAGCTGGGTCCAGAGCTCCGCCAGGTCACTGACGGCCGGGTGATGGCCGATGACCCAGGCATCCTGATTGAGCGCGCGTCCCAGCAGCATGGACAGCCCGGCGACCAGGGCGATGGCCAGCCAGAAACTGGCGAAGATGCGCCAGAACAGTGAGCGCATGGGGGCTCCTCAAAACAGGAAGCCCGGCTGGGTGAGCCGGGCGGGAGTGGGGGGCTGGTGGTTACTGCGCCTGCTGGTCCTTCTCGGCCTTCCAGGCCTCGAATTCGGCGCGCTCGGCGCGACGCTTGTCCATTTCGGCCTTGCGGCTGTCGAAGGTCTTCTGCTGCTCGGCGGTGAGAATGCCACGGATGGCCTTGTCATGCTCCAGGCGGGCGGTTTCCAGCTCCTTCTTCAAGGCGTCCTGTTCGGCCTGAGGCAGCTTGCCCAGGTACTTCTGGGTGATCTCGCGCGGGTCGTCCTTGCGCTCGCGCATCAGCTTGCCCAGCTGTTCGCGTTGTTCGGCGCTGAGGTCGAGGTCCTTGAGCGGGCCGCCGCCACGGTGTTCACCGTGCATCGACTTGTGGCAGGGGGCGGGGCCGTCTTGCTGCGTGGCCAGGGCGAGGGTCGGCAGGCTGGCGGCCAGGATCAGGGCGGTGAGGGTCTTGCGCATGCTGTATCTCCTTGTCTCTGAACCGGTGGGTTACCGGATGAGCCCAGTCTAGGGCGGGCAAGGTCAAGCGCAGTCAGGCCTGGGTAAAGGCTGGGTAAAGCCGAACCTGCCCAGAGGCCCGCTGCGCGTCGGGCCTGCTGCGTTAAAACTGTGCTCAGAAGGCCGCTTGCGGCCAACGCACGCCAGTGCGGCCCCATGGGGTGAGCGCAGCGAGTCATGCTCATTTACTCTCGTAAATTGCGCTTCTTCACCCAGCTTTGCCTGGCATGCCTCTAGCTCGCGGTGCTTCTGAGCAGTTTCTCAGGGCGCGTAGTAATAGCCGCGGCTGCGCAGGGCGACGATGCGCGGACGCCCATCGGGGTGCGGGCCGAGCTTCTTGCGCAGGTTGCTGACGTGCATGTCCAGGCTGCGGTCGTAGAGGGTCAGCTTGCGGCCCAGCGCCAGCTGCGCCAGGGCCTGCTTGTCCAGCGGCTCGCCGGGTTGCTGCAGCAGGGCTTCGAGGATGCGTCCCTCGGAGAGGGTCAGGGGGATATCCTGTTCGCCCAGGCTGGCCACGCCTCGCTGCGGGCTGTAACTGATGTCGCCGAGCTCCAGGCGCGACGGCGTGGCCGGCGGCTGGCTGCGGCGCAGCACGGCGCGCAGGCGGGCGGTCAGCTCGCGCGGGTCGCAGGGCTTGGCCAGGTAGTCGTCGGCGCCCAGCTCCAGGCCGAGGATGCGGTCCAGCGGCTCGCCGCGTGCCGAAAGCATCAGCACTGGCAGTTCGGCATGCTCGCTACGCAGCTGCTTGAGCAGTTCCAGGCCGCTGCCGTCCGGCAGCATCACATCGAGGATCACCGCCGCCGGTGCCGGTTCGGCCAGGGCGGTGCGGGCGCTGGCGCCGTCATGGCAGGCGCGTACGCTGAAGCCTTCCTGCTGCAGCCAGCTGGCCAGCAGCTCGCACAGTTCGCGGTCGTCGTCGATCAGCAGCAGGTCGGTCATGGTGATGGTGTCTGGTTGGGGCGCGGGTCAGACCCACTCGCTGCGGCGTTTGTTCCGTCTACCGGCACTCAGGCGGCCGATGATGAAGGCAATTAGCGCGGTGCCGGCACCGATGGCGTACCACAACTGCTGTTCGCTGAGCAGACGCGGTGGTTGCTCGGCCTGGGCCTGCTTGAGTTGCAGCTTGAGGCGCTGGTTGTCCTGGCGCAGGCGGCTGATCTGCGCGGTCTCGCGTTCGCCGGATTGCAACTCACCAAGCTGGCGCTGGCTTTCGGCCAGTTGCTGCTGCAGGGCGGCGATCTGGCTGGCGCTGTCGGTGGCCGGAGCCGGCGTGGCGGTTTGGGCTGCCGGCACCGGGTTCAGCGCCAGTGGCTGCGACTCTTCGGCATGCACCGCGGGGGTGACGCAGAGCATGGTGAGCAACAGGTAGAGCGGGCCTTGGCGCATGGGGAACTCCAGTTTCCTAGTTATTGTTATGGGCCTGCGTCGTGGATCAGATCAGGGCAGCACCTGCTTGAACGGCTTGACCAGCACGCTGGCATAGACGCCGGCGGCCCGGTAGGGATCGGCGTCGGCCCACTGCTGGGCGGCGGCCAGGGATTCGAACTCGGCGACGATCAGGCTGCCGGAGAAGCCCGCAGGGCCCGGGTCATTGCTGTCGATGGCCGGGTGCGGGCCGGCCAGTACCAGGCGGCCCTCGTTCTTCAGCTGTTCCAGGCGAGCCAGGTGGGCCGGGCGGGTGGCCAGGCGCTTGTCCAGGGACTCGGGGGCATCGCTGGCGATGATGGCGTAGAGCATGTCAGTCCTTGCTTTGCTGGGGGGCGTCGTCTTGGATATGGCGCGCTAGGTAGACGCCCTGGGCGACCAGGAACAGCACCGTCATGCCGAGGCTACCGAAGACTTTGAAGTCGACCCAGATGTCGTGGAAGGTGAAGGCGACGAACAGGTTGGCGCAGCCGCTGAAGACGAAAAAAGCGATCCAGGCCAGGTTCAGGCGAACCCAGACCGGCTGTGGCAACTGGATGGCGTGGCCCATGACGCGCTGGATCAGCACCTTGTCGCCGATGAAGTGGCTGCCGGCGAAGCCCAGGGCGAACAGCCAGTTCACCACCGGCGCCTTCCACTTGAGGAAGGTCTCGCTGTGGAAGGCCAGGGTCATGCCGCCGAATACCAGGCAGGCCAGCAGGGTCAGCCACTGGCCTTTCTCCAGCTTGCGCTGAACCAGGAACAAGGTGCCGTAGACCAGGATGGAGCTGAGGATCAGCACCGCGGTGGCGCTGAAGATCCCCCCAAGCTCGAAGGCTTGCCCGGCCAGTTCGACATTACGGGGATCGAGCTTGTAGACGATGAAGAACAGGATAAGCGGGATGAAATCGATGAATTGTTTCACGGCGGCAGCCAGAAGCGGGATGTGGCGGCATAATAACAAACAACCTTATTAACGAAAGACGCACCATGAAGGTCGATCTGCACTGCCACAGCACCGCATCCGACGGCGTGCTCGCACCCGCCGAGGTGGTCGCGCGCGCCCACGGGCGCGGCGTCGAGCTGCTGGCCCTGACCGATCACGACACCCTGGAGGGGCTGGACGAG
Source organism: Pseudomonas stagnisoli (assembly GCF_048595745.1). Lineage (NCBI taxonomy): Bacteria > Pseudomonadati > Pseudomonadota > Gammaproteobacteria > Pseudomonadales > Pseudomonadaceae > Pseudomonas > Pseudomonas stagnisoli. The sequence goes on from NZ_CP184361.1 coordinate 1,604,841, forward strand.
GCACGCCACGCCGCAGACGGGCTGGGGCTGCGCCTGGTCAACGGCGTGGAGCTGTCCTGCACCTGGGGCGGGGCGACCATCCATGTACTCGGCTATGCCTTTGCCTCCGATGCACCGGCGTTGCGCCAGGCCATTGCCGAGCTGCATCAGGGGCGCTGGCTGCGCGCCGAGGAGATCGATCGGCGCCTGGCGGCCAAGGGCATGCCCGGTGCGCTGGAGGGGGCCCGCGAAGTGCAACAGGGCCTGGGCGACAGCGGTAATGCACCGGCGCGGCCGCACTTCGCCGAGTTCCTGGTGCGGGCCGGGCATGTGCGCGACCATGCCGAGGCGTTCCGCAAATGGCTGGGTTCGGGCAAGCTCGGTGACGTCAAACAGCACTGGCCGACGCTGGAGCAGGCCGTCGGCACCTTGAAGTCGGCTGGCGCCTGGATCAGCCTGGCGCACCCCTGGCAATACGATTTCACCCGCAGCAAGCGGCGGCGCCTGGTGGCCGACTTCATCGCTGCCGGTGGTCACGCGCTGGAGGTTGTCAACGGTCTGCAGCCGGCCGAGCAGGTCGGTGGCCTTGCCATCCTGGCCCGCGAGTTCGGCATGCTGGCCAGTGTGGGCAGTGATTTTCATGCCCCGGGAGACTGGTCGGAGCTGGGCATGTACCGTCCGTTGCCGGAAGATCTGTCTCCTCTATGGGAGCGCTTCGACCATGCACGCGCTCCTACCGCCTGAGCAGGGAGAGTTCATGAGCCAGTTCTTCCAGATTCATCCGGAAAATCCGCAGCCGCGCCTGATCAAGCAGGCCGTGGAAATCCTCCGCAGCGGTGGGGTGATCGTTTATCCGACCGATTCTTCCTACGCCATCGGTTGCCTGATCGGCGACAAGGGTGCGGTGGAGCGTATCCGCCGCCTGCGCCAGCTGGATGACAAGCACAACTTCACCCTGGTGTGCAGCGATCTGTCGCAGATCGGCCTGTTCGCCAAGGTTGATACCGGCGCCTTCCGTCTGCTCAAGGCACACACGCCTGGGCCCTACACCTTCATTCTCAGCGCTACCCGTGAAGTGCCGCGCATGTTGCTGCACCCCAAGCGCCGGACCATCGGCCTGCGCGTGCCGGCGCACCCGATTGCCCTGGCTCTGGCCGAGCAGTTGGGCGAGCCGCTGATGAGTGTGAGCCTGATCCTGCCCGGTGATGACCTGCCGATGAGCGACCCTTACGAGATGCGCCAGATCCTCGAGCATCAGGTCGACCTGATCATCGATGGTGGTTACGGCGGCCTGGAGGCTTCCACGGTGATCAACCTGGCCGAGGGTGAGCCGGAGGTGATCCGCGTGGGCTGTGGTGACCCGACGCCCTTCCAGGAGCAAGAGGCGTGAGCGAGCAGGTCGACAGCCAGGCCGGCGCGCAGCAGGAACTGCCGTTCGCACTCGTCTACGGCCAGGCGGTCACCGAGCTGCCGATCGATCTCTATATCCCGCCGGATGCTCTGGAGGTCTTCCTCGAAGCCTTCGAGGGGCCGCTCGACCTGCTGCTGTACCTGATCCGCAAGCAGAACATCGACATCCTCGACATCCCGGTGGCCGAGATCACCAAGCAGTACATGGGCTACGTCGAGCTGATGAAGTCGGTGCGCCTGGAGCTGGCCGCCGAGTACCTGGTGATGGCCGCCATGCTGGCTGAGATCAAGTCGCGCATGCTGCTGCCGCGCTCCGCCGAGGCGGAGGAAGAGGAAGACGACCCGCGCGCCGAGCTGATCCGCCGACTGCAGGAATACGAGCGCTACAAGGCCGCCGCCGAGGGCCTGGACGAACTGCCGCGGGTCGGCCGCGACCTCAGCGTACCGCGTCTGGAGGCCCCCGAGGCGCGGGCGCGCAAGTTGCTGCCGGATGTCAGCCTGGAGGAAGTGCTGTTGTCCATGGCCGAGGTGCTGCGCCGCGCCGACATGTTCGAGAGCCACCAGGTGACGCGCGAGGCACTGTCCACCCGCGAGCGCATGAGCGAGGTGCTGGAGCGCCTCAAGGGCAATGGTTTCGTGCCTTTTGTCACGCTGTTTACCGTGGATGAGGGGCGCCTGGGGGTAGTCGTCACCTTCATGGCGGTGCTCGAACTGATCAAGGAACAACTGGTGGAACTGGTGCAGAATGAGCCCTTCGCGCCTATCCACGTCCGTGCCCGAGCCGAATAGATGAACCTGAACGACCCCAAGGAACTCGCCTCCCTGCTCGAAGCCTGGCTGCTGGCCCTGGGCCGGCCGCTGTCGCTGGAGCGCCTGGGCGAGCTGTTCGAGGAAGGTGAGCGGCCGGAGCCGGCGCAGATTCGCGAGGCACTGGAGGTGTTGCGCCAATCCTGCGAAGGGCGCGCCTTCGAGCTCAAGGAAGTGGCCAGCGGTTACCGCCTGCAGGTACGCGAGCAGTTCGCCCCCTGGGTCGGTCGCCTCTGGGAGGAACGCCCACAGCGTTACTCGCGCGCCATGCTGGAGACCCTGGCGCTGATCGCCTACCGCCAGCCGATCACCCGCGGCGAGATCGAGGACATCCGCGGCGTGGCGGTCAACAGCCAGATCATCAAGACCCTGCAGGAGCGCGACTGGATTCGCGTGGTCGGCTACCGCGACGTCCCCGGTCGGCCGGCCATGCTGGCCACCACCAAGGCGTTTCTCGACTACTTCAACCTCAAGAGCCTGGAAGAGCTGCCGCCCCTGGCCGCCCTGCGCGAACTGGAGCCGGAACCGATGCTGGCGCTGGACGACGACCTGCCGGTGCCGCCTGGCTTGCAGGCGCGGGTGGATGCCGAACAGGGCGAGGAGGTGCCGGCCGAGCCGCGCGAGGAAACCAGCTTCCGCAGCCTGCTGGTCGAGCTGGACCAGATGGAGCAGGGCCTGAAGACCGATTTCAGCGACTTGCCGCCGTCTGCCGACGACGCGGAAGAAGAGCAGGGCGAAACGCTGGATAGCGGCGAATCCCTGCATTGAGGGCATTGAGACTTTCAATCCCGAGCTGAGGCCTTCTCGGCCTAAGCTGGCGGCGCCTTCCCTGAGTGGTTGCCCTCATGAGCAAGAACCCCTGCATCAAAGTCTGTGAGTTCGACGCCGACATCTGCCTCGGTTGCGGCCGCAGCAAGCGCGAGATCAAGGCCTGGAAGAAGCTCGGCAAGGCCGAGCGCGCGGGCGTGCTGGCCGAAGCCGCCATGCGCCTGCTGGCCCGGCAGGCGACCGGTCGGCGCAAGCGCCGCTGAGCGGGCTATAGTCAGTCAGCCGTGCGTGCTGTCGGCGATCCGCGTATGATGCGCGACCTTTTTCATCCTCAGTTACACCGGGAGGTGCCCAGATGAGCGAATCCGAATTCGAACCCCGTCCCAGCGGCGAGAAGCTGCAGAAAGTCCTGGCCCGTGCCGGCCTCGGCTCGCGCCGTGACATCGAGCAGTGGATCACTGACGGCCGGGTCAAGGTCAACGGCGTGGTCGCCAGCCTCGGTGCCCGTGTCGAGCCGCGCGATGCCATCAGTGTCGATGGCCAGCTGCTCAAGCGCGAAGACATGCAGCAGACCGTGCGCCGCGTGCTGATCTACAACAAGCCGGAAGGCGAGATCTGCACCCGCGACGACCCGGAAGGCCGCCCGACCGTGTTCGACCGCCTGCCGCGGCCGAAAGAGGGGCGCTGGATCAACATCGGTCGTCTGGACATCAACACCACCGGCCTGCTGCTGTTCACCACCGATGGCGAGCTGGCCAACCGCCTGATGCACCCCTCCTACGAAATGGACCGCGAGTACGCCGTGCGCGTGCGAGGCGAGGTCACCGAGGAGATGATCGAGCAGCTCAAGGCCGGCGTGATGCTGGAAGACGGCCCGGCCAAGTTCACCGACATCAAGGAAGCGCCGGGTGGTGAAGGCTTCAACCGCTGGTTCCATTGCGTGGTGATGGAAGGCCGCAACCGCGAGGTGCGTCGCCTGTGGGAGTCCCAGGGCGTGGTGGTCAGCCGCCTCAAGCGCGTGCGTTTCGGGCCGGTGTTCATGACCTCCGACCTGCCCATGGGCCGCTGGCGCGAGATGGGTCAGCGCGAGCTGGACATCCTCAGCGAGGAGGTCGGCCTCAAGCCGATGGTGCTGCCGGCGATGAACGAGAAAATGCGCGACAAGCTCGATCGCCTGCAGCGCAAGGCGGCCAGGCCGCTGGCGCGGGGCGAACGCCCCAAGCGCGTATTGCGCCCGGCGAGCGAAGCTGGCGAGGCGCGGGTGACGCGCGACGACACCGCGCGTGGCGAACGTGCCCCGCGTGGGCCGCGCAAGGACAGTGAGCAGCGCGCGCCGCGAGCTCCGCGTCAGGAGTCCGGCGGTCGTCGCGAGAGTGGGCGGGGTACGCCGGTGGCCGAGCGTCCTTCCGAAGTGAACAAGAAGCGCACGCCGCGCCCGGCGAGCGAGACGAGCGAACGTCCGGCCCGCAAGCCGCGCCCGGCGGCGCCCAGCAAGCGCCCGCCGGCCGGCGATGGCCAGCGACCGGGGTTCGGCCGCAAGCGCTGATCGCCAGCCAATGAAAAAGGGGCTCCTTGGAGCCCCTTTTTGTTGGCGGGTGTTTCTCAGCCAGCCATCGACAGGCGGTTGCGGCCCTCGCGCTTGGACACATACAGCGCATTGTCGGCCCGGCGCAACAGGCTCTCGGACGATTCGCCGGCGAGCAGCGTTGCACAGCCCAGGCTGATGGAGATTTCCAGGGCGCGACCTTCTTCCAGATGCTGCAGGCCAAGCACCGCCAGGCGCAGGCGTTCACCGACCATCTGTGCAGCCTCGCGGCTGGTGTTGGACAGCAGTACCAGGAACTCCTCGCCGCCGTAGCGGAACACCATGTCGATATTGCGCAGGCTGTCCTTGAGCACCGTGGCCACGGCTTTCAGCACTTCGTCGCCGGTGGCATGGCCGAAGCGGTCGTTGATGCTCTTGAAGTGGTCGATGTCGAGCATCAGTACCGACAGCGGTTGCAGGTTGCGGCGCGCCAGGTCGACCTCGCGCTGCAGGGCCTGGTTCATGGCAATGCGGTTGCCGGTGTCGGTCAGCGGGTCGCGCAGCGCGCTCTGCAGGGCGGCACGGTAGAGCAGCGCATTGCGCAGCGGGAACAGCAGGCTGGCCAGGAGCGACTCAAGCTGGCCCAGTTCGTCGTCGCTGAAACGCTGGTTGCGGCGGAAGGTCAGCTCGCCCAGGTATTCCCCTTCGTGGCTCAGGCGGTAGCCGGCCGAATGATTGGCACGCTCGCCCAGCTCCAGGCGCAGATCGCTCGCGGCCAGCTGATAGCTCAATGCATTCAGCGGCACCAGACGCTGTACTTCCTGGAAGAACAGGCCAAGGATGCGATCAACTTCCAGCGATGTCTGCAGCTGCAGGCTGAGCTGCTGGCGCAGCTGGGCCAGGCTGACCGGCTTGAGCAGACGCTGGCCACGGCTGGCATAGCCGAGGCGTTGCAGTTTGGCGGCATCAAAATCGATGGTGTTGGAAGGGTTGTGAGGAACCATGTAACTCGACCTCTGGCGCTGGTGCGCCCTGACAGTCGAGGTATAGCGAGTTCTGTGCCAGTTTTATAAAGTTCTTAAAAATCAACACATTAGGTTGAATTTTGGGTGTCTTCCGGCAAGAAGTTGCCGCTTCTTTGGCGCGGGTGCTGGCAATCTGATGCCTGCTGACGAAGGTGCCGCCGGAAAACCGGCGGCCTGTCGTCTCGGCTTACTGGGCGTCAAACGCCTGGCCGTTGACACCGCGGCTGTCCGGCCCCATCAGGTACAGGTAGACCGGCATGATGGCTTCCGGCTGCGGGTTGCTCGCCGGGTTCTCGCCCGGGTAGGCCTGGGCGCGCATGCTGGTGCGGGTGGCGCCGGGGTTGACGCTGTTGGCACGTACCGGAGCGACGCCCTCCACTTCGTCGGCCAGGGTCTGCATCAGGCCCTCGGTGGCGAATTTGGACACACCGTAAGCGCCCCAGTAGGCGCGGCCCTTGCGGCCGACGCTGCTGGAGGTGAATACCACGGACGCATCTTCAGACAGCTTGAGTAAAGGCAGCAGGGTGCTCGTCAGCATGAACATGGCGTTGACGTTGACCTGCATGACGCGCATGAAGTTGTCGCCGGACAGCTGTTCCAGCGGCGTACGCGGCCCGATGATGGCGGCGTTGTGCAGCAGGCCGTCGAGGCGGCCGAACTCGGCCTCGATGGTGGCGGCCAGCTCGTCGTACTGGTGCGGCAGGGCGGTTTCCAGGTTGAACGGGATGACCACCGGCTGCGGGTGTCCGGCGGCGTCGATCTCGTCATACAGGTGGTTGAGGTTGCCCTCGGTCTTGCCCAGCAGCAGCACGGTGGCGCCGTGTGCGGCGAAGGTCTTGGCGGCGGCGGCACCGATGCCGCGACCGGCGCCGGTGACCAGGATCACACGGCCCTTGAGCAGGTCGGGGTGGGCTTGGTAGTCGAACATGGCTCGTATCTCGTCAATACACAGGTGGGGTTGAGCGCGGCGAAGCCCAGCGACTCAGCAGCTGCAGAGCGCGCGATCCAGTACGGCGCGCAGCTCCAGGGGATGATCCACCACCACGTCGGCCCCCCAGTGGCGCGGGTTGTCCTCGGGGTGGATATAGCCGTAGGTGACGGCAGCGGTCTTGCAGCCGGCGGCGCGACCGGCCTCGATGTCGCGGGCATCGTCACCGACGAACAGCACGTCGCCGGGGGCGATGCCCATTTGCTCGCAAGCCAGCAGGAGCATGTCCGGGGCCGGCTTGCTGCGCGGCACGTGGTCCGGACACACCAGTACGGCGGCGCGTTCGGCCAGGGCCAGCTGCTGCATGATCGGCGCAGCGAAGGTCACCGGCTTGTTGGTGGCTACGCCCCACACCAGCCGCGAGGCCTCGATGTCGCCGAGCAGTTCGAGCATGCCGTCGTATGGCCGACTCAGTACCGCGCAGTGCTGCTGGTAGCGCTCGAGGAATTCCAGGCGCAGTGCCTCGAAGCCCTCGGCGCCGACCTCCAGACCGAAGGTGGCGGATACCATGGCGCGCGCGCCACCGGAGACCACGTCGCGGATCAGTTGCTCGTCCAGCGGTGGCAGGTCGCGCGCGGCGCGCATGGCCTGGCACACGGCGACGAAGTCGGGGGCGGTATCCAGCAGGGTACCGTCCATGTCGAAGAGAACGGCTCGCAGTGCCATGCGCCTCAGTCCTCGCGCAGGGTCTGGATCATGTAGTTGACGTCGACGTCCGCTTCCAGCTTGTAGCGCTTGGTCAGCGGGTTGTAGGTCAGGCCGATGATGTCCTGCACGTTCAGGCCGGCAGCACGGCTCCACGCGCCCAGCTCGGATGGGCGGATGAACTTCTTGAAGTCGTGGGTGCCGCGCGGCAGCAGGCGCATCACGTACTCGGCGCCAATGATGGCGAATAGGTAGGCCTTGGGATTGCGGTTGATGGTGGAGAAGAACACCTGGCCACCCGGCTTGACCAGCTTGTGGCAGGCGCGGATGACCGAGGATGGGTCTGGTACGTGTTCGAGCATTTCCAGGCAGGTGACCACGTCGAACTGGCCAGGCATCTCTTCTGCCAGGGCCTCGGCGGTGATCTGCCGGTACTCCACGGCCACGCCGGACTCCAGCTGGTGAAGCTGGGCCACTGCCAGGGGGGCCTCGCCCATGTCGATGCCGGTTACGCTGGCGCCGCGCTGGGCCATCGACTCGCTGAGGATGCCGCCGCCGCAACCGACGTCCAGCACCTTCTTGCCGGCCAGGCCAACGCGCTCGTCAATCCAGTTGACGCGCAGCGGGTTGATGTCGTGCAGCGGCTTGAACTCGCTCTCGCGGTCCCACCAGCGGTGGGCGAGGGCCTCGAATTTGGCGATTTCGGCGTGGTCGACGTTGCTCATGGTGTGCTCTTGGGTAAGTCTCGAAAACGAATTCAGTGTATGCCGGCGATGCGCTCGCCCCAGGCGCGGGCGCTGGCGGCGATGCGCTGCTCGTCCAGGCGCGTCAGGCGCCCGTCGTCGAGCAGCTGCTTGCCGCCAACCCAGAGATGTTTCACGCAGCTACGACTGCCGGCATAGACCAGCTGCGAAACCGGATCGTAGACCGGCTGCTGGGCCAGGCCGGAGAGATCGAAGGCGGCCAGGTCGGCCAGCTTGCCCAGTTCCAGCGAGCCGGTGCTTTCATCCAGACCGAGGGCGCGGGCGCCGTTGAGCGTCGCCATGCGCAGCGCTGCGTGGGCGCTGAGAGCGGTGGCGCTACCGGCCACGGCCTTGGCCAGCAGGGCGGCGGTGCGGGTTTCGCCGAGCAGGTCAAGGTCATTGTTGCTGGCCGCGCCATCGGTGCCGATCGCGACGTTGACGCCGGCCTGCCAGAGCTTCTCCACCGGGCAGAAGCCGCTGGCCAGCTTGAGGTTGGACTCGGGGCAGTGGATGACGCTGCTGTTGCTCGTCACCAGCAGCTCCAGGTCGTCATCATCGATCTGGGTCATGTGCACGGCCTGGAAGCGCGGGCCGAGCAGGCCCAGGCTGGCCAGGCGCTGAAGCGGGCGCACGCCGTGCCGTTCCAGGCTCTGCTGTACCTCGAAGGCGGTCTCGTGGACATGCATGTGGATGCCGGCGTCCAGCTCCTCGGCGAGCATCAGCACCTGCTGCAGCTTGTCGTCGCTGACCGAGTAGGGCGCGTGAGGGCCGAAGGCCACCTTGATGCGCGGGTGCTGTTTGAGGTCGTCGAACAGACGCAGGCCCTTGCGCAGCGCCTCCTCGGCATCACGGGCGCCGGGGGTAGGGAAGTCCAGCACCGGGATGGTCAGCTGGGCGCGGATGCCGCTCTTGTGAACCAGTTCGCTGGCCACTTCCGGGAAGAAGTACATGTCGGAGAAGCAGCTGATGCCGCCCTTGAGCTGCTCGGCGATGGCGAGTTCGGTACCGTCGCGGACGAACGCTTCGTCGACCCACTTGGCCTCGGCGGGCCAGATGTGGTCCTGCAGCCAGTTCATCAGCGGCAGGTCGTCGGCCAGGCCGCGAAACAGGGTCATGGCGGCGTGGCCGTGGGCGTTGATCAGGCCGGGGGTGATCACGCAGTTCGGCAGCTCGCGCACTTGTGTGGCCGGATGGCGCAGCGCCTCGGCGCGTGGAGCGATCAGGGCGATACGGCCGTCGCGAATGCCCAGGCCGTGCTCGCGCAACACCACGCCGGCGGGCTCGATAGGCACCAGCCAGGAGGGCAGGAGCAACAGATCGAGCGGCTGGCGCGGTTCGGGCATGGCATTTGTCCGGGTAAATGAGGAGTCGTGGCAGTATAACTGAGCCTTGGAGAGGGCGGCTCGCTATAATCCGCGGCTTTTCGTTTCGGCGTTGGGGATGTCATGCGCGACAAACTGTTGGCGGCAGAGAAGGTAAAGGCCATTGAATGGCGCGATGGCAAGTTGAGGCTGCTGGACCAGCGCGTGCTGCCGCGCGAAGAAACCTGGCTGACCTACGATTCGGCGGCCGGCGTGGCCGAGGCCATCCGCAGCATGGTGGTACGCGGGGCGCCGGCCATCGGCATCGCCGCCGCTTTCGGCCTGGTGCTGGGCGCGCGGGCACGCCTGGCCGCCGGTGGCGACTGGCAGGCGGCGCTGGAGGAGGACTTCAAGGTGCTGGCCGAGTCGCGGCCGACCGCCGTCAACCTGTTCTGGGCTCTGGATCGCATGCGTGAGCGCCTGCAGCGCCTCAAGGCGGGCGAGGACGCGCTGTCAGCCCTGGAAGTCGAGGCGCTGGGTATCTTCGACAGTGATCGCGAAGCCAACCTGACCATGGCGCAGCTCGGCCTGGAGCTGATCCGCAAGCATCAAGACGGCCCGCAGAAGCTGCTGACCCACTGCAACACCGGTGCCCTGGCTACCGGCGGCTTCGGCACCGCGCTCGGCGTGATCCGTGCCGCCCATCTGGCCGGGCTGGTCGAGCGGGTGTTCGCCGACGAGACCCGGCCCTGGCTGCAGGGCTCGCGCCTGACCGCCTGGGAGCTGGCGGGCGAGGGGGTGCCGGTCAGCCTGAACGCCGACTCCGCCGCTGCGCACCTGATGAAGACCGAGGGCATCACCTGGGTCATAGTCGGCGCCGACCGCATCACCGCCAATGGCGATGTGGCCAACAAGATCGGCACCTACCAGCTGGCGGTCAACGCCATGCACCACGGCGTGCGCTTCATGGTGGTGGCGCCCAGTTCGACCATCGACATGAGCCTGGAAGATGGCGAGGACATCCCGATCGAGGAGCGCGACGGTCGCGAGCTGCTGGACGTCGGCGGTCAGCGCATCGCCGCCGAGGTGCACGCGGTGAACCCGGTGTTCGACGTGACGCCGGCCGACCTGATCGACGCGATCGTCACCGAAAAGGGCGTGGTCGAACGGCCGGATGCGGCGAAAATGGCGCGGCTCATGTGTCGAAAAAGGCTACATTGAGTGAAAGCTTTTGGGCTTTCGAGAAGATGGTTTGCTATCCCGATAATATAATAAAACTGCTAGGTCAGGGTATTTGGTTATCTTTAGTTCACAGGCTATTAAGGCCTTTTTGGATCATAAATTAAGGTTGAGTTAGTGAAAAATAACAACCCAAACATGTATGTCTCTGAGCTGATTTCTAAGGTTCGGAGTCTTGGTGCAGGGCTTTATGCGGATAGCCTAAACTCAATCCCTTTCTGTTTTTCTGGTGATGGGCTAAGTGTCTACGGAAGGAATTTGGGCTTCCTTTCTGATGAGCGATTTACCACTGCCTTTACGGAGTCTCTGGAAAGGTTTGAGGTACCAGAATTACAAGACGTGCTGCGATCTATAATTTGGCGAAAACATATTGTCTGCTCGCTGGCGTCGCAGGCAGTTAGTGTGCCTGGTGATTTCGTTGAATGTGGTGTTGAGTGGGGTTTTGGTGTTGATGTAGTAAGCCGATACCTAGACTTTTCTAAGGTGGAGAAGAGTTGGTATCTTTATGATACATATAGTGGAGTTCCTTTAGAGGACAAGGATGAGGGTTTTGAGATTTCAGGTGTTGTTACGCAGGCGTCTCAATTTGATAAAGTAAAGAGAAAATTTTCAAGTCTGCATAATATTATCCCTGTGCAAGGGAGATTGCCGGATATCTTGAGTGTTGCGTGCCCGGAGAAAATTGCCTTTCTTCATATAGATCTGAATAATGTTGCTGCGGAAGTTTCAACTTTCGTCGCCCTTTATCCAAGAATTAGCATGGGTGGTGTCGTCATTTTTGATGACTATGGTGCGCTGCTTTTTGCAAGGCAGCATGTGGTTGAGAGGGATTATCTTCGCAAGCTTGGTGTTGTTATTACGGAGCTCCCCACTGGGCAGGCCTTGCTGGTCAAGACAAGAGAGCTTGACTTTGGTTTTTCAGCGGTTGATGAGCTTGAGAAGTATGATTTTGCTTCTCATGTTGCTCAAGCGGAGCGTTTGCGCCCTAGTCAGCGAGAAGCGGAGCAAGCTGTTTTGGATGTGATAGCTGCGTACGACTATTTTAGAAAGCAGTTGGAGTACATATCAAATTTCGCCTCTGGTTGTAATGATGTGGCTAAGGCTGCTTTTTTAGACGGGCTGGTTAAGAAGTTGGATGGTGTGAGCTTTGAGTTTGTTGATGGGATTTATAAATATACGTCAGTCCAAGATTATCAGCTAGCTGGCTCCCGTGAAGTGCGCTTTGATCTGCAGCAGAAGATCGATTATCTGCAGCGCGTCATAGATTCTGGGTTTGATTGTGAGTGACGGCATTATATTTTTAGCTTGTACGTTGCAAACTTTCTAATAAATTAGTCTATTGTTAATTTTCTATAGTTTCCCCGGAGGGGGATTTATTTTCTTTGTGCCTATTGGTACAATAGGCCATTTAGGCTTGTGGTGGGGTTGTGGGTTGCGCCTTGTCGCGCCACGATTTTATGGATGAGGTTTTGATGAAGATTTTGGTTACTGGTGGTGCAGGATTTATTGGCTCGGCTGTTTTGCGCCACATAATCAACCATACAGAAAATTCTGTAGTAAATCTGGACAAGCTGACTTATGCCGGGAACCTAGAGTCGCTCATTTCGATTTCTAATGATGCTAGGTATGCCTTCGAGCGTGTCGATATCTGCGACAGGGCTGGGGTTGAGCGGGTTTTTAAGGAGCACCAACCTGATATCGTCATGCACCTTGCTGCAGAGTCGCATGTTGATCGTTCTATCGAGGGGCCTTCTGCCTTTATCGAAACGAATGTAATTGGTACTTATACTCTGCTTGAGGTTTCTAAGCTTTACTGGGCTGGATTGGATGCTGAGCGCAGGGAAAGATTCAGGTTCCATCATATCTCTACGGATGAGGTGTATGGCGATCTGGAAAATCCTGAGGATCTCTTTACCGAGCAGACGCCTTATGCGCCAAGTTCGCCATACTCTGCGAGCAAAGCAAGTTCGGATCATCTGGTTAGAGCCTGGCACAGAACGTATGGGCTACCGGTTATCGTGACCAACTGTTCTAATAATTATGGCCCATATCATTTCCCCGAAAAGCTCATCCCGTTGATGATTCTGAACGCGCTTGAGGGCAAGGCGCTGCCTGTTTACGGCGATGGCAGTCAGGTTCGCGATTGGCTCTATGTGGAAGATCATGCTCGCGCTCTGTATCTCGTAGCTACCGAGGGTGTTGTTGGGGAAACGTACAATATTGGTGGTCATAACGAGAAGAAGAATATCGAAGTCGTTAAGACGCTGTGCGATCTTCTGGACGAACTATGTCCTCAGTCTCAATTCAATCCGCACTTTTCGTTGGTCAAGTATGTCCAGGATCGCCCAGGACATGACAAGCGTTACGCGATTGATGCGACTAAAATAAAGAATGAACTGGGTTGGACGCCGCAAGAAACTTTCGAGTCTGGAATTCGCAAGACGGTCGAGTGGTACCTGGCCAACTCCGACTGGGTCGAGCACGTCAAGAGCGGCAGCTACCAGCAGTGGGTAACTCAGCAATATGGAGAGTGATCCTGCACCATGAGGATTCTCCTATTAGGTAAGAACGGGCAGGTGGGCTGGGAATTACAGCGTGCACTGGCTCCTCTTGGCGAGCTGATTGCATTGGATCGTTCTGGCGCCCCGGGGTTGACTGGGGCTCTTACAGAACTTCCCGGTTTACGTAGAACAATCGAAAGCTTGCGGCCTGATGTGGTTGTGAATGCTGCGGCCTACACGGCCGTAGATGCGGCTGAGGATGAGGGTGCGCTTGCTCATCTTGTCAATGCTGCTGCGCCAGGCGTAATCGCGAACACGCTGGCGGAGTTCGGTGGGCTCCTCGTGCACTATTCGACCGACTATGTCTTTGATGGTAGTGGTCAGCACTGCTGGAAGGAAGATGACGTTGCTTCCCCTTTGAGTGTGTATGGGGCGAGTAAGTTACAGGGGGAAAAGGAGATTTTTGCGTCCGGATGTGACCACCTCATTTTTCGTACGGGCTGGGTCTACGGGGCGCATGGAAAGAATTTTGCTAAAACAATTCTCAAGGCTGCCGAGTCCAAAAAGGAGCTCAAGGTAGTTGCTGATCAGTATGGCGCTCCAACAGGGTCGGAGTTGATAGCAGACGTTACGGCCCATTGTATTCGTGCTGTAAAAAAACAGCGGAACCTAACGGGTATTTATAATCTCGTTGCCGATGGTACAGTTTCTTGGCATGGATATGCGTCATTCATAGTGGATGAAGCTAGGCGCCTTGGTAAGTCACTTGCTGTTGAGGATTTGCTTGCCGTCTCAAGTGTTGATTATCCAACCAAGGCGCAGCGGCCGAAAAACTCAAGGCTTGATTGTCAGAAAATCAAAAAAACGTTTGGAATATATTTGCCCGATTGGCAGTGTGGCGTAGCAAGAATGCTGAGCGAAATTACAGGAGATCGACATGGCGCGTAAGGGTATTGTACTGGCGGGTGGTTCGGGCACTCGTCTGCATCCGGCCACTTTGGCAATAAGCAAGCAGCTGTTGCCTGTTTATGACAAGCCGATGATCTACTACCCGCTTAGTACACTGATGCTGGCCGGGATTCGGGATATTTTGATTATATCCACTCCTCAGGACACCCCTCGCTTCGAGCGGCTCCTGGGGGATGGTGCACGCTGGGGGATTAATCTCCAGTACGCTGTTCAGCCAAGCCCGGATGGTCTTGCCCAGGCCTTTCTGATCGGCGCGGAGTTCATTGGTGAAGACTCTTGCGCACTTGTTCTGGGTGACAATATTTATTATGGAAATGAATTCCATAAACTCTTGGCTAGCGCAAGCGCACGAGAGGGGCAGGCCACTGTATTTGCATACCATGTCCATGATCCCGAGCGTTACGGTGTCGCAGAATTCGATGCGGCGGGCAAGGTACTGAGTCTCGAAGAGAAACCACTGAAACCCAAGTCTCACTACGCCGTCACCGGCTTGTACTTCTATGACAACTCGGTTGTGAAAAAAGCCCGCTCATTGCAGCCTTCGCCGCGCGGTGAGTTGGAGATCACCGACCTCAATCGCTTGTATCTGGAGGAGGGTGCTCTCAATGTCGAGATTATGGGCCGTGGTTACGCATGGCTTGACACGGGAACTCACGATAGTCTTCTCGAGGCTGGGCAGTTCATTGCGACTCTGGAAAAACGACAGGGGTTGAAAGTTGCTTGTCCTGAGGAGATTGCCTATCACCAAGGGTGGATCAGCGCGGAAGCGCTGCGTGAGCTTGCCAGGCCGTTGGCAAAGAATGGCTATGGTCAGTATTTGTTGAATGTGTTGTCGGAGACGAAAGTCTGATGAACGTCTCTCGGACTGAAATTCCTGATGTCATGGTGATCGAGCCCAAGGTTTTTGGCGATGATCGTGGTTTTTTTTACGAAAGCTTCAATGAGGCCAGATTCGCCGAGGCGACGGGCGTCAGTGTTGAATTCGTTCAGGATAACCATTCGAAATCTGCTAGGAATGTACTGCGTGGCCTGCACTATCAGCTAAAGCAGCCCCAGGGCAAACTGGTTAGAGTTGTCCAGGGTGAGGTCTTCGATGTTGCGGTCGATATTCGTAAGTCTTCTCCTACCTTTGGCAAGTGGGTGGGCTTGATTCTCAGTGCGGAAAATAAGAAGCAGCTGTGGATACCGGCTGGATTTGCGCATGGTTTTCTGGTGCTGAGTGATACTGCTGAGTTTCTATATAAAACTACAGACTATTACTCTCCTGAAAGTGAGCGCTGCCTGCTCTGGAATGATGAAAGCATCGGCATTCAATGGCCGAGTACTGCTGTGCCGCTGCTTTCCGCCAAGGATGCAGTGGGGTCAAGTCTTCTGGTTGCAGATGTATATGAATAGTTTAGGCGATTAATCTGTGTATATAGCATTTTTTCAGGACTTATATAAGCACAAATTAGTGCTGCGTCAGCTGATCTGGCAGTTATTAACTATCCGATATCGTAGGACGGCGCTGGGTTTTCTTTGGACGCTGTTGAATCCATTGCTGACAATGGTTGTTACTTCCATTGTTTTTGCAATGATCATGCGTTGGCCACTGAAGAGTTTTGCCGTTTTTCTGTTTTCGGGTTTGGTTCCGTTTACATTCTTTTCGCAATGTCTCTCGCAGGGTATGTCGTCGCTCCTTAATAACGAGGCGTTGATAAAGAAAGTCAGTGTGCCCAAGCAGATATTTGTTGTTTCGCAATCAGTAAGCTTGTTGGTTGATGCTGTTCTGAGTACCGCTTGTCTGTTTCTGATTGCCTTGGCAATTGGAGCACCACTTACCCCGGCGTTGGCTATTCTACCTTTGAATTTTCTGCTGATTTTCTTGTTTGCGCTAGGCTTGGCACTGTCGCTATCGGTTGCTACTGTGTCTTTTAGGGATCTGCCGAATATCATAGGTGTAGTCCTTCAGGCTTTATATTATTTGACGCCGATCATCTATCCGCTGAGTTTTGTTCCTGAAAAATATCGCTGGTTCTTTGATTATAATCCGCTTACTTGGTTTGTTGAGATCTTCCGTTTGCCAATTTATGAAGGGCAAATTGCTTCGATGGAAGTGTACAGCAAGGTTATAGTGATCATGCTGGTAAGTCTTGTTTCAGGTATTTATTTTTTCAAAAAGAACGATCAATACATAGTATTCAAGTTGTGATTGCATGAACTCAAATATCTCAGTTAAAGACGTTTCGCTTAACTTCAGGCTTTATCACAAGAAAGGTGGCTTGCTGAAGGAGTTCTTTGCCGAGCTAATGAGGCGAGAAGGTAGAAAAAGCTACTCTGAGTTTAAAGCGCTGGATAATGTTACCTTGAATATCCAGCATGGTGAGCGCGTTGGCATCGTTGGTCACAACGGTGCCGGCAAGAGTACATTGCTGAAGACGATCTGCGGTATTTATCATGCGAGTCAAGGAAAAGTTTCCGTTAGCGGCCGTATTGCGCCTTTGCTAGAAATCGGTGCTGGTTTCAATGCGGAGTTGAGTGGTCGTGAAAACATCTATCTGAATGGAGCAATTCTAGGGTATGGAACAGCTAAGCTGAAGGAGATTGAGCCAGAAATTATAGAATTCACCGGGCTCGAAGAATTTATTGACACGCCGGTTAAGTATTACTCAACCGGTATGTATATGCGTCTCGCCTTCGCAATTGCTACCGCGGTCAAGCCGGATATTCTCATTTTGGATGAGTTATTTGCGGGGGGGGATGCTGAGTTTATCGATAAAGCCTTGGATAGAATGCATAGCTTTATTGCAGCGTCGAGCATTATGGTTTTCGTATCTCACCAACCGGATCTGATTAAGCGACTCTGTAATAGAGTCATTTGGCTTGATCATGGCAAGATCATAGAGGACGGTGAGCCAGAGATCGTAATTGATCATTACTTGAATGGTGTCAGAGGTTAATATTATGGCTATTCAGCTGTTTGTTCCAAATTTTCGTGTCGATGAGTGCCTTGCGGGTATTCGCGAGTGCCTTGAAAAGGGCTGGACCGGCCTTGGCTTCAAAACCGTAGAGATCGAGAATGCCTGGAAGCAGTACACCGGTCTGCCACACGCGCACTTTCTTAGCTCCAACACTGTCGGGCTTCATCTCGCATTTCACCTTTTCAAAGAGAAGTATGGCTGGGAAGATGATGCAGAGGTGATTACTACGCCGCTGACATTCATTTCTACTAACCACGCGATTATTCAAACGGGCTTGAAACCGGTCTTTGCCGATGTCGACGAATACCTCTGCCTGGATCCGGTTGATGTTGAGCGCAAGATTACGCCGAAAACGAAAGCGTTGATTTATGTTGGTCTGGGCGGAAATACCGGAAAGTATGAGGCGATTGTCAAGCTGTGTAAGGCTCGTGGCATCAAGCTGATTCTCGATGCGGCACACATGTCAGGCACGCGTCTTCATGGCAAGCACGTAGGCTGGGATGCTGATGTGACGGTCTTCAGTTATCAGGCGGTCAAGAACTTGGCTACTGCCGATTCCGGCATGATCTGCTTCGCGTCCGCTGAAGATGATGAGCGCGCGCGTAAGTTGACTTGGCTCGGTATTAATAAAGACACCTATGCTCGTACGGTGACGCAGGGCGCTTACAAGTGGATGTATGACGTGGAGGAGCTGGGTTTCAAATACCATGGCAACTCCATCATGGCTGCTATTGCTCTGGTATCGTTGAAGTATCTTGATCGCGACAACGCCTATCGTCGCCAATTGGCCAGCTGGTATGAAGAACTGCTGTCCGGTGACGAGCTGATCCGCGTCGTGCCTATTGCTCCGGGCTGCGAATCATCTCGTCATCTATTCCAAGTGCGTGTACAGAAGCGCGAGCAGGTGCTGATGGCGCTGAATGAATATGAAATCCATCCGGGTGTTCACTATCGTGACAATACCGAGTATGGCCTTTACAGCTTTGGTGCAGGTACTTGTCCTAAGGCTCATGAAGCCAGTAAAGAAATTCTGTCTTTGCCCATGCATATGGGCGTTACTCGGGCGGATGTTGAGTTTATCTGTGAGAAGTTGAAGTCTATTGTGGCTGTGAAGTTTTAAAATGGATCTTCGCTGCCGTTATTCGGAGTCTGCAAAAATCGCAGTTACAGGCTCGACCGGATACATTGGTTCATGTCTTATAGATGCATGGGGGGAAGGGTGTTTCGCGGAAACGCCCTTCTCTAATGTTCCGGCGGGGGCGTTAGTGCTCCACTTTGCTGCCAACATTAGTCAATCATCTGTTTCTGTTGCTGAAAACGTGATGATTGATATGCATGTTTTAGATGTTGCTAATGCGAAACATCGTGGCGTGATTTATTTGTCTGGCAATAATGTATATCCCTACATGCGCGATTGTAGGGTTACAGATTTTGTTAGAGTTATGGATAATTATTCCGCTTCGAAAGTATTCGGCGAGCGCATTTTCTGTGATTTGGCCAAAGTTCCTGTAGTTATCTTGCGAGTTGCCGATGTTTTTGGTGCAGGGCAGCGTCACGGGAACTTTTTTAAGGCTGTCGAGGCGGCCGTCCTGCAGGGCAGTAGTCTTAGGCTTTATGGCCAGGGTTTGAAGCGACGAACCTATATCCATGCTAGGGAGTTGGTGCATTTTATTCGGTGGATTGCCCAGGACTCTTTTGCGGAAATGGCGCAGCGTAAGATATTGAATGTTGGTTATCCAGATGCTCTCTCGGTCAAGGATATTCTTGATAGGGTGAGCGTGCGTGCGTCTTTGCCTGTTGAGGTTAAAGTGCTGGAGCAAGATAATTCTGCGCTCGATATTCGAACAATGGAGGTTGCCTTCCCATCAGGGTACAGGCCCTTGTGGCCGACCTTTGCGGAAGCGCTAGATGCTTATGTTGATGAGTTGATTGAACAAAAAGCTGGAGTGGCGACTTGAATATTTTGATTACCGGTGCTGGCTCTGTTATGGGGCAAAGCATCTACAAGGCCTTGGCAGAACACGACTTTGGTGAGCCGCTTCAAATTCATTTTGCCAATAGTGATGAGTTGGGGGCGGGGCGGTTTTTTAACCAGCCATCTGCGCCAGTTATTGCGACTCCTATTTTTCCTCTAGCCGCTAGTGAGAGCTATATTGATTTTCTAGAGGACTATGTTGCTCAGCATTCAATAGATATTGTCTTTGCGGGCACCCAGCACGAACTTGCCAAGATTGCGACTTTTCGTGATCGGACCCTAAAGGCGGCGACGTTGTCCTCGCAGGCAGCGTCTATTTGTCTCGATAAAGTAAAGACCTCTGCGGTTCTGGGGCGTCACTCGGTACGTGTTCCGCAGACCTTTTCTTTGGCGGATTACCTGCTGAACGATCAGTGCTTGGGGGCTGTGGTTATAAAGCCCAACCATAGTTCCTCTTCGAGGAATATCTACAAGGTGGCCGATATCGGCGCTGCCAGAAGGTTGATCGCAGATGAGGCTTTGAACGTTAATGCATTTCTTGTCCAGGAGATGCTAGTTGGTGATGAGTATACCTGCGGTTGTTACATTGATCGCTACTCAAAATCTACGAATATTATCGTGTTCAAGCGTACATTAACTCCAGATGGCGCTACATCATTTGGTGAGATTGTCCATTCACCAGCAATTCATGACTATGTCGCTTCAGTTGCCAGTGCATTGGTTGCTGAGGGTCTGGACTTCGGCCATATCAATGTTCAGTTGATCATGACGGCATCGGGGCCTGTGCTGTTTGAGATTAATGGCCGGCTGAGTTCAACCGAGGGTTCAAAGGCGCACTATGGATTCAATTCCTGTGCGGCGTTCGTCTACAATGTTGTCTTGGGTAAGTCCTATGAGGGCTGGAGTGTTGCTCGCTCCGGGCGCTTTTTGCGTTACTACGAAGAGTTGTATTTTCAGTAAATGAAACGGCAAATAGTTAAATTGGCTTCCTCTGAGGAGCCAATTTTTTTTATTTCTGATATTCATTCGAATTTCCCGGCGCTCAAGGCTGTTCTTGCCTCTATACCCGCAAAGGCATCTGTTTTCTGTGCGGGTGATATTCTGGGTTACTACACGGAGCCGAATGAAGTTTCTGCGCTCCTGATTGATCGGGGTGTCACTTGCATCAAGGGCAACCACGATAAATATGTTCTGGAGGAGCTCTCATATAGTGACTCTCGTGAGAGTAAGTACCGCATCAAGGATACGCGTACCGCACTTACGTTGGCCAACACGGAGTGGCTTAGGTCGTTACCTGATGTATTGGATATTTGCTTTGGGGATTGTGCGAGTATTGTCCGAATGGTCCATGGGACCGAGCGGAGTGTCGAGGAATATATTTATCCGGACACGCCAATAACGTTTGAACTGGATCCTGGGGTGGTCGTGCTGGTTGCTGGCCATACGCATCATCCGATGCTGCGGCAGATTGGCCCCGCGCGCATGCTTAATCCGGGCTCTGTGGGTCAGGCGCGCGATCGAATTCCGGGAGCTTGCTATGCTTCGGTAAATATAGCGAGCGGTGTTGTGGATTTCTATCGTGTCCAGTATTCGATTCAAGAGTATCAGCAAAGACTGCTGGCTGCGGGGGTTCAGCCAGCGATGGTTGATATGTTGTCTAGGCAGTCTTAGCGGGTGGATTATCTGTGAAGATAAATTTCTGGTGTGAGGGTGACATTTCTACGGTCCGTGTAGTATCTCGCTTTCTTGATGATATGGCGGATGACGTATCTTGTGAGGTGCGCGTCATGGCGGCTCTAGATTGGGAGGTTTTGCATTCCGGTGTGAATGTCTTCTGTCGGGTCTGCCATCCGGATTATGCATGGGTACCGAGCTTCCTTTCAGAAAAATCCATTCCTTATATTTATTATCTCGATGATAATTTCTGGTGCATCCAGGGGCAGTCTGAGTTGGCTGTTTTCTATAGGTCTGCAGAGGTTGTCTCGACCTTGGATGCTTTTGTGCGCGGTTCGGCGCTGATCATTACGCATACCCCGACCCTCTTTGAATTTATACGGAAGCGGTTCCCTTCGCTTCGATGTGAGCTGTTAGCGGCTCCCTTTGATAGCGATCTTGCAGCGGGTCTCGTTGATAAGGAGGGTGGTGATAATTCAAGGGATTTTGTTGTGGGTTATGCGGGGGGGTATAGGGCTGAAGAGTTCGATATAATCGAACAGGTTGTAATGGATTTGGCTGGGCGGAGGCCCGATATACGTTTTGAGTTTATCGGTGGTGTTTCTTCCCGCCTGCGCCAGTTAGAGAGTGTTCAGTGGTTTCCGGGTTTTTCCGACTACCAGGAATTTATAAAATTCAAGATATCCCGCAGGTGGTCGCTCGGACTAGCTCCGCTCTTGGATAGCCCTTTCAATGCGTCGAAGACAAATAACAAGTTTCGTGAGTATGGTGGTTGCGGTATTCCGGGGCTATATAGTGATGTCCTTCCCTATAAGGACTGTGTTGAGCATGGTGTCACGGGCTATTTGACAGGGAATGATGTCGAGTCCTGGGTGAGTAGTATTGTCTATGCTGCTGATCACGCAGGTGAAGGACGCTCCATCTCTCGCTCCGCAATGCAGTACGTTCGTGAGCGTTATTCGCATCGCGCGATCGCTTCGAGTTGGCTCGCGGTTATCAAGGATGTTCCGCTTGCCTCATCTACTCGGGGGGGGGGGGCGAAATCACTAAAGCTTCGTTTCAATTATATGAAGTATCACTACTTGCATAAGCAGGTGGCTAATGCGCTTGAAGTTAAAGCAGCCTCGGATGTTGCGCTCTATCGGCGTAGATTGTATGAGCAGCTCCATTACTGGTTCCTTCGTTATAAGGTAAGGAAGTTTGCTTTTGCTCTTTTGTGTGTATTGGGCATTTTTGCATTGCTTAATATTAATGCTTATCTCTTGTTGGAACTCTTCTCTTGAAGCGTAAGATTCTGGTTGTCTGCAACGATGTCATTGGCGTCAAGATGGCCGGGCCAGCTATCCGCTGTGTTGAAATAGCCCGGCAACTTGCGTCTGAGCATGCTGTTGTGCTGGCGTCTCCGAATGTTTCGTTGCAGGTTACTACGCCTTTCGAGATTATTGAGTTCTCCAGCCAGCGCTTTCGTCAGGTTGCAGACGAGGCTGATATTATTGTCGTGCAGGGAGATGCTTTGCGTGCTCATCCTTTTCTCAAGGATAGCTCGGCGGTTTTGGTGGCCGACCTTTATTGCCCCATCCCTCTTGAATATCATCAGGTTTCCGATGGTGTGGATATGGAAACCAGGACGCTGACGGGGGCATATCTCGCTGATGTTGTGCGAGAGCAGTTGGCTTATGCAGATCACTTCATTTGTGCCAGCGAAAGACAGCGCAACTATTGGCTGGGTGCTTTGACTGCCATGGGGCGTATCAATGCGCTGCGCTGGCCTAATGCCAGTCGAGCCAATGTCGATGATCTGATCTCCTTGCTTCCATTCGGGCTCTCGCCAATAAAGCCGCGACGGGAGCGCAATGCACTGCGCGAGATGTTCAACATTCCGGTAGATGACTTCGTGCTGGTGTGGGGTGGGGGGATCTATCAGTGGTTCGATCCGCTGACTGTTATTCGGGCAGTCAAGCAGTTGGTCGAGCGTGGGTATCGCGTGCATTTGGCTTTTGTGGGTGTTAAGCACCCCAATCCTGGTATCAGTCAGCATGATATGTGTGCAGCTGCTGTTGCTTTGTCAGATGAGCTCGGACTAACGGGCAAGTTTGTACACTTCAACTTCGGTTGGGTTTCTTACGAAGATCGCCATAATTACTTGTTGGACGCCAACGTTGGTGTAAGTGCCCATTACAATAATCCGGAAACCATTTTTTCATTTAGAACGCGGATGCTGGACTATCTATGGTGCGGTTTGCCGGTGGT
Organism: Pseudomonas stagnisoli; assembly: GCF_048595745.1. Lineage (NCBI taxonomy): Bacteria > Pseudomonadati > Pseudomonadota > Gammaproteobacteria > Pseudomonadales > Pseudomonadaceae > Pseudomonas > Pseudomonas stagnisoli. The sequence goes on from NZ_CP184361.1 coordinate 1,627,600, forward strand.
TTCAACTCGTGGCGATGTCTTTGGTGACTCCTTGGCAGCGGAGGATTGCGGTATCGCTATCGATTATGAGTGCGTTGATGGCTGGGTTTCGGCAATCAAGGCGCTCATGGATGATCGAGGCAGTTTAGGTGCGATGAGTGATTCAGTATTTGCTTACGCTGAAGCTTTCCGTTGGGATCGCGTGGTTGCTGATTTCTGTGCTAGATGTGGCAGTCTGACCAAGGCAGCTGATCGAGACCTGGTGCGCCAATCCCTTATGCCTACCGCTGGATTGAGCATCCTAAGGCGGATCAAGCGTTCTTATTCGCAGGGCGGTTTCTCGGCCCTGTTACGAGCAGTTATGCGTAAGGTCCGGCGATATGCATGATTCGGAGGTGGCGTATGTGCCGGATCAGAGTGCTAGTTGTGTTTATGCGGTTGTTGTAACGTACTTTCCTGATATTGCTCATTTGGAGCTGCAGCTTCGCAGGCTTGCTGAGCAGACTCATCGGACCGTTATTGTGGATAACGGCTCGAATTTATGCGTGGATAAGTTTCTGCTGGAGAGCGGGCTTTCCGATCAGGTAGACGTTATTCTCCAGGCTGAAAATTATGGCCTGGCTCAGGCTCAGAATGTCGGTATTGAGTTTGCGAGAGCGGCGGGTGCCTCTCATGTCGTGATTTTTGATCAAGACAGTTTGCCAGACGAAGGCATGATCTCTCGATTGCTTTTTGCTCTTGAGAGTCTGGAGGCAGAAGGTGTCAGGGTTGCAGCAGTGGCGCCAGCCTACAAAGATGAGGCGACATCTGCTCTTTCTGGTTTTGTGCGCAATAGTTGTTTTGGTTACAGACGGGTGACTCCTTTGCCGGGGCGCAGCGTTGCTGAAGCGGATTTTCTTATTTCATCTGGTTCGCTTATCCCGGTATCCGTATTGGCTGATGTCGGTTTAATGGATGCAGCGTTGTTCATTGATCACATTGACACGGAGTGGTGTTTCAGGGCTCGTTACATGGGGTATCGTCTATTCGGTGTGGATGGAGCGGTAATGCTCCACTCTTTGGGGGACCGGCGAGTCAGGTTCTGGTTTTTGCGATGGCGCATGGTTCCTTATCATTCGCCGTTTCGCTATTACTATATTTATAGGAATAGCTTTGCTTTGTTTCGGCGTAACTATATGCCTTTAAGTTGGAAGTTTTCTGATTTTTCCCGAAATATCCGTGCATTTTGCTTTTTTGCGCTCTTTTCTGCTCAACGCAAAGATGTTGTGAGAATGATGATTAGGGGGGCATCTGATGGCCTTCGTTTGCGGCTGGGTAAGCTTGGTTCCCCTGAAGTGCCTCCTCGTCAGCAGTAAGCTGACACTGCAAGCTGATGTGTCCGGTCTTGGTGCGCTGTCTTTGGTTTCATCTCGCTGGCATTTGGCTGTCGCTTTGGTCTGGGGGCTTGCTCTCATCATTGTCGGCTGCAGAGTGTGAATGCTAAGGGTGTTTTGTCGGGGAGCTGGCGGTGGGGCTGCGTCGACGTATGTGGTAGTATTCGCCGCTTATGTTGGCATGGGGCGTTCAGTCCCTTCTGAATAGCGCTCCTTGCAGGGAGCATTTGAGAACAAGGAACCAGGCTTCTCATGGGCGAACTGGCCAAAGAAATCCTCCCGGTCAATATCGAAGACGAGCTGAAACAGTCCTACCTCGACTACGCCATGAGCGTGATCGTCGGGCGTGCGCTGCCGGATGCGCGCGACGGCCTGAAGCCGGTGCACCGTCGCGTGCTCTACGCCATGAGCGAGCTGGGCAACGACTGGAACAAGGCCTACAAGAAGTCCGCCCGTGTGGTCGGTGACGTGATCGGTAAGTACCACCCGCACGGCGATACGGCTGTCTACGACACCATCGTGCGCATGGCCCAGCCTTTCTCCCTGCGCTACATGCTGGTCGATGGCCAGGGTAACTTCGGTTCGGTGGACGGCGACAATGCTGCAGCCATGCGATACACCGAGGTGCGCATGGCCAAGCTGGCCCACGAGCTGCTGGCCGACCTGGACAAGGAAACCGTCGACTGGGTACCCAACTATGACGGCACCGAGCAGATTCCGGCGGTCATGCCAACCAAGATCCCCAATCTGCTGGTCAACGGTTCGTCGGGCATTGCCGTGGGCATGGCAACCAACATCCCGCCGCACAACCTGACCGAGGTGATCGACGGCTGCCTGGCGCTGATCGACAACCCCGAGCTGACCGTCGATGAGCTGATGCAGTACATTCCCGGTCCGGACTTCCCCACCGCGGGCATCATCAACGGTCGCGCCGGCATCATCGAGGCCTACCGCACTGGCCGTGGGCGCATCTATATGCGCGCTCGCGCCACCGTCGAGGATATGGAGAAGGGCGGCAGCCGCCAGCAGATCATCGTCACCGAGCTGCCTTACCAGCTGAACAAGGCGCGCCTGATCGAGAAGATCGCCGAGCTGGTCAAAGAGAAGAAGATCGAGGGCATCACCGAGCTGCGCGACGAGTCCGACAAGGACGGCATGCGCGTGGTTATCGAGCTGCGTCGTGGCGAAGTCGGCGAGGTGGTGCTGAACAACCTCTACGCCCAGACCCAGATGCAGAGCGTGTTCGGTATCAACGTGGTGGCCCTGGTCGACGGCCAGCCGCGTACGCTGAACCTGAAAGACATGCTCGAGGTGTTCGTCCGCCACCGCCGTGAAGTGGTGACCCGCCGCACCGTCTACGAGCTGCGCAAAGCCCGCGAGCGCGGTCATATCCTCGAAGGCCAGGCAGTTGCTCTGTCCAACATCGATCCGGTCATCGAGCTGATCAAGACCTCGCCGACTCCGGCCGAGGCCAAGGAGCGCCTGATCGCCACCGCCTGGGCTTCCAGCGCCGTGGAAGCCATGGTTGAGCGCGCCGGTGCCGACTCCTGCCGTCCGGAAGACCTGGATCCGCAGTACGGCCTGCGCGATGGCAAGTACTACCTGTCGCCCGAGCAGGCCCAGGCCATCCTCGAGCTGCGTCTGCACCGCCTGACTGGCCTGGAGCACGAGAAGCTGCTGGCCGAGTACCAGGAAATCCTCACCCAGATCGGCGAGCTGATCCGCATCCTGACCAGCCCCGAGCGCCTGATGGAAGTCATCCGCGAGGAGCTGGAGAAGGTCAAGGCCGAGTTCGGCGACGCCCGTCGCACTGAGATCATGGCCTCGCAGATGGATCTGACCATCGCTGACCTGATCACCGAGGAAGAGCGTGTCGTCACCATCTCCCACGGCGGCTACGCCAAGTCCCAGCCGCTGCATGCCTATCAGGCGCAGCGTCGTGGTGGTAAGGGCAAGTCGGCCACCGGGGTGAAGGACGAGGACTACATCGAGCACCTGCTGGTCGCCAACAGCCATGCCACCCTGCTGCTGTTCTCCAGCAAAGGCAAGGTCTACTGGCTGCGCACCTTCGAGATTCCGGAAGCGTCCCGCGCGGCGCGTGGTCGTCCGCTGGTGAATCTGCTGCCGCTGGACGAGGGTGAGCGCATCACCGCCATGCTGCAGATCGACCTCGAGGCCCTGCGTCAGCAGGCCGCCGAAGAAGGCGAAGACCTGGACGACAACGAGAATGCGGTGATCGAGGGCGAAGTGGTCGAGGCCGAGCCGGCCGATGACAGCGACGCTGAAGTGACCGACGACGAGCAGGACGAGCCGACCGGCGCCTACATCTTCATGGCCACCGCCTTCGGCACCGTGAAGAAGACCCCGCTGGTGCAGTTCAGCAAGCCGCGCTCCAGCGGCCTGATCGCCCTCAAGCTGGAGGAGGGCGACACCCTGATCGCTGCCGCCATCACCGACGGCGCCAAGGAAGTCATGCTGTTCTCCGACGCCGGCAAGGTCATTCGCTTCAAGGAAAAGCACGTACGCACCATGAGTCGTATCGCTCGCGGCGTGCGCGGTATGCGTCTGGCCGAGGGTCAGCGCCTGATTTCCATGCTGATTCCGGAAGCCAATGCGCAGATTCTCTCCGCCTCCGAGCGTGGTTACGGCAAGCGCACCCCGCTGGCCGACTATCCGCGCCGCGGCCGTGGTGGCCAGGGTGTGATCGCCATGGTGATCAACGAGCGTAACGGCAAGCTGGTCGGCGCCGTGCAGGTACAGGACGGCGAGGAGATCATGCTGATCTCCGACCAGGGCACCCTGGTGCGTACCCGTGTCGACGAAGTCTCGTCCTCTTCCCGTAACACCCAGGGCGTGACCCTGATCAAGCTGGCCAAGGACGAGACCCTGGTCGGCCTGGAGCGGGTGCAGGAGCCGTCCGGCGGTGACGATGAGCTGGACGAAGAAGGCATCGAGCAGAACGAAGAAGCGGTAGCCGTGGCCGAAGATGGCGCGGAGACCGGCAACAGCGAAGAGTGAGAGAGTCGAAGTGAGCAAACGCGCCCATAACTTCTGCGCCGGCCCGGCCGCGCTTCCCACCGCCGTTCTGGAGCGTGCCCAGGCGGAGATGCTCGACTGGCAGGGCAAGGGTCTGTCCGTGATGGAGATGAGCCATCGCAGCGACGAGTACGTGGCCATCGCCGAGAAGGCCGAACAGGATCTGCGCGACCTGCTGAGTATCCCCAGCGACTACAAGGTGCTGTTCCTGCAGGGAGGCGCCAGCCAGCAGTTCGCCGAGATCCCGCTCAACCTGCTGCCGGAAGACGGCGTGGCCGACTACATCGAGACCGGCATCTGGTCGAAGAAGGCCATCGAGGAGGCGCAGCGCTACGGCAACATCAATGTCGCCGCCAGCGCCAAGGGCTATGACTACTTCGCCATTCCCGGGCAGAACGAGTGGCAGCTGTCGAAAGACGCCGCCTACGTGCACTACGCCAGCAACGAGACCATCGGTGGCCTGCAGTTCGACTGGATTCCCGAAGTGGGCGACACCCCGCTGGTAGTGGACATGTCCTCGGACATCCTCTCCCGGGAGATCGACGTCTCCAAGTTCGGCCTGATCTACGCTGGTGCGCAGAAGAACATCGGCCCCAGCGGCCTGGTTGTCGCGATCATCCGCGAAGACCTGCTGGGCCGCGCCCGCAGCGTCTGCCCGACCATGCTCAACTACAAGGTCGCTGCCGATAACGGCTCCATGTACAACACCCCGGCGACCTATTCCTGGTACCTCTCCGGCCTGGTCTTCGAGTGGCTGAAGGAGCAGGGCGGCGTCGCCGCGATGGAGAAGCGCAACAAGGCCAAGAAGGATCTGCTGTACAAGGCCATCGATGCCAGTGACTTCTACACCAACCCTATCCAGCCGAGCGCGCGCTCCTGGATGAACGTGCCGTTCCGCCTGGCCGACGAGAAGCTGGACAAGGCCTTCCTGGCCGGCGCCGAAGCGCGCGGCCTGCTCAACCTCAAGGGCCATCGCTCGGTGGGCGGCATGCGCGCTTCCATCTATAACGCCACCGGTCTGGATGCCGTGGAGGCGTTGGTGGCCTACATGGCCGAGTTTGAGAAGGAGCACGGCTGATGAGTGAGGCCGATCAGCTCAAGGCGCTGCGGGTTCGCATCGACAGCCTCGACGAGAAGATCCTCGAGCTGATCAGCGAGCGCGCGCGCTGTGCCCAGGATGTGGCAAGGGTCAAGATGCAGTCCCTGCCAGCGGGCGAGAAGCCGGTGTTCTACCGCCCCGAACGTGAGGCCTGGGTGCTCAAGCACATCATGGAGCTGAACAAGGGCCCGCTGGACAATGAGGAAATCGCGCGACTGTTCCGCGAGATCATGTCCTCCTGCCTGGCCTTGGAGCAGCCGCTCAAAATCGCCTACCTCGGCCCGGAAGGTACCTTCTCCCAGGCTGCGGCACTCAAGCATTTCGGTCATGCGGTCATCAGCCAGCCGATGGCGGCGATCGACGAGGTGTTTCGTGAGGTGGCCGCTGGTGCGGTCAACTTCGGCGTGGTGCCGGTGGAAAACTCCACCGAGGGTGCGGTCAACCATACCCTGGACAGCTTCCTCGAGCACGACATGGTGATCTGTGGTGAGGTGGAGCTGCGCATCCACCATCACCTGCTGGTCGGCGACACCACCAAGACCGACAAGATCACCCGCATCTATTCCCATGCCCAGTCCCTGGCGCAGTGCCGCAAGTGGCTGGACGCGCATTACCCGAGCGTCGAGCGCGTAGCGGTTTCCAGTAATGCCGAGGCGGCCAAGCGGGTAAAGAGCGAGTGGAACTCGGCGGCGATCGCCGGCGATATGGCGGCCAGCCTCTACGGTCTGACCAAGCTGCAGGAAAAGATCGAAGATCGCCCGGACAACTCCACGCGCTTCCTCATCATTGGTAGCCAGGAAGTGCCGCCGACCGGCGACGACAAGACCTCGGTCATTGTCTCCATGCGCAACAAGCCGGGTGCCCTGCACGAGCTGCTGGTGCCGTTCCACACCAATGGCATCGACCTGACCCGCATCGAAACCCGCCCGTCGCGCAGCGGCAAGTGGACCTACGTGTTCTTTATCGACTTCGTCGGCCACCACCAGGACCCGCTGATCAAGGATGTGCTGGAGAAGATCAACAGCGAAGCCGTCGCCCTGAAGGTGCTGGGTTCCTACCCGAAAGCGGTTCTCTGAGGAGCCATCATGAGTTGCGATTTCCTCGCCCTGGCCGTGCCGGGCGTGCAGAAACTCTCGCCCTATGTGCCGGGCAAGCCGGTCGACGAGCTGGCCCGTGAGCTGAATCTCGACCCGGCCGGTATCGTCAAGCTGGCCAGTAACGAGAATCCGCTGGGGCCTTCGCCCAAGGCGCTGGATGCGATCCGCGCCGAATTGGCCGAGCTGACCCGCTACCCGGACGGCAATGGCTTCGAGCTGAAGCAGAAGCTGGCGGCCCGCTGCGGCGTCAGTCCGGCCCAGGTGACCCTGGGCAACGGCTCCAACGACATCCTCGACCTGGTCGCACGCGCCTGGCTGGCGCCAGGCCTGAACGCCGTGTTCAGCCAGTACGCCTTCGCCGTGTACCCGATTGCCACTCAGGCCGTTGGTGCGCAGGGCAAGGTGGTGCCGGCCAAGGCGCATGGTCATGACCTGGAGGCCATGCTGGCCGCCATCGACGCCAATACCCGCGTGGTGTTCGTCGCCAATCCGAACAATCCGACCGGTACCTGGTTCGGCCCGGCTGCGCTGGAGTCCTTCCTTGCTCGCGTGCCGCAGAACGTATTGGTGGTGCTGGACGAGGCCTATATCGAGTACGCCGAGGGTGACGAATTGCCGGACGGCCTCGACTACCTGGCGCGCTACCCCAATCTGCTGGTCTCGCGCACCTTCTCCAAGGCCTATGGCTTGGCCTCGCTGCGCGTCGGCTATGCGCTGAGTTCGCCGCAGGTGGCCGATGTACTCAACCGCGTGCGTGCGCCGTTCAACGTCAACAGCCTGGCCCTCGCCGCCGCCTGCGCCGCGCTGGATGATGCCGATTACCTGGCGGCCAGCCGCCACACCAATGATGCCGGCATGGCTCAGCTGGAAGCGGGCTTCCGTCATCTGGGGCTGAGCTGGATTCCGTCCAAAGGCAACTTCATCGCCGTCGATTTCGGCCGCGATGCGGCGCCGATCAACCAGGCGCTGCTGCAGGCCGGTGTCATCGTGCGCCCGGTGGCTGGCTACGGCATGCCGACGTTCCTGCGCGTGTCCATCGGTACCGAGCAGGAAAACGCCCGCTTCCTCAAGGCGCTGGAGCAGATTCTCCGTGGCTGATGCAATGCCGCTGCAACACGTGCCGGGCAGACTCGGTCGCCTGGTGGTGGTGGGGCTCGGCCTGATCGGCGGCTCCTTCGCCAAAGGCATGCGCGAGAAGGGGTTGTTCGACGAAGTGGTGGGCGTGGATCTTGATGCCGAGTCGCGCCGTCTGGCCGTGGAGCTAGGCGTGGTCGACCGCTGCGAGACCGAGCTGGCGGCCGCCTGTCAGGGGGCCGCGGTGATCCAGCTGGCGGTGCCTATCCTGGCCATGGAAAAGCTGCTGGGCCAACTGGCCAGGCTGGAGCTGGGCGACGCGGTGCTCACCGACGTCGGCAGCGCCAAGGGTAATGTGGTGCGCGCGGCGCGCCTGGCCTTCGACGGCAAGGTGGCGCGTTTCGTGCCGGGTCATCCGATCGCCGGTTCCGAGCAGAGCGGTGTGGAAGCTTCCAACGCCGAGCTGTTCCGTCGTCACAAGGTGATCCTTACGCCGCAGGCCTCTACGGATGACTCGGCGCTGGCGCTAATCGACGGCTTGTGGCGCGCCCTGGGTGCCGATGTGGAACATATGGAGGTGGAGCACCACGATCAGGTGCTGGCCGCCACCAGCCACCTGCCGCACCTGCTGGCCTTCACCCTGGTTGACTCGCTGGCCAAGCGCAGCGAGAACCTGGAGATCTTCCGTTACGCCGCTGGCGGTTTCCGCGACTTCACGCGGATTGCCGGCAGCGACCCGGTGATGTGGCACGACATCTTCCTCGCCAACCGCGAGGCGGTGTTGCGCACCCTCGACGCATTTCGCGACGACCTCGACGCCCTGCGCGGCGCGGTCGACGCTGGGGACGGGCATCAGTTGCTCGGCGTGTTCACCCGCGCCCGGCATGCCCGCGAGCATTTCAGCAAAATCCTGGCCCGCAGGGCCTATGTGGACGCCATGCACTCGAACGACCTGATCTACCTCGCCAATCCCGGTGGCTCGCTCTCCGGCCGTATCCGCGTACCGGGCGACAAGTCCATCTCGCACCGCTCGATCATGCTCGGCTCGTTGGCCGAAGGCGTGACCCAGGTGGAGGGCTTCCTCGAAGGCGAGGACGCCCTGGCCACCCTGCAGGCCTTTCGCGACATGGGTGTGGTGATCGAGGGGCCGCACCACGGCAAGGTGACCATTCATGGCGTCGGCCTGAATGGCCTCAAACCGCCGCCCGGCCGCTGTACCTGGGCAACTCCGGTACTTCCATGCGCCTGCTCTCCGGCCTGCTGGCCGCACAGCCGTTCGACACCGTGCTGACCGGCGACGCCTCGCTGTCCAAGCGTCCGATGAACCGCGTGGCCAAGCCGCTGCGTGCGATGGGTGCGGTCATCGAAACCGGCCCGGAAGGCCGCCCGCCGCTGACCATTCGTGGTGGCCAGCGCCTGACCGGCATGAGCTACGAAATGCCGATGGCCAGCGCCCAGGTCAAATCCTGTCTGCTGCTGGCTGGGTTGTATGCTGCCGGCGAGACCCGCGTGACCGAACCGGCGCCGACGCGTGACCATACCGAGCGCATGCTGCGCGGCTTTGGCTACCCGGTGGCGGTGGATGGCAACGTTGCCAGCGTCGAATCCGGCCACAAGCTGACCGCTACCCATATCGAAGTACCGGCGGACATCTCTTCGGCCGCCTTCTTCCTGGTCGCCGCCAGCATCGCCGAAGGTTCCGAGCTGGTGTTGGAGCATGTTGGCATCAACCCGACGCGCACTGGCGTGATCGACATCCTCAAGCTGATGGGCGCCGACCTGACCCTGGAAAACCAGCGTGAAGTCGGTGGCGAGCCGGTGGCGGATATCCGCGTGCGTGCGGCCAAGCTCAAGGGCATCGACATCCCCGAGGACCTGGTGCCGCTGGCCATCGACGAGTTCCCGGTGCTGTTCGTCGCTGCGGCCTGCGCCGAGGGGCGCACCGTGTTGCGTGGCGCCGAGGAACTGCGCGTAAAGGAATCCGACCGCATCCAGGTGATGGCCGACGGCCTGATCGCCCTGGGCGTGAAGGCCGAGCCGACCCCGGACGGCATCATCATAGAGGGCGGCCCGATCGGCGGTGGCGAGGTGTGGAGCCATGGCGACCACCGCATCGCCATGTCCTTCAGTGTCGCCTCGCTGCGCGCATCGGCGCCGATCCGCATCCATGACTGCGCCAACGTCGCCACCTCCTTCCCCAACTTCCTCGGCCTGGCCGCCAGTGCTGGCATCCGCGTGGCGGAGGAGGGCCAATGAGCGCCGTAGTCATCACCATTGACGGACCCAGCGGCTCGGGCAAGGGTACCGTCGCTGGCCTGCTGGCTGCCAAGCTGGGCTGGAAGCTGCTGGATTCCGGCGCGCTCTACCGCCTGCTGGCCTTCGCCGCTGGTAATCACGGTATCGACCTGACCAACGAGGAAGCGCTGAAGACGCTGGCCGCTCATCTGGACGTGCAGTTCGTCGACAAGCGCATCATCCTCGAGGGTGAGGAAGTCACCGACGCCATCCGCAACGAGCAGGTCGGCGCCGGTGCTTCCATGGTCGCTTCGTTGCCGGCGGTGCGCGAGGCGTTGCTGCAGCGCCAGCGCGCCTTCCGCGAGGCGCCGGGCCTGGTTGCCGATGGTCGCGACATGGGCACTGTGGTGTTCCCGGACGCGCCGCTGAAGATCTACCTGACCGCCAGCGCCGAGGAGCGCGCCCGCCGGCGTTACCTGCAGTTGAAAGGCAAGGTGGAAGGTGTTAGCCTGCCGAGTCTGCTAGACGAGATTCGTGCGCGCGACGAGCGCGACATGCAGCGCGCGGTGGCTCCGCTGAAGCCGGCAGTAGATGCCGTACAGCTGGACTCCACCGAACTCAGCATCGAGCAGGTAATGGAAAGAATTCTCAGCGAGGTCGCCAGCCGCGATCTCGCCGGGTAAGCCCAGGCCGCACCATCGTGGCCGAAAAGGAGGCATGCGGGAGACCAGTCATAGTCCCGCAAGCCTCTTTCACGTGAACGAACCCACATTGTCTGGAGTGTGGTTTGGGCAGATTCCCTGCCCTTGATCGACAGGAATCAACATGAGCGAAAGCTTTGCAGAACTTTTTGAAGAAAGCCTAAAGACCCTCAATCTTCAGGCTGGCGCGATCATCACCGCGATTGTCGTCGACATCGACTACCAATCTGGCTGGGTCACCGTCCACGCTGGTCTGAAGTCCGAAGGCCTGATCCCGCTTGAGCAGTTCTACAACGATGCTGGCGAACTGGCCATCAACGTTGGTGATGAAGTGCACGTGGCGCTGGACGCGGTTGAAGATGGCTTTGGTGAAACCAAGCTGTCCCGCGAAAAAGCCAAGCGTGCTGAGTGCTGGATCGTTCTGGAAGCAGCTTTCGCCGCTGAAGAAGTGGTCAAGGGCGTTATCAACGGTAAGGTTAAGGGCGGCTTCACCGTCGACGTCAGCGGTATCCGCGCGTTCCTGCCGGGCTCCCTGGTCGACGTCCGTCCGGTGCGTGATACCACTCACCTGGAAGGCAAAGAGCTGGAGTTCAAGGTCATCAAGCTGGACCAGAAGCGCAACAACGTTGTCGTTTCCCGTCGCAGCGTGCTGGAAGCCGAGAACAGCGCCGAGCGCGAAGCTCTGCTGGAATCCCTGCAGGAAGGCCAGCAGGTCAAAGGTATCGTCAAGAACCTCACCGACTACGGTGCGTTCGTTGACCTGGGCGGCGTTGATGGTCTGCTGCACATCACCGACATGGCCTGGAAGCGCATCAAGCATCCGTCCGAGATCGTCAATGTTGGCGACGAGATCGATGTCAAGGTTCTGAAGTACGACCGCGAGCGCAACCGCGTCTCCCTGGGTCTGAAGCAGCTGGGCGAAGATCCGTGGGTCGCCATCAAGGCTCGTTATCCGGAAGGCACCCGTGTTACCGCCAAAGTCACCAACCTGACCGACTACGGCTGCTTCGCCGAGCTGGAAGAGGGCGTTGAAGGTCTGGTGCACGTGTCCGAGATGGATTGGACCAACAAGAACATCCACCCGTCCAAGGTCGTTCAGGTCGGCGACGAAGTGGAAGTTCAGGTTCTGGACATCGACGAAGAGCGTCGTCGTATTTCCCTGGGCATCAAGCAGTGCAAGTCGAACCCGTGGGAAGACTTCTCCGGCCAGTTCAACAAGGGCGACAAGATCTCCGGCACCATCAAGTCGATCACCGATTTCGGTATCTTCATCGGCCTGGACGGCGGCATCGACGGTCTGGTTCACCTGTCCGACATCTCCTGGAACGAAGTGGGCGAAGAAGCCGTACGTCGCTTCAAGAAGGGCGACGAGCTGGAAACCGTCATCCTCTCCGTTGATCCGGAGCGCGAGCGCATCTCCCTGGGCATCAAGCAGCTGGAAGACGATCCGTTCTCCAACTACGCCTCCCTGAACGAGAAAGGCACCATCGTGCGCGGTACCGTCAAGGAAGTCGACGCCAAGGGCGCCGTGATCAGCCTGGGTGGCGACATCGAAGGCATCCTGAAGGCCTCCGAAATCAGCCGCGACCGCGTCGAAGACGCTCGTAACGTGCTGAAGGAAGGCGACGAAGTCGAAGCCAAGATCATCAGCATCGACCGCAAGTCCCGCGTTATCAGCCTGTCCATCAAGTCCAAAGACGTCGAAGACGAGAAGGACGCGATGAAAGAGCTGCGTAACAAGCAGGAAGCCGAAACCACTGGTCCGACCACCATCGGTGATCTGATCCGTGCTCAGATGAACCAGAACTAAGTTCCGGTTTCAGCTGGAAAAAGGGCGACTTAGGTCGCCCTTTTTTGTGCCTGCAATTTCTTCCGGCTGCCTGCGGGCAAGTGTCTGCGAGGCGCTGATGGTTATTTTTTCCATTTCCATATCATTCGTCTTTCTCTACTTGACATCCGGACTATCCAAAGCTTTTCAGGCGTGCTAAAAACACCCTACTAGATGATCTAGCCGCTTGAAAAAGAAGGGAAAACCATGACCAAGTCGGAGTTGATCGAGCGCATTGTCAATCACCAGGGGCTGCTGTCCTCCAAGGACGTCGAGCTGGCGATCAAGACCATGCTGGAACAAATGTCCCAGGCACTGGCAACCGGTGATCGCATCGAGATTCGCGGCTTTGGAAGCTTTTCCCTGCACTATCGCGCGCCACGTGTGGGTCGCAATCCCAAGACCGGGGAATCGGTTCGCCTGGACGGCAAGTTCGTTCCGCATTTCAAGCCGGGCAAGGAACTGCGCGATCGCGTCAATGAAGATGAGTGAGCTGGACCTGTACGGCTCGCAAGGAGCTGAGCATGCTGACCAGCGCTAAACGTGTATTGCTCGCCGGATGTTTGTTGCTTGCCGGCGCCGCTGTCCTGCTATTCATGCTGGAGAATCCCCAACGCATCCATCTGGTCTTCCTCGGTGCTGCCAGCGCGGAGCTGCCGGTCGCGGCCCTGATGATGATCTCCTTCATACTTGGTCTGCTGACCTGTCTGCTGTTTAGTCTCTGGGTGCTGGGCAGGTGGCGCATGCGTGTGGCGCAGCTACGGCGTGAGCTCGTTGTTCTCGCCCGGCAGCCGGGGCAGGAGCGTTGAACTCCTGCACTCTGATTACTAGATAGTTTCCTGACTAAGCCTGCGGTCTGGCCCTTTTCATCGGCGTCGCCGCTTAGAGGTCGTTTTCTTGAGTTCTGTATGTGTGTTGGTCACTGGGGCCAGCGGATTCGTGGGCGCTGCTTTAGTAGAGCGTCTCGCAAGTGAGCCCGATATCCGGGTGCTGGCGGCCGGGCGACGAGTTTTTCCGGTTGTCGCGGGGGGGGAGCACAGGTTGCTGGGGGATCTCGGCGAGGCCTGTTATGCCCCCGTGCAGTTTCAAGATGTTGATGTCGTAGTGCATACAGCGGCGCGTGTGCATGTCATGCGTGATACCAGTCTTGAGCCGCTGGCGGAGTATCGTCGGGTCAACGTAGAGGGTACGTTGGCATTGGCCAGTGCTGCGGCTGCCGCAGGTGTTCGGCGCTTCGTCTTTCTCAGTTCGATCAAGGTGAACGGCGAGGAGAGCAGGGCGGGCATACCGTTCTCGGCAGATGATTTGCCTGCGCCAGGGGATGCTTACGGTATATCCAAGCTTGAGGTCGAGCGTGCACTTCGCTCCCTGGCGGCGGCAACGGGTATGGAGGTCGTGATAGTGCGGCCACCGCTGGTTTATGGTCCCGGAGTCGGGGCCAACTTCCGTAGCCTGATGCGTTGGTTGCAGCGTGGTGTGCCCCTGCCGCTCGGGGGAATCAGTAATAATCGCAGCCTGGTCGCCTTGCCCAATCTGATTGATCTGCTTGTGGCTTGCATTTCTCATCCCGCCGCAGCGAACCAGATTTTCCTCGCTGGGGACGGGGTTGATATGTCTACTTCCGAGCTGCTGCGGCGGCTTGGGATTGCTCTAGGGCGTCCCGCGCGACTGATCTCGCTTCCGGCAGGCTGCATGCGCGTATTGCTCCTGTCTCTGGGCATGCGGCGGATATGGCCGCGACTCTGGGGGAATCTTCAGGTCGATATAGGCAAGACCTGCAGGGTGCTTGACTGGCGGCCACCGGTTCCCGTCGATGTCGCGTTGCGAGAGGTTGCACAGAGCTTCCTGCAGGATGGCTCATGTTGATCGTACTTTTGCTTCTGGCAACGTTCAGCCTAGCCTGGCTGATGACTTGGGGGCTGCGCCGCTATGCGCTGTCTCGCAATGTGCTGGATGTCCCGAACTCGCGCAGCTCGCACCAGGTGCCAACGCCTCGTGGTGGCGGCATGGCAATAGTGGTGTCTTGCAGTCTGGCGCTGGTTGTACTGGCGTTCTCCGGTCTGCTGCCAGCGCCGCTGTTTTATGCGCTATCAGGTGGCGGTGCTTTGGTGGCGCTGGTCGGTTTCGTGGATGATCATCATCCTTTGGCGGCGCGCTGGCGTTTATTGGCGCACTTCCTGGCGGCGGCTTGGGGGGTATTCTGGCTGGGGGGGATGCCAGAGGTGCAGATGCCGGCTATTGGTGAGTTACCCGGTTGGTTGTGGGGGCTGCTGGGGCTGGTCTATCTGGTCTGGTTACTGAATCTTTACAACTTCATGGATGGCATCGATGGGATTGCCGGCGTGGAGGCCATCTGTGTCTGCCTGGGAGGAGCACTGCTGTATGTGATCTTAGGGCGTTACGAGATGGCGCTCTTGCCTGTTCTGCTGGCGTTGGCCAGTGCAGGCTTCCTGTTCTGGAATTTTCCCACGGCTCGTATCTTCATGGGGGATGCTGGCAGCGGTTACCTGGGGCTGCTGCTGGGATTGTTTTCGCTTCAGGCTGCCTGGGTTGCACAGGAGCTGTTCTGGTCCTGGCTGATTCTGCTTGGGGTGTTCATAGTCGATGCTAGCGTCACCCTGCTGCGCCGTCTGCTGCAAGGCGAGCGGGTCTACGAGGCGCACCGCAGTCATGCCTACCAGCATGCTGCCCGTCAGTTGGGGCGGCATTTGCCTGTTACCCTTGCGGTCGTCGTGATAAATCTCTGCTGGTTGCTGCCGCTCTCACTTTGGGCTGCGCGTGGGGGCGATGGTTTCTTTATTCTGCTGTTGGCTTATGCGCCGCTGATCGTGTTGGCGCTTCGCTACCGGGCGGGCCTTGCCGATTAGCTCGGCGGGCTGACATTCGACTGACAATAAGAACAACGGAATCAGATGGATCTTCAGAATTTTCGATCTTGGCTGTTGGGATGGCCCCGCCGCTACAAGCGGCTTGTTCAGGTGGCGGCTGATATTGCCATCACCTGGATGGCACTTTGGTTGGCATTCTGGATTCGTCTGGGCTCCGAAAATCTGGTCAATCCGCTCGGCGACCATCTCTGGTTGTTTGTCTGCGCCCCTCTGATAGCGATCCCCATTTACATTCGCATGGGCCTGTATCGTGCTGTCTTGCGCTATCTGGGCAATGACGCACTGCTGACAATTTTTCGGGCGGTCAGTGTTTCCTCGTTGTTCCTGGCGCTTCTGGTCTACTGGAATCACTGGGCCCCTGCTGCGGTGCCGCGGTCGCTGGTGCTCATTTATTGGTGGGTCAGTCTGCTGATGGTGGGTGGAATGCGCCTGCTGATGCGCCAGTACTTCATGGGCGACTGGTTTCATGTACGTCATGCCATGCCGTTCATGGGGCGTAACGATGGTCTTCCCAAGGTGGCCATCTATGGTGCGGGTACGGCCGGCAACCAGTTGGCTGCCGCTCTGCGCAGCGGCCGGGCCATGCGTCCGGTGGCCTTCATCGATGACGATGCCAGCATCGCTTTTCGCGTCATCGCCGGTCTGAAAGTCTACAAGCCCAAGTACATCCAGCAGATGATCGACGAGACCGGGGCCCAGGAAATCCTCCTCGCCATTCCCTCGGCGAGTCGGGCCAGGCGCAAGGAGATCCTCCAGTATCTTGAAGGTTTCCCGCTGCATATCCGCTCGGTGCCAGACTTCATGGACCTGGCCAGCGGCAAGGTCAGGGTCGAGGATGTTCAGGAAGTGGACATCGCCGATCTGCTCGGGCGCGATGCCGTGCCGCCGCAGATGGAGTTGTTCGAGCGCTGCATTCGTGGCAAGACGGTGCTGGTCACCGGTGCCGGTGGCTCCATAGGCTCCGAGCTGAGCCGGCAGATTCTAGGCAGCCAGCCGAAGACGTTGCTGTTGTTCGATCACAGCGAGTTCAACCTTTACAGCATTCATACGGAGCTCGAAGCGAGGATGCGCCGCGAGTCGCTCCCCGGACGCCTGGTGCCTATCCTGGGTTCCGTGCGCTCCCAGGCTCGCTTGCAGGATGTGATGCGTAGCTGGGGTGTGGATACCGTCTATCATGCCGCGGCGTACAAACATGTGCCGCTCGTGGAGCACAACATCGCCGAAGGTGTCATCAATAACGTGATGGGCACGCTGTATGCCGCGCAAGCCGCGCTGTGCAGTGGTGTGAGTCACTTTGTGTTGATCTCCACGGACAAGGCGGTGCGCCCTACCAACATCATGGGCAGTACCAAGCGTTTGGCGGAGATGATTCTGCAGGCGCTCAGTCGCGAGTCCGCACCGGTGCTGTTCGGCGATGCCACCGGTCTGCATTGGGTCAACAAGACCCGTTTCAGCATGGTGCGTTTCGGTAACGTGCTGGGGTCGTCCGGTTCCGTCATTCCGCTGTTTCGCGAGCAGATTCGCCGGGGTGGTCCTGTAACCGTGACTCACCCGGCGATCACCCGTTACTTCATGACCATTCCCGAGGCGGCACAGCTGGTGATCCAGGCCGGTTCCATGGCGCAGGGCGGCGACGTGTTCGTGCTGGACATGGGGGCGCCGGTGAAGATCCTCGATCTGGCAGAGAAAATGATTCATCTGTCCGGACTCGGGGTGCGTTCCGAGCGCAATCCTCAGGGCGATATCGCCATCGAGTTCACCGGCCTGCGCCCGGGCGAGAAGCTGTACGAGGAGCTGCTGATCGGTGAGGGCGCTCAGCCCACCTCGCATTCCATGATCATGCGGGCCAGCGAGGAGCATCTGTCCTGGGAGGCGTTGCGGGAGGTCCTGCGCGAGCTGCTTTGCGCGGTCGAGCAGGATGACTACGGCCATTTGCGGCAGCTCTTGCGGGGCACTGTCAGTGGTTACAGCCCGGAAGGAGAAATAGTCGACTGGATTCATGTGCAGCAGCGCACGGAATCCTGATGCTGTCGGTTTGACATGGCGCTGCCGCCTCCTACGTTGATAAGGCGCATCTGGAGTTCGTGCGCCTCATTCACGACAAGGAGTCGAACATGCTCAAGAAGAAAATTGCTGTAGTGCTGCTTTCCTGCATGGCCAGCCTGCCTGTTGCCGTTTACGCGGCAGAGTCTGCCAAGGCCCCCGGTGTCGCCGTCGAAGCAACGCAGGCCGAGGTGTCGACGGTCAACATCAATACCGCCGATCTGGATGTTCTGCAGAGTGAACTGGTGGGAGTGGGGAAGGTGAAGGCTCAGGCCATCATCGACCACCGCAATACCAATGGTCCTTTTGCCTCAGTCGATGAGTTGCTCGAGGTCAAAGGTATCGGGGCTGCGATCCTGGAGAAAAATCGCGATCGCATGAGTGTCAACTAGCCATTGCGTTGTCTGCTGGAAGAAAGCCGGTCTCTGACCGGCTTTTTCGTTTCTGCCTCAATCTGCTTTCAGCAGTTACTATGCGTTCGTCATTATTCAGGGAGATGCGCATGCCTGCTTTACCCACAGTCGCTTTCGCTGGCATAGGTCTGATGGGATTGCCCATGTGTCGTCGGCTGATCGCCGCCGGCTACTCGCTGCGGGTATGGAATCGCTCGCTGGACAAGTGCCGGGCGCTGGAGGAAATGGGTGCCCTGGTGGTGTCGGTGCCGGCTCAGTTGGCTGAAGGCGCGGATATCGTGATGCTCTGTCTGGCTGATACGGCGGCTGTGCATGAAGTGGTGTTCGGCCCGTCTGGCGTGGCCTCGACTGCCAAGCCTGGGCAGCTGCTGCTGGATTTTTCCAGTGTGGAGCCGGCCGCGACTCGCGAGATGGCGGCCGAGCTGGAGCGGCTCAGCGGCATGCGTTGGGTGGATGCTCCCGTTTCCGGCGGTGTGCCCGGGGCCGAGGCGGGGACGTTGGCCATCATGGCCGGCGGGCGTGGTGAGGATGTCGACTTCCTGCGCCCCTTGCTCGCTCATCTAGGGCAGCGCGTGACGCACATGGGGGCGGTGGGGGCCGGGCAGGTCACCAAGGTCTGCAATCAGATGATCGTGGCCTGCAATGCACTGGTCATCGCCGAGGTAGTGGGTTTGGCCGAGCGTTCCGGTGTCGATGCGCGCCTGCTTGCACAAGCTCTGGCAGGTGGCTTCGCTGACTCGCGCCCGCTGCAGATACTGGCGCCGCAGATGGCCGAGAGCCGGTTCGAGCCCGTGAAGTGGCATGTCCGCACGCTGCTCAAGGATCTGGATACCGCGGCGAAACTTGCGCGAGAGGAGGGTGGGGCCGTGCCCATGAGTGGTCTGGCTGCGCAGCTGATGCGCCTGCATGGCAGCATGGGGAACCTCGAGAATGACCCCGCGACCCTGGTCCGTCTCTACCGCGGAGAGCAGGCATGAGAATTGCTGCCAATCTGTCGTTGCTGTTCACCGAGCATCCCCTGCTCGAGCGGGTTGCCGCGGCGGCGTCTGCCGGATTCGATGGGGTAGAGGTACAGTTCCCCTACCAGGCACCTGCCGCAGCGTTAAAAGAGGCACTGGATGGTGCCTCCATGCCTCTGGTGCTGATCAACCTGCCGGCGGGTGATCTCATGAGTGGCGGTGCGGGGCTGGCCTCCGTTCCTTCTCGTCAGGAGCAGTTCGATGTCGCGCTGCAGCAGGCATTGGACTATGCCGCTGTTGTCCGTCCGCTGTGCGTCAATGTGCTACCCGGTCGGCTGGCCGATGGAGTTCCCAGAGACGAGGCGCTGGATGTGCTGGTGGGCAATCTGCGCAAGGCCGCCGAAGCATTTCAGGCGCTGGGTGTCCGGGTGCTGTTCGAGGCGATCAACCCTCTGGATATGCCGGGTTTTCTGATCAACACCCCGGAGCACTTGGGCGATGTGCTGCAGCGAGTGGCTCATACCAACTGCAGTGCCCAGCTTGATTTCTACCATATGGCTCGTCAGGGGATTAGCCTGACGTCTGCCGTTGATTTGCTGAAGGGGTGCATTGGCCATGTTCAGTTCGCCGATTGCCCTGGTCGAGGCGCCCCGGGAACAGGGACGCTCGATATAATCACGGCTATTCGATTGTTGGCCGAGTGCCAGCAGGATATCTGGTTGGGGGCCGAATACATGCCGCAGGGGCAGACGGAGGACAGCCTGGGATGGCTGTGGGATTGGCGAGGCAGGTTGGGTTGAGTACTGGCGGATGCCGGTTGGGTTCGACTTTTTGTTGATTTGGTTGAGGTTTTTACTTGTTATTGCCCTCTGATTATTTGCTGTTCCGCTTGAGTGTCCTCACTTTAGAGTGTGGTGTATGAGGGAGTCGGTTGCGGTTTTATTGGCTGCTTATAATGGCTCGAAATTTATTAAGCCGCAGATTCTGTCGATTTTATCCTCAAGCTTGGAAACCCCTATTTCTATCACCATAGGTCTTGATCCGAGTACGGATAACACCCATGAGGTTATTGGTTCTATTGGCAGTGATGCCATATTCATGGTCTGTCATGAGAGCCCCTCTGGAGGTGCGAAGTATAACTTCGCCAGACTTGTTGAGCATGCTCTGCTATTGCCCGATAGATACTATGCTTTTTCAGATCAGGACGATGTTTGGGATTCCGACCGGCTGGCGGTAGGGGTTAAGCTTTTGAAAGAGCATGAAAGCAGGCTTGGTGACAAGGTGCCTTTACTGGTCTTCTCCGATTCACGGGTGGTCGACGAGGATCTGGAAGTTATAAGCACTTCTTTCATGGACGCCGAGAAGCTGGACCCGTTCGCTTTAGAGTCTTTCAATAGATTGATTATTCAGAATGTTGGCCAGGGATGCACCTTCCTGTTCAATCGAGCCTTGCTTGAGTTGGCTGCCCCCATCCCAGGCTCTGCGCGAATGCATGATCACTGGTTAATGCTGGTCGCCAGTGCATTTGGCAAGATCATCTACGTAGACAGACCGCTGCTCTCCTACAGGCAGCACTCCAACAATGTAGTGGGGGCAGCCGGTTATGGCCTTTTCAGGGCCTTAGCGCGAGCTTGCAACGGCGGGCAAGCGATCAGGGATAGCTTGTCATTCAGCCGGCAGCAGGCTGAGGCATTTGTTCTGCGCTATGGGCCAATGCTAGATCGGGATCGATATGAGTTCCTAATTCGTTTCGTTCAGCTTCCACAACTTAGTTTCTGGGCGCGTCGGTATTTTATTTATAAGTATGGCGTGAAGATGAGTGGTGCGCTCAGAAGGATAGGGTTGTATTTATATATTTGAATGCTGAGTGATTTGACATTCTCGATTATTTTTTGCGGAAGTTATGAGATATGGCATGTGCAGTTATCTTCGGCGGTACCGGATTCATCGGTTCTTTTTTTGCGGACTTTCTGATTGCTCAGGGTATCGTTGATAAGGTTTATCTGGTGGATCTTGAATCGCCTGCGGACAAGGCTAGTGCCTACAGGCGCTTGCTTATTGGTGGTCGTAAGGATATCCACTATTTGCCGGGCGATGTTCGTAAATCGATAAATTTGCCGATTACGGATACTGTGGCGCTGATCGCAAACTTTGCGGCCGTACACCGTGAGCCGGGGCACGAAGACTTTGAATACTATGAGACCAATTTGCTGGGCGCGGAAAATGTGTGTGCCTGGGCGGAGTTGGTCAAGTGCAATCGTCTGATCTTCACTAGTTCCATCTCGCCCTATGGTCTTGGAGAAATTGAAAAGGATGAGCGCACACTGCCCGTGCCGGTAACTGCTTACGGGGGGTCAAAGCTGGCGGCGGAGAAGATTCATCAAGCCTGGCAGGCGCGAGATTACAAAGAACGCCGCCTGGTAATTGCACGGCCTGGGGTGGTTTTTGGCCCGGGGGAAGGCGGTAATGTATCCCGCTTGGTCAAAGCAGTACTGCATCGCTACTTCTTCTATATGGGAAATCGTAATACCCGTAAGGCAGGCGTATATGTCAAAGAGCTCTGCAATGCCATGTGGTGGGTGTTGCAGCAGCAAGGGAAAAACGGCGAGCATGTCAGTCTATTCAATATGTCGATGAATCCGGGGCCGTCGATCAAGGATTATGTCGATGTAGTGTGCAGGGTTGCCGGTATAAAGCGAATGGTTCCGGCGGTTCCTTATTCTCTGTTGTTGATTGTTGCCTATGTTATTGACGTGATAGCAAAACCGTTAGGTATCAGTCACCCATTTAGCCCGGTTCGCATTCGTAAGTTGGTTCGGTCAAATAATATTCTTCCGGGCTATTTGCTTGAGCGTGGATATACTTATTTGTTTACTTTGGAAGATGCTTTTCTCGATTGGAAGAATAGCTGTCCCGAAGAATGGCGCTGACTGTGGAGTTGCATATTGGATATCTCTCAGGGTTTTGAGTTCAGCGTTGCATGTGTTGTACCCACGTATAATGGTCGGAGTGACCTGGCGAGATTGTTGAGTTCGCTGGAGAAGCAGCATACGGCGTTTGACTTATTTATTGTCGATTCGAGTTCTACAGATGGCACTGGCGAGCTGGCGTGCTCTCAGGCGCGCCGTGTCGTGACGATTCCTGCCATTCAATTCAATCATGGCGGCACGCGGCAGATGATGGTCAACGCGAATCCCAGCTATGACATCTATATATTTCTGACGCAGGATGCTTATCTGGACGATCCCGACGCCATTGCGCATCTATTGCGTCCTTTTGTTGATGAGCAGGTTGGCGCGGTGTGCGGGCGGCAACTTGCTCACCTGGATGCGTCGCCTATCGCGGAGCATGCTCGGCTTTTCAACTATCCAGCGACGAGCATGGTGAAATCCATGGCCGATGTTCCTGCGTTGGGCATTAAGACCGCCTTCATGTCTAATTCATTCGCGGCGTATCGAAGGGATGCGCTGCAGGCTGTAGGGGGGTTCCCAGCGCATGTGATCTTTGCCGAGGATATGTACGTGGCGGCCAAGATGCTGCTTGAAGGGTGGAGGATTGCCTACGCTGGTGATGCCGCTTGCCGCCACTCACACAATTACAATCTACGAGAGGAATTCAGTCGTTACTTCGACATGGGGGTTTTCCACGCTCGTGAGCCTTGGATCCGTGAGCGTTTCGGAGGGGCTGGCGGTGAGGGGGTGCGCTACGTCATCTCCGAACTGAAGTTTATTGGTTTGTCTCGTGCCTATCTTTGGCCTTCCGTTATTATGCGTAATTTCTGTAAGTTGCTGGCTTATAAGCTGGGGCAAAAGGAAAAAAGTATCCCACGTGTAATCAAACGAAAACTTGGAATGTATAAGCGCTATTGGGATAGTCCTTACGCCTAGCTGGTCGGCTCCGCTTATATCGCCGTTGTGACTGTGGCTACTGCAGTCAGTTAGGGGCGTGTTTTTGGTGCTGATGTGGCGTGCATTGGAGTTCTGACAGTCTGCCTTGGAGTAGCGAATGGCAATCGATTGGCTGGCGCGGATGCGCTTCATGTTCAACAAAGCGACGGCTCGCGTAGACAGCCGACTCAATCTCGACGATATCGAGCGCTACTGGAACTACCCGCGAGCCGGTGATCCCTTTCTCGAGGCTTATCAGGAGTCCCGGCGTCTGACGGGGTCCACCGATGACCTGGCCAAGCAGATGCGTTTCCACACGCTGATGCAGGCAGTCGAGCGCCTGGCAAGTGGGCGGGTTGTGGGCGATGTGGCGGAGTGCGGTTGCTGGCGCGGGCACTCCAGCCACATGATTGCCCGCGCGCTGTCGGCCTCCGAGTGGGCGGGACGGTTCCTGATCTTTGACAGCTTCGAGGGTGGGCTTTCCGACAAAGGCGTGCAGGATCGCGCGCAGCAGGGTGATACCGACCCTGACGAAACGCTCCGGCAAAAGCAGCTGTTCGCGTCCGACCCGCAGGCGGTGGCCGCAGTGCTCCGTCCTTTCGACTTCGTCGACCTGCACAAGGGTTGGATTCCCGAGGTTTTCGCCGAGGTTGAAGGGCTCGAGGCGCGGCGCTTCGCCCTCGTGCACCTGGATGTGGACCTGTATGCCCCAACCCTGGCATCGCTGCGCTTCTTTGCCCCGCGGATGAGCAGGGGAGGCATCATCGTTGTCGACGACTATGCCTCCAGCCATTTCCCGGGCGCCACGTCTGCTGTCGACGAGTTTATCGTCGAGCACCCGCCTGAGTTGGCTCTGGCCGGGCAGACCGGCGGAATGATCCTGTTGTTCTAGCGCTCCGGGGCTGCAGCCGTCAGCGCCTCACCAATGGCATAGAAGTGCCCGCCGGCCACATGGTGCAGGCTGCGCCAGGCCGGGTCGGCGGTCTCGAAATGCCAGCGCCCGTCGCGGAACACCCGATCATCCGCCCACGCGCCCACCACCTGGCCGATAAACAGGTCGTAGGCAGCCTGATTATGCGGTTCGGCGATCAGCTCGCAGGCCAGCCAGGCTGAACAGCCATGGACGAATGGCAGGTCGTGGCCGGGCAGGTCAAACAGCTCGACGCCAGCCTTGGCCAGCTTGTCAGAATCATCCTTGAGGCTGTGGTTACCGACCTGTTCGGTCAGCTGCAGCTGGGCGACAGTCGGTACCTGGATAACGAAGCGGCCGCTGCTCTCCAGCAATTCGCGAGTCCGCGTGGCCTTGTCCAGCACCACGGTGAGTTTGGGCGGATCGAAGTCCAGGGCGCAGCACCAGGCCGCCGCCATCACGTTGTCGACGCCGGCATGACGCGCCGAGACCAGCACGGTCGGGCCGTGGTTGAGCAGGCGGTAGGCTTTGGCCAGGTCGACGGGGACGAGATGCGGGTTCATAACAGCTCCACGGACTGAGGTGCCCGGATGCTGGCTTGTTCCAGACATCAAGGCAACCTCTGTGCAAGCTTGGCGGAGTCAGTAGCGCCAGGTGGCACTGGCGCTGAGCGCCTGGATCCAGGCGTCCTCGAATTCGCCTGAAGTGCGCTTGGGATCGCGCACCGGTAGCGACTTCTGCTGGTCGATCGGCATATCGCCCATCCACACCAGCTCATAGCTGAGGTTGAGGTCGGTGCGTTCATCCAGGGCGTACGTGAGGCCTGTCCCCAGGCGCCAGGTTTCACCCAGGGGCGTGGACAAGGTGCGATCTTCGTCATCCACTGGTGAACTGTCGTAAGCCACGCCCAGACTCCACAGCCAGCGTGGATCGAAACGATACTGCGTACCCAGCGAGGCATGCCAGGTGTCGCGGTAGTTGGCATCCTGAGTGATCGAGCGAGGCGTCGCGCTGTCGAGGTCGATGCCGACCTCGCCGAAGCGCGACCAGTCCTGCCAGTTCAGGCTGGTCAGCAGCGCCCACTGGGCATCGAGCTGGTGGTACAGACTTAAGGTCAGCGTCTGCGGGACGTGCATGTCGATGCGCGTGGATGCATCCAGTACGCCGCGGTTGCGCAACACGGTTGCCGCGATGGGCCCCAGGTTCTGCAGGTCGAGATCGTCGTCGAATTGCACATCGATCTCGCTGGTGTAGCTCACCCCCAGGCGAGTGCCGGGACGCGGCTCGTAGAGCACGCCGAGGTGGGCCCCGTAGCCCCAGTCGTTGTCCTGGTAATGCAGGCGGCCGTCGTCGCCTTGCCGGACGCCGAAGGGGTCGTTGTCCACCGCCACTTGGGTATCGAACATCGCATAGAAGGCGCGCAGACCAAGGCCCACGGCCCATTGCTCGTCGAGCCGGTAGGCCAGCGAGGGCATTAGTGTCATGCCGGTGAGTGAGCCGTTCTGCAGGAAGTAGCGGCCGCTCCAGGCGTTCTCGTAGTTGATGTCCAGACCGAAATCACCATAGGCGGCGAAGCCTGCGGACCAGCCATCTTCCAGCGCCTGGGTGACGAACAGGCTGCCGCCGGGGGCCCAGTCCATGGCGTTACCGCTGTCTCCGCCGCCGATATTGGTATTGCCATCGGTCTCGAAGCGCAGATTGCCATGCAGCACCTGGGCGCCGGCGGTGATCTGTGTACCCGGCAGCCAGGCCATGCCGGCGACGTTGCTGGCCAGGGTAGCCGGCCCCTGGGCGCGGGCAGCGGCGCCCGCGTTGGCCAGGCCGACATTGTCGGTACCCACCTCATAGAGGATCAGGCCGCCGGCCTGCGCAGTTAGCGGGGCCAAGGCCAGGCTGGCGAGCAGTATTGCGGTGCGGTGAATCATCGGGGGCATGGCAGGCTTCCTGGTCACTTACAGGGCTTTGACGATAGCCGGCGGCTGCCAGCTGCCACTGCCTGCTGGCAGGATCGACGGTGCCTCGATGCGCGGCCAGTACAGGCGCATCACCAGATAGATAGGGCCGTTCGGGGCAGGCAGCCAGTTGGCTTCCTTGTCTGCTCCGGGCGAATCCTTCTGGATGTACAGGGTCAGCGAGCCGTCGGCGTTTTTCTGCATGTCCGGCAACATCGGCGAATTGATCAGGTAGCGGTTGATCGGGTTCTTGATCAGTAGCTGGGTGTTGCCGTCGTAAAGGGTCACCGACCAGAACGAGTTGACCGGCGGCAGCTGGCCCGCCGGGAAGGTCAGGGTGTAGTTGTGCTGGCTGCCGTCCAGAGGTTCACCGTTGGCCAGGGTACGGGTCATTGGATACACCGCCTCGACCGCATCGTTGCCGAAGATGCCGGCCGATGCCGCCGCCGCGCGCAGCAGCCAGTTGCCGTTATAGAAAGCACGGTCACCGAAGGCCGAGCCGACCCGCCAGCCGTTGATATCCTTGAGCGCCGTTTGCAGGAAGTCCTTGATCTTCGCTTCGCCCTGCTGCATGCCTTTGATCACTGCGGCCTGGGTTTCCGGCGTTGGGGTCTTGAGCGCCTCCATGAGGGTGTTCAGTTTGGCGCGGGCCTCCCGCTCCTCCGGACCGGGTGGAGCAAATTGCAGGGCGAACTCCAGGTATTCCCAGAAGCGGGTCTTGGCCAGCTCCTTGTCGATTTTCGGGAAATCCGGCAGCGGCTTGGCCGCTGGCGCTGGCTGTTTCAGATAGGTGGACAGCGGGCGCACCTGGTAGCCGGCCTGGATGGCCTCGACGTTGGGCATGTCGGCCGGGTTGAACAGCTGGGTGCGATAGGCCACCGCCGAGAATTGGGTGGAAGAGTGGAATACCTGCTTGATGCCCGGTGGGGTTTGTCCCTGCCAGTCCGGGCCGACCACCAGGTAGTCGCCGGCTTCCGAGCCGGTGGCACGTTGGCCGATGTAGCCATAGTTGAAGGTATTGCCGTCGCACAGCATGACCGAGTAGTAGCGCTCCTTGGGTACCGCCGGTACCGAGAGCACCATGGGCTCGTTGCGCAGGTCCAGCCAGAGCAGTGAGTAAGGGGTATCGCTGTTGGGCGTGACGATAGCCGTGTCTTCATAGGTGAAGACACGGTGCTCGTTCTTGATCACGTTGAACGGCGCTTTGTACTGCGGCGAACTTTTATCGACGCTGTATTCGTACATCACCGCATAGTTCATCACGATGGGCAGACCGTAGAGAAAGCTTTCTTCGGCCAGCGCGGTGATCTGCGCGGGTGATACTGCTTCTGCACTGGCGGTTTGCAGCGCAGTGGTCGCGGTGACTGCCAGTGACAGCCCCACCGCCTGGATAAGCCGATTACTCATGAAACCTGATCTCCTTGTCGGGTGACATTGGTTAAGGCACGACGCCGTGCCGAGCCTAACGCAGCTGCACGCACGGCGTCTGGACTTACTGTGCGGCGTGCGGGTTGAACTGGATGGCGTCGCGGGTCAATTGGTCGATCACCGGGCGCATGTCGGCGGTAGTGATCTTCTGCTGGTCATCGCTGAGGGTCTTGCCAAAGCCCTTGCGCACCAGGCGCATGACCGGCTTGCCACTGCGGAACTCGACCAGCTCGCCTTCCAGGTAAAGCTCGGTGTTCTGGTCGCGCTCACCGGCGGCGGTCACCGCACCGGCCAGTACCAGGGCGATCGGCAGGATTTCGTATGGGCGCAGGCCCTGGGTCTCGGCGGCGACACCGGTGATGGCTCCCCGGAACAGCAGGGTGCGCGGACCTGCGGCCTGGGCGCTGACGACAGGCAGGCGCTGGGCGATAGCGCCGCCGACTTGCTGGTTGGCCTGGCTCAGCAACGCGTCGAGGGTGGCCTGGTCGATACGGTCGGTCGGCTTGGGTTGCGGGTAGTAGCTCAGCGGTTGCACCACCACGCTGTCGTATTGGCTGACGTCGAAGCCGGGCGCGACCCAGCGTTGTACGGTGGCGCCGGAGGGGCTTTTCACTTTCTCCAGGCCCTCGTAGCTGCTGAGGAAACCAGAGTACTGGCTCTGACTGACAGTCTTGGTGGTGCAGCCGGTCAGGGCCATGGTCAGGGCAATGGCGGCGGGGAGGAGCACTTTGGAGCGAGTCATGCGATTGGCTTCCGTGAGGTGGATTTAAAGACCGATGAACAGGGAGTTTTCGTCGGGGTGGGGATCGCCGAAGTCGATGGCCGCAATACTCGCAGCGTCCGTATCGCTCATGCCGAGCGAACGCAGGATGGCAGTGACCAACGAGCGTAGGTAAGTGTGATCGAGCGGATGTTGCAGCAGCGTGGCGAAGGTGCAGAGCACGGGGCCGAGGATCAGATCGACTGCCATCGGTGTCTGCTCGATGCCAAACAGCCCCGCCTGCTGCGCCATGTTTACATCGCGGGTGATTGCTTCGATGGCGCTGCCACCGGCGAACACGGCCTGGGCGCCCCCCTTGGCGAGGAAGGCGGCGATCAGTGGATAGCGGCACGCCAGCTTGATGCACAGGGTGACGCCACACGCCACGCGAACAGCCGGGTTGTCGTGCTGCAGGACTTTGGGGTCGACTGCCTCGATCAGGTTGTTGCTCAGCTCGGCAGCCACCGACATGAACAACTCGCGCTCGGAGCGGAAGTGGTTATAGAAGGTGCCGCGTGACAGAACGGCGTGCTTGATCACCCGTTCAATGACCGGCTCGTCGACACCATGCTCCGCGTACAGCTGAAAGGCTGTCTGCAGCAGCTTGTGTCGCGTGCGCAGGCGCCTCTCGGCCCCCACCTTGGTGCGGTGATCAGTCACGTTTGTCCCGTCGCATGTGGCTTGCCCTGTCAGAAGTGATAACTCATGCCAAGATACGGCCCTTCGTTTTCCATGTCATAGACAAAGTCGCCCTTGTCGTAATCAACCTTCATGTAGCGTACGCCGAAGTCGGCCGTGAAGCGCTCACTGAGCGCATAGGAAAGGCCCAGTTGCGCCTGGGTCGTGAGGTCCGAGCCCATGCCGAAGCCACCGACGTCGGCGCTGGCAACCAGCGCCAGTTGCCCGGTCACAGGCAGGCTTCCCCGCACACCGACGAAGGGCTCGGTCCAGTCGACGGTCTGATCGTGGTCCAGTTCGGCCGTGGCACTGAACACTCGGGCATCCAGGTCGAGATTCTCGCGGATACGGGTGTAGCGCACACCGACGAAGGCATCGGAGGTGGCCGCCTGATCCAGCCATCGGTAGGCGAGGGCGCTGGAGAGCATGGTCTGGCGTACGGTCATGTCGGCGTCGGCACGGGCCGCTCCACGCTGGCCGGCCACGCTGACCGAGTCAGAGGTCTTCATGTACATGCTGTCGAGCAGAATGCCCCAGCGGCCATGCTGGAACTCCATGGCGCCCATGAAGCCGGCATCCAGGGTGTGCAGGATGTCGGAGAAGCTCATGTCGAGCTGAGCTTCTGGAAGGTCTTTGATCTGTGTGCTGCCGTGCATGCGGGTGGCCCACAGGTAGGGGGTGACCTTCACCTCCCAGCCTTCATCGGCCTGGGCCTGCGAAGCAAACAAAGTGGTGATGGCCAGACTGGTGCCCAGAGCCAGGGTGTTTAGTGCTTTCATCAAAAATGCTCGCTCAGCCATCACAGGTCGATGCTCGAAACGGCCCAGTCGATACCCTGGAAGTCGGGCATCTCGCGGCCATCATCGGCGCCCATTTCCCGGGCGATGGCGGTGTTCAGTTGTTGGTTCAGGCGCATCAGCAGCGCATCGTCGGCCTGGGCAGCCAGGTTGAGCTTTTCCAGCGGGTCGGCGTGCAGGTCGAACAGTTCCAGATCGTTCCAGCGCTTGAGGGCCTCCAGGCTGGTCGGGGTGTTGCGCTCGATCGGCGAGAAGTAGCGGGTGAACTTGTGGCGGCCGTCATAGATGCTGCGCAGGCTGCCGCGCTTCTTCAGGTTCGGCCGATAGCCAGCCTCCTGCACGGCCACTTTCGGCGGCACGCCACGGGCGCGGCCCTCCGAGATCACGCGGGTCAGCTCACTGTCGTTGGTGGCGATACCGCTGTAGGTGAAGAGGATCTGTTCGCGCACCGTGTGCAGCTCGCTGGCCGCCAGATTGTTCAGTGCCGGTGCAATGTCCCGCCCAGGCAGCTCGCGGCCAGCCGCCTCGGCAGCCTGCGTGGGGCTGGCGCCGCAGAAGGACAGCAGCGACGGCACCAGGTCGATGTGGCTGGTCAGTGAGACGCACTGGCCGCCGCCCTGCACATCCGGGTGGCGGATGATCAGCGGTACGTGGATCGACTCTTCGTAGGCGAACGGGCCTTTGCCGCGCAGGCCGTGGGCGCCGCCCATTTCGCCGTGGTCGGCGGTGAACACCACGATGGTGTTGTCCTCCAGGCCGAGCTGCGCCAACTCGTCCAGCAGGCGGTTGACCTGGCCGTCCACCGACAACAGCGAGTTGTAATAGAAGTCGTTGAAGCGCTGCCAGCGTGCATCCTCGTTGGGAATGCGGCCGAGGGTGTAGCTCCAGGCCCGGTCGAACTCGTAGTGAGCCTTGGGCCGGTCCGCGCTGGTCAGGCTCTGGTAGCGGGTGGCCGGCAGCGGCAGTGGCCAGCGCTTGTCGTACATCGGGTGCCTCGGTGCGCGCGAGGACTGCATCATCAGCTTGCCGTTGTCCTGCACCTGCTCACTGCCGACATCGGTGTTGAAGTACATGATGTCGTGCGGGTTCACCAGGCTGACAAACAGCGACCAGGGCTTGCCCTCTTCGCTGAGCCGGCTGCCGGTACCGCGCAGCCAGGAAATCGCGCTGCCGGCGATCATGTGGTCGTTCTTGTAGCCGCCTAGAGTGTGGGCCAGTACATCACCCGGCCAGACGAAGTCGGAGAAGCCGTAGGCGTCCATTTCCTGAGTGAACAGGCGCTCGGGAGTCTCGGTGTCGAAGGCGCGATTGAGGTGCCACTTACCCTTGTAGGCGGTGTAGTAGCCCTGCTTGCGCAGCATGTGGCCAATGGTCGGTGTGTTGGTGGACAGTGGCTTTACATAAGGCATGTCGACGTTCTCGAACATGCCGTTGTCGCTGGTCTGCAGGCCGGTCAGCAGCACCGCGCGCGAACTGGTGCACATCACCGCCGGGCAGTAATGGTTGGTGAAGGTGGTGCCGCTGGCCATCAGGCGCTGGTGCGCAGTCAGGCCCAGATCGTTGTGCAGGGTTCGGGAGAAGCGTTCCTGATCGGTAAAGATGAACAGCACGTTGGGCTTGCCGCTCCGCTTGCCCATGGGTGTGGTGGGTTTCTTCGCCGCTGGAGCCGTTGTGCTGGCACTGGCTCCAGCTGGCAACACGGAGGCTGCCAGCGTGACCCCGGCCATGCCCAGGAAACTACGACGGGAAACACCTTCCAAAGGGTTCTTTACCTGCGAACTTTCATCACTCACGAGCCGCGCTCCTGCCAGTGCACATGGGGTCTTTTAGAAATGAACTTAATGTCATTTTGTACATTAAGTTTATTTTTGGGTGCGACCGTCAATAGGGGGGCAGGAGTATTTTCTGGCGTCGAAAGGCTGGCGCAGCGATTGCTGTCGGCCAGATGGCTTCTGTCTTCGCAGGGGAAAAAGCCGCTCGGGATAAAGGAGCAGATAGCGCGAGGCTGTTCCTGCCCGATATGGATTCGATCAGGCGCAGGGTGGACAGCCTATTAGCTGTTCACCGACCGCTTCATGCACTGTCTGTCTTGCGCAACAGGTAGCTATCCATGATCCAGCCATTGCGCTCCCGCGCCTGCGCGCGAGTCGCGGCAATCCGCTCCGCCACTTCATCCAGCGGTCCCGCAATCAGAATCTCATTCGCCGTCCCCACATAGGCCCCCCAGTAGATATGCAGCCCCTGCCCGACAAACCTCAGGTAGGTGTCTTTGGCGTCGAGCATCACCGCCACGCTGTCCACACCCTGCGGCCAGCCCTCGGTCAACAAGCGGCCGGTGGTGATTTCCACGGCGCGGCCGATCTGGTTCAGTGGTATGCGGTGGCGGGCGGTGAGGGCCTGCAGGCTGGTGATGCCGGGGATCACGTCATAGCTGAGGTCGCTGCGCGTAGCGGCGATGGCCTCGATGATGCGGATGCTGCTGTCGTACAGCGAGGGATCGCCCCAGACCATGAAGGCGGCCGTCTCGCCATCGCTCATCTGCTCGTCGATCAGCTGCTCGAACACCGCCTGCTTGTCGCGGTTCAGCTCGTCCACGCTGGCGCGGTAGTCGGCGGCGTCGCGTACGCGTTCCGGCTGCTGGCCTTCGGCGAAGCGTGGGGCATGGCCGTCGAGGAAGCGTTCGCAGATTTCCCGGCGCAGGGCGTTGAGCTTGTGTTTGGCCGGGCCCTTGTCCATCAGGAAGATCACGTCGCTGCGGCGCAGGGCCTTGATCGCCTGTTGGGTGATGTAGTCCGGGTCGCCGGCGCCGATGCCGACCAGCAGCAGTTCTTTCATGGTCTGTTCCAGGTGGGCGCGCCGGAGGCGGGCGCCAGTTCGTCGATATGGTGGTAGTCGGCGCCCAGCTCGCTGGCCAGCTGGCGGGCGCGGCCGAGGCGGATGGGGGCGCGTTCGATGTCCAGCAGCAGGCCGGGGCAGGGTAGCGTGGTAAGCCGCGGCCAGTCGCGCAGGCGGCCGTCGGTGAGTAGCAGCAGGCGCTGTTGCTCGCCCGGTTTGTGGCGTTGTCGGCGGATGAGCCAGGGCGTGGCCAGTTGCAGGGCCTCGATGATCGGCGTGCCACCGCCGGCGCCGAGCTGCTGCAGCCAGGCGTGCAGCTCAGGTGAGGCCTTTTGGCCGTGCCACAGCCAGCGTGGCTGCGCGCCGCCGGCTTCGAGCACGGCCAGGCGCGCGCGCTGGCGGTAGGCACTGGCGAACAGTTCGGCGAGCAGGCCCTTGGCCTGGGCCAGGGCGCCATGGCGACGGGTGCTGGCCGAGGCATCGACGATCACCAGCCATAGCTCGCCGGGGCGCAAGCGGCGGGCGTGCCAGTGCAGGTCTGCGCGGCGACGCGGGCGGCCGTGGGCGAGGGTCGCTGGCCAGTCGATACGCGTGGGCGTGCCAGTGCCGCGTGCGCCGCTGCGTCCGCCTTGGGCCTGGCCGGGGAGGGGTAGGGCATCCGCGCCTGGGGCCTGGTGCGGGCGGATGCTCAGGGCTTTTTTGGCCAGGTGGGGGGCTCGCGTCGTTCGCCAATGGCTACGGCCTGCGGCGGTAGCGCGCCCCACTGGCCTTCGCCCGGGTCCTGTTGCGCTGGCTGTTGTTCCGACGGGTTGGGCGCCGGGGACTGGCTGGCGACGGGTGGCGTTTGTTCGCGGCGGCGATGGGCGAGGACGAAGGGCTCCAGGACGTCGATATCCTGCGCTTCGATCCGGCTGACGCCGCGCCAGGCGGCATGGGCGCGGGCGCCGCGCAGCCACACCAGGTCGGCGCGCAGGCCGTCCACGGCAGCGGCGAAGCAGCGCTGGGCGATGGCGTCCAGGCTGGCGTCGTCCAGCGGGATGTCGCTCAGGCGCTGGCGAGCGTCGGTACAGCGCTGGCGCAGCGCGTCCTGCTCGTTCTGCCACTGGGCGAGGAAGGCTGCGGGGGCGTCGTCGAAGGCCAGGCGACGGCGCACGATTTCCGCACGCTGCGCGGGTTCGGGCGTGCCGCCAAGCTGCACCTTGAGGCCGAAACGGTCGAGCAGCTGCGGGCGCAGCTCGCCTTCTTCGGGGTTCATGGTGCCGATCAGCACGAAGCGCGCCGGGTGGCTGTGCGACAGGCCATCGCGCTCAATGTGGTTGATGCCGCTGGACGCCACGTCAAGCAGCAGGTCGACCAGGTGGTCGGGCAGCAGGTTGACCTCGTCGACGTAGAGCACGCCGCCGTGGGCATTGGCCAGCACGCCAGGGGAGAAGCGCACGCGGCCTTCTCCGAGCGCGGCATCCAGGTCGAGGGTGCCGACGATGCGCTCTTCGCTGGCGCCCAGCGGCAGGGTGACGAAGCGGCCGCCATCGAGCAGGTCGGCCACGCCGCGCGCCAGGGTGGACTTGGCCATGCCGCGCGGGCCTTCGATCAGTACGCCGCCGAGGGCCGGGTCGATGGCGGCCAGGCACAGCGCCAGCTTGAGCTCGTCGGCGGCCACCACGGCGGCCAGGGGGAAATGGGGCTGCATGGCGTTACCTCGGATCAAAGGTTGAAAAAAAGTGGGGGGATCGGTTAGCGTGGCA
This sequence comes from Pseudomonas stagnisoli, assembly GCF_048595745.1. Lineage (NCBI taxonomy): Bacteria > Pseudomonadati > Pseudomonadota > Gammaproteobacteria > Pseudomonadales > Pseudomonadaceae > Pseudomonas > Pseudomonas stagnisoli. Next base: position 1,661,317 of record NZ_CP184361.1, read on the forward strand.
ACCATCGCTCTGGAGATCAGCATGTCGTCTCGTCCTTCCCTGAACCGCCTCGTTCGCTCCGCCGCTGTCGGCGTGGCTGGCGTGTGCGCGCAGGTCGAGGCCGTCGCTTATTTCTTTTACGGGTATTGGTTTAGCCAGCGGCGCGCCTGATACCCCACAGGCGCCCCAGAGCAAAGGGTCGCCACCAGCCAGTTTCACGAAACCCCGGTCGGCCACCCGACCGGGGTTTTTGTTTTTTCGGCCCACAAGGCCAGCACGACGCACACAGAGGATCGAAACATGACCGCTTACACCGCCTATTACCGCAGCTACCGCAACTCCGCCTGGCGATTTAGCAGCGCTGCCGCGCACCTCCGAGAATCCAGTCGAACACCCAGATAGTGCGCCGCGCGTGGCATGAAGCCACGCCGGACGAGGACCACCGCCATGAATGCTTCCGTTACCGCTCTGCACGCACAAGCCGTGCCGCCATCCACCACTCGCCGCCGCGCCACGCCGCTGCCGAGCCCCACCGATCTGCGTCAGCGCCTGCCGTTGTCCGCCGCTCTCGCTGCCCAGGTTCACACCCAGCGCGAGGCTATCCGTGCCGTGCTCGACGGTTCCGACCCGCGCCTGCTGGTCGTCGTCGGCCCCTGTTCCCTGCACGATCCGATGTCCGCCCTCGAATACGCCGACCGCCTGGCTGCACTGGCCTTTGATGTGAGCGATCAGATGCTGCTGGTGATGCGCGCCTACGTCGAGAAGCCGCGCACCACCATCGGCTGGAAGGGCCTGGTGTACGACCCGCAGCTGGATGGCAGCGGCGACATGGCCGGCGGCCTGGAACTGTCGCGCCGGCTGATGCTGGCCATGCTCGAACGCGGCCTGCCGGTGGCCACCGAGCTGCTGCAACCGTTGGTGGCTGGCTACTTCGACGACCTGCTGGGCTGGGCCGCCATCGGCGCGCGCACCAGCGAGTCGCAGGTGCACCGCGAGCTGGTCAGCGGCCTGGATCTGCCGGTGGGCTTCAAGAACGGTACCGATGGCAGCCTGTCGATTGCCTGCGACGCTATGCGCTCGGCGGCGCACCCGCACCAGCATTTCGGTGTGGACGGCCTGGGCCGCCCGGCGCTGGTCGAGACCGATGGCAACCCGGATACCCACCTGGTGCTGCGCGGCGGCCACAGCGGGCCGAACCATGATGCGGCCAGCGTGGCCGTGGCGCGGGCCAGCCTGGAAAAGCAGGGCATCGCCGCACGGATCATGGTCGACTGCAGTCACGCCAACAGCGGCAAGGACCCGCTGCGCCAGCCCGCGGTGCTGAGCGACGTGCTCGACCAGCGCCTGGCCGGCGACGCCAGCCTGCGCGGGGTGATGCTGGAGAGCCACCTGTTCGACGGCTGTCAGGCGCTGTCCGCCGAACTGCGCTACGGCGTGTCGATCACCGACGGCTGCCTGGGCTGGAGTGGCACCGAGGCGATGCTGCGCGAGGCGGCCGAGCGGCTGCGTGTGGGGCGTTGAGCTTCTGCCCTTTCCCCAGCCCTCTCCCATAAATGGGAGAGGGGGATGCGGCGAGTAGGGCGGGTGAAACCCGCGTTGGCTTGGTACGACGACACCCCTCTCCCCTCGGGAGAGGGGCCGGGGGTGAGGGTGGTGGCGTGCGGCTCGGATCTCCCTCACCCCAACCCCTCTCCCGGAGGGAGAGGAGCTAGTCGGGATCCGCACATGGGAGCTGGGTAGCCCGGATGCAATCCGGGGCGGGCAATCCCGGATTGCATCCGGGCTGCAGGCTGTAAGGCTCATGACTCCTCCGCATCCAGCAGCAGGTTTTCCAGCGCCGTCCGGTACTCGCCGGGCTGCTGCCAGAGGCCGCGCTGCTGGGCCTCCAGCAGACGTTCGAGCATGTCCTGCAACGCACCGGGGTTGTGCTGCTGGATGAAGTCGCGGGTCTCGCGATCGAGCAGGTAGGCATCGGCCAGCAGGGCGTACTGGTGGTCGTCGACCAGCTCGCTGGTGGCGTCGAAGCCGAACAGGTAGTCGACCGTGGCGGCCAGCTCGAAGGCGCCCTTGTAGCCGTGGCGCTTCATCCCGGCGATCCACTTGGGATTGACCGCGCGGGCGCGTACCACGCGGCCGAGTTCTTCCTTGAGCGTGCGAATACGCGGGTTGTCCGGCTGGCTGCTGTCGCCAAAGTAGCTGGCGGCCTTTGCCCCGCGCAGGGTCTCGACCGCCGCCAGCATGCCGCCCTGGAACTGGTAGTAGTCGTTGGAATCGAGGATGTCGTGCTCGCGGTTGTCCTGGTTGTGCAGTACGGCCTGCAGCTGCTGCAGGCGTTCGGCGAACTGCGCGCGCGCCGGCAGGCCTTCGGCGCCCTGGCCGTAGGCGTAGCCGCCCCAGTTCAGGTAGACCTCGGCGAGGTCGGCACGGGTCTGCCACAGGCGTTCTTCCACCGCGTTCTGGATGCCGGCGCCATAGGCACCCGGCTTGGCGCCGAAGATGCGCCAGCCCGCCTGGCGGCGCGCTTCGACAGGGTCCAGGCCCTGGTCCTGATGGCTCAGGGTTTCCTGCCAGACGCGCGCGGCCAGTGGGTTCATGTCCTCGGGTTCGTCCAGCTCGGCCACGGCTTGCACGGCCTGGTCGAAGAGGCGAATCAGATTGGCGAAGGCGTCGCGGAAGAAACCAGAGACGCGCAAGGTCACGTCCACCCGTGGGCGGCCGAGTTGCTCCAGCGGCAGTACCTCGATGCGCTCGACCCGCTGGCTGCCGGGCTGCCATACCGGGCGCACGCCGAGCAGCGCCAGGGCCTGGGCGATATCGTCGCCGCCGGTGCGCATGGTCGCCGTGCCCCAGACCGACAGGCCCAGACGCTGCAGGTGTTCGCCCTCGTCCTGCAGATGGCGCTCGAGCAGGCGCTCGGCGCTCTGCACGCCGATGCGCCAGGCGGTGGGCGTGGGCAGGTGGCGCACGTCCACCGAATAGAAGTTGCGTCCGGTCGGCAGCACGTCCAGGCGCCCGCGACTGGGTGCGCCGCTCGGCCCTGGCGGCACGAAGCGGCCTGCAAGCGCGGCGAGCAGGCCGTTCATCTCGGCGCTGCCGCAGCTATCCAGCATTGGGGCGATATGGCTGCGCAGTTCGTTCAGCACCCATTCGCTGGCGGGGCCGGGCGCAGGCGATGCGGGCTGCTCGATCAGTTGCAGGGCCAGCAGCTCCAGACGCTCACGGGTGTCGCCACGGCTGCGCCAGGGCTCATCACTGAGTGCTTGCAGGCAATCCGGGCGTGGGCCGTTCCAGGGCTCGGCTGGCTCGCCGCCGAGCGGGTCGAAGCCCAGCTCAAGGTCCTGGGCGAGCGCGCGTAACAGGCTGGCGTGCTGGCCATGACCCTCGCCACGCGGGATGCGTACCAGCGAGAGCAGGGTGTCGCGGCGCAGGCGCCCGCTCGGTGATTCGCCGAAGCAGTGCAGTCCGTCGCGAATCTGCGATTCCTTGAGGTCGCACAGGTAGGCGTCCAGCTGCGGCAGCCAGCTGTCCGGGTCGTCATTGACCTGTAGGCCCAGCTCGCGGTCGAGGCTGGCTTCGCGCACCTTGCGCTGGATTTCGCTGCGCAGCTCCACGGCGCGGCGCGGGTCGAGCTGGCTGGCCTCGTAGTACTCGTCGGCCAGGCGCTCCAGGTCGCGCAGCGGGCCGTAGCTCTCGGCGCGGGTCAGCGGCGGCATCAGGTGGTCGAGAATCACCGCCTGGGTACGGCGCTTGGCCTGGGCGCCTTCGCCGGGGTCGTTGACGATAAAGGGATAGAGGTTGGGCAAGGGGCCTAAGATCGCGCTCGGCCAGCAGGCCTCGGACAGGCCGACGCTCTTGCCCGGCAGCCACTCCAGGTTGCCGTGCTTGCCGACATGGATCAGTGCGTCGACAGCGAACGCGCTGCGCAGCCAGCAGTAGAAGGCGAGATAACCATGTGGTGGTACCAGATCCGGATCGTGGTACACCGCCGCAGCGTCCAGTTGGTAACCGCGTGCCGGCTGGATGCCGACGAAGGTCAGGCCGAAGCGCAGGCCGGCGATCATCAGGCGGCCGCCACGGTACATCGGGTCCTGCTCGGGCGGGCCCCAGCGCTCGGTCACGGCGCGCTGATTGGCTGCGGGCAGGCTGGCGAACCAGCGCTGGTAGTCGTCCAGCGCCAGGCTCTGGGCGCAGGGGCGCAGGTCGAGGTTGTCCAGGTCGTTGGTCACGCCGCCGAGCAGTAGGTGGATCAGCGCGGTGCCGTCGCTCGGCAGGCTATCGACTGGATAACCCTGCTGCTGCAGGGCGCGTAGGATATTCAGCGCAGCGGCCGGGGTGTCCAGGCCGACGCCGTTGCCGATGCGGCCGTCGCGGGTTGGGTAGTTGGCCAGGATCAGGGCGACGCGCTTTTCGGCGTTGGCCTTGGCTGCGAGCTGGGTCCAGCGTCGTGCCAGTTCGGCGACGAAGTCCATGCCCGGCAGGTGTGGGCGGTAGCGCACCACGTCGCTCTGGCTGCGCTCGCTGCGCGCTGCCACGCCCTTGAAGGTAATCGGCCGGGTGATCAGGCGGCCATCCAGCTCGGGCAGGGCGATATGCATGGCCAGGTCGCGCGGGCCCAGGCCCTGGGCACTGGCCTGCCACTGCTCTTCGCTGTCCAGGGCGCAGAGCGCCTGCAGCACCGGTACATCGCGGCGGAACGGCCGCGCTTGTGGCGACTCCGGGTTGGATTGGGCGAAGCCGGTGGTGTTGAGGATCACCGCCGCGTTGGTCTCATCCAGCCAGGCTTCGACCTGCGCCAGGCATTCGGCTTCCTTGAGGCTGGCTACGGCTATCGGCAGCGGGTTGAGACCCTGGGCCTGCAGGCGCTGGCAGAAGATGTCGACGAAGGCCGTGTTCCCGGCCTGTACCTGGGCGCGGTAGAACAGCAGCGCCGCCACCGGCCGGCCGGGTTGCCAGTCGGCGCGCCAGTGATCCAGGGTTGTCTCAGCATGGCGCGGGTGATGGATCAGCGTGCGCGGCAGGGCGCGCGGCTCGATCCAGGGGTAGTCGCGCTGCAGCCAGCGGCTGGCGATGCAGTGCAGCAGATGGCGGGCATTGTCCGCACCGCCCTGGCGCAGGTACTGCCACAGGCGCTGGCTGTCCTCGCTTGCCACGTTGCTCAGTTCGCTCAGCTCGGGATCGGCGCGGTCGTCGCCCGGCACCAGGATAATGGTGGCGCCCAGGCGGCCCAGCTCGACCACACGTTCGATGCCGTAGCGCCAGTAGCTGACGCCGCCGTGCACCGAGATCAGGATGACCTTGGCGTGGCGCAGCACCTGCTCGACGTAGAAATCCACCGAAGCATGGTTGGGCAGCTGCGCCGGGCTGGCCAGGCGCAGGCTGGGGAAATCCGCGGGCAGCTCGCGTGCGACCTCGGCCAGCAAGGAGAGGTGCGAGTCACCGGTGCAAAGGATCACCAGCTCGGCCGGGGTCTGGCCGAGGTCGGCGATGCTGTCGGCCGGCAGGGTGACGCCGGCCTGGGCGCGGAGCAGGTGCATGAGTCAGGGCTCCGAGTGGCCTGGGAGGCCCTCACCCCAGCCCTCTCCCGGGGGGAGAGGGAGTCGGTGCTGCGCCAGATTTTCAGTTGAGCATGGCTTTGCTCCCCTCTCCCCTCGGGAGAGGGGCCGGGGGTGAGGGAGCCACAGCCGACTCGCGCTCATCACGCCAGCACGGCCTTCAACTCCGCCTCGATGGCGGCACGGTCGAGGTCCTGGCCGATCAGCACCAGGCGCGTTTGCCTCGCCTCGTCGGCGCCCCAGGCGCGGTCGAAGTGGCGGTCGAAGCGCTGGCCGACGCCCTGGACCAGCAGGCGCATGGCCTTGCCGGGGATGGCGGCGAAGCCCTTGACGCGCAGGATGCCGTGCCTGGCCACGGCCTCCTTCAGGGCGGCCAGCAGACGCGCTTCCTCGGCTTCCGGCAGCACGACGTCGAAGGCGTCGAACTCGTCGTGGTCGTGGTCCTCGTCTTCCTCGTCGTGGTGGGTGCGCCGGCTGTCGATATGCAGCTCGGTCTCGCAGTTCAGGCCGAGCAGCACCTCCAGCGGCAGCTCGCCGCCCTGGGCCTCGACCACCTTGACTGCTGGCGGCAGCTCCTCGGCCACTTCGGCGCGCACGGCAGCCAGCGCATCGGCATCCAGCAGGTCGGTCTTGTTCAGCAGCACCAGGTCAGCGCTGGCCAGCTGGTCGGCGAACAGCTCGTGCAGCGGCGACTCGTGGTCCAGGTTCGGGTCCTGCTTGCGCTGGGCGTCCACCTGCTCGGGGAAGGCGGCGAAGGTGCCGGCGGCCACGGCCGGGCTGTCGACCACGGTGATCACCGCATCCACGGTGCAGGCGGTGCGGATCTCCGGCCAGTTGAAGGCCTGTACCAGCGGCTTGGGCAGCGCCAGACCGCTGGTTTCGATGAGGATATGGTCGAGCTCGCCGCGGCGTGCCACCAGCTCGCGCATCACCGGGAAGAACTCTTCCTGCACGGTGCAGCACAGGCAGCCGTTGGCCAGCTCGAAGATGCGACCTTCGGCCTCTTCCTCGCTGCAGCCGATGGAGCATTGCTTGAGGATGGCGCCGTCGATACCCAGCTCGCCGAACTCGTTGACGATCACTGCGATGCGCCGGCCGCCCGCGTGGCTCAGCAGATGACGCAGCAGGGTGGTTTTGCCGGCACCGAGAAAACCGGTGACGATGGTGACGGGGAGTTTGGCGAGAGTGTGCATGGCGGCCCTGCTGCGTCGGGAAAATGGACGGACGGGCAGGGCGGGGCTCCCGCAGGCGAGCGAGGGCCGAACACCACCGGATCACCCCGCCCGGTTGTCGAACACTTTCACGAGGCAGGTCTCCTGGCTCACGGCGTGAGGCCGAAAGCCTCCTGCGATCTCTGGCGAGATCATAGGGGGCTCGGGCTCGATCCTTCGCCTTCCCACCCCTGAGGGCAGTGGCATGTCGAAGGACGTCATCCGTTCACAGTTGCGGGGGCAGCCAGGGCATCGACCCTGTTCCCTCTTAGCTTCTTCGCCGGGCGAAGAAGAACCTCGGAAAGGGCGCAAGGCTACGCAGCGGCCGGGAAGCGGTCAACCGCGCGGTTGACCCGCATCGGCGCGCGTGCTGAGCTACGCGGCCTTTTGGCTCGCAGCGGGGGTACCCATGCCGATTCGCCTGATCGCCGGGTTCGGCTGCCGGCGCGGTTGTCCGGTGGACGAACTGCAGGTGCTGCTGCTGCAGTGCCTGGCCGCCCATGGCCGACAGCTGGACGAACTGGTCGGGCTGGCCAGCAGCGCGCACAAGCGTGGTGAGCCTAGTTTGCAGACTTTGGCAGAGCGCCTGGGGCTGCCGCTGGAACATGTAGCGGCCGAGGCACTGCAGGCATTCGCCGGGCAGGCCGAGGTCAACCCGCTCACCCAGCAAGTGGCCGGCAGCCCGGCGGTGGCCGAGCCCAGCGCCCTGGCCGCCGCCGCGCGCCATGGGCGGGCGCAGCTGCTCGGCCCGCGCCTGCGCAGCGCCAATGCCACCTGCGCCCTGGCGCGCATCGATTCGGAGCCCTGTGCATGACCGTCTATTTCATTGGCGCCGGCCCCGGCGACCCCGAGCTGATCACCGTCAAGGGCCAGCGCCTGATCCGCAGCTGCCCGGTGATCCTCTATGCCGGTTCGCTGGTGCCGGCGGCGCTGCTCGACGGCCACCGCGCCGAGCGGGTGGTGAATACCGCCGAACTGCACCTGTCGCAAATCGTCGCCCTGCTGGCCGAGGCCCATGCCCTGGGCCAGGACGTGGCCCGCGTGCATTCCGGCGACCCCTCGCTGTATGGCGCGATTGGCGAGCAGATCCGCGAGCTGCGTGCGCGGAATATCCCCTTCGAGATCATCCCCGGGGTAACCGCGACCGCTGCCTGCGCAGCGCTGCTGGAGGTCGAGCTGACCCTGCCGGAGGTGGCGCAAACAGTGATCCTCACCCGCTACGGGCACAACTCGCCGATGCCGGCTGGGGAGGAGCTGGGCGCCCTGGCCAGCCATCGCGCAACCCTGGCCATCCACCTCGGCGTGCAGCACTTGCCGCGCATCGTCGACGAGCTGTTGCCTTACTACGGCGCCGATTGCCCGATCGCCGTGGTGCACCGCGCCAGCTGGCCCGACCAGGACTGGGTACGCGGCACCCTGGCGGACATCGAGGCGCGAGTGGCGGTGAAGGGCTTTCGCCGCACCGCGCTGATTCTGGTCGGGCGGGTCCTGGCCACGGACGATTTCGCCCAGTCGGCGCTGTATGCCGAGGCAACGCGCCACCTCTATCGCCTGGACTGAGCCCGCGTGCGTCGGGCAACCTTCGCGGCTGCAAGGGAGATCAAGCATGCGTGACTATCAATGGCTCCACGAATACTGCCTCAACCGCTTCGGCTCGGCCGCCGCGCTGGAGGCGCGTCTGCCGCAGCCCCGCTCCGACGCCGAGCTGCGTGCGCTGAGTGATGATCGCTACCTGTCGCTGCTGGCGCTGCGGGTGTTCCGCGCCGGGCTCAAACACAGCCTGGTCGACGCCAAGTGGCCGGCCTTCGAGCAGGTGTTCTTCGGCTTCGATCCGGAGAAGGTGGTGCTGATGGGCGCTGAGCATCTGGAGCGGCTGATGCAGGATGCGCGGCTGATCCGTCACTTGGGCAAGCTCAAGAGCGTGCCGCGCAATGCCCAGTTCATCCTCGATGTGCGCCAGGAAAAAGGCAGCTTCGGCACGCTGATCGCCGACTGGCCGGTGACCGATATCGTCGGCCTGTGGAAGTACCTGGCCAAGCACGGCAACCAGCTCGGCGGCCTGTCCGCGCCGCGCTTCTTGCGCATGGTCGGCAAGGACACCTTCATCCCGACCGACGACATGGTTGTCGCGCTCAAGGCCCAGCAGATCATCGACAAGGCGCCAACCAGCCAGAAGGACCTGGCCCTGGTGCAGGCCGCCTTCAACCAATGGCACGCGCAGAGTGGCCGGCCGCTGTGCCAGTTGTCGGTGATGCTCGCTCATACGGTAAACCACTAGCGCGGACGGGGCGGAGCAATCGCTTTCCCCCCTCTCCCGTCAACGGAGAGGGTCGGGGAGAGAGTGGCTGGTTTCTTCCCGCGCCTGTGCAGGCTCTTGAGCCATCTTTCATTGCTACTACGGGGGCAGGTATGAACAGCGATACCCTGAAGGTCGCCCAGGCCATCCAGAACGCCGAGCGCATCCTGATCATCACCGGTGCCGGCCTGTCGGCTGACTCCGGGCTGCCGACCTATCGCGGCCTCGGCGGGCTGTACAACGGCCTGACTGCCGAGGGCCTGCCGATCGAGGCGGCGCTGTCCGGGCCGATGCTGCAGCGCGATCCGGCGTTGTGCTGGAAGTACCTGGCCCAACTGGGCGAAGCCTGCCTGGGCGCGGCGCCGAATGCCGGGCATGCCGCCATCGCCGAGCTGCAGCGGCGCAAGCCCGGTTGCTGGGTGCTGACGCAGAACATCGATGGCTACCACCGCGTCGCGGGTTCGCCGGTGGAGCGCCTGATCGAGATCCACGGCGAACTGGCACCGCTGTACTGCCAGTCCTGCGGGGCCGAGGACCCGGAGCTGGCCGAGCACCTGCGTCGTCCGCTGCCGCCCTGTTGTGCACAATGCGGGGGCGTGCTGCGCCCGCCGGTGGTGCTGTTCGAGGAAATGCTGCCCGAGGATGCCATTGGTCGGCTTTATGACCAGGTGCGCCAGGGCTTCGAGGTGGTGATCGCGGTGGGTACCACGGCGAGCTTCCCCTATATCGTCGAACCGGTGCTGGAAGCCCGCAGAAACAAGGGTTTCACGGTAGAGGTGAACCCGCAGCAGACCGACATCAGCCGCCTGGTGGATGTCCGTCTGTCGGGGAGGGCGTCAGACGTTTTGGCGGAACTACTAAGTCACATTTCCGGGCATTGAATTTGCAAATCTCGTCGATAGACGGCATAGTCGCCCACCAATAAAAACCAGACAGACACGGTCGTGCCCATGCTAAAGCGCTTCGCACCCCTCGTGCCCATTGCACTCTCAGTCCTGCTGGCGGCCTGTGCCAACCAGCAACCGACGTCGCAGTACCAGATGGATCTGGCTCAACAACAACAGCCGCAGCAGCCGGTCGAAAGCATGACCGACGAGCAGATGGCTGATCTGACCGACGACAAGCCCTACGAGCTGCCGTCGTTGGCGGATAACATCCTCAGTCACGGCCTGTCCCTGGTCGGTACCCGTTACCGCATGGGCGGCACCTCGGTGCTCAGTGGTTTCGACTGCAGCGGTTTCGTCGGCTTCCTGTTCAAGGAAGAAGCTGGCATGAAGCTGCCGCGCTCCACCCGCGAGCTGATCAACCTCGATGCGCCGCTGGTGTCGCGCAACGAGCTGGAGCCGGGCGACCTGATCTTCTTCAACAACCGTGGCCGTGGCCGCGTCAGCCATGCCGGCATCTATCTGGGCGATGACCAGTTCATCCATTCCAGCAGCAGCCGCAGTGGTGGCGTGCGCGTGGACAGCCTGGACGACAGCTACTGGAGCCGCAGCTACATGGAGGCCAAGCGCGTGCTGGCCCTGGCTCCGGAACAGCCGAGCGCCGACGCCCACACGCACAAGCGCTGAGCCAATATGGAGCACGGGCCTTGCGCCCGTGCTCGCGAGCCGGCAGAGTAGGGCGCATTCCGGCCCGGACGCCCGCCCATGCATTTTATGGCTCGTCTTTCCCTGCTTGCCCTCGCCGCGCTGCTCACCGCCTGCGCCGGCAACCCTCCCGCCAAAGAACCCAGCAATCCCTTCCCGATCGTGGATGGCAGCGCCGACGACGTGCTGATCAGCGCTATCGGTCTGGTTGGCACGCCCTATCGCTACGGCGGCAACACCCCGGAGAGCGGTTTCGACTGCAGCGGCCTGATCGGCTACGTCTACCGCAATTCCGCCGGCATCAGCCTGCCGCGCTCGACCCGCGAGATGATCGGCGTGCGCGCACCCAGCGTGGGCCGTAACGAGCTGCAGAGCGGCGACCTGGTGTTCTTCGCCACCAACGGCGGGGGCCAGGTCAGCCATGCGGGCATCTATGTCGGCGAGGGTCGCTTCGTGCACGCGCCGTCCAGCGGCGGTACCGTGCGCCTGGATTACCTCAGCCAGGCCTACTGGCAGAAGAGTTACCTGGGCGCCAAGCGGGTGCTGGCGGCACGTCAGCTGGCACGCCAGCCATGACCAACCGCACGCTGAATCTCGATGACGCGCTGTACCAGTACCTGCTGGACGTTTCCCTGCGCGAGTCACCGCTGCTAAAGCGCCTGCGCGAGGAGACCGCGCAGCTGCCCACTGCGCGCTGGCAGATTGCGCCCGAGCAGGGCCAGTTCATGGCTCTGCTGGTGCAGATCAGCGGCGCGCGCAAGATTCTCGAAATCGGCACCTTCACCGGCTACAGCGCGCTGTGCATGGCCCAGGCCATGCCGGCGGACGGCCGGCTGATCTGCTGCGACCTGCCCGGCGAGTACAACGCCATCGCGGAGCGCTACTGGCACGAGGCGGGAGTGGCCGAGCGCATCGACCTGCGCCTGGCGCCGGCGCTGGAGACCCTCAGTGCGCTGGAGCGCGGCGGGCAGAGCGAAAGCTTCGACCTGATCTTCATCGACGCTGACAAGGCCAATTACCGGGTGTACCTGGAGCATGCCCTGGTACTGGTGCGTCAGGGCGGGCTGATCCTGTTCGACAACGTGCTATGGAGCGGCAGGGTGCTGGAACAGAGCCCGGAAAGCGCCGATACCCGCGCCATCCAGGCGCTCAACCGTGGCCTGCTGCGGGACAGTCGCATCGACCTCAGCCTGCTGCCGCTGGGCGACGGCCTGACCCTCTGTCGCAAACGCTGAGACCATGGCCGAGACGATCCGCCTGCCCCCGCAGCCGGCAGCCTGTGAGCTGTGTGCCCGCCAGCTACCGCTGACCCGTCATCACCTGATCCCCAAGGCCCTGCACGACAAACCCTATGTGCAGAAGCGCTTCGCCAGGGCTGAGCGCATCACCGCCACTCTGTGGGTCTGCCGCGCCTGCCACAACCAGATCCACCGGCTGTTCGACGAGAAGGAGCTGGCGCTGACCTACAACAGTCGCGAGGCCCTGCTGGCCGACGAGCGCCTGCGCACCTTCGTCGCCTGGCTGGCGAGCAAGCCGGCCGGTTTTACCCCGCGCTTCTGAGCGCGCGTTGACGCTCCCGCCCCCAGCCTCTACCCTGCGCGCCTGCAACAGGTGCCCCCGCCATGCGTGGCCGAGGGGTGAAACAGGGAAGCCGGTCCATTCAAGCCGGCGCTGCCCCCGCAACGGTAGGTGAGACAAGGGTCGCCTACGCCACTGTGCTGCGGCACGGGAAGGCGCGACCCGCAGGCCAATGGCCTGGCTCACGAGCCCGGAGACCGGCCTGTCGCGCTTCCACGGCATTGCGGCGGGCTTTGCGGGTGGGCAGGGCCTGTGGCCCTTCCTGCGTGCGTCCGTGTTTTGCCTTTCGACACCCAATGTCTGGCCCCGGGGCCGGACAGGAGAGCGGCATGGCCGAATCGGCAGAACGCGACGCCCGCCACCAGGCGCGCATGCAGCGCAAGAAAGCCCTGATCGACGCGAAGATCGCCCAGGCCCAGGACGAATACGGCCTGCTGCTGGTGCACGCCGGCAACGGCAAGGGCAAGAGCAGCTCGGCGTTCGGCATGGTCGCCCGCGCCCTCGGCCACGGTATGAAGGTCGGCGTGGTGCAGTTCATCAAGGGCGCCGCCAGCACCGGCGAGGAGGCCTTCTTCCGCCGCTTTCCCGATGAGGTGCAGTGGTTCGTGATGGGCGAGGGCTTCACCTGGGAGACCCAGGACCGCCAGCGCGACATCGCCATGGCCGGCGAGGCCTGGCAGGTGGCGCAACGTCTGCTGGCCGATGACAGTATCGGCCTGGTGGTGCTGGACGAGCTGAACATCGCCCTCAAGTATGGCTACCTGCAGCTCGATCAGGTGCTCGCCGACATCGAGGCGCGGCCGCTGCTGCAGCACGTGGTGGTGACCGGGCGCGGCGCCCTGCCTGAGCTGGTCGAGGCGGCGGACACGGTGACCGAGATGACGCTGGTCAAGCATGCCTTCAAGGCCGGGGTGAAGGCGCAGAAGGGGGTCGAGTTTTGAACCGCTACCCTCTCCCCAGCCCTCTCCCGCACGCGGGAGAGGGCGATACGAGCCTCAAGCTCTCGCGTACCACTCCCCTCTCCCATTTATGGGAGAGGGGCCGGAGGAGAGGGCAATGACCACGCGCAGTTGCCCGGCGCTGCTGATCGCCGCGCCTGCCTCCGGCCAGGGCAAGACCACCGTCACCGCCGCCCTGGCGCGCCTGCACCGTCGGGCCGGGCGCCGCGTGCGGGTGTTCAAGTGCGGCCCGGACTTCCTCGATCCGATGATCCTCGCCCGCGCCAGCGGCGCGCCGGTGTACCAGCTGGACCTGTGGATGGTCGGCGAGGACGAGTGCCGGCGCCTGCTCGGGCAGGCGGCGCAGGAGGCTGACCTGATCCTCATCGAAGGCGTCATGGGCCTGTTCGATGGCCAGCCTTCGGCCGCCGACCTGGCGCGCCGCTTCGGCGTGCCGGTGCTCGGCGTGATCGATGCCGGCGCCATGGCCCAGACCTTTGCCGCCCTGGCCTACGGCCTGGCGCATTTCCAGGCCGATCTGCCGTTCGCCGGGGTGCTGGCCAACCGCACCGGCAGCGAGCGCCACAACGGCATCCTGCAGACCAGCCTGCCGCCCTCGATCCGTTGGTTCGGCGGCCTGCCGCGCTCGGCGGCGCTGGAGCTGCCACGCCGCCACCTGGGGCTGATCCAGGCCGAGGAACTGGCCGACCTCGATGCGCGTCTGGACGCCGCCGCCGATGCCCTGCTGGCCAGTGCCGGCGAGGTACTGCCCGAGCCGGTGAGCTTCGCCGCCCCGGACGACCCGTGTATCGAGCCGCTGCTGGCCGGCGTGCGCATCGGCGTGGCGCGCGACACCAGTTTCGCCTTTCTCTATCAGGCCAACCTCGATTTGTTGCGCGCGCTGGGCGCCGAGCTGCGCTTCTTCTCCCCGCTGGCCGACGCGGCCCTGCCGGCCGTCGACAGCCTCTACCTGCCCGGCGGCTATCCCGAGCTGCACCTGCAGGCGCTGGCCGACAACCGACCGATGCTGCGGGCCATTCGTGCTCACCATGACGCCGGCAAGCCGATCCTCGCCGAGTGCGGCGGCATGCTTTACCTGCTCGAGGCCTTGACCGACAAACAGGACGCCAGCGCCGAGCTGCTCGGCCTGCTGCCGGGCAGCGCGCGCCTGCAGCCACGCCTGGCTGCGCTGGCTCTGCAGCAGGTGGAGCTGCCGGAAGGGACCTTGCGCGGGCATACTTACCACCATTCCGTGCTGGACTGTGCCCTGGCGCCGCTGGCCCGGGGCGTTTGCCCGAATGGCAAGCCGGTGGCCGAGGCGGTATATCGTCTGGGGCGCCTGACCGCCTCCTACATCCACTTCTACCTGCCGTCCAACCCCCGGGCGGCGGCCGAGCTGTTGCTGCCATGACCGACCACGCCTTCAGCCCCGAGGAACGCGCCGCGGTGTACCGCGCCATTGCCGAGCGCCGTGACATGCGTCATTTCGCCGGTGGCGAGGTGGCCCCGGAGCTGCTGACCCGGCTGCTGCAGGCGGCGCACCAGGCACCGAGCGTCGGCCTGATGCAGCCCTGGCGCTTTATCCGCATCACCCGGCCGGAGCTGCGCGAGAGTATTCATGGCCTAGTCGAAGCCGAACGGGTGCGTACCGCCGAGGCCCTGGGCGAGCGCAGCGACGAGTTCATGCGGCTCAAGGTCGAGGGCATCCGCGACTGCGCCGAGCTGCTGGTGGCGGCCCTGATGGACGGGCGCGAGGCTCATGTGTTCGGCCGCCGTACCTTGCCGCAGATGGACCTGGCTTCGCTTGCCTGTGCCCTGCAGAACCTCTGGCTGGCGGCGCGTGCCGAGGGCCTGGGGATGGGCTGGGTGTCGCTGTTCGATCCACTCGAACTGGCGCAGTTGCTGGGCATGCCTGCAGGTAGCCAGCCGGTGGCGGTGCTCTGTCTGGGCCCGGTGAGCGAGTTCTACGACAAGCCGATGCTGGTGCAGGAAGGCTGGGCCCGCGAGCAGGTGCTGGACGAGCTGGTGTTCAGCGACCAGTGGGGGCAGCGCTCGTGAGTGTCGCACTGTCCGCCCTGGCTGGCGTCGGCCTGGATGCCTGGCTCGGCGAGCCGCGGCGCTGGCACCCGCTGGTGGGCTTCGGCCACCTGGCACAGCGCATCGAGCAGCGCCTCAATTCGGGCGGGCGCGGCTGGCGCAGCCACGGGGTCAGCGGCTGGTGCCTGGCGGTACTGCCGCCGGTGCTGCTGGTCTGGCTGTTGAGCCTGAGCAGCCTCGGCTGGCTGGTCGATATCCTGGTGCTGTATTTCGCCCTCGGCCTCAAGAGCCTCGGCCAGCACGCGTTGCCGGTAGCGCAGGCGCTGCGCCTGGGCAATCTCGGCGAGGCGCGGCGCCGCGTCGGCTACCTGGTCAGCCGCCGTACCAGCGAGCTGGATGCCTGCGGCGTGGCCCGCGCTGGCACCGAGTCGGTACTGGAGAATGGCGCCGATGCGGTGTTCGCCTCGCTTTTCTGGTTCGTCGTGCTGGGCGCGCCGGGCGTGCTGCTGCACCGCCTGAGCAACACCCTGGACGCTATGTGGGGCTATCGCAACGAGCGTTTCGAGCGCTTCGGTTGGGCCGCCGCGCGTATCGACGATGTACTCAATTACCTTCCGGCGCGTCTGGTGGCACTGACCTACGCGCTGCTGGGCCGGACCGCCACGGCCCTGCGCTGCTGGCGGCGCCAGGCGCCGCAGTGGGACAGCCCCAACGCTGGGCCGGTGATGGCCGCCGGCGCCGGCGCGCTGCAGGTGCAGCTGGGTGGCTCGGCCATCTACCACGGCGTCGAGGAGCAGCGCCCGCAGCTGGGCGAGGGGGCACCGGCGCAGGCGCGCGATATCGAGCGCGCGCTCAACCTGGTCTACCTCGGTGTGCTGCTGTGGCTGGTTGGGCTGGCCATCGGGGAGTTCTACCTTGCTTGAGCATGGCGGGCGGTTGCGCGCGGCGGCGCAGCGCTATGGCATTGCCGTGGCGGACTGGCTCGACCTGTCCACCGGCATCGCGCCCTATGGTTGGTCGCTGCCGCCGATCCCGGCCGATGCCTGGCAGCGCCTGCCGGAGCAGGACGATGGTCTGGAAGCGCTGGCCCGCGATTACTACGGCGCCGCCGCACTGCTGCCGGTGGCCGGCTCGCAGGCGGCGATCCAGGCCTTGCCGCGCCTGCGCCGCCCCGGTATGCGGGTCGGCGTGGTGTCGCCAGCCTATGCCGAGCACGCATTGGCCTGGCGCCGCGAGGGGCATCTGGTACAGGAGCTGAGCGAGGGCGCGGTGGAGCGCTCGCTGGAGCGCTTCGACGTACTGCTGGTGATCAACCCGAACAACCCCAGCGGCCGGCTGATCGAACGCACGCGCCTGCTCGACTGGCACGCACGTCTGGCCGAACGCGGTGGCTGGCTGGTGGTGGACGAGGCGTTCATGGACTGCACGCCGCAACACAGCCTGGCCGCCGAGAGCCAGCGGCCGGGGTTGATCGTCTTGCGCTCGTTCGGCAAGTTCTTCGGCCTGGCCGGTATCCGCCTGGGCTTCGTCCTGGCCGAGCAGGCGCTGCTCGATCACCTCGGCGAGCAGCTCGGCCCCTGGACCGTCAGCGGGCCGGCTCGTGCGGTGGCCAGCGCCTTGCTGGCCGACAGCCAGGGCCAGCAGCGCCAGCGTGAACGCCTGTCTGGCGACGGTCTGCGCCTAGCCGTGCTGCTCAGTGCCCATGGTCTGGCGCCGGCCGGTGGCACGGCGCTGTTCCAGCTGGTCGGCCACCCGCACGCCGTCGGTCTGCACGGCTACTTCGCCCGGCGCGGCATCCTGTTGCGCCTGTTTGCCGAGAGCCGCTGCCTGCGTTTCGGCCTGCCGGGCGACGAGGCCGGCTGGCAGCGCCTGGAGCAGGCACTGCAGGAGAGACCCGCATGACCACGCTGATGATTCAGGGCACCACCTCGGATGCCGGCAAGAGCACCCTGGTGACCGCCCTGTGCCGCTGGCTCAGACGCCAGGGCGTCAGCGTGGTGCCGTTCAAGCCGCAGAACATGGCGCTCAACAGCGCGGTGACAGCCGATGGCGGCGAGATCGGCCGCGCCCAGGCGGTGCAGGCCCAGGCCGCGGGGCTGGCACCGCACACCGACATGAATCCGGTGCTGCTCAAGCCCAATTCCGATACCGGCGCCCAGGTGATCATCCAGGGCCGCGCCATCGGCAACATGCATGCGGTGGCCTACCACGACTACAAGCAGGTCGCCCGCGCGGCAGTCCTCGAATCCCATGCGCGCCTCGCCGCGCAGTACCCGGTGGTGATGGTGGAGGGTGCCGGTTCGCCGGCCGAGATCAACCTCAGGGCCGGGGACATCGCCAACATGGGCTTCGCCGAGGCGGTGGACTGCCCGGTGCTGCTGATCGCCGATATCGACAAAGGTGGGGTGTTCGCCCACCTGGTCGGCACCCTGGAGCTGCTCTCGCCGAGCGAGCAGGCGCGAGTCAAAGGCTTCGTGATCAACCGCTTCCGCGGCGACATCGCCCTCCTGCAGCCGGGGCTGGACTGGCTGGAAGCGCGTACCGGCAAGCCGGTACTCGGCGTGCTGCCGTACCTGATGGACTTCCACCTGGAGGCCGAGGATGCGGTGCAGGTGCTGCAGCCGGACAAGGACCGCGAAGTGCTGCGCGTGGCGGTGCCGGTGTTGCCGCGCATCAGCAACCACACCGACTTCGACCCGCTGCGCCTGCACCCGCAGGTGGATCTGCAGTTCATCGGCCCCGGCCAGGCGATACCGCCGGCCGACCTGATCATCCTGCCCGGCTCGAAGAGCGTGCGCGCCGATCTGGCGCGCCTGCGCGAGCACGGCTGGGACGCCGCCATCGCCCGCCACCTGCGCTATGGCGGCAAGGTCCTCGGCATCTGTGGCGGGCTGCAGATGCTCGGCAGCCGCATCGACGATCCCCATGGCCTGGAAGGCCCGGCCGGCAGCAGTACAGGCCTCGGCCTGCTCGACTACGCCACCGTGCTGGAGCCGGAAAAGCAGCTGCGCAATGTGCGTGGCCGTCTGGCCCTGGATGATCTGGACGTCAGCGGCTACGAGATCCATGCCGGGGTCAGCGCCGGCCCGGCACTGGCCACGCCCGCCGTGCGCCTGGACGATGGCCGCGTCGACGGCGCTCTCAGCGCCGACGGCCAGGTCATGGCCACCTACCTGCACGGTCTGTTCGAGGCGCCGGCCGCCTGCGCCGCGCTGCTCGCCTGGGCGGGCCTGCGCGAGGCGCGGCAAGTGGATTACCATGCGCGCCGCGAACGTGACATCGAGCGCCTGGCCGACCTGGTCGAGGCGCACCTGGATACCCAAAGGCTCCGCGCATTGTGCGGGCTTTAGTTGTTGTGGGAGCGGCCTTGGCCGCGATGGGGGTGGCTGCAAAGCATCGCGACCAAGGTCGCTCCCACTGGCTCTCCAATAGGATTTTCCGATGCTCGAACTGATCCTCGGCGGCGCCCGCTCCGGCAAGAGCCGTCTGGCCGAGCGGCTGGCCACGCAGAGCGGCCTGGCCGTGACCTACATCGCCACCAGCCAGGCGCTGGACGGCGAGATGAGCACGCGCATCCAGCACCACCGCCAGCGCCGTCCGGCCGACTGGGGCCTGGTGGAGGAACCCCTCGAACTGGCTCGCGCCCTGCGCGACAATGCCGCCCCCGGCCGCTGCCTGCTGGTCGACTGCCTGACCCTGTGGCTGACCAACCTGCTGATGCTGGACGACGACACGCGCCTGGCCATGCAGCGCGATGCCTTTCTCGAGGCACTGGCCGAGCTGCCGGGGCGCATCATCCTGGTCAGCAACGAGACCGGCCTGGGCGTGGTGCCGCTGGGCGAACTGACCCGGCGCTATGTCGATGAGGCCGGCTGGCTGCACCAGGCCGTGGCCGAACGGGCCGAGCGGGTGCTGTTCACCGTCGCCGGCCTGCCCATGCTGCTCAAAGGAGAGCCGCTATGACTGTTTCGCCCTGGTGGCAGCAGGCCTGCCGCCAGCCTGATGCCGCCGCCGAGGCCGCTGCCCTGGCGCGCCAGGCGCAGCTGACCAAACCGCGCGGCGCCCTCGGCGCGCTGGAGGCGCTGGCCGTGCGCCTGGCCGCCCTGCAGGGGCGCGAGAAGCCGGCCATCGACAAGCCGCACCTGACGCTGTTCGCCGGCGACCACGGCGTGGTCGCCGAAGGCGTGTCCGCCTACCCGCAGGCGGTGACCGCGCAGATGCTCGGCAACTTCGTCGCCGGCGGCGCGGCGATCAGCGTGCTGGCCCGCGAGCAGGGCGTGCCGCTGCGCCTGGTCGACCTCGGCACCATCGATACGTCACTCGAATTGCCCGGTGTGCACCACCTGCGCCTGGGTGCCGGCACCGCCAACTTCGCCGTGCAGCCGGCGATGACCGCGGAGCAGTGTGCGGCCGCCCTGCAGGCCGGTCGCGATACCCTGCAGCAAGTGCTGGCCGAGGGCTGCGACCTGTTCCTGGCCGGCGAGATGGGTATCGGTAACACCAGCGCCGCCACCGCCCTGGCCTGTGCCCTGAGCGATCTGCAGCCGGCGCAGCTGACCGGGCCCGGTACCGGCCTTGACGGTGCCGGCGTGGAGCGCAAGCTGGCCGTGATCGAACGCGCCCTGGCCCTGCACCGCGAGCACCTTGCGGACCCCACAGAGGCCCTGCGCCGGGTCGGCGGCTTCGAGCTGGCGGCGCTGGCCGGTGCCTACCTGGCCTGTGCCCAAGCCGGCGTACCGGCGCTGGTCGATGGCTTTATCTGCACGGCTGCCGCACTGTGCGCCGTGCGCCTGAACCCCGGCGTGCAGCCCTGGCTGCTGTTCGCCCATGCCGGCGCCGAGCCGGGCCACGCCGCGCTGCTGGCCGAACTGGATGCCGTCCCGCTGCTCGACCTCGGCCTGCGCCTGGGCGAGGGCAGCGGCGCGGCGCTGGCGCTACCCCTGATCAAACTGGCCTGCGCGCTGCATGGCGGCATGGCTACCTTTTCTGAAGCCCTGGTTGAGGACAAACAATGACGCTTTCCCTGGACATGTTGCGCCACGGCGTAACCGATGGCGGCCCCGGTTTCCGTGGCAGCAGTGACGACGCCCTGACCGAGCAGGGCCGCCAGCAGATGCAGCTGGCCCTGGCCGGCAAAGGCGGCTGGGATCTGGTGATCAGCTCGCCACTGCAGCGCTGCGAGAGTTTCGCCCGCGAGTTTGCCGAGGCCAATGGCCTGCCGCTGCGTATCGAGGCCGACCTGCGCGAGCTGCATTTCGGCGCCTGGGAAGGGCGCAACTCGGCGCAGGTGCTGCTCGAAGACCCGGAGGCGCTCGGCCAGTTCTGGAACGATCCGTATCACTTCACTCCGCCCGAGGCCGAGCCGGTGCGCGACTTCGCCGCGCGCGTGCTCGGCGCCGTCGAGCGCCTGCAGGCCGAGTTGGACGGCCAGCGCGTGTTGCTGGTGACTCACGGCGGCGTTATGCGCCTGCTGCTGGCGCGCGCGCGCAACCTGCCGGAAAACCAGCTGCTGCAGGTGGAAGTGGGCTACGGCGCACTGCACGGACTGCAGGTCGAGCCGGGTCTGCAACTGACCGAAGCCTGATGCTGCCAACGCCCGCGCTGATCGCCCTGCAATTCCTCACCCGCCTGCCGGTGCGCCTGCCCGGCATGCCGGAGCCCGAGCAGATCGGCCGCTCGCTGCTCTGGTATCCGCTAGTCGGGGCGCTGCTCGGCGGCCTGCTGCTGGCGCTGCACGGGCTGCTGGGTGATACACCAGCGTTGCTCCAGGCGGCCATCCTGCTGGCCGTCTGGGTCGGCTTGTCCGGTGGCCTGCACCTGGACGGCCTGGCCGACACGGCCGATGCCTGGATCGGCGGGCATGGTGATCGCCAGCGCACGCTCGACATCATGAAGGACCCGCGCAGCGGACCGATCGCCGTGGTTGTGCTGCTGCTGGTGGTGCTGCTCAAGTTCGCCGCCCTGGTGGTGTTGCTGGGGCAGGGCGCCTGGGCCGGCCTGTTGCTGGCGCCCTGGCTCGGCCGGGCGCTGCTGCCGCTGCTGCTGCTGACCACCCCTTACGTGCGTGCCGGCGGCCTCGGCGCCGCGCTGGCCGCGCATCTGCCGCGCCAGCTGCTGCCATGGGTGCTGGCCAGCCACGGCCTGGCCATGCTGCTGCTCGGCTGGAGCGGGCTGTTGGCGCTGGGCGCCGCCGCGCTGGCGTTCTGGCTGCTGCGCCGCGCCTTCGTCGCACGTCTCGGCGGCACCACTGGCGATACCGCCGGGGCGCTGCTGGAGCTGGGTGAGTGCGCGGTGTTGCTGGTGCTGGCGCTGCTACTTTTTTGAATGCGGCGCGAGGTGTTCCAGGGGTGTCGTTGGCGGCGGCCTGTCTTGTTGGGCGGTCTGGTGATCTTGGTTCGACTGTTTCATATCGGGCGTTGCCGAGGTCGGCGCGGGCGAGTAGCGTTGACGGAATGACCCATCAGGAGCATCTCGCCATGTTGTCGCGTACCGTTGCTATTTCACTGCTGTGCCTGCTCTCTGCGCCCGTGTGGGCGGCCGATTGCCCGCCATTGCTGAAAGCGCAGGGCGAGCTGCAGCAATTGCGCTCCAAGGAGCGCATCGACCTGTGCCAGCGTTTCGCCGGCAAGCCGCTGCTGGTGGTCAACACTGCCAGCCGTTGCGGCTTCACCCCGCAGTTCAAGGGGCTGGAGGCGCTCTACCAGCGCTACAAAGGCCAGGGCCTGGAAGTGCTGGGCGTGCCGTCGGATGATTTCCGCCAGGAGGCCGACGATTCCGCAGAGACGGCCAAGGTGTGTTTCATTGACTACGGCGTGACTTTCGCCATGAGCGAGCCGCAGGTGGTCAGTGGCGAGGCGGCCGCGCCGCTGTTTCGCGAGCTGGCTGCGCAGAGCAGTGCGCCGCGCTGGAACTTCTACAAGTACGTGGTGGGACGTGACGGCAAGGTGATCGCCAGTTTCTCCAGCCTGACCAAGCCGGACGACGAGGCGCTGATCGAGGCGATCGACAAGGCCATCGCCCAGCCGTGAAGTGGCGGACATGAAAAAGCCGGGCAAGTGCCCGGCTTTTTTGTGGCGACCTGCTGCTGTCAGAAGCGGTAGGTGGCTTGTAGACCCAGGCCGTGGGCGCTGTTGTTGTACTCGGCGCTGAAGCCCGGGGCGATTTCCGCACCGGCCAGTTCCTTGCTGGCCTGGTTGACCTTGGCGCTGCTCTCCTGCAGGTAGGAGTAGGCCACGTCGATGGTCAGGTCCGGGTTCGGCGACCAGCCGGCGCCCACCGAGAGCACCTTGCGGTTGCCTACCGGGATGCGCACGCTGCGGTGCGCGTTCTCGGCCGGCGACGGGTCGATGGCCAGGCCGGTACGCAGCACCCA
The DNA here is from genome assembly GCF_048595745.1 of Pseudomonas stagnisoli. NCBI lineage: Bacteria > Pseudomonadati > Pseudomonadota > Gammaproteobacteria > Pseudomonadales > Pseudomonadaceae > Pseudomonas > Pseudomonas stagnisoli. The sequence goes on from NZ_CP184361.1 coordinate 1,683,869, forward strand.
TTGCGGGTTGAGTTGGTACGACGCGCCAATGGCATAGGACCAGGTGTTGTGCCACTTCAGCTCTTCGCTGATTTCGCCGATCGGCTGCATGCCGAGCAGGCTCGGGGTGCCTTCGTTCTCGACCACGATTTCCTGCAGGCGGCTCCAGCGGGTGAAGGTGGTGCCGGCGTACAGGGTCCACTGGTCATCGAGCTTGTAGGTCACCGAGGTGTCGATGGTTTCCGGGGTAGTGAAGTCCAGGCTGGCATCGTAGTTGCCGTTGAACTGGCTGAAGATCGGGCCGCTGCCGTTGGTGATGCGGGTGCGGCCTTCCAGGGTGTAGTCGACCTTGGAGTGGTAGGTCAGGCCCCAGGTCAGGCTGTCGGTCACGTCGACCATCAGGCCGACGTTGAAGCCGTAGGCGACATCGTCGCCCTTGATGCCGACCTTGGTCTCGCCGGTACCCAGTGCGGCACTGTTGTCCAGCTTGTTGACCAGCTTGCCCTTGATCTTGTTGATGGTCGGACCGAAGCCGACGGAGACGCGATCATTGATCTGGTAGCTGAGGGTCGGCTGCAGGGTGACCACTTCGACCTTGCTGTACTGGCCCTTGAAGCGGCCGCCGAAGCTCTTCTCGTAGTCGCTGATCAGCGCGTAGGGCACGTACAGGCCGAGGCCCCAGCTGAACTTCTCGTCGATCGGGCTGGCGTAGTAGGCGAAAGGCACCGGAGTCAACGGCACCATGTCGCCCTTGTGGGTTTCGGCGCTGGCATCGTCGATGTCGACGTTGGCCTTGACCAGACCGAAGCCACCGACCACTTCCGGACGTTCCAGTTTGCTCAGGCCCGCCGGGTTGCCGAACAGGATGGAGGCATCGTTGACGGCCGAGGCGCGGCCGGCGAAGGAGGTGCCCATGCCGCTGACGCTTTGTTCGTTGATGGCAATTCCGTTGCCCAGGCTGTGAGTGGAAACCGCGCCGACGGCCAGCGCGAGAGAGGTCTTCAACCAGAGTTTTTTCATTAGGATGCTCACGAACGGTAAAACGGGGGCGGCAAGCTACGCGTTTTACCAAGCCTTGCCAACCGCTCTGGCACGGCTTTTTCGTGAACTTTCGTTAATCCGGAAACTGACCGATTGGTCGTCTTTTTCCGAGGTCAGGCGGCCTGGTAGGGTTCCTGTATGCAATGTTGCCAAGCCTGCAGGAAATCACGCAGGCGGCCTTGCGGCTGGAACACCTTGCGCCAGATGCGAGCCATGCCGTGCAGGTCGTCGGGTTCGGGCAGGCTGGGATACTCGCGCTCCACCAGGAGCCAGGCAATGGCGGTGGCGTAGCGCAGGTTGACGGTCAGCTCCAGATGCGGAGCTGCGAGGAAGGCATGCTGGCTGGCCAGGCCGCGCACCAGGCTGGCGAGGTCGGGGTCGCGGGCCAGGTGCTGGTCCCAGAGTTGCTGGTGGCGCAGTTCGCTGATGCGGTAGAGGCCGTGGCCCTGCCGGTCGTCTAGGACGCTGCCGAGCCCCGACTGGCTGGCGGCGGCGCCGAGCAGCAAGGCTTCGGCAATGGAGGAGTGGCGCCCCAGATAGAGCAGGGTAGGGCGGATGACATGCTGACGCAGATCGCTGGCGGCAATTCCCATAAGGCCCTCGCGAAAGGTGCCGGCGGGGTCAGGTGCCTGGCAGCTGTTCTTGGTTCTAATAAAGACCCCGCCGGAAGCGGGGTTAGCCGCTCGATTTGAAGTGTAGTGCGATGAAGGGGCTGTAAAGGGCTGTTTTTAAACTATTTAAGGTCGGTGAACCTGACTGATATGCCAGATGGCGATTAAAAGTTGTTCCTTTCTCGCGGGAACCGGCAGCGGCTCCCGGCGTTTCACGGCGTGTGTTCGATGCTCAGCTTGGTGAAGGTCACTGCGCCGGCTTCGGTGTTGTCGCCGGTGTTGTCCTGCACATAGCTGCCAGCCTTGAAGTACATGGTCTGCGTCGCCCAGGCCGGGTCGAGCTTGGCCGTCCACTTGAGGGTGTCGGTGCTGGGCGTCTTGGCGTACACGGCGAGGGTGCCGGTTTTGCTCAGGGCGATGGTGTAGGAGAAGGTCGCGCCCAGCGGGACATTGCGCAGCACTATGGCCTTGCTGGTGCTGATGCCCGGTTTCAGTCGGTAGATGGCGGCCACGCTGCCGGTTTGGGTCGAGGTGCTGTACTCATACTGCAGCTTGATGGGCGGGTCGTTGCCCTCGACGTTGTGGATCTGCCCGATGATGACCTTGCCGCTGGAGGGCACCTGGGTGACTTTCAGGGTGGCGCGCAGGTAGTTGTCGGCAGCCTGGTACTTCCAGTTGCGCAGCTTGCCGTCTGCATGGGTCTCGCGCAGCTCGCTGCGTGGGTACTTGGCGTTGGGGGTGGTGGTGCCGTCGACCGGAGCCCAGAAGAACAACGTACCGTCGATGTTCTTGAAGTAGTCGTCCTGATAGCCGCCAACGAGCAGCGGGGTGGCGATGGTGGTGGCGGGCTCGCCGACGGGGATGGTCAGGTTCCAGGTGTTGAGATCGATCATGGCGCGTGCGGCTCCGGCAGTAGTACGGGGTCATTCGGAGCGCCGCACTATCCCGATGCCTGAAACCGTCTAGCTGTCCTGCCAGTCACTGCACTTCGAACCTGCCGCGGCGCGCTCTGCGCCGGGCATGGCGCGCTTTATACGGCGGTCGCTGAAACGGTGAAATTACCTTTCGTCGTTAAATTGGCGTCAAAAATGCGCCTATTAATAAAAATGGAATTCCGCTTCCCTATCGTTACGCCTGATGGGCAAGGAATTTTTCTCGGAGTGGCGTGGGGGCGCCGAGTGCCCTTTGCGGGCCACGTGCCGACGAATGGAAGTGCCGGAATAGAGCGGTTTGTGCGCTGCAGCACGTTTGTGCTGTAAGCACAGAGGGCGCCCTGAGGCGCCCTCTGTGGACTGTCTGCGGATTATCTGCCCGGCATCAGCATCAGGCGCTTGTTGCCATAGACCCGGTCGATGTTGCCGCTCTGGAACGGGAAGCTCATGTAGCCCCCCTTGAGCCAGGCCTCGATGCCGTCGGCATAGTGTCGGCTGGCCGGGTTGCCGGACTGGCCGGAGCTGTTGAGGCCGATCATCGGCTCGGGCAGGCCGAAGTCGACGACGACGCGCATGGCCGGGATCAGCCACACGTCGAAGTCGTTGCCCCACGCGTAGGCGGCCACGTTGAGGGTGCCGTGGTCGCCGCCGGCCGGGTAGGGGCCGCGATCCAGGTAGCTGCCGATCGACTCGATGCTGCTGCGCTGGCTGGCGCTGAGGTAGGGCGCCATCTTGCTGGCGTTGCTGGTCCAGCGGTACTGGTGCAGCTTGCCCCATTGCCAGGCGCTGCGATTGGCGCCCAGTTCGCCTTCCAGGAAGGTCACGGTGTTGGCCAGACTGCGTGCCAGGATGGCCGCCTTGTCTTCCTTCTGCGCGGTCTTTACATCGTCCCAGAACGGGCTGTCGTCGCGGCCGAGAAGATGGTCGGCCTGGGCCGAGTAGCTGTTGTTGGCGGTGTCCACCAGCGCCTGCCAGGCCGGGCTGGTCTGCGGGCCCAGTTCGTCGAGGAAGGTGGCCTTGGCACTCTCCTGCAGGAAGGCGCTGTAGAGGGCGGCATCGGCCGAGGTGGCGGCCATGCGCCCGTCGAAGGCCATCAGGCGCTTGTGCGCCTCCTCGGCCTTGGCTCGCTCCGGGGCGGGCAGGGCGGCGATGGCCTGCTTCAGCGGCGCGGCCATGCTGGGGGCGTCGAGCACGGCTTGCAGCTTGCCGGCGAAGGGCGTGGTCTGGTCGTACTGCATGGCGATCATGCTTTTCTGGTCGTGCTTGCCGCTCCCGGCCAGTTGCGCGATGCGCTCGGCGCGTTCCGGGTAGAACCAGGAGTTGGACAGCTGCATGCCGTAGCCACGCGGCACGGTGCGGTGGTTGGCGGTGCCCAGCCAGCCCTGTAGGGGGTCCTGGTCGTAGGGGTGCAGCATGGGGTCGGCGTAGCCGTCCCAGTCGTAGGCGCCGTTCCAGCCGGGCGAGGGCACCAGGCCGGTACCCTGCTTGCGGTTGGGGTAGCGGCCGGTGACCTGCCAGCCGATGTGCTGGGCGTCGGCGAACACCATGTTCAACGCCATGGCACGTACTTCGCGGGTGGCCTCGAAGGCCTGCTCCACCGATTGCGCGCGTGACAGGTCGAAGAAGGCATCAATCGAGCGATCCGCTTCGGCCTGGATGCTGCGCAGGGCCAGGCCGTAGCCGCTGCGCAGCGGCAGCGGTTGCAGCGGCGACTTGCGCTCACCCAGGGCGGAGTTCAGCAGCGGGCCGTGGCGGGTTTCCCAGATGGTTTCGCGGATCGGCCGCTGGCCCTTGATGAAGAAGGTTTCCTGGCGTTCGCGGGCTGGCTGCCATTTGCCGTCGGCCATGTAGTAGAGACGGCCGCCCTCGCGCTTCACCTGTTCGAGGAACAGGTCCTGGTTGTCGCCCATGACCATGGTCATGCCCCAGGCCAGCTTGCCGTTGAAGCCGGCGACCACTGCCGGGACGCCGGCGATGGAGACGCCGGCGGCCTGAAATTTCGGCGAGCGGATCTGCACGAAGTTCCACACCGAGGGCATGGACAGCGGCAGGTGGGTGTCGTTGGCCAGCAGGCTCTTGCCGCTGCGGCTGTTCTGCGGGGCGATGGCCCAGTTGTTGGAGGCGGCGACGCCGAGCATGTTCAGCGCGGCCACCTGGCCAGCGGCGTCGTTCACCGCGGCCAGCCCTGGGATCTGCCCGCTCAGGCTCAGGCCGCGCAGCTTCTCGGCTTCCTCGAAGGGCAGCGGCTCGTCCGGGTAGCTTGGCAGCAGCCAGGCCAGCTTGTCCGCACCGACCTTGTCCGCCAGCTTGAGGGCGGCGATTTCTTCCTGCAGGTTGACCGACAGGCCGAAGTTGAGCAGGCAGAACAGCAGCACCGAGTCTTCCGGCTTCCAGTAGGCGGGGCGATAGCCGCTCTCGGCCAGGTCCATCGGCAGCCTGTCCTGGTAGCGGAACAGGTAGGCGTTGACGCCGCGGGCGTAGACCTCGAAGAACTTCTTGATGCGCGGCGAGGCGTTCTTGTAAAGCACCTCGGCCTCGGCCTTGAGGTTGACCGTGCGCATGAATCGGTCGATTTCCAGCATGCCGGGGCCGTTCATCTCGGCCAGACGGCCTTCGGCCAGCAGGCGCATGCCGACCATCTGGCTGAGGCGGTCGGCCGCGTGCACGTAGCCCAGGGTGAACAGAGCGTCGTGGAAGGTGGTGGTCTCGATCAGCGGCATGCCCAGCGGGTTGCGCCTTACCACCACGCTCTGCGCCAGGCCCTGGACGCGAACGATGCCCTGGTCCGGGTGAACGCTGTCAGCGTAGCGACTGTTGAGGAAGGACTGGCAGCCGCCCAGTAGCAGGGTACTGCCGAGGGTGGCGAGAGTGGTCAGGCGGAGAAAGCGCGAACCCATGACTGGCTCCTGGCGCAGGGAGACGGATGATGGGTGCGGATTGTAGAGGGCGAATGCGCCGGGGAGTAGGGGCTCGGCAGGGGGCTGGCCCTGCCGGAGGGGCGTTCAGGTCAGGCGCCGTGGCACTTCTTGAACTTCTTTTGGCTGCCACAGGGGCAGGGATCGTTGCGCCCGACTTCCTTCAGCGGGTTGCGCACCGGTTCCTGGTGGTGATGGTTGCAGTGCGGGCCGTGCACGTGACCGTCATCGTGGTGATGATCGTGGTCGTGGTTGCAGTCGGGGCCGTGGACGTGGGGTTGCTGAGTCATGAAGCTCACTCCGGGATGTAATCGCCGGGGATTATCTCGCCATTGCGCTGCAGATGCACGCTGCGGCCGAACAGCAGGCCGGTCTTCACTTCGCCGCGCAAGCGGTAGCGAATCGGTGCTTCGGGCTCTTCCATGGCTTCGACCACACCCTTCAGATGACGCCAGAGGTTGGTGCGCACCGGCACTTCGAATTCCGCGTGGCCGCGGGCAGGGACGGTGACCCACTGGCTGGATTCGCCCTCGGCCAGTGGCGTGTCGTTCAGCTGGATGGCATAGGTCAGGCCACGGATCGGCAGCTCGGAGGCGTTGGGGTTGTCGACGCGAAAACGCAGCGAGAACCGCTGCTCGAGCAGTTTGGCTTTGATCACATCGACCTTGACGAGGTGGACCTCCGGGTTCTGGAAGTCGTCGTCGAACCAGCTGGCGCACCCCGAGAGTCCGAGATGCAGGGCCAGGATGGTCGCCAGGCCGATGGTGCGTGCGAGTGCCTTCAGAAACATTGCATGACCCCAATCGACGGCCCAGTGTAACAAGCAGCTGCTAGGTGGCCACCAGCTGTTTAAGGAAAAAATCTGCGCCATACTGGGGGCCGAATTGGACAGGAGTGTGACCATGAGCCTCTACGAGATCGCCTTCGCCGGGCAGGTGGTGCCGGGCGCGCCGCTGGAACAGGTGAAGGCGAACCTGGCGCGGCTGTTCCAGGCTGATGAGCAGCGCATTGCACTGCTGTTTTCCGGGCGGCGCGTCGTGATCAAGAGCGGCCTGGATGCCGCCGGTGCCGAGAAATACCGTGCGACCATGGAGCGGGCCGGCGCCTTGGCCATCGTCCAGGCGCTGCCGGTGGAAGAGGTGGAGATGGCGCCGCCGCCTGCGCCTGCACCTGCTCCAGTGACCGCGGCGCCGGCCGCCGCGCCAGTGCGCAGCGGCGGTTCGGCCCGGGTGATCCCGCGTGACGAATACATGGCCGCGTTCAGCGATGTGGAAGCGCCGGACTTCGGCATCGCGCCCGTGGGCGCCGATCTGCAGGATGCCAAGGCCGAAGCGCCGGCGCCGGCAGTCGATCTGTCGCAGTTCAGCCTGGCGCCGGTGGGCAGCGACATGGGGCAGGCCAAGGCGGCTCCGCCCGCGCCGCCACCGGACACCTCGCACCTCAAACTGCAGGAATAAAGAACGAGGCCCGCATCTGCGGGCCTCGTCTTGTCTGGCATCAGCTCTTACTGCTAGTGCACTTGGCCTGGGCCTGGGGTGGCGTCAGGTTGCGGATCGAGGTGTAGAACAGTTCGCAGGTCTGCACTTTGTCCGTCACCTGCCATTTCTGCGTGCAGGCGTCCAGCGCCTGTTGCGGGTCGGCGCCAGGGTTCTGGCCCATGCCGGCCTGCCAGCAGGCGGCGCTGATATCCTGACCCATGACCTTGAGGCCTGCGGCGTCGGCCTTGGCCTGGTCGCCGCCATAGTTCTGCGGATCGGCCGCGTACCAGATGTAACTCGGGTGGTTGGCGCCCAGCACCGCCACGTCCTGACCTGGCGCCGGGGTGATCGTGTCCAGACCCAGCACGCCGATGTTGGCGTCATAGGTCTTGTTGATCCACGCGCGCACCGGCCCGCCGAAAGCGACCATCGGCAGCGCGTTGCCATCGCCTGCGGTGAGCTGGGCAACCATGGTCTTCTGGTAGTCGGTGAAATAGTCGTAGACGCCCTGCAGATCGTTGCCGGCGCTGGCCGGTGCGGCGATCGGGGCGATGTCGATGATGGTCTGATAGGCCGGTGTCTGCGCCGCCGCCACGCCGTTCTCGGTGAGCAGCGCGGCCCAGCGGTCGGTGGTCTTGGACTCCAGGTAGTCCTGGGCCTGGGTCAGCGAGTAGTCCGGTGGGAAGTGCAGCAGTTCGACGCTCTTGCGATTCTCCAGAGCCATGCCCAACGGCAGGAAGAAGTACCAGCTGTACTGCCACTTGCCATCGCTGTTGAGCTTGCTGGCGCCGTCGAAGGCCAGGTCGCCGGCGTTCAACAGATTGATCAGTGGCGCGCCATAGTCATTCGGTACGCCACTGAAGCTGGCGCTGAGCATGTCACCTTCGCGGAAGACCTTGACCTTGGCGTCGGGGTAACCGTCGCGTTTCAGGCTCTGGCCGAGGTAATGCTCGGCGGTCTGTTCCAGGGTCCAGTCGCGATAACAGATCACGCTGCAGTTGTTGGGATAGGCGAACAGGCGGGCGACCCGTTCGCTGCTGCCCAATTCGACCCGGACATCATCGGCCTGGACGGCGCCGATCCATAGCAGGGCGGCCAGAGCGGTCGCCGTTCCACTGTACTTGTGCATCTGCTTCTCCTTGTGCGACCCGGCCCCCCGCCGGGTTCTGGTCTGCAACTGAAGCAGAGAATTCCTAGCTCAGGTAGCTGGCACAGCATTTTTTGAATTTCTGCCCACTGTCGCAGGGGCAGGGATCGTTGCGCCCGGCCTTGAGCGGGACGGTCGGATCAATGAAGTACCAGCGCCCGGCCTGCCGGACGAAGGCCGAGCGCTCGCGATGGCTGTGCTCGCTGTCGCCGTCGTGCCAGCGCGCGGTAAAGGTGACGAAGGCGTGTGTATCGAGCAGCTCGCTGCCTTCCACTTCCAGGCCTAGCCAGGTGCTGGCGAGGCTCCAGGCACGCATGCTGTCGCGATCCAGCGCCGCCTGCTGGGCGGGCAGGGTAGTCGCCACCAGGTAGTCGATCAGACCCAGCGTGTAGGCGCTGTAGCGTGAGCGCATCAGCTGCTCGGCGCTGGGGGCCGGCTGACCCTGATGCCATTTGCCGCAGCAGTCGCTCAGCGGTAAGCCGCTGCCGCAGGGACAGGTATGGCTCATTGCATCACCACCAGTACTTGCCGAAGTTTTCCGGGTTGGCCCAGAACTTGGCGTTGAGCCAGTCGGGCACCTGCTTGTACTCGCGCAGATCGTAGGTGAACAGGCTCAGCGTCTGCTCGTCGCGCTGAAAGCGCTCGCTGGCCTGCAGGGCCAGGGCATAGAGGTCGGTTTCCTGCCAGTCGCAGGCATCCAGGTCGACCAGCACGGCCAGGCGGCTGGCGTTGAGGTTGCGAATGCCTCCCAGCAGCTCCAGAGCTGTGCGTTTGGGCAGGTGTTCCAGGCAATCCAGTACCACTGCCACGTCGTAGCGTCGCGCAGCCAGCTCCGCTGGCAGAGGGCCCGCGGGGGCGTGCGCCAGCTGCACGGCTGGATGGGCTTCCTGGTAGGCGGTTAGCGCCGGCAGCTGGCTGGCACCCACCAGCAGTACGTGTTGCGGGGCGTAGTTATCGAGCAGCGCGGCCAGCGCCTGCTGCGGTGTGCGAGTTGAAATGGAGAAGGACATGATTGGCAAATCCCGGGGACGAATGCCAAGACTATCGCGCTACACCAATTTGTCCTATGGACCTTGGTATGGAAAGTGCCTATAACTGGCGGATAGTAAGGAAGCGATCTTTACTTCTTTGCTATCGGTTTCACGCCGATTTCCCCAACAGGAGACCTAAGAAGATGAGTATCACAAGGAAAGCTGTACCCCTGATTCTGGCGAGCGGCCTGCTGACCGGCTGTGCTGGGATTCAGAAAACCGATTGGCCGACTTGCGCCGCGGTCGGCGGCGTCACTGGCGCCGCACTGGGCGCGATCGAAAGCTCCGAGTGGGCCGGTGGCGGTGCGCTGCTGGGTGCCGGCATGGCCGCAGCCTACTGCTGGGTCCATGGTGCTGAAGAGCAGGTTGCTGTGGTCGAGGAGACCGTGGTTGAGGAAGTTGTCGCCGAGCCGGCTGAGCCCGTTCGCGTCGAGCTGGATGTCAAGTTCGACTTCGACAAGACCGCAGTCAAGCCGGAAAGCCAGGCTGATATCAAGGCCCTGGCCGATTTCATGAGCCAGTACCCGTCCACCACCACCGTGGTTGAAGGTCACACCGACTCCGTCGGCACTGACGCCTACAACCAGGGCCTGTCCGAGCGCCGTGCCAACGCTGTGCGCGATGTACTGGTCAACCAGTATGGTGTAGGCGGCGATCGCGTCAGCTCGGTAGGTTATGGTGAAACCCGTCCGGTGGCCGATAACGCCACCAGCGAAGGCCGCGCCATCAACCGTCGCGTTGAAGCCGAAGTCGAAGCTCGCCCCTAAGTAGGCCTCTCCCGTAAAGGCGACTGCTGTCTTTCATGCAGTCGTCTACCGGGACTGGCTTGTACACTTTGGGGGACGGGTCTTTACTCCTGTGTTACCGGTAATCGAACCGGTGACACAGGAGAACCCTCGCCATGAGAACAAAACTCTCAAGGGCTGCATTACCCCTTCTCTTGGTCAGCAGTGTTCTTTCTGGTTGCGTCACGACTTCCAGTACGGGAGATGCGCCGCTCAACCAAGGGAACTGGCCTATCTGTACGGCGATTGGCGGCCTGGCCGGAGGTGGTCTTGGCGCAATCGAAAGTTCTGCTTGGGCAGCTGGAGGCGCGGTGGCCGGTGCGGTCGTCGGGACTCTGATCTGTTATGCCCAGGATGGCGACCAGGATGGCGACGGCGTGTTCGATCGCCGTGATCGCTGCCCGGATACCCCGCCCAATACCCCGGTGCGCCACAATGGCTGCCCGCTGCCCACCTACCCGGATCAAGCTCCCGAACCTGCTGTCGAGGCAGCCGAGCCGGTGCGTGTCGAGCTGGACGTCAAGTTCGATTACGACAAGTCGGTGGTCAAGGAAGAAAGCAGGGCCGACATCAAGGCCGTGGCTGACTTCATGAGCCAGTATCCGCAGACCACCACCACGGTGGAGGGTCATACCGATTCCAACGGCTCCGATGCCTATAACCAGGGTCTCTCCGAGCGGCGTGCCAATGCCGTGCGTGACGTACTGGTCAATCAGTACGGCGTCGCGGGGGATCGTGTGTCGTCGGTAGGGTATGGCGAGTCGCGTCCGGTGGCGGATAACAACACCGATGAAGGGCGCGCCGTCAACCGCCGGGTCGAGGCATCGGTCGAGGCGCAGCCCGCGCAATAGTGTGGCGATCTACTCCCGTGTCACTTGCAGGTGGCACGGGAGGTAATTGCAGGATCAGAACGTCGGGCGTGCGGCCGCGATGGCTACCAGTGCCATGCCGACCAGCAGGTTGCTGCCGACCAGGCGGCGGATGCGTCCCAGTACCTCGCCACCGGCCGGCCAGTTCTGGGTCTCGACGGCACGGCGCAGCTGCGGCAACTGCAGCAGGCGCACGCGCAGGAACAGTGCAACCATCACCAGATACAGGCCCATCATCACCTGGACGTAGCGCGGCGCGGTTTCGAAGCCGGCGAAGCGCATGTGCAGCATACCCATGCCTGACACCGGCAATGTCAGGACCGCGATCCATACCCACAGGAAGAAGCGCTGGAACACCTCCAGCCATAGGCTCAGGCGTTCCGGCGCTTGCAATTTGGCCACGGCGGCCGGGCGCAAAATCATCCAGGCGAAGAACATGCCGCCTACCCAGACCAGGGCGGCCAGCACATGCACGGCATACAGGGCGGAAAAGACAGTCATCGGCAGACTCCGGTTAACGATGGCGCGTGAGCATAACCTATCGGTAAACTACTGAAAATTTATCCAGCCTTTGCGCGCCCATGCTCAGTTCCGAACTCAAGTCCCAGATCCAGGGCGCCTACAGCCGTTTCCTCGAAGCCAAGGGGCTCAAGGCCCGCTATGGCCAGCGCCTGATGATTGCCGAAGTGGCCAAGGTGCTCGGTGCGATCAAGACCAACGACGAAGGCCAGCGCGATGGCGAGCCCGCCGTGGTGGCGGTGGAGGCCGGTACCGGTACCGGCAAGACGGTGGCCTACAGCCTGGCCGCCATTCCCTCCGCCAAGGCCGCCGGCAAGCGTCTGGTGATTGCCACCGCGACCGTGGCGCTGCAGGAGCAGATCGTTCACAAGGACCTGCCGGACCTGATGCGCAACGCCGGCCTGCAGTTCAGCTTCGCCCTGGCCAAGGGCCGTGGTCGCTACCTGTGCCTGTCCAAGCTCGACATGCTGCTGCAGGAAGGCCAGGCGCAGAGCGCCACCGCGCAGATGTTCGAGGAAGAGGGCTTCCGCATCGATGTCGATGAGCAGAGCCAGAAGCTCTACAGCAAGATGATCGAGAAGCTGGCCGGCAACCGCTGGGACGGCGACCGCGACAGCTGGCCCGAGGAGCTGGAAGACCAGGTCTGGAGTACCCTGACCACCGATCACAGCCAGTGCACCAACCGCCACTGCCCGAATTTCCAGCAGTGCGCCTTCTACAAGGCGCGCGAGGGCATGACCAAGGTCGACGTCATCGTCACCAACCACGATATGGTCCTGGCCGACCTGGCCCTGGGTGGCGGCGCCGTGCTGCCGGACCCGCGCGAAACCATCTACGTGTTTGACGAGGGCCATCACCTGCCGGACAAGGCCATCGGCCATTTCGCCCACTTCACTCGCCTGCGCAGTACCGCCGACTGGCTCGGCCAGGTGGAGAAGAATCTGACCAAGCTGCTGGCCCAGCACCCGTTGCCCGGCGACCTCGGCCGGCTGATCGAGCAGGTACCCGAACAGGCGCGCGAGCTGCGTACCCAGCAGCAGTTCATGTTCAGCGCCTGCGAGCAGCTGGCCGACTTCCGCACCGGCGAGGACATGGAGGGCCGCGAGCGGCCGCGCCATCGCTTCGAGGGCGGCCTGGTGCCGGAGCATCTGCGCGAACTGGGCATCGAACTGAAGAAAGGCTTCGCCAAGCTCACCGACGTATTCACCCGCCTCACCGAGCTGCTCAAGCAGGCGATGGATGACGAGGGCAGCAGTATTGGCCTCGCCAGTCACCAGGCGGAGGAGTGGTACCCGCTGTTCGGCAGCCTGCTGTCCCGCGCCCAGGGCAACTGGGAGCTGTGGACCGCCTTTACCGTCGAGGACCCGGAAGACAGCCCGCCGATGGCGCGCTGGCTGACCCTGGCCGAGAGCGGCGCGGCCTTCGATATCGAGGTCAACGCCAGCCCGATCCTGGCCGCCGAGACCCTGCGCCGCAATCTGTGGAACGTCGCCTACGGCGCCCTGGTGACCTCGGCCACCCTGACCGCGCTGGGGACCTTCGACCGCTTCCGCATGCGTTCCGGCCTGCCCAAGGCGGCCGTGACCGCCGTGGTGCCGAGTCCGTTCCACCATGCCGACGCCGGCGTGCTGCGGGTGCCGGACCTCAAGGCCGACCCACGTGACGCCGCCGCCCACACCGCCGCTATCATTCGCGACCTGCCGGAACTGGTGAAGGGCGCGCGTGGCACCCTGGTGCTGTTCTCCTCGCGCAAGCAGATGCAGGACGTGTTCGACGGCCTCGACCGTGACTGGCGCAAGCGCGTGCTGATCCAGGGCAACCTGTCCAAGCAGGAGACCCTGAACAAGCACAAGGCGCGGGTCGACGACGGCGAAGAGAGCGTGCTGTTCGGCCTGGCCAGCTTCGCCGAGGGCGTCGACCTGCCCGGTGCCTACTGCGAGCACGTGGTGATCGCCAAGATTCCCTTCGCAGTGCCGGACGACCCGGTGGAGGCGGCGCTGGCCGAGTGGATCGAGGCTCGCGGCGGCAATCCGTTCATGGAAATTGCCGTGCCCGACGCCTCGCTGCGTCTGATCCAGGCCTGCGGCCGCCTGCTGCGTACCGAGGCCGACCGCGGCACTATCACCCTGCTGGACCGCCGTGTGGTGACCCAGCGTTACGGCAAGGCGATCCTTAACGCCCTGCCGCCGTTCCGCCGCGAAATCGCCTGATCTCATTCACCTGCCAGGGAGTTGGCCCATGCGCACCATCCTCATCACCGGTTGTTCCACCGGCATCGGCCACGCCACTGCGCTGGCCTGCCGCGCCGCCGGCTGGCGCGTGTTCGCCTCGGCGCGCAAGGCGGCGGACGTCGCCCGTCTGCAGGCCGAAGGCTTCGAGGCGGTGCTCCTGGACCTGGACGACTCCGCCAGTATCGCCACGGCCCTGGCCTGGGTGCTCGAGCACAGCGGCGGCACCCTCGATGCACTGTTCAACAACGCCGGCTACGGCCAGCCCGGCGCCATCGAGGACTTGCCGCGTGCGGCCTGGCGTGAGCAGTTCGAGAGCAATCTGTTCGGCCCCATCGAGCTCACGAGTGCGGTGTTGCCGGTCATGCGCCGCCAGGGCCACGGTCGCATCCTGTTCAACAGTTCGGTGCTCGGCTATGCGGCGTTGCCGTTGCGTGGTGCCTACAACGCCTCCAAGTTCGCCATGGAAGGAATGGTCGATACCCTGCGCCTGGAGCTGGCTGGCAGCGGCATCGAGGCGGTGCTGATCGAGCCGGGGCCGATCATCGCGCGCTTCCGCGCCAACAGCCTGCTGGCCCTGCGCAAGCACGTGGATACCAGCCGTGGCGCCCATGTCGCCAGCTATGCGCTGATGGAGGAGCGCCTGGCCAAGGAGGGCGCGGCGGTGAAATACACCCTGCCGGCGGAGGCGGTGGCCGAGGCGGTGCTGCAGGCACTGGATAGTCACGTGCCGCGCACCCGCTATCCGGTGACAGTGCCGGCCAAGCTGTTCCGCGTGCTCAATCGCCTGTTGCCGGATCGTCTGCTCGACCGGATCAAAGGCGGCACCGTCTGACGCCAGCGTGAGCTGGTGCAAGTCGGTGCGGATGGCGGCCTGGTAGTCTGCCGCCATCGCTCATGGATGAACCGAGGGGCAAGGATGAACCTGCATGATCTGGCCGCACGCACGGCCCTGGTACTGGAAACCAACAACCTGCGCGGTGGCGCCGACCTGGCCAAGGTGGCCGGCAGCCTCGCGCGTCTGTTCGAGCACCTCAAGGGCCAGAGTCTCGCGCTGAGCCGCCTGGGCCAGGTGGTGGTGACCCATGATGGCCTGCCTGAGCCGGTCTGCGACGAATTGCGGCGCAGCTCCGGCCTGGCGCTGCAGTTCGTCCTGATCGACGCCAGCACCGGCTACTACGCGGCGAAGAACCTCGGCTTCGCGGCCCTGGATGCGGCGCATTGCGATCATGTGGTGTTCGCCGATGCCGACTGCATTCCCGCCGTAGACTGGCTCGAACAGCTGCTGTTGCCGTTGTGCGTCGAGCAGCCGCCGGCCGTGGTGGCCGGGCGCACCAGCTACAGCAGCAGCCTCGCCGGCACGGCGCTGACCACCATCGACTTCATGTATTTCCCCAGCCCGCTGCAGGCCGGCGCCACCCGTAACTTCTACGCCAACAATGTGGTGTTCCGCCGCGAGGTGTTCGCCGAGCATGCCTATCAGGCGCTGGACGGTGTCTATCGCGCCCACTGCCAGGTCCTCGGCCTGCGCCTGCAAGCCGCCGGCATCGCGCTGCACTACGCCGCCGCGGCGCATACCGAGCACCGCCTGCCGGACAGTCGCGCTGAGGCCATCAAGCTGCGCTGGATGCGCGGCCAGGACTCGGTCGGCCTGACGCCCTACCTGGTGCAGGCCTACCTGCCGGCCCGGCTGCACTGGTTCGCGCGCAGTGGCCCGCTGGCACCGCTGTGCATCCTGTTTGCCCGCCTGGGTTACAGCCTGCGCGCGCTCAACCACCAGGACCTGCCACCCGTGCGCGGATTGCGACGGATCGGCGCCATGGCTCTGATTGCCGCCTTCTCCGCCATCGACATGTGCGGCGCCCTGGCCCGTGGCCTGGGGATCAATACGCTCGGCAAGGCCGAGGCCGATGCCCAGGCGCTGTCCTACCACAAGCCCGCCACTCACTGAGGAACGACCATGGAAGCGTCGAAATGGCTACCGCGCAGTACCCTGCTGGCCCTGTTGCTGGGCGCCGGAATGGCCCAGGCCGAAGTATTCAGCGAGCGTGGCGTGCATGTCTTCGCCAGCGCCAGTGGCTGCCCGCTGGGCGTGCTCAGCGACTGTAACCGCATCGCCCTGGACGATGCGTACAGCCGCGTCGAGCTGGACCGTGCCGCCGGCACCATCCTGTTCCGCAACACCCGGGACTATGCCGACGACGCGGTCATCGGTGACGTGCTGCTGCACGGCCAGGCCAGGGCCGCTGACGGCCGTCTGGTGCCGGTCAGCCTGCACCTGCTGGTCAGCAAGGATGGTCAGGACTGGAGTACCAGCGTGCATGCCCATGCGCCGGTGCCGGGCGATCTGACCGAGGTGAAGCTGGACGCCCTGCGCGTCGAGGCCGAGGTCGATGGCCAGCGCCAGGTGCTGCTCACCCATGAACAGGCGCTGCGCACGCTGGCCTCGCCTTCCACCGCGGCCAAGCTGGCCAAGCAGTTCGTCCAGGTGCGCGACAACCGGGTCGAAGCGGCCAAGGCGGAGTACTCGGATATCACCATCGCCCTGGGCCTGGGCAAGGCCGCGCTGCCGGCGGTGCGCGCCAGCCTGCATGTGCCGGGCGGTCACGCCGATCTGGCCAAGGCACTGCAGCACGGCGACTGGACCCTGGAACTGCAGGCCCTGCGCAGCCGTTTGCCACTCTCGGTGATCCAGCGCGACCTGTTCCTGTTCGGCATGGAGCAGGTCGAGCTGCTGCAGCCGCTGCGCGAGGTGGGTTTTGCCAAGCATGACAAGCTGCTGCTCGGCGCCCGCGACGGCAAGGGCTACCTGAGTTTCCGTGGCCAGCAGGTCGACTATCCGCAGGCCGGCACGGCAGGTCAGGCTTTCCTGCAGGACAGCTTCATCGGCCTGGTGCTCAGCGGCCAGCAGCACGCCAGTCCATGACCGTCGTGCACTTGGCGGCTTTCGCC
The DNA here is from genome assembly GCF_048595745.1 of Pseudomonas stagnisoli. Taxonomy (NCBI): domain Bacteria; kingdom Pseudomonadati; phylum Pseudomonadota; class Gammaproteobacteria; order Pseudomonadales; family Pseudomonadaceae; genus Pseudomonas; species Pseudomonas stagnisoli. Next base: position 1,700,356 of record NZ_CP184361.1, read on the forward strand.
GCGCCACGCCTGCGCGGCTGGCCGCGCCTGCAGGCCTGGCTGGTCGACCGCATCAAGCGCGCGGCTCTGCGTCAGCTGCACGCCAGCCGGGCCGGCGAACTGCTGTTGCTGCGCGTCTACTTGATCGGCGAGGAAGCTACCGAGAAGACTCTGCAGCACGAGCTGATGCCGACCGCTCCGGCCTGGCTGCAGCGCCAGGTCGACCAGCACCTGCGCGAAGAGCAGGAGCACAGCGAGCTGTTTGCCGCCGCCATGCGCGAGCGCGGCATGCAGCCACCGGTCGAGCTGCGGCCGGACTGGCTCAGCCGCGCCAAGATCGGCCGCTGGCAGCGTATCGCCCGGCGCCATGCGCCGTACTTCCAGCAGGGCGTGCTGGTGCCGGCCTACGCCATCGGCCTGTGTGCCGAGCAGATGGCCGAGCGGGTGCTGACCCGTCATCGTGCGGTGCTGCCCGCCGACCATCCGCTGCAACCGCTGCTCGCCCGCGTGCTGCATGACGAAGGCAAGCACGTGCGGCTGTGCATGCGCACCCTGAGCCTCAGCGTCAGCGACGCGGAGATGCCCCATCTGCAGCGTTTGCTGGCCGAGGCGCGGGCGGTAGACCGTTCCTTTGGCGTCAGCGGTGCAGTCGGTATGTACCTGGCCGGCGTGTGGCTGCGGCTGAGGGCGCGTTTCGTCGAATGAACCCGCGGATTATCTACCTGGCCACTGCCGATGCGCGTGGCCACCTGATGCGTGCCCAGCTGCTGAGTCGTGCCCTGATCGAACGTGGCGCCGAGGTGCGGGTGCTGACCACCTCGGAGGAGGGCGCGACCTTCCTCGGTGAGTTCGGTATTGCCGCCGAGGTGCTGTCGCGGCACTACGCGGTGCAGTTCGATGCGCAGCAGAACATGCTGCGCGCGGCCACCGACCGCAACGTCGCGCGCTACCTGTTCAACCCCCGGCACATGCTGCGCGATATCTGGCGTCTGCGGCGGCTGATGGCTGACATCGATCTGCTGGTCAACGACTCTTTTCACCCAGCGCTACTGGTGATGGGCTGCCTGCCCGGCTGGCGGAACAAGGTGGTGCATGTGTATGGCGCCAGCCTGCGCCGGGCGCTGCAGAGCAATTTCGAGGGGCGCCTGCCGCACTGGCTGGCGCGGGCGTTTGCCGCGGCCATCGGCTTCGAGCTGGGGCGGGCGCGGGCGCGTTTGCAGCACGACTTTGCCTATGCAGAGGCGCAGTGCACGGCGTCGGGCAGCTTCAACCTGCCGACGCCGGTGGCCCTGGCGGCGAGTCAGGCGCCCACGCAGGGCGCGCGGGCGGCCGTGTACCTCAATCCGCACTTTCGTGACCCGCTGCTGGCCGAAGGATTGGAGCAGGGGTTGGCGGCTGCCGGGCTCGACAGTCTGCGGGTCGGCGAAGGCTATGCCGGGCGACCTGGCTGGCTGGCGCGCGATCCGCAGTGGGTCGAGGTAGCGGCAAGCAGTGCCTTGATCGTCTCGGCGCCAGGCATGGCGGCGCTGTCCGTTGCCCAGGTCTATGGCCGGCCGATCCTGCTGCTGGTCACCGACCAGCCGGAGCAGCTCGGTAACGCGCAGCGCGCCGCCGAGCTGGGGTTGTTGCACGAGGTGGTGAGCTGGCAGGGCGATGCGTCAGCCTTTGCCCTCGCGCTGCAGGTGGCGGCGCAGCGCCTGCTGGCGGCCGGGCAGAGCGACGCCAGCGAAGGGGCGGTGCGGGCCAGGGCGCGGCTGGAGGCCTGGGTCGACTGCCTGCTGGAGCTTGCCGAAGCGCCCAGTTAAAGCGTTCCGGGGTGGCAATGGCAGGCCCGCCTGGTGTCTACTTGGCCATCTTCCGGAGTACCAGTTCGATGATTCGCCGTTATCTTCCCCTCGTCCTTGCCCTCCATTTCGCCGCGCCTGCAGTGGCCGCTCCCGAGGGCCAGCAGACCCTGTTCAGTTTCATCAAGCCCACCGACGTGGTGAAGGTCGAGAGCCAGTTCGCCAGCTTTCCCGAGCTGACGGCCGAGGCCACCCCCGAAGGCGAGGTGCTGCGTCGCTACACCTTCAACGCCGCCGATAATCCCAGCATGCGCCTGAGCCCGCAGACCGGCGACTGGGACTGGTCGCAGGCAGGTGCCATGAGCCTGCGCCTGCAGAACGCCATGGACTGGGCCATCACCCTGGAAGTGCGTATCGAGAGTCGCGACGGCAAGCAGCTGACCAGCCGTATCGCGCTGCCGGCCGGCCCGGCGCAGACGCTGCTGATGCCGCTCGCCGCCACCTCGCCACGGGCCCAGGGCATGCGCGCCGCGCCGCCGATGCCGGTGACCGTGGACGGTCAGCGCGTACTGCTGGCCGACACCGTGGAAGGCGAGCTGAACCTGGCCCAGGTCAGCGCCGTGACCCTGAGCATGAGCAAGCCGGACGCCGCGCAGAGCATTCTGCTCGGTCGCTTCGGCGTACAGGCTGGCGATGCCGCACAGAAGGCCGTCTATACCGGCATCATCGATGCCTTCGGCCAGTACAGCCGCGGCCAGTGGCCGGAGAAGGTGAGCAAGGAGCAGCAGCTGCGTGACGGCGCGGCACGCGAGGCCGAACAGCTCAAGACCTGGCTGGCCGAGCGCCCGCAGCAGGACAAGTTCGGCGGCTGGCTGGGCGGACCGAGTTTCGAGGCCAGCGGTTTCTTCCGCAGCGAAAAGCGTGACGGCCGCTGGTATCTGGTCACTCCGGAGGGCAATCCCTTCTATTCCCTTGGCGTCAATGCAGTCAGCGCCTGGCAGAGCCAGACCTACGTCGAAGGTCGCGAGAGCATGTTCAGTGCACTGCCCAAGGATGGCGAGCCGCTGGCCGCCTATTACGGCAAGCGAGACAGCCGCAGCGACAGCGGTGCCAGTCGTGGTCGCGCCTTTGATCACGGGCGCTGGTTCGACTTCTACCGGGCCAACCTGCAGCGCAGCCATGCGCAGCCGTGCCCAGTGCCTCCCACGCCGCTGGCCGCCACCCCAGCGCCGGCAGAGGCCGTGGCCTGCCCGCCGCCCGGGTTCGATGCCGAGCGCTGGACCCAGCATGCCCTTGACCGCCTGCAGGCCTGGGGTTTCAACAGCCTGGGCAACTGGAGCGACGACACCCTGGGCGCGGCCAAGCGCATGCCCTACAGCATTCCGCTGTCGATTTCCGGGGACTACGCCACCATCAGCACGGGGCATGACTGGTGGGGCGGCATGCCCGACCCGTTCGACCCACGCTTCGCCATGGCCGCCGAACGCGCCATCGCCATCGCCACCCGCGACCGTCGCGACGATCCCTGGTTGCTCGGCTTCTTCGCCGACAACGAACTGGCCTGGGCCGCGCCCGGCACCGACCCGAAGGCGCGTTATGCCCTGGCTTACGGCACCCTGCGCCTGACCACCGATGTGCCGGCCAAGCGTGCCTTCCTCAAGCAGCTGCGCGACAAGTACCGCAACCAGAACGGCCTGTCCAAGGCCTGGGGCATTGAGCTCAAGGCCTGGGAGCTGATGGAGGATCCGGGCTTCGAGGCGCCGTTGCCGAGCGCCGAGTTCCCGCAGATCGAGCAGGACCTGCAGCGCTTCCAGCAGCTGTTCGCCGAGACCTACTTCAAAACCATCGCCGATTCGCTGAAATGGCATGCGCCCAACCATATGCTGCTCGGCGGCCGCTTCGCCATTGCCACGCCGGAGGCCATCGAGGCCTGCGCCCGCCATTGCGACGTGCTCAGCTTCAACTTCTATGTGCGCGAACCGCAGCACGGCTACGACTTCGCCACCCTGCGGGCGCTGGACAAGCCGGTACTGGTCACCGAGTTCCACTTCGGCTCGCGTGACCGCGGCCCGTTCTGGGGCGGCGTTGCCGAGACCTATAAAGAAGAGGAGCGTGGCCCTGCCTATGCCCACTTCCTGGCCAGGGCCCTGGAGGAGCCGGCAATCGTCGGTGTGCACTGGTTCCAGTACCTCGATCAGCCCGCCAGTGGCCGCCTGCTCGATGGCGAGAACGGTCACTTCGGCCTGGTCGCCATCACCGACCGGCCCTGGCAGGGCTTCGTCGAGGCGGTGCGCAAGGCCAACCTGGCCGTGCCGGCACAATGGTTGGTGAAGCCTGCGCAGACGCCCGCCAAGCCCTGAAACCGTCAAGACCCGGCCCGTCCGGCAGACCGTTGGTCTGAGCGAGTGACCTGAGCGAGATGCCAGGATTCACATGACAGGCCGAGGCTGGAACAATGCCCGCCATTCTGACCGAGGAGTATCAGGTTGCAGATTCAGGGTTATTTCGACCTGCGCTTCGAGGCGCTGAAAGACGCCTTCGCCGAACTTTTCGACGATCCGCAGGAACGAGGCGCTGCCCTGTGCGTGCAGGTCGGTGGCGAGACCGTCGTCGATATCTGGGCCGGTACTGCCGATAAGGACGGTGCGCAGGCCTGGCACAGCGACACCATCCTCAACCTGTTCTCCTGCACCAAGACCTTCGCCGCCGTCGCCGCCCTGCAGCTGGTGGAGCAGGGCAAGCTCGAGCTGGACGCTCCCGTGGCCCGCTGGTGGCCGGAGTTCGCCGCCGCCGGCAAGGAGCGTGTGACCCTGCGTCAGCTGCTCTGCCATCGCGCCGGCTTGCCGGCCCTGCACGCGCCGCTGCCGGCCGAGGCGCTGTACGACTGGGCGCAGATGACCAGCGCCCTGGCTGCGGAGCGCCCGTGGTGGACGCCTGGCGAGACCCATGGCTATTCACCGATCACCTATGGCTGGCTGGTCGGCGAGCTGTTGCGCCGGGCCGACGGCCGCGGCCCGGGCGAATCCATCGTCGCGCGCATTGCCCGGCCGCTGGGGCTCGACTTCCACGTCGGCCTGGCCGACGAGGAGTTCCCGCGCGTCGCCCACATCGCCCGCAAGAAGGGCGACATGGGCGATGCCGCCGCCCAGCGCCTGCTCAAATGCATGATGAGCGAACCGGCGTCACTGACCACCTGTGCCTTCGCCAATCCGCCGTCTATTCTCACCAGTACCAACAAGCCGGAATGGCGGCGCATGCAACAGCCGGCGGCCAATGGCCACGGCAATGCCCGCGCGCTTGCCGGCTTCTACGCAGCCCTGCTGGATGGCCGCCTGCTAGAGCCGGAGCTGCTTGGCGAGATGACCCGCGAACACGCCTGCGGCGAAGACCGCACCCTGTTGACCGCCACCCGTCTGGGGCTGGGCTGTATGCTCGACCAGCCGGACGTGGCCAATGCTACCTATGGCCTGGGCCCGAAGGCTTTCGGGCACCCGGGGGCGGGCGGCTCGGTCGGTTTTGCCGACCCTGACCACGACGTCGCTTTCGGCTTCGTCACCAATAGTCTCGGACCATATGTACTCATGGACCCGCGCGCGCAGAAACTGGCGCGAATGCTGGGCCGTTGCCTGTAACTTGCTTGGGGGAAGATCTGACCATGCATAAGAAAACACTCGTCCTGCTCTGCTGCCTGAGCCTCGCCGCTTGCGCCAACACCGATAAGAAAGAGGGCGCCACCAGCAGCTGGTGGCCGTTCGGTGAAAGTGAGAAGCCTGTGGCAGCCGCCAAGAAGGCGCCGCCGAAGATCGATCATGAAGTCACCAATGCCTGGCTGGACGAGTACGAGCCGCGCCTGAAGGAAGCTCTCAGCGGCAGCAAGATGGAGCTGGAGCGGCGTCAGAATGTACTGGTCGTGACTGCCCCTGTGGACAGCTCGTTCAACCCGGACCGTCCGAGCATGCTGATGCCGGCCGTTCTCGGCCCGTTCACCAAGGTGGCCAAGATCCTCGAGAAGGATCCACGCACTGGCGTTCTGATCCTTGGTCATGCCGACAGCCGCGGCCAGCTGGATGCCAACTTCAAGCTCAGCGAGGATCGCGCCAAGGCCGTTGCCTCGATCTTCCGCCTGAGTGGCCTGCAGCGTGACCGCCTGCTGCTCAAGGGGGTCGGCTCGGACATGCCGCGTGCCGCCAACGACAGCAATGCCGGTCGTGCCCTGAACCGCCGCGTGGAAATCGTCCTGACGCCGAAGCCGACCCTGGTGGCGCTGCTGGCCAAGTACAACCAGCCGGCCCCGGCAGGCGCCGGCAATTTGCCGGTGGCTCAGGTTGCCGCAGATCAAAAGAAAAAGGACAAGGCCCAGTAAGCTCGCGGCATCACTGGAAGAGGATGTGCGCATGACCCAGACCCTTGCCGACATGCGTCGCGACTATACCCGCGACGGACTCGACGAAGCCCAGGCCCCGGCCGAGCCCTTCGCGCTGTTCCGTCGTTGGTTCGACGACGCGGTCAAGACCGAACAACTGCCGGTGGAACCCAATGCCATGACCCTCGCCACGGTCGATGAGGAGGGGCGGCCGCATTGCCGGGTATTGCTGCTCAAGGGATTGGATGAGCGCGGCTTCACCTTCTTCAGTAACTACGACAGCGCCAAGGGCCAGCAACTCGTTGCGCGGCCCTTTGCCGCCATGACCTTCTTCTGGCCCAGTCTGGAGCGGCAGGTGCGCATTGAAGGGCGGGTAGAGAAGGTGTCGGAACAGGAGTCGGATGCCTACTTCCAGGTGCGACCGCTGGGTAGCCGCCTGGGGGCCTGGGCATCGCCGCAGAGCCGGGTGATCAAGGATCGCGAGGAACTGCAGCAATTGCTGGCCGAAACCGAGCGGCGCTTCCTTGATCGTGCCCCGGAGTGCCCGCCGCACTGGGGTGGCTATCGCCTGCTGGCCGAGCGCATCGAGTTTTGGCAGGGGCGTTCCAGCCGCCTGCACGATCGCCTCAACTATCGCCTGCAGGGTGACGCCTGGCTGCGCGAACGCCTGGCGCCCTGATGCCACGCCTGCTGCATGCTTGAGCTCGATTCCGCCCTGGCGCAGCACATCGTCGACCGCGCCATGGCCATCCTGCCGCACAACATCAATGTAATGGATGCACAGGGCATGATCATCGGTAGCGGTGACCCTGCCCGGCTGCATACCCGCCACGAGGGGGCGCAGCTGGTGCTGGCCAACCGCCGGGTGGTGGAAATCGACGAACAGGCGGCCGCCTGTCTGCGTGGCGTGCGCCCCGGGGTGAACCTGCCCTTGCTGCATGCCGATCAGCTGATTGGTGTGCTCGGCATCACCGGCGCGCCGGATACCGTGCGGCCCTACGCCGAGCTGGTGCGCATGGCCGCCGAAATGCTGGTCGAGCAGCGTCAGCTTCAGGCCGAGCGGCATTGGCAGCGGCACCAGCTGGAAACCTGGCTGCGCCAGATCGCCGATAGCAGCATCAACCTGACCCAGCTGCAGGCCGAGGCGGAACGTATCGGCCTGCAGCTGGCCTGGCCGCGCCAACTGGTGCTGCTGGAGCTGGCCGATGAGGGCGACCAGGCCCGCGCGCTGAGCGCTCTGGCGGGCAAGGCCGAGCAATGCGGCCCGTTCGGCGTGCGTCAGCTGCTGCTGTGCCGGCCCTACCAAAGTGGTCGTGATGCGGCCTGGCTGGCGCAGCTCGATAGCCGTGGGCTGGGGGTGCAGCGCCTGCTGTGCAGCGATGAGCTTTACGGCTTTGCCGATCTGCGCGAAGCGGCCCTGGCCCTGCGTGATCTGCATGCCTATGCCAAGTCGCGGCAGCCTGAGCTGCGTGTGCTGCGCCTGCCGGATCATCGCCTGCAGGCGTTTTTGCATGGGCGCCGTCAGGACTGGTCCGTGCAGCGCTGGCTGGCTCCGCTGCGCCGGGTGCTGGCGCAGGATAGTCAGGGCCAGCTGCGCCAGACCCTGCTCGCCTGGTGCCGGCACGACGGGCATCCACAGGCCTGTGCCGACGAGCTGGGCATCCATCGCAACACGCTGCGCTACCGCCTGGAGCGCATCGGCGAGCTCAGCGGCCTGGACCTGACGCGCCGGGACCAGCGCCTGCTGTTCACTTTGGGTCTGGAGCTGTTGGACGACTGACTGTGCGCTTGCACAGTAATCGCCAGGCGGGGACGCGGGTGACTGGTGCGTTCGCATAGGGACGGCGCCCTTGGCACCGCCGCACAATGGCTCTCCCTAATAACAACAATGAGGAATAGGCCATGCTTCTGGTCCTGATCCTGGTGGCGCTGATCGCCTTCATCGTGCTGTCCACCACCCGTCTCAAACTGCACCCCTTCCTGGCATTGCTGGCGGCTGCATTCATCGCCGGCTTCGCCTACCAGCTGCCCAGCGCCGAGATCGTCAAGACCATCACCGGCGGATTCGGCAGCATCCTCGGTTACATCGGCATCGTCATCGTGCTCGGCACCGTCATCGGGGTGATCCTCGAACGCAGCGGTGCGGCCATCACCATGGCGGAAACGGTGATCAAGCTGCTCGGTGAGCGCTTCCCGACCCTGACCATGTCGATCATCGGCTATCTAGTGTCGATCCCGGTGTTCTGCGACTCCGGCTACGTCATCCTCAACTCGCTGAAGAACGCTCTGGCCGCGCGCATGAAGGTCTCCGTGGTGGCGATGAGCGTGGCGCTGGCCACCGGGCTCTACGCCACTCATACCTTCGTGCCGCCGACTCCCGGCCCGATCGCCGCCGCCGGCAACCTGGGGCTGGATGCCAGCCTGGGGCTGGTGATCGCGGTGGGCCTGCTGGTGGCCTTCGTCACCGCCATGGCCGGCATGTGGTGGGCCAATCGCTTTATCGGCAAGGACATCGCCCTGGAGGACGACGGCCTGCCGCTGCCGGCCGCCGAGGACTTCGCCGCGCTGAAGGCACGCTACGGCAAGCTGCCCAGCGCCTTCCAGGCGTTCGCGCCGATCTTCGTGCCGATCCTGCTGATCTGCCTGGGCTCGATTGCGGTGTTCCCCAGCAAACCGCTGGGCGAGGGCTTCGTGCTCACCGTGCTGACCTTCCTCGGTCAGCCGGTGGTGGCACTGCTGGTCGGCCTGGCGCTGGCCTGCACCCTGCTCAAGAGCCAGGACAAGCGCAAGGAGTTCCATGATCACGTGGTCGAGGGGCTGGTGCAGGCGGCGCCGATCCTGCTGATCACCGGTGCCGGTGGTGCCTTCGGCGCGGTGCTCAAGGTCACGCCGTTGGGCGACTACCTGGGCAGCACTCTGTCGGCGCTGGGCATCGGCCTGTTCATGCCGTTCGTGGTGGCCGCCGCGCTGAAGAGCGCCCAGGGTTCGACCACGGTGGCCCTGGTGACCACGTCCGCGCTGGTTGCACCGATGCTCGGCCAGCTCGGCCTGGACAGCGAGATGGGTCGCGTGCTCACCGTGATGGCCATCGGTGCGGGCGCCATGACCGTGTCGCATGCCAACGACAGCTTCTTCTGGGTGGTCACCCAGTTCAGTCGCATGCCGGTGGCAGTGGCCTATCGCGCGCAGACGGTCGCTACCCTGATCCAGGGCCTGGCCGGCATCATCACCGTCTGGCTGCTCAGCCTGGTTCTGCTGTAATTCCCGGCGGCGCTGTCGGCGCCGCTTCGCTCGAAGGTTGCCTATGAAGATCGTCATCGCTCCCGACTCCTTCAAGGAGAGTCTGTCCGCCCCCGAGGTGGCCGCCGCCATTGCCCGCGGCTGGCGCCAGGTGTTCCCCGAGGCCGAGCTGCTGCTGCGGCCAATGGCCGACGGCGGTGAAGGCACGGTCGATGCGGTGCTGGCCGCCACCGGCGGCGAGCGTCGCGAATGCCGGGTGTGCGGGCCGCTGGGGGAACCGGTGCTAGCCCACTGGGGCTGGCTGGGGGAGGGCACGGCGGTGCTCGAGATGGCGTCTGCCAGTGGCCTGCACCATGTGCCGCGTGACCGTCGTGATGCCACCGTCACCACCAGCCTGGGTACCGGCGAACTGATTCGCGCGGCTCTGGATGCCGGGGCCACGCGCATCATCCTCGGCCTGGGCGGCAGCGCCACCAATGACGGCGGTGCGGGTTTGCTGCAGGCTTTGGGGGTGCGCTTTCTCGATGCCCGGGAGGTTGAGCTGCCGCCTGGCGGCGCGGCCCTGGCGCGGCTGGCGCGCATCGATGTTGGCGGCCTGGACCCGCGCCTGCTGCAGGCGCGGCTGGAGATCGCCGCCGATGTCGACAATCCCCTTTGCGGTCCGCGGGGCGCATCGCGGGTGTTCGGCCCGCAGAAGGGCGCCGATCCACAGCAGGTGGAGCAGCTCGACGCCGCGCTGGAGCATTACGCGCGGCTAGTCGCGGCCACCCTGGGCGAGGATCACAGCCGCCACCCGGGCGTCGGCGCCGCCGGTGGCCTGGGCTTTGCCGCCAGGGCTTTCCTGCATGCGGGCTTTCGCCCGGGCATCGAGCTGGTGGCCGAGCTGTCCGGCCTGGCCGATGCCGTCGAGGGGGCTGACCTGGTGATCACTGGCGAGGGGCGGCTCGATTCGCAGAGCCTGCACGGCAAGACCCCGGTGGGCGTGGCGCGCACCGCGCGCGCCGCAGGCGTGCCGGTGCTGGCGCTGGCGGGCAGCCTGGGCGAGGACTACCAGGCACTCTATGCGGCGGGTATCGACGCCGCCTTTGCCCTCAGTCCTGGTCCGCAGAGCCTGGAACAGGCCATGACAAGCACGGCGGCCGAACTGCAGGCGCGGGCCGGTGATCTGGCGCGGCTGTGGCGTATGGCGCGCGGCTAGTTGCGCCGCTGCAGGTAGTCGCAGGCTGCCTGGTGCAGCCAGTCCTCCAGGTGCCCGCGGCGAACGCCGCTAGCCTTGGCCTCGGCCAGGCGCTGCAGCATGTACTCCTGCATGGCCGGGTCGCCGGCGGCCATGGACAGCGCCAGGTCGCGTTCCATCCAGCGGCGGATACGTACGTATAGCCACCAGTGGAAGTACAACCCGGCGATCGTGGTGATGGCGACGATGAAGTAGTCCATGGCGGTCTCTCGAGACGATTACTCCGATCCTGCCCGCGGATCTGGGGAGTGTATAGCGGGCCTGATGTCGCACCCCATCTCTATACTGTTGAGTGCTGATGGAAATCGTCCCTCGCGAGTGACAGTTGGCAGTGCTCGCTGTCTAATATTTATCGCTCAAACTGGAGATAACCCGATGCGCAATTCCAAGCTGTTCACTGCCGTTTTCGTTGCCCTCAGCCTGACTCTGGGCGGTTGCGCGTCAAGCCTGACCGGCGACACCTACAGTCGCGATGAGGCGCGCAAGGTGCAGACCGTGCGCATGGGCACCATCGAGATGCTGCGACCGGTGCAGATCGAAGGGACCAAGACCCCGATTGGTGCGGGTGCCGGTGCGGTCATCGGCGGCGTGGCCGGTAGCGGTGTTGGCGGCGGACGCGGATCGGCCGTGGCGGCGGTGATTGGCGCCGTGGCAGGTGGCCTGCTGGGGGCCGCCGCTGAGGAAGGTCTGACTCGCACTCAGGGCGTGGAGATTACCGTGCGCGAGGACGACGGCAGCCTGCGTGCCTATGTCCAGGCCGTGCAGGAAAACGAGATTTTCCGGGTGGGTGAGCGGGTTCGCATCATGACAGTGGACGGCACCAGCCGCGTCGCCCACTGACTCCGCAAAGGCCTGGCAGCGCCGGGCCTTTGGCTTATCGGTCATGCAGCTGGGTAGGAGCAGCTCAGCTGCTGACCGCCCGGATCGCGTGTTCTAGCCACAGGCTTTCAGGTCGTTCGGCCGGAGTCGCCGCCCCGTCAGGCTTAGAGCAGTTGCGTGAGCTGTGATGCTGCCGTCCCTTTCTCGGGTAGGCGCTCTCCTGCGAGCATAATGTAATAATTTATCTATGGCTTGGTTCTGATAGCTATGGATAATCGCTGTGGGCCCTTCGCCAACCAGGCTCTGCCGCGCGAGGAGATAGACGATTTGCCCGGGCCGTCAGGCCGGGGTCAGGATAGGGGAGATTCATGGAGCTACTGCTCATCGTCGGACTGCCGTTCCTCGGCGCCTTGCTTCCCATCCTGTTCGAGCGTCACGGGCGCCTGGCCTGCAGCCTGGCCGCAGCCGCGGCACCGCTGCTCGCGTTGGGTGTCTTGCTATGGCTGGCGCCGCGGGTATTCGCCGGCGAGCTACTGCTGGTGTCGCAGCCCTGGCTGACGCAACTCGGCTTTAACCTGTCGCTGCGCCTGGACGGCCTGGCCCTGCTGTTTGCGCTGCTGATCCTGGGCATTGGCCTGCTGGTCATTCTGTACGCCCGCTATTACCTGGCCGAGCGCGAGGCCATCGGCCGTTTCTTCGCTTACCTGCTGCTGTTCATGGGTGCCATGCTCGGTGTGGTGCTCTCGGAAAACCTGCTGTTGCTGTTGACGTTCTGGGAGCTGACCAGCCTGTCGTCGTTCCTGCTGATCGGCTTCTGGGGTAAACGCAGCGACGCGCGCAAGGGCGCGCGTATGGCCCTGGCCGTCACCGGGGGCGGAGGTCTGGCACTGCTGGCCGGTATCCTGTTGATCGGTCACATCGTCGGCAGCTTCGAGTTGAGCGCGGTGCTGGCGGCTGGGGATCTGATCCGCGCCCACGCGCTGTATCCCGTGGTGCTGGTGCTGGTGTTACTGGGGGCTTTTACCAAGTCGGCGCAGTTCCCTTTCCATTTCTGGCTGCCCCACGCGATGGCGGCGCCGACGCCGGTTTCGGCCTATCTGCACTCGGCGACCATGGTCAAGGCTGGAGTGTTCCTGCTGGCGCGCCTGTATCCGGCGCTGGCCGACTCCGATCTGTGGTTCTACCTGGTCAGCCTGACCGGTCTGACCACCCTGCTGGTCGGTGCGGGCATGGCGCTGTTCCAGCATGACCTCAAGGGGCTGCTGGCGTTCTCCACCATCAGTCACCTGGGGTTGATCGTGCTGTTGCTGGGGTTGGATACACCGCTGTCCAACGTGGCGGCAGTGTTCCACATCATCAACCATGCCACTTTCAAGGCCTCGCTGTTCATGGCTGCCGGGATCATCGATCACGAGACCGGCAGCCGCGACATGCGGCGCATCAATGGCATGTGGAAGTACCTGCCGCACACGGCCGTGCTGGCCATGGTGGCGTCTTCAGCGATGGCCGGGGTGCCACTGCTCAATGGTTTCCTGAGCAAGGAAATGTTCTTTGGCGAGACCCTGCAGCAACAGCTGCTGGGCAGTTTCAGCTGGGTCATTCCAGCCGCAGCGACCCTCGCCGGGGTGTTCTCGGTGGCGTATTCGCTGCGCTTTATCCATGACGTGTTCTTCAACGGCGAGCCGGTCAACCTGCCCAAGTACCCGCCCCACGAACCGCCACGCTATATGAAGATTCCGGTGGAGATCCTGGTGTTCCTCTGCCTGCTGGTCGGCATGCTGCCGGCCTACACGGTTGCGCCGCTTCTGGCGGTGGCGGCGAAGGCCAGCCTGGGTGGCGTACTCCCGGAGTACAGCCTGGCGATCTGGCATGGCTTCAACCTGCCACTGGCGATGAGCTGCGTGGCGCTGGTCGGCGGCATCCTAGTCTACGCTGGCCGCCAGCCGCTGTTTCGCTGGTATGCCGGGCTGCCGGAGGTGGATGCGCGGCTGGTCTTCGAACGTCAGGTGCAGAACATTGTGCGCCTGGCCGGATGGCTGACAGGGCGTCTGGAAAATGGTTCGCTGCAGCGTTACCTGAGCTTCCTGCTGATTGCTGCACTGGTGCTGGTGGCCACCGCCCTGGCGCCGCTGCCGCAGCTGACTGGCAGCCGTGGCCTCAGCCCGCTGGATGGCATCACCACGCTCGGCCTGCTGGTGCTGGCGGCGAGCGGTCTGCTCACGGCCGTGTTCCATCGCCAGCGCCTGGTGGCGCTGCTGATTCTCGGCGTCGGCGGCATGCTGGTGGCGCTGGCCTTTGCCCGCTTCTCCGCGCCTGACCTGGCGCTGACCCAGCTGGTGGTCGAGGTGGTGACCATCATCCTGCTGATGCTGGCGCTGTTCTACCTGCCCTCGCGCACCCCGAGCGAAAGCTCCAGCCTGCGTGGCCTGCGCGATGTCGTGGTGGCCGGCGGCTGCGGGGTGATGGTGGCGCTGCTGGTCTATGTGGTGCTGACCCGTCCCTCGGCAGGGCTTGCCCCGTTCTTCCTGGCCAACAGCGTCAGCGGTGGCGGGGGTACCAACGTGGTGAACGTGATTCTGGTGGACTTCCGCGGCTTCGATACCCTGGGCGAGATCACCGTGCTGGCCATCGCCGCGGTGGGCATCCTGGCGATGCTTGACGGCCTGCGCCTGCACAACCCGACCTGCGATCCGCAGGGCCGGCGCTGGGCCTGGGCGAAGAACCCGCTGATCCTGATGACCCTGTCGCGGCTGCTGTTGCCGCTGGCCCTGCTGATTTCGGTGTTCATCTTCCTGCGCGGGCACAACCTGCCGGGTGGCGGTTTCATCGCCGGCCTGATCACCGCCGTGGCGCTGGCACTGCAGTACATCGCCAGCGGCGTGGCCTGGGTCGAGCAGCGCCTGCCGCTCAATTACCAGCGCATGGCGGGTGTCGGCGTCCTTATCGCCTCGCTCACCGGCCTGGGCAGCTGGGTCTTCGGCCGGCCGTTCCTGACCAGTGCCTTCGGTCATTTCGAGTTGCCGCTGGTGGGCGAATTTGAACTGGCCACCGCCATGCTGTTCGACCTTGGCGTCTATCTCACGGTGGTGGGCTCCACCCAACTGGTGCTGACCCGTCTGGGCAAGCTCAGCCTGGTCCCGGTCGCGAGTAAGGAGATTCACTGATGGAAGCGCTGTTTGCCGTCACCCTCGGTGTGCTCAGCGCCAGCGGCGTCTACCTGCTGCTGCGCGGGCGCACCTTCCCGGTGGTGCTGGGCCTGACCCTGCTGTCCTACGCGGTCAACCTGTTCCTCTTCGCCATGGGCCGCCTGAGCGGCGACGTGGCGGTGATCGGGCAGAGCGCCAATCCGGCCGACCCGCTGCCGCAGGCGCTGGTGCTCACCGCCATCGTCATCGGCTTCGCCATGACCGCCTTCGTCGTGGTCCTCGCCCTGCGTGGCCTGGCCGAGCTGGGCAATGACCATGTCGATGGGCAGCCGGGGCATCCGGATGAGGAGCGCCTGTCTTGAGTCACTGGCCGATCCTGCCCATCCTGCTGCCGCTGTTCGCCGGCGCGCTGCTGCTCATCCTGCCGTCCCACGAGCGCCTCAAGCGCACGCTGTCGCTGCTCGCTACCCTGGCCCTGCTCCCGCTCAGCCTGTACCTGCTGCAGCTGGCGGACGACGGCCAGCTGCGTGTCTACGCGCTGGGCGACTGGCAGCCGCCGTTCGGTATCGTGCTGCTGCTCGACCGCCTCAGCGCGCTGCTGTTGCTGGCCACTGCGGTACTGGCGAGCGCCGCGCTGCTGTATGCGCTGCGCGGCGACGACCGGCTTGGTCCGCGCTTCCATGCGCTGTTCCAGTTCCAGCTGCTGGGCATCAACGGTGCCTTCCTCACTGGCGACCTGTTCAACCTGTTCGTGTTCTTCGAGATCCTGCTGATCGCCTCTTATGCGCTGCTGCTGCACGGCCAGGGCGCGGAGCGGGTGAGGGCGGGGCTGCACTACGTGGTCCTCAATCTGACCGGGTCGGCGCTGTTCCTCATTGCCCTGGGCATGGTCTACGGCGCCAGCGGTACGCTGAACATGGCCGACCTGTCGGCGCGGGTGGCCCAGGCCAGTGGCGACCAGGTGCCGTTGCTGGCCGCCGCCGGCCTGCTTCTGCTGCTGGTGTTCGCGCTCAAGGCGGCGCTGCTGCCGCTGTACTTCTGGCTGCCGCGTGCCTACGCCGCTGCCAGCGCGCCGGTAGCGGCGCTGTTCGCGATCATGACCAAGGTTGGCATCTACGCCATCCTGCGTCTGGCCACCCTGATGTTCGGCGCGGGCGCCGGCGAGCTGGCCCACCTGACCCAGGCCTGGCTCTGGCCGCTGGCCCTGGCCACCGTGGCGCTGGGGGCGGTCGGCGTGCTGGCGGCGCGCAGCCTGCAGATGCTGCTGGCCTACCTGGTGGTGGTGTCGGCCGGCACCCTGCTGGCCGCAGTGGCCAGCGGTACGCCGCAGGCGCATGCCGCCGGGCTCTATTACCTGTTGCACAGCACCTGGGTGGCGGGTGGCCTGTTCCTCCTCGCCGACCTCATCACCCGCCAGCGCGGTGACAAGGGCGGCGCGCTGGAGCCAGGGCCGGCGCTGCAGCATCCTGCATTGCTCGGTAGCCTGTACTTCTTCGGCGCCGTCGCGGTGATCGGCCTGCCGCCGCTGTCCGGCTTCCTCGGCAAGCTGTTGCTGCTGCAGGCGCAGCCTTCGCTGGCCCTGTGGGTTGTGTTGCTGCTCGGTGGTCTCACCGTGCTGGTGGCCCTTAGTCGTGCCGGCAGTACGCTGTTCTGGCGGGTCGGCCTGAGCAGCCTGGACAGCGCCGAGCTGGACCGTGGTCGCCTGGCTGCCTGTCTGCTGTTGCTGGCCTGCGCGCTGCTGCTGGTGCTGCTGGCGGCGCCGTTGCTGGACTACGCGCAGGCTGCCGCCGCACAGTTGCATGACCTGCCGCTGTACCGTTCGATCATTCCGGAGGCCGCACCATGATGCAGCGACTTCTGCCCCATCCGGCCCAGAGCCTGCTGTTGCTGTGCACCTGGCTGCTGCTGGTGGATTCGATTGCCTTCGGCCACTGGCTGCTGGGCGGCTTCCTGGCCATCGTCATTCCGCTGCTGCTGGGCCCGCTGCTGGTCGAGCACCCGCGCGCATGGAAACCGCTGCGGTTGCTGCGCTACCTGCTGATGGTGATCGGCGACATCCTGGTCGCCAATTTCCAGGTGGCCCGTCTGACCCTGGGGCGCGTCGGCGAGCTGCGCCCGGCCTTCGTCGAAGTGCCGATCGAGCTGGATAACGAGCTGGCCATCAGCATCCTGGTCAGCGTGGTATCGATGACGCCCGGCTCACTGGCCGCTGACCTCAGTCAGGATCGACGCACCCTGCTGGTTCATGGTCTGGATGTGCCAGACGCCCAGGCCATGATTGACGAGATCAAGCAGCGTTACGAGGCACCGCTGAAGGAGATTTTCCCATGCTCGGCTACGTGATTCCGCTCTGTCTGACTCTGTTGGGAGTTGCCCTGCTGCTGGCGGTGGCACGACTGGTCAAGGGCCCCAGCCTGCCGGACCGGGCGCTGGCGCTGGACACCCTGTACATCAATGCCATCGCCCTGATCATTCTTTACGGCATCTGGCAGGGAACCGAGCTGTTTTTCGAGATCGCCCTGCTGATTGCCGTGCTCGGTTTCGTCAGCACCGTGGCGGTGGCCAAGTACATGCTGCGTGGAGACATCATCGAATGAGCTTGTGGCTGGAGTTACTCATCAGCTTGTTCCTGCTGCTTGGCAGCGGCTTCGTGCTGGTTGGCGCTATCGGTCTGTATCGCCTGCCTGACTACTTCACCCGTCTGCATGGCCCGACCAAGGCTACCACCCTGGGTATTGGCGGTATGGTGGTGGCTTCGCTGCTGTTCTTTTCCTTCAGCGAGAAGGGATTCAGCCTGCATGAGTTGCTGATCAGCCTGTTCCTGTTCATCAGCGCCCCGGTCAGCGCCTATATGCTGGCCAAGGCAGCGGTGCTGCAGCAGCTGCCGCTGGACCCCAAAACGCGTGGCAAGCCCTGGGAGCAGTAAGGCGGCACAGTTTCTCCGCGCCGCTGTGCCTGTCGGTGCCTGCGCCTGCCGCCTAGACTGAGCCATTTCCCAATGAGGTGGTAATGATGGCCCGGCAGGGACGGTTGTTCGCGATGGCATGCCTGGTGCTGGCCATGGCCCTGTGGGGCAGCTCGTTCATCGCCCTCAAGTTCGCCTTTGCCGAGCTGCCGCCGATGTGGGTGATCTTCGGCCGCATGGCCCTGGGCAGCCTGGTGTTCCTGCTGGCCTGGCGCTGGCGCGGCCGCCTCGACTATCGCCCGGGTGACTGGCGTTACCTGCTCGCCCTGGCCGCCTGCGAACCCTGCCTGTATTTCATCTTCGAGGCGCTGGCGCTGCAGCACACCAGTGCCACCCAGGCCGGCATGATCACCGCATTGCTGCCGCTGCTGGTAGCCGTGGGCGCCTTCACCTTCCTGCGTGAGCGCGTCGCGCTCAGCACCTGGGCCGGCTTTCTGCTGGCGGTCCTCGGTGCGATATGGCTGAGCCTGGCCGGTGAGGCCGATGCCCATGCACCGAACCCGCTGCTGGGCAACTTCTACGAGTTCGTCGCCATGCTCTGCGCGACCTGCTACACGCTGCTGCTGAAGTTCCTCTCCGAGCGTTACTCGCCGTTCATTCTCACCGCCATGCAGGCCTTCATCGGTTCCCTGTTCTTCCTGCCGCTGGCGCTGATCACCGAGCCGTTGCCGAGCCAGTTCAGCCTGCTCGGCATCGGCTCGGTCGTCTATCTGGGTATCGTGGTGACGGTTGGCGCCTACGGCCTTTATAACTTCGGTGTCAGCCGCCTGCCGGCCAGCCAGGCATCGGGCTTCACCAACCTGTTGCCGGTGTTCACCCTGATCTTCGCCGCGTTGCTGTTGGGGGAAAGCCTGACCCCGGCGCAGTACGCCGCCGCCGCCCTGGTGTTCGTGGGGGTGGCGCTGAGCCAGTGGCGCAGCGCAGCCCCGCCACCGGCGGGCATTTTGGACTAAGGAGCCTACGATGACCGATATTCGCCGCTGGACCCGCGAGGCCGTGCGCATCATCGAAGCGGACTTCCAGCGCAGTGCCGACACCCACCTGATTCCCCTGGCGTTGCCGGGGCTGCCCGGTGTCGAGCTGTACTTCAAGGACGAATCCAGCCACCCGACCGGCAGCCTCAAGCATCGCCTGGCGCGCTCGCTGTTCCTCTATGCGCTGTGCAATGGCTGGCTCAAGCCTGGTGCCCCGGTGATCGAGGCTTCCAGCGGCTCCACGGCCATCTCCGAGGCCTACTTCGCGCGCCTGCTGGGGTTGCCCTTCATTGCCGTGGTACCGGCTTCCACCGCCCGCGAGAAGCTGGCGCAGATCGCCTTCTACGGCGGCCAGACCCACCTGGTCGACGACCCCACGCGCATCCACGAGGAATCCGTGCGCCTGGCCCGCGAGAGTGGCGGGCACTTCATGGATCAGTTCACCTACGCTGAGCGCGCCACCGACTGGCGGGCGAACAACAACATCGCCGAGTCGATCTTCCAGCAGATGCGTCACGAGCGCTTCCCCGAGCCGAGCTGGCTGGTCTCCAGCCCCGGTACCGGCGGCACCCTGGCGACCCTGGGGCGCTATGTGCGCTACCGCCAGCATGCCACCCGCGTGCTCTGTGCCGATGCCGAGCGCTCGGTGTTCTTCGACAGCTACGTCAGCGGTGATCGCAGCCTGACCCTGGACTGTGGCTCGCGCATCGAGGGTATCGGCCGGCCGCGGGTGGAGCCTTCGTTCATGCCGCAGGTGCTGGATGCGGTGTGCAAGGTGCCGGACGCGCTGTCGCTGGCCGCCATGCACTACCTGGCGCGGCGCCTGAATCGGCGGGTGGGCGCCAGCAGCGGCACCAACCTGATCGGTGCGCTGCTGGCGGCGCGGCAGATGGTCGAGCTGGGCGAGCGCGGTTCGGTGGTGACCATCCTCTGCGACGGCGGCGATCGTTACGCCACCAGCTACTACTGCGATGCCTGGTTGGCCGAGCAGGGCTATGAGCTGGCGCCGCTGATCGACCGCGTTGCCGCCTGCGTCGAGCAGGGCGGCGCCTTGCCCGACATTCCCCGTTGCGGTCTGTAAGTCGCCTGGCCTAGGGCTTGATCCAGGCCAGCAGGACGTCGAGCAGGCGATTGGCGAAGGCCCACTCGTTGTCGTACCAGGCCAGTACCTTGACCAGATCGTTGCCCTGCACCCGCGTGTGGTTGAGGTCGACCACGCAGGACACCGGGTAGCCGTTGAAGTCCGTCGACACCAGCGGCAGGTCGTTGCATTCCATCACCCCCAACGGCAGCTGGCGTGAGGCTTTCTGCAGGGTGTCATTGATCGCCTCGCGGCTGGTCGGGTGCTCGCTGCAAAAGGTCAGATCGAGCAACGACACGTTGGCTGTCGGCACCCGCACCGCCATGCCATCCAGGCGGCCGTCCAGCTCGGGAATCACCAGGCCAATGGTCTTGGCCGCACCGGTGCTGGTGGGGATCATCGAGAGTGCCGCGGCGCGCGCCCGGTACAGGTCGTTGTGGGTCTTGTCGAGCAGGTTCTGGTCGTTGGTGTAGGCATGCACCGTGGTGATCAGCCCCTGGCGGATGCCCACCGCGGTGTGCAGCACCTGGGCCAGCGGCGCCAGGCAGTTGGTGGTGCAGGAGGCATTGGAGACGATCTGCTGGTTGCCCAGCAGGTGATGGTTGACGCCATACACCACGGTCAGGTCGGCCGTGTCCAGCGGGTGCGAGAGCAGCACGCGCGGTGCCCCTGCTGCCAGGTGCTGTTCCGCCACGACGCGCTTCTTGGCCTTGCCGGTGCAATCTACCACCACATCCACGGCAAGTTGCTTCCAGGGCAGCTGGGTCATGTCCTTCTCGCCGATCAGACGAATCGACTGGCCGTGCACCTGCAGCACGTCGTCGTGCAGGCCCACATGACCGTTGAAGCGGCCGAAGGTGGAGTCGAAGCGGGTCAGGTGGGCGAGGGTCTTGAAGTCGCCGGTCTCGTTGATCGCCTCGATGTGTATCTGGCTTTCCAATCCGCGCTCGAACAGGGCGCGGAGCAGGGCGCGACCGATGCGCCCGTATCCGTTCAGGGCAATGCGCAGCATGGCAGTCTCCGACTGGCTGGGTCCGCCTTCAGCATAGGCTGCCCCCGGCCGGCGTGCCTCGCTACTGACTGCGCGCGCCACCATAGGAGGCGCAGCCGCGCAGCACGCTGCCGTTCAGGCGCAGTTCGGCACTGAGGTGCTGCACGGCGCCGCTCATGCTGTCCACGCAATGCTCGGGCGTCAGCCAGAGCTCCAGGCGCTGGCCGTTGGCCTCGCTGCTCAGGCTGAGGCTGCCGTTGGGCATCTGTTCCTCCAGGTAAGGCAGGGCCAGGGGCTCTTCGCTGGGACGCAGCAGCACCAGGCCCTCTTCGCCGACCCCCAGAGCCCAGTCCGGCTCGTGACCGCTGGCGCGCAGCAGCAGACGATCGAAGCCGGGCTCGTCGCAGCCCGGGCCTTCGCCCTGCACGCGATAGACCTGATCCAGGCGTACCTCGCCGTCCAGATTGGCCTGCGTGCTGCCCTGGGGCCAGCCGCGCAGGTCGACGAACAGGCTGCTTTGGCCATCGGCGCGGAGGTTGTCGACATCGCGGCGCAGCTCGCCGGTCTTCTCACTGACCAGGCCCAGGCGGCGCTGCTCGCCGCACGGACGCAGGAGCAGGCGGTCCTGCTCCAGGGTCAGCTCGCCCTGCAGGCGCACGGCCGGCGTGGCGGGCTTTGGCGGAACATAGACCTGGAACAGCTGGCAGCCGGCGAACAGCGGCAGCAGGGTGAACAACAGGGGACGGACGTTGGGCATGGTGCTCTCCTTGCGACAAGCGGCAACGTTACCCAGCGCGGCCGGCCAGCTCAAGGGCGGAAACACGCGGCAACCTTGTATAGCCGTATACCAGCAGCCATCCTCATCACAGGAACCTTCGAGTGTGACCATGGATAGAGGCACCGGCTCAGGCCTGTCATTCGCCAAGCGCATCTACCTGCCGCGCAGTATCGGCCTGGGTATCGGCTTCTTCTGCGTTGCCGCTGGCCTTTGGCCCCTCCACTCGACGCCTTGGCTGTGGGCGCTGCTGGTGTGCAACGGTTTTCTCTGGCCGCACCTGGCGTATCAGCTGGCACGGCGCGCCGGCGCGCCATTCCAGGCCGAGCGGCGCAACCTGCTGATCGACTCGGCGTTCGGCGGCTTCTGGGCCGCCGCCATGCAGTTCAACGTGCTACCGAGCGTGACCATCCTGGCAATGATGGCGATGAACAACATCGCCGCCGGTGGTGCGCGCTTCTTTGCCAAAGGCTGTGTGGCCATGCTGCTGGGGGCCGGGCTCGCCATGCTGCTGTTCGGCCCGGCCTTGGCGCCGGATACCAGCATGCCGCAGCTGTATGCCTGCCTACCGTTGCTGATCCTTTATCCGCTGGCGCTGGGTTCGGTCAGCTATCGCCTGAGCATCAAGCTGGCCGAGAACAAGCAGGCGTTGCGTGCCGCCAGCCGTACCGACAGCCTGACCCGGCTGTACAACCACGGCTACTGGAAGGATCTGCTGCAGGAAACCTTCAGCCTGTGCCGCGGCGGGCAGCAGCGCGCCACCGTGGCGCTGATCGACGTGGACAACTTCAGGCAGATCAATGACCAGCACGGTCATCTGGTGGGTGACAGCCTGCTGCGCCTGCTCGGCGAACGCCTGGTGGCCAGCCTGCGCCAGGAGGATATGGCCGGGCGCTATGGCGGCGACGAGTTCTGCGTGATCCTGCCGAACACACCGCCGCTGCTGGCCGCCGAGGTGATGGAGCGCATGCGCCTTGAACTCGCCGACGTGCACAGCCCGCTGGCGCCGGGCCTGCGTCTCGGCCTGAGTATCGGCCTGGCTGGCTACAGCCCGTTCCACCTGGATGCCAGCCACTGGCTCAAGGCCGCCGAGCAGGCGCTGTACCAGGCCAAGCAGAACGGCCGCGACCAGGTGGTGATCGCCAGCGATACGCTGCTCACACCACCCGCTCCAGGCACCTGAGTTTGCAGCGCGCGTCGGGCATGGCAGGCTAGGGCCTCTTTTCTCTGCACGGTAACGTCCATGTCCAGCGCCATCGAAGGTTTCGAGCCCCTCACCGCCACCGAGGTGCGCATCCTCGGCTGCCTGATCGAGAAGCAGGCCACCACGCCGGAAACCTATCCACTCACCGTCAATGCGCTGGTGCTGGCCTGCAACCAGAAGACCAGCCGCGAGCCGCTGATGAACCTGACCGAGGGCCAGGTTGGCCAGGCCCTGCGCGCGCTCGAAGGGCGCGGTCTGACGCGCCTGGTCATGGGCGGCCGCGCCGACCGCTGGGAGCACCGGGTGGACAAGGCCCTGGAGCTGGTCAAGCCGCAGCAGGCACTGCTCGGCCTGCTGTTCCTGCGCGGACCGCAGACCATCAGCGAGCTGCTCACGCGCAGCAACCGCCTTTATCAGTTCGAGGATGGTGCCGAGGTGCAGCACCAGCTGGAGCGTCTGATCGGACGTGAACTGGCCTGCCTGCTGCCGCGCCAGAGCGGCCAGCGCGAAGACCGCTACATGCATCAGCTCGGCGAGGCGGCCGACCTGCAGGCGCTGCTGGCCACGCGCCAGGCTGATGCGCCGGCGCGTGCGACGCAGGAAGACCCGCGCATCGCCGAGCTGGAGGCCCGCGTGGCCGCCCTCGAGGAGCGCCTGAGTCGCCTGGAAAACGGCCAGTGAAGTTTTAACCAGGCTTCAGGATTCATTAAGACTCGCTGCCGATACTCCCCCTCAAGGCAAACCAGAGGGGGAGTGCCATGGGTCATCCCGATTGGAATACCAGTTTTCCGCTGCCGCTTGGCGGCGATTCCGAGCGTAGTGCCAGCCTGTGGCTGGCGCGGTCCGAGAGCGCACAGCGGCAGGCTTTCGAGCAGTTCATTCGCCAGCGTTTCGACGAGGCGCATGGGGCGCGGATCAGCAGCTTCATGCCCGACCTGTTCGGCCTGCACGATGCCGAGCAGCAGCTGAACGCCGTCTGCGGCGCGCGCCTGGCCGTCGAGCAGCCGCTGTTCCTCGAACAGTACCTGCATGCTCCGGTGGAGCAGGTCATCGCCCGCCTGGCGGAGCGCCCGGTGGTGCGCGACGAGATCGTCGAAGTCGGCAACCTGGCGTCGATCAGTGCCGGCAGCGCGCGCATGATCATCGTCATCATGACCTGCCTGCTGGCCCGGCGCGGCCTGCAGTGGGTGGTGTTCACCGGCGCCGCCTCGCTGATCAACAGTTTCCATCGCTTGGGGCTGGAGCCGCTGCGCCTGTGCTCGGCCGACCCGAGCGTGCTTGGCGAGCAGCGCCACGATTGGGGGCAGTACTACGACCAACGACCGCAGGTGTTTGCCGGCAGTATCCAGCTCGGCTACCGCCAGCTGTGCGAGCGCGGCATCGCGCAGCGCCTCGGGCTGCATGCGCCGTGCGAGGAGGCTCCCCATGCGGCCTGATCCCTTGTTCGCCGCGCTGCAGCACCATGCCGCGCAGTTTCCCAACGCCCTGGCCCTGAGCGACAACCAGCGCCAGGTCGATTACGCCCAGCTGTGGCTGGATGTGGAGGCCCGTGCCGGACAGTTGCGCGCGCTGGGTGCGCCACTGCTGGCGCTGGCCCTGAACAACGGCTGCGAGGCACTGATCTGGGACCTGGCGGCGCTGCGCGCCGGCGTGGCCTGCCTGATCCTGCCGCCGTTCTTCAGCCCGGCGCAGCGCGCCCACTGCCTGGAGCAGAGCGGAGCCACCCTGGCACTGGCCGAAGGGTCGTTCGCCGAGGAACTGGCACCGCTGGGCTTCGTCGCCGCCGGCGAGTTCTGGCGCCGCGAGAGTGCCCCTGCCGGGCTGCCGCTGCCTGCGGGCACGGCGAAGATTACCTACACCTCCGGCACCACCGGCGCGCCCAAGGGCGTGTGCCTGAGCGCCGAAGCCATGCTGCGGGTGGCTGCCGAACTGGAGCTGGTCAGCCGCGAATGCGCGCCGCAGCGCTACATGGCGGTACTGCCGCTGGCCGTGCTGCTGGAAAACCTCGGTCTGTACGCCGCGCTGATCGCCGGTGCCACCCTGCATCTGCCGACCCAGCAGGAGCTGGGCATGAGCGTCGCCGGCTCGGTCGAGTGGCCGAAGCTGTTCGGGCAGATGCTCCAGCGCGGCTGCCAGAGCCTGATCCTGGTGCCGCAGCTGCTGTTCGGCCTGGTGGTGGCGGTGGAGCGTGGCTTCGTCCCGGCAGCCGGTTTCCGCTTTATCGCCGTCGGTGGCGCACGGGTTTCGCCAGAGCTGCTGGAACGCGCGCAACGCGTCGGCCTGCCGGTGTTCGAGGGCTACGGCCTGTCCGAATGCGCCAGCGTGGTCTGCCTCAATCGCCCCGGCGCCCAGCGCCCCGGCACGGTCGGGCGGCCGCTGCCGCATGTGCAGGTGCGCCTGGCCGAGGACGGCGAAGTGCTGGTCGCCGGTTCGACCCTGCTTGGCTACCTCGGTGACGAGCCCTTCGCAGGGCAGTGGTGGCCCACCGGCGATATCGGCGAGTTCGATGCCGACGGCTACCTGAGCCTGCGCGGCCGCAAGAAACACCAGTTCGTCACCAGCTTCGGGCGCAACGTCAACCCCGAGTGGGTCGAGGCCGAGCTGACCCAGGGCGGTGTGCTGATGCAGGCCTTCGTCTATGGCGAGAGCCTGCCGAGCAACGTCGCGCTGCTCTGGCCGCTGGACCCGACCTGCGCCGATGCAGCCATCGAGGCCGCCGTACAGAAAGCCAACGCCGGCCTGCCGGATTACGCCCGAATCGGGCGCTGGGTGCGCCTGGATACGGCGTTCAGCCCCGCCAACGGTTTGCTCACGGCCAATGGCCGACCTAAGCGCGACGCCATCCTGGCGCGCTACCGCGAACATTTTTCCGAACCCGTCAACGCCTGAGGTACCCCATGAAATTTTTCGACCAACTGCAGGAAGCCACCCGCGAAGACCGCGAAGCCCTTTACGCCGTGCCGGTGATCCGCGAGGCGCTGGCCGGCCAGGTCGGCCTGGAAGGCTATGTCGCCTTCCTGACCCAGGCCTACTACCACGTGCGCCACACCGTGCCGCTGATGATGGCCTGCGGCGCGCGCCTGCCGTCCTCGCTGGAGTGGCTGCGCAAGGCGGTGTGCGAATACATCGACGAGGAATACGGCCATGAGCAGTGGATCCTCAATGACATCGCCGCCTGCGGTGGCGACGCCGAGGCCGTGCGCCTGGGCCAGCCGAGCCAGGCCATCGAGCTGATGGTCAGCTACCTGTACGACACCATCGCCCGTGGCAACCCGGTCGGCCTGTTCGGCATGGTCAACGTACTCGAGGGCACCAGCATCGCCCTGGCCACCCAGGCTGCCGGCACCATCCAGCAGCGCCTGGCCCTGCCGCCGCAGGCCTTCAGCTACCTGACCTCGCATGGCGCCCTGGATATCGGCCACATGCAGCATTACCGCGAGCTGATGAACCGCCTGGAGCGCGACGAGGACAAGGCGGCGGTCATCCACGTCAGCAAGGTGGTCTATCGCCTGTACGCCGACATGTTCCGTGGCCTGCCGCGCACGGTGCAGAACGAGGTGCAGCATGCGCTTGCCTGAGTGCCGTGCGGTGCTTACCGGAGCCAGCGGCGGTATCGGCCTGGCTCTGGCCGAGCGGCTCTGCGCCGGCGGCGCGCAGCTGATCGCGGTGACCCGTCAGGAGGAGGCGTTGAGCGAGCTGCGCGAGCGTTACCCCAAGCAGGTGCGGGTGGTGGCGGCCGATCTCGGCAGCGCCAGCGGCCGCCAGGCAGTGGTGGATGCCGCGCGCGCGCTCGGCGGGGTCAACCTGCTGATCAACGCGGCCGGGGTCAACCGCTTCGCCCTGCTGGAGCAGCTGGATGATCAGGCGGTGGCCGAGCTGCTGGGCCTCAACCTGGTTGCCACCATCCAGCTGACCCGCGGCATGCTGCCGCTGCTGCGTCAGCAACGGCAGGCGCTGCTGGTCAATGTCGGCTCCATCTACGGCTCCATCGGCTACCCCGGCTATGCCACCTACTGCGCCAGCAAGTTCGCCCTGCGCGGTTTTTCCGAGGCGCTGCGCCGGGAGATGGCCGACACCGGCGTAGGTGTGCTCTACGTGGCGCCGCGCGCCACTCGTACCCCGATGAACAGTGCGCAGGCGGTGGCCCTGAACAGCGCCCTGAAAGTCGCCATGGATCCACCGGAGAGCGTCGCCGACGCGGTACTGCGCGCCATCGAACTGGACCGTAGCGAGCTCTACCTGGGCTGGCCGGAAAAATTCTTCGTTCGCCTCAACGGCCTGCTGCCGAGTCTGGTGGACAAGGCGCTGCGCAAGCAGCTGCCGCTGATTCGTCAATTCACTCACAAGGAGATGCGCCCATGAAACGCCTGCTGACCCTGATGCTCGCCGCCGCGCTGAGCCTGCCCGCCTGGGCCCTCGACGAAGCGGGGCAGGCGCGCCTGCACGCGGTGCAGACACGCTGGGCCGAGATCCAGTACCAGTTGCCCGAGGCCAAGCGCGAGGCGGCGCTGGAGAAGCTGGCGGCCGAAAGCGCCGCGTTCACCCGCGAACAGCCACAGGCGGCGGAAGCCTGGGTCTGGCACGGTATCGTCACCAGCAGCTGGGCTGGGGCCCAGGGCGGTCTGGGCGCGCTGGGCAAGGCCAAGGACGCCAAGGCCTATCTGGAGAAGGCCATCGCCCTCGATCCGGACGCGCTGCAGGGTTCGGCCTACACCAGCCTGGGCACTCTGTATGACCGCGTGCCGGGCTGGCCCATCGGCTTCGGCGACGAAGACAAGGCCGACCAGTTGCTGCGTCAGGCGCTGCAGGTCAATCCCGAGGGGATCGACAGCCTGTACTTCTGGGGTGACCATCTGCTGCGCCAGGGGCATTATGTCGAGGCAAAGGCAGCCCTGGAGAAGGCCAAGCAGGCCGCGCCGCGACCGGGTCGCGAGCTGGCCGACAGTGGCCGGCAGGGCGAGATCGACCAGTTGCTGCTGGAAGTGAACAAGAAACTCAATTGAGGAGGCGGGATGCGCTTGCTGCTGGTCGAGGACGACAAGGCCCTGGGGGAGGGTTTGCGCCTGGGGCTGCGCCAGGAAAGCTACACGGTGGACTGGCTGGAGGACGGCGCCAGTGCGCTGCACGCCCTGCTCAGCGAGGACTTCGACCTGCTGGTGCTGGACCTCGGCCTGCCACGCATGAGTGGCCTGCAGGTGCTGCGCGAGCTGCGGCGCAGCGGCTCGGCACTGCCGGTGCTGATCCTCACGGCGCGTGATGCCACCGAGGACCGCATCGCCGGGCTGGATGCCGGCGCCGATGATTACCTGGTCAAACCCTTCGACCTCGATGAGCTCAAGGCCCGCCTGCGCGCCCTATTGCGCCGCAGCGCCGGGCGCGCCGAGCTGCGCATCGAGCACGCCGGGGTCAGCCTCGACCCGTCCAGCCAGCAGGTCAGCTACCAGGGCAAGCCGGTGCCGATGACGCCCAAGGAGTACCTGCTGCTGCACGAACTGCTGTCGCAGCCGGGCAAGGTACTGACCCGCGAGCGCCTGGCCCAGCTGCTCTACGGCTGGGACGAGGAGGCCGAGAGCAACACCCTCGAAGTGCACATCCACCACCTGCGCAAGAAGCTGTTCAGCGGCCTGATCCGCACTGTGCGCGGCGTCGGTTACCTGGTCGAGGAGCAGTCATGACCTCGATGCGCCGCCGCACCCTGGCCCTGGTGCTGGGGTTGATGCTGCTGGGCACGCTGGCGATGACCCTGTTCAACTACTTCGACAGCACCCATGAGGTCGAGGAAATCTACGATGCCCAGCTGGCGCACAGTGCACGCCTGCTGCAGGGGCTGATGCGCACGCCGGTGCGTGAGGACGAGCGCGCCGGCCTGTACCGGGCCTTCAACGAGGCGCTGGCGCAGGCCGGGCAGCGCAGCAAGCCCGGCCACCCCTACGAGAGCAAGCTGGCCTTCCAGGTCTGGAACGCGCAGGGCCATCTGCTGGTGCATAGCGCGGGCGCACCGCAGCTGAACGAGCCCGAGCTGGCCGAGGGGTTCGCCACCCTCGAACTGGGCAAGCACAAATGGCGTGGTTTCCTGCTGCGCGACAGCGCGCATGGGCTACTGATCTGGACCGGCGAGCGTGACGACGTGCGCCGCGAGCTGGTGACCAGCATCGTGCGCCACACGCTGTTCCCGACCCTGCTCGGTAGCCTGCTGCTCGCCGCGCTGCTGTGGTGGGCGATTGGCTGGGGCCTGGCGCCGCTGCGTAATATGGCCGCAGTGATTCGCGCCCGGCATGCCGACTCGCTGGAGCCGCTGCAGCTCGAACCGTTGCCCAGCGAACTGGCGCCCATGCAGGCGGCACTGAACCGCCTGCTGGGGCAGATCGAACAGCTGCTGGAGCGTGAGCGGCGCTTTATCGCCGATGCCGCGCATGAGTTGCGCACGCCGCTGGCGGTGCTGCGCGTGCACGTGCAGAACGCTACCCAGGCGCGCGATGAGGCGCAGCGCGAGCAATCGCTGGGTTACCTGCTCGGCGGCATTGACCGTGCCACCCGGGTGGTCAACCAACTGCTCACCCTGGCGCGCATGGAGCCGCTGCTCGAACGCGGCGAGATGGCCCAGGTCGACGTGCTGGCGCTGGTGCGCGAGACCCTGGCCGAGCTGACCCCCTGGGTACTCAAGCAGGGCCTGGAGCTGGACCTGGAGGCCGGGGAGGGCGATTACCGTCTGAATGCCGACCCCGGCAGTCTGGGCATCGCCCTGCAGAACCTGGTGACCAACGCGGTCAATCATTCGCCGGCCGGTGGCAGGCTGCATGTGCGTCTGAGCGCCGATGCGCAGCGTCTGCTGCTGCAGGTCGAGGACCAGGGGCCCGGCATTCCCGCCGAGGACATCGAGCGGGTCTTCGAACGTTTCTACAGTCGCGGCACTGTCCAGGGTGCCGGGCTGGGGCTGGCGATCGTGCAGAGCATCGCCCGCCGGCATGCCGGCCAGATCCGCCTGCGCAACCTCGACAGCGGGGGTCTGCAGGCCAGCCTGGAACTGCCGCGCAGCGCCTGACGTATCATGGCGGTCTTTGCCGACCCGGAGAGCGAAATGACCGAGACCACCAGCCTGCTGCACGAACTGGAACAGGCCGACATGCTGCTGATCGATGGCCTGCATGCCTGGCAGTTCGAGCTGGATGAACAGGGCCAGCTGAGCGTCGAGTGCATGGACGGCCGCACCCGTCGCCTGTGGCGCTTCAGCGCCGCTGCCGTGGCGGCCGCCCGCCCGGGCGCGGCGCCGGACGCCTGGCATATCGAGGATGCCGAGGGCGCGCACGAACTGATCTGCCTGGGGGCGATCAGTGCCGACAATGACGACGAGGCCAGCGATGTGGAGCCGAATGATGCCTCGTGAGCCCTTGTGGGCGTCTCGTGCCGTCGAATGGGATCAGTACACGCCCGAATCGTTGCACACCAGTTCGTCGCTGGCGGCCACCGCGTAGCAGATCATCTTCTCGTCCTTGTAGGGCAGCACCAGGCTATAGCCCGGCTTGCCGTTGACCAGCAGTTGCTGAGCCTTGGTATCCCAGTCGATGCGCACTTCGTTGCCGCTGTCCCAGTTCCAGTGGGTAAGGAAGTACTGGTCGGTAGCCGCACAGGTGGTCACCGCGCAGGCGCCCTGACTCTTCAGTTCGCCGCTCTTGTAGTAGTAACAGGTGCCGCGGCCTTCGCCGCAGCCGGCGTGCGCGGTGCCGGCGCACAGCAGTGCCAACGAGGCGGCGGTCAGCGTGTGTTTCAGTCCCACCATAGTTGTACCGCCTGGTGTGTCTGCAGCCAGCGCTGCAGGGCCTTGAGGCCGAAGTGTTTGTCACTCGCTGCGAGCCCCTGCAGCAGTGCCTGCATGTCCGGTGGCAGGTTGTCCTGCTCGGCGAGAAGGGCGAACCCGCTCAATGCATCCGGGCAGAATTTGGCGATTTCCCTGGCGAGCTTGCCAAGATCTTCAGGCAGGCGCTCGAACTGCAGGGTGAAACGGTCGGTGGCCACGTCGAGAAGATGGATGCCGTACTCCTTGTCCCAGCGTTGCAGGCGTTTGACGATGGCCTCGGTGTCCAGGCCGTAATCCGTAGCTTGGGTGTAGTGGCGGTAGAGGTCGAGGTATTTGGCCTTGGCTCCGCCATTCAACGCCGCCTTGGGAATCGGTTTGCGCTCGGCTCCAGGGTGTTGCGCGGCCAGCCAATCGGCCGCGGCATGGTGGCCGCCTTCGCGTGCATACCAGGCGGCTGTCATGCAGCCGTCGGCACCATCGACGGCTCGGCACACATCGGCGCCATGCCGGACCAGCAACTGCAGCATCGCCAGCTGGCCGCGATTGGCCGCACTCATCAGGTGGGTCATGCCGTGCTCGCCGGCGTCCCGCCCCTCGACGCTGGCACCTCGTTGCAGCAGCAGGTCGGCGATTT
The DNA here is from genome assembly GCF_048595745.1 of Pseudomonas stagnisoli. Lineage (NCBI taxonomy): Bacteria > Pseudomonadati > Pseudomonadota > Gammaproteobacteria > Pseudomonadales > Pseudomonadaceae > Pseudomonas > Pseudomonas stagnisoli. The sequence goes on from NZ_CP184361.1 coordinate 1,731,343, forward strand.
CGCCGTGGCCGTTGTACAGGGCGGCGCCAAGCGGCGAAGCCGGAGGTCCCTCCAGCGGGCAGCCGTCGTCCAGCAATGTCCTCACCGCCAACAGCTGGCCGGCCGCTGCTGCGTCTTCCAGGACGAAAAGCTCCTCGCCGCGGCGGTCGGCGCCCGCCGCTTCGAGCAGTTCGCGAATCTTGCGGTACTCGCGCTCCACCACGCGGTCGTGGCGGCGGGTCAGGCAGGTCTGCCAGGGCGTCAGGCCCTCGGCGTCGGCCAGGTCGGGATCGGCGCCCAGCTCCAGTAGCAGAGCCACCACCTTGGGGTAACCCATGCCGCCGCCGATGGCCTCGGTCAACGGGGTATGCCCGCTGCCATCCAGCGCGTTGGGATCGGCACCTGCGGCATGGCGCTGGCGAATGCCGTCGAGGTCGAACCAGTAGGCGCCCAGCAGTATGGGGTCGGCGGCGTGCATCGGACTCTCCTTGTGTGCAGGCTGAGAGCGCTTTTTGCCACAGCCTGCGTACGGCGGGAAGCGAGCGCTGCACATTCGGGCAATCACGATGAAAATCCGCAGGTAAAAGAAAGCCGCCTCGCGGGCGGCTTTCTGCGCAGCGTTGCCGTCAGGCCTTGTCGCGCGCCATGCAGGCGGCGGCGGTGAACAGCACGTCGGTGGAGGAGTTCAGTGCCGTTTCGGCGCTGTCCTGCACGATGCCGATGATGAAGCCGATGGCGACCACCTGCATGGCCACGTCGGCGGGGATGCCGAACAGGCTGCAGGCCAGCGGGATCAGCAGCAGCGAGCCGCCGGCCACGCCCGAGGCGCCGCAGGCGCACACTGCCGAAACCACGCAAAGCAGGATGGCGGTAGCCAGGTCGACCTGGATGCCGAGGGTATGCGCTGCGGCCAGGGTCAGCACGCTGATGGTGATGGCCGCGCCGGCCATGTTGATGGTGGCGCCGAGCGGGATGGATACCGAGTAGGTGTCCTCATGCAAGCCCAGGCGTTCGGCCAGCTGCAGGTTGACCGGCACGTTGGCCGCCGAGCTGCGGGTGAAGAAGGCAGTGACGCCGCTCTCGCGCAGGCAGGTGAACACCAGCGGGTAGGGGTTGCGGCGGATCTGGCTGAACACGATCAGCGGGTTGATCACCAGGGCGACGAACAGCATGCAGCCGACCAGCACGATCAGCAGGTGGGCGTAGCCGGCCAGGGCCTTGAGACCGGCGTCGGCGAAGGTGGTGGCAACCAGGCCGAACACGCCCAGCGGGGCGCAGCGGATCACCACTCGGACGATCAGGGTCACACCGTGGGACAGGTCGGCGAACATCGCGCGGGTGCTGTCACTGCCATGACGGATGGCGATACCAATGCCGATGGCCCAGGCCAGGATGCCGATGAAGTTGCCTTTGAGCAGGGCGTTAACCGGGTTGTCCACCACATTCAGGGCCAGGCTCTTGAGTACCTCGGCGATGCCGCCAGGCGGTGTGGTGCCGGTGGCTGCATCATGCAGCGCCAGAGTCGAGGGCCACAGGCTGCTGGCGATCACCGCGACGATAGCGGCGGCCAGGGTGCCGATCACATAGAGCAGCAGGATCGGTCGGATATGGGTGGGCTGGCCCGGCTTGTGGTTGGCGATGGCCGAGGCCACCAGAATGAACACCAGCACCGGCGCCACGGCTTTCAGTGCGGAGATGAACAGGGTGCCGAGGAAGCCGACTTCATCGGTGGCCTGGGGGACGAGCAGGGCGAGAGCGATACCGGCGACCAGGCCGATGGCGATCTGCAGGACCAGGCTGGTGCGGTTGAGCAGTTGAACGAGGGGACGAAGGATCATGGGTGATGGTTCCTGTGATTCGACGGGAAGCCGATGGGCTACCCCGTTGGGCGGCTGGCCGGGTTGGCGGCTGCCGGTTTCCGTGAGCCTCTCGGGTAACGATAGGCGCAGAAAGGAAGGCGGCGATTCTAATGGCCAAGAGGCCAGGGTGGTCGCCTTTGGTCGGCTCAATAAATAGAAACGGCCCACGAGGGGCCGTTTGCTTCAGGCCAGGTGCGTCAGCCGCCGAGATAGGCGTCGCGTACCTTGGGGTCGACCAGCAGGTCGGCGCCGGTGCCTTGCATGACGATCCGGCCGTTCTCCAGCACATAGGCGCGATCGGCCAGCTTGAGCGCCTGGTTGGCGTTCTGCTCGACCAGGAACACGGTCACGCCATCCTTGCGCAGCTGTTCGATGATGTCGAAGATCTGCTGGATGATGATCGGCGCCAGACCCAGCGACGGCTCGTCGAGCAGCAGCAGCTGCGGCTTGCTCATCAGTGCACGGCCGATGGCGAGCATTTGCTGCTCGCCGCCGGACATGGTGCCGGCGCGCTGGTCGTAACGCTCCTTCAGGCGCGGGAACAGGTGCAGGACCTTGTCCAGTTGCTCCTGGTTGTCCGCCTTGTTGCCGAAGAAGCCGCCCATGGCCAGGTTCTCCTCGACGGTCAGACGGGCGAACACGCGGCGGCCTTCCGGCACGACGGCGATGCTCTTGCGCATGATGTCGTAGGACTCCTGGCCGACCAGTTCCTCGCCCATGTAGCGGATGCTGCCGCTGGCCGCGCGCGGCGAACCGCACAGGGTCATCAGTAGGGTCGACTTGCCGGCACCGTTGGCGCCGATCAGGGTGACGATCTCGCCTTTTTCGACCTCGATGCTGATGTCGTGCAGGGCCTGGATCTTGCCGTAGAAGGTGGAGACGTTTTTGAAACTCAGCATGGATTACGCCTCCCCCAGATAGGCTTTGATCACATCCGGGTTGTTGCGGATCTGTTCCGGCGTGCCGTTGGCCAGGGGGGTTCCCTGGTTGATCACGTAGATGTGGTCGGAAATGCTCATGACCAGGTGCATGTCGTGCTCGATCAGCAGCACGGTCACGTCATGGTCGTTGCGCAACATGCCGATCAGCTGCTTGAGATCCTCGGTTTCCCTGGGGTTGAGACCTGCCGCCGGCTCGTCGAGCATGAGGATGCGCGGGCGCGTCATCATGCAGCGGGCGATTTCCAGGCGGCGCTGCTGGCCGTAGGCCAGGGTGCCGGCCGGACGGTTGGCCACCTCGGTCAGGTTGACCTGGTCCAGCCAGTGCGCCGCGTACTCCATGGCCGTCTTCTCGCTGCGGCGAAAGCTCGGGGTCTTGAGCAGGCCGGCGAGGAAGTTGGTGTTGAGGTGACGGTGCTGGGCCACCAGCAGGTTTTCCACCGCAGTCATTTCCTTGAACAGGCGAACGTTCTGGAAAGTCCGTACCACCCCCTTGCGGGCGATCTTGTGGCCGGGCAGGTGCTGGATCGGCTCGTCGTCGAGCAGGATCACGCCGCCGGTGGGCTGGTAGAAGCCGGTCAGGCAGTTGAACACCGTGGTCTTGCCGGCGCCGTTCGGGCCGATCATCGAGACCACCTGCTTGGGTTGCACGGTCAGGGCGACATTGTTGACGGCCAGCAGGCCGCCGAAGCGCATGGTCAGCCCGCTGACTTCAAGAATCGGGCGGCTCATGGTTTCAACTCCAGGTGCGGGCGTTGCATGGGCAGCAGGCCCTGCGGACGCCAGATCATCATCAGTACCATCAGCGCACCGAACATGAGCATGCGGTACTCGCTGAATTCACGCATCAGTTCCGGCAGCAGGATCATCACCACGGCGGCGAGGATGATGCCGAGCTGCGAGCCCATGCCGCCCAACACGACGATGGCGAGGATGATCGCCGACTCGATGAAGGTGAAGGACTCCGGCGTGACCAGGCCCTGGCGCGCGGCGAAGAAGCTGCCGGCGAAACCGGCGAAGGCGGCGCCGAGGGTGAAGGCGGACAGCTTGATCACGGTCGGATTCATGCCCAGTGCGCGACAGGCGATCTCGTCTTCACGCAGGGCTTCCCAGGCACGGCCGATCGGCATGCGCAGCAGACGGTTGATCACGAACAGGGTCAGCAGCACCAGCAGCAGGGCGATCAGGTAGAGGAAGATCACCTTGTTGATGCCGTTGTAGGCAATGCCGAAGTATTCGTGGAAGGTCTGCATGCCCTCGGCGGCGCGGCGCTCGAACGACAGGCCGAACAGGGTCGGCTTCTCGATGTTGCTGATACCGTTCGGGCCGCCGGTCAGCTCGGTCATGTTGCGCAGCAGGATGCGAATGATCTCGCCAAAACCGAGGGTGACGATGGCCAAGTAGTCGCCGCGCAAGCGCAGTACCGGGAAGCCGAGCAGGAAGCCGAAGAACGCGGCCATCAGGCCGGCGATCGGCAGGCACATCCAGAAGCTCAGGCCGTAGTAGTGCGACAGCAGCGCATAGCTGTAGGCGCCTACGGCGTAGAAGCCCACGTAACCCAGGTCCAGCAGGCCGGCCAGGCCGACCACGATGTTCAGGCCGAGGCCGAGCATCACGTAGATCAGGATCAGGGTGGCGATGTCCACGGCGCCGCGGCTGCCGAAGAACGGCCAGGCCAGGGCGACCACGATCAGGCCGAGGATGATCCAGCGCTGGGTGGAGGGCAGGGTGAGGAAGTTGCTGGCACCGGCTGGCAGTTTCGGCAGGCTGGGCGCACCGGCCATGGCGCTGCCCAGACGATCACGGAACAGCTGCCAGAAGAACATGGCCACGGCTGCCGCGGCGATGGTCCAGAGTACGGCCGGGCTGGCACCGTGCACTTCCAGTTTGATGCCGACGGTGGTCAGTTTCAGACCGAGTACCGGGTAGGCCACGGCCAGCACCAGCAAGGCGCTGAAGAAGGCGGTCTTGAGGTTCTTGGTATTCATACTTTCTCGACCTCCGGACGGCCGAGGATGCCGGTCGGACGGAACAGCAGCACCAGTACCAGCAGGCTGAAGGCCACCACGTCCTTGTACTGGTCACCGAAGATGTCGGCACCGAAGGCTTCGGCCACGCCCAATACTAGCCCGCCGAGCATGGCGCCCGGGATACTGCCGATACCACCAAGCACCGCGGCGGTAAACGCCTTGATGCCGGCGAGGAAGCCGATGTGCGGGTTGATCACACCGTATTGCATGCCCAGCAGTACCGCGGCCACGGCGGCCAGGCTGGCGCCGATGACGAAGGTCAGGGCGATGATGTTGTTGGTGTTGATGCCCAGCAGGTTGGCCATCTTGATGTCCTCGGCGCAGGCGCGGCAGGCGCGGCCCAGGCGGGACTTGGAGATGAACAGGGTCAGGCCGTACATCACCAGGAAGGTGACGACGAAGATCAGGATCTGCATGTAGGAGATCACCACGCCATTCATGGTGCTCTCGCCGAACACGATGTTGCCGGGGATCAGGTTGGGAATGGCCTTGTCTTTCGAATCCTGCGCAAGGAGCACTTCGTTCTGCAGGAAGATCGACATACCGATGGCCGAGATCAACGGGATCAGGCGGTTGCTGCCGCGCAATGGCCGGTAGGCCACCCGTTCGATGCTGTAGCCGTAGGCGCTGGCGACGATGATGCTGGCGGCGAAGGCGCCGATGATCAGCAGGGGTAGGCTGTCCAGCCCCATCATGGTCAACCCGGCGATGACGATGAAGGCCACATACGAGCCAATCATGTACACCTCGCCGTGGGCGAAGTTGATCATGCCGATGATGCCGTAGACCATGGTGTAGCCGATGGCGATCAGGGCATAGGTGCTGCCAACGGTCAGACCGTTAACCAGCTGTTGCAGGTAGTGATAGAGCTCAGGCATTACCTAACTCCTCGGCGCGGTCCGTGAAGCGGCGCTTGTGACGCGACGGATGGCCGGAAAACTCGATAAAACAAAGCCCACTGCTTGCGCAGTGGGCTTTGGGTTCAGGCGGGAAGCTTACTTGGCTTCGGTTTTGGTACCGTCCTGGTGCCACTCGTAGACCACGAAGCTGAAGTCCTTCAGGTCACCCTTCTCGTCGAAGCCGAGGGTGCCGGTCGGGGTCTCGAAGCTGTTGGCGCGCAGCGCGGCAGCGACTTTGTCGGTGTCGGTGCTGCCGGCCTTCTTCATGCCTTCAGCCATGACTTGTACGGCGGCGTAGGCCGGGAACACAAACGGGCCGCTCGGGTCCTGGTTCTTGGCCTTGAAGGCCTCGACCAGTGCCTGGTTCTTCGGATCCTGGTCAAAGGACTTCGGCAGGGTGACCAGCAGGCCTTCGGAGGCCGGACCGGCGATGGCGGAGATTTCCTTGTTACCCACGCCTTCCGGACCCATGAACTTGGCCTTCAGGCCTTTCTCGGCGGACTGACGCAGCAGCAGGCCCAGCTCCGGGTGGTAGCCGCCGTAGTAGACGAAGTCGACGTTGGCTTGCTTGAGCTTGGAGATCAGCGAGGAGAAGTCCTTGTCGCCAGCGTTGATACCTTCGAACACAGCAACCTTGGTACCTTTGCCTTCCAGGGTCTGCTTGACCGCGGTGGCGATGCCTTCGCCGTACTGCTGCTTGTCGTGAACCACGGCAACAGTCTTCGGCTTGACCTTGTCAGCGATGAAGTTGCCGGCGGTCGGGCCCTGCAGGCTGTCCAGACCGATGGTACGGAATACCAGCTGGTAGCCGCGAGCGGTGATGTCCGGGCTGGTGGACGCTGCGGTAATCATCAGAATGCCTTCGTCTTCGTAAATGTCGGACGCCGGCTGAGTGGAGCTGGAGCAGAGGTGGCCCACGACGTACTTCACGTCGTCGTTGACGATCTTGTTGGCAACGGCCACGGCTTGCTTCGGATCGCAGGCGTCGTCGTACTTCACGCCTTCGAGCATCGCGCCGTTCACCCCGCCGGCCTTGTTGATCTGCTCGATGGCCATTTCGGCACCGATGAACTGCATTTCGCCGTACTGGGCAACGGCTCCGGTCACCGGACCGGCCAGAGCGATCTTGATGGTGTCAGCAGCCATCGAATAGCTGGCGGCGCCGGCCAGGGCCATAGCGGCAAACAGCTTGGTCACTTGCTTGGTAGCCTGTTTCATAGTGCTCCACTCTTATAGGTGTTGTTCGTTCTTGTAATCCATGCGGCCAAAGCTGCAGGACCGGTTCAGGATTCCCGGCCACGCTCCCCCGGCAACTGTACCGGCACAGTGTAGAACCCTGTTTCGCGGCTTGAAAAGCACGCATTTAGAAGCATGGTAGGGGGGTGTCGCTTAATTGAAATAAACGTACAGAATAACGGCGGGCTTTTTCAGTGACTGCTAGGTCCTTCTGCGGCGGGATATTCGAGGTTGGACTTGCCTGCGGAAAGGTCGGCGCTATGATGCGCGCCGTGTACTTTCTACCCAGAACGAGCCATGACTGAACCAGTAAGCACCCTTTATGCCAAGCTTCTTGGCGAGACGGCCAGGATTTCCTGGGCTGAACTGCAGCCTTTCTTTGCCCGCGGCCAGTTACTCTGGGTCGCCGCCTCGCTGGACCTGGTGGAGGTCGCGCAGGCTGTGGCCGAGGACGATCGGGTAAAGGTTTCCACTTGGCTGCAAGCAGGGCAGGTGGCCAAGGTCGAGGAGACGCTGGCACAGGATTTTCTCGCGCGTGACCCGGAGTTGTGGGCCGTCGTGGTGTCACCCTGGGTGCTGATCCAGGAGCGCGGAGTGGGTGCGCAGTTGCACTGATTGAGGTCACTTATGCATCGCAATGCTGGTCTAGAATGAGCTATCCGACCAGCAAGGAGAGGCGTCATGTTTGAACCGGGGCATCTACACCGAGCCAGTCTGCCTGGCCAGATCGATTATTCCGTGGATCTCTTCTACGAGGTGCGCCGAGACCCTCAGGAGGGGCAGATGGTGCACTTCCGCATGGAGGGACAGATCCTCGGTAGGGCGTTCAAGGACGAGTTCGAGTTGCATCGTGATACGGCGTTCAACTTTGCCAGCGTCGCGTCGCGAATGGCTGCCAAGCATGGCCTGCCAACCAATCACTCGTTGATCATGCGTGGCCATGATGAGTTCGATCGGATGTTCAACGATATTCGCGAGAAGCTCGGTGCCAAGCCTGGTGAGGCGGTCGACTTCGACCATCTGGAGAAGGATGGGCTCTGAGTCCATCAGTTAAATAAGAAGCCCCGCAATGCGGGGCTTCTTATTTGTTCGCGGAGGCGAGAATCCGGTAGGAAACGAAAAACGGGTTTTTCGAATTGGGCCTCGCGACCCAGGCTCGACTGCACCAGCGCGCCCCGAAGGGATGAGGCTGCAGGCCGAATAACCGGGGACGCAGTCCCTGGCGAGAGTCCGCAGGCAATAAAAAAGCCCCAGGTTTTCACCTGGGGCTTTTGAATTTGGCTCCGCGACCTGGACTCGACGGCGCCAGCCGAACGCGCGCAAGCGCGGCCCCGAAGGGGGGAGGCCGCAGGCCGAATAACCGGGGACGCAGTCCCTGGTGAGAGTCCGCAGGTAATAAAAAAGCCCCAAGTTTTCACCTGGGGCTTTTGAATTTGGCTCCGCGACCTGGACTCGAACCAGGGACCCAATGATTAACAGTCATTTGCTCTACCGACTGAGCTATCGCGGAACAGCGGTGCGTATCCTACTGATTAAAAAGGGGAAGTCAACACTTTGAAAGCGACTTCCCCGATTTGTTTCAGAGCACCTGGACGATGGCCCGGGTGACGGCGTCCAGATTGCTGCGGTTCAGCGCGGCGACACAGATGCGACCGGTACCGACGGCATAGATGCCGAAATCGGTCTTCAGGTGCTCGACCTGCTCGGCGGTCAGGCCCGAGTAGGAGAACATGCCGCGCTGGCGGGCAACGAAGCTGAAGTCACGCTTGGCGCCAAGGGCGGCCAGCTGCTCGACCATGGCCAGGCGCATGTCGCGGATGCGCTCGCGCATCTCGCCCAGCTCCTGCTCCCACAGGGCGCGTAGCTCGGGGCTGTTGAGTACGCTGGCGACTACGGTGGCACCGTGGGTCGGCGGGTTGGAGTAGTTGGTGCGGATCACGCGCTTGGCCTGCGACAGCACGCGGCCGGCTTCGTCCTTGCTGGCGGTGACGATGGACAGCGCGCCGACACGCTCGCCATACAGCGAGAAGGACTTGGAGAACGAGCTGGACACGAAGAACGGCAGGCCGGACTCGGCGAACAGGCGCACGGCGAAGGCGTCCTGATCGATGCCCTCGCCGAAGCCCTGGTAGGCGATGTCGAGGAAGGGCACGTGCTCGCGCTCGCGCAGCACTTCCAGCACGGCTTTCCAGTCGTCCAGGCTCAGGTCGACGCCGGTCGGGTTGTGGCAGCAGGCGTGCAGCACAACGATGGAGCGGGCCGGCAGGTTCTGCAGGTCTTCCAGCAGGCCTGCGCGGTTCACGCCGTGGGTCGCAGCGTCATAGTAACGGTAGTTCTGCACCGGAAAACCGGCGGACTCGAACAGCGCGCGGTGGTTTTCCCAGCTCGGGTCGCTGATGGCGACCACGGCGTTCGGCAGCAGGCGCTTGAGGAAGTCGGCGCCGGTTTTCAGCGCGCCGGTACCGCCGACGGCCTGGGTAGTGACCACACGGCCTTCGGCCAGCAGGGCGGAGTCCGCGCCGAACAGCAGCTTCTGCACGGCGCTGTCGTAGGCGGCGATGCCCTCGATCGGCAGGTAGCCGCGTGGCGCGTGGGCCTCGATGCGTGCTTTCTCGGCCTCGGCCACGGCGCGCAGTAGCGGAATTCGCCCCTCCTCGGTGAAGTAGACGCCCACGCCCAGATTGACCTTGTTCGGACGGGGGTCGGCGTTGAAGGCTTCATTCAGGCCCAGGATCGGGTCGCGCGGCGCCATTTCGACGGCGGAGAACAGACTCATGATTGCGGCGGTCTCGGAGAGGAGAAGGTTGGAATGCGGCAACGCCCGCTAGGGGTTGCATAAAGGGGCCGCTATTATAGCCACCCCGGTTGTGCGCGGCGACAGCGCCAGCGCGCAATTCCAAGCTTTGACGCTCGCCGCGGCGGCGCGTCACAGAGGATCGATCATGTCGCAGTTTCAGCTCGTCACCCGCTTCAAGCCCGCCGGCGATCAGCCCGAGGCGATCCGCCAGATGGTCGAGGGCCTGGAAGCCGGCTTGTCGCACCAGACCCTGTTGGGCGTGACCGGCTCGGGCAAGACCTTCAGCATTGCCAACGTGATCGCCCAGGTGCAGCGGCCGACACTGGTGCTGGCGCCGAACAAGACCCTGGCGGCGCAGCTGTATGGCGAGTTCAAGAGCTTCTTCCCGAACAACTCGGTCGAGTATTTCGTCTCCTATTACGACTACTACCAGCCGGAGGCCTACGTACCGGCCTCGGACACCTTCATCGAGAAGGACGCCTCGATCAACGACCACATCGAACAGATGCGTCTCTCGGCGACCAAGGCGCTGATCGAGCGACCGGACGCCATCGTCGTCGCCACCGTCTCCTCCATCTACGGCCTGGGTAGCCCGGAGGAGTACCTGAAGATGGTTCTGCACATCGACCGTGGCGACAAAATGGACCAGCGCGCGCTGCTGCGCCGCCTGGCCGAGCTGCAGTACACCCGTAACGACATGGATTTCGCCCGCGCCACCTTCCGCGTGCGCGGCGACGTGATCGATATCTTCCCGGCCGAATCGGACCTGGAGGCGATCCGTGTCGAGCTGTTCGACGACGAAGTGGAGAGCCTGGCGGCTTTCGATCCGCTGACTGGCGAGGTGATCCAGAAGCTGCCGCGCTTCACCTTCTACCCCAAGAGCCACTACGTGACCCCGCGCGAGACCCTGCTGGAGGCGGTGGAGCACATCAAGGTCGAGCTCAAGGAGCGCCTGGACTACCTGCGCACCAACAACAAGCTGGTGGAGGCGCAGCGCCTGGAGCAGCGCACCCGCTTCGACCTGGAGATGATCCTCGAGCTGGGCTACTGCAACGGCATCGAGAACTACTCGCGCTACCTCTCCGGCCGCGCGCCGGGCGAGCCGCCGCCCACCCTGTACGACTATCTGCCGGCCGAGTCGCTGCTGGTGATCGACGAATCCCACGTCACCGTTCCGCAGATCGGCGCCATGTACAAGGGCGACCGTTCGCGCAAGGAAACCCTGGTCGAGTACGGCTTCCGCCTGCCTTCGGCGCTGGACAACCGACCGATGCGCTTCGAGGAGTGGGAGGCGGCCAGCCCGCAGACCATCTTCGTCTCCGCCACACCCGGCCCTTACGAGGCCGAGCACGCTGGGCGGGTGATCGAGCAGGTGGTGCGTCCCACTGGCCTGGTCGATCCCGAGATCGAGGTGCGCCCGGCGCGTACCCAGGTCGACGACCTGCTGTCGGAAATCCGCAAGCGCGTAGCGGTCGAGGAGCGGGTGCTGGTCACCACCCTGACCAAGCGCATGGCCGAGGACCTCACCGACTACCTGGCCGACCACGACGTCAAGGTGCGCTACCTGCACTCGGACATCGATACGGTGGAGCGGGTGGAGATCATCCGCGACCTGCGTACCGGCGCCTTCGACGTGCTGGTGGGCATCAACCTGCTGCGCGAGGGCCTGGATATGCCCGAGGTGTCGCTGGTGGCCATCCTTGATGCCGATAAGGAAGGCTTCCTGCGTAGCGAGCGCTCGCTGATCCAGACCATCGGCCGCGCCGCGCGCAACCTCAATGGCAAGGCCATCCTCTATGCCGACAACATGACCGGCTCGATGGAGCGCGCCATCGGCGAGACCGAGCGGCGGCGCAACAAGCAGCTGGCCTTCAACGAGGCCAACGGCATCGTGCCCAAGGGGGTCAAGAAGGATATCCGCGACATCCTCGAAGGCGCCGTGGTGCCCGGTGCACGCAGCAACAAGCGCAAGGCAGCGGCCAAGGCGGCAGAGGAGAGCGCCCGCTACGAGGCCGAGCTGCGTTCACCAAGCGAGATCACCAAGCGCATCCGCCAGCTGGAAGAAAAGATGTACCAGTTGGCCCGCGACCTGGAGTTCGAGGCCGCCGCGCAGCTGCGCGACGAGATCCAGAAGCTGCGCGACCGCCTGCTGCAGGTCTGATTCACCTCTGTGGGAGCGACCTTGGTCGCGATCGGATTGCCGCCCAGCCGCTCCCACAGGGTTGCTTATAATTCTTGAAGAGGAGGACAAGGATGCCCGTCGCTCGCAAGCCCGCCAGCCATCGCCTGCGCCTCGGCCGTTACTCCGAGCTAGGGCGCATTTATCTGCTGACCACCAATACCCACGGGCGACACCCGTTATTTGCCGATCTTCATCTGGGCAGGCTGGTCGTTCGGGAAATGCGAGAAGTGCAAGAGCGGGGCATGGCCGAAACCCTGGCCTGGGTGTTGATGCCGGATCATCTGCATTGGCTCGTGCAATTACAGGATTTGGGGCTGAGTGAGTTGATGCGCAGGATGAAGTCGCGCAGCTCTTATGCAATCAAGCGAGCGACTGAACTGGAAGGGCAGGTCTGGTAGTCTGGCTATCACGATCGTGCCTTGCGGCGAGATGAGGATCTGCTGTCTGTCGCACGTTATGTAGTGGCGAATCCATTGCGGGCTGGCTTGGTGAATAGGCTGGGTGACTATCCGCACTGGGATGCAGTTTGGGTCTGAGGACTTCCTGTGGGAGCGACCTTGGTCGCGACAAGGCTGCTGCAAGGGCATCGCGGCCAAGGCCGCTCCCACAGGCGTATGGAGCTTAGCGCCGTCCGAAGATGATCATCGACACCCCGACCAGCACCGCCGCGCAGGCCATGCCGGCGGATAGGCTCAGGCGTTCGTCGAGGATCAGGTAGCCGAGCAGCAGTGCCACCACCGGGTTGACGAAGGCGAAGGTCGACACCAGGCTCGGCTTCACTTCGCGCAGCAGCCAGAAATAGGCCGGGTACACGCCGAGGCTCACCGGTAACACCAGATAGGCCAGCCATAGCCAGCTGGCGCCGCTCAGCTCGCCGAGCTGCAGGGTCTGCCAGTCGCCATGCCAGAGGCCCAGAACGCCCAGCACCAGTGCGCCGATCAGCATCTGCAGGCCCAGCCCGGTGGCCGGTGAGGCAAAGGGCGCGCGCTGGCGCAGCCACCAGGCGCCGACGGCCCAGAGCAGGGTGGCCAGCAGCACCAGGGCGCCGGACAGCCACTGCATGGGGCCGGCCGCTGCGCTCAGGCCGCCGCCCATCAGCAGGACGATGCCGGCACTGGCGATGGCCAGGCCAAGCACCACCCAGAGTGGCGGGCGGTCCTGCAGTAGCCACTCCAGCAGCACGCTCCACAGCGGCAGCGAGGCATAGAGAATGGCCAGCATGCCGGTCGGCAGGTGCTGGTTGGCGTAGATCAGCGCGCCCTGGCCGACCGCGATCAGCAGCAGGCCGCCGATCAGCGCACCGCCCCAGTCGCTGGATTGCACGCGCAGCCCGCCTCGCATCGCCACCCACAGCAGGGCCAGCAGGCCGGCCAGGCAGAAGCGCAGGGTGCCGATGACGAAGGGCGGCAGCTCGCGCAGGAGGAAGTGGTTGGCCAGGTAGGTGGTGCCCCAGCCGATATAGATGACAAGGAAGGCGCCGATCAGCAGGAACGAGCGGTAACGCGAGGCAGGCATGGTGCAACCAGAGGCAGGAGGCGGCGGGCTCAGTGTGCCGCGCCACCGGTGGCGCCGGCGGGCAGTTTGCGGGTCAGCAGCACGGCGAGCATGCTGATGGCCAGGGTAATGCCGACGAAATGGAAGGCGTCATTGTAGGCCATGATACTGGCCTGCTGATGCGTTATCTCGCTCAGCTTGCCCAGCGCCGCCTGCGAGCTGCCGAGCTGTTCGGTGAGCAGGGCCAGGCGTTCGTCCACCTGCGGATTGCCGGGTACCAGGGCTTCGCGCAGGTAGTCGAAGTAAGTCTTGGCGCGGCTGTCGAGCAGGGTGGCGAGCAGGGCGATGCCAATGGCGCCGCCCAGGTTGCGCAGGATGTTGAACAGGCTGGAGGCGGAGCCGGCGTCCTGCGGCTGGATGTAGGCGGTGGCGATCAGCGAGATGGTCACCATGATCATCGGCTGGCCGAGGGCGCGGATCAGCTGGATATGGTTGAACTGCTCGCCGGCGAAGTCCGGATTGAGCGTGCCGGAGAAAAAGCTGGAGGCGCCGAACAGGGCGAAGCCGATGGCGCACAGCCACTTCGGCGAGATCACCTTCATCAGTTGTGGCACCAGCGGGATGAGGAACAGCTGAGGCAGGCCCATCCACATGATCACCTCGCCGATCTGCAGGGCGTTGTAGCCCTGGATCTGCGCCAGGTACAGCGGCAGCAGGTAGATCGATCCGTAGAGGCCGAGGCCCATGCCCATGCTGGAGATGCTGGTGAGGCCGAAGTTGCGCTCGCGCAGAATGCGCAGGTTGATCAGCGGGTTGTCGCGCGACAGCTGCAGGATGACGAACAGCACCAGGCTGATAGCTGCCACGCTGCCCAGGCCGACAATCAGGCTCGACTCCAGCCAGTCCTTGCGATGACCTTCCTCGAGGAACACCTGCAGGCAGCCCAGGCCCAGGCCCAGGGTGACGATGCCGGCATAATCGGTGCTTTTCAGCAGTTCCCAGTGTGGCGCCTTCTTCTCCAGGCCATACATCAGCCCGGCGATCATCAGCAGGCCGGGTGGCACATTGATGTAGAAAATATATTCCCAGCCCCAGTTCTCGGTGAGCCAGCCGCCGAGGGTCGGGCCGATGGACGGAGCGAAGGTGGCGGTAATGGCGAACAGCGCCATGCCCTTGGCCCGGTGATGCTCGGGCAGCTTGATCAGGGTCATGGTGAAGGCCAGCGGGATCAGCGCGCCACCGGTGAAGCCCTGCAGGGCGCGGAAGGCGATCATGCTCTCCAGGCTCCAGGCCATGGAGCAGAGCAGCGAGGAGATCAGGAAGCCGACGGACACCCATACCGCCAGGCGCCGGGCTGAGAGCAGCTGCACCAGCCAGGCGGTGAGCGGGATCATGATGATCTCGGCTACCAGGTAGGAGGTGGAGATCCACGAGCCTTCCTCCAGGGTGGCCGACAGCGCGCCCTGGATGTCCTTGAGCGAGGAGTTGGTGATCTGGATGTCCAGCACCGCCATGAAGGCGCCGAGCATGGCGCTCATCACCGCGATCCAGTCGCGCCGGCTCGGCTCGCCGACCGGGCGGGTCAGTGCATCAGCCGCCATGGCGGGCGTCGCTGGCGATATCCACGCTCACTTCCACGGACATGCCGGGACGGATCTTGCCGGCCAGCGGATTGTCGGCGGCGAAGGTCAGCTTGACCGGGATGCGCTGCACCACCTTGGTGAAGTTGCCGGTGGCGTTGTCCGGCGGCAGCAGGCTGAACTGCGCGCCAGAGGCGGCGAACAGGCTGTCGATGCGGCCGTCGATGGGCGTATCCGGATAGGCGTCGAAGATCAACTCGGCGCTCTGGCCGACCTGCATCCGGCCGATCTGGGTCTCCTTGAAGTTGGCCTGCACCCAGATGGCGTCGTTCGGCACGATCGACAGCAGGTAGGCGCCGGCCTGCACCACCTGGCCTTCACGCGCCGAGCGCTGGCCGATGGTGCCGCTGATCGGAGCGTGGATCTCGGTGCGCGCCAGGTTCAGCTCGGCCTGGGCGATTTCCGCGCGAGCATTGGCGATCTGCGCATCGAGGCGCTTGATATCGGCCTGCAGGGCATCTACCTGCTGGCGCTGGGCGGCCAGGTCGGCCTCGGCCTTGGACAGCTGCGAGCGGGCGACGCGGCTGTCGGCGGACAGGGTGGTGACCCGTTCTTCGGAGACGTAGCCCGGCTTGCGCAGGGTCTGCGCACGGGACAGGTCGATCTGGGTGCGGCTCAGCGTGGCCTGCCCGGCGGCCACATCGGCCCGGCTGGCGGCGATCAGGCTGGCCTGCTGATCCAGGCGGCTCTGTGCCTGGGCCAGTTCCGCCTCGCGCGTGGCCAGGGCGGCGCGGGCGCGTTCCAGGGCCAGCTGGGAATCGGCGGCCTCCAGGGTTAGCAACAGCTGGCCTTTTTCCACGTGCTGGTTGTCCGCCACCAGCACGTGCTCGATACGTGCGCCCAGCTGGCTGGAAACCCGGGTGATCTCACCCTGAACGTAGGCGTTGTCCGTGCTTTCGTGGAAGCGCCCGACCAGCAGCCAGTGGCCGAACAGGCCGGCGGCGATCAGGGTGAGGAGGACGACGAAGACGGACAGGCGGCGTTGCAACTGGGCGGGCATGGCGGACTCAAACTGCTGGCAGAGTGTAAGCAAATTTAACAATGTTGCTGTTAAGTGAGTAGACGGTAGAATTCGCAAACTTTGTTGCTTATGGGGAACAATAATGGGGCTGGATGATGCCTTGATCTTCACCCGTGTGGTGGAGTGCCACAGCTTCACCCAGGCGGCGCAGAGCCTGGGCATGCAGAAGTCCACGGTGAGTCGGCGTATCGCTCTGCTGGAGGAGCGGCTCGGTGTGCGCCTGCTCAATCGCACCACGCGCAAGCTGCGCCTGACCGAGGTAGGGCAGGCTTATTACGAGCGCTGCCGGCAGATCATGCTCGACTTCGCCGAAGCCGAGCAGGCGGTGATGCAGTTGCAGCAGGCGCCTTCCGGATTGCTGCGCATCACCGCGCCCATCGAGTTCGGCCAGTTGTTTCTGGGGCGGGTGCTGGGCGAGTTCATGCGCCAGTACCCGCAGATCAGTGCCGAGGTGGAGCTGACCTCGCGCGATGTCGATCCGCTGGAGGAGGGCGTCGATATTGCCATTCAGGTTGGCCAGCCGCGCGACTCGACGCTGATCGCGCGCAAGCTGTTCGAGAGTCGTCGCCGCCTGTGCGCCAGTCCGGCCTACCTGGCGCAGCACGGCACGCCGCGCACTGTTCAGGAGCTGGCCGGGCATCGCGCCGTCCACCTGCCGGTGGATTCCCCGCGGCACTGGCCGCTGCTGGGCGAGAGCATCGCCTGCCAGCGCGTGCTGGCCTGCAACAACATCACCCTGGCGCGTGAGGCGGCGCTTGCCGGTGCTGGGATTGCCGCATTGCCGGTGATGATCTCCGAGGCGGCGGTACAGGACGGTGAGCTGATCGAGTTGCTACCCGAGGCGCGCCTGCCCACCGGTGAGCTGTATGCGGTTTATCCGTCGCGACGTTTCCAGGCGATGAAGGTCAAGGCCTTTCTCGACTTCCTCATCAGCAGCCTGCCTAAGACCGGGCTGCTGGAGCCAGCGGGCGCCGGCCTGCTAACATCGCGCCTTTGAATCACTCCTTCGTTTCCGAGACTTGTCATGACCAAAGTCCGCACCCGCATTGCGCCGTCGCCGACCGGTGACCCGCACGTCGGCACTGCCTACATCGCCCTGTTCAACCTGTGCTTCGCCCGCCAGCACGGCGGCGAGTTCATTCTGCGCATCGAGGACACCGACCAGCTGCGCTCGACCCGCGAGTCCGAGCAGCAGATCTTCGATGCCCTGCGCTGGCTGGGTATCGAGTGGAACGAAGGTCCGGACGTCGGCGGCCCGCATGGCCCTTACCGGCAGAGCGAGCGTGGTGCGATCTACAAGAAGTACTCGGACGAGCTGGTCGCCAAGGGCCACGCCTTCCCCTGCTTCTGCTCCGCCGAGCGCCTGGACCAGGTGCGCGCCGAGCAGATGGCGAAGAAGGAAACCCCGCGCTACGACGGCCACTGCATGCACCTCGCCCCGGAAGAGGCGCAGCAGCGCATCGCCGCCGGCGAGTCGCACGTGGTGCGCATGAAGGTGCCGAGCGAAGGCGTGTGCGTGGTACCGGACATGCTGCGTGGCGACGTGGAGATCCCCTGGGATCGCATGGACATGCAGGTGCTGATGAAGGCCGACGGCCTGCCCACCTACTTCCTGGCCAACGTGGTCGACGACCACCTGATGGAGATCACCCACGTCCTGCGCGGCGAGGAGTGGCTGCCGTCGGCGCCCAAGCTGATCAAGCTGTACGAGTACTTCGGCTGGGAGCAGCCCAAGCTCTGCTACATGCCGCTGCTGCGCAATCCGGACAAGTCCAAGCTGTCCAAGCGCAAGAACCCCACCTGCATCACCTTCTACGAGCGCATGGGCTTCATGCCCGAGGCGCTGCTCAACTACCTGGGGCGCATGGGCTGGTCGATGCCGGACGAGCGCGAGAAGTTCTCGCTGGCCGAGATGATCGAGCACTTCGATCTGTCGCGCGTCTCCCTCGGCGGGCCGATCTTCGATATCGAGAAGCTGTCCTGGCTCAACGGTCAGTGGCTGCGCGAGTTGCCGGTTGAACAGTTCGCCCAGCGCGTGCAGGACTGGGCCTTCAATTCGCAGTACCTGATGCAGATTGCTCCGCACGTACAGCAGCGCGTCGAAACCTTCAGCGATATCGCGCCGCTCTCCAGCTTCTTCTTCAGTGGCGGCGTGCAGCTTGATCCTGCGCTGCTGGCGCACAAGAAGCTGTCACCGGACCAGGTGCGCCAGGCGCTGCAGCTGGTGCTGTGGGAGCTGGAGGCGTTGCGCCAGTGGGACAAGGAGAAGATCACCGCCTGCATCCAGTTCGTCTGCGAGGGTCTCGGCCTCAAACTGCGTGACCTGATGCCGCTGATCTTCCCGGCCATCACTGGCAAGGCCAGCTCGGTTTCGGTGCTGGACGCCATGGAAATCCTTGGCGCCGACTTGTCGCGCTTCCGTCTGCGCCTGGCCGTCGAGCTGCTCGGCGGTGTCAGCAATGGCGAGAGCAAGGAGTGGAAGAAACTGCTGGAAAGCTTCCGCTGAGCAGGGTTCGAGGGTAAGTGTTTGTTCTTTCGACGAAAAATATTCGAGTCGAATGAAAAATAGTGTTGACAGCATGGGCCCTCGAACCTAATATGCGCCCCGTCCAAGCGACGGGGCTATAGCTCAGCTGGGAGAGCGCTTGCATGGCATGCAAGAGGTCGACGGTTCGATCCCGTCTAGCTCCACCAAATTGCCACCGAATGAATTCCAGCGCATTCGGGTAAATGAAGGATTTGTCCCCTTCGTCTAGTGGCCTAGGACACCGCCCTTTCACGGCGGTAACAGGGGTTCGAGTCCCCTAGGGGACGCCACTTCACGCAGTGTTCGCACTGCACGTCGAGAGACGCAAAATCCGGGGCTATAGCTCAGCTGGGAGAGCGCTTGCATGGCATGCAAGAGGTCGACGGTTCGATCCCGTCTAGCTCCACCAATCACTGACAAGGCCAGCCTAGTGCTGGCCTTGTTCTTCGAAGGTTATGTCCCCTTCGTCTAGTGGCCTAGGACACCGCCCTTTCACGGCGGTAACAGGGGTTCGAGTCCCCTAGGGGACGCCACTTTCTTTCCGCGTTTTGCGGACTTCAAGGGTCATTCTTCGGAATGGCCCTTTTGTTTTTCCATCTCCCGAATTTTCCCTGGCGGCCGGCGACAAGCGGTCGATCAAGCCGCTTGCCTAAATTTATTATGCTCATAATATTATATGCGTAATATTTCGGAGGTCGCTATGCAGGACAAAAAGGTCAGGACCCGTGGGCGAATCCTCGATGCGGCTTCTGCCGCGCTGATCCAGCGTGGCCCGCTGGAGCCTAGCGTCGGCGAGGTAATGGGCGCGGCTGGGCTCACCGTTGGTGGCTTCTACGGTCATTTCGAGAGCAAGGAGGCGCTGATGCTGGAGGCGTTTAGCCAGTTGCTCGGGCGTCGTCGGCAACTGCTGCAGCAGCTGGACGACAGCCTGGATGCCCAGGAAAGGAGGGTGCTGGTCGCAGCCTTCTACCTGTCGCGTAAGCATCGCGATGCCTCTACCGATGCCTGCCCGCTGCCGAGCACGCTGGGCGAGATGGGGCGTTTGCCAGAGTCGTTCCGGGCTGTGCTGGCCGAGCACATCGAGCTGATGGTGGCCCAGCTGGCCGGTAGCCCTGAAGACGCCGACAAGGTGCTGGCCGACTTGGCCCTGATGATCGGTGGCCTGTCCCTGGCGAGGGCGCTGGGCGATGGCGAGTTGTCCGACCGAGTTCTGCGTGCCGCCAAATCGGCGGTGGTGTGAGTGTGCCCGCGTGGCGGGTCGTGAGATGAGGAGACACAAGATGAGTGCTATGAGCTGGATTCGTGGCTTCAACGCCACGGTTGGTCGCCTGGCCCCGGATCTCGCGGCCAGCAAGATGCACCGGGCCTTTCTGACACCGCGCGAGCTGCCGCCACGCGACTGGGAGCTGCCGCTGTTGGCGGAGGCTGAGCGCATCACCCTGCGTTTCGGTTTGTCTGCCCTGCGCTGGGGGCAGGGTCCGGCGGTGCTCCTCGTGCATGGCTGGGAGGGGCGTCCGACCCAGTTTGCCGAGCTGATTCGCGCCCTGGTGCGCGCCGGCTATGGTGTGGTCGCCCTGGATGCGCCGGCGCATGGGCGTTCACCCGGACACGAGGCCAACGTCGTGCTGTTCGCCCGCGCTCTGCTGGAGGCGGCGGGTGAATTGCCGCCGCTGCGGGCGGTGATCGGCCATTCGCTGGGTGGCGCCAGTGCCTTGCTGGCCACCCAGCTGGGCCTGCGCACCGAGGCGCTGGTGACCATCGCCGCGCCGGCGCGCATCCTCGGTGCATTGCGTCGTTTCGCCCACTTCGTCGGGTTGCCCCGGCAGGCGCGGGCGCGCTTCGTGCGCATGGTCGAACAGAGCGCCGGCATGCCGGCAGCGCAGCTCGACGTGGAGCGTTATCGCCTGGACTTTCCGGGGCTGGTGGTGCACGCCGAAGACGATCCCATGGTGCCCTATGGCGAGGCGCAGAACATCCACGCGGCCTGGCCCGGCAGCCGCCTGCTGCGCCTGGAAAGCGGCGGTCACAGCAAGCCGCTGGGCGATCGGCAGGTGGTCGAGGCCGTGCTGGAGTTGCTCGGCAGCGCCGACCTGCAAAGCGTCGCCAACCGCCGCATACGGGCTGCCGCATCCTGAGTGCCAGGCGCTGCGCCGGCCCTAACGCGGTACACTCCCTTTCATGTGCCCACTGCGCCGAAGTTGTGCTTCGCGGCCAGTGGGCACCGTCACAGCAGCCAATGCCGTTTGGTTAGGGGGAGATGACATGGGCCTGACGATGGATGTGGTGCTGCAGCGTGCGCGCCCGGTGCTGCCGGTGCTGGTGATCGAGGATTGCGCCCTGGCGGTGGACCTGGCGCGTGCGCTCTATGCCGGCGGCGTCGAGGTGCTCGAAGTCACCCTGCGCACACCGCGCGCCCTGGATGCCCTGGCGGCGATTCGCCAGGAGCTGCCGCAGCTGCTGGTGGGGGCGGGTACGGTGATTCACGCCGAGCAGTTTCAGGAGGCCCGCGATGCCGGTGCGCAGTTCGCCGTCAGCCCGGGCTGCACCGAGCGCCTGGCGGCGGCGGCCGATGACTCGGGGCTGCCCTACCTGCCGGCAGTGATGACGCCTTCGGAAGTGCTGCTGGCCCTGGAGTACGGTTACCGCTCGCTGAAGCTGTTCCCGGCCAATGGCAATACCAGTGTGAAGATGCTGAAGAGCTTCAAGGGGCCGTTTACCGGCATTCGTTTCTGCCCTACCGGCGGCATCACCGCGGACAACCTGCTGAGTTTCCTGCGCCTGCCCAACGTGGCCTGCGTCGGCGGTACCTGGATCGCCCCGGACAACCTGATTCGCGCCCGTGCCTGGGACCAGATCACCCAGTTGGCCAGCGAGGCCCGCGCCCTGGCGGCCAGTGTGGAGGTCAAGCCGTGAGCTGGGACCTGCCGACGCCTTTCGTCATCGACCTGCAGGTTGCGGCCGACGACATTGACGGCCTGGGGCATGCCAATAATGCCGTCTACGTCAGTTGGCTGGAGCGCTGTGCCTGGCGCCATTCGCAACACCTGGGGCTGGACCTGGCCGAGTATCGCCGGCTGGATCGCGCCATGGCCGTGCTACGCCACGAGATCGACTACCTGGCCAGTGCCTACGAGGGCGAGGAATTGCAGATGGCCACCTGGATCGTCGAGTCCGACCACAAGCTGAAAATGACCCGGCGCTTCCAGCTGTGGCGTCCTTCAGACGCCACCACGCTGCTGCGCGCGCAGACCACCTTCGTCTGCATCGAACTGTCCACTGGCAAACCCAAGCGCATGCCGGCGGAGTTCGTCGAGGGCTACGGGCAGGCGCTGCTGGAACCCTATCCGTTGCAGCTCTAGTTGAGCAGTGGTGCGAGGAAGGCTGCGCCCGGTTTGACGATGATCGCGAACTGGCGCGTCTCGCCCGGCCCCAGCAACACCGATTGCGCCGCCCCCGGCCCCTGGCCGCCGCAATAGCCGGCAGAGGAGATGGCCACCGCCAGGCTCACCTGGCCGCTGGGCAGGTCCAGCGCGGTACGCTCGCCGGGGCCGAGGCTCGCTGCCACTTCGCGGTTCACATACAAGTCCACGTTGCAGGCATTCGGTGCGTTGCTGTCGCGGCTGAAGATCAGCCGACCCGGTTCGCCCGGTGCCGGCGCCGGTGGCTGGACCTGGACGCCGCGTGGCAGTGGTTCGGCGGCCTGGGCGAGGGTGGCGAGCAGGCACAGGGCGAGTAGTGAATGGCGCGACATGCGGTTCTCCGTTCGGCTCCTTGTCGTGTGGCCATCTTGCACCAGGCGGGCGGGGCCTTAAACTGTGCGCCCCGTTTTTCCGGACTGTCCCATGCAAATCGCCCTGGCCCCCATGGAGGGGCTGGTCGACGAAATCCTGCGCGATGTGCTGACCCGTGTCGGCGGCATCGACTGGTGCGTCACCGAGTTCATCCGCGTCTGCGACCGCCTGCTGCCTGAGGCCGCCTACCACAAGCTGGCGCCCGAACTGGCCGATGGCGCGCTGACCCGCGCCGGCACGCCGATGCGCGTGCAGCTGCTCGGCTCAGACCCGGTTTGCCTGGCTGATAACGCGGCGTTTGCCTGCAGCCTCGGCGCGCCGGTGATCGACCTCAACTTCGGCTGCCCGGCCAAGACGGTGAACAAGTCGCGCGGTGGCGCCGTATTGCTCAAGGAGCCGGAGCTGCTGCACGCCATCGTGCGCGAGGTGCGTCGCGCCGTGCCGGCCGCGATTCCGGTCACTGCCAAGATGCGTCTGGGCTTCGACAGCCCGGACGCCGCCCTGGAGTGCGCGCAGGCCCTGGCCGAGGGCGGTGCCGCGCAGCTGGTGGTGCACGCCCGAACCAAGGTCGACGGCTACAAGCCGCCGGCGCACTGGGAGTGGGTGGCGCGGGTGCAGGACGTGGTGGCGGTCCCGGTGTTCGCCAATGGCGAGATCTGGAGCGTCGACGACTGGCGGCGTTGCCGCGAGATCAGCGGCGCCGAGGACATCATGCTCGGGCGCGGCCTGGTCTCGCGCCCGGACCTGGCGCGGCAGATCGCTGCGGCACGCGCCGGTGGCGAAGTCGTGCCGATGCGCTGGGACGAGCTGTTGCCGCTGCTGCAGGACTTCTGGCAGCAGGCCCGGCGCAAGCTGGCGCCGCGCTACGCGCCGGGGCGTCTCAAGCAGTGGCTGGCCATGCTCACCCGCAGCTATCCCGAGGCCGTCGCGCTGTTCGCCGAGGTGCGCCGGGAAAACGATTGCGCGCGTATCGACGCCTTGCTCAACCCGCTGCAACCCGCCTCTTGAAATCCGCCGGGGCATCCACATCTAGTTGATGTGGGATGCCGAAGTCGGGTCCCACGACCAGACACTTGCTGATTATTCAGGAGATGCGCCATGAGCAACGTCCTTTCCCTGGCTCCGCTGTTCCGCCAGTCCATCGGTTTCGATCGTTTCAACGACCTGTTCGAATCGGCGCTGCGCAGCAGCGAGAACGGCAGTTCCTATCCGCCCTACAACGTCGAGAAGCATGGCGATGACCAGTACCGCATCGTGGTGGCGGCCGCCGGCTTCCGTGAAGAAGACCTGGAGCTACAGGTTGAGCGCGGCGTGCTGACCGTCACCGGTGGCAAGCGCGAACGCGCGGCCGAGAGCGTCAGCTACCTCTACCAGGGCATCGCCCAGCGCGGCTTCAAGCTCTCGTTCCGCCTGGCCGACCATATCGAGGTGAAGGCTGCCGCGCTGTCCCACGGCCTGCTGAATATCGACCTGGTGCGTGTCGTACCGGAAGAGGCCAAACCCAAGCGCATTCCCATCGGCGGCGACAAGCCGGCGCTGGAAGGCTGACCGACAGCCGCTTGAGAGAAGGGCACCTGTGGGTGCCCTTCTGCATTTCAGTGGCTGCGATTGGCCTTTAGCAGGTCGTGGAATTCCGCTAGCGGCACCGGCTTGCTGAACAGGTAACCCTGGTAATGATGGCAGCCCTGCTGGAGGAGGAACTCCAGTTGTTCGGCCTGCTCCACGCCTTCGGCGATCACCTGCAGACTGAGGCTGCGGGCCATGGCGACGATGGCGCGGATGATCTCGGCATCGTTGGGGTCGCTGGTGGCATCACGGACGAACGACTGGTCGATCTTCAGCACATCCACCGGCAAGCGCTTGAGGTAGGTCAGCGAGCTGTAGCCCGTGCCGAAGTCGTCCATGGCGAAGCTCAGGCCGAGCTTCTTCAGGCGGCGCATCTTGGCGATGGTGTCGTCGAGGTTGTGAATGACGATGCCTTCGGTGATCTCCAGCTTGAGCATGCTGGCCGGTAGCTTGCTCTGCTCGAGACAGCGCTCGACGCGCTCGACGAAGTCATTCTGGCGAAACTGTCGGGGGCTGATGTTGACGCAGAGCTGAAAGGACTCGCGGTCAACCAGGCCTTCGTGCATCAGGCGGGAACCGACATGGCAGGCTTCATTGAGTATCCAGGCCCCGGCCTCGAGAATCAGGCCGCTCTCCTCCAGAACCTGAATGAACTGCGCCGGTGACTGCATGCCCAGTGTCGGGTGATTCCAGCGTAGCAGTGCTTCCGCCCCAATCACGCTGCCGGCGCGTGCATCTACCTGGGGTTGCAGGTACAGCTCGAATTCGCCGCGGGCAAGGGCCAGGTGCAAATCGTTTTCCAGGCGCAGGCGCTCGCTAGCGGCCTCCTGCATCGCCTTACGAAAGATCTGTACCGTATTGCGTCCCGAATCCTTGGCCCGGTAAAGCGCGATGTCGGCGCGCTTGAGCAGATCGGTAGGGTTGTCACCGTGGTCCGGTAGCAGGGCGATGCCAATGCTCGGTGTCACCTGCAGGCGATGACCCTCCAGCAGCATAGGCTCGGCCAGCAGACCGCGCAGTTTCTCGGCTACCTGGCGGACCTGGCGGGTGATCTCGTTGCGCTTGCCTTCGAGGCCGGAAATCAGCACCACGAACTCGTCGCCACCCAGGCGCGCCACGGTGTCCTCCTGGCGCACGCTGGCTTCCAGGCGCGCGGTCACCATCTTCAGTACGGCATCGCCTACCGGATGGCCGAGCGAGTCATTGATGTGCTTGAAGTGGTCAAGATCGAGAAACAGCAGGGCGCCATGCAGGTCGTGGCGTTTGAGCAGCGCGATCTGCTGGACGAGCCGGTCCATTAAGAGTGCACGGTTGGGCAGGTTGGTCAGGGGGTCGTGGTAGGCCAGGTGCTGGGCTTGGGCCTGGGCCGCTTTCAGCTCACCGATGTCGCGCGCCGTAAGCAGCAGGCAGGGTGTGCCGTTCAGTTCAATGGGCTCGACCGAAACCTCCACCAGCTGCAGTTTGCCGCTGCGGTGCTGGCCATGCATTTCCAAGTGGTAGACACGGCCATCACGGAGGATGGCCTCGACCATGCGTTGTCGCTCCTCCGGGTTGACCCAGACCTGCAATTCCGCGGCGGTGCGGCCGATGACCTCCTCGGGGCGATAGCCGGTCAGGCGGCAGAAGCCCTCATTGACTTCGATGAAGCGGCCGCTGTCGCGTTCGGTGATCGTGATGGCGTCCGGACTGGAGTGAAAGGCCTTGGCGAATTTCTCCTGGCTGGCCTTGAGCGCGGCCTCCGCCGCCTGCCGCTCGGTGATGTCGCGGAACGTGGTGGTGATGCAAAGTTGGCGGTCGACACGGATGAAACGGCTCGATACCACACAGGTGAGTTCGTTGCCGCCCTTGGTGCGGAAGCGTGCGATCTCGCTGCTCAGATGCTGGTCCTGGCTCAGCTTGGCAAACAGCTGGTTGCGCTGCTGCTCGTCGACCCAGAAACATACTTCCGGCGCGCTCCGCCCGACTATCTCCTCGGGGGACCAGCCAAAGGTCTGGCTGAAGCTGGGGTTGATCTCGACAAACACCCCATCGCGTATGCGTGACACGCAGATAGGCTCAGGGCTGGCCTGGAACAGGGTGACGAATTTTTCCTCGGAGGAAGCCAGGCGCTGCTCGCGCTGCACTCGCTCGGTGATGTCCATGAGGATGCCGGCCATGCGCAACGGCTGGCCCTCCGGGTCCCGGTGAAGCTTGGCGGTGCTTTCCAGGTAGCGCGTTTCGCCGTTGTCCAGGCGGATTCGATAGGTCACCTGGTACTCGCGTTGTGCCTGTTCGAGTATCTCGCGATACGCCTGGCGCATGAGCTTCTGGTCCTGCTCTGGCACCCGTTGGAAGAATTGACTGGACTTGCCGTGGTAGGGCTCGCCGGCGAGGCCATGGAGGCTGGCGGCGCGGCCAGAGCTGTACAGGGTGTCGCTGGGGATGTGCCAGTCCCAGGTGCCCAGGTTGGCTGACTCCAGCGCCAGATTCAGGCGCTCCTGGCTGTCGTGCAGGGCCTGCTGCTGCTGCTGTTGCTCGGTGATGTCGCGTACCACGCCGACGACTTGCGTGCAGCCGTTGGCATCGGTTTGGGGGCGTCCGCTGATTTCCACCCAATGCAGGCTGCCATCCGGCCAATGGATCCGGTGCCGAAGCGGTTCTGCCATCGGATTGCCGTTGAGCACCTGCTGGAACAGGTGCCGGACTTTGGCGCGGTCTTCCTCGGGAATCAGCTCGATGTAATCGACCGTACGTCGCAGCGGCTGCTTGGGGTCCAGGCCAAACAGGGCCTGCGCGCCGCGAGACCAGCTAACCCTGCCGCTCTCGATGTCCCAGTACCATGCGCCCAGGTGGGCACCGTTCAGGGCTGCGAGCAGCAGTGGTGCGTTGTGCCAGGTCTTTTCGAACTCGGCCGGGTCCAGGGCAGGTATATGAGGGAAAGGCGGTTGCTTGGGTGGTTTGGACATCAGGTTTCTCGTCCGCCGCTCGGTGCGCTCGGCCTGCGGCTGGAATGCCCGCCGTAGAGGTGCTCAAGCGTTTTTTCTTATGATTATGGCGTCAAATTAGCCGCTGTATGGCTTTCAAGGCAAGCGCTGCGCCTCCAGCAGTGCCATGAAGGCTCTGGCCGCATTGGACAGCGTGCGCTCGCGGTGCAGGATGTAGCCCAGGCGTCGCTGCAACTGGATACCCGGCAGCGGCAGGCGCACCACCTGTTCATCGAGCATGGTGCGTGGCAGCACGCTCCAGGCCAGGCCGATGGAGACCATCATTTTGATCGTCTCCAGATAGTTGGTGCTCATGGCGATGTTCGGCGTCAGGCCCTGGGCCTGGAACAGGCCCTGGACGATATGGTGGGTGAAGGTGTTGCCGCCGGGAAACACCGCCGGGTGCAGCGCGACGTCGGCCAGGGTCACCGCGCCGTTGCGCGCCAGCGGGTGCTCCGGGGCGGCGACGAAGTCCAGCGGGTCGTCCCAGACCGGCACGGCGTGCACCGGCTCGCGGGTCTCGGGGGCCAGGGTGATCACCGCCAGTTCGGCGCGGCCGTGGAGAACCTCTTCATAGGCCACTTCCGAGTCGAGGAACTGGATATCCAGTGCCACCTGCGGGTACTGACGGGTAAAGGCGCGCAGCAGCGGTGGCAGGCGATGCAGGCCGATGTGGTGGCTGGTGGCCAGGGTCAGGCGACCGCTCACCTCGCCGTTGAGGTTGGTCAGGGCGCGGCGGGTATCGTCCAGAACATTGAGGATCTGGTAGGCGCGCGGCAGCAGGGCCCGGCCGGCCTCGGTCAGGCTGACTTCGCGGCCGATGCGGTCGAACAGGCGCGTGTCGAGTTGCTGTTCCAGGCCGGCGATGCGCTTGCTCACGGCGGGCTGGGTCAGATGCAGGCGCTCGGCGGCCTCGGAGAAACTGCCGGCTTCGGCGATGGCGATGAAGGCATTGAGGTTGGCCAGGTCCATGGGATTCCGTGTGGCGAGGTGTTTTTCCGGTTATAGCGCACTGCATTCCAGCGAGGAATGCTTCGAATAAAAAATATGAATTGGAGTTATTTGATCCAAGTCCCTAGGATCGCCCCATCAGCAGAAGGGTTATCAGCCCTCGCACCGCACATGACCTGATCGAGGACATAAGCAAATGGCCGGCAAGACGCTCTACGACAAGCTCTGGGATATGCACGAGGTGAAACGCCGCGACGACGGTTCGTCGCTGATCTACATCGACCGGCAGATCCTCCACGAAGTGACCTCGCCGCAGGCCTTCGAAGGGCTGCGTCTGGCCGGGCGCAAGCCGTGGCGCATCGACGCCAACATCGCCACCCCGGACCACAACGTGCCGACCACCAAGGCCGAGCGCCAGGGCGGCCTGGAAGCCATCGTCGATGAAGTGTCGCGCCTCCAGGTGCAGACCCTCGACGAGAACTGCGATGACTTCGGCATCCTCGAATTCAAGATGAACGACAGCCGCCAGGGCATCGTCCACGTGGTCGGCCCGGAGCAGGGCGCCACCCTGCCGGGCATGACCGTGGTCTGCGGCGACTCGCACACCTCCACCCATGGCGCCTTCGGTGCGCTGGCCCACGGCATCGGCACCTCCGAAGTGGAACACGTGCTCGCCACCCAGTGCCTGGTAGCCAAGAAGATGAAGAACATGCAGGTGCGTGTCGAAGGCCAGCTGCCCTTCGGCGTTACCGCCAAGGACATCGTGCTGGCCGTGATCGGCAAGATCGGCACCGCGGGTGGTAACGGCCACGCGCTGGAATTTGCCGGCAGCGCCATCCGTGACCTGTCCATGGAAGGCCGCATGACCATCTGCAACATGGCCATCGAGGCCGGTGCCCGCGTCGGTCTGGTGGCTGTCGATGACAAGACCATCGCCTATGTAGAAGGCCGTCCGTTTGCGCCGAAGGGCGCCAACTGGGCCAAGGCCGTCGAGCAGTGGAAGGGGCTGGTGTCCGATGCCGATGCGCAGTTCGATACCGTGGTCGAGCTGAAGGCCGAGGAGATCAAGCCGCAGGTGTCTTGGGGCACCTCGCCGGAGATGGTTCTGGCTGTGGATGAAAAAGTGCCGGACCCGGCAGTCGAGGCCGACCCGGTCAAGCGCGACTCCATCGTCCGTGCGCTCAAGTACATGGGCCTGACCGCCAACCAGCCGATCACCGAGATCAAGCTGGACCGCGTGTTCATCGGCTCCTGCACCAACTCGCGGATCGAAGACCTGCGCGCCGCCGCCGAGGTGGCCAAGGGGCGCAAGGTCGCCGCTACCGTCAAGCAGGCGCTGGTGGTGCCGGGTTCCGGTCTGGTCAAGGCGCAGGCCGAGGCCGAAGGGCTGGACAAGATCTTCATCGAAGCCGGTTTCGAATGGCGTGAGCCGGGCTGCTCCATGTGCCTGGCGATGAACCCGGACAAGCTGGGCAGCGGCGAGCATTGCGCCTCGACCTCCAACCGCAACTTCGAAGGCCGTCAGGGCGCCGGTGGCCGTACCCACCTGGTCAGCCCGGCCATGGCCGCGGCAGCTGCCGTGACCGGTCACTTCATCGACGTGCGCGAACTGATCCAGGCCTGAGGAGACAGATGATGAAAGCCTTTACCCAACACACTGGCCTGGTGGCTCCGCTAGATCGTGCCAACGTCGACACCGACCAGATCATTCCCAAGCAGTTCCTCAAATCCATCAAGCGCACTGGCTTTGGCCCGAACCTGTTCGACGAGTGGCGCTATCTGGATGTGGGGCAGCCGAATCAGGACTGTTCGAACCGTCCGCTGAACAAGGACTTCGTGCTGAACTTCCCGCGCTATCAGGGCGCCAGCGTTCTGCTGGCCCGCGAGAACTTCGGCTGCGGTTCGAGCCGCGAGCACGCGCCATGGGCACTGGACGAATACGGTTTCCGCACCGTGATCGCGCCGAGCTTTGCCGACATCTTCTTCAACAACAGCTTCAAGAACGGCCTGCTGCCGATCATCCTCAAGGATGAAGAGGTCGATGCGCTGTTCCAGCAGGCCGAGGCCATCGAGGGCTATCAGCTGACCGTGGACCTGGCGGCGCAGACCGTGACCCGTCCGGATGGCGTGCATTACAGCTTCGAGATCGATGCCTTCCGCAAGCACTGCCTGCTCAATGGTCTGGACGACATCGGCCTGACCCTGCAGGACGCTGAAGCTATCAAGGCCTTCGAAGCCAAACACCAGCAGAGCAGCCCCTGGCTGTTCGGCGCGATCAAGTAATAAGGATTGAGCATGAGCAAGCAGATTCTGGTTCTCCCGGGCGATGGTATCGGCCCGGAAATCATGGCCGAGGCGGTCAAGGTGCTGAACCTGGCCAATGAGAAGTACAACCTCGGTTTCGAGCTGTCCTTCGATGATCTGGGTGGCGCCGCCATCGACCGCTACGGCGTGCCGCTGGCCGACGAGACCCTGGCGCGCGCCCGCGCCGCCGATGCCGTGCTGCTCGGCGCCGTGGGTGGCCCGAAGTGGGACACCATCGATCCGGCCATCCGCCCGGAGCGCGGCCTGCTTAAGATCCGCTCGCAGCTGGGCCTGTTCGGCAACCTGCGTCCGGCCATTCTCTACCCGCAACTGGCCGAGGCCTCCAGCCTCAAGCCGGAAGTGGTGGCCGGCCTGGATATCCTCATCGTCCGTGAGCTGACCGGCGGCATCTACTTCGGCCAGCCGCGCGAGAGCAAGGTGCTGGAAAACGGCGAGCGCATGGCCTACGACACCCTGCCGTACAGCGAGAGCGAAATCCGCCGTATCGCCAAGGTCGGCTTCGACATGGCCATGGTGCGCAACAAGAAGCTCTGCTCGGTGGACAAGGCCAACGTGCTGGCCTCCAGCCAGCTGTGGCGCGCCGTGGTCGAGGAAGTGGCCAAGGATTATCCGGAGGTCGAGCTGTCACACATGTATGTCGACAACGCCGCCATGCAGCTGGTCCGCGCGCCCAAGCAGTTCGACGTGATGGTCACCGACAACATGTTCGGCGACATCCTCTCCGACGAAGCCTCCATGCTCACCGGCTCCATCGGCATGCTGCCGTCGGCATCCCTGGACGCCAACAACAAGGGCATGTACGAGCCGTGCCATGGTTCGGCACCGGACATCGCCGGCAAGGGCATCGCCAACCCGCTGGCGACCATCCTCTCGGTGTCCATGATGCTGCGTTACAGCTTCAACCAGTCCGCTGCCGCTGATGCCATCGAGCTGGCGGTGAGCAAGGTGCTGGATCAGGGCCTGCGCACCGGCGACATCTGGTCGGAAGGCAAGACCAAAGTTGGCACCGCCGGCATGGGTGATGCGGTAGTCGAAGCGCTGCGTAGTCTGTAATCTTTCCAGCCCCGTCGTGACTGTAGCGGCGGGCTGTTAACAAGGGTGTAGTCGTTATGAAACGTGTAGGTCTGATCGGTTGGCGCGGTATGGTCGGTTCCGTGCTCATGCAGCGCATGCTGGAAGAGCGTGACTTCGACCTGATCGAGCCGGTGTTCTTCACCACCTCCAATGTCGGCGGCCAAGGGCCTGCCGTGGGCAAGGACATTGCCCCGCTGAAGGATGCCTACAGCATCGACGAACTGAAGAGCCTCGATGTTATCCTGACCTGCCAGGGCGGCGACTACACCAACGAAGTCTTCCCCAAGCTGCGCGAAGCCGGCTGGAACGGCTATTGGATCGACGCGGCCTCCAGCCTGCGCATGGCTGATGACTCGGTCATCGTGCTGGACCCGGTGAACCGCAAGGTGATCGACCAGTCGCTGGACGCCGGCACCAAGAACTACATCGGCGGCAACTGCACCGTCAGCCTGATGCTGATGGCCCTGGGTGGCCTGTACGAAGCCGGTCTGGTCGAGTGGATGAGCGCCATGACCTACCAGGCGGCTTCCGGTGCCGGCGCACAGAACATGCGCGAGCTGATCAAGCAGATGGGCGCCATTCACGGCGCCGTGGCTGATGATCTGGCCAACCCGGCCAGCGCCATCCTCGACATCGACCGCAAGGTTGCCGAGACCATGCGCGGTGAAACCTTCCCGGTGGACAACTTCGGTGTGCCGCTGGCCGGCAGCCTGATTCCCTACATCGACAAGGAGCTGCCCAACGGTCAGAGCCGTGAAGAGTGGAAGGGCCAGGCCGAGACCAACAAGATCCTCGGTCGCATCAAGAGCCCGATCCCGGTGGACGGCCTTTGCGTACGCATCGGCGCCATGCGCTGCCACAGCCAGGCACTGACCATCAAGCTGAACAAGGATGTGCCGCTGGCCGACATCGAAGGCCTGATCAGCCAGCACAACCCTTGGGTCAAGCTGGTGCCGAACACCCGCGAAGCCAGCATCCGCGACCTCGGCCCGACTGCCGTCACCGGTACCCTGAGCGTGCCGATCGGCCGTCTGCGCAAGCTCAACATGGGCTCGCAGTATCTCGGCGCCTTTACTGTCGGCGACCAGCTGCTGTGGGGGGCGTCCGAGCCGCTGCGGCGCATGCTGCGCATCCTGCTGGAGCGTTGATCGCTCAGGTGGGTTGAGAAGGGCCGGTCCGAGACCGGCCCTTTTTATTTTCCGGGCCGTACGGGTAGAGTGCCGCTCCATGAGGTGTATCTAGAGGTTTCTCGATGTCCAAGACTGTTGATCTCGCCGTGATCGGCGCCACCGGCACCGTTGGCGAGGCCCTGGTGCAACTGCTCGAGGAGCGCGAGTTCCCGGTTGGCAACCTGCACCTTTTGGCGGGCGGCGATTCCGCGGGGCAGTCCGTGCCCTTCCGTGGCAAGAATCTGCGGGTACGCGAGCTTGCCGGCTTCGATTTCACTCAAGTGGGGCTGGCATTCTTCGCCGCTGGTGAAGCAGTCAGCCGGCAATACGCCGACAAGGCTGTTGCGGCCGGTTGTACGGTGATCGACCTGAGTGGTGCGCTGGCGCAGGCGTTGCCGGTCGTTCCGGAGGCCAATGCCGAAGCGCTGGCGAATTTGCGTGCGCCCTATCTAGTGAGCAGTCCGGCACCGGCCGCCACTGCTCTGGCTGCCGTGCTGGGGCCGCTGCGCGATCAGCTCGGTCTGCGTCGGGTCGTCCTCAATGCCGCGTTGGCGGTTTCTACTCTGGGGCGTGCCGGTATTGCCGAGTTGGCCCGGCAGACTACCGAGTTGCTCAACATGCGCCCGCTGGAACCACAGCTGTTGGATCGGCAGGTGGCGTTCAACCTGTTGGCCCAGGTGGGTGAGCTGGAGGAGGGCGGTCATGCCCGACTCGAACGGCGGGTAGCGACAGAGCTGAAGCAGGTGCTGGGTATCGAGGGCCTCAAGGTTTCGGTCAGCTGCAGTCTGGCGCCGGTATTCTTTGGCGATAGCCTGGCGGTCTGTCTGCAGACCGATAAGCCGGTGGATGTGCCGGCTGTCGCTGCCTTGTTGGCGCAGCAGTCCGCTATTGAGCTGGTCGAGACCGGCGATTATCCGACCGTGGTCGGCGATGCAGTGGGGCAGGATGAGTTGTATGTAGGGCGCCTGCGGGCGGGGCTGGACGATCCAACGGAGCTTAATTTGTGGATTGCGTCAGATAATGTGCGAAAAGGCTCTGCGCTCAATGCTGTGCAAATTGGTGAGTTGTTGATAAAACACTATCTGTAAAAGATACTTAGCCCCAAATTTGAAGAATTATTCTAGCTTGGCAATACTGTTTTGGTAGTGCGCTGACGGGGAGTCGCTTTCGGGCGGGTGCAGGCAGCGCACTTCAAATCCTCTCGTCCAACGAGAAAAAAAGATAAAACAAGGGATTACGCTATGGTTCGGGTTCGCAAACTGGTGCTGGCAATTGCGGCTGCTTCCGCGCTGACCTCCGGTACGGCACATGCACTGGGACTGGGAGAAATCGACCTGCAGTCCTCGCTGAGCCAACCGCTGGTGGCGGAAATCGAGCTGCTCGAGGTGCGTGACCTGGCTCAGGGCGAGGTAATCCCCAGCCTGGCGTCGCCCGAGGAGTTCAACAAGGCCGGCGTCGATCGTCAGTACTTCCTGACCGACCTCAAGTTCACGCCGGTTATCAAGCCCAACGGCAAGAGCGTGATTCGCATCACCTCTACCAAGCCGGTGCGCGAGCCTTACGTCAACTTCCTGGTCGAAGTGCTGTGGCCCAATGGCCGCTTGCTGCGTGAGTACACCCTGCTGCTCGATCCGCCGATGTACTCGCCGACGCCTGTGGTTAGCACCGCTCCGCGCCTGCCGGTCGCAACTGCTCCTGCACCGCGTCCGCAAACCGTTGTGCCGACCCCGCGCCCGGTTACTCCTTCGGCCAGTGCTCCGGTGCGCCCGGCAGCTCCAGCTGCGCCGGCTCCCGTCGCGGCAAGCAAGATCGAGGGGGATCAGTACAAGACCACTTCCAGCGACACGCTGTGGGAAATCGCCCAGAGCAGCCGCCAGAGCGGCAGCGTACATCAGGCCATGCTGGCGATTCTCGATCTCAACCCGAATGCCTTTGTTGGCGGCAATATCAACCGCCTGAAGAGCGGCCAGGTGCTGCGTCTGCCCACCGATGCGCAGATCAAGAGTCGTAGTCAGGCCGAGGCCCTGGCCCAGGTCACCGAGCAGAACAATGCCTGGCGCGAAGGGCGTAGCGTAGCGGCCAGTACCTCGCGTCAGCTGGATGCCACCAAGCGCGACAGCGCGGGTGCCGCACCGGCCAAGGCCGAGAGCAAAGACAGCCTGAAACTGGTCTCTGCCGACTCCGGCAAGTCCACTGCTGGCAGCGAGAAGGGCAAGGGCGACAGCAAGGCGCTCAACGATCAGCTGGCGGTTACCAAGGAAAGCCTGGACTCGACTCGTCGTGAAAACGAGGAGCTGAAAGGGCGCATGACCGACCTGCAGAGCCAGGTGGACAAGCTGCAGCGCCTGATCGAGCTCAAGGATAATCAGCTGGCCAAGCTGCAGAGCGATCTTGCTCAGCAGGGCAAGGCTGCCGCTCCGGCCCAGTCGGCCACTCCGGCTGCCGAAGTCAAGCCAGCGGCGCCGGTCACCGAGGCCAAGCCTGCCGAGGTCAAGCCGGCGGAAGTGAAGCCGGCCGAGAAACCGGCAGCTACTGATTTCAATTACGAAGAGCCGGCAGTGAAAAGCGAGCCGGTCAAGCCTGCCGAGAAGCCGGTAGCCCCGGCTGCAGAAAAACCAGCCCAGCCGGCCAAGCCTGTGCAGCCGGCCAAGCCGGTTGCTCCAGTGGTGAAGGAGCCCGAGCCGCAGAGCATGCTCGATGAGTTGCAGGCCAACCCCATGCTGCTTGGTGCCGTGGGCGGTGGTGCGCTGCTGGCCCTGCTCATCGGCCTGATGGTGCTGTCGCGCCGCAACGCCATGAAGGAAGCAGAGTTGCAGGACAGCCTGGCTCCGGAATCGTCCAGCGATTCCTTTGCCAGCGAGATGGATCTGCCGGACGACAGCTTTGCCGGTCTGGACGATGCCTCCGACGACACCCAGGTACGTGACAAGGCTGAAGAGCGCGTCGCTCCGCAGACCGCCGATGCGCTGGGCGAGGCTGATATCTATATCGCCTACGGCAAGTTCACCCAGGCCGCCGAGCTGTTGCAGAACGCGCTCAATGACGAGCCGCAACGCAGTGACCTGCGCCTCAAGCTGATGGAAGTCTACGCCGAGCTCGGTGATCGCGACGGCTTTGCCCGTCAGGAGCAAGAGCTGCGCGAGATTGGCGGCTCCGCCGGTGCTGTCGATCAACTGAAGGCCAAGTACCCGGCCATGGCTGCTGCTGCTTTTGCGGGTGGTGCCGCGGTTGCTGCCGCCGACAGCGATCTGGATAGCTTCAGCCTGGATGATCTGACGCTCGATGAGCCGGTTGCCAAGCCTGCCGCCGCGCCGGCCGATCTGGATGACTCCTTCGACCTGAGCCTGGATGATCTGGATGTAGGACGCGACGAATCGGCAGCTCCCGCTGCTGTTGCAGAAACAACTCTGGATGATCTGGGGCTGGACTTTGATACGCCTGCCGCTCCGGCCAGCAACGCTACGGCTGACATGGAGTTCGACCTGGATCTGGGGGGTGACAGCCTTTCGCTCGGCGACGATCTGGCTGATTTCAGCCTGGATCTGGAGGCCGAAAGCAAGCCGGCTGCTGCTGTCGAAGACGACTTCATGCTCAGCCTGGACGATGAGCCCGCCGCTCCGGCTGCCGTAAGCAGTGATCTCGAGCTGGACATGCCGGCCGATTTCGATCTGTCGTTGGCCGACGAGACTCCCGCCACCCCGGCTGAGGACAGCTTCGCCGCACAGCTTGACGAGGTATCCGCCGAGCTGAACGAACTGAGCAGCGGT
The DNA here is from genome assembly GCF_048595745.1 of Pseudomonas stagnisoli. NCBI lineage: Bacteria > Pseudomonadati > Pseudomonadota > Gammaproteobacteria > Pseudomonadales > Pseudomonadaceae > Pseudomonas > Pseudomonas stagnisoli. The sequence continues at coordinate 1,767,551 of NZ_CP184361.1, forward strand.
CTGGCTGACGAACTGCCGGTTGTGCAGCCCGAAGCCGCCCCCGTCGCAGCAGGTCTGGATATGGACGACGACTTCGACTTCCTCTCGGGTACCGACGAGACCGCTACCAAGCTGGACCTGGCCCGTGCCTACATCGACATGGGTGATAGCGAAGGTGCCCGCGACATCCTCGACGAAGTGATCGCCGAGGGTAGCGAAGGTCAGCAGCAGGAAGCGCGCGAGCTGATCTCCAAGCTGAGCTGATCCATGTCTGAAGCACCATCACCAGGGGCGGCCGAAATGGCCGCCCCTGGCGTTTCCAGAATTGCCCTGGGTATCGAGTACAAGGGCGCACGTTATCGTGGGTGGCAGCGCCAGGAGAGCGGTGTGCCCTCGGTGCAGGCGGCGCTGGAAAAGGCGTTGTCGCAGGTCGCGGCCGAGCCGGTCAGCCTGATGTGCGCCGGGCGCACCGATGCCGGCGTACATGCCAGTGGCCAGGTGGTGCACTTCGATACCCGCGTCGAGCGTCCGCTCAAGGCCTGGATCATGGGCGGCAATGCCAACCTGCCGCCTGATATCAGCGTGACCTGGGCCAAGGTGATGCCGGCGGAGTTCCATGCGCGTTTCAAGGCCTTCGCCCGACGCTATCGCTACGTGATCTACAACGATCCGATTCGCCCGGCGCACATGGCCGAGGAGGTCACCTGGAACCATCGTCCACTGGACGTGGCGCGCATGCGCGAGGCGGCCGCCCGCCTGGTCGGCACCCACGACTTCACCTCGTTCCGTGCGGTGCAGTGCCAGGCCAAGTCGCCGGTGAAAACGGTGCACCACCTGGAGGTGATTGAGCACGGCCGCTTCATCGTCATCGATGTGCGCGCCAATGCCTTCCTTCATCATATGGTGCGCAACTTCGCCGGGGTGCTGATGACCATCGGTGCCGGCGAGCGCGAGCCAGACTGGGTGGCCGAGGTGCTGGCCGCACGTGATCGGCGTGCCGGCGGCGTCACCGCCCATCCCTACGGTCTGTATCTGGTTCAGGTGGAGTACCCGCCGGAGTTCGAGCTGCCGCAGCGTTATCTGGGGCCGCATTTTCTCTCCGCGCTGCCGCAAAGCTTCGGCTGAAACTGCTTCGTGGCTTTGTTAACATCAGATTTTACTTTCCAGAAGGTGCCTGCACGTTGACTGCCGTTCGCGTCAAAATCTGCGGAATCACCCGGGTCGAGGATGCCTTGGCCGTCGCTGCGGCGGGTGCCGATGCCATCGGTTTGGTGTTCTATGCCAAGAGTCCGAGGGCGGTGGATATCGAGCAGGCGCGCGCGATCCTCGCCGCGCTGCCACCCTTCGTGACCACCGTTGGCCTGTTCGTCGACGCCGAGCGCAATGAGCTGGAGCGCATCCTCGCCAGCGTGCCGCTGGATCTGCTGCAGTTCCACGGCGATGAGTCGGTGCAGCAGTGCGAGGCGTTCGGGCGCCCCTATATCAAGGCACTGCGGGTCAAGGCCGGTGACGATATCGCCGCTCAGGTGGCGCGTTATCCCAGTGCTCAGGGCATTCTGCTGGACGCCTATGTCGAGGGGGTTCCCGGAGGAACCGGCGAGGCGTTCGACTGGTCTCTGATTCCTCAGGCGCTGAGCAAGCCGCTGATCCTGGCTGGTGGCCTGCGTCCGGACAGCGTGGCCGAAGCCGTGAGCCGAGTGCGCCCCTACGCGGTGGATGTCAGCGGTGGGGTGGAGGCGAGCAAGGGCGTTAAGGATGTGGAGAAGATCGGCGCGTTCATTCGCGCGGCACGTGGCAACTGATGTGACGACGGCCGGATGCCTGCCGTCCATAAGCCATTGTGCCCCTGCCCGAGGGTGGTGACAGCCACCGAGGGCCTGAATCAGATTCGCCCGGGTCGCCGCAAGGCCCGCCGCAACAGCTACGGAGAGTAAGCATGAGCAACTGGCTGAGAGAAAAACTGATCCCCTCGATCATGCGTTCCGAGGTCAAGAAGAGCTCGGTCCCCGAAGGGCTCTGGCACAAGTGCCCGTCCTGCGATGCTGTGCTTTATCGCCCCGAACTGGAAAAGACCCTCGACGTCTGCCCCAAGTGCAACCACCACATGCGCATCGATGCGCGCGCGCGCCTCGATCTGTTCCTCGATCAGGATGGTCGCGACGAGCTGGGGGCTGAGCTGGAGCCGGTGGACCGCCTGAAGTTCCGTGACAGCAAGAAGTACAAGGATCGCCTGGCTGCCGCGCAGAAGGAGACCGGCGAGAAGGATGCGCTGATTGCCATGAGCGGCAAGCTGCAGGGCATGCCTATTGTGGCCTGCGCCTTCGAGTTCAGTTTCATGGGCGGCTCCATGGGCGCCATCGTCGGCGAGCGTTTCGTGCGTGCCGCCAACGTCGCCTTGGAAAAGCGCTGCCCGCTGGTGTGTTTCGCCGCTTCCGGCGGTGCGCGCATGCAGGAGGCGCTGATCTCGCTGATGCAGATGGCCAAGACCAGTGCAGTGCTGGCGCGCTTGCGCGAAGAAGGTATTCCTTTCATCTCCGTGCTGACCGACCCGGTCTACGGTGGTGTATCCGCCAGCCTGGCGATGCTCGGTGACGTGATCGTTGCCGAGCCGCGTGCGCTGATTGGTTTCGCCGGGCCGCGAGTGATTGAGCAGACCGTGCGCGAGAAGCTGCCGGAAGGTTTCCAGCGCAGCGAGTTCCTGCTGGAGCACGGCGCCATCGACATGATCATCCACCGCAGTGAACTGCGGCCGCGCCTGGCTCGTCTGCTGGCGCAGTTGCAGCATCTGCCGACACCTGCGGCCATTGCATGAGCCGATCCCTTGCCGACTGGCTGAGTTACCTGGAGCAGCTGCACCCCAGTGCCATCGACATGGGCCTGGAGCGTTCGCGCGAGGTGGCTCGTCGGCTGGGTCTGGGTAAGCCGGCACCGCTGGTGATCACCGTTACCGGCACCAACGGCAAGGGTTCCACCTGCGCTTTCCTGGCCTCGTTGCTGCGCGAGCAGGGGCTCAGGGTCGGCGTATACAGCTCGCCCCATCTGCTGCGTTACAACGAGCGCGTGCAGTTGCAGGGCCGCGATGCCTCCGATGACGAGCTGTGCACGGCCTTTGCCGCTGTCGAAGCGGGGCGTGAAGAAATATCCCTGACCTACTTCGAGATGGGCACCCTGGCGGCCTTCTGGCTGTTCGAGCGTGCCAGCCTGGATGCCGTGGTGCTCGAGGTCGGTCTCGGCGGGCGGCTGGATGCGGTCAACCTGGTCGATGCCGACCTGGCGCTGGTCACCAGCATCGGCCTGGATCATGCCGAGTGGCTGGGTGACACCCGCGAATCGGTGGCTTTCGAGAAAGCCGGTATTCTGCGCCAGGGCAAGCCGGCGCTGTGTGGCGACCTCGATCCGCCGCTGCCACTGTTGCAGAAGGTGGCCGAGCTGGATTGCCCGCTGTTTCTACGTGGTCGCGATTATGACCTGGCAGTGGGCGAGAGAGGCTGGCACTGGCGCGGCCTGACTGCCGACGGGCGGGTACTGGAGCTGCATGATCTGCCGCTGCTCGACCTGCCGATGGAGAATGCCGCACTGGCCCTGCAGGCCTATGCCGCGCTGGATATGGCCTGGCAGCCCGAGCGCCTGGCGCGTGCGCTGGGCGCCACGCGGGTGAGCGGGCGCCTGGAGCGGCGTCAGCTGAACTGGCAAGGCAAGTCATTGAGTCTGCTGCTCGATGTCGGTCACAACCCGCATGCCGCCGAATATCTCGCGTCGCGCCTGGCGGCGCGCCCGCTCAAGGGGCGACGGCTGGCGGTGTTTGGCTTGCTGGCGGACAAGGACCTGACCGGTGTACTGGCGCCGCTGCAGGTCGATATCCAGGCTTGGGCCGTGACGCCGCTGGACAGTCCGCGTACCCGATCTGCCTCTGAGCTGGAGGCTGCATTGCGCAACCTGGGTGCCGAGGTGCATGCCTGCTCCAGCGTCGCCGAGGCATTGCTGGTACAGTGTGGCCGGGCGAGCGAGGATGACGAGATTCTCGTGTTCGGATCTTTCTATTGCGTGGCTGAAGCCCTGGAGTGGCTCAGCCAACAGGCGGAGGCAGGCGATGGCGGTGCTGGATAAGGGGCTCAAGCAGCGGATAGTCGGCGCGCTGGTGCTGGTAGCGCTGGCGGTGATCTTCCTGCCCATGCTGTTTTCCCGCGAGGACGAGCTGCGCCAGGTCAGCGTGGATGCCCCCGCCATGCCCGAGCGCCCGGTCATGCCGGAGATCGAACTCGAACCGGTGAGCGTGCCCGAACCGGTGGCCGAAGATGAAGTGCCGCCGGTGGAGCCGGTGCCGCAGACGCCCGCTGAAGCGCTGGCGGATGTCGTGCCGCCGGCTGCTGTGCCGCAACCCGTGCAGCCGCAGGCGGTGGCGCCGCAGAAAGTCGAAGAGAAGTCCGCCAGCGGCCTGGATGCCAACAGTTTGCCGGTCAGTTGGTCGGTGCAGCTGGCCAGTCTGTCCAGCCGTGCCGGGGCCGAGAAGCTGCAGCAGACCCTGCGCAGCAAGGGCTACAACGCCTATATCCGCAGCTTCGACGGCATGAACCGGGTGTTTGTCGGGCCGGTGATCGAGCGCGCCGAGGCCGATCGTTTGCGCGACCAGCTCAATCGCCAGCAGAAGCTCAACGGCTTTGTTGTCCGCTTCCAGCCGGAAAACGGCTGATCTCCGTATGGCGCCCCGGCTTACCCGGCCGGGCACGCTCTGTTAGAATTCGCCGCCTTTCCCGTCTGTAGGCAGCAACGTGGCATTCACTTGGGTCGATTGGGCGATCATCGCCATCATCGCCATCTCCAGTCTGATCAGCTTGCGCCGTGGCTTCTTCAAGGAGGCCCTGTCGCTGCTGACCTGGATCATCGCCGGCGTGGTCGCCTGGATGTTCGGCGGTGCTTTGTCGCAGCACCTGACGGATTTCATCGAGACGCCGTCGATGCGCGTCATCGCCGCGTGCGCCATTCTCTTCATCGTGACCCTGCTGGTCGGGGCGCTGATCAATTTCCTCATCGGTGAGCTGATCCGGGTAACCGGCCTGTCGGGCACCGATCGTTTTCTCGGCATGGTCTTTGGCGCGGCGCGCGGGGCCCTGCTGGTGGTGGTACTGGTGGGGCTGGTGAGCCTGGCGCCGGTGCAACAGGATCAGTGGTGGCAGCAGTCGACCCTGCTGCCGCATTTTCTGATGGTGGCGGACTGGTCGAAGAACCTGATTCTCAACCTGACCAGTCAGTGGCTCGCCAGCGGCATCACTGATACGCCTGAACTACCGTTCAAGGACGTGCTCACGCAGCCCGTGCTGCCCGAGCGCCCATAGGTTTTCCGATTCACAACACAGAGGTTGCGTCACATGTGCGGCATCGTCGGTATCGTCGGTAAGTCCAACGTCAATCAGTCCCTGTATGACGCCCTTACCGTGCTCCAGCATCGCGGCCAGGACGCTGCCGGCATCGTCACCAGCCACGACGGGCGTCTGTTCCTGCGCAAGGACAACGGCCTGGTGCGCGATGTGTTCCAGCAACGCCACATGCAGCGCCTGGTGGGCCACGTCGGCATCGGCCACGTGCGCTATCCCACCGCCGGCAGCTCCAGTTCCGCAGAGGCGCAGCCGTTCTACGTCAACTCGCCGTACGGCATCACCCTGGCGCACAACGGCAACCTGACCAACGTCGAGCAGCTGTCGCGCGAGATCTACGAGTCCGACCTGCGCCACGTCAACACCAACTCCGACTCGGAAGTGCTGCTCAACGTGTTCGCCCATGAGCTGGCGGTGCGCGGCAAGCTACAGCCGACCGAGGAAGACGTGTTTGCCGCCGTCGCTGGCGTGCATGCCCGCTGCCGTGGTGGCTATGCCGTGGTGGCGATGATCACCGGCTACGGCGTCGTCGGCTTCCGCGATCCGCATGCGATTCGCCCGATCGTCTTCGGCCAGCGTCACACCGACGAGGGCGTGGAGTACATGATCGCCTCCGAGAGCGTCGCGCTCGACGTGCTCGGCTTCAGCCTGATCCGCGACCTGGCGCCGGGCGAGGCGGTGTACATCACCGAGGACGGCAAGCTGCATACCCGCCAGTGCGCCTCCAACCCGCAGTACTCGCCGTGCATCTTCGAGCACGTCTACCTGGCCCGCCCGGACTCCCTGATGGACGGCGTGTCGGTGTACAAGGCACGCCTGCGCATGGGCGAGAAGCTGGCCGAAAAGATCCAGCGCGAGCGTCCTGACCATGATATCGACGTGGTCATCCCGATCCCGGACACCAGCCGCACCTCCGCCCTGGAGCTGGCCAACCAGCTGGGCGTGAAGTTCCGCGAAGGCTTCGTCAAGAACCGCTATATCGGTCGCACCTTCATCATGCCGGGTCAGGCGGCGCGCAAGAAATCGGTACGCCAGAAGCTCAACGCCATCGACCTGGAGTTCCGCGGCAAGAACGTGATGCTGGTGGACGACTCCATCGTGCGCGGCACCACCTGCAAGCAGATCATCCAGATGGCCCGCGAAGCCGGGGCGAAGAACGTCTACTTCTGCTCTGCGGCCCCGGCCGTGCGTTACCCGAACGTGTATGGCATCGACATGCCGAGTGCCCACGAGCTGATCGCCCATGGCCGCACCACCGAGGAAGTGGCCGAGCTGATCGGCGCGGACTGGCTGGTGTACCAGGACCTGGATGATCTCAAGGAAGCCGTCGGCGGCGGTAAGGTCAAGATCGAGCATTTCGATTGCGCGGTGTTCGACGGGCAGTACGTCACCGGTGACGTCAACGAGGCCTACCTGAACAAGATCGAGCAGGCCCGCAACGACGCCGCCAAGGTCAAGGTGCACACCGCCAGCGCCATCATCGACCTGCACAACGACTGAGGGCTGCACAATGAGTCTGGAGTGGGAAGCGGGACGGCTGGACAGCGACCTTGAAGGCGTCGGCTTCGACACCCTGGCGGTGCGCGCCGGCCAGCATCGCACGCCGGAGGGTGAGCATGGCGAAGCCATGTTCCTCACCTCCAGCTATGTGTTCCGTAGCGCCGCCGACGCCGCCGCGCGTTTCGCTGGCGAGCAGCCGGGCAACGTCTACTCGCGCTACACCAACCCGACCGTGCGGGCCTTCGAGGAGCGCATCGCCGCCCTGGAAGGCGCCGAGCAGGCGGTGGCCACCGCGTCCGGCATGGCTGCGATCCTGGCCATCGTGATGAGCCAGTGCAGCGCCGGCGACCACGTGCTGGTATCGCGCAGCGTATTCGGCTCGACCATCAGCCTGTTCGAGAAGTACCTCAAGCGCTTCGGCATCGAGGTGGATTACCCGCCGCTGGCCGATCTGTCAGCCTGGGAAGCGGCGTTCAAGCCCAACACCAAGCTGCTGTTCGTGGAATCGCCGTCCAACCCGCTGGCCGAGTTGGTGGACATCGCCGCCCTGGCCGAGATCGCCCATGCCCACAAGGCGCTGCTGGTGGTCGACAACTGCTTCTGCACGCCGGCGCTGCAGCAGCCGCTGAAGCTCGGTGCGGACATCATCATGCACTCGGCGACCAAGTACATCGATGGCCAAGGGCGTGGCCTTGGCGGTGTGGTTGCCGGGCGCAAGGCCGAGATGGAGGCGGTGGTGGGTTTCCTGCGGACCGCTGGCCCGACCCTCAGCCCGTTCAATGCCTGGATGTTCCTCAAGGGCCTGGAAACCCTGCGCGTGCGCATGCAGGCCCACAGCGCCAGTGCGCTGGCACTGGCACAGTGGCTGGAGACCCAGCCGGGCATCGACAAGGTCTACTACGCCGGGCTGCCCAGCCACCCTCAGCATGAGCTGGCCAAGCGGCAGCAGAGTGCCTTCGGCGCTGTGGTCAGCTTCGAGGTCAAGGGCGGCAAGGAAGCGGCGTGGCGCTTTATCGACGCCACGAAGGTCATTTCGATCACCACCAACCTGGGTGACACCAAGACCACCATCGCCCACCCGGCGACCACGTCCCACGGTCGCCTGTCGCCGCAGGAACGGGCGAACGCCGGCATCCGCGACAATCTGATCCGCGTTGCCGTGGGTCTGGAGGATGTCGCGGATCTCAAGGCCGACCTGGCCCGCGGATTGGCCGCGCTGTAAAACGAAAACGCCGCTCTTCGAGCGGCGTTTTTCATTCCGCAACTTCGCTATTCGGCCTTGCGCAGGTCGATGGCGGCTGCCCCGGGTTTGTCGAACAGACGCACGGCATCGCCCGGCAGGCTGCTGTTGCCGTTCTCGTCGGCGCCCAGCACGCTGATGTCGTTGAACTTCTTGCCCGACAGGGTGGCCATGCCGGCGCGGTCGCGGACCACGGTCGGGCGCAGGAAGACCATCAGGTTGCGCTTGATATGGGTGTCCTTGGTCGAGCGGAACAGGCGACCGATCACCGGGATGTCACCGAGCAGTGGCACCTTGGAGTCGGTACTGGTGACGTCGTCCTGGATCAGGCCGCCGAGCACGATGACCTGGCCATCGTCGGCGAGAATCACGCTCTTGATCGAGCGCTTGTTGGTCACCAGGTCGACCGCCTGTGAGTTGACGCCCGTGCTGGGGGCGATCGAGGAAATCTCCTGTTCCACCTCCAGACGCAGGGTGGCACCGTCGTTGATATGCGGGGTGACCTTGAGGGTCACGCCGATGTCTTCGCGCTCGATGGTGGTGAAGGGGTTGTTCGCGCCCGAGGCGTCGGTGGTGTAGGAGCCGGTCTGGAACGGCACGTTCTGGCCCACCAGAATCTCTGCCTGCTGGTTGTCCAGGGTCAGCAGGCTGGGTGTCGACAGCAGGTTGCTCTTGCTGTTGGAGGAGAGGGCGGTGATGAGTGCGCCGAAGCTGTCGGTACCGATGCCGATGATGGCACCATCCGGCAGGGTCAGGTTGTCGGGGATCTTGTCTTCCTGGATGGCGCGCAGCACGGTGCCGACCGACAGGCCGGTATTACCGAAGTTGACTCCGCCCAGGCCGCCGCTGTCGCCGCGGGCGTCCACCGCCCACTGCACACCGAGGGCGTCGCTGATATCGCCGGAGATCTCGACGATGGCAGCCTCGACCATCACCTGGGCGCGCGGTACGTCAAGGTTGCGCACGATTTCCTCCAGGGTCGCCACGGTATCCGGCTCGGCCAGCAGGACCAGGGCGTTGAGGCTCTCATCGGCGCGGATGAGGATGTTCTGCGGCTTGCTGTTGGCGGCCTCACCGCCTTCCGGCGTCTTCAGCCCTTCAGCTACGTCGCCGAGGGTTTCGGCCAGGCTTTTGGCATCACTGTGGCGCAGGCGGATCACCCGGGCATTGGCCGAGCGGGTGCTGGGGATGTCGAGCGAGCGTGCCAGGTTGGCCAGGCGCTGGCGCGCGGCCGGCGGGCCGAGAATGATCAGGCGATTGGTGCGCGCGTCGGCGATCACCCGGGTGCCGGCGCCATCCTTGCGCTCGTTGCGCATCACCGCGTTGTTCAGGGCCTCGGCGGCGTCCAGTACCCAGGCGTGTTGCAGGTTGATCACGTTGTAGTCGCCGCCGCCCTGGGCGTCGAGATCGTTGATCAGCTGGCGGATGCGTTCGATGTTGGCGCGGCGATCACTGATGATCAGTGCATTGGAGGCGGCCACGGCGGCCAGGTGGCCGTTCTGTGGCACCAGCGGGCGGATCAGCGGGATCAGTTCGTTGACTGAGGTGTGCTGCACCTGGATCAGCTCGGTCTGTACGTCATCCGGCGCACTGTCGCTGCTGTTGGCGGCGCTGCGGGCCTCGGTCACCGGTACGATGCGCGCTTGGTCACCTTGGGCCAGTACGCTGAAGCCATGGGTGCTCATGACCGAGAGGAACAGCTGGTAGACCTCTTCCAGGCCCAGTGGATGCTTAGAGATCACCGTCACCTGGCCTTTGACGCGCGGGTCGACCACGAAGGTCTCGCCGGAGATCTCCGCCACCTGGTCGATGAAGTCGCGAATGTCGGCGTCCTTCATGTTGATGGTCCAGGTCTCGGCACCCTGAGTCACCGCTGCACCAGGTTGGGCAGCGAGCGCCACGGGCAAGGGGGCGCCGAGGCAGCCTGCGGCCAGCAGCAGGGCGAGAGTCAGGCGTTTGGGCGAGAGGAATGTGCGATCGGTCATGGGCTATTCGGCTTCCGGCGCGTCCGGCTGCGGCATATCGCCTTCGCCTTCCATGCGTTGTTGAAGGGTCTGTATGCGCTCCTGCAGGGCCTGTACGTCCTCGTCCTGCAGTTGTTCCAGTTGCAGGGCGGTCGGTTCCTGCGGGTTGTAGGTCGAGGACATCAGCGAGGGCTGGCGGATGGCGGGGAAGTGCAGGCTCTCTTCGCGGCCACCACGATCCAGTACCACGTGGTCCTTGTGCACCGCATGCAGGCGGGTGCTGGAATTGATTTCGTCACCCACGCCGACGCGCTTGGGCTTGTCGCCGGCAATCTGGATGATGGCCGTCGAGCGCTGTGCATCCGGGTTGACGAAGCTGGCCAGCAGGGTCATCTGCTGCTTGGTCGGAGGGGCGTTCTGTGCGCTGCCCGGAGGCAGTGCCGGGGTGCCGAACAGGTACTGCAGGCGCGTCAGCGAGGGTGCCTGGCGCTGCTCCAGGGCGGCCGCAGGCTCGGTCGTGGCGGCGCTGCTGCGCAGCAGACGCAGGAGGTCGACGCTCTGGCGGGTCAGACTGAGGGTGATCAGCAGCACCACCAACAGGCAGAGTGCTGTCACGCCGTGGCGTTGTAGCCAGGCGGGCAGGCGGGTGCTGGTTGCGCTCAATGCATCTATCCCCCGGTGTCCTTCTTATGTGCGTGTGAGCTCTGCTGGCTCGCATCGGTCAGTCCCGCATTCAGCGGGCGCCGCCAACCATACCGCAATTGCTGGTTGCATGGCGCGCCCATGTGATGATCTGCGTGCTGATGCACCCTTGGCCGCTGCCAGAAGCGTGAAACATTTCGAAACTTCCCCTCGGCGAGCCGTTATCATCGGTCGCCAGATACCTGCCGTTCAACAATAAAAATAAGCCTGACAGGATCATGCAATGGACGATCGCAAACCGCTCCTGGCACCGCCCGGCTTTGCCCGCGAAGAGCTGCTGGAGCTGCTCCGTCACTGCGAGCAGTTTCCCCTGACCGTACTGCTAGCGCCGGCTGGCTCCGGCAAGTCGACCCTGCTGGCGCATTGGCAGGCTTCTCGCTCACCCGGCAGTGTGGTGCATTACCCGCTGCAGGCGCGTGACAACGAGCCGGTGCGCTTCTTTCGTCACCTCGCCGAAGCCATCCGCGCCCAGGTCGAGGATTTCGACGTGTCCTGGTTCAACCCCTTCGCCGCCGAGTTGTATCAGGCGCCCGGGGTGGTGGGCGAGTACCTGGCTGATGCGCTGAACCGCATCGACACGCGCCTCTATGTGGTGCTGGACGACTTCCAGTTCATCAACCAGCCGACCATTCTCGACGTGCTGCTGGCCATGCTGGAGCGGCTGCAGGGCCCTGTGCGGGTGATTCTCTCCGGGCGCAACCACCCGGGCTTCTCGCTCAGTCGCCTGAAGCTGGAAAACAAGCTGCTGCACATTGACCAGCACGACCTGCGCCTGTCGCCGACCCAGATCCAGCAGCTCAATGCCCACCTGGGTGGCCCCGAACTCAGCGCCGACTACATCGACGGTCTGATGAGGATGACCGAGGGCTGGATGGCCGGGGTCAAGGTGGCGCTGCTGGCCTATGCGCGTTTCGGCACCGTCGCGCTGGAGCGCTTCAATGGCAGCCAGCCGGAGATCGTCGATTACTTCGGCCATGTGGTACTCAAGCGCCTGTCGCCGCAGATGCATGATTTCCTGCTCAGTTGCGCCCTGTTCGAGCGCTTCGATGGCGAGCTCTGCGACCGCGTGCTGGAGCGCAGCGGCTCGGCCCTGCTGTTGGAGGACCTCGCCGCCCGCGAACTGTTCATGTTGCCGGTGGCCGAGCAGCCTGGCTGCTATCGCTACCACGCCTTGCTGCATGATTTCCTGGCCAAGCGCCTGTCCCTGCACAAGCCGCTGGAGGTCCCGGGACTGCATGGGCGCGCCGCGCGGGTGTTCCGCCAGCGTGGCGAGCTGGAGCCTGCCCTGCAGCATGCCCAGCGCTGCGGCGAGCCGGCGCTGTTCCAGGCGCTGCTGGAGGAGGCCTGTGACCTCTGGGTGCGCACGGGGCATTTCGCCGAGGTGCTGAAGTGGCTTGAACCGCTCAGTGAGGTGCAGCTGCGCGAGAGTCCGCGTCTGCTGGTGCCGATGATTCTGGCCCTGACCCTGTCTCGGCGCTTCCATCAGGCGCGTTACTGCCTGGACGAGCTGGCGACGCACAGTGCCGGACGGGAGGGGCTGGAGGAGCCACGGCGGCAGGTGCTGGCGCTCAACCTGGAGCTGTTCCAGCACGACCTGGCCTTCGACCCGGAGGGCCGCTGGCCAGGGCTGCTGGAGGCGGGCGTGAGTTCCGATACACGGGCCCTGCACCTGACGATCCTTGCCTATCACCACCTGATGCACGGCCGACTGGAGCGCTCCATCGGCCTGGCGCTGGAGGCCAAGGCGCTGCTGGCGCAGACCGGCCAGCTGTTCCTGGAGAGCTACGCCGACCTGATCATTGCCCTGTGCCATCGCAACGCCGGGCGCCCGACCTGCGCGCGCAAGGAGGTCTGTCTGGACTACCAGCGCACTCAGCGCTCGTCGCCGGCCTGGGTCAATCGCGCCACGGCCATGGTGGTGGCGTTGTACGAGCAGAATCAGCTGGCCGCGGCCCAGCAGCTGTGCGAGGACCTGATGGCCATGGTCACCTCGTCTTCGGCCACCGAGACCATCGCCACGGTGCACATCACCCTGTCGCGCCTGCTCTATCGGCGCCAGTCTGCGGGCCGTGCCGGCCGTCTGCTGGAGCAGCTGTCGCGCATCCTGCAGCTCGGCAACTACGCGCGCTTTGCCAGCCAGGTGGCACAGGAAAGCATGCGTCAGGCCTTTCTTGACGGTCGCCCGGCGGCGCTGGATGCCCTGGCCCAGCGTCTGGGCATCGAAGAGAGGCTGGCCGCCGGCGAGTGGGAGAGGGTGCAGCCCTACGACGAGTGCTGGGAGCGCCTCGGCCTGGCGGCGGTCTACTGGCTGGTGGCGCGCGGCGCGCAACCGCGTGCCTGTCGCATCCTCAAGGTCCTGGCGCAGTCGCTGCACAAGAGCGAAATGAAGGCGCGGGCGCTGGTGGTGGAGGCCAACCTGCTGGTGCTGGAGGCGCCGCAGCTGCACGAAGAGCAGCAGGTCAAGGCACTGCTGCAGCTGGTCGAGCGCTTCGGCATCGTCAACATCAACCGCTCGGTGTTCGACGAGGCGCCCGGCTTCGCCGAGGCCGTGTTCGGGCTGTTGCGCGCCGGCCGGTTGCAAGTGCCCGAGGCCTACAGCGAGGCCTATGCGGAGTTCTTCCTGGCCGAGAGCCGGCCGCAGGAGACACCACTGGCCAGCCTGGTGAGCCAGCTGACCGACAAGGAGGCGGAGATCTTCGCCTGCCTGTTACGCGGGCTGTCCAACACGGACATCAGCGCCAGCACGGGCATTGCGCTGTCCACCACCAAATGGCACCTGAAGAACATCTACTCGAAGCTCAACCTTTCCGGCCGCACCGAGGCCATCCTCGCCATGCAGCAGCGCGGCAGTTGATTTCGACCATCCCCCTCCGGCAGGAGGGTGGATGGGGGGCGAGCAATCCCTAATCTCCCGCCAGCCGGAAAACCGGCGCCCCACTTATTAGTACAAGAAGAATCGGGAGATTACGCCATGTCTGTTTGGGTCACGTGGCCGAGCTTGGTCAAGTTCGGCACTCTGGGCATCTATGCTGGGCTTATCACGCTCGCGCTCGAGCGCGACGTGCTGTTCAAGGAAAACCTGTTCGACGTCGACAACCTGCCTGCCGCCAACGCCACCATCACCTGTGACGCGCGCAGCCAGGTCGCACGCACCGAGGACGGCACCTGCAACATCCTTTCCAACCCGGCCGAGGGCTCCGTTTACCGCCGTTTCGGGCGCAACGTGAACCCCGCCGTGACCCACGGCGAAACCGAAGCCGATACCCTGCTCAGCCCCAACCCGCGGGAAGTGAGTAACGTGCTGATGGCGCGCGGCGAGTTCAAACCGGCGCCCAGCCTCAACTTCATTGCCGCTTCCTGGATCCAGTTCATGGTGCATGACTGGGTCGACCACGGCCCCAACGCCGAAGCCAATCCGATCCAGGTCCCGCTGCCGGCCGGCGACGTGCTCGGCTCTGGCAACCTCTCCGTGCGCCGCACCCAGGCCGACCCGAGCCGCACCGCTGCCGAAGCCGGCAAGCCGGCCACCTACCGCAACCACAACACTCACTGGTGGGACGGTTCGCAGCTGTACGGCAGCAACAAGGCCACCAACGACAAGGTCCGCGCCTTCGTCGATGGCAAGCTGAAGATCAATCCGGATGGCACCCTGCCGACCGATTTCATCAGTGGCAAGCCGATCACCGGCTTCAACGAGAACTGGTGGGTCGGCCTGAGCATGCTGCACCAGCTGTTCACCAAGGAACACAACGCCATCGCGGCGATGCTCAAGCAGAAGTACCCGGACAAGGACGACCAGTGGCTGTATGACCGCGCGCGTCTGGTCAACTCGGCACTGATGGCCAAGATCCACACCGTGGAATGGACCCCGGCGGTGATCGCCAACCCGGTCACCGAGCGTGCCATGTACGCCAACTGGTGGGGCCTGCTGGGCTCCGGCCCGAACCGCGACAAGTATCAGGAAGAGGCGCGCATGCTGCAGGAGGACCTGGCCAGCTCCAACTCCTTCGTCCTGCGCATCCTCGGCATCGACGGCAGCCAGGCCGGCAGCTCGGCCATCGACCATGCCCTGGCCGGTATCGTTGGCTCGACCAACCCGAACAACTACGGCGTGCCTTACACCCTCACGGAGGAGTTCGTCGCGGTCTACCGCATGCACCCGCTGATGCGCGACAAGATCGATGTCTACGACATCGGCTCCAATATCATCTCGCGCAGTGTGCCGCTGCAGAACACCCGTGATCGCGATGCCGAGAGCCTGCTCAACGGCGAGCATCCGCAGCGCCTGTGGTACTCCTTCGGCATCACCAACCCGGGCTCGCTGACCCTCAACAACTACCCGAACTTCCTGCGCAACCTGTCGATTCCGCTGGTTGGCAACATCGACCTGGCGACCATCGACGTGTTGCGTGATCGCGAGCGCGGCGTACCGCGCTACAACGAGTTCCGCCGCGAGATCGGCCTCAATCCGATCACCAAGTTCGAGGATCTGACCACCGACCCGGCCACCCTGGCCAACCTCAAGCGCATCTACGGCAACGACATCGAGAAGATCGACACCCTTATCGGCATGCTGGCCGAGACCGTGCGTCCGGATGGCTTCGCTTTCGGCGAGACGGCCTTCCAGATCTTCATCATGAACGCCTCGCGCCGCCTGATGACCGACCGCTTCTACACCAAGGACTATCGCCCGGAGATCTACACCGCCGAGGGTCTGGCCTGGGTCGAGAACACCACCATGGTCGACGTGCTCAAACGCCACAATCCGGAACTGGTCGACAGCCTGGTCGGCGTCGAGAACGCCTTCAAGCCCTGGGGTCTGAACATCCCGGCCGACTACCAGACCTGGCCGGCCAAGGCCAAGCAGGACAACCTGTGGGTCAACGGCGCCCTGCGTAGCCAGTATGCCGCTGGTCAGCTGCCGCCGCTGGCTGACACCAACACCTCGGCCCTGCTGGCCAACACCCTGTGGAAGAAGGTACGTGAGGACGTTGACGTAGTGCCGGCCGATTACACCAAGGGCATGCATCAGCATGGTGTGATGGCCAAGGTCAAGTTCAAGCCTGTGGCTGGCAACCCCTACACCGGCCTGTTCCAGGGCGCGGACCACGGTTTGCTGCGCCTGTCGTTGGCCGCCGAGCCGGGCAAGAACGGCTTCCAGCCGGGACTGTCGTGGAAGGCCTTCGTCGATGGCAAGCCTTCGCGCAACGTTGCGGCCCTGCAAAGCTGGACTGGTCAGGGGCAGAACTACAACTTCTTCGCCAATGAGCTGTCGCAGATCGTTGATGCAGGGCTGGTCGACAGCCTGCAGGTGCTGTTCGCCGCGGTCTCGCTGAAACCGACCCAGCTGCGGGTCGATCATCTGGCCAAGATCAAGCAGGACGGCCAGAGCGTCTCGTCGGTCAAGGCACCGACCCAGGTCTACTTCGTGCCACGGGCAGAAGTGCGCAGCCTGTTCTCTACCGCGGCGCACGACTTCCGTAATGATCTGGTGACGCTCAACGCCGGTACCACGCTGTATGACGTGTATGCCACCTCGATGGAGGTCAAGACCTCGATCATCCCGTCCACCAATCGCAGCTACGCCCAACAGCGTCGTAGCAGCGCGGTGAAGGTTGGCGAGCTGGAGCTAACCTCGCCGTTCATCGCCTCCGCGTTCGGTGACAGTGGTGTGTTCTTCAAGCACCAGCGCAGCGAAGACAAGTAACATCCGCTCCGCAATGAAAGAGCCCCGGCCACGGCCGGGGCTCTTTTTTGTGCGTGTGGCACGGCACCATCACAATAGGTCGCTAGGCTGTGCCGCGACATGCGAAATCTGCACTGCAGTTTTGCCTGGAAATCCGTTAACTTGGCGCCTTAGTCGTGCCACATAACAACAATAACAACAGCTAGATGGATCTTCTGTTTCAGGAACGGGCCCGCACATGTCCACCGATACCCATGCCGCGCTAGCGGCCCCGGCAGAGCCGCCGCTGCGCCCGCTGCCTTTCGCCTTCGCCAAACGGCACGGCGTGCTGCTGCGCGAGCCCTTCGGCCAGGCCCAGCTGCAGGTGCGGCGCGGCGCCAGCCTGACCGCCGTTCAGGAAGCCCAGCGCTTTGCCGGCCGCGTGCTGCCGCTGCACTGGCTGGAGCCGGAAGCCTTCGAGCAGGAACTGACCCTGGCCTACCAGCGCGACTCCTCTGAAGTGCGGCAGATGGCCGAAGGCCTTGGCGCCGAACTCGACCTGGCCAGCCTGGCCGAACTCACCCCCGAATCCGGCGACCTGCTGGAGCAGGAAGACGATGCACCGATCATCCGCCTGATCAACGCCATCCTCAGCGAGGCGATCAAGGCCGGTGCTTCCGACATCCACTTGGAAACCTTCGAGAAACGCCTGGTGGTACGCTTCCGGGTCGACGGCATCCTGCGTGAAGTGATCGAGCCGCGCCGCGAACTGGCCGCGCTGCTGGTCTCGCGGGTCAAGGTCATGGCGCGCCTGGACATCGCCGAGAAGCGCGTGCCGCAGGACGGTCGCATCTCGCTCAAGGTCGGCGGTCGCGAGGTCGATATCCGCGTATCCACACTGCCATCGGCCAACGGCGAGCGGGTGGTACTGCGTCTGCTGGATAAACAGGCCGGACGCCTGTCGCTGCAGCACCTGGGTATGAGTGAGCGCGACCGCCGCCTGCTCGACGACAACCTGCGCAAGCCGCACGGCATCATCCTGGTCACCGGCCCGACCGGTTCGGGCAAGACCACCACCCTGTATGCCGGCTTGGTCACCTTGAATGACCGCTCGCGCAACATCCTCACGGTGGAAGACCCGATCGAGTATTACCTCGAAGGCATCGGCCAGACCCAGGTCAACCCGCGGGTGGACATGACCTTCGCCCGCGGCCTGCGCGCCATCCTGCGCCAGGACCCGGACGTGGTGATGGTCGGCGAGATCCGCGACCAGGAAACCGCCGACATCGCCGTGCAAGCCTCGCTCACCGGCCACCTGGTGCTCTCCACCCTGCACACCAACAGCGCCGTCGGTGCCGTCACCCGCCTGGTGGACATGGGCGTCGAGCCCTTCCTGCTGTCGTCGTCCTTGCTCGGCGTACTGGCCCAGCGCCTGGTTCGCGTGCTTTGCGTGCACTGCCGCGAAGCGCGGCCGGCCGATGAGGCGGAGTGCGCACTGCTCGGCCTCGATGCTTCGAGCCGGCCGCAGATCTACCACGCCAAGGGCTGCCCGGAGTGCCACCAGCAGGGCTACCGTGGCCGCACCGGCATCTACGAGCTGGTGATCTTCGACGACCAGATGCGCACCCTGGTGCACAACGGCGCGGGCGAGCAGGAGCTGCTGCGCCACGCCCGCAGCCTCGGCCCGAGCATCCGTGACGACGGCCGGCGCAAGGTGCTGGAAGGGGTGACCACCCTGGAAGAAGTGCTGCGCGTGACGCGGGAAGACTGATGGCCGCCTTCGAATACATCGCCCTGGACGCCCGGGGCCGCCAGCAGAAAGGCGTGCTGGAGGGCGACAGCGCCCGCCAGGTGCGCCAGCTGTTGCGCGACAAACAGCTGTCGCCGCTGCAGGTCGAGCCGGTGCAGCGCAAGGAGGAGGGCGCCTCGGGCGGCTTCACCCTGCGCCGTGGCCTGTCGGCCCGCGATTTGGCCCTGGTCACCCGCCAACTGGCGACCCTGATCAGCGCTGCCCTGCCCATCGAAGAAGCGCTGCGCGCCGCCGCTGCGCAGTCGCGCCAGCCGCGTCTGCAGTCGATGCTGCTGGCGGTGCGTGCCAAGGTGCTGGAAGGCCACAGCCTGGCCAAGGCCCTGGCCACCTACCCGGCGGCTTTCCCCGAGCTGTACCGCGCCACGGTGGCGGCCGGCGAGCACGCCGGTCACCTCGGCCCGGTGCTGGAGCAGCTGGCCGACTACACCGAGCAGCGCCAGCAGTCGCGGCAAAAGATCCAGATGGCGCTGCTCTACCCGGTGATCCTGATGCTCGCCTCGCTGGGCATCGTCGGCTTCCTGCTCGGCTACGTGGTGCCGGACGTGGTGCGGGTGTTCGTCGACTCCGGGCAGACCCTGCCGGCGCTGACCCGCGGGCTGATTTTCCTCAGTGAGCTGGTCAAGGCCTGGGGCGCGCTGGCCATCGTGCTGGCGGTGCTCGGCGTGATCGGCTTTCGCCGCGCCCTGCGCAACGAAGACCTGCGCCGGCGCTGGCACGCCTTCCTGCTGCGCGTGCCGCTGGTCGGTGGGCTGATCGCTGCCACCGAGACGGCGCGTTTCGCCTCGACCCTGGCCATCCTGGTGCGCAGCGGCGTGCCGCTGGTGGAGGCGCTGGCCATCGGCGCCGAGGTGGTGTCCAACCTGATCATCCGCAGCGACGTGGCCAATGCCACCCAGCGTGTGCGCGAGGGCGGCAGCCTGTCGCGCGCGCTGGAGGCCAGCCGGCAGTTCCCGCCGATGATGCTGCACATGATCGCCAGCGGCGAGCGCTCCGGCGAGCTGGACCAGATGTTGTCGCGCACGGCGCGCAACCAGGAAAACGACCTGGCGGCCACCATCGGCCTGCTGGTGGGGCTGTTCGAGCCGTTCATGCTGGTATTCATGGGCGCGGTGGTGCTGGTGATCGTGCTGGCCATCCTGTTGCCGATTCTTTCTCTGAACCAACTGGTGGGTTGATAGCGATGTACAAACAGAAAGGCTTCACGCTGATCGAAATCATGGTGGTGGTGGTCATCCTCGGCATCCTCGCCGCCCTGGTGGTGCCGCAGGTGATGGGCCGACCGGACCAGGCCAAGGTCACCGCGGCGCAGAACGACATCCGCGCCATCGGTGCGGCGCTGGACATGTACAAGCTGGACAACCAGAACTACCCGAGCACCCAGCAGGGCCTGGAAGCCCTAGTGAAGAAGCCCACCGGCAACCCGGCAGCGAAGAACTGGAACGCCGAGGGTTACCTGAAGAAGCTGCCGATCGACCCCTGGGGCAATCAGTATCTGTACCTGTCGCCGGGCACCCGCGGCAAGATCGATCTCTACAGCCTCGGCGCCGATGGCCAGGAAGGCGGCGACGGCACCAACGCCGATATCGGTAACTGGGACCTCTGATTCGTAATGCAGCGCACGCGCGGGTTTACCCTGATCGAGCTGCTGGTGGTGCTGGTCCTGCTCGGCGTGCTGACCAGCCTCGCCGTGCTCGGCAGCGGCCTGGCCAGCAGCCCCGCGCGCAAGCTGGCTGACGAGGCCGATCGGCTCAACAGCCTGCTGCGGGTGCTGCTCGACGAGGCGGTGCTGGATAACCGCGAGTATGGCGTGCGTTTCGAGGCCCACAGTTATCAGGTGCTGCGCTTTGATCCACTGAAGTCGCGCTGGCAGCCGCTGGACGACAAGGTCCACGAGCTGCCGGACTGGGTGCAGCTGAGCATCGAAGTGGAAGACCAGGGCGTCAGCCTACCCACCGCCAAGGGGGACAAGGACAAGTCCGCACCCAAGCCGCCGCAGCTGCTGATTCTTTCCAGCGGCGAACTGACACCTTTTACCCTGCGCCTGGCCGGTGGTCGTGAGCGCGGTGCACCGGTGCTGTTGCTGGTCAGCGACGGCTTTGCCGAGCCCGCGCTGCAGCAGGAAAAGTCCCGATGAGGCGCGGCCGCGGCTTCACTCTGCTGGAGGTGCTGGTGGCCCTGGCGATCTTCGCCGTGGTCGCCGCCAGCGTGCTCAGCGCCAGCGCCCGCTCGCTGAAGACCGCCGCGCGCCTGGAAGACAAGACCTTCGCTACCTGGCTGGCAGACAACCGCCTGCAGGAAATCCAGCTGGCCGACGCGCCGCCGGTTGAGGGGCGCGAGCAGGGCGAGGAAAGCTACGCCGGTCGGCGCTGGCAGTGGCAGACCGAGGTGCAGGCGACCAGCGAGCCGGAGATGCTGCGTGTCACCGTGCGTGTGGCGCCGCGGCCCGAGCGTGGCCTGCGCGGTAAGATCGAGGACAACGCACTGGTCACCTTGAGCGGCTTCGTCGGGGTGGAGCCATGAGGCAGCGTGGTTTCACCCTGCTGGAGGTGCTGATCGCCATCGCCATCTTCGCCCTGCTGGCCATGGCCACTTACCGCATGCTCGACAGCGTGCTGCAGACCGATCGCGGCCAGCGCCAGCAGGAGCAGCGCCTGCGCGAGCTGACCCGGGCCATGGCGGCCTTCGAACGCGACCTGCTGCAGGTGCGCACGCGGCCGATTCGCGACCCGCTCGGTGACCCACTGGCCTCCCTGTACGGCGACAGCGGCAAGGACACCCGGCTGGAGTTCACCCGCAGCGGCTGGCGAAATCCGCTGGGCCAGCCGCGCGCGACCCTGCAGCGGGTGCGCTGGCAGCTGGAGGGCGAGCGCTGGCAGCGCGCCTACTGGCCGGTGCTGGACCAGGCCCAGGACAGCCAGCCGCGGGTGCAGCAGGCGCTGGATGGGGTCAAGCGCTACGAGCTGCGTTTCCTCGATCTCGAGGGGCGCTGGCTGCAGAGCTGGCCGCCGGCCAACAGCCGCTCCGAGGAAGGGTTGACCCAGCTGCCCAAGGCTATCGAGCTGATCATCGAGCATCGCTATTACGGCGAGCTGCGGCGCATCTGGCGCCTGCCGGAGCTGCCGCCGCAGCAGGTCGCGACGCCCGATGGCGGCGACGGTGGCGATGATGGTGAGCTGCTGCCGGACGAACCGTCGCCTGTGCCGGGCGAGGAGCCGGCAGCATGAGGCGGCAGCGCGGGGTGGCGCTGATCACCGTGCTGCTGGTGGTGGCACTGGTGACCGTGGTGTGTGCGGCCCTGCTGCTGCGCCAACAACTGGCCATTCGCAGCACTGGCAACCAGCTGCTGGTGCGTCAGGCCCAGTATTACGCCGAAGGCGGCGAACTGGTGGCCAAGGCGCTGTTGCGCCGCGACCTGAGCGAGGGCCAGGTGGACCACCCGGCCGAGGCCTGGGCCAACCCCAGGCTGCGTTTCCCGCTGGACGAGGGCGGCGAGCTGCGCCTGCGCATCGAAGACCTGTCCGGGCGCTTCAACCTCAACAGCCTGTCGGTCAATGGCGAGGCCGGCGAGCTGGCCCTGCTGCGCCTGCGCCGCCTGCTGCAGGGCCTGCAGCTGAGTCCGGCCTACGCCGACCGTTTGCGCGACTGGCTGGACCTCGACCAGGACCCCAGTGGCATGGCCGGTGCCGAGGATGACCAGTACCTGCTGCTCAAACCGGCCTATCGTACGGGGCCGGGTGTCATCGCCGATGTGTCCGAGCTGCGCCTGCTGCTGGGCATGAGCGAGGTCGATTACCGGCGCCTGGCGCCTTTCGTCAGCGCCTTGCCCAAGGATGTGGAACTCAACGTCAATACTGCCAGCGCCCAGGTGCTGGCGTGCCTGGGCGACGGCATTCCCGACTCGGCACTGAAGGCGGTCATCGAAGGGCGCGGGCGCACCGGCTATCGTGAGCCTTCCGCGGTTACCCAGCAGCTCAGTGCCTATGCCGTGAGCCCGCGGGGATTGGGCATCGCCAGCCAGTATTTTCGTGTCACCACCGAAGTGCTGCTGGGCGACCGGCGCCAGGTGCTGACCAGCTATCTGCAACGTGGCAATGATGGACGCGTCCGTCTGATGGGGCGCGATCTGGGGCAGGAGGGCCTGGCGCCCCCGCCCGTCGAGGAGTCCGAACAATGAGTCTGCCCACCCTGTTTCTTCCACCGCAGGCCTGTACCCAGGTGGCCGCCGAGCTACCGGTCTGGCAGGTCGATGGCGACATCTGTAGCCAGCGCCCGTTCGCCGAGGCTCTGCCAGACGCGGCGCGGGCCTGGCGCCTGGTGCTGCCGGTGGAGGCGGTAACCGTCTGCCTGGTGCAGCTGCCGACCACCAAGGCGCGCTGGCTGCAGAAGGCCCTGCCGTTCGCCGTGGAGGAGCTGCTGGCCGAGGACGTCGAGCAGTTCCACCTGAGCGTCGGCGGCCAGTTGGCCGACGGCCGTCACCGTGTCTACGCGGTGCGCCGCGCCTGGCTGACCGATTGGTTGGCGCTGTGTGGCAGCCAACCGCCGCAGCGCATCGAGGTGGATGCCGACCTGCTGAGCGAAGAGGGCAGCCAGCTGCTCTGCCTGGGCGAGCGCTGGTTGCTCGGCGGCAGCGGCGAGGCGCGCCTGGCCCTGCGTGGCGAGGACTGGCCGCAGCTGGCCGAGCTCTGCCCGCCGCCACGGGTGGCCCGGGTGGCGCCCGGCCAGGCAGCGCCGGCACACGTCGACGAGGTGCGCGAGCTGGCTGCGCCGCTGGCCTGGCTGGCCCGTCAGCAGGCCGAGTGCAACCTGGCCCAGGGCCCATTCGCCCGTCGCGAGCCGTCCGGGCACTGGTCGCGCTGGCGTCCCCTGGCGGCGCTGCTGGGACTGTGGCTGGTGCTGCAGTGGGGCTTCAACCTGGCCCAGGGCTGGTACCTGCAGCGTGAGGGCGAGCGCTATGCCCAGGCCAGCGAGGTCCTGTACCGCGAGCTGTTCCCCGAGGACAGCAAGCTGATCAACCTGCGTGCGCAGTTCGACCAGCACCTGGCCGAGGCGCAGGGCGGGGGCCAGCAGCAATTGCTGCAGCTGCTCGACCAGGCTGCTGCGGCGATAGGCGAGGAGGGCGCGCGGGTCCAGGTGCAGCAGCTGGACTTCAATGCCGAGCGCGGAGACCTCGCACTCAACCTGCAGGCCAGCGATTTCTCCGCCCTGGAAAGCCTGCGCACGCGCCTGCAGGAGGCCGGGCTGGCGGTGGACATGGGCTCGGCGAGCCGGGAAGACAATGGCGTCAGCGCACGCCTGGTGATCGGAGGTAACGGATGAGCGATCTGACCATGCGCCTGCAGGCCCAACTCGCCAGCAACCCCCTTGTCGCGCGCTGGCATGCGCTGCCGCCGCGCGACCGCCTGGCGCTGGGCCTGCTCGGTGGCTTCCTGCTGCTGGTGCTGCTGTATCTGCTGCTGTGGCGGCCGGTCAGCCAGAACCTCGAGCAGGCCCGCGGCTTCCTGCAGCAGCAGCGCGCGCTGCATGCCTATCTGCAGGAGCACGCGCCGCAGGTGCGGGCACTGCAGGGCAAGCCACAGGTCAATATCGACCCCGCCGCGCTGCAGGGGCTGATCACTGGCAGCGCGGCCGGCCAGGGCCTGAACATCGAGCGCCTGGACAACCAGGGCGATGGCGGCCTGCAGGTCAGCCTGCAGCCCACCGACTTCGCGCGTCTGCTGCGCTGGCTGATCAGCCTGGAGGAGCAGGGCGTGCGGGTCGAGGAAGCGGGGTTGGAGCGGGCGGAAAAGGGCTTGGTGAGCACTCGCCTGCTGCTGCGTGCCGGCTGACACCCGTGCACCACTCGGGTGCCTCCGGCACCCGGATCGGGCAGCGTGAAAAGCCTCCTGAAAATCGCCCCGAAGAAAAAATTCAAGCAGGGTGTTGACTTAGGAGAGGGGGATGCGTAAATTTCGCCACCTCGCAAGGCTACTCGGGTGATTAGCTCAGCCGGGAGAGCATCTGCCTTACAAGCAGAGGGTCGGCGGTTCGATCCCGTCATCACCCACCATGTCTCTTGCGAGAACCGACGCGCAGCGGTAGTTCAGTCGGTTAGAATACCGGCCTGTCACGCCGGGGGTCGCGGGTTCGAGTCCCGTCCGCTGCGCCATATAAAGAGAAGCCCTCAGCTCGCAAGAGCTGGGGGCTTTTCGCATCTGGCGGAATTTTTTCTGCCGTCATCGCGTTGTCATCGGGAATCTTCAGTCTGTTGGCATGGTCTTTGTTTCAATCTCGACCAACGACTGGAGGAAGCCCCAATGGATGACTACGTCGAAGAGCTGCTGGAATCCCACGCCATCGATCATGACCCGGCCGAGCCTGCCGAGGATGCCACCGAGCTGTGAGGCCGCGGTCTAGCTCGGCTGCAGGCGCTGGCTGCGGCGAAACTCTCCGGGCGTCTGCCCGCTCCAGCGCTTGAAGGCGCGCTGGAAAGCCTCGGCCGAGGCGAAGCCGAGCAGGTAGGCGATTTCGCCGAACGCCAGTTCGGTATCGCGGATATAGGCCATCGCCAGGTCGCGCCGCGTTTCATTGAGCAGGGTGCGGAACTGTGTGCCTTCCTCGGCCAGTTTGCGCCGCAGCGTCCAGCTCGGCAGCTGCAGCTTGCTCGCGACTTCTTCCAATTCCGGCTCGCGGCCGTGCAGCATAGGCCCCAGCAGGTGGATGATGCGCTCGCGCAGGCTGCGGGTGCGGGTCAGCTGTTCCAGCTCGCGCTCGGCCAGCTCCAGCATCTGCTGCCAGGTGCTCGGGCAGTGTTGCGACAGTGCCTGGTTGAGGCTGCTCAGGCCCAGACGCAGGCGGTTGTGGCCGGCGCCGAACTCCACCGGGCAACCGAAACAGCGCTCATAGCGCTCGGCATAGTCTGGTGCGGGAAATTCGATTTCCACGCGCTCCAGTGCCAGCGTTCCGCCGAGCAGGGCGCCCAGCTGGTGGTGCCAGCTGGACAGCACCGAATCCACCACGAAGCGATTGAAGGCGTTGTACGGGCTGATCGAGTAGAAGCTCAGCCAGGCACCGCTGGCGTCCTCGACAAAGCTCGACTGGCCGCGGTAGTTGTGGGCGTACAGCGGCTCGAAGCGGATCAGCGTGCGCGCGGCCTCGCGCAGGGTCGGCGCCTGCGCGGCGGTGACGCCCGCCAGGCCGGCCTGGCCGATGCGGCTGTGGCGACCCATCTCCAGACCCAGCGCGGCATCGCCGCACAGCTGGATGGCGCTGTGGCCCAGGCGCATGTAGCGCGGGATCGACAGGCGTTCGCGCGGCAGGGCCAGGCGCGTATCGTCCAGGCGGAACTGACGCAGCAACTCGTCGGCGGCGATGCCCTTTTCTGCCAGGGCGTCCACCAGTCCATGGACGAAGGCGACGGAGAGGTCGCCGAGGCGCACGCGGGCCGGTTTCACGTCACAGCCACAGGTTGAACAGGCGCGCGCCCGGGGCTTCTTCCACCAGCTGCGTGCCTGCCGGCGTCACCGCCAGGCTGCGCCCGTCGCTGCCGAGGTTCCACAGCTGGCCGCGCAGGAAAACCGCCATGCCGGCACGCGCGCCACTCGGCGCCAGCTGCATGGGCAGCGAGTGATGCAACCAGGCCTGGCCCTCGCTGAGCGGATCGGCGCGGCTGCGCAGGTCGCTGGGGGTGCCACTCCAGACTTCATTCCAGTGGCCGTTGCCGGGCAGGTAGGCCGGCACGGCGAGCAGTTCGACCTGCTGGGCGATCAGCGGTGCATAGCTCTCCGCGCGCCAGCTGTCGGTGCCGATCAGCACGCCCAGACGGCCGGCCGGGGTGGTCACCACCTGCAGGGCCTGGTCGGAAGCCGCGGCGGTGAAGCTGTCCTCCTCGCGATGCGGCAATACCTTGCGCTGCGGCTGGCCGAGCGGCAGGCCATCGCTGCCGAACACCAGGCTGACGTTGTACAGCGGGCCATCACCGACCTGCAGCACGCCGTCGACCACGCTGGGCTCGGGCAGCACGATGGAGCCGGCGACAATGGTCACGCCGTAGGTCTCGGCCAGGCCGCCGAACAGACTCTGGTAGTCGTCGGCCATCTGCCGGGCCTTCATCCGTAGCAAGGCATCACTGAAGCGCGCCGTGCCCTGGTTGGCGAACAGTGCCCGCAGCAGCTCCAACGGGTGGCTGAGGCCCAGCCAGATACGTGCCTCGGCCAGGTCGCGGGCAGCGAACACTTCGCGCTTCTCGCCGACGGCCACCAGCCAGGTGCCGATATGTTCGGGCAGCACCACCACCGTCTTCGGGTTGAGCAGGCCCTGCTGCCTGGCCTGGTCCAGGTAGGCGGACAGCTTGCGGTGCAGGTGCAGCGCGCTGCGGTAGTCGGCGCCTTGCAGTTCCGGCTGGATGCCCAGCAGGTTGCCACGGCCACTGTCCTGGCCCTGGATGAAGGCCAGCGAGCTGCGCAGGTCGCTGAGGAAGAAACTGGTCGGGCGCCACTGGATCCAGGCGGCGTAGGCGATCAGGGCCAAGGCGAGCAGCACGAGCAGGCTGCGGCGGAGCAGGGTGAGCATGGGTAAACCTGGTGCGAAAGACGGTGCCAGACTAGGCCAAGGCGATGGCCTTGCCTAGTCGTGCTGTCATTTATGATCAATAACTTGTGCATTTAGATCATTGAGCGCCCGGCGACGGCTCTTTATCGTCTGCCGCAACAACGACCACGCGCGCATCAGTGCGTGGCAGCCCGTGACAAGCCCGACGCTGTGGAGATGACCATGAGCAACGCCTACCCGAACCTGCTGGCCCCGCTGGACCTGGGTTTCACCACCCTGAAGAACCGTACCCTGATGGGCTCCATGCACACCGGCCTGGAAGAGAAGCCCAATGGCTTCGAGCGCATGGCGGCCTACTTCGCCGAGCGCGCCCGTGGCGGCGTCGGCCTGATGGTCACCGGCGGCATCGGCCCGAACGAGGAGGGCGGTGTCTACTCCGGTGCGGCCAAGCTGACCACCCCGGAAGAGGCCGAGAAGCACAAGATCGTCACCCGCGCGGTGCACGAGGCCGGCGGCAAGATTGCCATGCAGATTCTGCATGCCGGCCGCTACGCCTACAGCCCGAAGCTGGTCGCGCCCAGCGCCATCCAGGCGCCGATCAACCCGTTCAAGCCCAACGAGCTGGACGAGGACGGCATCCAGAAGCAGATCAACGACTTCGTCAACTGCGCCAAGCTGGCCCAGCAGGCCGAGTATGACGGCGTCGAGGTGATGGGTTCGGAAGGCTACTTCATCAACCAGTTCCTGGTCGCCCACACCAACCACCGTACCGACCGCTGGGGTGGCAGCTACGAGAACCGCATGCGCCTGCCGGTGGAGATCGTCAGCCGCATTCGCGAGGCCGTGGGCCCGAACTTCATCATCATTTACCGCCTGTCCATGCTCGACCTGGTCGAGGGCGGCAGCACCTGGGACGAGATCGTGACCCTGGCCAAGGCCATCGAGAAGGCCGGCGCCACCATCATCAACACCGGCATCGGCTGGCACGAGGCACGTATCCCGACCATCGCCACCAAGGTCCCGCGCGCGGCCTTCACCAAGGTCACCGCCAAGCTCAAGGGCGAAGTCAGCATCCCGCTGTGCACCACCAACCGTATCAACACGCCGGAAGTCGCCGAGCAGGTACTGGCCGAAGGTGACGCCGACATGGTGTCCATGGCCCGCCCGTTCCTCGCCGACCCGGACTTCGTCAACAAGGCGGCCGCCGGCCGTGCCGACGAGATCAACACCTGCATCGGCTGCAACCAGGCCTGCCTGGACCACACCTTCGGCGGCAAGCTGACCAGCTGCCTGGTCAACCCGCGAGCGTGCCACGAGACCGAGCTGAACTACATTCCGACCACCACGGTGAAGAAGATCGCCGTGGTCGGCGCCGGCCCGGCCGGTCTGTCCGCCGCCACCGTGGCTGCCGAGCGTGGCCACAGCGTGACCCTGTTCGACGCCGCCGGCGAGATCGGCGGCCAGTTCAACGTGGCCAAGCGCGTGCCGGGCAAGGAAGAGTTCTACGAGACCCTGCGTTACTTCAAGAAAAAGCTGGAAACCACTGGCGTCGACCTGCGCCTGAACACCCGCGTCTCGGTCGACGACCTGGTCAAGGGTGGCTTCGACGAGATCATCCTGGCCACCGGCATCGTGCCGCGCACCCCGGCCATCCCGGGCATCGACAATGCCAAGGTGATCAGCTACCTGGACGCCATCCTGCAGCGCAAGCCGGTTGGCCAGAAGGTCGCGGTGATCGGCGCCGGCGGTATCGGCTTCGACGTGTCCGAGTTCATCACCCATGCCGGCGAGGCGACGAGCCTCAACCGCGAAGCCTTCTGGAAGGAGTGGGGCATCGACACCGCGCTGGACGCCCGTGGCGGCATCGCCGGGATCAAGGCCGAGGTGCACCCGGCGGCGCGTGAGGTGTTCCTGCTGCAACGCAAGAAGTCCAAGGTCGGCGACGGCCTGGGCAAGACCACCGGCTGGATCCACCGTACCGGCCTGAAGAACAAGAATGTGCTGATGCTCAACTCGGTCGAGTACCTCAAGGTTGACGACGCCGGGCTGCACATCCGCATCGGCGAGGGCGAGCCGCAGCTGCTGCCGGTGGACACCGTGATCGTCTGCGCAGGGCAGGACCCGCTGCGTGAGCTGCAGGAAGGCCTGGAGGCCGCCGGGCAGAAGGTGCACCTGATCGGCGGTGCCGATGTGGCCGCCGAGCTGGACGCCAAGCGCGCGATCAACCAGGGCTCGCGCCTCGCCGCCGAACTCTGATCGATAGACGCCCCGCCCAGTGCGGGGCGTTTTCTTTGTGGCTCACAACAATAAGGAGAAGCCCATGTCCACCGATCTTCAATTGCAACCGGCCGCAGCCGCCAGCCTGCAGCGCTGGCACCAGTTCGTTGCCGCCGGGGACCTGAGCCCGCTGCCGGAGCTGCTGCACCCGCAGGCGGTGTTCCGCTCGCCCATGGCGCACAACCCCTATCCGGGCGCGCCGGTAGTCAACCTGATCCTCAATACCGTGCTGCAGGTGTTCCAGGACTTCGCCTATCACCGTGAGCTGGTCAGCGCCGATGGCCTCAATGTGGTCCTGGAGTTTTCCGCCAAGGTCGGCGGGCGAGAGCTCAAGGGCATCGACATGATCCGCTTCGACGAGGCCGGCAAGATCGTCGAGTTCGAAGTGATGGTGCGTCCAATGAGCGGTCTGGCGGCCCTCGGTGAGGAGATGGGGCGCCGTCTGGCTCCGTACCTGGCGGCAAAACCGGCCTGAACGCCCAACCCGTCACACTTTCATCCTACCGCCATCCCCTAGCCGGATGGTGGCAGGTTGCCTGCCAACCCAGTCACATTGCCCGCCTTCTGTTTTCCCCTAGACTTGCCCGAAACAAGGGATTGCGCCTGCCTGTCAGGTTATGCGTGTGCACGGCCCGCCCGTAGCGCGCCGATCGTGATCCCAGATGGCCTTGAGGGAAATCCATGAGCATGCAGAACAAAGCGCAGATGGTCGAAGCGGTGCTGTTCTTCAATGACCGCGGCGTCTGCAAAGAGATGCTGTTTCCCGAGTTCGAGGCGCTGCTCGACAACGTGGTGAACATGCCCGAGTTCGCCGATCAGCAGATGCGCCTGGCCTATGTGCTGATCAATCCGCGCCTGCTGGTGCGCGCGGTGGTGTTCTTCTACCTGGATTTCGACGAGCACGGCGCCGCCGACAAGGGCTGGAACCTGCCGCTGCGCCATCTGGCCGACAATGCCGGGCGTGGCCCGGACCTGGGCGCAGGCCCCATCCGCCTGGCCTGCCGCAGCCAGTGCCCGGTGTCCTGGCACCAGATGCACCTGTGGGACCCGAGCCTGGCGCCCGGCAAGAACGACCTGGTGCTGGTACGTGATGCCGCCAAGCGCAACGCCCTGGGGCTGCTGGTGGAGGAGGACGCGCCGGTGGTGCTGGCCGAGCGCCTGCAGGTGGCTGCCGAAGACAAGTGGCAGGCACCCGATCCCGCGCGCGAGGAGGCTGACAAGCAGGCCGAGCAGAAAGAGCAGGAGCATCGCCTGAAGACTGCCCAGCTGATCAAGCAGCAGCGCCTGCGCATCAGCACGCTGGGCAAGCAATACGAGGAGGAGCTGGCGCGTCTCAAGCTGGCCGGCGAGGAGCGTCAGCGGGCGCTGCAGGCGGAAATCCACAACCTGCAGCAGGTCTTGCGCCAGCAGGAAGAGCTGAACAACAGCCTCAAGGCGCAGCTCGGCGCCCAGGCTGACAGCATGCAGCAGACCCGCGAAGAGTTGGCCAAACAGCTGCGCGATCTGGAGCGTCATGGCCGCACCGAGGCCGATATCCTGCGCGCCCAGTTCGACTCCGAACTGCAGGCACGAGTTGCCGCCGCCGTGGCCGAGGCTCGCGAGCAGGTGGCGATTCGCGATGTCGAACTGGCCTACCGTGCCGAGCAGGAGACGCAGCTGCAACAGGAGCTGGAACGCCTCAGGCGCGAGCGTGACGAGCTGGCCAGCCAGGGCGGTGAGCAGATTCTCGAGCGCCTGGCCAAGCTCGGCGTGGTCTTCGTGGTCTATCACCCGGGCGCCGGGCACCTGACCATTCCGCTGCAGGACATCGCCCGCTACCAGAACAACCCCATGAGCTACGCGGCGGCCAAGTGCTTCGTTTCCGAGGAGCAATACCGCCAGTGGCTGGCGCACTACCAGCAGCCGACCTGCGAGGCCAGCCTGCCGTCCGGCGAGCGCTGCGCCATGCCGATCGACCGGGTCGAGACGCCCAGTCGCTTCGTGGCCGGTGAATCCAACTGCTGTGCCCGGCACAAGGCCGGCGCGCGGCTGCGCACCGTCAGCTGAGGCACCGCATCCGGTTATCATCGGCGGGCGCCCTCTGTCGGGGTGCCTGACCCCGACCGGATTCTTCCGCATGCCCTTCGCCGCTCCGCACTGGATTCCCGCTGCGCCCCTGCAAGCGCTTTCATTCGACTGGTCGGTACGTGCCGCCGTCGAGCTGGCCGTGCTGCGCCTCGATCTGCTCGACCCGCAGCTGTCCGGCAACAAATGGTTCAAGCTCAGGCCGCACATCGAGGCTGCCGCCGCAGCCGGTGCCGACGGGCTGATCAGCCTGGGCGGTGCCCATTCCAATCACCTGCATGCCCTGGCCGCGGCCGGCCAGCGCTTCGGCTTCGCCACCGTCGGCCTGCTGCGCGGCGAGGCGCAGGACACGCCAACGGTGCGCGACCTGCAGGCCTTCGGCATGCAGCTGCACTGGCTCGGTTACGGCGGCTATCGCCGGCGCCACAGCCCCGACTTCTGGCAGCCCTGGCGCGAGCGCTACCCGCAGTTGTTGCCCGTCGACGAGGGCGGTGGCGGGCTGCTGGCGGCAAGGTCCTGCGCGGCGATCGTCGAGATGGCCAGGCAGCAGTTGGGGGCGCTGGGCTGGGCCGACTACCACGGCTGGTGGTTGGCCGCCGGCACCGGCACCACGGCCGCCGGCCTGGTGATGGGCGAGCAGGGCGCGCGGATGGTGCATGTCGCCATGGCCGTGCCGCCCGGGCATGGGGTGGAGCAGGCCGTACCGGCCATACTGGGCGAGGCTGGCCTGGCCGACTGCGGCTATCGTTTGCTGGACGCCAGCCTGGGCGGTTTCGGCAAGGTGGATGCGCGCTTGGCACAGCTCATCGACGACGGCGAGCGCAGCGCCGGGTTGCCGCTGGAGCCCCTCTATACCGGCAAGGCGCTGCTGGCATTGCGCGACGAGGTGGAGGCCGGTTACTTTGCTCCGGGTACGCGCCTGCTGCTGCTCCACACCGGAGGCCTGCAGGGGCGCCGGGCCATGGCCCAACGCCTGGAAGAACTGGCCGCAGTGCGCCGAGAATAATGAAGGACAGGTGTCGATGACCGAGCCGCTGAATCCCGAACAGCTGCGCAGCTTTACTCCGCTCAACGTGCTATCCGAGCAACAGTGGCGCGAGCTGCGTCCACAACTGGTGCCGCAGCACCTGCTGGCCGGCCAGTTGCTGTTCCGCCAGGGCGATCAGGCCCGTACCACCTATTACCTGCTGTCCGGCGAGTTGCTGCTGCGCGATGCCGCCGGCGGTGAGGAGCGTCTGCAGGCCGGCAGCGAGACCAGCTGCCACCCGCTGTCGCCGAGCCTGCCGCGTCAGCACGAGGTGCGTGCGCTGAGCGACGCCAGCGTACTGATGCTCGACTCGGCCAACCTCAGTCGTCTGCTCACCTGGCGTTTGGCCTACCACGACCTGCTGCTCGATCTGGGCAGCAATGGCGACGATGTCGAATGGCTGGAGCGCCTGCTGGAGAACCCGCTGTTCACCAAGGTGCCGCCGGCCAATGTGCGCGCCATGCTCGATCGCCTGCGGCCGATCGACCTGCCGGCCGGCAGCCGTGTGCTGGTCGAAGGTGAGGCCGGCGACTGCTGCTATTTCCTCAAGAGTGGCCGCGCCGAGGTATTTCGCGGCGGCGACGCCGGTCGTCAGGTGCTGGCCGAGCTGGAGGTCGGGGCCTGCTTCGGCGAGGAGGCCCTGCTGTCTGATCAGCCGCGCAACGCCACCGTCACCCTGATCGAACCCGGCGTGGTACTGCGCCTGGATCGCCAGGATTTCTTCGCCCTGCTCAAGGCGCCGGTGGTCGACGA
Organism: Pseudomonas stagnisoli; assembly: GCF_048595745.1. Taxonomy (NCBI): domain Bacteria; kingdom Pseudomonadati; phylum Pseudomonadota; class Gammaproteobacteria; order Pseudomonadales; family Pseudomonadaceae; genus Pseudomonas; species Pseudomonas stagnisoli. The sequence goes on from NZ_CP184361.1 coordinate 1,800,430, forward strand.
GGTGTCCTTCGGCGAGGCAGCCCGTCTGCTGTCGAGCGGTGCCCAGTGGCTGGATGTACGCCTGCAGGCCGAGTACGAGCAGGCGCATGCCCAGCAGGCGCTGAATATGCCGCTGCACCTGCTGCGCCTGAAAGTGCGCCTGCTGGACAAGAGCAAGACCTACCTGTGCTACTGCGACAGCGGCAAGCGCAGCGCCAGCGCGGTGTTCCTGTTGTCACAGCTGGGCTTTTCCGCCTACGCCCTGCGCGACGGTCTCGACGCGCTACCGGCGGTGCAGCGCGCGGGGCTGCTGTGCGAGAGCGGCCCGGGCTATCTGGCACGTTCCGGCGGGCGCACCGAGCGCAGTCATTAAGTCGCTGTAGCTGCCTTTCTGGGTCAGGTATCGCTGACCAGAAACACTCGCTCCCGCTCCCGCCAGTCGTTGCTCCCGCACCGCTCCAGGCGCACCAGCAGCTGCGCCGGCGCCTCGGCTGGTAGTTGAACCAGCCAGTTCTCCAGGGTTGCCTCGTTCCACACTTCGACCTGCTCCAGCCGTGCCGGCGCCAGCCATCGCTGGCGTGGCAATACTTGCCAGTGATGATCGGCTCCGGCCACATGCCGCCAGTCACGACGATGCAGCCAGCGCCCGCGCAGATGGCCCTGGGCGCTGCCCACCGGGTCCGCACAGGGCTGTGCCCAGGGATAGAACAGATAGCCCGCCAGCCAGGCTGCCGAGCGCGGTGCTTCCTCGGTCAATGCCGCCAGTGCCTGGCGGCCGGCCGGGGTGCTGGCGAGCGGCAGCTGGTGCCGGTGCAGATGCTCCAGCTTGAGGCCCAGGCGATCCTCGCTGGCCGGTCCCAGCCAGTTGTTGGCGTCATCTCCAGCCGCCTGCTCCGGGCCGAGGTACAGCTTGATCGCCAGCTCCAGGTGATGCACGCCCTCGTCATCGCGCAGCAGCAGATCCAGCTCGCCCAGGGTCTGCCCGGCCTGGCGTACCGGCAGGCCGGCGGCCAATAGCTGGACATCCGGTGCCGCCTGCAAGGCGAATTGCCAGAGCCGCTCGTAGTAGCGACCGAGGCGGCTGGAACTGCCGGCCAGATAGGCGAGTAGCGCGCTCGGCTCGGCTTCCTGGTGCAGCAGCCAGTCGATCAGTCGCTGTGGCTCGGCCCGCCAGATGCTCGCGGCCAGGGGATCGCGCAGCGGTAGCGTGCGCCCGTCGAGCAGGGCGGGGGAGAGCAGGGTCCAGGCCAGGTCACGCACCTGCGGCTGGCGCAGGTGCTGCAGGAGGTCGTCGAGGGGCGTCGTCATCGGCCGAGCATAGCGCCTGGTTTGCCGCTGCGAAGCGCTTTCGCCCATAATCCGGGCAATTCTCCCCGTTGCAGAGCGCCCCATGGAGCAGTTTCGCAATATCGGCATCATCGGCCGCCTGGGCAGCGCCCAGGTGCTCGACACCATCCGCCGCCTGAAGAAGTTCCTGCTTGAGCGTCACCTGCATGTGATCCTCGAGGACACCATCGCCGAAGTGCTGCCCGGTCACGGCCTGCAGACCTGTTCGCGGAAGAACCTCGGCGAGGTCTGCGACCTGGTCGTGGTGGTCGGCGGCGACGGCAGCATGCTCGGCGCCGCGCGCGCCCTGGCCCGCCACAAGATCCCGGTGCTGGGCATCAACCGTGGCAGCCTGGGTTTTCTCACCGACATCAAGCCGGACGAGCTGGAGGTCAAGGTCGCCGAGGTGCTGGAAGGGCGCTTCCTCGAGGAAAGCCGCTTCCTGCTGGAGGCCGAGGTGCGCCGCCACGGCGAGGCCATCGGCCAGGGCGATGCGCTCAACGATGTGGTGCTGCACCCGGGCAAGTCGACCAAGATGATCGAGTTCGAGCTGTTCATCGACGGCCACTTCGTCTGCAGCCAGAAAGCCGACGGCCTGATCATCGCCACGCCGACCGGCTCTACCGCCTACTCGCTGTCCGCCGGCGGGCCGATCATGCACCCCAAGCTGGATGCCATGGTCATCGTGCCTATGTACCCGCATACGCTGTCCAGTCGCCCTATCGTGGTCGACGGCAACAGCGAACTGAAGATCGTCGTGGCCGACGACCTGCCGATCTACCCGCTGGTATCCTGCGACGGCCAGAACCACTTCACCTGCGCGCCTGGCGACACCATCACGGTGGCCAAGAAGCCGCAGAAGCTGCGCCTGATCCACCCGCTCGACCACAACTACTACGAGGCCTGCCGCACCAAGCTCGGCTGGGGCGGCCGCCAGTGGAGCCACGACTGACATGCTGCTGGACAGCGGGCGTGGCTATGACCTGATCGGCGACGTGCACGGCTGTGGACGCAGCCTGGAGCGCCTGCTCGAACAGATGGGCTACAGCCGGCATGGCGGCGTGTGGCGCCACCCGCGCCGCATGGTGCTGTTCCTCGGCGACATCATCGACCGTGGCCCGCGCATTCGCGAGGCCCTGCACCTGGTGCACGACATGGTCGAGGCCGGCCAGGCGCTGTGCATCATGGGCAACCACGAGTACAACGCCCTCGGCTGGTACACCGAGGCGCCGGCCAACAGCGAGCGGCGCCATGTGCGTGAGCACACGCCGCGCCACGAGCGCCTGCTGCAGCAGACCTTCCGCCAGTTCGAGGAACACCCGGCGGACTGGCACGATTTCCTCGACTGGTTCCAGCAGTTGCCGCTGTTCATCGACGCCGGGCGCTTCCGCCTGGTGCACGCCTGCTGGGATGGCGAACTGATCGGTCAGCTGCGCCAGCGCTTCGCCGATGGCCGCATCGACCGTGCCTTCGTCACCGCCTCGGCGGTGCCTGGCAGCTTCGCCAACCGGGTGTTCGAGCGCCTGCTGCGCGGCACCGACTTGCGCCTGCCACAGGGCCTGACCCTGACCAGCGAGGAAGGCTTCACTCGCGCCTACTTCCGCACCAAATTCTGGGAGGACGACCCGCAGACCTACGGTGATGTGGTGTTCCAGCCCGATGCCTTGCCCGAGAGCGTGGCCAGCCTGCCGTTGAGCCCGACCGACAAGGGCCGCCTGCTGCAATACGGCGTCGACGAGCCAATGCTGTTCGTCGGCCACTATTGGCGCCGCGGCCGGCCGACGCCGATCCGCCCCAACCTGGCCTGCCTGGACTACAGCGCGGTGATGTACGGCAAGCTGGTGGCCTACCGTCTGGACGAGGAGACGCAGATCGATCCGAACAAGTTCGTCTGGGTCGAGGTGGAGCGTCCGGAGGCACCGCAATGAGCCCGGTGGAAGCGCTGCGCCGGCCGCTGCAGGAGGACCTCAGCGGCTTTGTCGGCCTGCTGCGGCGCCTGCAGGTGCCGCACCGGGTCAGCGAGGAGCGCGGTGCCCAGGTGCTCTGGGTGCCCAGCCAGCCGCTGGCCGACCAGGTGCGCGCGCTGTATCTGAGCTATCCGCAGGGGGCGGCCGAGGAGCAGGTGCCGACGCCAGTGCTGCCGTCGCGGCCGGGGCTGGTCGCACAGCTGCGGGCCAGTTGGATGACCGCGCTGGTGCTGTTGCTGACCCTGCTCGTCGCCGCCGTGACTTTGCTCGGTGACAACTTCGCCGCCTTGCGCTGGCTGACCTTCCAGGACTTCCAGATCCAGGGCGAATACCTCTATTTCCAGCCCTGGACGGCCAGCCTGGAGGCAGGGCAGTGGTGGCGCCTGCTGTCGCCCATGCTGATCCATTTCGGCATCCTGCACCTGGCCATGAATGCGCTGTGGTACTGGGAGCTGGGCCGCCGCATCGAGTACCGCCATGGCGGCCTGGTCCTGCTCGGGCTGACCCTGCTGTTCGGTCTTCTGTCCAATTTCGCCCAGTTCTGGTTTGGCGGTCCCTCGCTGTTCGGCGGCCTCTCTGGTGTGCTCTACGGCCTGCTCGGTTATTGCTGGATTTTTCAGCTGCTGGCACCGACACCGGCCTACCAGCTGCCGCGGGGCGTGCTGGCGATGATGCTGATCTGGCTGCTGGTGTGCCTGTCCGGGGTGATCGACACCCTGGGCCTTGGTGCCATCGCCAACGCCGCCCATGTCGGCGGCCTGGTCGCCGGTTGCGCCGCTGGCCTGATCGGCGGTGCGCTGGCGCGTCTGCGCCGGTAAACTTGGCGTTCTGTTTGGCTTTCCCTGTTGGAGTCCGCGATGTCGTCCTTTGCCGAAATGATCCAGAACATCACGCCTGAGATCTACCAGAGCCTCAAGCTGGCAGTGGAGATCGGCAAGTGGCCGGATGGCCGCAAGCTCACCCAGGAACAGAAGGAGCTGTCGCTGCAGGCCATGATTGCCTGGGAAATCCAGAACCTGCCGGAGGAGGAGCGCACCGGCTACATGGGCCCGCAGGAGTGCCAGTCCCACGCTGAGCCGATCCCGAACCTGCTGTTCAAGTCCAACGACACCCTGCACTGATGAGCGCGATGAACGAGCTCGGCCGCGGCAGTCTGAGCAAGATGGCCGTGCGCCTGGGGGAAACGGCGCAGTACGCCTTTCGCCTGGACGAGCAGGAAGTGCCGGTCAACCCGCTGCTGGGCAAGCGCGTGCGCCTGGAGTTTCTCGGTGCCATCCACTGCACTCACTGCGGGCGCAAGACCAAGAAGAGTTTCTCCCAGGGCTACTGCTACCCCTGTTTCACCAAGCTGGCGCAGTGCGACAGCTGCATCGTCAGCCCGGAGAAGTGTCACTTCGACGCCGGCACCTGCCGCGAGCCGGAGTGGGGCGAGCGTTTCTGCATGACCGACCACGTGGTGTACCTGGCCAACTCCTCCGGGGTGAAGGTCGGCATCACCCGCGCCAGCCAGATTCCCACCCGCTGGCTCGATCAGGGGGCCAGCCAGGCGCTGCCGATCTTCCGTGTCGCCACCCGCCAGCAGTCCGGGCTGGTCGAAGACCTGCTGCGCACCCAGGTGGCGGACAAGACCAACTGGCGCGCGCTGCTCAAGGGTGATGCCGTGCCGCTCGATTTGCCGGCCATCCGCGACCAGCTGCTGGAAAGCTGCGCCGAGGGTATTGCTGCGCTGCAGCAGCGCTTTGGTCTGCAGGCGATCCAGCCGGTCGGTGATGCCGATGTGCTGGAAATCCGTTACCCGGTGGAGGCCTACCCGACCAAGGTGGCCAGCCACGACCTCGAGAAGACGCCAGTGGTGGAGGGCATCCTCCGGGGCATCAAGGGCCAGTACCTGATCCTCGACACGGGCGTGATCAACCTGCGCAAATACACGGCCTACCAGGTCGCCGTACTCACCGAATAAGAGGCCACAAGCCATGCGTACCGAACAGCCGAAGATGATCTACCTCAAGGACTACCAGGTTCCCGACTACCTGATCGACGAGACCCACCTGACCTTCGAGCTGTTCGAGGACCACACCCTGGTGCACGCCCAGCTGGTGATGCGGCGTAACCCCGAGGCCAGCGCCGGCTTGCCGCCGCTGGTGCTGGACGGCCAGCAGCTGGAACTGCTGGAACTGAAGCTGGACGACCGCGTGCTCTCCGCTGCCGACTACCAGCTGACCGACAGCCACCTGACCCTGCAGCCGACGCAGGAACAGTTCGTCATCGACAGCACGGTGCGCATCCACCCGGAAAGCAACACCGCGCTGGAGGGCCTGTACAAGTCCAGCGGCATGTTCTGCACCCAGTGCGAGGCCGAGGGCTTCCGCAAGATCACCTACTACCTCGACCGCCCGGACGTGATGAGTACCTTCACCACCACGCTCAGCGCCGAGCAGCATCGCTATCCGGTGCTGCTGTCCAACGGCAACCCGATTGCCAGCGGCAGCGAGGAGAGCGGTAGGCATTGGGCGACCTGGGAAGACCCGTTCAAGAAGCCGGCCTACCTGTTCGCCCTGGTCGCCGGCGACCTCTGGTGCGTGGAAGACCGCTTCACCACCATGAGCGCCCGCGAAGTCACCCTGCGCATCTATGTCGAGCCGGAGAACATCGACAAGGTGCAGCACGCCATGGACAGCCTGAAGAAGTCGATGAAGTGGGACGAGGAGGTGTACGGGCGCGAGTACGACCTGGACATCTTCATGATCGTCGCGGTCAACGACTTCAACATGGGTGCCATGGAGAACAAGGGCCTCAACATCTTCAACTCCAGCTGCGTGCTGGCCAAGGCCGAGACGGCCACCGACGCCGCTCACCAGCGCGTCGAGGCGGTGGTGGCCCACGAGTACTTCCACAACTGGTCGGGCAACCGGGTGACCTGCCGCGACTGGTTCCAGCTGTCGCTGAAAGAAGGCTTCACCGTGTTTCGCGATGCCGAATTCTCGGCCGACATGAACTCGCGCACGGTCAAGCGCATCGAGGACGTGGCCTACCTGCGTACTCACCAGTTCGCCGAGGATGCCGGCCCGATGGCCCACCCGGTGCGTCCGGACAGCTTCATGGAGATTTCCAACTTCTACACCCTGACCGTCTACGAGAAGGGTTCGGAAGTGCTGCGCATGATCCACACCCTGCTCGGGCCGCAGCTGTTCCGCAAGGGTTCGGACCTGTACTTCGCCCGCCACGACGGCCAGGCGGTGACCTGCGATGACTTCATCAAGGCCATGGAGGATGCCAGTGGCGTCGACCTGACCCAGTTCAAGCGCTGGTACAGCCAGGCTGGCACGCCGCGCCTGGACGTCAGCGAGAGCTACGACGCGGCGGCCAACACCTACCGCCTGCAACTGCGCCAGAGCTGCCCGGCCACTCCGGGCCAGGCCGATAAGCTGCCCTTCGTCATCCCGCTGGAGCTGGCCCTGCTCGACGCCCAGGGGCGCGAGCTGCCGCTGCAGCTGGTCGGTGAAGACAAGCCGGTCGGCACCAGCCGCGTGCTCCAGGTGACCCAGGCCGAGCAGGCCTTCACCTTCGTCAATATCGCCGAGCAGCCGCTGCCTTCGTTGCTGCGCGGCTTCAGCGCGCCGGTCAAGCTGAGCTTCCCCTACAGCCGCGACCAGCTGATGTTCCTTATGCAGCACGACAGTGATGGGTTTAATCGCTGGGAGGCCGGCCAGCAGCTGGCCGTGCAGGTGCTGCAGGAGTTGATCGGCCAGCACCAGCGCGGCGAGCCGCTGGCGCTCGATCCGCGCCTGGTCGCGGCCCTGCGCAGCGTGCTGGAGAACGACAGCCTGGATCAGGCCATGGTCGCCGAGATGCTGTCGCTGCCGGGGGAGGGCTACCTGACCGAGATCAGTGATGTGGCCGACGTCGATGCCATCCACGTGGCCCGTGAGTTCGCCCGTGCGCAGCTGGCCGAAGCGCTGTTCGAGCCGCTGTGGGCGCGCTACCAGGCCAATCGCGAGGTGTCGCGCAACACGGCCTATGTGGCCGAGTCGGGCCATTTCGCCCGCCGCAGTCTGCAGAACATCGCGCTGTCCTACCTGATGCTGACCGGCAAGCCGCAGGTGCTGGCTGCAGCTCTGGAACAGTACGAGGCCTGCGACAACATGACCGAGCGCCTGACCGCGCTGGCCGTGCTGGTCAACTCACCGTTCGAGGTGGAGAAGGCCGAGGCGCTCAAGGCTTTCGCCGAGCATTTCAAGGACAACGCCCTGGTCATGGACCAGTGGTTCAGCGTGCAGGCCGCCTGCACTCTGCCGGGCGGCCTGGCCCGCGTGCAGGCGCTGATGCAGCACCCGGCCTTCACCCTGAAGAACCCGAACAAGGTGCGCGCGTTGATCGGCGCCTTCGCCGGGCAGAACCTGGTCAACTTCCATGCGGCCGACGGCAGCGGCTACCGCTTCCTGGCCGACCAGGTGATCAGCCTGAATGCCACCAACCCGCAGATCGCCTCGCGCCAGCTCGGCCCGCTGACCCGCTGGCGCAAGTACGACGCTTCGCGCCAGGCGCTGATGCGCGGTGAGCTGGAACGCATTCTGGCCAGCGGCGAGCTGTCCAGCGACGTGTTCGAGGTGGTCAGCAAGAGTCTGGCCTGACCCTGTATCGGCGTTACCAAGCAAGCGCTCGGTAACGCCGGCTGTTACGCGGTGTTTCCTTTCTGCCTGATCAGCTTTGCCGCGTCGCTCCAAGCCGCATGCCAGACGCGTTTTCCCCTTCCGAAGCGGTCGATTCTCAAGGTTAAACCGCGCCAGGCAGCAGACAAATTGAGACATCCTTGGGGGGGATTGGCCATTTTTGGGACTGTCGTGCCCGAAAGGTGAAATCCTCGTCCCGCGCGGCCTTCTTGGTATCGATCTTGAATAGTCTCTGTTCGCTCGCGAAGCCGGCATAGACCGGCACCTCGCGCCAGTGGCTCAGAGCCCATAACAAGAACAATCGATCCATGGAGTTGCCGATGGCCATCCCCTTGCGCAAGTCATCTCTTTGTCTCGCCCCTGCCAAGGCGGGTTTTGCCTTAGCCGGCCTCATTCCGCTGGTGCTGGCAGTGCCGGCGGGTGCTGTGGAGTTCAGCTTCGTCGATGGCGAAGTGACCGGCTCGCTGGATACCACGCTGTCCTACGGCCAGCTCTACCGGGTACAGGGCCGGGACAAGACCAACGACGATACCAACGGCAACGACGGCAATCGCAACTTCGACACCGGCCTGGTTTCCGAGGTGTTCAAGATCACCTCCGACCTGGAGGCCAACTACCAGAACTACGGCCTGTTCGTGCGCGGCACCGCCTTCTATGACACCCAGATCATGGACAAGCGCAACGACAACGACGACTTCCGTCCGAGCCAGAGCTATCCCAACAACCGTGACTTCACCGACGGCACCCGCGATAGCGCTGGCAACAATGCTGAAATCCTCGATGCCTATGTTTACGGCAACTGGGACGTTGGCAGCATGCCACTGACCGTCAAGGTCGGTCGCCAGGTGTTCAACTGGGGTGAGGGCATCTTCTACCGTGGTGGCATCAACACCACCAACCCGATCGACGCCGCCAAGTTCCGCCTGCCAGGCTCCGAGCTCAAGGAAGTGCTGGTGCCGGTGGAGGCTTTCAACTTCAACATCGGCCTGACCGACAACCTGTCGCTGGAAAGTTTCTACCAGTGGAACTGGAAGGAGTCGGCCATCGATCCGGTCGGCACCTTCTTCTCCGAGACCGACCTGTTTGCCGATGGCGGTATCACGGCCTATACGCGCTATGACAACCCGCTGCTGCCAACGGTGATGTCGGGCTATGAGAGTGCGCTTGCTGCCGGCCTGGTTGGCAATGGCACGTTCGGCCCCAACTCATACCTGGATCCGGAGAACAAGGTGTTCAAGGTGGCCAACGTCGGCGGCGACATCAACGCCAAGAACGATGGCCAGTACGGCTTCGCCCTGCGTTATGTCGCCGAGGAGCTGAACCTTACCGAGTTCGGTTTCTACTTCATCAACTATCACGCCAAGGAGCCGCAGATCGCGGTGGACCTGAGCCAGTACGACGGTGTCGACCTGGCTGCGCTGCAGTCAGCGCAGGGGCCGTTTGCCTCGGCAGTCGCCACGCTGGACGCCGCCGCCAACGCCGTGGCCCGTCGCGAGTACGTGGAGGATATCCGCGTCTACGGCTTCAGCTTCAACACCAATATCGGCGAAGCCTCGGTATTCGGCGAGATCGCCTATAGGCCCAACCTGCCGGTGGGTATCAGCGCCACCAACGATCTGCTGGGCGATCTGCTGGTCCCCGGCTTCTTTGGCGAGACCAATATCTACGACGGCAATGTTCCGGGCGATCAGGCCTGCTCCGCGATTTCCGGCAAGCAGCTGTGCCGCGGGCCGCTGTTCCACAACTACGAGCGCATCGAGGCGTTCAACCTGTCCATCGGCACCATCTACAACTTTGGCCCGGCGATAAGCTTCGACTCGCTGCTCGGGGTAGCCGAGCTGGCCTCCGAGCATGCCCGCGCCAGTGACCTCACCTATACCGCCTACGACGGCAGCGAGCGCGGCTTTGCCGGCCGCCCCAACGGTGCCTACGTCTCCGGTTACGACGATGAGGATCAGCTGGATCGCGATGCCTATGGCTACACCCTGGCGCTGTCCGGTACCTGGAACGATGTGTATGCCGGGGTCAACCTGTCGCCCTTCGCCGTGTTCAAGCACAACTTCCAGGGCAACTCGCACCAGACCGGCAACTTCGTCGAGGGCGCGATGGCCTACTCGGTTGGTCTGCGCGCCAGCTACCTGAACAGCTTGGAGGCCGAGGTGCAGTACACCGAGTACTACGGTGCCGGGCAGAACAACAGCGGCCGCGACCGCGACAACGTCGGCGTCAACCTCAAGTATTCCTTCTGACCATCCTTTTCAGGGGCGGGCGGTCATGCCGCTCGCCCCGCCAGTACGGAGAAGCACCATGTTGATGAAGCACACGCTGATGGGCGCCGCCGTGGCCCTCGCGCTTTCCGCCGGCAGCGCGCTGGCTGCCGTGTCCGCCGAAGAGGCGGCCAAGCTCGGCAGCACGCTGACCCCCTTCGGCGCGGAAAAAGCCGGCAATGCGGACGGCAGTATCCCGGCCTGGACCGGTGGCATCACCCAGGCGCCGGCCGGCTACAAAGGCAGCGGCCAGCACCATATCGACCCGTTCCCGGATGACAAGCCGCTGTTCACCATCACCAAGGCCAACCTGGAGCAGTACAAAGACAAGCTGAGCGCGGGGCAGATCGCCCTGTTCAATGCCTATCCGGAGAGCTTCCAGATGCCGGTGTACCAGAGCCGTCGCTCCGGCTCGGCACCGCAGTGGGTGTATGACAACAGCATCAAGAACGCCACCACCGCCAAGCTGGTCGAAGGCGGCAACGGTTTTGCCGACGCTTATGGCGGCATTCCGTTCCCCATTCCGCAGAGCGGTCTGGAAGCGTTGTGGAACCACATCGTGCGTTATCGCGGCACCTACATCACCCGTCGCTCGGTGGAGGCGGCTGTGCAGCGCAGCGGCGCCTATTCGCCGGTAGTGTCCGAGGTCGAGGCGCTGTTCCGTTACTACGATCCGAAGGGCAGCTACGCCGACCTCAACAACATCCTGTTCTACTACCTGAACTTCACCAAGAGCCCGGCGCGCCTGGCCGGCGGTGCGGCGCTGGTACACGAGACCCTCGATCAGGTGAAGGAGCCGCGTCAGGCCTGGGCCTATGCGGCCGGACAACGCCGCGTGCGGCGCGCGCCGAACCTGGCCTACGACACGCCGATCGCCGCCTCCGAAGGCCTGCGTACCGCCGACGACACCGACATGTTCAACGGTTCGCCGGATCGCTACGAGTGGAAGCTGGTAGGCAAGAAGGAGCTGTACATCCCCTACAACAACTATCGCGTCTCCGCAGCAGGGGTGAAGTACGAGGATGTGCTGAAGACCGGCCACGTCAACCCGGCGCTGACCCGCAACGAGCTGCACCGTGTCTGGGTGGTGGAGGGCACGCTCAAGCCGGGTGCGCGCCACGTGTATGGCAAGCGCACCCTGTTCCTCGACGAGGACAGCTGGCAGGCCGCCGTGGTCGACCAGTACGACACCCGTGGCGAGTTGTGGCGCGTGTCCATTGCCTACCTGAAGAACTACTACGATCTGCCCACCACCTGGTCGGCCATGGAAGCCTTCCATGATCTGCAGAGCCGCCGCTACTACGTGCAGAACCTCGATACCGAGGAGCCTGGCACCGTCAATTTTGCCAAGGCGGTTCCCGAGGACAGCGAGTTCACCCCATCCGCACTGCGCCGCCGCGGCACCCGCTAAGGCATCGGCTACTCCCGCTGCTCGTTTGAGCGGCCTTCTATCGACCCGGTCTCGTGACTGGGTCGACGTTTTTCTGCCTGACCGAAAAGCCGCTTGCAGACCCCTTGGTCGCTGTGCTCCCGCGTGCGCTGCTTGGCGCTTTTGCCCGGCACAATCTGCTTAACTGCCGCGCGCTCGGGCTGGCATCTTGCCATCCCGGTCATGGGTCATCACCCGCAATGCCCCGATCCGTGCGCGCCGGCAGTCCGCGCGCCGGGCATTGCTGCAGGCCTTCCGGAAAGGATGCGGGCTTCCGGCACACCCTGGTGGTGGTGCGTACAGTTGGCCAGCCATGCCTGGCCCGAACGAGTGGAGCACAACAAGAATGTTGAAAGGACTGTTTGCGACGGGGCTGCTGCTGTGCCTGTCGAATGCCGCGCTGGCCGCGGTAAGCGCCGAGGAAGCGGCCAAGCTGGGCGGCAGCCTGACCCCGCTGGGCGGCGACAAGGCGGCCAACGCCGCGGGCACCATTCCCGCCTGGAGCGGCGGCATCACCCAGGTCCCTGCCGGTTATGCCGGGCCCGGCCATCACCATGTCGATCCGTTTGCCGGTGACAAACCGCTGTTCACCATCAACAAGGCCAACCTGGAACAGTACCGGGACAACCTGACGCCCGGACAGCTGGCGCTGTTCCGCACCTATCCGGACAGCTTCCAGATGCCGGTCTACCAGACCCGGCGCAGTGCCTCGGCACCGCAGTGGGTGTACGACAACACCCGGCGCAATGCCGAGAAAGCACGTCTGCTGGAAGGTGGCAATGGTTTCGCCGAGGCCTACGGTGGCATTCCTTTCCCGATTCCGCAAAGCGGCGTCGAGGCGGTGTGGAACCACGTTGCCCGCTATCGCGGCACCTACGCGGTGCGTCAGTCTTCGGACGCCAGCGTGCAGCGCAACGGCAGCTATGCGCTGATCACCACACAGCAGGAAGCGCTGTTCAGCTACTACCGCCAAGGCGGTTCGGTCGAGCAGTTGGACAACATGCTGTTCTACTACATGGCCGTGACCAAGGCGCCGGCGCGCCTGGCCGGTGGTGCGCTCCTGGTTCACGAGACCCTCGATCAGGTGCAGGAGGCACGCCAGGCCTGGGCCTACGCCGCCGGCCAGCGCCGCGTGCGGCGAGCCCCCAGCGTGGCCTACGACACGCCGTTGGGCACCGCCGACAACCTGATGACGGCCGACGACAAGGACATGTTCAACGGCTCGCCGGACCGTTACGACTGGAAGCTGCTGGGCAAGCGGGAGATCTATATCCCCTACAACAACTACAGGCTCTCCAGCCCGGACGTCCGTTACGACCAGCTGATCAAACCCGGTCACCTCGACCCGCAGTTCACCCGTCACGAACTGCACCGTGTCTGGGTGGTGGAGGGGACGCTCAAGCCGGGCGCACGACACATCTACGGCAAGCGCACGCTGTACCTTGACGAGGACAGCTGGCAGGTGGCCCTGGCCGATCAGTACGACAGTCGTGGTGAGCTGTGGCGCGTCTCGGTTGCCTACCTGAAGAACTACTACGAGCTGCCCACTACCTGGTCGGCGCTGGACGTGTTCCACGACCTGCAGTCCGGTCGCTACTACGTGCAGAACCTCGACAACGAGGAGAACGGCACCAGCGACTTCGGCCAGCCGCTGCCGGACGACAACCACTTCTCGGTGGCGACCCTGCGCCGCGTCGGCACACGCTGAGCAGATGCGGAAAGGCCGCCGATAAAACCGGCGGCCTTCTACATGGCGTTGTCCGAGCGTAACCGGCGCTTAACAAAACATAACGTCACGCCGATTGTCAGGTTTTTCCAAAGCCGTATAGCATGAGCCCGCCTGATAAAAGGCGTGAACCCACCTATAAGAATAAAGGGGGAAATATATGCGTGAGCCCGTCATGCGGCGCACCCACTCCGGCGCCCTGAGTTTCCAGGCCCCGGCCCGTCATCCATCGCCGCTGGCGAAAGCGCTGTCTCTGCTCAGCGTATGTTCCGTTCTGGCCTTCGCTGCGCCTCTGCCGCTGCAGGCCGCGGAAGCAGCCACCATTACCTCCATCGAATCGCCCAAGGCCGTGACCAGCCTGCTGCTGGACATCGCCCATGCCGGCAAGCGCCTGGTCGCTGTTGGTGATCGCGGCCACATCCTGTTCTCCGAAGACGCTGGTCGCAACTGGGTGCAGGCCCGGGTGCCCAGCCGTCAACTGCTGACCGCCGTGTACTTTGTCGATGACAAGCATGGCTGGGCGGTCGGTCACGACGCACAGATCCTCGCCAGCGACGACGGCGGCGCCAACTGGGAATTGCAGCACGAGGATCTGGAGCGCGAAGCGCCGCTGCTGGATATCTGGTTCCGTGATACCAGCACCGGTTACGCCGTCGGCGCCTACGGTGCGCTGCTGGAAACCAGTGACGGCGGCAAGACCTGGAATGACGTCAGCGACCGTCTGGACAACGAAGACGGTTATCACCTCAACGGCATTACCGCGGTTAAGGATGCTGGCCTGTTCGTGGTGGGCGAGGCGGGCAGCATGTTCCGTTCCGCCGATTGGGGGCAGACCTGGGAGAAAGTCCAGGGCCCTTATGAGGGCACCCTGTTCGGCGCGCTCGGCACCGCCAGCGCCAACACCCTGTTGGCCTATGGCCTGCGCGGCAACCTGTTCCGCTCCACCGATTTCGGCAAGAGCTGGCAGCAGATCAAGCTGCTCTCCGAGAGCGGTCCGCTGGAGTTCGGCCTGGCCAATGGCAGCCTGCTCAAGGACGGTACCCTGGTCATCGTCGGTCATGGCGGCAGTGTGCTGACCAGCAAGGACGCCGGGCGTGCCTTCACCGTCGTCAACCGTGCCGACCGTGCCTCGCTGGCCGGCGCCACCGACGATGCGGCGGGCAATCTGGTCCTGGTGGGCCAGGGCGGCGTGCACCTCGCTACTCCGACTGGCCTCGAGCCAGGCAAAAAACAATAAGCCGGGGCGAATCAGCATATGAGTTCCATGAACCATCATCAGGACAAGGCGACTTTTCTTGAGCGCCTGATCTTCAACAACCGCCCGGTCGTTATCGCACTGTGCGCGCTGATCACCATTCTCCTGCTGTGGCAGGCCTCGCACATTCGTCCCTCGACCAGCTTCGAGAAGATGATTCCGCTAGAGCATCCCTTCATCCAGAACATGCTCGAGCACCGCAACGATCTGGCCAACCTGGGCAACACCGTGCGAATTTCCGTGGAGGCGAAAGATGGTGACATCTTCTCCAAGGAGTACATGGAAACCCTGCGCCAGATCCACGACGAAGTGTTCTACATCGCCGGTGTCGACCGTTCGGGCCTGAAGTCGCTGTGGAGCCCGGCCGTGCGCTGGACCGAAGTGACCGAGGAAGGCTTCGACGGTGGCGAGGTGATTCCGCAGACCTACGACGGCTCTGCCGAGAGTCTGCAGGAGTTGCGCAACAACGTCCTCAAGTCCGGTCAGGTCGGCCGTCTGGTGGCCAACAACTTCAAGTCGAGTATCGTCGACGTACCGCTGCTCGAGCAGTACCCGGACCCGAACGACCAGAGCAAGCTGGTCAAGCTGGACTATCGCCAGTTCTCCCACGAGCTGGAAGAGAAGATCCGCGAGAAGTACCAGGCACAGAACCCTAATGTGCAGATCCACATCGTCGGTTTCGCCAAGAAGGTCGGTGACCTGATCGACGGCCTGATCATGGTGGTGGCCTTCTTCGGTATTGCCCTGGGCATCACCCTGGTGCTGCTCTACTGGTTCAGCTGGTGCATCCGCTCGACCATCTCGGTGGTCTCCACCACCCTGATCGCGGTGGTCTGGCAGCTGGGCCTGATGAACCTCGCCGGCTTCGGGCTCGACCCGTACTCGATGCTGGTGCCGTTCCTGATCTTCGCCATCGGCATCTCCCACGGGGTGCAGAAGATCAACGGTATCGCCCTGCAGTCGAGTGATGCCGACAACGCCCTGACCGCCGCACGCCGGACGTTCCGTCAGCTGTTCCTGCCGGGCATGATCGCCATCCTGGTGGACGCCGTCGGCTTCATCACCCTGCTGGTGATCGACATCGGCGTGATTCGCGAGCTGGCCATCGGCGCCTCCATCGGCGTGGCGGTGATCGTGTTCACCAACCTGATCCTGTTGCCGGTGGCGATTTCCTACATCGGTATCAGCAAGAAGGCGGTCGAGCGCAGCAAGCGTGAAGCCGGTCGTGAGCAGCCGTTCTGGCGCCTGCTGTCCAACTTCGCCCACCCGGTGGTGGCGCCGATTTCGGTGGTCATCGCGCTGTCTGCCGGTGTGGCCGCGTTCTGGTACCAGAAGGCCAACCTGCAGGTCGGCGACCTCGACCAGGGCGCGCCGGAACTGCGTCCGGACTCGCGCTACAACCAGGACAACAACTTCATCATCAGCAACTACTCGACCAGCTCCGACGTGCTGGTGGTGATGGTCAAGACGCCGAACGAGGGTTGCTCGACCCACGAGACCCTGGCGCCGATGGACCAGCTGATGTGGCGCCTGGAGAACACCGAGGGCGTGCAATCGGCCATCTCCATGGTCAGCGTGTCCAAGCAGGTGATCAAGGGGATGAACGAGGGCAGCCTCAAGTGGGAGACCCTGTCGCGCAACCCGGACATCCTCAACAACTCCATCGCCCGTGCCGATGGCCTGTACAACGCCGATTGCTCGCTGGCGCCGGTCCTGGTGTTCCTCAACGACCACAAGGCCGCCACGCTCAAGCGTGCTGTCTCGGTGGTGCAGGAGTTCGCCGCGGAAAACAACAAGGAAGGCCTGGAGTTCATCCTGGCGGCCGGTAACGCCGGCATCGAAGCGGCCACCAATGAGGTGATCGCCACGTCCGAGCTGAAGATCCTGATCCTGGTGTACATCTGCGTGGCGCTGATGTGCCTGATCACCTTCCGGTCCTTCGGCGCGATGCTGTGCATCATCCTGCCGCTGATCCTCACCTCCATCCTCGGCAATGCCCTGATGGCCTGGCTGGGTATTGGCGTGAAGGTGGCGACTCTGCCGGTAATCGCGCTGGGTGTGGGCATCGGTGTGGACTATGGCATCTACATCTACAGTCGTCTGGAGAGCTTCCTGCGCGCCGGCATGACGCTGCAGGAGGCTTACTACCAGACCCTGCGCTCCACCGGTAAGGCCGTGCTGTTCACCGGTCTGTGCCTGGCCATCGGCGTGGTTACCTGGATCTTCTCGGCGATCAAGTTCCAGGCCGACATGGGTCTGATGCTGACCTTCATGCTGCTGTGGAACATGTTCGGTGCGCTGTGGCTGCTGCCGGCCCTGGCCCGTTTCCTGATCAAGCCGGAGAAACTGGCTGGCAAGCAGGGCGGTTCGCTGTTCGCCCACTGATCGGTTGCGGTGAATGAAAAAGGGCTCCTGCGGGAGCCCTTTTGCTTTATCGGGTTCATATTGCCTGCGCACCCTGGGGGCGCGATTCAGGCAGTCGTGTTCTTTCGCTTGGTCATGAAAGTCCTGACCTTTGCAGCCAGAAGCAAGCCTGCGTAGATGTAGTTGGTGTTCAGATAGCGCCAGGCCAGTCGGCGTGGTTCGAGCAGCATGCGGAAGCACCACTCCATGCCGATGCGCTGCATCCAGCGGGGAGCCCGTGGTAGTTCTCCGGATAGCACATCGAAGGATCCACCCACTCCCATTCCCAGATTGACGCCCAGTTGTTCCCAGTGCTGGTGGAGGAAGTTCTCCTTCTTGGGGGAGCTGATACCAATGAACAGCAGTTTGGCACCGCTGGCGCGGATGGTGGCGGCGACGTCGGCCTCTTCCTCGGGCTTGAAGTAGCCATCGCGCACGCCGGCAATGCGCAGTCCGGGGTAGCGTGCCATCAACTTCTCGGCCGTTGCCTGGACGATGTTGGGTCTTGCACCGAGCAGGAAGACGGGGGCATCGAGACGAGCGGCCAGCGCACAAAGATCTCCCAGAAGGTCGATGCCGGCTCTTCTGGGGGGTACATAGGGGTGCAGCCACCTCAATCCCAGATGGATGCCCGCCCCGTCGATATGCACGCGCTCGGCCTGTTCCAGTGCCTGCATCAGGCTTGGTGTTCTGCGGGCATCGACCAGCTTGGCAACGTTCAAGCCTTCGAGGCGAATGCAGGCGTTGTTGTGCAGCGCCTGTTCGATATCGGCCAGTAGTTCCTGCGGGCTCAACAGGTCGATAGGGCAATCCAGCAAACGGATGCGGCGCTTGGTCGCTGCAGTCATGGCTGATACAACTCGCTGCGAGATGCATTGAGGCTGCGCAGTACCGCGCCGGACAGCAGCCAGAGTGCCGCTGATCCCGAGACGGACAGCATGTGTTCGGAGCTAACCAGGGTGGTCGATACACCCAACAGGAGCCAGGTGGCGGCCAGCGCCATGGGTTCTCCCTGAGTCCGATAATGACGCCAAAGCTGCATGATCAGATTGGCCAGAAAGAGCAGAAAGAGGAGGGCAGCCGGCACTCCCAGCTGGAAGGCGATGCTGAAAATCGCACCTTCGCCCCCGCCGATGGTTGCCGCTGCCGTATTGCCGGCCATCCCACCCTGTTGGCCGAGACCGGCGCCAAACAGCAGCACGCTCGGCAGGTCCTGCAGGTTCTTTTGTAAAGCCATCCAGTGGCCGATGGTCGAGCCGTCGAGGAAGTTCACACTCATGATCACGATCTGCCAGGAGGCTGCGACGATCGCCAGCGCACTGCTGCCGAGTATTAGCCAGCGCCAGCCGCGACCGGGAAGCAGGCTGCGGTTGCAGTACAGGTAGCCAAGCAGGGCGAGGCCTGCTGCAAGCATCGCACCCCGGGTTCCGGACATCCAGATTCCGGCGAACAGCACCGCACATATCAGCAGCCCGAGTGTGGTTGCGCGCCTCTGCAGCCAGGCAATGGCCAGCAGCGAGCTGATGCACAGGAACATGCCCTGGGCCAGTGGCGACGCCAGCAGGCCGGCAGCCCGACGCTCCACCTCGATACCGCCATAGAAGTTCCAGGGCAGGCCGTTCTCCGGGTTTCCTCCGACGTGCATGCCTTTAACCTCCAGCATGTACCGGGGGTAGTCGATGTCGTATAGCCAGAACTCGGTATTCTGCCGATCCCAGGCGCCGAACAGGGTGCTGGCAAGGGCGAGCATGACCAGGCAGCCTGCGAGAGTGCGCAGTTGCCCTGGCGTCCGCACGCAATAGTAGGACGCGAGAAAGAACAGTGGTGGAATCACCAAAGTGCCAAAGGAAGCAATCTGCAAGCCCAGGGGCGCGCCACCGACCGTAAGGATCAGATAGATCGCGGCCAGCCCGGCATAGCTGATCATCGGCAGCATGATCTGGGTGGGCAGGCGTGTTGTGAGCAGGCAGCACGCCGCAAGGCTGATGACCATGGCATCGCGCAGGTTTCTCAGCTCAGCGGCCGCAGGCCAGAAGCGGTATAGCCAGGCGCTGGTCAGATCGCCGAGATGGACCCAGAGCACCAGGACCAGCAGCAGGAAGAATCTCACTTCTGCTGCTCCCGATCCGGTTGTCTGTGGCGCCAGCGCTGCCATTCGCCTACTGCGCCCGGGCCGAGGACCCTGATTGCCATGCGCTTGGCCAGTGCCCTGAGGGCATCGCGTGCTCCCCACCCTACGCGCGAGATCCGGCTGTCGATGGCCTGGATGACCTGTTCTGCCTCGGCGTGCAAGGGACGCTGCAGCAGCTGCGCCGGACGGCGCGCATGCAGCCAGAGATTGCCGCTTAGGCTCGGCAGCGGATGCGGGCCGCAGCTCAGCACTTCGAACCCGGCAGCCATCGCCAGGTTGCGCAGACTGTCTCGACAGAAGTAGCTCAGGTGCGCCGGGTGCACGTACAGGCGGCTGGTCCAGTCGCCGAAAAGGTCAGGGACCTCGATCCACAGCTGGCCGTCCGGGCTCAAGGCGCGAGCCGCCAGGTCAAGGGTGGTCAGCGGGTCTATCACATGCTCCAGCGTATGAAAGGCTACCAGCCCTTGCAGGCTTCCTGGTTCGAGGGTATCGAGTCCTTCTACGAAGTGAACCTTGTGTTGCCCGAGCAAGGCTGTTCGGTTTGCCACATCAGGCTCACTGGCGCTGAGCTGCAGATCGGGGCGTTGCATGGCCGTCTCGGCGAGGAAGGCGCCAAACCCGGGGCCCAGTTCGAACAGGTTGTCCCCGGGAGCAAGTGTGGGGGCGATCAGTTGCAGGCGCTGCCGAGCAATGATCCGGTCGCCGCGCCATCGGAAGAAGCGTTCCGTGCTATGCCAGGGAATCTCGGCGGGAAAGAGCCGCCGATAAGCCACGGCATAGAATTCATCCAGGCCTTCTTCGGTGAAGCCAGGCGCCAGGTAGACTCCGGCGCAATGCGCGCAGCGACGCAGTTGCTGGCCCGAGTTGGCGTAAACCTCAGGCCAGAAGTGTCGCTGGCCGACCGTGGTTCCGCACATCCGGCACTGACCGCTGTCAATGGCTCGCCCACGCTGCCAGAGGGCTTCACGCATAGAACCTCCGGTACCAGAGCGCCACCGAGAGGGCTTGCCACAGGGTGCTGTGTTCGCCATGCGGATCGCTGAGCCTGCGTCGCAGGCTGGCAATATCGATGAAACTGCCCAGCTCGGCAGGTAGATCCTCCAGCAAGGGTTCCCAGGGCAGGCGCCGCAGCAGGAATTGCTCGGCATGGCCAAAGCCGGTGTTTTTCGGGGTCTCGACAACCGCGGCTGGGAGCTCGTTGCGGAACGCCGTGCGCAGGAGCACTTTCGAGTAGCGCTCGCCAACGCGTTCGGCAGCTGGCGTAACCAGGGCACGTTCGACCAGGCGGTAATCCATGAAAGGACTGCGCAGTTCGATCCCGGCATCCATGCTGGTGCGATCAGCCATGCGTAATACCCTGGGCAGCAGACTGCTCAGTTGATCGTCGCGCAGCCGTTGCTCCAGATCCAGGCGTGCATTGTCGCGTATGGCTTCCATGCGCTGATGCTGGGCGGACCACAGATCACCACTGATGGCCTGCACGCTGGGCCGCAGACGCCGCAGCAGGGGCGTGATTACTGCCAGCGGCATATCCCAGATCATGCGATTGAGCAGCAGCGAGCGCGGAAAGGTGTGGTGTCCCATCAACCTGGCAGCCTGTCGCCACTGCCCCTGGTGCAAGGCGCTGCGGACGGCCAGCGGGTGGTAGCGGACGGTGTAGCCGCCGAGCAATTCGTCGGCGCCCTCGCCACCGAGTACGACCTTGAATCCCTGTTCGGCAATCGCGCGGTAGGTACGGAAGCTGGCCAGTATCGAGGGCGTTGCGAAGGGTTCGCCCTGCACGCCCACCAGACTCATCAGCTCGTCGGCGCTGGGAATAGCGGCAAAGCGCACGATCCGGTGCAGGTCCGGGCGTCCGCTGGCATGCATGAACGCTGCGGCTTTGGCGGATTCGTCAACGGCTGCGTGCTCGGCTTCGCGGTAGGCATAGGTGAACGCTCCCTCCAGGCGATGCTGCGGAGAGTCGCTGGCCTTGAGCGCCAGGTGCGTGATGATCGAGCTGTCCAGGCCCCCGGAAAGCAGGCTGGCCACCGGCACATCGGCGCGTAGGCGCAGGTTCACGGCGTCGGCGAGCAGTGCGTGCAGGGCTTCTGCATCGAGTGGCTCCAGTTCACCCGGCTGCGGCCAGTGATGGTAAGCCCGCGCGTGGGTTCGTCCTGTGCGGCTCAGCCGATAGACCTGCCCCGGGGGGACTGCCTGAATGCCCTGGAAGAAGGTGGCATGGCTCTGCTCGGAATACGAAGTCACCAAGAAGTCGAACAGTTTCTCCGGATTGGGGGCCGGGTACCCCCCCCTGAAATCAGCGATGGCGGAGATCTCGCTGGCCAGTATGGCTGTCTGCCCGTCATGGCACAGGTAGAGCGGTTTGACGCCCAGTCGGTCGCGACAATAGACCAGATCGCCGCTGGCGGCGTCCCAGATCACCAGTGCCCACATGCCGTTGCAGCGCGCGAACAGTTCCTCACCCCATACCCGCCAGCCGTGCAGCAACACTTCGGTATCGCTGTCGGTCCTGAACACGCAGCCGGCGGCGCGCAGTTCATCGCGCAAACTGCGGAAGTTGTAGATGGCGCCGTTGAACACCAGCGAGTTGCCCGTATGCGGGCAGACCATGGGCTGGGCGGCTACCGTGCGGGTGTCGTAGATGGCCAGGCGCCTATGGCCCAGGACGGTGCGGGGCGTCTGCTCTACAGTGGCCAGACCCTCGCCATCTGGGCCGCGGCGGGCCAGACTGGCGAGCGCGCGCTGGACTGCGGGCTCCAGGTTGCTGGCGGCGGAAAAGTCACGAACTGCAATCAGACCGCACACTGGTTTGGCACTCCGGGTGTCATGTGGAAGCCTGCATGGCTGGGGGGAGGTAATGCGGGCGCCGTCCCGCGACCGCGGCCAGCAGGGGTAGCGCCAGCAGCAGACCGCACCAGGGGGCGGCGGAGGTGAATCCCAGAAGGCCCGCCAGCAGGGCGATAGCCGTCGTCAGCCATCCCCAGTTGCTCAGGCGCAGGTTCTGCAGTCGGATCACGCCCAGCGTGATCGTGAACAGGCAGAGCGTACGGCTCCACAGCAGCAGTTCGGGGGAATGTACCCAGGCGGCCAGGATCTGAAGCGGAGCGCTGACGGCGATAGTGATCGCGAGCAATCGGGCCAGCGGCCGTTCGCGATTGCCGGCGATCAGCGGCAGGCTGAGGAAGCCACCGATGACGGTGATGCCCCAGGCAAGCAGCAGAACGCCGGTCAATGCCAGCCACTCCTGCTGCTCCGCGTCAGCCGTCATCCCCTGCATTATCAGGGCAGCCATCAGCAGCGCCGCGGTGCCCTGTAGCGTCCATGAACTGGCCTGCAGCACCCGTGCTCGCCCCGGATCATTGGCAGCGCCTGGCAGCATCAGCCGTGAGAGCTGGGCCTGGATGCCCGATAGGCCGCTGAGCGCGTGGTTCAGTAGCAGGTACCAGGGGAGGAAACCGGGGGTCAGAGGGGCGAGCAGGAAGACAGTGAGCCGGTCATGCAGGGTGCCACAGACACCCAGTGCCGACAGATGCAAGGCGCTGTTGAGCTGGCCCTTGCCCATGCCGGGTAGCCAGCATCTGTAGTTCTGGCTGAGCAACAGATGCACCACCGCCTGAGTGGCAAAGCCCAGGCTGACTGCAATACCAGCGCTGGCAGCTGTCGATAATGGCAGGTGCGGAGGCAGCAGCAGGCTCAGCACCAGCGCAACCGGCCAGGCCACCTGGCCGGAGAGCAGGGCCACCAGGCGGTGCCCTCTGACAATCAAGGGCGAGGAGAAATTGAACAGCGCCATCAGCGCGGCGGGTGCTGCACCCAGCCAGTAGTCCATGGCCTCGACACTCGGTGCGAGTACCCGTAACGCGACACTGCAGATGGACAGCAACAGAAGGGTGGCGACCAGTCGGTGTGTCAGTGCACAACGCCAGTCGCGCAGCCAGCCCACCTGGTCGGGGTTCTCGCGCAGGAACAACGAGGCGTAGCCCAGGTCTGCAAGAAAGATCACGGTGATCAGCAGCAGGTGTGCCAACCCAACATGACCATAGGCGCTGGTGCCCAGCAGGTGCAGGAGGTGCAGCTGGAAGAGAAAGTTGGTGCCCTGGCCTATTGCGTAGACCAGCGTGGCGAGCACCAGCATCTGTCTCATTCCAGAGCTTCGCCCGTCTGCCTCACTCACGCCTGGCTGTCCGGAAATGCAACCCGCCGCAGAGCCTCCTTGAAGCCCATGCGTGGCTGCCAACCCAGTGTGTTCAGGGTATGGCGTGGATCACCCAGCTGGCTGATGCGATCGACCGGGCGCTGGCGAGCAGGGTCCACTTCGATGGTGACAGGGCGTTGTAGGACATCCGCCAGTTCACGCACGAGCTGCTCGACGGAGTGTTCGACTCCTGAGCAGAGGTTGAGGGTATCGAATGCAAGTGAGTCGCGAGGATCGTTCAGCAGGGCGATCAGGCCGGCGGCCACGTCATCGGCGTGCAGGTAGTCCCGGCGTGGTGTGAGGTTGCCAAGGCGGATGACGCCGCTGGAAGATTGCTGCAGCTGCGTCAGTATGTCGGGAATGAGGTGTGCATTGGGGTCGTCGTGTCCGATGGTATTGAAGATCCGCGCTGCACGCCCGATGCGGCCGCCCTGGTTAGCCCAGTAGCGCAGCTGCTGTTCATTGCAGAACTTGGACAAGGCATAGTTGTCGCAGGGTGCCAGTGGGCTTTGTTCGCTCAGTGCAGCTTCTTGCCAGGCATAGACGGCCCCGCTGGAGGCCAGCGCGATGCGTTCGATGGAGTGCTCGGTGGCGGCAGCCAGCAAACGCTCGGTGCCGACCACGTTGACGTCGAGGCAGTAGGCGCGCTGTTTTTCACAGGTGGGAATGTGGTGAATCGCCGCCAAGTGCAGAATGGCCTGAGGGCGGAAGTCGCGCAGTACCGCTTTCAGGCTGTCTTCATCCCGCAGGTCAGCCTGGACCGCCAGGCTTGCCTGGTGCGGCATCGTCAAGCCGCTGCTGAGGTTGTCGTATACGGCGACTTCGCCAAGGCGAGCGCGCCACTGCGCGACCACGCGACGCCCGATCATGCCCGCTCCCCCGGTCACCAGAAGACGCATCATGATGGCCTCGCGCTGATCAGCAGGGACCGAAGGCGGCGCGGCAGCCAGCGCAGTTCGGGTTCTGCGCCGCTCAGCCAGATATGTGTGGCGAGCCAGAGTGACAGACCGCCCAACACGGCGATAAACGTCGCGATGGCAGCCAGGACCGGGTTGCGGGTCGAGATCGGGGCCATTGCAAGGGTGGAGCGGGACTTGCCTGCCATTGCGTCATAACGTGCCTTGGCCAGATCGGTCTTGGCATTCAATTCCTGCAGTGCTTCGTCCTGAGCGCTGGTGAACGGTGTCTGCGAGGCTCTCAGGCGGTTGCTGTTCTCCTGCAGGCGGTTGTAGAGATCGGTACCCGATGCCGCTTGCTGGTCGGCGTTGTCCATATCGGCCAGCAGTGCCGCGGTCGCGTCCAGCTTGTGCAGGTCACGCTCCAGCTTGCGCAGGCGGGCCTGCTGTTCAGAAACCGTTGCCTCCAGTGCAACGATCTGCGGCAATGGCGCCAGGTACTTACCGCCTTCTTCGCGTACCGATACGACGGTGTGGGAGGGCATCTGCCGGGTTTCCGGATAACGCTCGAGCAGGCCGCGCATATCACGGATGCGTTGCTCTGCCTGCTGGATTTCGAAGCCGACCTGGAGCTTTTCGGTCAGCAGCTTGGATCGCTCGGCGAGAGCCTTCTGCCCCTCGCGCACGGCGTGCATCAGGCTGTTGGCGAGCAACGCCTGCCGTATGTGCTCGCTGAGTACCTGCAAATGGCGCTGTGCCTGCTCCGCGTCGCTGACTCGCAGCTTGAGCGCCAGACCGAGTCCATTGTTTTCCTCGTTCTGCAGGCCAGGGATTTCACGGAAATCATCGCGGAAAATTGAGGGTTGGTAGGTGACGTTTGACGTCCAGAACAGCGGATTCTGAGCCCGACGCTTCAGCCTCTGCAGCTCCGCATCGTCCCCCGCGAAACTGCGTGCGATCCGGGCCTCGTCCCAGAGATAGGGTTGTGTCTGGCGCCACTCCGAGAGCGTGATGTCCGGAACCTCGATGAATGCGTCCAGCGCGTACAGCGGGCGCTGGGAAATCTGCCAGGCCGCGCACAATGCCAGCAGCAGTGCGGGAGCGGCGAGGAGGCGGAAGAATCTCTGGTAAAAGCGCAAGACCCGCAGCAGCAGTTCGCCGAGAGAAACCTCGCTCTGCTGGAAGGACAGTGGGGGTGTCGAGGTGGACATGCAATCAACCTGAATTCGAACAGCAGGGGGGCCACACGACATCCGTTTCTGTTGGCGGGGTCTGTGTGTTCGGAAAGGCTCTGCAATGTGCCATAGCCGCGCAAAACGATGCAATTGCAGGTTTACTGGCGTTGTCGGCTCAGTGCCACTCTTGAGGCGTTCAGAGCCGATGATGTCTGCTGTTCAGTCCCCATCATTGTGAGCGGATCTTCGAGCGCTTGATCGCCTGTTGGTCGGCCTTTGCTGCCCAGCTTGCGGTGGCAATGAGCCCTCGCCGGTCTGGCGGCGTGCGCGCTATCTGTGACGTGCTGAACTCCCGAGTTGCGGTGCTTGAGGTCTGATCGATCTGGCGCGCACTCTGCGTGGTGATAGCGGGGCGCTGTTCTACCAGTGGCTTTGTTTGCGGTCGCTGAAGCGGCCACCCGCTCAGGCCGATCGCTGGCAGTACTGGTTGCTTGCCGGCTATCGCTACAGCCGCATCAAGGCCACGGTGGGCGACATGCAGTTTGTGCGTCCACTGCGCCTTGCGAAGCACGCCAGGGCGTCGGCGGGTATTGCTACGGGTATCCTGGGTGTTCGCGGTTCCGGATTTCTCGATGGGGTTCGCGCTTGGCAATTGCCAGCGGTGCGGGTAGCGTGGCGGCATTTTTCCGGGATGTGTTGAATGATCTCATCGACTGGGTCGCGTAGTGCCTTTGCTCGCCATCTGGCGACACTGCGCCTGCAGGTCGGTGACGCAGCAGTGGACGTCAGGCACGAAGCCTTCTTTCTCCAGGCCAACCACCGGCGATGGGCGGGGCTGCGTGGCGTTGCCGCGCTGCTGCGGGACGCCTGGCAGCTGTTGCGTAGTCCCATGCCCGTTAGCTGCCGGGAGGGGGACGAGATCATTCTGCTGGTTACCCTGGCCGGCAAGAGTGGCTGGGGAACAGTGGCGCGCTGCCTGCAGCACGTGCAGCCGGGGAATGCGCTCGCCCTGGTACATCCACGCCTGTCACCCCGTGACCTGTCCCCGGGATTACCGGTGCTGCGCCCGGCGCGGCCTTCTTTGCCAGGCGTTGGCAGGGCCTTGGCTACCTTTGCACGGGTGCTGCTTGGTCAGCGCTCGCTGCTTCTGGCCAGTTGCCTGTCCCGGCGCGTGCTATGGCGTGACAGCCTGGCGCGCACACTGGCCGGGCGACGCGGACCGCTGGTGCTGCACAACGATTTCGACATGATGAGCAATGCAGCCATTGGCCAGGGCGCGACCACGGTTTGCCTTCAGCACGGCGTGCCAACGGATGAGTTCTTTCCGACTCGCGCCGACTGGTATGTGGTCTGGGGGGCAGGCAGTCGCCGTGCGTTTGTCGAGGGCGGCAGCCCGGTCTCGCATCTGGTCGAGGATGCACTGGGCAGGGCGCCTGAACTCAGGGCGCCCGAGCAGCCGCCCGCCGGGCTCTCCCTGTTGTCGCAGGCCCATGCGCCGATTCTCGGTTGCGAACTCCCGGGCTGGCTGCGAGCGACTGCGACAGCGTTGCTGCAAGCCGAACCAGGGTTGCGCATCCTGCTGCACCCCCAGGAGTCACAGCCCTACCCGGGTGTGGCTGCGCTGGCCTGTAGCAGGCCGCCTCATGCCGAGTTTGGCGCCGGGGCCACGCCACGCCTGGTGCTCGGGTGCTGTAGCACCGCGCTGTTTGATGCTGCGCTGGCCGGCCACTGGGTCGTGCGTCTGGTCGCGCCAGTGGAGGGTAATCGGAGTGCCTTGCAAACCCTGGAGGGGCTCCCCTGCGCCGAGAATGTGGTGCAGGTATTGGAGATGTACCAGCGCCTGCGCACCGACGTGGCGTTTCGCGAGGAGACTGCGCGGGCTCAACTGGCCTGGTTGCAGGAGAGTTTCACGGCTGAGACGGGAGGCCTCGCACGGTTGTTGGCAGGTCTTGGTCGTGCGGTTGATGAGGAACAAGCATGAAGGTTCGTGTGCTCTTCGTGAGCAAGGAGTATCAGCCGCTATTCAGCGGTGTTGCCCGGCATGTTCAGGGCTTGGCGCAGGCGCTACGAGATGATCCCTCGGTGACCCTGAGCATGCTTGCGCCCCAGGTGGGCGAGGGGCAAGCGCCGTTCCCTGTTGTACGGGGTGGTTACCGCCGGCTCTGGGGCTGCCTGAGTCACTGTGATGTCGTGCATTTGCACGGTTCGCGCACGCCGCTGGTGTTGTGTGCTGCGCTGCTGGCCCGCTTGCGTCGGGTGCCTGTGGTGTACACCCCTCATTGTTACTATGACGGCGGCTCGTGGCTGTTGCGCGCGTTCAAGCGCCTATGGGACCTGACGGCGGAGCGTGTTCTGCTGCATATTGCCGGCACCCTGGTGCTGCTGCACGAGGGCTGGATCGACGACGTGGCGAAGCGTGGTCTCAAAGCCCGGCGCGTGATGATCGTCCCCAACTGTATCGATGCGCAGCGTACGCTGTGCCGCTCTGCTGCGGCGCCTCTGGAGGGGCGGCCCGCGTTGTTGTCGATCGGGCGACTGGACCCCATCAAGCGCCTGGATGATGTGCTCAAGGCTCTGGCCGAGCCCTGCCTGGCGGATGCCGTGCTGCATGTCATTGGACGTGGCGATGAACGCGAGCCTCTGCTGGCGCTCGCTCGGCAACTGGGTGTCACGGAGCGTGTGCGCTTCCTTGGGTGGCAGGACGATGATGACGCCGCCGCCATGATGGCCGGTTGCGACAGCATGGTTCTGGCGTCCGCGCGCGAGGGTATGCCGACGGTGGTTCTGGAGGCGCTGTTGGCTGGGGTGCCGATCACCTGTTCGGACATCGAGGGTAACCGCGCCATTCTGGATGCGGTTGGCTGGGATGCGCTGTTCCCGATGGGCGATGTGCCGGCTTTGGCCCGCTGTGCATATGCTACTGCGCAGCGGCAGGTGCCGGAGCAGGTGCGTGAGAGGGTGCGTAGCCAGTTTACCTGGAGTGGGCAGGCGCCCCGGCTGGCGGCATGTTATGTCGACCTGGCAAGTCGGGCTGTATCGGCGGCTGGCCAGGAGGCGCGCTGACCATGACAGCCCGCGTCTCGCCGGCATTCCAGGCGCCCTGGGCTGTCGATGTGCTGCAGGCGCAGCATGGCCATGTGAGCATCATCGATGGCGGCGTTAATCCGCGGCTGCTCGCGGCGTGTTGTCGGGCGTTCCGAGAGGAAAACCAATGCGGGCAGTTGATGCGCCCGCTCGAAACGATTCAGCATTAGTGCTGGCCTAGTACCAAGGAAATGCATGCATCTCGCGTTCGTATTGGGCACGCGCCCTGAAATCATCAAGCTCTCGTCGATGCTGGCCGCCTGCGTCCGCCAGGGAGTGTCTTACACGCTGATTCACACCAATCAGCACTACGACGCCCTGATGGACGGCCAGTTCTTCACGGAGTTCGACTTGCCCGGCGCTCATTACAACCTGGGGGTGGGTTCCGGGGCGGCCAGTCAGCAGATCGGGCGCATGCTGCTGGGCATCGAGCCGATTCTGCGCGAGGTGCGGCCTGACTGCGTCATCGTGCAGGGTGATACCAACAGCGCACTTGCGGGCGGTCTGGCGGCCAGCAAGGCGGGTATCGAGGTGGCGCACATCGAGGCCGGTCTGCGCAGTTTCGACAAGGGCATGCCCGAAGAGAACAACCGTGTACTGCTGGACCATCTCTCCAGTCTCTGGTTCTGCCCCTCTCCATTGCAGGTCGAGTTGTTGGCGCGCGAGGGAATCTCCGGTGCAGGCGTTCATGTCACCGGCAATACCGGAAACGATGCAGCGCTGCATTACGCGCCTGCGGTCAGCGAGCGATCGGCCATTTACCAAACGCTGGGCGTGCAGCAGGAGGGGTATCTGTTGCTGACCTGTCATCGTCCCTCCAATACCGACGATCCGCAGCATTTCGCCCGATTGATGCATGCCGTGCAGGACTTGGCCGACGTGCTGGATCGCCCGGTGATCTTTCCCCTGCATCCCCGCCTGAACCAGCAGAATCGTGCAGTGGTGCTGGGCATGGGGCGCCTCCGTGCGATCGAACCTGTCGGCTACTTGGACATGCTGGCACTCATGCAGGGCGCCGCACTCGTGCTGACCGATAGTGGCGGCATGCAGGAAGAGGCCTGCGTGCTGCGTCGCCGCTGCCTGGTTCTGCGGGCCAATACCGAGCGTCCGGAAAGCCTGGAAACCGGTGGGGCATGCCTGGTTCCGGACGGCGAGCCTGCGCGGCTGATCGAGGCCGCCCATGCGCTGCTGGAGGCTCGGGTGACCTGGAGCAATCCCTTTGGTGATGGGCGTGCCTATCAGCGGATACTCGATGTTCTGCGCGCCCGCTACGGCGGTGTCTGATCGGGGCGGCGTCGCAGTGCGATGAGAAAGCCGATCGGTAGCCAGACAATCACCCAGTAGGGGCTGGGGCGATGGAAGAGGGCATAGATGTCCGAGACCATCGCCACCACAGCGAAGACCAGTGCGGCCAGCCCAATGCGCGCCTCGCGCTGCCGGCGCAGCTGCCAGCCCTTGAGCAGCAGCGCGCACAGCAGTGCCGCGAACAGCCCGGCGCCGATCACGCCGTACTCGTACCAAAGCTGCAGATACAGGCTGTGGGCGTGAAAGACGGTATCGCCCCACGGGTAGGTGTAAACCAGTGGTTTGCCGGCTCCGTCGCCGTACAGCCAGAACTCGGGCAATCGATCCAGCCAGTTGTGCCAGATGGGGCCGCGTTGACTGGTGCCCTGGCGAATTTCGCTCTGCAGTTCGGTCTGGAAGATGAGGAGCATCGCCAGCAGTATCAATATGCCGAGCCCCAGCAATTGTCGTGCGCGCGGTTTGGGCGACAGCAGGAGCAGAACCAGTCCGCCGGCCAGAGTGGCGAACCAGGCGCCGCGCGAGAAGGTCAGCAGGACGTAGAACAACAGGCCTGCCAGGCCTACATAGGCGATGAGCAGGCCTGGCCAGCGTGGCTCGAACTCGACGATCAGCCCGAGCAGGAGCAACGCGAACAGGCCGAAGTACAGGCCAGCGATGATCGGATGCGAGAGATCGGCGAAGCCTCCCCAGCCGAGTTCAGACAGCCGTCCATAGGTCCGCAGTTCGGCATAGGACAACGGCTTGTCGAGCACGCCGAACTGATAGAAGAGGGTCAGCCAGGCTGCCAGCGCACTGACGATGATGGCGGCCAGCAATGACTTTCTGAGGCTGCCGGCGATCAAGAGTCGGTGGATGCTGAAGACATACAGCAGTATGAACAGACCAATCTTCAGCCAGTAGTGCGGCGGCTTGTCGCTGTCTGCACCCAGGCTGCCGCGCAGCAAGACCCAGCCGAGCAAGCCCAGCAGCAGGTAGGCGCTGGGTTGACGCCACATGCCCCAGTCGAACTTCTCGGCAGCCCAAAGCAGGAGCGCGGGTAGAAACAGCAGCAGGTGAATCTGCGTGGCATAGCGGCTGTCATCGTTGTTGAAGAGCAGGCCGCTGAGTTGAATGAAAAGACCGAGAGACAGCACGGCCATGCCTGCCGAGTGCAGTCGGTCGAGAGAGACTTTGCCGATCATGAGGGTTCCTGGCCTGGTCGGGATGCCGGGCATGATGCGGTCTCTACCTCGCCCTGAAAAGCGCCAGTTTGCAACTGTGCGTGCACAAAAAAGCCGCCTTGCGGCGGCTTCTTCATCGAGGCTCGAATTACATGTTGGGGTAGTTCGGGCCGCCAGTGCCTTCCGGAGCCACCCAGGTGATGTTCTGGGACGGATCCTTGATGTCGCAGGTCTTGCAGTGTACGCAGTTCTGCGCGTTGATCTGGAAGCGCTTCTCGCCGTCTTCCTGAGTCACCACTTCGTACACGCCGGCCGGGCAGTAGCGCTGTGCCGGTTCATCGAACTTCGGCAGGTTGACGGACAGCGGAATGCTGGCGTCGGTCAGCTTCAGGTGGCAGGGCTGCTCTTCCTCGTGGTTGGTGTTGGAGAGGAACACCGAGGAGAGTTTGTCGAAGCTCAGCTTGCCGTCCGGCTTCGGATATTCGATGCGCTGGCACTCGGCCGCCGGCTTCAGGCAGGCGTAGTCCGGCTTGTTATCGTGCAGGGTGACCGGAATCTTGCCGCCGAAGATGTTCTGGTCGATGAAGTTGAATGCACCGCCGGCGATGGCGCCGAACTTGTGGATGGCAGCGCCGAAGTTGCGGCTGCGGAACAGCTCGTCGTACAGCCAGCTGGCCTTGAAGCCATCGACATAGCCATTGAGCAGGTCGCCGCCCTGGCCGTCGGCCAGCAGCACGTCGGCCACGGCCTCGGCGGCCAGCATGCCGGACTTCATGGCGGTGTGGCTGCCCTTGATCTTGGCGAAGTTCAGGGTGCCGAGGTCGCAGCCGATCAGGGCGCCGCCCGGGAAGACCATCTTCGGCAGCGAGTTCAGGCCGCCCTTGCAGATGGCGCGAGCACCGTAGGCCACGCGCTTGCCGCCCTCCAGGTACTGGGCGATCACCGGGTGATGCTTGTAGCGCTGGAACTCGTCGAACGGCGACAGGAAGGGGTTGGAGTAGGACAGGTCGACGATCAGACCGACCACCACCTGGTTGTTCTCCAGGTGATAGAGGAAGGAGCCGCCCGGATTCTCGTCGGACAGCGGCCAGCCGGCAGTGTGCACCACCAGGCCCTGTTCGTGCTTGGCCGGGTCGATGTCCCAGATTTCCTTGATGCCGATGCCGTAGTGCTGGGCGTCGGCTTCGGAGTCCAGGTTGAACTTCTTGATCAGCTGCTTGCCGATGTGGCCACGGCAGCCTTCGGCGAACAGGGTGTACTTGCCGCGCAGTTCCATGCCGGGGGTGTAGTAGCCTTCCTTCGGATGGCCTTCACGGTCCACGCCGAGGTCGCCGGTGATGATGCCGCGCACCACGCCGTTCTCGTCGATCAGCGCTTCCTGGGCGGCGAAGCCCGGGTAGATCTCGACGCCCAGGGCTTCGGCCTGCTGGGCCAGCCAGCGGCACAGATTGCCCAGAGAGATGATGTAGTTGCCTTCGTTGTGCATGGTCTTGGGCACAAAGAAGTTCGGTACCTTGGAGGCCTTGTCGGCGCTCTTCAGCAGGTAGATGTCGTCGCGCTTGACTTCGGTGTTCAGCGGGGCGCCCAGTTCCTTCCAGTTGGGGAACAGTTCGTTCAGGGCGCGCGGCTCGAAGACTGCACCGGAGAGGATGTGAGCGCCGACTTCGGAACCCTTCTCGACCACGCAGACGCTGATTTCTTTGCCGGCTTCAGCGGCCTTCTGCTTCAGTCGGCAGGCGGCGGACAGGCCGGAAGGGCCGGCGCCGACGATGACGACGTCGAATTCCATAAATTCGCGTTCCACAGAGAATCTCCTACTCAAGGCTTCTTCGGTGTTGTTGATCTGGCTTGGCTAGGCTTTCTCTGGCCTGCGCGCTGGGCATTATATATACAGACCCTCTGGCGTCCAATACAAACGTTTGTTTGAATTTTCTCAAAGCCTCATAGCGCAAGGGCTGGCGCCAGATAAAAGGGCGGTTTTTCGTGTTGACCGAAAAAGGCGTTCCGGTCAAGATACGGGCGGTTTTGCGTTTGCCGTATGGGCTGACTGTCGGTTCCGGCCGACCTGCATCACCGGCCAGGCTTGCCTTGGCGACATTCTTATTCACCGGAGAGTAACGAGGAATCCATGAAGGTTCTTGTAGCTGTCAAACGAGTGGTCGACTACAACGTCAAAGTCCGCGTCAAAGCGGATAACTCCGGCGTCGACCTCGCCAACGTCAAGATGTCGATGAACCCCTTCTGCGAAATCGCCGTCGAAGAGGCCGTTCGCCTGAAAGAGAAGGGCGTCGCTAGCGAGATCGTCGTCGTCACCATCGGCCCGAACGCCGCTCAGGAACAACTGCGCACCGCCCTGGCCCTGGGCGCTGACCGTTCCATCCTGGTCGAGACCAACGAAGAGCTGAACTCCCTGGCCGTGGCCAAGCTGCTGAAAGCCGTGGTCGACAAGGAGCAGCCGCAACTGGTCATCATGGGCAAGCAAGCCATCGACAGCGACAATAACCAGACCGGCCAGATGCTGGGCGCCCTCACCGGCTTCGCCCAGGGCACCTTTGCCTCCAAGGTCGAAGTGACTGGCGACAAGGTCAACGTGACCCGCGAAATCGACGGCGGCCTGCAGACCGTTGCCCTGGCCCTGCCGGCGATCGTCACCACCGACCTGCGTCTGAACGAGCCGCGCTACGCGTCTCTGCCGAACATCATGAAAGCCAAGAAGAAGCCGCTGGACGTGGTGACTCCGGACGCCCTGGGCGTTTCCACCACCTCCACCGTCAAGACCCTGAAAGTCGAAGCGCCTGCTGCCCGCAGTGCCGGCATCAAGGTCAAGTCCGTGGCTGAACTGGTCGAGAAACTGAAGAACGAGGCGAAGGTAATCTAAATGACTATCTTGGTTGTTGCTGAACACACTAACGCCGCTCTGGCCGCTGCCACTCTGAACACCGTGGCCGCCGCTCAGAAAATCGGTGGTGACATTCACGTTCTGGTCGCTGGCTCCAACGCCGGTGCCGCTGCCGAAGCCGCTGCCAAAATCGCTGGCGTGAGCAAGGTACTGGTTGCCGACAACGCTGCCTTCGCCAACCAGCTGCCGGAAAACGTCGCTCCGCTGGTTGCCGAACTGGGCAAGGGTTACAGCCACATCCTGGCTGCCGCCACCAGCAACGGTAAGAACATCCTGCCGCGCGTCGCCGCTGCCCTGGATGTCGACCAGATCTCCGAGATCATCGCCGTTGAAAGCGCTGACACCTTCAAGCGCCCGATCTATGCCGGTAACGCCATCGCTACCGTGCAGTCCTCGGCTGCCGTGAAGGTGATCACCGTGCGTGGCACTGGCTTCGACGCTGCTGCTGCCGAAGGCGGTTCCGCTGCCATCGAAGCTGTGGCTGCTGGCGGTGACGCCGGCAAGTCGTCCTTCGTCGGCGAAGAGCTGGCCAAGTCCGACCGTCCGGAACTGACCGCTGCCAAGATCGTCGTCTCCGGCGGCCGTGGCATGGGCAACGGTGACAACTTCAAGCACCTGTACGCCCTGGCCGACAAGCTGGGCGCTGCTGTCGGCGCCTCCCGCGCCGCCGTCGACGCCGGTTTCGTACCGAACGACATGCAGGTCGGCCAGACCGGCAAGATCGTCGCACCGCAGCTGTACATCGCGGTCGGCATCTCCGGTGCCATCCAGCACCTGGCCGGTATGAAGGACTCCAAGGTCATCGTCGCCATCAACAAGGACGAAGAAGCCCCGATCTTCCAGGTGGCCGACTACGGCCTGGTGGCTGACCTGTTCGAAGCCGTACCGGAGCTCGAGAAACTGGTCTGATCCAGTTTCCCGCGCCAACAAGAAACCCGCTCGATGAGCGGGTTTTTTGTTTCCCAGGGGGCGGCTATTTCAGGCTGTCGAGGAACGCCTGGTAGTGCCGGGCCGTCTCCTCGGGGCGCTCGATCATCGGTGCGTGACCGCAGTTCTGCATGATCACCACGCTCGGCTGTTTCAGCAGCGGCTTCATCACCTCGATGCTGGAGACATCCAGCACGCGGTCCTTGTCTCCCCACAACAGTAGGGTAGGCGACTGGATCTTGGGCAGCTCTGGCTCCAGCGGCACATAGCGCTCGCGCAGCTGGGCGAAGATACGCTCATGGTGTTCGCGGTTGGCCATCGATTGTTCGGCGAAGTGGCGCTTGAGCGAATCCGGCAGTGCCGGTGGACTCACGAACACGAAGTTCAGTAGCGCATCGAACTCTTCCGCATTGCGTGCCACCAGAGGGTTGGGCTCGCCGCGCTCAAGGAGCTGGATCATCTCGCTCTTGTGCGGTGCGGTGACGCCGGCATTGTCAAACAGTGCCAAGCTCAGCACCTGTTCGGGGTGGCGTGCGGCATACAGGGCTGATATGTGCCCGCCCATAGAGTTGCCAATCAGGTGTAGTCGTTCGACCTTGAGGGCATTGGCGAAGGCGCGAACCCGCTCAGCCTGGCTGGCGACGTCGTAGCTGATATCCGCTCGGCTGCTCTCGCCAAACCCCGGCAGGTCGAGCGCCAGTACATGGTAGCGGTGGGTGAAGTAGCGGGCGAAGCGCAGCCAGTTGTCGCGGCTGGCGGCGAATCCGTGGACCATCAGCAGAGTTTCACCCTGCGCCGGCCCGCCTTCGTAGTAATGTATGGTCAGCCCATCGACCTCTATCTCGCGAGGGGAGAGGCCGGCCTGCTGGCGCTCGATGAACTTCATGCTGGCGACCAGCGCGCCAGGGTACAGATAGAGGGCGCCAGCCGCACAGGCCAGCAGCAGGGCGATACCGAGGGCGAGCTTTTTCATGGGGCGAATCCTTATCGCTAATAATTATTAGACATGCTTGGTACGCTAGCATGATGCGGGCAGCACCTGTGCCTGCCACGAGAACAGCGGTGTTTCAGATGCAAAAAATGCGGACATTGAACCTCATCGGCCTGGCGCTCCTGGCCTTGCTGCCCAGTTTCGCTTCGGCGGCTGGCAAGTGCGAGCGCCTGGTGGCTACCGGAAATCCAGAGTATGCCCCCTATCTGTGGCGTGACCCGCAGAGCCCGCAGCACCTGATCGGCGCCAATGCCGACCTGCTGACGCTAATCGGCGAGCAATTGGGTGTGAAGATCGAGATTCTCTATACCGGCCCCTGGTCCCGCGCCCAGGACGAGGTCCGTACCGGTCGGGTCGATCTGCTGGCCGGAGCCGCGCTCACGCTGCCACGCCTGGAGTACATGGACTACGTGCACCCGGCCTTCTTCAGCAGCCCCAGCGTGGTCTGGGTGCGCAAAGACCAGGGCTTCCCTTACAGCGGTTGGGAGGACCTGCGCGGGCGAACCGGCGGCACCCTCGTGCACAACAGTTTTGGCCAGCAGTTCGATGCCTTCGCCAAGGCCAACCTCAACGTGGAAGAGGCGCCTAGCCTGCTCCAGGCCTTCCAGAAGTTGCTGCTGGGGCGTAGCGACTATGTGCTCCACGAACGTTACCCAGGCATGGCGCTGGCCGGCACCCAGGGCATGCTGGAGAGCCTGGAGACACTGGAACCGCCGATTTCCAGCGAGGGTCTGTACCTGACCCTGGCGCACGATTCGGCCTGCAACGACCCCTGGCTGCGCGGACAGCTGGCGAAAAAAATGACAGAATTGACCGCCGCCGGCCTGCCGGAAACCCTTCTACAGCGCAACCTGGAGCGCTGGAAGGCCCAGCAGCTGCAGGCCGCCGACGTACCCCCGCAACCGCAGGAACAGTCCCAGTGAACCGACTTCTACCCCTTGGCTTGGCTGTGCTGGCCCTGGCCGGCTGTGCCAACGACCCGGCGCCGCGCGAGCAGATGCGCCTGACAGCCCAGGCCGTCGAGCAGGCCCGTGCCGTCGGCGCGGATACGCAGATCGAGGAAATGCAGCTGGCCGAGCAGAAGCTCGCCCGTGCCGAGAAAAACATGGGCGAGGAAGACTACAAGCGCGCCCGGGTCTTCGCCGAGCAGGCCGAACTCGACGCACGCCTGGCCGAGGCCAGAGTGCTCAATCAGAAGAGCCAGAAGCAGCTCGACGAACTGAATGCGCGCATTACCCGCCTGCGCAAGCAACTGGGGGAGTTGCCGTAATGTCCAACAACGTTCTGACAATGGGCCTGCTGTTGCCTCTGGCATTGCTCGCCGGTTGTGCCGGTCAGCAGAGCCAGCAAGTGCTGGCCGAGGCAGAGGCCAGTTTCCAGCAGGTCAAGGAGGATCCGGATGTGCTGCGCAGCGCGCCCAAGGACGTGATCCGTGCCGGCGAATCGCTGGCTCGCGCCGAGCGCCTCTCCAGCTACTGGGGCAGCGCCGATGATGTGGCGCACTACGCCTATCTGAGTCAGCGCTACAGCCAGATTGCCCGCCAGCACGCTGATCTCGTGCTCAATCAGGAGCGTCTGGCCAGGCTTGAGCTGGAGCGTGAGCGCCTGCAGCTTGCATTGCGCGAGGCCAAGCTGCTTGGTGCTCAGCAGCAGGGCCAGTGGCTGGAGGAGCAGGTGGTCTATCTGGCCGCCAGCGAGACCGATCGCGGTCTGGTCATGACGCTGGGGGACGTGCTGTTCGATGCTGGCCGTACCGAGCTCAAGGCGTCGGCCAACCGCACCATCCTCAAGCTGGTGCAATTCCTTCAGATCAATCCGCGGCGCAATATCCGCATCGAGGGTTACACCGACAATCGTGGTATCGCGGAGGAGAATCTCGAGCTATCGCGTGCCCGTGCCCAGGCCGTGGCCGACGTGCTGGTCGACCTCGGTATCGATGCCCGGCGCATGCAGGTCAAAGGTTACGGCGAGGCCCACCCGCTGGCGGAGAATGCTTCGGCCAAGGGCCGTGCGCAGAACCGTCGGGTTGAGATCCTCATCTCCGACGAACAGGGCAAGCTCGGCGACTACCGCTGAGAGCCTTCGTGTCCGCACAAACCCCGGTGCCCTAGCCCGGGTTTTTTTGTTCGACCAACGTCTAATGAGGTCTGTGCAGCGCTTCACCTAAGCTGTAACAGCTGCAACTGTACTGCTGGCATAAAATCCGACTGTACCGCCAAGTTTCAGCTGTATTTGGCTACTGTTGCGGTTCAGTAGTGAAAGGAGCCTCCTCATGACCAGTTTGTTGCTTTACCAGCGCATCGCCCAGCAGCTGGCCGAGGATATCCGTCGCGGTGTCTACCAGCCGGGCGAGCGCGTGCCCTCGGTGCGCAAGATGAGCTCGCAGCTCAGTGTCAGCCACGCCACCGTGCTGCAGGCCTATGCCAACCTCGAGGATATGGGCCTGATCCGCGCCCGCCCGCAGTCCGGCTTCTACGTGCACCAGACCGCCGGTCTGACCGCGCCGACCCCGGACATCGCGCGGGTCGAGCGGCCGTCCATGGTTACCCGCAGCAGCATCATCAGCCAGGTCCTCACCGAGTCGCGCCAGGAAGGGGTGTTTCCCCTCGGCGCCGCCGTGCCGCATGTCGACTACCTGCCGGTGCGCTCGCTGCACCAGCAGCTGGCCAAGGTCACCCGCTTCCAGAGCCCGCGCGCCTTCAGCTACATGTTCAGCCCCGGCTACGAGCCGCTGCGGCGCCAGGTGGCGATCCGCATGCGCGATGCCGGCGTGGTGGTCGATCCATCCGAGGTGGTGATCACCCACGGCTGCGTGGACGCCATCCACATGGCCCTGCGGGTCATGACCCAGCCGGGAGACCTGATCGCCGCCGAGTCGCCTACCTACTACGGCCTGCTGCAACTGGCCGAGGTACTCGGGTTGAAAGTCATCGAGATCCCCAGTGACCCGACCACAGGTCTGAGTCTGGAGGCCCTGCAGCTGGCCGCCAACCAGTGGCCGATCCGCGCCCTGGTGCTCACTGCGCGGCTGTCCAACCCGCTCGGCGGCAGCATTCCCGAGGAGCGCCAGAAGCAACTGCTGCGCCTGACTGCCGATCACGGCATCCGGGTGATCGAGGACGACATTTACGGCGAACTGCTGTTCGAGCCGGGGCGCAGCAAGGCGCTCAAGGCTTATGACCGCGACGACCAGGTGGTGTACTGCTCGAGCTTTTCCAAGACCCTGTCGCCGGGCGTGCGTATCGGCTGGATCATCGCCGGACGCTACCAGGAAGAGGTGGAGCGGTTGCAGACCTTCAGCACCCATTCGGCCTGCAGCGTGACCCAGATGGGCGTGGCCGCCTACCTGGAGAATGGTGGCTACGACCGCCACCTGCGCCACATCCGCCAGGAGTACCGCAAGAACATGACCGCCTATCAGCTGGCGGTGCAGCAGCACTTCCCGGAAGGCACGCAGATGACCCGGCCCAATGGCGGCTTCATCCTCTGGGTCAGCCTGCCAGGCAAGGTCAGCGCCCAGGAGCTGCATGTGCGTGCGCTGCAGCAGGGCATCAGCATCGCTCCGGGCTTGATCTTCAGTAACACCGAGCAGTTCAACCACTGCCTGCGGCTGACCTGTGGCGTGCCGTGGAACCGAGAGTCCGAGCGCGCGATCATGACGCTAGGTGCCCTGGCCAAGCAGCTCTGCCAGGAGAGCGCCGGCCAGCAGTAGCGCGGCCGATCAGTTGCCGGTGAGCGCCACCGAGAAGCGCTCGTTGCGCAGCGCCTTCCAGGTCCAGGCCGCGCCGAGCAGGTCGGGCAGACCGAGTACCAACAGCATGGGCGAGACCATGCCGCTGGCGACGAATGCGACGAAGAACGCCAGCACCGAGGCGCGCACCGGCACGGTGGCGGCGATGAAGGGGCGCAGGTCGCGGCGCCCGGCCAGGCTGTAGTAGATGCCCAGGTAGATCACCAGCAGCCCGAGTATGCGTATCCAGACTTCCTCGGTCTGCGGGAAGCCGAACAGCCCCAGCAGCAGGTTCGGCACCAGCAGCAACGTGGCGCCCAGCGCCAGTAGGTAGCAGCCGAAAACGAACACCGTTTTTCCTGACGGGCTCATGACAGTCTCCTTCTGTTGAGGGTAATCACTCGGTGGTCTCGGTCAGCCGATAGGACTCGGCGTCGAAGCGCCGGGTTGCGCGGCGGAACGTCCAGCTGAAGCCCGGCCAGATCACCACATTGCGCCCGGTTTCGGCATGCCGGTACCAGCTGCGGCAGTTACCGACGGTCCACACTGCGCCCTGCATGCGCTCGCGCAGGCCGACGTTGAACTGCTCCTGGACCTGCGGTCGGATGTCCAGGCTGCTGGCCCCGCTGGCTTCCAGGGTGTCGAGCGCGCCGAGGATGTAGGTGATCTGCGACTCGATCATGTAGACGATGGAGTTGTGGCCGAGACCGGTGTTGGGTCCCATCAGCAGGAACAGGTTGGGGAAGCCTGCCACGGTGGTGCCCTTGTAGGCTTCCGGACCTTGGCTCCAGGCGTCGAGGATGTCTCGGTCGGCGACGCCGAAGATCATTCCGCGCGGGAAGGGGGCGCTGGCCTTGAAGCCGGTACCGAGGATCAGCAGGT
Source organism: Pseudomonas stagnisoli (assembly GCF_048595745.1). Lineage (NCBI taxonomy): Bacteria > Pseudomonadati > Pseudomonadota > Gammaproteobacteria > Pseudomonadales > Pseudomonadaceae > Pseudomonas > Pseudomonas stagnisoli. The sequence continues at coordinate 1,840,830 of NZ_CP184361.1, forward strand.
CCAGCGCGTGACTCTGGCCGTCCTCGGTGATCACTGCGTCTTCCGTGATCTCGCGGATTCCGCTGGTCACCAGGCGCACGTTGGCCTGGGTGATGGCCGGGTAGTAGTTATTGGAAATCAGGATGCGCTTGCAGCCAATGGCATAGCGTGGCGTCAGGCGCCGGCGCAGCTCCCGGTCGCGGACCTGGCGGCGCAGCAGATTGAGTGCCAGGAAACGGTGGAAAGCCATCAGTTTCGGATTGAAGGCGAAGCCCAGAGCGCGGGTCTCGTGGATTGCGTAGGTGAGGCTGCGGACCAGTTTCTGCAGGCGCGGGAAACGCCGCAGTAGGCCGCGCTCGAGGTGCGAGAAACCGCGGTCAGGCTTGGGGATGATCCACGGCGGTGTGCGCTGAAATACCGTGAGCGCGCCGGCTACCGGTTGTATCTCGGGAACGAACTGGATCGCCGAGGCACCGGTGCCGATCACACCGATGCGCTTGCCCGTCAGGTCGTAGTCATGGTCCCAGTGCTGCGAGTGGAAGATGCGTCCGCGGAAGCGCTGCAGGCCGGCGATGTCCGGGTAGTCGGGGGTGGACAGGGCGCCGGTGCCGGCAACCACTGTGCGGGCGAAGACTACTCTTCCCTCGCCATCGGTGACCTGCCATAGCGCCCGGTCCGCCAGCCAGCGCAGCGAGGTCACCTCGCGGTTGAAGCGGATATGTGGCATCAGCTCGTAGCGCTCTGCACAGCGTGCCAGATAGTCGCGGATCTCCGGCTGCGGCGAGAAGCGCCGCGACCAGTCCGGATTGGGGGCGAAGGAGAACGAATAGAGGTGCGAGGGGATATCGCAGGCGCAGCCCGGGTACTGGTTGACCCACCAGGTGCCGCCGACGCCGGCCTCCTTCTCGTACACCACGAAGTCGCATTCGCCGCGTTGTCTGAGGCGCACTGCCATGCCGATGCCTGAGAAACCAGCGCCGATGATCAGGACCCGGTAGACCTTCTCTGCCGTCAGCGGCGCATTGAGCTGTGCAGTCATGTTCTTCTCTTGTGACTTAGAATCGGGTGACTCAGGGCACCTGCTCCAGTGCGGCTTCGGCGCTTGGCTGACGGGCGGCGGGGCGCTCTATTCGCGCGGCGATGGCCTCGGCCTGCACCTGCAGAACAGGCTGGGCGGTGCGCGGACCGAACAGCCCGGTGAAGTGCAGGAACATGCGCCAGCCGAAGCCCAGGCCATCGCCGCGCTTGCGCGGAATCAGGTGCAGGTGTGCATGGGGTATGTGCTGATTGCTGGCCTTGCCATCATTGACGATCAGGTGCGAGCCCTCGATGCCGAAACCGGCACGGCGTTGGGCCGCAAGCAGCTCGTCGAACACCTGGTAGAGGTGGCGGCGAGTGGCGGCCGGTAGCTGATCGAGCTTCTCCACGTGCTGGCGCGGGATCAGCAGTACGTGACCCTGGCCCAGCGGGTGGATGTCCATGAAGGCGAAGCAGTGTTCGTCCTCGTAGACCCGGGCAGAGGACTCGGCGCCGGCGACGATCCTGCAGAACAGACAGTCCATGCCTGTCTCCTCAGTGCGCATCGGCGGCCGGAGCAGCGCCGTGGCGGGGCTCTTGCGGGTGACGTGCGAAGAGGCGGGCGAGCAACCAGCGGTCGCGCAGAAATGACTTGTTGTCCAGCAAAGCGTGGACCTTGTGCAGGTTGAAGAACGGCACGCCGGGGTACACGTGATGCTCGACGTGGTAGTTGATGTTGGCCCAGATCAGACTGAGCACGCGGCTGGGTATGGTGATGGTGTTCTTTGCCAGGTCCAGTCGCTGCTCGTCCTCGCTGTCGAGGGTGGCCATCGGGAAGTGCTCGTAACCGCGCGAGATCGGGTTGATCAGCAGCGCCAGCAACAGAACCGGCGCGATGAAGATCAGCACGAACTGCAGGAGCATGCCCATGCTGGCGAACCAGATGCCGAGCGCCACCATCGTCAGCAGGTTGAACAGCAGCTCGCGCAGTACCAGATTGCGTACCTGGCTGCCGTAGCGCACCAGCGAGAAGTAGGTGAAGCGCGGCACGAAGAAAGCAATGCGCAGGAACATCCACTTGACCCCGCCGGCGTAGTTCCACTCGTCCGGGTCTCGGTCTGCGTCGCCCAGATAGCGGTGATGGTATTTGTGGCACTCGGTGAAGGAGGAGTAGGGGAAGACGATGAACCAGGCGAAGAAGCGGCCCACCCAGAGGTTCCAGGTGGCGGAACGGAAGGCGTTCTGGTGGCCGCAGTCGTGCTGCAGTATGGTGAAGGCGTGCATCTGATTGCCTAGCACCAGCACGGCGAGCAGTTGCGCCAGCCAGTGCTCGGCGAACAGGATGACGGCGGCGCCGGCTACCCATACCGCCACGTGCAGCGCCGACCACAGCAGAAAACGCACCGGGTCTGGCTGCTGCAGGGCCTGCAACTGCGCCTGCTGCTCACGATCTACCTTCAGTTCCGCGCGCTTGGCCAGGCGGATCTCGTCTTGTGCCGCCAGAATCGAATCTCTATCCACTAGGTCACCTTCCTGGATTGTTAGTTACTCGACCTGCAGGCGCACGTCGTCGGTTACCGGATAGCCGATGCACATCAGTGCATGGCCCATCTTCAGTTCGGCTGAGGACAGGCCGTGGTCCTCGCGCATCTCCACCTCGCCGGCGAGCTTGGTGCAGATGCACGCGGTGCAGAAACCGCTGCGGCAGGAAAAGGGCGGCTGCACGCCGCTGGCCAGGGCAGCCTCGAGAATGGTCTGGCCGGCGGGCACGACGAAGCTGAACTCCTGACCCTGCATCAGCAGCTGTACGCGCTTCGGCGTGCCGGTCTGCAATGGTTGCTGGCTGGCTTTGGCCGGCGTGAAGCTCTCCATGTGCACCGCTTCCGGCGCTACGCCCATGGTCTGCAGGGCGTCGGTGACCTCATCCATCATCCCGCTGGGGCCGCAAGCGTAGTATTCGAGGGCATAGCCCGGCGGATTGGCCAGCGCGCCGAGGATCTCGATGACCCGCTCGCGAGTCAGGCGACCGCTGTGCTGGCAGGGCACGTCCGGTTGAGACAGCACGTGGACCAGCTGCAGGCGCTCGCGGAACAGGCGCTGCAGCTGCTCGAGCTTGTCGCGGAAAATCACCGAGTCGTGGTTGCGGTTGCCGTAGATCAGCGTCACTCGAGAGTCCGCTTCGAAGTGCAGGGCCGACTTGAGGATCGAGAAGACCGGCGTGATGCCGCTGCCGGCGGCGAACAGCACGAGGTGTCGGCGCTTGCCCGGCTGCGGGGCGAAGGTGAAGCGGCCATGTGCGCCCAGGGTATGCACTGCGTCGCCAGCGGCGAGCTGCTGCACCAGGCGGTTGGAGACCTTGCCGCCGGCGATGCGCTTGACCGTGATCGACAGGGTTTTGTCCAGGCCCGGCGTGCTGCTGATCGAATAGGCCCGGCAGCCCTTGGCACCGTCGCCATCGACATCCACTTCCAGCGTCAGGTACTGCCCGGCGGTATAGCGGATCTTGCGCAGCAGCGGCTGCTTGAGGTGGATGGTGACCGCGTCCTCGGTTTCCCGTTCGATGTAGGCCACTTTGAGGATCAGTGCTTTGTTCATGGCGCGCTCACGTCCACTGCGGTTGCGGTAGGGAAGTGCAGGGGGCGCCCGACGCTGCTCTGCTGGTAGGCCAGCTCGTGCTCGGCGATCGGGGCGGGAGCGACCCGGCGCTTGAGCAGGGCAATCTTCTCTTCCCGCGACAGCGGCTCCCACCAGTCCAGCTTGTCGGCCATGGCGCCGAAGCGGCGCAGCATCAGCATGAGGAACAGGTCGAGCACGCTGAGATCGCGGAACACCATGGACTGGGCCGCCCGCATCTCCGGCTTGATGCGTTCGAACAGGGCCGGGCTCTCGGACCAGTGCACGTTCTCCCAGTGGTGGTGGCAGACGTGGTAGCCCTCGTTGAGCATGTTCACCGGCTTCTCCAGCAGGGTCACAGTGTTGTACATGAAGTCCTTCGGGTCCTGCTGGCCGCCGTAGAAGGCATGCTGGCTCCAGTGGATGACGCCCATCAGGAAGTTGCTCGCGCACCAGGGCACCAGCATGTACAGCACGGCGATCGGCAGGCTGTAGGTCGCCAACAAAGCGAACAGCGCCAGGTGCAGCAGGTTGCCGATGATCATGCTGTTCATCTGTGCCGTTCTGCGCTTGCTGCGGAAGTACAGGTAGGGCGAGACCAGGAACTGCTGGTACATCACTTCGCGCACCATGTAGACGATGAAGTGCCAGGCGTTGGCATGGTCGTAGCGGGCGGTGGCGTAGATGTCCAGCGGACCGGCATTTTCCCGATGGTGCTGCTGCAGGTGCGCTGCCGCATGCGGGGTCAGGCCCATGGGTATGGCGAAGAACATGTAGAGGAAGGAGTTGCCGGTCCATTTCTCCAGCACACTGGAGCGCTTGAACACGCCGCCGACCTTGTGCCCCTCCTGGTGCATACAGCTGAAGGAGCGTACGAAAGCGCGGATGTTCGGGCCGTAGACGAAGGCGTAGAAGCCCAGTACCAGCGGCCAGTAGATCTCCACCAGTATCAGCTGGGCGATGAAGATCGGCAGGGCGGTCAGGGCCAGGGTGATGGCGCCGGCCAGTATGGGTTCGTCGCGTGGATCCTTCAGCACCCGGTTCGCCAAGCGTTGCACCTGGCGGTGGTAGGCGGCGGTGATGGCGCCGCCGAGGGCGGACATGCCGGGAATCAGCCCGAGGCCCACGCGGCACAGCTGCAGCGTCAGCGCCAGCGCCAGGATTACGCTGATGGCGGCGGTGTTGAACACCAGCAGCAAGGCGAACAACGGAATGGCGAAGAAGTGGAGCAGTGGATGGATGTTCCCCGGCCGTACCGGATAGAGCGTCTCTGTCGTCGTGGTCATGAAGTCAGGCTTCCTGCTGAGTCATGCTGATCGTTGCGCCGCGTCCGTCCGTGCGCCCTAGCCTTGGGCCGCCGGGGCCGCGGTCGATTCCCGCAGGTAGCTCGCCAGCAGTGGCGTGGCGGCGGCACGGGAAATCGGGTGGAAGCAGATCGCGCGGGAGGCGGCGAGCAGGTAGGCAACCTCGTCAGAGGCGATGAAGGCCATGCCGCCCAGCAGCTCCACCGCCAGATTGGTGGAGCGCTCAATCGCGCCCTGGACCAGGAAGCGAGTGCACAGCGCCTTGCTGTAGCTGTCCTCGTCAGCGGCGCGCTGCTCCTCCAGCTCGCGGGCAGCGCCGACCAGAGCCTGCTGCGCGCCCTCCAGCTCGATGGCCAGTTGGGCTAGCTGGGCGTCGTCGGTATGGCGCTTCTTCAGTAGCAGCTCGACCAGCGCCGACGCCACGCCCAGGTAGGTGCCACCGACCATCAGCTGGAACCAACACAAGCCGGACAGCGAGGTTTCCTGGGCCGAGGCGGCCACCGCCTCATCATCCACCGCCTCGGCCAGCAGCATGCGCTCGGCGGGCACGAATACGTCATTGAACACCAGGGTGTTGCTGTCGGCGGCCTGCAGCACCGGTGTCTTCCAGAAGTGCTCGCGGGAGACCTCGCTGCCGTCGTTGAACACCACGGCGAAGCCCTGAGTGAAGCTGCCGTCACTGTTCTCGCGGGCTACGCCGACGACTATCACGTCCATGTTGTGGCTCATGGTGCAGGGCTTCTTGCTGCCACGCAGCAGGTAGCCACCCTCGACCGGAGTGACCTTGACGCTGGTGTTGAAGATCTCCGCGCCGACCTTGCCCTCGGCAAAGGCCGAAGCGATCAGCAGCTGGTTATGGGCGATGCCGTAGAGCAGTTCGTCGGCGGCCGGGATCAGGCCGCCGAGCTGCACGATGGTGGCAATGGTGTGGTGGTGCATGGTCATCATCACCGCCAGCGACGGGCATAGCGCGCCGACGGCTCGGAGAATTTCCACCGTCTCGCGCGGAGAGGCGCCGAGGCCACCGTAGGACTCGGGGATGATCAGGGCGGCTGCCTTGTAGCTGCGGAACAGATCGCACAGCTCACTCGGGTCTGCTTTCTCCAGCGCCATGCGGCCACGAGCCTCGAGGGCGCCGATCAGGCCCGGCAGGCGGGCTTCGGTGACGATTCTTGCGTGTTTCATCGACATGGTAGGTATCTCGTTGTTGTTCGGGGGATTAGCCGGCCATCTCGACCAGCTGCTCGACGGCGGGCGCGAAGCCAAAGTGCAGGGCCAGCTCGAAGATGGCTTCGGCCTCTTCCAGCGGTGGGCGCTTGCCGATGCTGTAATCACGCGTCTTGCCAGCCATGGTGAGCACCATGGTTTCGGCCAGGCAGCTGAAGGTCACGCCGGTGGGGAGGTCAGTGAGGTTCTGGTTGCCGAATCGGTAGTCGCGTTCGGGCAGGTGGATCAGGCCACCCTCGATGACGGTTACGTCCGGGCGCTGAGGCAGCGAGGTGCGGCCGATGTCCGGTGGCTGCGCGCAATCGCAGATGATCGCGTTGTGGTGCAGGGTGGCGGGGTCGATGAAAGCCGAGCCGTTGGAGGTGGCCGAGAGCACGGCTTCCAGCTTCGGCAGCCAGTGGCCGAGGTCGGAGGCGACCACCACCGGTGGCTGCACGGTGTGCTCACGGACCCGCGCATCGACGGCATCGAACAGTTCGCGCAGCTGGGCGTCGTCGCCCAGGTCGCGGTCGAGCAGTTGCTCCACCTGCTGCGCGGTCAACACTGCGGTGAGGGACTTGCCGATGCCACTCGGGTGGCCGCCATGGATACCGCGCAGGGCCGCTGCATACAGTTCGCCGCCGACCAACCGCAGTTCTTGCATGGCGCCCTGGTTGGCGGAGTTGCCGAGCAGCACCAGATGCTCGGAGAACTTGCCCAGACGCAGGCTGGCCAGGCGCCCTACCGAGCCGTAGGCACCGATCACCCCGGTCAGCCGCTTGGCCAATGGCGCGCCCCGGTTGGCGCAGGTGCTGAGCAGTGCGTCGACGCCGACCATGGCGGTCAGACTGTTGCCGGTGGTGGTATGGAAGCTGTCGTTGACTACGTCCAGGCCGGCATTGGAGATCACCGAGGTATAGGCACCCAGGCCGACGAAGTCGACGCCCAGCGGGCGCACCGCATCCAGATAGTTGTCGAGCAGCTTGCGCCGCTTGCTCAGGCTCAGGCGCATCAGGTCGCGCGGCTGCAGCAGGCTGCCGACCAGCCAGCCCTCCACGTAGTCGCCCTGGTCGTTGTAGACCTGACGGGCGTGGAAGGAAATGCCGGCGTCGAGGTCTGGCTTGGCCCAGTCGGAGAACTCTGCCAGCCAGTCCTGCATGAAGGCCTTCTCCTCTCCAGCGACGAGAAGAGCATCGACGACGTTGTCGCCGTTGACGCTCTCCTGGGTGGTGGGATGCAACAGGAAGGCGAAACGGCCCAGGCAGCGGCCGCTGCGCTCTTGGCCGCGGGCCCTGCTCTCCATGGGCGTCCGGGGGACCAGCGGCCAGCGCTGGGCGGGGAAGCCCTGGGCCTCGAGGATCAGACGGTGCTGCTGGTTGTGGGCGATCAGTTCGGCGGCGGCGGTCAGTCCGTCCACCAGCACGTCGATGTCGGTTTCCTCGATGGTCAGTGGCGGCTGGATGCGCAGCACGTTGCCTTCGTTCAGGGTCGGCAGGCAGTACACGCCGTGACGGCTCTTCAGGTAACCGCAGACGATTGGTACGAGGGCGCCGAAGGCGCTGGCCAGCGACAAGGTGTAGAGGCGCTCGCCGGTCCAGCGGCGGAACTTCAGACCGAGCATCAGGCCGCGCCCGTCAAGGCTCTCGAACACCTGTGGGTAGTGTTCCACCAGGCGCTGCAGGTGGCTGCGCAGATAGTTGCCGCGTTCGGCCGCCTGCCGCACCATGGCCTGTTCGTTGGCGGTCAGGTGCTCCAGCGCCGCCAGGCCGATGGCTGCGGTGAAGCCGTTCACGCCGAAGGTGGAACTGTGGTGGCGGTCGAAGTCGCGGCTCCAGCACTGCTCACCGTAGATGCAGGCGCCGATCGGCACCAGGCCGCCGCCCAGTGCCTTGGCCAGCAGTAGCATGTCCGGCTCGAGGCCATCGGCCTCGGCGGCGAACAGCCGGCCGGTGCGGCCCAGGCCGGTCTGGATCTCATCCAGCACGAACAGCGTGCCGTAACGTTTGCACAACTGCTGGGCGGTCAGCAGGTAACCGGCGGGCGCAGTGATCATGCCAGCTTCGCCTTGCACCGCCTCGACGAAGAAGGCGGCGGCCTTGTGCTCGCGCAGCACCGTCTCGAGGGCGGCCAGGTCGCCATAGGCGACGTGGGCGAAGCCGCTGGAGCGGATATGGAAGGGCTCGCGGTAGATCGGCTTGCCGGTCACGCCTACTGCGCCCTGGGTCTTGCCGTGGAAGCCCGTGTTGGTGCCGACGATCAGCTCGCGGTTGGTGGCGGCACGGGCCAGTTTGATGGCGGCCTCCACCGTCTCGGCTCCGCTGGTGGCAAAGCTGACCCTGGCCATCCGGCCGGGAGCAAGTTCGATCAGGCGCGCCGCCAGCCGCTCGGCCACAGGGTTGCCCAGGGGCTGGATGAATGAGGGGAGGCCGGAGTCGAGGAAAGCCACGGCTGCCTCGCGGATCTGCGGGGCACCATAGCCGAAGGGCACAGCACCGAACTGGCCGACGAAATCGATCAGCGTGTGGCCGCTTTCGGTGGTGATACGGGTGCCGCTGGCGCTGACCACCGTCTCGTCGAGCCCCGCGAAGTCGAGCAGTTCCTGGCGCGTTCTGTTGATTAGGGAAAGAGTCATGGCGGCTTACCTCGCACTCGCGGTGATGACGGAATGCAGGTGCTCGCTGATCTTGCGCACACTGTCGTGCTGATAGGCGAACTCAGGGTCCAGCGAGATGCCGAAGAGGTCTTCGAACTCGGCGGAAAGGCCGACGATGAGCACCGAGTCGACGCCCATCTCATGGAACGATCGTTCCAGGTCGAGAGCATTCAAGTCGACTTCCAGCAGGCCGGCCACGGTCGCCGTGACGGAGGCGGTTATTTCGTCGATGTGCACGTGTCCTCCACAAATTCCCTGTCCATATAAAGATCCATATCGCCACGATGTGGAATAAGGTTTCAGGCTTGTTAAGCGCGGCGGAGTAAAAGCCGCGGGGCGATGAATTGTTCTTATGCTGTTGTGCGGACTTACTCTCGAGGACAAGTGCTTCCTTGTGGGATATCACTTGGAGTTGCGATGTTCGGTGGAGGGTGCTTTGCGCTCAATACTCCAGTCGGAGTAATGGCGCTCGGTTAGCGGTGTAGCATTCATCAATTTATAACTACCCTGAAATATCCCGGGCGCACGGCAACATGGGACGGCAGTGCAAAACGGTCGTCCCACTAATTATGAGAAGGAGATATCTGTTAATCGTCGCAGAATAAGGCGGCGATCTGCGCGCGACTTGAGGCGTGCAGTTTGCTGAGGATGTTCTGCATGTGGGTCTTCACCGTCTTGTCGCTGATGCCGAGGATCTGGCCGATCTCCCAGTTGGTCTTGCCGCGTGCCACCCAGCGGGCGATCTCGGTTTCCCGGCTCGACAGCAGGGCGGATGGCTGCGGCGTGACCTTGTCGCTCTGCTTGGCGCCCCGCACCCGGTTCAGGGCAATGTGCAGGTAGGGCGCCAGTACGGTCATGCGTAGCTTGTTCTCGTGGCTGATGTCAGTCGAGGTATTGACGAAGAAGTAGCCGGTGTAGGTGTTGCGTTGCGGTCCGGGCAGCACCATCCAGGCCACATTGGCGATGCCGTGGCGATGGAAGATGTCGGCCCAGACGCATTCGGTCGGGGTTTTCAGCCCGCTGGTGGTGGTGAACTTGGGGCGTCCGTAGTGTTCGGCCAGGTCAATGTCCAGGGGCGGCACCATGCCGTCGTTGCCGACGATCTCGCGCAGGCAGTCCTCCGGCATGGCTTGCGTGTGGATCAGGTTGTGTACGAAAGCCCTGTGCGCCCTGAGCTTGCCACTGGCGAAAACGAAGTGCTGGCACGGCAGGTACTGGGCCAGCGCCTGCTGGGCGCGCAGCTTGAGGTCATCGACCGTGCGCGCCGAGGCGATGGCGGTCAGCATCCGCACTAGGCTCAGGCGTTCCTGGTCGGCTTCCGGCAGCATTGGTAGTAACGGCAGCGCGCGGCGCTCGCCGCCAAACAGTGCCGCCAGAGGCGCCCCCAGCGTGGGTGGGAGCCGGCTGGTAGCTGGGGCTCTTTGCAGGGCGCTGCCCGACAGGAAGCTCATGCTTCCAGGGTCTGGTTGCTGAGGGTGGCGTCGAGCAGCACGCGACCGCCGAGTTCGGCGACCACCACTTTCCTGCTCACCTCGATGTCGTCCGCCGGCAGCTCCTCATGCAGCGTGCGGATCAGTGGTTCGAACAGGCGCCGGCACTCCTGCCGCCTGACCTTGCCGCTGGAGGTGCGCGGCAGGGTGCCGCCGAACACCAGCAGTATCACGGGTTGCGCCACCCGATGTTGATGCCACAGCTCGGCCTTGATGTCGGCCAGGACGCGTGCCACGTCGAGCTGCCTGACAGAGCGCCGCTCCACTTCCTGGGCGACCACCAGTTGCTCGCTGTCGGCCAGCTCGACGCTGAATGCTGCGGAGCCGTCCGGGCGGAAACTCTCGTCGGCGCGGAACACCGAGCTCTCGATGTCGCCGGGATGGTGGTTGACGCCGTTGAGGATGATCAGGTCCTTCAGTCGGCCCGTCACGTACAGCTCGCCGTCGAGTAGGAAACCGAGGTCGCCGCTGTGGAAGAAACTGGCGTGTTGGGTTTGTTCCGGGCGTGCCGGGCAGAAGGCCTCGGCAGTGATGTCCGGGCGCCGCCAGTAGCCGTTGGCGACGCTGTCGCCGACCACGCAGATCTCGCCGACCCTGCCCTCGGGCAGACGTTCACCGGTCCGCGGGTCGCTGATGAAGGGCTCGTGGCCGGGAATACCACGGCCGCTGCTGACCAGGGTGCGTACCCGCACCTCCGGTGACTCCAGGACGAAGGCGCTGGGTACTGGTTCGGCGCGGTTGTCCTCCAGCAGTGGCGCGTGGAAGTGGCGGATCACCGGCTCGCGGGCGGCGCGGTCGCAGGTCACCAGCAGGGTGCCCTCGGCCAGTCCGTAGCAGGGGAACGCGGCACCACTCCTGAAACCGCAGCGGGAGAACTTGTTGTGGAACGACTCCAGTGTCTGCGCGCGCACATGCTCGGCGCCGTTGAAGGCGATTTCCCAGCCGCTCAGGTCGAGATTTTCCAGCTCCTCTTCCTTGATCTTCTTGATGCACAGCTCGTAGGCGAAGTTGGGGCCGCCGCTGATGGTGCCGCGGTACTTGCTGATAGCTTGCAGCCAGCGCAGCGGTCGCTGCAGGAAGTGGATCGGCGCCATCAGTGTGCAGGGATAGCCGACGTAGACCGACTGCAGGATGCCGCCAATCAGGCCCATGTCGTGATAGGGCGGTAGCCAGCTGATGTTGTGGCTGCCCTGATGGGTCGAGAAGTTCTCGTGAATGCTCTGCGAGTTATGGATCAGGTTGCCGTGGGTCACCACCACGCCCTTGGGCGTGCCGGTGGAGCCTGAGGTGTACTGCAGGAAGGCCGCGTCGGCGCGGGCGACCGCGACGGGGCGCCAGTCGCCAGCCGTCGTCTCAAGCTGGGTGATGTCCAGTACCTGCGTCGCCGGTGCCGTCTCGGCAAGCCTTGTGCGGATGGCCTCGGTGTCTTCACGGGTGGTCAGCGCTGCTGCCGGGTTGCAGTCGCCGAGGATGCCGTCCAGGCGATCGAGGGTTTTGGTGGCCCCAGGAGGATAGGCCGGCACCGCGATCAGGCCGGCATAGAGGCAGCTGAGAAAGCCGGTGACGTAGTCCAGGCCCGGCTTGAGCAGGATCAGCACGCGGTCGCCGGGGATGCAGTAGCGCTGCAGCGTGGCCGCTGCGGCACGGGCGGCGAGATCCAGTTCGGCGAAGGTGATGGTGACTTCGCTGTCACGCCCGTCCTGTAGAAAACGGTAGGCGATTCGGTCGGGGATTGTCCGCGCGTGGCGTTGAAGGCTCTCGGCAAAGTTGGCGTAAGAACCTTCCTGTTGATGCTCTTTCTGGATCATTTGCTAACTTTCCTGATCATTTATATCGATCTTCTCTGACCATTATTACGATCTTCCCCAGGCCGTCTGAATAGATGGCTTTGTACATTCATCCTGTTGAAGCGGCTATCCGAAGGGAATACTCCAAACGGCGTATATCTGCCATCTCTCTGCCTGCCGCATATTCGACAGGCGGGCTGATATGTCGACGAGTTCAATTTCCGCAGGACCTTAGCACTTTTAGTGCTCTTATTCTTGAACTGTCAGGTTTTGTATTTCGCGATGTTGCGTCGCAGGTAGCGCTATTTCATTGCGTCGCTTCGCTTAAGCACTGCGCATCAAGTTGTGCGGCTGTGCGATATTTTTAAGTTTCTGTTTAATTTAATTAACAGAAGTCAGGAGAGTGATATGTCCTTTGCCGAATATTCGGAATTCGATGCCCTCGGTCTTGCCGAACTGGTCAGGAAGCGTGAGGTGCAGCCCTCCGAACTGGTAGAGGAATCGATACGCCGCATCGAAGCTTTCAATCCCGCAGTCAACGCGGTGGTCTACAAGGCTTACGACAGCGCCCGGGCGGTGGCGGCCCAGCAGGACAAGAGCGCGCTGAGCGGCCCGCTGCATGGCGTGCCGTTCCTGCTCAAGGACATCCTCGGTGACTGCCAGGGCATGCCCTCGGCACTGTCGTCGCGCATGCTGCGCGGGCGTGTAATGGCGCAGGACTGCGAATTGGTCAGCCGTTGGCGCCAGGCAGGGCTCAACTTCATCGGCAAGTCGAACACCCCGGAGTTCGGCATCCTGCCGACCACCGAAGGTGCGTTCTACGGCCCGGCGCGTAACCCCTGGAACCTCGACCACTCGACCGGAGGCTCCAGCGGTGGCGCCGCGGCCGCGGTGGCCTGCGGTATGGTGCCGGCGGCTCATGGCAATGATGGTGGCGGCTCAATCCGTATTCCTGCCTCCTGCTGCGGCCTGGTAGGACTCAAGCCGACTCGGGCGCGCAACTCGCTGGCCCCGGATTTCGGCGAGCTGCTCAGCGGCCTGCTCGATGAGCATGTGCTGACCCGCACCGTGCGTGACAGCGCGGCTCTGCTGGACGCAACCCATGGCGCAGTGCCGGGCGATCCCTACCGTGCGCCGCCGATGAACGGTGCCTTTCTCGACGAGTTAGGCCGCGCGCCAGGGCGTCTGCGCATCGCTTTCTCCCGCATTGATCCGGCCGGCCGGCCGCTGCACCCTGACTGCATCGAGGCGGTGGAGAGCACTGCCAGGCTGCTCGAGTCGCTCGGTCATACGGTCGAAGAGGCACAGCCGCAGATCGAGGCCGAGAGCTTCGTCGGTGCCTTCACTACTCTGTGGTATTCCGGCATCGCCTTCGCCGTGGAGCTGATGACCCTGCAGCTCGGCCGGCCGCCGCAGGAGGGCGAGCTGGAGGGCCTGACCCGTGCCGTGCAGCAGCGTGGCCGCGCCGTCAGCGCTGTCGAATACCAGCTGTCCGAGTTGGTGCTGCAGCAGATCGGTCGTGAGATGGCGCGCTTCCATCAGACATACGACTGCTGGCTGACCCCGACCCTGGCGACGCCGCCGCTGCGTAACGGCGTGGTCGACGTTCAGGAGGGTGACCTGGACAAGGCCTACGCGCCGCTGCTGGATTACAGCCCCTTCACCGCCATCCACAACGCCTCCGGGCAGCCGGCCATTTCCCTGCCGCTGCACTGGAATGCCGCGGGCCTGCCAATCGGCCTGATGCTCAGCGCCGAGTTCGGTGGCGAGGCGCTGCTGCTGCGTCTGGCCGGCCAGCTCGAACAGGCGCAACCGTGGAAGCAGCGGCGCCCCGAACTGTTCCTGCAGCTGCAGGCCGCCGCGCCGACGCTGGCCTGAGCGAGGAGGGCGCGATGACGGTCCACGAGCCCCTGCGGCAACGCGATTCCGCGGCGGCCGCCGCCGTTCCCTGGCCCACCGACGCGCTGAGCCGCGAGGAGCTGGCGCGCTTCGGCAAGGAGCTGATCCGCCAGACGCTGCCCTTCACGGTCGAGGACCGGCGCCGCAGCTGGTGGCACTTCTGGACCAGCTTCGCGGCGCTCGCTCTGTTCGGCATTGGCGCCGCCACGCCGCTGTGGTGGCCGCTGCGCCTGGTGTTCAGCGTGCTGCTGGGCCTGGCGCTGGTGCGCATGTTCGTGCTGTTCCATGACTACATGCACGGCGCGATCCTGCGCGGCTCGCGCTTCGCCGACCTGTTCTTCAAGGCCTACGGCCTGATGCTGCTGGCGCCGCCCACCCTGTGGAAGCAGTCCCACGAATACCACCACGGCCACAGCTGCCAATACGTCGGCGCTGAGCAGGGGCGCCTGCCGCTGCTGTCCACCCACACCGATCTGGGCACTTTTCCGCTGATCTCCACCGAAGAATATGCCCGCGCCAGCACCTGGAAGCGCCTGCGCTACCGCATCGCGCGTCACCCGTTGATGATCCTGCTCGGCTCGCAGACCATCTTCGTGTTCAGCATCTGCCTGGTTTCGCTGGTCACCCAGCCCCGCCACCGCGGTTGGTCGTTGCTGGCGTTGTCGCTGAACCTGACGACAGTACTGCTGTTGTCCTACTTCGCCCCCGACCTGCTGCTATATCTGCTGCTGATACCCATCCTGGTTGGTTCGGCGCTGGGTGTGTACATGTTCTACTGCCAGCACAACTTCCCCGGCGCGCGTTACCCGCAGGGTGAGGACTGGGACTACGTGGAGACCGCGATCTACTCATCCAGCTACATGCGTACCGGGCCGGTCATGGCCTGGTTCACCGCCAACATCGGCTACCACCACGTGCACCATGCCAACTCGTCGATTCCCTTCTATCGCCTGCCCGAGGCGATGGCGGCGATCCCGGCGTTGCGCGAGCCGACAGTCACCACCTTAAACCCGCGTGATATCTGGCGTTGCCTCAGCCTCAAGCTCTGGGACCCGGTGGCCGGGCGTATGATCAGCTTCCGCGAGTTTCACCGACGCGCCGCAGAAGAAGTTTCGCAAACCGCTTAACCCGTATCGGCATGGCGCAGCGTCTACCCGGGCGAATGGATTTTTCGCCCGAGGAGACCCCAGCATGTCCAGCATCGTCCCCCAACCCCTACTCGCCAGTTTCGGCGCTACCCTGGTGCTGGGCCTGGCGGCCTGCAGCGCCTCCAACGATGAGTCTGCCGGGCCCAAGGTGGCCGAGCAGCCTGCCCGGCAGGAAGTGCTCCGCGAGGAGCTGGATGCCAACGCATCCTACGCTCAACCCTCGGTCGCGGCGGGATCGATGGAAGCCCGCAAGGCTGTGCCACAGCTTATGCCGATGATCGCCCCGGCGGCGCCGCTGGCCGACAATGCTGCCTTCGGCTACCAGGACGTCTACCGCGAGCAGTACCAGAAGATCGAGAGCAGCCCGGTGCAGGCCGTGGCCCAGCAGCCGGTATCGACCTTCAGCATCGACGTCGACACCGGCGCCTACGCCAACGTGCGGCGCTTCCTCAATGACGGCAGCCTGCCGCCCAAGGATGCCGTGCGCCTGGAGGAGCTGGTCAACTACTTCCCCTACGCCTATCCCAAGCCCGAGGGCGACGTGCCGTTCAGCGTCGCCACCGAGCTGGCGACCACGCCGTGGAACCCCGAGACCCGCCTGCTGCGGGTGGCGATCAAGGCCACTGAGCTGAGTGCTGGCGCGCTGCCGCCGGCCAACCTGGTGTTCCTGGTCGATGTATCGGGCTCCATGGACCGCCGCGAGGGCCTGCCGATGGTGCAGAGCACGCTCAAGCTACTGGTCGACCAGTTGCGCCCGCAGGACCGCGTAGCCCTGGTTACCTATGCCGGCAACGCCAGCGTGGTGCTGGAGTCCACCGCCGGTAGCGAGAAGGCCAAGATTCGCACTGCCATCGACCAGCTCAGCGCGGGCGGCTCCACCGCCGGCGAGTCGGGTATCCAACTGGCCTATCAGGAAGCGCAGAAGGGCCTGCTCAAGGGCGGCATCAACCGTATCCTGCTGGCCACCGATGGCGACTTCAATGTCGGCATCAGCGACTTCGAGACGCTCAAGCAGCTGGCGGCCGACAAGCGCAAGACCGGTGTGTCGCTGACCACTCTCGGCTTCGGTACCGACAACTACAACGAGCAGCTGATGGAGCAATTGGCCGACGCCGGCGACGGCAACTACGCCTACATCGACAACCTGCGTGAGGCGCGCAAGGTGCTGGTCGACCAGCTCAGCTCGACCCTGGCCGTGGTGGCCAAGGACGTGAAGATCCAGGTCGAGTTCAACCCGGCCGAGGTCAGCGAATACCGCCTGCTGGGCTACGAGAATCGTGCGCTGAAGCGCGAGGACTTCAGCAACGACAAGGTCGACGCCGGCGAGATCGGTGCCGGGCATACGGTCACGGCCCTCTACGAAGTGGTGCCGGTGGGCGCCAAGGGCTGGCTGGAGCCGCTGCGCTATGCCCAGGCCAATGAAAAACCGGGCAAGGCCGGCGAGATCGCCTGGCTGCGCCTGCGCTACAAGGCGCCAGAGGGCGGCGCCAGCCAGCTGGTCGAGCGGCCGATTGCCAGGGGCGAAGCGACGCCGATCAACCAGGCCAGCGAGGACCTGCGCTTCGCCGCGGCGGTGGCCGCCTTCGCCCAGCAACTCAGGGATGCCAAGTACACCGGCGACTTCTCCCTGGCCGACAGCGCCAGGCTGGCGCGCGGCGCCAAGGGCGAAGACCCGTTCGGCCTGCGTGGCGAATTCGTGCAGCTGGTCGAATTGGCGCAGAGCCTGCAAACTCCGCAAAACGTTCAAGTCAGGGCCGACTAATTGAACTCACCACTGATGGACGATGACGCCGCGCTGCTGCGGCGTTATCGCAACGGCGAGGCGGCCGCGTTCACGCAACTCTATGAGCGCCACCGCCTTGGCTTGTTCCGTTTCCTCCTCGGTTTGTGTGGCGACCATGCGCTGGCCGAGGAGGTGTTCCAGGACACCTGGATGAGCCTGATCCGCAGCGCCAGCGAGCAGCGCGAGGCGGTGCTGTTCAAGACCTGGCTGTACCAGATTGCGCGCAATCGCCTGATCGACCACTGGCGCAAGAGCGGTCGCCACCAGGGAAAGCTCGCTGAATACGATGAGGCGCAGCACGCCAGCGCCGACCCGGGCCCTGGCCCCGAGCAGCAGTTGCTGCTCAGCCGCGACCAGGAGCGTCTGCAGGCGGCGCTGGCCGACCTGCCCGAGGAGCAGCGCGAGGTGTTCCTCCTGCGCGCCCATGGCGACCTGGAGCTGGCGGAGATCGCCGAACTGACCCGAACCCCGGCGGAAACCGTGAAGAGCCGCCTGCGTTATGCGTTGAATAAGTTGCGTCGGCTGCTGGCCGATCCGGCTTCGGCCGAGGAGGTATCCGCATGAGCCAACAACCCCACGATCTGCAGCAGGAGCGCGAGCTGCTGGAGCATTTCCGCCAGCACAGCCAGGGCGAGCCTTCCGCCGCCGTGGATGCGCTGATCCTCGATGCCGCGCGCCAGGCCGTGAGCCCGCCGGCACCCCGGCCGAATCCTGTCCAGCGCCTGCATGCCTGGTTGTTCGGCGTCGGTAGCCGTACCCGCTGGTCGGTGGCCGTGGCGGGTCTGGCCGTCGTCGGTATCGGTCTCAACCTGGCGCTGCATACCCGCGATCAGTTGCCGCAAACCTACGACGCGCCGGCGCCGGCACTGCAGGAAATGGCTCCGGTCATGGAAGCGCGCAAGCAGAGCGCCGAGCCTGAGTATAAGAAGGCCGAGCAGGCGCAGCGCTCGAGCGCAGGCTCGACTTCTTTTGCCGTCTCGCCGGCGGCCAACGCCGCGCCAAGACCGATAGCACCGCCCACGCCGCAGGTCGCAGCGCCTGCTGGGGCGCTGGCTGATTCCGTAGCGCCGGTCGAGACCGATGTGGCTCGTGATCAGGCCCAGCCGACTGCCATGCTCAAGCAGAAGGCCCAGGCCGCAGCCAGAAGCAGTGAGGCTCTAGAAAAGCCCCTGGCAGATGCATCGCCCAAGGTGCTGCAAGAGACACTTAACGAGGACCAGCTGGCCGAAACCCTGGGGCATTCCGCCGTGCCTGAGGCGCCGCCACTGGAGCAGCGCCTACGCACTGTGCTGCAGCTGCGGCGCGAGGGTAAACAGGCCGAGGCGGACAGGCTGCTGGCCGCGCTGAAGCAGGAATTCCCGCAGCTTGACCTGGACTCAGAGCTGACGCGCCTGCAACGCGAAGCAGAAAAGCCGGCGAGTTCCCGCTAGGCATCGGGCAGAGCGGTAGAATGCTGCCCTCAACCGCGCAGGGAGCCGCGCCATGGCCAATATGGAAACCCCGGAAGAAGCCGCAGAGTCGCTGGGCAAGCTTGTGATCAAGCTGCTCTGGGAGCTGGTCAAGCTGGTGCTGCCCATTGTCGCCGTGGCCATGCTCGCGCCCTGGGCGGCGCTGGCTCTGGTGGCCACGTTCGCGCTGCTCACAGGGCTGTGCGCTCGACTGGGCTGGCGCCGCGTGGCTGCGGTCCTGAGCTGGCTGCTGACCGCTGCGGTGATCGGTCTGAGCTTCTCTCTGTTCGCCTGGCTGTCGGCCTGGTGGGCGGTGCCGCTTTGCGCGCTGCTGCTGTTGGTCGGCCTGGCGCTGGTGGCCGGCTACGAGAAGCGTCTCGGCCTGGCCAAGGCCAAGCCGCAAATAGCCGAAATCGCCACCTCGAACGGCTCCAGCGCCTGGGGCGGTGGTGATCTGCAGACGCCGGAAGGCGAGACCATCCGCACCTTCGCCTGGGGCGAGATCGCCATGGGCGGGCCGACCTACGGCAGCTACCTGTTCCCCGATGGCGTGCTGCTGGAGGGCCTCGGTGCCTCGGTACGCTTTTCCGCCAGCGGCCGCTACTTCGCCGCACCGCTGCCAAGCCGCGGGCGCTGGGGCCTGTTGATTCTCGACCGCCAGCAGCGGCGTGTTTATCGCAATGCCGAGATCGACGAATTCTGGGAGATCGACGAGTTCAGCGACGAGGCTATCGGCGGTCGGTACAGCCCGCTGGTGGGTAACCAGGGTTATCGCATGCCGCTGGCCGAGCTGCTGGCGCAGAGCGAGGGCGTCGACCTGGTGGCCGTGCGTGACCTGTGGCTGGAGCCGGGCTGGTTGGTGGAGCTGGGCGGGCGCGATTTCCCCGCGCCGGCCGCTGCGCATCGCCTGCGTGGTGTGCCGTACCTGCCGGAAACCCTGCGCGAGCTGGAGGACCCGCTGCAGCCGCTGCGCTACCCGGCGCTGCGTCTGGAGATCGATGGCGAACCCAGCGACCTGCTGCTGGCGGCTGACGAGCTGCCGCTGTGGCGCGACGACGGCCAGGCCCTGGTCTGCCGTATCGGCCGCGCCTGGCCGAAGACACTCTGGCTCTGGCAGGCCGGGCAGGGTTGGCGCGAGTTGCCCGAGCCCTGGGTGGCCGCCGAGGCGGAACCGGGGCTGCTCTGGGATGAACCCTGCGCGCTGCGCCAGACGGAGCTGCATCTGCAGGGGCGCCTGGCGACGGCGCAGCTCGACCACCTGGGCTTCGGTTACCAGCTGCAGCATTACTATGGTGAAGTAGAAACCCTCATTGGTCATGACCCAGAAGGACGCCTCCTGCTCGGTGAACAGCAGGGCGCCGGGTTGACCCGCGTCCTGCCGCTGGAGGCCAAGGGCGTGCGTGGCGAGGGCGCTGTGCTCGGCGAGGCGATGACGGGCGGCGAGTCGCCGCGCTTCGAGTGGCGCCGCGACAGCCGCGAGGGTCGCCTGGGCGCCTATGTCTGTCGGATCGGCGACTGGCAGCTGGAGGGTGAATGGCTGCTCGATCATCGGGTGTCCGACTGCGGCCGCTACCTGGCCTTGATCGCGTTTGCCGAGGCGCCGGCGGTGCCGCACAGGCTCTGCGTCGCGGATCTGCAGCGGCGTACCCTGCTGGAGTTCGCGCAGCGCCCGCTGATCGCCGGATTGCTGGGTTTCCGTGCGGGCGTGTTGAGCCTGGCCTGCATTGTGGGGCGGCTGGGGCGTGAGGAGCGGGACACGGCCCTGCATCGTTACGACCAGGCAGCGCCGGCAGCCGAACAGGCGGCAGGCTTCGTCGAGCGAGACGAACACTCGCGGCTGTATCTGCGCAGCCTCGCGCTGCGCGTCGCTGCGGACGGTCTGCAGGCGCTACCGGGCTGGCGCCTGGTGGAGTGTCCGCAGGTGGCCAATGCCGACGGCGACTTCATCCTGCCGGCCCCGGGAGGGCGGGATGCCGCCTGGCTGTTCGGGGCGCAGAGCGAGTATCGCGACGGCTATCCGCGTGAGCGCCACCCGCGCGGTGACGGCTGTCTGCTCACTGCTTCGGGGATGGGCCTGGCCGATGTCGGCCCCGCGATGATCTGGTCGGAAGATGGTCGCTACCTGGTGCTGACCCGCCATGTACCCCGCCTGCAGGCAGTCGAGAGTGCCGACAGCGACCGCTGGCACCTGCTGCTGCTCGACCTACAGGCGCGCACGCTGCGCCAGGGTGAGCAACACCTCGGCTGCATGCCGCATTTCCTGCGCTTCGACGCCCACGGTCTCGAATGGCGGGTCCTGCCCACCGACTGGGAGCACGAAGATTCCGCTTCCGAATGGCAGGCTTGTCGCCAACCGCTGGGGGCGCTGCTGGCGCTGCCCGCGGTCGCGCTGCAGCCCTGTGGCGAGCTCTGGCTGCCGGCTGCGGAACTGGCGCGTGGCGAACAGTGGCAGGGCCTGGATCGCCGGCATCTGCAGGCCTGGTGCAACATGAGGTAAAGCCTGCGGCTTGCCAGATCGCGGGTCTGGGGCGAGCATGGAGGCATTCTTCAGGCAAACCTGCTGATCATGAACCTTATTCGCCCGATGGCCCTGGGCCTGGTCGTCACCCTGCTGGCGGCCTGTGACCAGGCGCCGGCGCCGCCCAAGCCGACCCCGGCGCCAGAACCCGCCGCTCCTGCCGTGGAGCAACCCAAGGTGCCCGCTCCGCCAGCCGAGGTGGAGCGCACCGTCGAGGCCAAGCCGGAGCAACCGCCCGAGGCACCCCGACAGGAACCCCGAGTCCGTGCCGCGCCGCCGGACAAGGCGCCGGTCGAAGCCCGCGTGTTGCCCAAGCCTGCCCAGAAGCCCGCACCCAAGGTCGAGCCTCTGTCGCCGGCCGCGCTCGATCTGCGCCTGCCGGACGAGTTGGTGCAGCGCCTGGAACTGGGGGCTCCATTGGAGCTGACCGAGCGCGAGCCTTTGTTGCCGCCGCTGTTCGTGGAGAAACCGGCCGAGCCCAGTCCCTATCAGCTCAATGGCCGGCTGATCACCAACGACCGGGTAGATGACTACTGGGATTCGGTCGAGGGGGCGGAGTTGCAGATCGAGTTCCGCAACTAGGGGAGTATCCCTCGCCAGAGGTTTGGCCACTCCTGCGCCCAGCAGCAGTGGTGGTCGAAGCCCGGGATGACCTCGACCCTTGCGCGGTGCGCCGGCGGGTAACCGGCAACGAAATCCCTGGCCAGTGTTGCAGGTGTCACCCGATCCGCCTCGCCCAGCAGGTGCACCTGTGGCACCCGCGCCAACGAAGCACGCAACTTCGCCGGGTTGAGCGAGCCCTGCAAGGGGGAAACGCGGTGCAGGTGGGTCCATGCAGCATGGTCGAGATTGCCGGCCACGGTGATGACCCGTTCCACATCGTCGCGGCGTGCCGCCAGCAACAGGGCAAGGGTGCCACCACCGGAGTAGCCCACCAGCGTCAGGCGTCGGGCCCCGAAGCGAGCCTTCAGCGTATCGCTGGCCTGGTCAAGGCTGGCGACTACAGCTTCGGCAAATCGTTGCTCTGTCCAGTAGCCTGGCCGGCAAGGCTTCTGCGTTGCACCCAGATACTGGCAGGGGCGCCCGAGATAGGCGACGTTGCCATTCGGTTGTGCCAGCGCCAGGCGCAGCGCCAGCGGGTCCACGGGCGTAGGATCAAGGGAGGGTTGATGGCTGTTGAGCCAGGCCAGGCCATCGCCTTCCAGGTAAAGCGTGAGGGCTTCATTGGCGTTTGTCCGGCGCGGTACATAGGTCTGTAGGCGAAAGATTCCAGCGTGCAGTACCAGTCCCTGCCATTCTGCCTCCCTGGCCAGTGCCTCGGCCTGCGCGCGGCGTTCAGTCGGGGTGGGGGGCGAGACGCAGGCGGTCAGCAAGATGATGCAAGCCAGGGGCACCCATCTGTTCAGCCACATCTGTAATTCTCCCGGCAGGCTGTTTCGGGTTGGACTTCCCGCCCTCTATCGCATCTGCCGCAACGAGGCGGCGCGGGTTGGGCTGAAAGCTCACGAGGCGGGGGCCTCCGCGGAAGGTGAGTATGCCCGGTAAACACAAAGGCCACGGCATGAGCCGTGGCCTTTGGCGCGCCTCAGGGCATATCAGAAGGCCCAGCGAGCCTTCACCGATGCGCCCTGATTGGTGAAGTCGCTGCGCGCTTCGGCGTCGTAGCGCAGGCTGACCTCCGTGCCGCCGGCCAGGGTGTGAATCAGACCCAGTCCAGCACGCGCCAGCCAGGGCTCCAGGTCCATGCCCGGTGTCTTGAAGGCGGCACCGGGCGCTCCGGCATAGGTCGAGGTGATGGCGCTGTCTTCGTCGATCAGGTCGTAGCCGGCGCCCAGGTTGGCACTGAGCACGGTGGCCGCGGTGACACGGTAGTCGAGCTTGCCATCGACACTCAGCAGCAGCTCTTCAGCATCGTTGCTGTCGACGTCCAGGTCGAGGGCGCCGGCGCCTTGCTCGCGGTAGGACTCGCTTTCGATCCAGGTGTAGTCGATACGCGCCGATGGAATGAACGTCAGCTGTTCGTTCAGGCGCAGGCTGTGGCCGATACCTAAGCCGGCGTGGACGTTGTAGCCGTCGTAGTCAGCTCTGGCGCTGGCATCGGCGAAGGGCATGTGGCGCTTGCTGCTGGTGCGGTTCTGGCCGCCGTCGAACTGGACGTTCAGTTCAGTATCGGATGCCAGGGCATAGCTGCCGTAGCCGATCAGCTGGAAGGTGTCGATGTCGGCACTCTGCGGGGCGATGGCGGAGTCGCCGTTGAGGTTGGTCTGCGCATAGGCGAAGGCCAGGCCCAGGCGGGAGTGGGCATCCAGCGCGGCGTCGGCACCAATGGCCAGACCCTGGGTGTTGGCGTCAAAGCCGGAGATGCCGTCGCGCGAGTCCTGATCGGCCCAGGCGCCGAAGGTTTTCAGCCACAGGTTGTCGTCGGCGACCGCATCGCCGGAAGACAGGCCGCTGTTACCGGCCTGACGTGCCTGGACCACCCGGTTGATGCCGCTCAGGGTATTGCCAATGGCGTTGCTGGTGTTGCCGGCGACGGTGGGCAGGGTTTGCGTGACCGCATCGGAGACTTCCTGCTCGGAGGTCAGGCTGACGAAGTGGCCAGCCAGTTCTCCCTCAGGGTCGTCACCGATGGCTTGATCCAGCACCTTGGCGGCGCCCGTGGCCGGACCGTTGCCTGCACTGATCACACTGTCGAGCACGCTGCTGCCCTTGCTCAGGGTCAGGTCGACGGTGTTGCCATCCTTGACCGCCCCGAAGTTGAACAGCTGCGAGTTATCACTGACAGCGAAGGTGCCGTCGCTATTGAGGGTCGTGGCGCTCAGCACATCCTGCAGACTCTGGCTGCTGAAGCTGTAGGAGGGGTTGCTGACGTCCACCACGATCTTGGCGTTGCTGGCCAGGGTGGCGGTGCCGTCGACGGCCAGCTTGCCGTAGCTGCTGTCGCTGGCAACGCCGATCTTCAGGGTGCCGCTGGCAGCCTGGGTGTAATTGCCGTGGAGGTTGCCGGTCACGTTGGCGGCCAGACTCAGGGTGCCGGCGTTGCTGAACCCCTGGCTGACGGTGAAACCATTGTTCAGGTCGGTGCTGCTCGACGTGCCATCGGACATGTTGAGCGTGGCGCCCTCGTCAATGCTGAGACGCTTGATGTCGAAGGCATTCTGCTGGGTGAATGTGCTGCCCCGGACAAGGTCCACCTGGGCGTTGCGGGCCAGCACA
This sequence comes from Pseudomonas stagnisoli, assembly GCF_048595745.1. NCBI lineage: Bacteria > Pseudomonadati > Pseudomonadota > Gammaproteobacteria > Pseudomonadales > Pseudomonadaceae > Pseudomonas > Pseudomonas stagnisoli. Next base: position 1,864,891 of record NZ_CP184361.1, read on the forward strand.
TCGCCCCGGATGCTGGCGCCTTGGTCAATCTTCAGGTCGGCTTGGCTCACCTCGTCGATTTCCAGACCGTATTCACCGCCTTCGACCCTGCCCGTGATGGTGATGCCTTGATCCAGGCTGCTCTCGCGCAGGCGTACGCCTTTCTCCGCACCCTGGGTCAGACCACCGAGAAGCATGCCGCGAGCGGTCAGATTATCGATTTCGATACCGTTACTGGTGCGGCCAATGATGGTGCCCTGGTTGCGGATCAGCCCGGTGATATCGGTGTCTTCCAGATCCAGGCCATCGTCCTCGGCGCTGATGGTCGCTCCTGCGGAATTGATCAGGTCCATGCCCACAGTGGTTCTGCTACCCCCGAGCTCCTTAGTGCCGATGCCGTCGTCGTTGGCGTCGATGCTGCCACTGTTGACTACATTGCCGGCGATCTGGGCGGCATACAGCGACAAGCCATCGGCATCCGCGTCGCCCATGTCTGCATGGCCGGTGGTGCGGATATCGCCACTGTTGATGAGGTCACCTTGCAGAGTCGAGTTCTCGACCGCGATGCCTTTGAAGGTGGTGTTCAGCGATCCTGTATTTTTCAGGGCTCCGCCAAGCTGGCTGTTGAACAGGCTGATGGCGTTGCTGTAGGCGGCGGTGCTGGTAATGGTGCCGCTGTTGGTGAGCTTGCCAGTGATGGCCGATTGGTAGATTTCGAGGCCATCGCCTCCGGCCAGAATGGTGCCGCTGTTGCGCAGGTCACCGTTGATGCTGGTAGCGTACAGACGGATGCCGTCGTGGTAGTCCTGCGTGCCAGTCCTGATCGTACCGGCATTGCTCAGGCCGCCAAGGACACTTTCGCTGATGTAAATGCCACCTTCACCGCCGTCGATCAGGGCACCCTCGTGATTGGTGAGTATGCCGCTGAGGTTGACCCGGTTCAGCGCTACGGCAGCTTCCGTATCGCTGCCGGCCTTGAGCTGACCAAAGTTGTCGAGGCTGCCGATATTCAGATTGGAAGGAATGTAGTTGCCGCTCGCGCTATCGAATACATAACTGCCCGAGAGTGCCAGCGCACTGTCCTCGCCGCCGTCGATGATGCCAGTGGCCTGGTTGACGATGCTGCCCAGGTTCGAGGAGGCATTGCCATAAACAGACAGGCCGGAGTCACCCATGATCATGCCGGCGTTGTTGATACTGCCAATGGTGACCGAACCTTCGTAGGCATCGATATAGATGGCGGTCGATGATTCACCTGCGATCCCGGCACCTGCATGGTTGGTGATCGTGTCGATGTTCACCGAGCCGCTTCCGGTTCTCACGGCGACTGCGGACGAGGCGCCGATGACGAACTTCTGGTTGACGATGCTATCCACTTCAACATTGGCGCCACTGCCCGCGACGATGCTCAGGGCCTCGCCGTCGTGAGCCTGGATCGTGCCGGCGTTATTGACCGTGATGTTGCTGATGGAGGCGGAGCTGTTACCGATCACCACTGCACTTTGCTGATAGCCGCTGGTACCTAGGCTGCCGTCAGCAGCCACGCTCAGGCTTTTACCGCTCTGGTCGAGCTCGCAGGTATTGCCGTTCACCATGCCGTTGATGGTGGTGCTGGCGCCCGAGCATACCGAGGATGCGGATGCGGTGGCGGCGCTGATTGACAGGGCTCCCGCCAGGGCCATCAGCAAGGCGCCGGAAGCGCCGGACTTGGTGCGTGTTTTGGCGCGCTCATCGGCGACGACGAAGGCCTGGCGGACGTGGGACCAGACGAGTCGGTAGGATCTGTTCAAGGCATGCTCCGTAGCAATTGGCCAGTATGGGCAAATGGCCGAACTCTACCGGGGTTGGCCCCCTGTAAAACTGAGCAAATCTGAGCGTTTGGGCTTTATTGCCCGCTTGCGGACGATCGCGTGCCTCAGTCGGGCAGGGCGCAGACGAATTCCTCGAACTTGCCGCCTGGCCCGCTGGGGATGCGGTCGTTGAAGTAGCGGAAGGTCACGTCGAAGGGATGGGCCAACGCCTGTTGAATGAGTTCGACGAGCGCCGTCTGTTGTGCCGCGGCCAGCGGTTGCGAGACGACCAGGCGCAGTTCGAGTTGCTCCAGGTGGGTCTGGATCATCTGGAACTGCCGGATCGCCGGCGCTATCTGACGGAATGGATCGAATCCGCACGGCCAGCGCCGGCTGCCGTCGGGATAGCGCAGCATGTTGCGGCTGCGTCCCAGCAGACGTCGCAGGGTCGGCAATTGACGGCCGCAGGGGCAGAGGCCACCGACCTCGGCATGGTCGCCCAAGGCGTAGCGCAGCAGCGGTGTTGCGAAGTTATGCAGATCACTGACCACGACTTCGCCGATCTCCCCGTCGGCGCAGGGTTTGCCCTGGGCATCCAGTATCTCGACGATGAGATTCTCCGCCATCAGGTGGTAGAGGCCGCTACTTGGGCACTGGATGGCGATGATGCCCACTTCCTGCGAGCTGTAGGTGTCGGCTATCTCGACTCCCAGCAGCTCACGGGTCTGTTCGCGCAGCTCCGGGCTGAGGGTCTCGCCAATGCAGCGTATCTGCCGGAGTTTGCGCAGCGTGCCGTTCTGTTGTCGCAGCAGGCGCAGCAATTCCTCGAGCACATTGGGGTAGATCAGCAGGTAGTCCGCTGCCACCTCTTGCAGCTGGCGCAACAACATGTCGCTGCCCTGGTTCATGGCAAAGGCGTGGACCGGACCGCTCGGACCCAGCAGGCTGACCGGTGGCCCCCAGTTGTCCTGGCGGATGGTGTGGCTGAGGTTACCGCGCACCACCGCCAGTGTGCCGCTGAGGTCGCGTTGCCACCACAGGTGTTCGCGCATGGTGTAGGCGAGCCAGAACAGCTGGCTGACCTGGGTACGCAGAACCATTACCGGCTCACCGCTGGAGCCCGAAGTGCGGGTCTCGCTGGCGGGTTGATGGCCCTCGGGAATGGTCTCACTGAATAGCCGGCTGGCGGCGCACTGCACATCGCGTCGCGTGAGGAGCGGCAGGTGCCGCAGCTCCTCCAGGCCTAGCGGTCGGCTGGGATCGAGGCCGGCTGCCAGCAGCCGCTGGTGGTGAAAGGGGCAGTGTCGCACCAGGTAATGGTTGAGCTCGCGCAGCTGCCGATCCTGGCCGGTGCGTAAGGTATCGGGGCTGGCCCATTCGAGCTCGCCCAGCTGCCCCAGCAGTCTTTGCAGGGGCCTGTTATCGCCGAGGTCGACGACGGGCCAGTGAAGGCCTGGAATGGTGCGCACGGGTGTCATGTGACTCTCAGGCGTGGGTACGCGCGGTCGCGAAGAAGCAGTAGCCGGCGTTGCGCAGCGTCTTGACCGGCAGGGTCTGACCGCTGGCCAGCTCGACATTGCGCCGCAGGCGGCGCATCTGGGTATCCAGGCGTCGCTGGTCGTAGAGCAGGAAGTCCTCGCCCAGAGCCTCGACTATCTGTTGGCGGCTGACGTCGTGTCCCGCATGGCTCATCAGACAGCGCAGCACCCTCAGGTCCTGCTGGGACAGCGCCACGGGCGGCGCGCCCGGGGGAACCAGGCGGCGCGGTCCCAGCTCCAGCAGCCAGGGCTGTTCTTCATGTTGGTAGCCCAGGCGTCGTTGCAAGGCAGCCAGTGTGGCGGCCAGCTCGTCCAGATCGCAGCCTTTGCTAAGGTAATGGTCGGCGCCCTGATCGAGACCCCGAATGCGTGCGCGAGCGCCTCCCTTGGCGGTCAGCACCACGATGCCCAGGCGATGACCGGACTGGCGCAGGCGGGTGATCAGTTGCAGGCCGTCCCCATCGGGCAGTCCCAGGTCCAGCACGGCCAGTTGGTGGCGTTGCGGGTCGAAGCGCTGGTGGAACTCCTCCAGGTTGGCGACTGCTTCGGTGGCGAAACCGCAGTCTACGAGAAACTCATGCAGTTCCAGACGCAGGATGGCGTCGTCTTCAAGGAGAATTAGGCCAGTCATCAGGATAAGGGGGCAGGGCGCTGAAGGAGGAGGGATGGAGAATTGGCGCCATGATATCGTCTCACGCCATGAGAACTATCCATCTTTTCTGCCTTTTCCTGTCTCTTTTTGTTCATGCCGGTTGGGGGTACGCCAACACCCTAACGCTGTTACCGGAGGCTGACACCACGTCGGCCAATGGCTACCTGCAGCGCCTGGATGATCCGCATGCCCGGCTCAGCCCCGAACAGGTCATGCGTGCTGATGCCTGGCAGGCGCTGCCGTCCAGCCTCAGTGCCGGCTTTACCTCGGCTCATGTATGGGTGCGCGTGCAGGTCCGACCGCAGGGTGATGGCGAGCAGCGCTGGATGCTGCGCCTCAGCAACGCGCTGCTCGACGATGTGCGCCTGTATCGCCGTGATGCCGGGGGCGGCTGGCGGGAACAGCGGGGCGGAGAGGAGTTGCCGCGCGAGCAGTGGCCGGTGGATTACCGCTCACCGTCCTTTGCCCTGGATCTGCAGGGGGGCGAGAGCGAGGTGTTGTTGCTACGCCTGCACACCAAGAATGCGTTGTCGGTCAGCCTGGACTTCTCACCGAGGTCACGCTTCGCGGAGGACACCCGCCGCGAGTTTCTCGGTTATGGGTTGTATTTCGGTGTTTACCTGATGCTCATTGGTTTCCACTCGGTGTTCTGGCGCATGACGCGGGCGCCTGAGAGTGGCTGGTATCTGTTGTATGTAGGGTGCTGCGTGTGGATCGAGGCGCTGACCATCGGTTTGCCTCAGCAACTGCTGGGTATTCCGGTCTGGCTGAGCGATCCGTTGCTGGGGGGGGTGATGGCCCTGAGCTTGCCCATCGGGGTAGTGTTTGCCAGTCGCCAGCTGGCACTGGCGCGAGTCTATGCGCGACTGACGCGTCTTCTAACCGGCGTGGCCTGGCTCGTGGGCGGATGTGCCGCGCTGGCCATCCTGTTGGGTTTTTACCGCGATGCCATGCCGGTGGTGCTGTTGCTGTCTCTGGCGATAATTCCGATTTTCATCGGGTTGGCACTGTGGCTGCTGGTGCGCGGGCATCGCCCGGCGCGTTTCTATCTACTGGCATTCGGCATTTATTACGCCGGGGTGGTGGTCGCTTACCTGCGCAACTTCGGCGTACTGCCAGCCAACTTCTGGACCGATCACGCGGTGGCGATTGGCTCCATGCTGCACATGGGCATCATGAGTCTGCGCATCATCAGCCATTACAACCGCCTCAAGCGCGAAAACGAGCAGTCTCAACGCCAGGCGGCTGAGTTCATGCGCATGCAGAATGCGCGCCTGGAGTCGCTGGTGCAGATGCGTACCCGTGAGCTGCACGAGGAGCTGCACCGTCGGGAGGCGCTCGAACAGGAGCTGCGGGTGTCTCTCAGCCAGGAGCAGCGCATGCGCGAGGAGCAGGGCGATTTTGTTGCCATGGTGTCGCACGAGTTCCGCACGCCGCTGGCGATCATTGCGACCTCGGCGCAGCAGTTGGGCCGCCAGCTGGATGCACCAGTGGAGAAGAGCCTGCGCCGTTGCCAGAACATCCGCGATGCCGCCGGGCGTCTGCTGGGATTGGTGGATGACTACCTGACCCATGACCGTATGGCCGTCAGCCGCCCGGCTGCGCGCTTCGCGACCTGCGATCTGACAGCGTTGCTGCAGGGGCTGGTGGCCGACTTCCCCGTTGGGCGCATTCTGTTCGAGCAACGGCTCAGCACCGATCACTGCTGGTGCGATGCGGGCTTGCTGCACGTGGCCGTGCGCAACCTGCTGGCCAATGCCGATCGTCATGCTCCCCCCGAGACCCAGGTGCGGCTGCTGGTGCGCGAGATGGATGAGCAGGTGCTGATCAGCGTCAGCCATCCAGGCGCACTGATCCCGGAGGATGAGCGTGATCGGTTGTTCCACAAGTACTACCGGGGGCGCCAGGCCCAGTCCAGCGCAGGCGCCGGTTTGGGGCTGTTCATGGTGCAGCGAATCGCTCAGCTGCACGGTGGGGATGTGTTGCTGAGCGGCCATGGTGGCGAGGAGGAGGTCTGTTTCTGTCTCAACCTGCGTCTGGCAATGGGTGAGTCCGAGCCGCCATCGCACACGGGCCTGCAAACCGTGACAGCCTGACCGGGCGCCGGCCGTGGACAACTGGAGCGCCTGTTCGGCCAGCGCCCAGTAGCGGGAGGGCCCGGCCGGGAGCTTTAGTCGCGCGGATTGCCATGCGCCGGGCCGGTGTTACCGACGTGCGAGGAACTCGACCAACTGATGGGCATGCGGGGAGAGCTGTTCCCAGTTGCGGATGCACAGGCGCAACTCGCGGGTGGCCCAGCTGTCTTCAAGGGTGACCAGGCGCACGGGCAGCTCCAGGGCGAAACGCATGGCAGCGGCTTCGGGAAGCAGGGCGATGCCCGCGCGTTGCGCCACCAGCTGGGCGACGGCGTCAAAGCTGGGGGCGCGCACCCGTACCTGCAGTGGCATGGCATAGCGGCTGGCCATGTCTTCGATGAAGCGCTGCATGGCGCGCCCGGCCGGCAGGCAGATGAATGGGAAGCCCAGTGCATCGCGCAGGCGAGTGTGCTGGCGCGCGGCCAACGGATGGCCGGTGTAGACCAGCATCACCAGCTTGTCGTCGCGAAAGGGTAGGGAGACCAGCCCGGTGGTCGGCAGGTTGCCATCGTATACCCCGATCTCGCTCTCGCCGGCCTGTATCGCGCGCAGCACTTCGCTGCTTTTTTCTTCCACCAGCTGCAGGTCCACCTCCGGGTAGTCGGCCAGGAAGGCGCCGAGCGTGGCGGGCAGGAAAGTGCTGTTGGCCACCGTGGTGGCGGAAAGCCGCAGCGTGATGCGGCGTAAACCGGCTAGTTCGCGCAGGCTGTCGCCCAGCTTCTGCGCTTCGACGAGCACGGCGCGGGCCTGTTCCAGAACCAGGCGGCCGTTGGGCGTCAGACTCATGCCGTCAGCCCTGCGGACGAACAACTCCAATCCGCAGCGCTGCTCCAGCTGGCGCAGGCGTGTGCTGGCGGCGGACACCGCAACGGGGAAGGTCGCTGCCGCCTTGCTTAGGCTGCCGGTGGCGGCAATGGCGTCTAGCAAGCGCAGGTCGACCAGATCAAAGTGCACCTTGCGTTCTCCAATTCAGAAGGCTGAGTTCAAAAAATAGCGATTCTAGGATTCTGGTGTTCTCCTCAGAATAACGCCATCTCCGATGGCCGAGTGCACCATGAGTTTTTATCGACGCTTTCTCCAAGACGGCCGCTTGTACGCCGTACTGTCCGCCGCCGGGTTCAGCCTCAAGGCCGTCTTCGTCAAGCTGGCCTATGCGGCCGGCCCCGTCGATGCACTCAGCCTGCTGGCCATGCGCATGGGCCTGGCGTTGCCACTGTTCCTCTGGTTGCTGTGGCTGAGTCGTGGCGAGCGCGGGGAGCCGCTCGGTGCGTGGGGTGTACTGCAGGTTCTGGTGCTGGGCATGCTCGGCTACTACCTTTCCAGCCTGTTCGATTTTTACGGCCTGGAACTGATAAGCGCCGGGCTTGAGCGGCTGATTCTGTTCAGTTATCCGACGCTGGTGCTGTTGTTGCAGGCGCTAGCCCTGCGCGAACGGCCGGGGCGGCACACTTTGTTGGCTCTGGGGCTGTGTTATCTCGGGCTGGCGATTGCATTCCTGCATGACCTGAACTCTGCGGGCGGCAGCGCACAGATCATCCAGGGCGCCATCTGGGTCTTCGCCAGTGCGGTCACCTACGCACTCTACTACGTCGGCACCGGCGTCATGCTGCGGCGCCTTGGCTCCATGCGCCTGGCGGGGCTGGCCGGCGCCACCTCGGCATTGATGGTGCTGGTGCACCAGGGCGTCGACGGAGAGATGGCGAGGTTGCTCGAGCTGCCTCGCGACATCTGGTTCTATGCCCTGCTGATGGCAGTGTTTTCCACGGTACTGCCGATCTACTGGATGGCGCTCGCCATTCAGCGCATGGGGGCGGCCGATGCTGCCGCAGTCGGTAATCTGGGACCTGTGCTGACCCTGTTCGCCGCCTGGCTGCTGCTGGGTGAGACGGTTTCTGCCTACCAGGCGGCCGGATTGGCGCTGGTGCTGTTCGGCGTGTCGCGCCTGCGGCCGAGGTCGCCTGCACCCGCCTCGCCTGGCGGGGGCCGTGCGTCCGCCTAGCGTGGTTCCTGCCGTGCCGAGGGGCTTGCTGCGGAGGCCTTGTCAGTACGGTCGGTGCGATGAGGGAGGCGCGAAGGATGGCGCTCTGGCCAGGGTTCGGTGGCGAATTGGTCAAGGGGATCAGATAGTTAAACGGATGGGCTCAAGTGCGCCCTGCGGTTTTCCCCTGTGCGAACTATTAGAACGGCATGTCGTCACCGCCTTGGGTAAAGTGGCAGCCTGATCGACGAGGGCATGACATGGCGGTTCGCTGGGACATCTTCTGCTGCGTGGTGGACAACTACGGTGATATCGGCGTGACCTGGCGTCTGGCCCGGCAACTGGCGGTCGAGCATGGTCTGGCCGTGCGCCTCTGGGTGGACGAACCCGCGGCATTTCTGCGGTTGTGCCCGCAGGCCGTTGACGACGCGGGAGCCTGGCGGCTGGACGGTGTCGAGGTGCGCCGCTGGTCGTCAGATTTTCCGCTAGTCGATGTCGCCGATGTGGTGATCGAAGCCTTCGCCTGCCATCTGCCGGAGCGCTATATAGCCGCGATGGCAGGGCGACTAGCCCGGCCGCTTTGGCTCAACCTGGAATACCTGAGCGCCGAAGACTGGGTTGCCGGCTGCCATGCTCTGCCGTCGCCGCAGGCGGGGGGGCTGCAGAAGTTCTTTTTCTTCCCCGGCTTCGCCGAAGGCACCGGCGGCCTCCTGCGCGAGGCGGACCTCCTGCAGCGGCGCCGCGCCTTCCAGACCAACGGCGAGGCACGCCGGACATTTCTCGCCGGCCTCGGTATCGCCCCTTGGGCGACGGCCCGAATGATCTCTCTGTTCGCTTACGAGAATGCCGCGCTGGCTGGCTGGCTGGACGCCCTGGCAGCCGCTGCCGAACCGACGCAGCTGCTGGTGCCGCGTGGGCGTATCGAGGGTGACCTGTGCCGCTGGCTAGGCCAGGATGCGCTGGAGGAGGGCGGTGTATGGCGACGTGGCAACCTGCAGGTGCACCTGCTGCCGTTCCTCAGTCAGGCGGATTACGACAAGCTGCTGTGGTGCTGCGATTTCAATGCCGTTCGTGGCGAGGATTCCTTCGTCCGCGCCCAGTGGGCCGGTCGGCCGTTGCTCTGGCATATCTACCAGCAGGAGGAAGGCGCGCACTGGGAAAAGCTGGGAGCCTTTCTCGACAGCTACTGCGCAGCGCTGACCGATCCTGCCGCTGGCGCATTGAGGGCACTGTGGTCCGCCTGGAACGGCAAAGGTGATATGGCGCAGGCCTGGCAGGGGCTGGCCGAGCATGGCGAGCAGTTGGCTGCGCATGCCGAGCACTGGTGCCAGGAACAAGCCTCTCGTCCTGATCTTGCTGAGGCGCTGGTGCAGTTTCACCGAAATTGGCTATCATGCGCGGCTTAGAAATCTGTACCTCCATCCAAATCCGGATATTCGTATGAAAACCGCACAAGAAATGAAGGCCAACAGTGTGGCCCTGATCGACGGCCATCCGTGGCTGATTCAGAAAGCCGAATTCACCAAGTCCGGCCGTAACAGCGCCATCGTCAAGATGAAGCTGAAGAACCTGATCAACGGCTCCAAGACCGAGACCGTCTACAAGGCCGACGACAAGATGGAGCCGGTCATCCTTGAGCGCAAGGAAGTGACCCTGTCCTACATCAATGGCGACGACTACGTCTTCATGGATCCGGAATACAACTCCTACGAGCTGCGCGCCGAAGACCTGGAAAGCGTCCTGCCGTTCATCGAAGAAGGCATGACCGACATCTGCGAAGCCGTATTCTTCGAAGGCAAAGTGATCTCCGTAGACCTGCCGACCACCATCGTTCGCCAGATCACCTACACCGAGAACTCCGCCCGTGGCGACACCTCCGGCAAGGTCATGAAACCGGCCAAGCTGCGCAACGGTACCGAAGTGAAAGTCGCCGACTTCTGCAACATCGACGACTGGATCGAGATCGACACCCGCGACGGTTCCTACAAGAGCCGTACCCAGGCGCCGTCGGCCTAAGCCTTCCGCCTCGTGTAAAAGACCCGGCCATGGCCGGGTTTTTTATTGTTTGAGATAGGTGCCCTGATTCTTGAGGGGCGTCGGACACCCTCGTTCATGCGCAGCGCGCCGGTCAGCAGCGAACTGCACCGTCCCTGGCCCTCGCTGGGCGTGCTGGGTGGGTTATTCGGGGGCGGTGCTGGTATTGACCAACCTGTTCGGCACCAGTCCGCTGGTGGCCCAGGCCCGTCCGTGGTGCTGGCGCTGTCCAGCACTGGCGTAACATGGCTGACACCGCCGCATCGATTGGAGCATTGGTATCCCGCTGGCCCTGGGCAGTGAGCTGGCGCGTGCCCTGCCGAAGAGGGTGCTGCGCGTGTTCTGCGGCTTCCTGATGCTCTGCGTCTTGCTCCTGGCGCTGGAGTAGCGCTACAGACGGAAGCCTTCGACGATGTGCTCGGCGAGGGTGTCGATGACCTGTGACTGCCGTTGCGGATGGCGCAGCAGGACGATGCTGGTCAGCGGCAGAGTAGGCAGGCCTTCAGCTTCGCCGAGGATGCGCATGTCCGGGGTGATCAGGCTCTGCAGCTGCGCGGTGACGGCCAGGCCGGCGCCGACCACGGCGAACAGTGCCGACAGGCTGGGGCTGGTGTAGGCGATGCGGTAGGGGCGCTCGATGGCGTCCAGCGCATTGCAGGCCCAGGCGCGGCAGAAGCAGCCGGAGTTGAACATGGCCAGCGGCATCGGGTTCTGCTCGTGGGGCGTGAAGCCCTGGGCCTCGGCCCAGACGAAACGCTCCTGGCGCAGCAGCTGGCCGATCTCCTTGCCCGGTTCGCGGGTGACGATGGTCAGGTCCAGATCCTGGCGTTGCAGCAACTGGCCGGACGTCTCGCAGTGCACTTCCACCTGCACCAGCGGGTAGGCCTGGGCGAAACGCGAGAGGATGTCCGGCAGAAAGCGCATCACATAGTCGTCCGGCGTGCCGATGCGCACGGCGCCGACCATGTGCGGCTCGCGCAGGGTGTTGAGCACCTCGCCATGCAGCTTGAGGATGCGCCGCGCGTAGCCCAGCAGCACCTGGCCCTCGGGTGTGAGGCGCACCTGGCGCCCATCACGCTCGAACAGCGCGCGCTGCACCACGTCATCCTCCAGGCGCTTCATCTGCATGCTGATGGCCGACTGGGTGCGGTTCACCGCCTCCGCAGCACGGGTGAAGCCACCGGTGTCGGCGATGGCGACGAAGCTGCGCAGCAGTTCGGTGTCGATGCTGGGGTAGTGGGCCAATTCATCAATCTCCAAGATGTGTCGCATAAGAAACATTCGTTGGATTGATCTTAAGCGCGAAGGGAGACTGGCGCCAACCCATAGGGAGGGCGCGATGATGAAACGTCAGAAAGGTTATGCAATGGCTCGCTCGGTCGCTTTCGTGCGGCTGCTGCCGCCCATCGGCATGGAGGCACTCTGGCAGCGGCTCAAGCGCTGGAATCAGTTGGCCAGGCAGCGCCGGCAGCTGGCCATGCTCGACGATGCGGCGCTCAAGGATCTCGGGCTGAATCGTGCCGATATCATGCAGGAGAGCGAGCGCCCGTTCTGGGAAGATCCACTGAAACGCTGAGCCGGGGAGAGTACGCGTGATGGTTGCTGGAGTCTGCGCATGAGTGCGTTGCGCAAGGGCGCTGATCTTTTTCTGTTCCAGCTGATGCTGTTGCTGTGCGCCATCTGGGGCAGTCAGCAGGTGGCGATCAAGCTGGCCGCTGCGGATATGGCGCCGCTGCTGCAGGTGATGCTGCGTTCAGCACTGGCCGCGCTGCTGGTCGGTCTGTTGGTGGTCTGGCAGCGCAGCTGGCAGGGATGGCTGGGCAGTACCTGGCGGGCCGGCCTGCTGGCCGGGGCGCTGTTCGGTCTGGAGTTCTTCTTCATTGCCGAGGGTCTGCGGCATACCTCAGCCTCGCACATGGCGGTGTTCCTCTATACCGCGCCGATCTTCTCCGCCCTGGGGCTGCATCTGTTGCTGCCCAGCGAGCGGTTGCGCAGCCTGCAGTGGCTGGGCATAGGGCTGTGCTTCGTGGGCGTGCTCGTCGCCTTCGGTGCCGGCACGGACTGGACGAGGCTGGATGGGCGCATGCTGCTGGGCGACCTGCTGGGCCTGTGCGCCGGCATGGCCTGGGGCGCGACTACCGTGGTGGTGCGTGGCTCGCGGCTGTCCGAGGCGCCTCCGGCGCTGACCCTGTTCTACCAGCTGGCGGTGTCTCTCTTCGTGCTGCTCGGCCTGGCCTTGGCCAGCGATCAGCTGGGCCCGCCTCGCTGGACGCCGGTGGCCATTGGCAGTATGCTGCTGCAGGCCGTGGTGGTGTCCTTCCTCAGCTACCTGGCCTGGTTCTGGCTGCTGCGTCGCTACCTGGCCTCGAACATGGCGGTGTACTCCTTCATGACGCCCATGTTCGGCGTGACCTTTGGCGTGCTGGTACTGGATGAGCCGCTCAGCCTGAACTTCATGGTTGGTGCGCTGCTGGTGCTGTTGGGCATCGCTCTGGTCAGCGGCGAGGCCTGGTTGCGTCGGCGCTTGCGTGCCGGGCGTGATGTATTCGAACAACGATGACAAGAACGACAAGGAGTTCCGATGTCCCGTTACCACCTGGCCCAGCTCAATATCGCCACCATGCGCGAGCCGCTGGAGTCGCCCGGCATGGCCGATTTCGTCAACAATCTGGAGCGCATCAATGCCCTGGCCGAGGCCTCGCCCGGCTATGTCTGGCGCCTGCAGGACGAGGCCGGCGACGACACCGCCATCCGTCCCTTCGGCGAGGATGTGCTGGTCAACCTGTCCGTCTGGGCCGACGTGCAGTCGCTCAGCGACTATGTCTACAAGTCCGCCCACACCGAGATGCTCAAGCGCCGCCGCGAGTGGTTCGACAAGCTCGAACAGGCCCATATGGTGCTCTGGTGGGTACCGGCCGGCCATCGACCGAGCGCGGAGGAGGCGGCCGAACGCCTGGCGCATTTCCGCGTGCATGGCGCCACTGCCCATGCCTTCAGTTTCCGCCAGGCCTTCGCCGCACCGGACGAGGTGGTCACCCAGCTCTGACGGCCTGCTAGGCTTGGCGGCCATGAGCCTGTCACTTTCCCTTGCCCAAGCCCGCCGCTTGGCCCTGGCCGCCCAGGGCTTCGCCCGCACGCCACGCGGTGCCATCGGCCATCGCCAGCTGCGTGCGCAGATCGAGCGCCTCGGCGTGCTGCAGATCGACTCGGTCAACGCCTTGGTGCGCTCGCACTACCTGCCGTCTTTCTCGCGCCTGGGCCACTACGAACCCACGCTGCTGGATGAGCTGGCCTGGGGCAAGCCGAAGCGCCGTAGCCTGTTCGAGTACTGGGGGCACGAGGCCTCGCTGCTGCCGCTGGAGCTCTATCCGTTGCTGCGCTGGCGCATGCGTCGGTCAGCGGACGGGCAGGGCATCTACCGCCAGCTGGCGGAGTTTGGCGTCCGGCAGCGAGAGCTGATTCAGCGCGTACTGCAGACGGTGCGCGAGCAGGGCGCACTCGGCGCCGGCAGCCTCAGCACCCGCACCGAGCGCGCCGGCCCCTGGTGGGACTGGAGTGCGGAGAAGCATGCGCTGGAGTGGCTGTTCGCCGCCGGTGAGGTGACGGTTGCCGGGCGCCGCGGCTTCGAGCGTCTGTACGACCTGCCGGAACGGGTGATTCCCGCCGAGCTGCTCGACCACCCCGAACTGGACGAGGCCGAGGCCCAGCGCCAGCTGCTGCTGCGTGCGGCCGATGCCCTAGGCGTGGCCACCGAGCGCGACCTGCGCGACTACTTCCGCCTGGACGCCGTCGACAGCAAGGCGCGTATCACCGAGCTGGTGGAGGCCGGCGAACTGCTGCCAGTGGCGGTACAGGGCTGGAAGCAGCCGGCCTACTGTCACGGCGAGCCGAGTATTGCGCGACGGGTGAAGGCCAGTGCGCTGCTGTCGCCCTTCGACTCGCTGATCTGGGAGCGTGAGCGCACCGAACGGCTGTTCGGCTTCCGCTACCGCCTGGAGATCTATACCCCGCCGGCCAAGCGCGTGTACGGTTACTACGTGCTGCCCTTCCTGCACCACGAGCGCCTGCTGGCGCGGGTCGACCTGCGCAGCGAGCGGGCGCAGGGGCGCCTGGCGGTGCATGCCGTGCATCTGGAAGAGGCGGTGTTGAGCGAGGAGGCGTTGCAGGCCCTGGCCGGGGAGTTGCGCGCGCTGGCGCAGTGGCTGGGGCTAGGGGAGGTCGTGTTCAGCCCGCAGGCTCAACGCTGCTTGATGCATTGCTAGGCGCGGAGGGCGGGTGCTGCTTGGCCCGTTACTGCGTTTCGATGGCGGTGTGCTCAACCAATCCGTTTGCATCGAAGCTGACTACTAGCGCGCTGTGTCGCCAGTCCCAATGACACTGGCCGAGGTTGTAGCGAAGCTGCCCTTCGGGTTTCGCGTCGGGCTCTCCCAGTAGACCAAGTGTCTCGGCCCTGCTGCGATTGCTGAGGCTCTTGCTCTGCTGCAGGCTTAGCGCCATGCCGCCACGTACGCAGCCAGGGTCGTTCTGCTGGGCTGCAGCCTGGCGGTCACGCCATTGATGTCGGTCGAATGGCTCAGCCTGGGCGTGAATGGATGTGAAATGGTGGAAACCGCCAAGTGCGACGATGGCTGTCGTTAAGAGCGCGGTGATCGTGATGGCTTTCGACATTGTTTCTGCCGGCTGTGGTTACGCCCGCTCGCGTTGCGCGAGCGGGCACAGGACTTACTGCTCGGCAGCGATACGCTGGCGGATATGCGCGGCGCGGTCGGCGGAGCCCGGGTGGGAGTCGAACATGCTGCTGTCGCCGCCGCCCAGCTGGGCCAGCTTGTCGAAGGCGCTGGCCAGGCCCTGCAGCGGGATGCCGCGCTTCTTCAGCAGGTCGAAGGAGAAGTCGTCGGCATCGCTTTCCTGCGACTGGGAGAACTGCGCGTTGACCAGCGCTTCGCCCAGGTCACCCAGCTGCGAGGCGGACAGAGCGGCGACCGCGCCGTTGCCGGAGGAGGCTGCGGCGCCGCGCGCCACCGAGGTGGCATAGGCGGCCTGCATGGCCTTCTTGGTGTGGCCGAGGGCGACGTGGCCCATCTCGTGGCCGAGCACGCCTTCCACTTCGTTGTCGTTCATCAGGTCCATCAGGCCGCTGTAGACGCGCACGCAGCCGTTGGCCATGGCCCAGGCGTTGACCTCGTCGGTCAGGTAGACCTTGTAGTTGACCGGGGTGCCGTTGACCTGGCTGCCGAGGTTGGCGGCGATCTTGTCCAGGCGCCGGCTGTACTCGCTGTCTGCCGGGGCGATGGGCGCTTCGTAGTCCATCTGCATGCAGGCCTCGTCGGCCATGCTCTTCACTTCGGCATCGCTCAGAGTCGCGGCCTGCATGGCCTGCAGGCCGGTGCTGAGCATCGCGTCCGGGCTCATGTTCTGGCAGCCGCTGAGCAGAGTGGCCAGGGCGAGGGCGGAAAGGGAGAAGTGCAGTTTCATGGTCATCGTCCTTGAAGGTGAAGCGATAGAAGGGGCCGAGCCGCGTTGGCATCCGGCCAGCGCGCTATTGTCGGCGATGCGACCCTGGCGAGAGTGTGACCCGGGTCGCGCTATGGCCGATCGGGCTGCGGCGCTAAGGCGCGAGCCCCAGCCCCTCTTCCTGGCGCAGTTGCACGCTCATGTCGTCGCAGCTGGCCGACCACTCGCGCAGCCAGGCGGGCATGTCTGGCGAGCGTTCGTCCAGCCCCATGCCGCGGGCGAACTCGCCGGGCGGCACGGTACCGCTCGCGGAGCGGAACAGCCCGCGAATGACGATCACCCCCACCGTGCGTCCGCCGCTGACGAAGCGGTGCTCGACGAAGCTCCACTTGTCGTCCCAGCCGAGCATGCGGGTGTGGATTTCGAAGGACTCGAACAGCTTCAGCTCGCGGCGGAACTTACCCCAGGTGTCGCCGACGATGGGCAGCGCGCGGTGGCGCAGGGCGATGCGGAAGGCGCCACTGCGCAGCACGTAGTCCATGCGGCCGACGTCGGCCAGGGTGAAGTAGCGCCCGTTGGTGACGTGGCGATTGAAGTCGAGGTCCAGTGGCCACACGCGCATGCGCACGACGGTGGTCGACAGGGCGTGGGCCGGCTTGCGCCAGGGGCGGCGCAGGAGCATGAGGAGCAGGCGGAACCAGAGATTCATGAGGAAGTCCGTTGGCGGGATGGCCGGAGCACTCTAGGGACTGGCTTTGCGTTAAGGTAGGTGGATAAATGACTTTATCCATGCGAAATCTGCAAAGCCCGCCATGCACGTGACCCTTCTGCTCGCCGACCACTGTTCCGCCGCCAGCGCTACCATGGCCCTGGAAATACTGCGCGCCGCCAACCTGTTCGCCGATGCCGGCGAGCCGCTGTTCGAGGTGGTGGTGGCGTCCCATGACGGCCTGCCCGTGCCTTCGCTGAGCGGCCAGGCGCTGCAGGCCGAGGTGGCGCTTGAGCAGGTGGCGCGTACCGATCTGGTGCTGATTCCCGGTTTCCTCTTCACCCTGCGCGAGGCCTTGCCCGGCTTCCATCGCTACCGCGACTGGCTGCGTCAGCAACATGCCCAGGGCGCGGTGCTGGCGGCGATGTGCACGGCCACCTTCATGCTCGCCGAGGCCGGTCTGCTGGGCGGCACCCGTGCCACCACGCACTGGGCCTTTGCCGAGCTGTTTCGCCGGCGCTACCCGGATGCGCTGCTGGACGAGCGGCAGATCCTCTGCGAGGACAATCGCCTGATCAGCAGTGGCGGCGCCAGCGCGGCGATGGACCTGCTGCTGCACCTGGTGCGGCGTTTCGCTTCACTGGAGCTGGCGCAGCTGTGCAGTCGCTACCTGCTGATCGACAACGTGCGCAGCGAGCAGTCGTCCTATGTGCTGTGGTCGATGCCGAAGAGTCATGGCGATGCCGACATCCTGCGGGTGCAGAACTGGCTGGACGAGCACTTCGGCCAGCCGCTGCTGATCGACGAGCTGGCCGGCCGCTTCGGCTTCGGCGTGCGCAATTTCAAGCGGCGCTTCAAGGAGGCCACCGGCTATACGCCGCTGGCCTATCTGCAGACGCTGCGCCTGGAGAAGGCCAAGCAGCTGCTGGAAACCACGCGCATGAGCCTCGATAGCATCACCTTCGCGGTCGGCTACGAGGACAGCAACTCGTTCCGCCGCCTGTTCCAGCAGCGCGTCGGCCTGCTGCCGGCTGCCTACCGCAAGAAGTTCCAGGCCCGCGCCGGCTAGGCGGCGCCTTGGCTCAAGCCCTGGCCTGCTTGAGGGTCTCGGCGATCATGAAGGCCAGCTCCAGCGACTGGTCGGCGTTCATGCGTGGGTCGCAGTGCGTGTGGTAGCGGTCGGACAGGCCGGCCTCGGTGATCGGCCGCGAGCCGCCGATGCACTCGGTGACGTTCTGCCCGGTCATCTCGATATGGATGCCGCCGGCCACGGTGCCCTCGGCGCGGTGCACCTGGAAGAACTGCTTGACCTCCGAGAGGATCTGCGCGAAGTCGCGCGTCTTGTAGCCGCTGGACGCCTTGATGGTGTTGCCGTGCATGGGGTCGGAACTCCACAGCACCTGGCGGCCTTCTTCCTTGACCTTGCGCAGCAGGCGCGGGAAGTGCGCCTCGACCTTGTCGGCGCCCATGCGCACGATCAGGTTGAGGCGGCCCGGGTCGTTGTCCGGGTTGAGGATGTCGATCAGGCGGATCAGCTCGTCCGGGTCCATGCTCGGGCCGACCTTGACCCCGATGGGGTTCTCGATGCCGCGCATGAACTCGACGTGGGCGCCGTCCAGCTGGCGGGTACGGTCGCCGATCCACAGCATGTGCGCGGAGCAGTCGTACCAGCGCCCGGTGAGGCTGTCCTGGCGCACGAAGGCCTGCTCGTAGCCCAGCAGCAGCGCCTCGTGGGCGGTGAAGAAGCTGACTTCGCGCAACTGCGGCGCGCTGTCCATGCCGACCGCGCGCATGAAGGCGAGGGTCTCGTCGATGCGGGTGGCCAACTGGTGGTACTTCTCGGAGAGCGCCGAGTTGGCGATGAAGTCGAGGTTCCACTGGTGCACCTGGTGCACATCGGCGAAGCCGCCCTGGGCGAAGGCGCGCAGCAGGTTGAGGCTGGCGGTGGCCTGGTGGTAGGCCTGCAGCAGGCGTTCCGGGTCCGGCACGCGGCTGGCAGCGTCGAACTCGATGCCGTTGACGATATCGCCACGGTAGGCCGGCAGGGTGACGCCGCCGAGGGTCTCGTCGTTGGCCGAGCGCGGCTTGGCGAACTGGCCAGCCATGCGTCCGACCTTGACCACCGGGCAGCCGGCGGCGAAGGTCATGACGATGGCCATCTGCAGCAGCACCTTGAAGGTGTCGCGGATCTTCGCCGCGCTGAACTCGGCGAAGCTCTCGGCGCAGTCGCCGCCCTGCAGCAGGAAGGCGCGGCCCTGGGTCACTTCGGCGAACTGGCGGCGCAGCTCGCGCGCCTCGCCGGCGAACACCAGCGGCGGATAGCCGGCCAGGGTCTGCTCCACGCGGGCCAGGTGGGCGGCATCGGGGTATTGCGGCTGCTGCTGGATGGGCTTGCCTCTCCAGCTTTCGGGACTCCAGGCGGACATCGGATTACTCACGGTCGATTCATCGGGCTGGCCGCATGTTAACTCCGCGCAGCGTGGCTGGTCAGCCGATAAGCGCGATAGAGCGGTTGAATCGACAGGAAGGGGCGCCCGCCGCGGCCGGCCAGCCGGCGAATACTCGGCTGCCGGCAGGGCGGCCGCGAGCGGGTGCTGAACCGGTGCGCTGGGCAGCGTTCCGGGAGACGGTGCTCTTGGCGGCACCTGGTGAATGGCGAGGGTTTGGCCCTCTCCCTAGCCCTCTCCCGTAAACGGGAGAGGGGATGGTCCTTGGTTAGTCGTTGGCTTCGTAGCCCGGATGCAATCCGGGAGGCAGGCCGCTCCGCTCCCGGATTGCACCCAGGCTCAATCAGGCGGTGGCGGGCTGCAGCGCGCCTGCGGGCGCCGAGCGCGGCAGTACGTCGCGGGCCGGCAGGAAGCGGCCGTAGCGCTTCGCCTTGCCGAGGTCGTCCGGGTATTCCTGGCCGCGCTGGTAGGCGATGTGTCCGTTGATCAGGGTCAGCTCGACTGCCGCGTCGTTGCGTTTGACCACCCGCACCAGGCCGAGCACTTCCATCGGCTCCTCGGCGATGGCGTCCAGCTCCGCAGTCAGGCCCTCGGGGTTGACGATCACCAGGTCGGCGCGGTCGCCGACGCGGATATAGCCGGCGTCCACGCCGATGAAGTCGGCCAGCTCGCCGCTGCAGCGGCGCACCGCCTGGCCCAGTTCCATGAAGGGCGCGCCGGCCAGCTGCGCATCGCGCACGTACTTGAGGAAGCGCAGCGGGAAGTTGTACTGGGCGATGGAGCGCAGGTGCGCGCCGGAATCGGCGAAGCCGGGGTGGGTCCAGGGGCTGGCCAGCAGCTTGCGCATGATCGGCTCGCGCTGGTTGCCGTAGCAGGTGGTCCACTTCAGCGCCTCGCGGTACTGGCAGGCCAGCTCGAAGTAGGCGTCCACCGCGTCCAGGCCACGGGCCTCGCCCAGTTGCTTGAAGTTCTTGCCGACCAGCGAGGCATCCGGGCACTCGGTCACCCAGCAGTCGGAGAAGTCGCGGTGCCACAGGCCCTTGGTGAGGATGGCCTTGACCTGTTTCTTGAACAGGGCGCGGAACTCCGGTTCCTTGACCTTGGCGTAGAGCTCGTCCGGATCCTTGATGTTGCGCAGGATCTCGCCGGCGCCGAACTCCTCGAAGGCGTTCACGTTGAGCCCTTCCAGGCGCAGGGTGAAGGGCGCCGGCAAGGTCTGCCAGCGGAAGTGGCCGCGCAGCACTTTGTTGGCCAGCCAGCCGGAGAGGCGGGTGAAGCGGTGCAGCAGCGGCTGCGACTTGAGGTCCAGCGCGGTGAGCATGGTGCACTTGAGCGGCTTTCTGAACCAGCCGTGGGCCTGCCAGAGGAAGGCGAACACGTTGACCTTGGTCACCGCGTTCGGCGCGCCCTGCAGCACCGCGCCACGGCGGCGGAGGATGGCGAACAGGCGGGAGAACTCCTTCCAGCTGGCGAAGGTCGAGGGCAGCGGGCTGGACCAGGCGCGGTCGCCGTCCATCTTGTCCAGCCGCGTGGTCATCACCGACAGGCCGATGCAGCCGGCGTCCAGCGCTTCCTCCAGCAATTGCTCCATGCGCGCCAGCTCGGCCTCGCTCGGCGTGATCTTCTGGGTGGCGCGCTCCAGGCCCATCACCGCCACGCGCAGCTCGGAGTGGCCGAGGAAGGAATTGACGTTCGGCCCCAGCGGCAGCTGCTCGTAGAAGGCGCGGTAGCCGGCGGCGTCGCGCCAGCTCTTCTTCTCCTGCAGGATCGGCAGCACGTACTCGCGCGGCACCGCCTCGACGCGGGTGAACAGGTCCGAGCAGTCCTCCGGCTCGGCCAGCACCATGCTGATCGAGCAGGAGCCGATGGTCACGCTGGTCACGCCGTGGCGCACCGACTCCTTCAGCGCCGGTGCGGCGATCACCTCGGCGTCGTAGTGCGAGTGGATTTCCAGGAAGCCCGGGGTGACCCACTTGCCGGCGGCGTCGATCACCTGCGCGCAGCCGCTCTCATCCAGCGGGCTGAGGCTGAGCACGTCGATGCGGCCGTCGCGTATGCCGACATGGCGGACCGCGCCGGGGGCGCCGCTGCCGTCGAAGTACAGGCCGTTCTTGATGATGATGTCGTAGCTCATGCGAGTCTCCAGGGGGCCAGCAGCAGGGTGCCGGTGAGCAGCAGCAGGCAGTAGATGGCGATGCGGAAGTGGCGCTCGTCAAAGCGTCGGTGCAGGCGTTCGCCCAGCCACACGCCGAGCAGCAGCAGCGGGGCGTAGCTCGCCACCTGCGGCAGGGCCGGTAGCAGGCGGCCGTCGAGCAGGAAGGCGAGGGTGAGCAGGCTGTTGAGGCTGAACCAGACGCTGACCAGGGTGGCGCGCAGGCGCGCCTTGTCCAGCGCCGTGCCGGCCAGGCCGTAGACCAGCAGCGGCCCGCCCGAGGCGAACAGGCCGTGGCTGAGGCCGGCGCCCAGGGTGATGATGCGCGTCAGCCAGGCCGGGCGCACCGGCAGCGCCTGGGCATGGCGCAGGCGCCACAGCTCGCGCCCGGCGAACCACAGGATCAGCGCGCCGAAGCCGGCCTTCAGTGCCTGGGTGTCCAGGTGCGGCAGCAGCCAGTAGCCGAGCAGGGTGCCGGCGAGCATGCCGGGCAGGATGGTGCCGAGCAGCAGGCGGCGGTCGATCAGGCGCCAGTGGCGGCTGACCAGGTAGCCGGTCATGCCGATGTTCAGCGGCACCAGCACCGGCAGCAGCTGGTCGATGGGTAGCAGCAGGGCGCCGAGCGACAGGGCGATGACGATGCTGCCGAAGCCGGTGATGGCCTCCAGGGTGTAGGCCAGCAGGATGAAGGCGCCCAGCGCATAGGGTGCATAGGCCATCAACCCATCTCCCCGGCGAAACGCCGGCTCATCTGCCGGTAGTACAGCGCCGGCGCCAGGCGCCAGAGCAGGCTGGCCAGCCAGCTGCCACGGTCGGGGAACAGGCGCTCGCGGCGCTGTTCCAGGCCCTTGAGGATTTCCTCGGCCATCCAGTCGGCGCCGCGAATCCTGCCGATGGTCGAGCGCGCGTGGCCGGCCGGCTTGCCGTCGGCGCCCAGGGCGTTGCGGTCGATCGGGGTGTCGAGGAAGCTTGGGTAGACCATCAGCAGGCCGACGCCGTCGCGCGCAAGCTCCGCGCGCAGCACCTCGAAGGCCTGGCCCAGCGCGCTCTTCGCCGCGCAGTAGCCGGCGCGGCCGAGCACCGGCATCCAGCCGGCCATCGAGCCGATGGCGGCGACCTGGCCACGGCTCTCGCGCAGCAGGCCGGCAGCGGCCAGAGTCAGCTCCAGCGGCGCGTGGTAGTCCACCGCCATGACCTTGCGGAACACGCCGGGGTCGGTACGCAGGGTCGGCGAGCGGTGGGTGATACCGGCGTTGTTGATCAGCAGGTCGAGGCGACCGAAGGCCGTACGGCAGGTCTCGACCAACTGGCCGTGCAGGGCCGCGTCGGTGATGTCGCCGGCCAGCGCCTGTACCCGTGTGCTGCCCAGTTCGGCCACCCGCGCGGCCAGGCCGGCGGCGTCGATATCGGTGAGCAGCAGGTCATCGCCACGGGCGTGGCAGGCCCGGGCCAGCGCCCAGCCGAGGCCACTGGCGGCGCCGGTGATCAGCACCGTGCTCATGGCGTGGCCTCCCCGGCGGGCAGGGCGAGTGGGGCGCGGCGCGACCAGTACAGGGCCAGCAACAGCCCGGCCAGCAGCTGCCAGCAGCCCCAGAAGGCGGCGATCAGCAGCATGCCGCCGGCCTGCGGGAAGAAGGTGAAGATCAGCGCCATACCCAGCGCCGAGTTGTGGATGCCGGTCTCCAGGGTCACCGCGCGCACGTCGGCCTCGGACAGGCGCCACAGCCGGGCACACAGGTAGCCCAGGCCCAGGGCCATGGTGTTGAGGGTGACCACCAGCCAGAAGAACAGGTGGAAGTGCTCGATGAACTGCTCGACGTTCTTCACCAGGGCGCCGCCGACGAAAGCCAGCAGCACCAGCAGGGAGAAGTGCCGCAGCGGCTTCTCCAGCTTGCGCGCGAGGTGCGGGCGACGCTTGCCCAGGGCCATGCCGGCGACCATCGGCAGGATCAGCACCAGCACCACCATGGCTAGCAGCTCCACCGGGTCGACGCTGATGGTGGTGAGCAGGGCGCGGGTCTCGGGGTTGAGCCCGGCGTAGAGGGCGAAGTTGAGTGGGGTGAAGATCCCGGCCGTGAGGCTGGACACCGCGGTGACGCTGGCGGACACGGCGACATTGCCGCGCGCCAGCCAGGTCATGATGTTGGAGAAGGTGCCGCTGGGGCAGGTGGCGACCAGGATCATGCCCAGGGCCAGGTGCGGGTCGATCGGCAGCAGCACGGTCAGGCCGCAGGTGGCTGCCGGCAGCAGCAGGAACTGCACCAGCATGCCGATCGCCGGCGCCTTGGGCGCACGCAGGATGCGCCTGAAGTCATCGGCGCGCAGCTCCAGCGACACGCCGAACATCATCAGGGCGATGATCGCGTTGAGGGCGATCATCGCCACTGGCGAGAACTCAAGATTGACGTTGGGCATCGAACCGCTCCTCGGGTTGGCTGACGGCGGCGAGGTCGCGGCGCAGCTCGGCGATGTGCGCCTTGAGTGCGGCGCGGTAGCTGTCCTTGTGCACGTAGTAGGCCATGCGCGGCAGCTTGAGGTAGGCGTAGCCTCCGTCCAGGCGCTGGCTGGCGCGTTGCGCGATGGTCTGGCGCAGGCGTGCCGCCGAGGCGCTGCGGCGCTGCTGCTGAAGGATCGCCAGGGCCACCAGTTCGGCCTGCTCGGCGCGGCCCTGCCAGCCCAGGCCCGAGGCCTCGATCATGCCGAGCATGAACAGGTCATCGTGCTGCGGGTGGAACACGTTGAGGTAGAGCTGCGGGGCGTCGGCTTGCGGCGGCCAGTTCAGCTCGGCGCGGTCGATGAAGGGGTAGTCGAGCTTGTATCCCGTGGCCTGCAGGATCAGGTCGTACTCGGCGCGCTCGCCATTGGCAAAGGTCACGTGCTGGCCGTCTACCGCTTTGATGTCGCCACGCGGCTGGATATCGCCGTGGCCGATATGGTGCAGCACCAGCGAGTTCATCACCGGGTGCGACTCGTACAGGCGGTAGTCCGGGTCGGGCAGGCCGTACTGCGAAGGCTTGCCGAGCAGGGCGCGCACCAGCAGGCCGTCGACCAGCTGCTTGAGCCGGCGTGGCAGCTTGACCGCGCCGCCGAAGGTATCGGTGGGCTTGCCGAGGATGAACTTGGGCAGGAAGTGGTAGCCACGACGCACCGACAGGTCGACCGAGCTGGCGCGGTGCACGGCATCCACGGCGATATCGCAGGCCGAGTTGCCACAACCGATCACCAGTACGCGCTTGCCGGCGAAGATCTCGGCGCTCTTGTAGGCGCTGGAGTGCAGCAGTTCGCCGGCGAAGCGGCCGGGCAGGGCCGGCTGGTTGGGCGTGTGCAGGGTGCCGTTGGCGATCAGTACGCCGTCGAACTGCCATTCGCGCTGCACGCCCTGGCGTTCGCTGACCAGGCGCCAGCCCTGGTCCAGGCGTTCCAGGCGCACCACGCGGGTGTCGAACTGGTAGTACTGGCGCAGGCCGAAGTGGGTGGCATAGTCGCGGAAGTACTGGCCGATCTGACGGTGATGCGGGTAGGGCGGCACGTCGTCCGCCATGGGGAACTCGTCGAACGCCGTGGTGCCCTTGGACGAGATCAGGTGTGCCGATTCGTACAGCGTGCTGTGCGGGTTGGCGAAATCCCACAGGCCGCCGACATCCGAATGCAGCTCGAAACCGACGAAGGGGATACCATGGCGCTGCAACTGGCGCGCAGCGGCCAGCCCCATGGGGCCGGCTCCAATGATGGCATGCATGCAAGGCTCTCTCTCTATGGGCTGCGCTGCGCAGGCGTGGTACAACGCGCACCTGTCACGCTCAGCCTCGTTATTCGAGCCCAGCATAGGCAGTCATCCTCGTGCCGTAACGGCTCAATCAGGACCTCCTCCGGTTAATTCGGGACCCCATGAGCAACACGCCCTCTGTCACCGTCCATTACGCCCAGGCCATCCTCCAGGCCGCCGAGCGCCTGGCCCTGCCGTTGCCGGCCGAGCTGCGCGAGCCGAGCCGCGAGGCGCGCATTCCGCTCGCGCGCCAGGACGAGCTGTGGGAGGCCTTCTGCGCGGGCGCCGGCGATCCGCTGATCGGCCTGCGCCTGGGCCATGCCCTGCAGGTCGGCCACCTGGACATGGTCGGCGCGCTGCTGATGAGCTGCGAGACCCTGGGTGAGGCGCTGGAGGCACTGCTGGAGTACTACCCCATCGTCGGCGAGGGGGGCGAGTTCACCCTGGAAGCGGAGGGCGATCTGCTGTGCCTGGCCTATCTGCCGCACTATCAGGTGCGCCGCGAGGAGCGCGTGGAGGCGGTGCTGGCCAGCCTGGCGCACATGAGTGGCTGGATCACCGGCGAGCGGGTGCGGCCCCGGCAGGTGCGCTTCGCCCACGCGCCGCGTGCCGAGACGCCACGATACGACGAGCTGCTCGGCTGCCCGCTGGCGTTCGACGCCACGCACAACGCGCTGCTGTACGACCGTGCGGATCTCGCCGTGCCGCTGATCCAGGCCAACGCGCTGATGCGCGAGCACCTGCGCGGCCTGGCCGACAGTCTGCTCGAACGCCTGGGCCAGCAGAGCCTGGCCGCCCGTGTGCAACAGCTGCTGCGCGCCCAGCCGCGCTGGGGCAAGGAGCGTATCGCCGAGCAGCTGGAACTGAGCGGCCGCCATCTGAACCGCAAGCTGGGCGAGGAGGGCACCAGCTTCAAGCTGCTGCGCGACCAGGTGCTGCACCAGATGGCCGAGCAGCGCCTGCGCGAGTCGCCACGGGTGGCGGAAGTGGCGGAGGGGTTGGGTTTCTCTGACGAAAGCGCATTCGCCAAGGCTTTCCGGCGCTGGAGCGGCATCACGCCGGGGCAGTTCCGCCAGGGGCTCGGCCAATGAGCGACCTGCGCGAGGAAATTGTGCTGGAAGAGGTGCGCGACGCCTGGGGCGTGATCCGTGTGCTGGAGGTGGGCGACTACCGCTTCCTCGAGTTCGGCGAAGCCATCGAGCAGAGCTGCACCTATACCCGCGATCCGGCCTGGCTGGAATACGACTACACCCGCGCCATGCTGCTCGGCGCGCTGTGCCACGAGGCGCCGGAGAACGCCCTGTTCCTCGGCCTCGGCGGCGGCACGCTGACCCAGGCTTGCCTGAAGTTCCTCGAGCTGGAGGACGTCGAAGCCATCGAACTGCGTCCGGATGTCCCGCGCCTGGCCATGCAGTACCTGGGGCTGGCCGATGATCCGCGCCTTTACGTGCGCATCGGCGATGCCCTGGAGCTGCTCGATAGCGCCGAGAGTTGCGACCTGCTGTTCGTCGATCTCTATACCGACACCGGCCCGGCACCCGGGCACCTGGCCTGGACATTCCTGGAGAACTGCCAGAAGCGCCTCAGCCCGGGCGGCTGGCTGGTGATCAACCAGTGGGGCAACGACGACGGCAAACCACTGGGCGCGGCGCTACTGCGTGGCCTGTTCCACCGCCATTACTGGGAGATTCCGGTGAAGGAGGGCAACGTCATCCTGCTGGTGCCGGCCGATCTCGACCAGCCGCTGAATTTCGATGCCTTGACGGCGCGTGCCGAGGCCCTGGCGCCGCGCCTGGGCTATTCGTTGCAGCCGCTGCTGGATGTGCTGCGCCCGGCCAGCTGAGTGGCCTTTCCCCTCTCCCCGCAGGAGAGGGGAAAGGGGTGAGGAGCTTTCAGGCCTCAGGCGCCTGCAGCGACATCCGGCGAGGGTGTTACACACCTGAATCCAGGCCTGTCGTCGGTAGTTACACCTGTCTCGGCAAAAATCCTGCCATATCGTCAGCATTTTCCTGTATGATTCGCGCCCGGCCAAAACTGGCCCCGTCAATTTTTCACGAAGCTTGGCTTCGCTGCTGGTTCGCGCTGCGGACTACCCTTGACGTTTCATCCATCACGTTTTCGCAACTACCCGCTGATTGGCTGCCAGGGTGACCCAAAAGGTCCTTCACGGCGCGCGCAGCCTTTTTTGTTCCTGGGTTTTTGCGGATGCACATAGAGGCAG
The DNA here is from genome assembly GCF_048595745.1 of Pseudomonas stagnisoli. Classification (NCBI taxonomy): domain Bacteria; kingdom Pseudomonadati; phylum Pseudomonadota; class Gammaproteobacteria; order Pseudomonadales; family Pseudomonadaceae; genus Pseudomonas; species Pseudomonas stagnisoli. The sequence goes on from NZ_CP184361.1 coordinate 1,891,746, forward strand.
ACCCATGACTCAGGAAGTAACCGGCACCTTTGCCGACCTCGGCCTTCATCCCTCCATTCTCGCCGCGCTGACCGCGGTCGGATACGAAGAGCCTTCCCCCATTCAAGCCCAGGCCATCCCGATGATCCTCGCCGGTCACGACATGATCGGCCAGGCCCAGACCGGTACCGGCAAGACCGCCGCCTTCGCCCTGCCGATCCTGTCCAAGATCGACCCGGCCAAGCGCGAGCCGCAGGCCCTGATCCTGGCGCCGACCCGCGAGCTGGCCCTGCAGGTGGCCACCGCCTTCGAGACCTACTCCAAGCAGATGCCGGGCGTGAACGTCGTTGCCGTCTACGGCGGCGCGCCCATGGGCCCGCAGCTCAAGTCCCTGCGCATGGGCGCGCAGATCATCGTCGCCACTCCGGGGCGCCTGGTCGACCACCTGAGCCGCAACGATCAACTGCTGTCGACCATCCGCCACCTGGTGCTGGACGAGGCCGACGAGATGCTCAAGCTCGGCTTCATGGATGACCTGGAAGTGATCTTCCAGGCCATGCCGGCCAGCCGCCAGAGCGTGCTGTTCTCCGCGACCCTGCCGCACTCGATCCGCGAGATCGCCGAGAAGCATCTGCGCGAGCCGAAGCACGTCAAGATCGCGGCCAAGACCCAGACCGTGTCGCGCATCGAGCAGGCGCATCTGATGATCCACGCCGATCAGAAGATCAACGCCGTGACCCGCCTGCTGGAAGTCGAGGACTTCGACGCGCTGATCGCCTTCGTGCGCACCAAGCAGGCCACCCTGGACCTGGCCGCCGCGCTGGAAGCCAAGGGCTACAAGGCCGCCGCGCTGAACGGCGACATCGCCCAGAACCAGCGTGAGCGCGTGATCGAGTCGCTGAAGGACGGTCGTCTGGACATCGTGGTTGCCACCGACGTGGCTGCCCGTGGTATCGACGTGCCGCGCATCACCCACGTGCTCAACGTCGACATGCCGTATGACCCGGAATCCTACGTGCACCGTATCGGCCGTACCGGCCGTGCCGGTCGCGAAGGCCGCGCCCTGCTGCTGGTGACTCCGCGCGAGCGGCGCATGCTGCAGGTGATCGAGCGCGTCACCGGGCAGAAGGTCGGCGAGGTCAAGCTGCCCAACCCGCAGCAGGTGCTGGATGCCCGCATCAAGAAGCTCACCACCAGCCTCACCCCGCTGACCACCGATGCCGAAGCCAGCCATGGCGACCTGCTGGATCGTCTGGTTGCCGACATCGGTTGCAGCCCGCGTGCCCTGGCCGCAGCCCTGCTGAAGAAGGCCACCGGTGGTCAGGCCCTGGACCTGGCCAGCGTCGAGCGCGAGCAGCCGCTGGTGCCGAGCGCCGGTCCGGCCCGCGAGCGCCGTGAGCGCGACGGCGACCGCCCGGAGCGTTCCTACGATCGCGGTGAGCGTGGTGAAGTCCGCGAGCGTCGCCCGATGGCCGCGCCGAGTGAAGGCAAGGCCCGCTGCCGTACCGCGCTGGGCGCGCGTGACGGTATCGCGGCGAAGAACCTGCTGGGCGCCATCCTCAACGAAGGCGGCCTGCAGCGCGACGCCATCGGCCGCATCCAGATCCGCGAGACCTTCAGCCTGATCGAGCTGCCGGAAGACGGCCTCGATCGCCTGCTCGGCAAGCTGAAGGACACCCGCGTTTCCGGCAAGGCCCTGAAGCTGCGTCGCTATCGCGAGGACTGAGTCCTGCCGCTGTGAGAGAGCCCCGCTTGTGCGGGGCTTTTTTATGCACGGTGCTTGCGTCGGTCGATGAGCACCGCGATGGCGGCCAGCAGAATGGCCAGGCTGTAGGCGAACAGGCCGAGGTTGATGCCGAAGATCATCTTCTCCGAGCCGTCGGACAGCACCATGGAGCCGTCATAGTGGTCGCGCAGGGCGTAGGCGACGAGGAAGCCGCCGGTAACGAAGAGGGTGATCAGGCTGCTCAGGCGGATCTCGCTCCTGAGCCAGACCAGCCACATGCTGAAGGCGCCCAGGGCGCAGTTGGTGGTCAGCTGCCAGACCTCATGCAGGCGGGCATGGGGTGTCCAGTGCGGGTTGAACACGTGACTGGCGTTGATTTCGAAGATGGGCACCACCACGGCGTAGAAGGCGATACCGACTGTGACCAGTAGCTTGGCGAACATGGCGACGCTTCCCTATCCCTGAAGGTGCCACCACTCTAACCAGGCATTGGGCGAAAGCCCAGTTCAGGCGCGCTTGGGCTCCATCTGCTCGCGCACGCTGCGCAGGTCGCAGGCGTCCTGGTTGAGCAGGTGGATGACGTTGAGCAGCTGCTGGCGCAGCACCTCGTCGCTGGTCCGCTCGGCGGCGCGCATCACCGTCAGGGCGGCGTCCTCGTTGTGGCTGGCGACCAGATCCAGGGTCTTGCGGAGGGTGCGTGTGGTGCGCATGTCTGACGGCCTTGCTGGAAAACTGCCGGCAGCATAGGTGAAGGCTATTTCCTTTTTATTTCAGCAGCTTGCCCGTCAGTCGAAGCGATAGACATCCATCCCCAGCGCGCCATAGGTGAAGCCGCTGTGCACCAGGCTGAAGTGCTCACCGGCCCCCAGGGCGAAGAACAGCGGCAGCAGGTGTTCGTCGCTGGGGTGGTTGCGCACGGCGTGCGGTGCCTGACGGCGATAGTCCAGCAGGGCAGCACGGTCGTCCTGGTGCAGGCGCTCCACCATCCAGTCGCGAAACTCGCCGGCCCAGGGGGTGATCACCTCCGGGTCGGCGCGCCAGTTCAGCTCGCCCAGGTTGTGAGTGATGCTGCCGGAGCCGACCAGCAGCACGCCCTGCTCGCGCAGGCTGCGCAGGGCCTGGCCAACCCTCACTTGCAGGGCCGGGCCGGCATGACTGGGCAGGGACAGTTGCACGACCGGAATGTCGGCATCCGGGTACATCAGCATGAGCGGTACCCAGGCACCATGGTCGCGCGGGCGCTGCTCGTCGAGTTCCGTGGGCAGTTCTGCATCGATGAGCAGCTGGCGAACCTGCTGCGCCAGTTGAGGCTCCCCTGGCGCGGGGTACTGCACGGCATACAGCTCGGCGGGAAAGCCGCCGAAGTCGTGCCAGGTGCGCGGCTGCGCGGCGTTACCGACTCTTAGTTCGTAGCTTTCCCAGTGAGCGGAAACCACCAGCACCGCGCGCGGGCGTGGCAGCGCCGCAGCCAGCAGGGCCAGGGCGGGGCCGCTGGCACCTGGCTCGAGGGCGAGCATGGGGGAACCGTGGGAAATGAACAGGCTGGGCAGCATGGCGTTCTCCGGGTGTGGGTCGCCATTTTCTTGAATTGTTATGTTGATTAATAACTCAGTTTTTTTGGCGATAACATCTATTCAATCGATGGTTGGCCTTCAGGGCAGGTTGTCACCGAAGGCCGTCTCTATGTTGACGCCCAGGCTGATCACGCCCAGAAACTGGCCATTCAGGGGGTCGTACAAGGGAGCGGAAGCCTTGCTCTGGAAGTTCTGGGTCGAGCCGTCGTATTGGATGTCGCTGATGTGCACGTCGCCTGGCTTCAGGTCTCTGGCTTGCTTGAAATCAAGCTCATCTCCCTGCCAATAGTCACTGGTCGTCTCACTGCTGGCCACTAGTTCCCCATTGACGGCGCTGATGAACAGTTCGTTGAACAGGGGCTGGTATAGGTTCGCGATGCCTTTCAGCAGGCTGGATGGCTTGCTGCTCAGCACGCTGCGGATCAGAGGCTTTTCATCCAGCAGCAGTTCGCCTCGCCATTGCTGGTCCAGTCGGTCAATGCTGTCCTGGCTATTGCCTTGCTGCTGTTTGTCTCGCAGGGCCTGAAGCAGGTCGGGATGGTAGGCCCAGCGGTCGATGTGCTGGCTGATCAGCTGATGAAGATAGGTCTGCTCTTCGTCGCTCAGAGGGGTGCCGGGCGGAGCGCAGCTCTCTACCTGTTGGTTGAATGTTTTCAGGAAGTCAGGCTGTTCGTCCAGAAAGGAGCGCGAGAAGTAGACACCCAGCGGTGAATAGCGCACGAAGCGTTGGAGTAACGGGCGCTGCCAGTGCTTCTGTGGCGGCAGGCTGTCCATGACATGGCTGTCAGCCAGCAGCAGGTCGATACGTCCACGGTGTAGCAGGTCGACCAACTGCTCCAGGCGCGTGACCTTCTGCGCCACGGGAATGCCGCGTGCCTCCAGCCAGGTCAGGCTGTTGCTGCCAAGCACGCTGCCGATGCGCAGATGGCGATCCCAGATGGGGCGGTTCAGAACATGTGGGTCCAGGGCGTACCAGTACCACTTCTCAACCAGTAATGGCGCGGAGAGTTCGGCATAGCCGTCTACCTGGCTGTCGGGCGCGGAGCTGAAGAAGCCATCCGCAGTGCGCTGGCTCACGTTGTGCCTGGCCCGGCTCAGGGAGGTCAGCTTGATGTCATAGGGGCGTTGGAGTCGGTCGAAGATGCATTGCAGTACGTCGACGGAAAGGCCCCGCAGCTCGCCTTTCATCACGACTTGGTAGGGTTCTTCTGCACTGGTGTTGAGACGGACGGGCAGGGTGTCGGCTGTTTCCGCATTGGCCCAGCTGGTCAGCAGTAGAAGGCCGATGAGTAGGCGACTGGACATGAAGATCTCAAGTGCGTCGGGCTTGTCTCCAGTCTAGGCGGCGGCAAAGAAAAAAGGCGACCGGAAGGTCGCCTTTTCACCGAAGCCTGAGATCAGCCGCGACGACGCAGGGCCTCGATGCGGTCTTCCAGCGGCGGGTGGGTCATCAGCAGGCCGGCCAGACCGTTTTTCAGGCCACCGTTGATGCCGAAGGCGGTCATGCTGCTGGGCATGTGCACCGGCACGCCCTGTTCGGCACGCAGGCGCTCCAGGGCAGCGATCATGGCGCCGGTACCGGCCAGGCGGGCGCCGGCGTCATCGGCCTTGAACTCGCGACGACGGGAGAACCACATGACGATGATGCTGGCCAGGATGCCCAGTACCAGCTCGGCGAAGATGGTCGCGACAATGTAGCCGATACCATGGCCTTCGCCCTCGTTCTTGAGGATCACACGGTCGACGAAGTTGCCGAAGATGCGCGCGAAGAACATCACGAAGGTGTTCACCACGCCCTGGATCATGGCCAGGGTGACCATGTCGCCATTGGCAACGTGGCCGATCTCGTGAGCCAGGACGGCACGCACTTCATCGGGCGAGAAGCGTTCCAGCAGCCCCTGGCTGACCGCCACAAGGGCGTCGTTCTTGTTCCAGCCGGTGGCGAAGGCGTTGGACTCGTAAGCCGGGAAGATACCCACTTCCGGCATCTTGATGCCGGCCTCGCGGGACAGCTCCTCGACGGTCTGCAGCAGCCACTGCTCATGGCGGGTGCGCGGCTGGGTGATGATTTCGGTGCCGGTGCTCATCTTCGCCATCCACTTGGACAGGAACAGCGAGATGAAGGAGCCGACGAAGCCGAACACGGCGCAGAAAGCCAGCAGGCTGCCGTAGTTCTGGCCGGTGAAGCGATCGACCCCGAGCAGCTGCAGGGTGACGCTGGCGATCAGCAGCACCGCCAGGTTGGTGGCCAGGAACAACACGATACGCATCATGGTGGAAAGCTTCTCCTCAGGCGAGAGACGGTCTAAGTATGCGAGCTATATAAGGTTGGCCCGCCGCACCTTCAACCGAGGCACTATTTCAAACTATGTCGCTGGCCTGATTCAGAGCGCTTTCGAACAGCTGGCGAGTAAGGCGCGCGACCTTTTCGCTGTTGTGCTGGGCCAAGGCTTCGCGCAGTTGCCAGGCCAGGGTGGCATGAACGCGGCGCACGCTGGGAGGTAGGGCGTCGCCCTGGGGCAGGGCATGGGGTATGGCGCGTGACAGGCGCAGGAAGCCCTTCTCGGTGAGCACAGCCTGGTCCAGCGCATCGTAGGCAATGGTCGACTCGAAACGCAGGTAGCCTTCCTCTGCCAGCCACAGCAGCGCACCCAGGCAGGCCTGGTGGCGCTTGCTGGGCAGGCCGAACTCGTCGGGTTCCTCGCGGCCGATCAGGTCTTCCACATACAGCGCCACCTTGCGCGGGAAGGCCTGATAGAGCAGCAGCAAGCCGCTGGCCGCATCCTTGTAGAACTCGTCGATCTGCAGATCCATGCGGCTTACTGGCGGTAGGACTTGAGGAAGTTGCCGATGCGCCCGATGGCCTGCTCCAGGTCGTCGACGCGCGGCAGGGTGACCACGCGGAAGTGATCCGGCCATGGCCAGTTGAAAGCGGTGCCCTGGACGATCAGGAGTTTCTCGGACAGTAGCAGGTCGAGGACGAACTTCTCGTCGTTGTGGATCGGGCAGACCTTGGGATCGATCTTGGGGAAGGCGTACAGCGCGCCCATCGGCTTCACGCAGCTGACCCCGGGGATGTCGTTGAGCAGCTCCCAGGCGCGATTGCGTTGCTCCAGCAGGCGGCCGTTGGGCAGCACCAGGTCGTTGATGCTCTGGTAGCCGCCGAGCGCGGTCTGGATCGCGTGCTGGCTCGGCACGTTGGCGCACAGGCGCATGTTGGCCAGGATATCCAGGCCTTCGATGTAGCTCTGAGCCTTGTGCTTGGGACCGGAGATGGCGACCCAGCCGGAACGGAAGCCGGCTACGCGGTAGCTCTTGGACAGGCCGTTGAAGGTCAGGCACAGCACGTCCGGCGCCAACGAGGCGGTGGAGATGTGCTGGGCCTCGTCGTAGAGAATCTTGTCGTAGATCTCGTCGGAGAACAGCACCAGGTTGTGCTGGCGTGCCAGTTCGACGATGCCTTCCAGCACTTCCTTGGAATACACGGCGCCGGTCGGGTTGTTCGGGTTGATCAGCACGATGGCCTTGGTGTTGCTGGTGATCTTGGCCTTCATGTCGGCGAGATCGGGGAACCAGCCGGCCTGCTCGTCGCACAGGTAGTGCACCGGCTTGCCGCCGGAGAGGGCCACCGCAGCGGTCCATAGCGGGTAGTCGGGCGCCGGAATCAGCACCTCGTCACCGTTGTTGAGCAGTGCCTGCATGGCCATCACGATCAGCTCGGAGACGCCGTTGCCGAGGTAGATGTCCTCGATGCCGACGCCTTCCACCTGCTTCTGCTGGTAGTACTGCATCACCGCCTTGCGCGCACTGAACAGGCCCTTGGAGTCGCTGTAGCCCTGTGCGGTGGGCAGGTTGCGGATGACGTCCTGGAGGATTTCCTCCGGCGCCTCGAAACCGAACGGCGCCGGGTTGCCGATATTCAGCTTGAGGATGCGGTGGCCTTCCTCTTCCAGGCGTTTGGCGTGCTTGAGCACTGGCCCGCGGATGTCGTAGCAGACGTTGGCGAGCTTGTTCGATTTGCTGACCTGCATGATGCTTATGTCCCGATGCGAATCGCCGCGCTGTAATGCGGCAGCCAGACTGGCGTCCAAAGAGGGACGCATGATACGTGCGGCCAGAAGCCCGGAAAAGGGACCGGTCGGGCTTTTTTCAGCCCCTGAGGTGTGCTCCATGGAAAAGATCGATAAACCCCTGGAAGCCTGGCGCGACGAGCTTTCCGACGCCCAGTTCCATGTCTGCCGGCTGGGTGGTACCGAGCGTGCTTTCACCGGCGAATACCACGACAGCAAGGTGCCCGGCATCTACCACTGTGCCTGCTGCGGCGAAGCGCTGTTCGACTCGGACGCCAAGTACGATTCGGGCAGCGGCTGGCCCAGTTACTTCCAGCCCGTCAGTGCCGAGGTGATCGCCGAGAAGGACGATTTCAGCCACGGCATGCAGCGCATCGAGGTCAAGTGCGCCAAGTGTGATGCGCACCTGGGCCATGTCTTTCCCGACGGTCCGCGGCCGACCGGGTTGCGCTATTGCATCAACTCGGTGGCGCTGAAGCTGGTGCCACGCTAGCGAAAGGGCCTGCCGCTTGGCGGGCCTTCTTTTTTGGTTTTTAAATTGTACGCAATTGAATTGCTCGCTATATTCGCCGCATCTTCACTATCAACGGAGCCACAGGCCATGAGCGACAAGCTTTTCGATATCCCGGTCACCACCATCAAGGGCGAGCAGAAGACCCTCAAGGACTTCGGCGGCAAGGCCGTGCTGGTGGTCAACACCGCCAGCAAGTGCGGCTTCACCCCGCAGTACAAGGGCCTGGAGAGCATCTGGCAGCAGTACAAGGACAAGGGGCTGGTGGTGCTGGGCTTCCCCTGCAACCAGTTCGGCAAGCAGGAGCCGGGCGACGAGGGGGCGATCAGCGAGTTCTGTGAACTGAACTTCGGCGTGACCTTCCCGCTGTTCAAGAAGATCGATGTCAACGGCAGCGATGCCCACCCGCTCTACGTGCAGCTGAAGAAGCGCGCCCCCGGCCTGCTCGGCAGCCAGGGCATCAAGTGGAACTTCACCAAGTTCCTGATCAGCGGCGACGGTGCCGAGGTCAAGCGCTTCGCCCCGACCACCAAGCCCGAAGAGCTGACCGCCGAGATCGAAGCTCTGCTGAAATGAGTGACCGCGACCTCGAAGCGCAGCTGCTGCTGGATAACCAGCTGTGCTTCAAGCTCTACGCCGCCTCTCGGGCGGTGACCCGGGCCTACAAACCGATGCTCGACGAGCTCGGCCTGACCTATCCGCAATACCTGGTGATGCTGGTGCTGTGGGAGTGGCACGCCACGCCGCCGGCGCAGGCCACGGTCAAGGCGCTGGGTGAGCGCCTGCTGCTCGATTCCGGCACCCTGACGCCGCTGCTCAAGCGTCTGGAGCAACTGGGGCTGGTGCAGCGGCGGCGTTCCAGCAGCGACGAACGTGAGCTCTGCCTGGCGTTGACCGCCGCGGGTGAGGCACTGCGCGACAGGGTTCTGCCGCTCAAGCAACGCCTGCTGTGCGAGAGCGGGGTCGACATGGACGAACTGGAAGGGCTGCGGCACAGCCTCGGGCAGTTGCTGGCGCGGGTTACTGCGCACTCGTGAGCGGTAGCCAGCTGTCCAGCAGCGCGGACAGGTCTTCCCGGCGGAAGGGTTTGGCCAGGTAGTCGTTCATGCCGGCGGCCTGGCAGCGCTCGCGTTCGTCCGGCAGGGCATTGGCGGTCAGGGCGATGATCGGCAGGTTGGGCCAGCGGCCGCTCTGGCGGATGCGTCGGGTCGCCTCGTAGCCATCCATGACCGGCATGTTGCAATCCATCAGCACCAGGTCCACCGGCTGCTGCTCCAGATAGGCGATAGCCTCGCCACCGTGACCGGCGACAGCCACCTGGCAGCCCAGCTTGGTCAGCATGCCCTTGGCGACCATCTGATTGACCTGATTGTCTTCCACCAGCAGCACGCGGGCCTGGTGTGACCTGGGTGTTGCGTTGCTGGCTGGCTCCACGCTGGGTTCACGCTGCGGCGCTAGCAGGCGCTGCAGGGCCTGGTGCAGGGCCGTGCGCCCGAGCGGGCGGGGCAGTTGCTCGAAGGGTGCCAGGGTGGCGACCTGCTCGCTGGCAATGAAGGTGCCGTAGGGCGATACCAGCAGCAGCGGCGCGCTCAGGCGCTGACGCAGCGGCAGCAGGCTGTCGGGCGCTGCGCAGATCAGCAGATCGGTAGATTCGGCAGTGACCTCGTCGATGCTGTTAACCCGCCGGTAGTGCACGCCCCAGTTGGGCAGCCAGCTGGCGAGCAGTTCGGCCAGGCCGCTGTCGGCGGCGCACAGCGCCACTATCCGGCCCGGCAGCTGCGGCCAGTTGAGTGCGGGCGTGTGGCCGCGCAGCGGCAGGATGGCGCTGAACTGGCTGCCGATGCCCTCCCGGGAGGTCAGCAGTAACTCCCCCTGCATGGCTTCGCACAGGCGCCTGGTCAGTGCCAGACCCAGTCCGGTGCCGCCAAACTGCCGGGTGATACCCGCGCCAGCCTGGATGAAGGGCTGGAAGATGCGCAGCTGTGCGTCTTCGGGGATGCCGATGCCGGTGTCATTGACCTGGATGCGTACGCCACTGCTGTCGAGCGCGATGCGCAGGTCGACGCGTCCGCGCCGCGTGAACTTCAGGGCGTTGGACAGCAGGTTGCTGATCACCTGGCGCACGCGGGTCGGGTCGCCGAGCAGCTGCGCCGGCAACTGCGGGTCGATCAGGCAGGTCAGTTCGACCCCGGGAGCGGTGTTCTGCGAGAGCAGGCTGGCGGTTTCCTCCGCCAGGGCACCGAGGTCGAAGGGGATGCTTTCCAGTTCCAGCTGTCCGGCCTCGAACTTGGACAGATCGAGGATGTCATTGAGCAGGTCGACCAGCACCTTGCCGGAGTCATGGGCGATCAGCAGCTGCTGGCGTTGCTCATGGTTCAGGCTACCGTCCAGGGCCAGCGCCAGCATGCCGAGCATGCCGTTGAGCGGGGTGCGAATCTCGTGGCTCATGTTGGCCAGGAAGGCGGCGCGGGCCTGGGCCATCTCCAGGGCGGTACTGCGAGCCTGCTCGAGGTCGCGGTTGGACTGGGTCAGGCGCGCGTTGGTCGCTTTCAGCTCGGCGGTGCGGACCGAGACGATGTTCTCCAGTTCACCCAGGTACTGGGTCAGGCGGTCCTCGGCCTCGCGGCGCTGGCTGATCTCCTGGTGGATATTGGTCAGCTGCTGGTTGGTCACCGCGACCAGGATGCCCACCTCGTCGCGCTCGTGGCCGCTGGGGCAGGGTACGGGGGAGAAGTCGCGGCGCGGATCGCGGTCGCTGAGGGCGCGGATCACCCCGACCAGGGGTTTGGTCAGCATCGCGTAGAACAGCACCAGCAGGATCAGCGACAGCAGCAGGCTGCGGGCGAAGCCGGTGAGCAGGGTGAGCAGCGCGCGGCGCAGGAAGTGGCTGCCGAAGGCGTAAGTGTCGACCTCCAGGCGCAGCACGCCGAGGGGTTCCGCAGTGGAGTGGCTGACGAACAGCGGGTCTTCGAACTGGCGCCGCTCGCCGAACAGGAAGTCGCTGAACACCCGATAGCCGCTCTGTGCCGGAGGGCGCTCCACCGAGGCCAGCACCAGGCCGCTGTTGTCGACGATCTCCGCACGCATCACCGCCGGTGAGCGCAACAGGCCAAGGACCAGCTCCTGGGCCAGTTCGGCGTCGATGTTGTAGGAGATGCGGGCGGCTGGGTTGTGGCTGATTTCCAGCAGGGAATGGATTTCGCGGTCGATGGAAGCGTCTTCGCTGGCATAATCCAGGCTGATCTGGATCAGGCTCAGCAGGGTCCCCAGGATGAAGGCCACCAGCACCGTCAGCTTGGCCTGCTTGAACGACAGGCGGTGGGTGAGAGAAATATCCATCGGCGGGGTGGTTTGCGTCCTGGGTTGCGGGCCCTGCCAAGCATAGCCCATAGCACTGGATCACCGGCAGTAGCGGATATGAGGAGTAAGTCGTGGATTCCCTTTTGAACAGCTTTCTGCAGCGTGCCGACGCTGTGCTGCAACGGCTCGAGCCTTTGTTGCCGGCCGAGCGCGTGACACTGGACTGGCAGACGGTGATCGCCGCACGCTGGCAGCGCGAGGGGCGCACGGGCTATCTGCAGCCGCTGCGCGTGAGTCTGGACCTGAGGCTCGACGACCTGGTCGGGGTGGATACCCAGCGTGAGCAGCTGTCGCGCAATACCCAGCAGTTCGTCGCCGGCCTGCCGGCCAACCATGCGCTGCTCTGGGGCGCGCGTGGCACCGGCAAGTCTTCGCTGGTACGCGCGCTGCTGGCTGCGCATGCGGACGCCGGGCTGCGCCTGATCGAGATCGAACGTGACCATCTGGCCGACCTGCCCCGGGTGGTGGAGGCCCTGGCCGGGCTGCCGCAGCGCTTCGTGCTGTTCTGCGACGATCTCTCGTTCGAATCCGGCGAGGGGGATTACCGGGTGCTCAAGAGCGTGCTGGACGGCTCGCTGGAGCGGGCGCCGGACAATGTGCTGCTGTACGCCACCTCCAACCGCCGCCACCTGGTTCCGGAGAAAGAGAGCGATAACGACAACTGGCAGCGCGTCGAGGGTGAGCTGCACCCGAGCGAGGCGGTGGAGGACAAGATCGCCCTGTCCGATCGCTTCGGCCTGTGGATCTCCTTCTATCCCTTCACCCAGGACCACTTCCTCGCCGTGGTGCGCCACTGGATCACCAGCCTGGCAGAGCCGGCCGGGTTGCAGTGGAGCTGGAGTCACGAGCTGGAGATTCTCGCGATTCGCTGGGCGCTGGGGCGCGGCAATCGCAACGGTCGCTGTGCCTACCAGTTTGCGCGCAGCTGGGTGGGCCAGCGTTTGCTGGAGGTGCAGCCATGATCGATCTGCAGCAAGCCGGGCAGGGGCGTGAGGGCTATGGGCTGCTGGCTGCGCAGCTGGAGGCGCTGCTGGCCGATGAGCGCGACTTCGTGGCCAATGCTGCGCAGTTCGCCGCCTTCCTGTTCCATGAACTGGACGATCTCAACTGGGCTGGCTTCTACCTCAACAAGGGCGAACAGCTGGTGCTGGGGCCGTTTCAGGGCAAGGTCGCCTGTGTGCGGATTCCCTTCGGTCGGGGGGTATGTGGCGCTGCGGCGAGCAGCTGGCAGAGCCAGCGCGTCGACGATGTGCATGCCTTTCCGGGGCATATCGCCTGCGACAGCGCATCGAACAGCGAACTGGTGGTGCCGCTGGTCAAGGATGGGCGCCTGATCGGGGTGCTGGACCTGGACAGCCCGAGCGCCGCGCGCTTCGGTCCCGATGATCAGGCCGGCGTCGAGCGGCTGGTGGCGATCTTTCTGCGCCTGACCGACTGCTGAGCATGAAAAAGCCCGGCTCATGCCGGGCTTTCGGTGGGTGGTCAGGCTTTGCCGCTGACCTTGGAGACGACCTTGAGTTCGCCGGGTAGCAAGCTCTGCACCGAGTCGCGCGCCTGGATGCGTCGGAAGTGCGCAGCCAGCCCGGGCCAGCGTGCCTCGTCCAGCAGTTCGCCGCCATGCGCCATGTTCTGCAGCTGGCAGTAGATCGCCAGATCGGCCTGGCTGAGCGTGTCGTTGACGAAGTAATCGGCAGTGCCCAGGGTCTGTTCGAGATAATCGAAATGCCTGGGCAGCTTGTCATTCAGGGCGGCCTGTACGGCCTCTTCGTCGCAGCTCTGGCCCAGCATGGGCTTGAGCAGACGGTTGCGGAACACCGCGAAGGTGCACAGTGGCGCCAGCTCGTAATCGGCGTACTTCTCCAGCCAGCGTATGCGTGCCGCCTGCACGGGGGACTGGCCGAACAGACGCAGGCTGTCGGGATACTGCTCTTCCAGGTACTGGCAGATCACGCTGGAGTCGGCCAGGGTCAGGTCGCCGTCACGGAGGGCCGGAATGCGGCCCAGCGGGTTGAGTTCGCGATACCAGTCGGGCTGGCCGAAGGGGGTGATGATCTCCAGCTGGTAGTCCAGGCTCTTTTCCTGCAGACACAGGCGCAGCTTGCGCACGAACGGCGACAGCGGGGCACCGTAGACGATCCGGCTCATTGAGGTTCCTCGGCAGAGAGTCAGTCGTAGATGTTCTTCTTCTTCCAGTCCTCTTCACCGAGTGTTTTCAGGCCCTCGGTGAGTTCGCTGGGCTCGTTTTCGGCCGGTTTGGCTTTTTCCAGAACTACTGCGTTGGCGCGCGCCAGCGAATCCTCCAGCTGCTTGAGCTGGGTCTTGTAGCGCTCGGGGTCGGGCTGCTTGCGCAGGTACTGCACGCCACGCTCGTAGGCCAGGCGAGCCTGCCCGGGGTGACCCTGTTGCATGGATTGCTGACCGAGGTTGCTGAAGAACTCGAAGTGCAGCTGTACCAGGAGATGACGCAACTCACCCAGCCAGCGCTTGGCCTCGTTGGCCGGCAGCACGCCATCCTGCGCGGCGCGATTGATCTGGCCGTGGAGGTTCTCCAGCAGGAAGCGAATATCTTTCGCCTTGGCTTCAGTCAGGATCGGCTGAGGTGGATTGCGTACCGGTGCGCTGTCGCCCTTGGCGATCAGCTCGCGCAGTTCGCTCAGGCGACCCATCAGGTTGATGTTCTGCTTGTCCAGCGCCAGCAGGCGTTCGCCGTAGTGCAGTTCGAAACGGCTGAGCAGCACCTTGAGCGCGGGGCTCATCAGCTGCCCGGGCATGTTCTCCGACACGTCACGGCTGCGACGCACCCGGTCATTCAAATCCGCCTTGAGCCGGGCTTTCTCCAGTTTGCTGTTCTCGACCATATGGTTGATATAGCCAATGACGAACAGCACCACTATGCCAGCGATAATCAGAGCGGTGATGACGAGTGGGGACACCGTGAAAACTCCCGAGGCGCTTCTTGATGTGCCGAGTGTAGTGCCTTCGCCATTGGGCTGATAGCGCTGGATCAATTTATGAATCGAAGTCTTTGATTTAAAAAAAGTTTTGAATGAGGCTTGACGCTCTTCGGTCGGCTCCCTAGAATGCGCGCCACTTCAAGCGATGACGGCAACGAATTCGCAGGAAGCCGGAAAGCTGTTGTAAGCTCCGGGCCACGTCCCCTTCGTCTAGTGGCCTAGGACACCGCCCTTTCACGGCGGTAACAGGGGTTCGAGTCCCCTAGGGGACGCCATTGCGGGAATAGCTCAGTTGGTAGAGCACGACCTTGCCAAGGTCGGGGTCGCGAGTTCGAGTCTCGTTTCCCGCTCCAAATTCTCGAAGTCTCACTTCGGTGAGGTTTCGGATAAAAGTCCAGGGTGTGGCAACACAGCCTGGCAATTCGGGAAGCTGTTATAAGCTCCTGGCCACGTCCCCTTCGTCTAGTGGCCTAGGACACCGCCCTTTCACGGCGGTAACAGGGGTTCGAGTCCCCTAGGGGACGCCATGCGGGAATAGCTCAGTTGGTAGAGCACGACCTTGCCAAGGTCGGGGTCGCGAGTTCGAGTCTCGTTTCCCGCTCCAAATTCACGAAACGCCACCCACCCGGGTGGCGTTTTCGTTTGTGCCGCAAGGCCATGAAAAAAGCCCCGCATCAGCGGGGCTTTTTCGTTTCAGTGCTGGGCGCTGTCGTCGGGCAGGGCCAGCAGCTGTTTTTCCCGGTTCCAGTCGAACGGCTCGTCGTTCTCCTCGGCCTCGAAGCGGCGCTCGTCGAGGCGTTGATAGAGGGCGATTTCCTCATCCGGCATGAAGTGCAGGCAGTCGCCGCCGAAGAACCACAGCAGATCGCGCGGCACCAGATGAGCGATCTGCGGGTAGCGATGGAACACCTGGCTGATGATGTCCTGGCCCAGGTACTGGCTGCTCTCCGGATCGCTGGGCAGCTGCGCGACCAGCTCGTCGAAGCGTTCGAGGAACAGCGCGTGGCTGTCGTCCTCCACCTGTTCGGCTTCGCCCAGTGCGACCAGGATGCCGCGCAGATGGGCGAGCAGGGCGAGGTGATGGTCGAGGTAATGGGTAGGCATGGTGCGAGTCCTGAAAACATGAGCGGACGCGGATTATAGAGAGGCACACCGCGCGGCGACAGGGCCGCCATGCTTGGCCGGATTGCCGCTTTCGGCACAGGGTAGCGCCGTTAGACTGGGGCAAACAGGGAGACATTCATGCACGCCAGCCTCAGCCCCGCCCGCTTCATCGACAGCGATCACCCGCTGGTCGTCGACTTTGCCGAGCGTTGGCGTGGTGCCAGCCGCGACCCGCGCGAACAGGCGGTCAACCTGTATCGGGCGGTACGCGACGAGATCCGCTACAACCCCTACGTGTTCAGCGCCGACCACCAGACGCTCAAAGCCAGCCACGCGCTGGCAGCGGGGGAGTCCTACTGCGTGCCCAAGGCCCTGTTGCTGGCGGCCTGCGCGCGGCACTGCGGGATTCCCGCGCGCATCGGCCTGGCCGACGTGCGCAATCACCTGTCCACCCCGCGCCTGATCGAGATGCTGCGCAGCGAAGTGTTCGCCATGCATGGCTACACCGAGCTATTCCTCGAGGGACGCTGGGTCAAGGCCACGCCGGCCTTCAACCTGGCGCTATGTCGCCTGTTCAAGGTAGCGCCGCTGGAGTTCGACGGGCGCACGGACAGCGTGTTCCATCCCTTCAATGCCGAGGGCGAGCGCTATATGGAGTACCTGGTTGACCACGGCCAGTTCGATGATCTGCCGGTGGAGCTGTTCTTCGCTTACCTGCGCCAGTGCTACCCGCACCTGTTCGCAGTGGATTCGGCCTTCCTGCGCGGCGACCTGCAGGCCGAAGTCGCCGCCATGAAGCGCGTCGATAGCTGACATCAGCCCAGCGGGCTTCTTTTCGCGGCACCGTGCAGGCAGGCTAGCCTGTAACCAGAGGTTGCAAATAGCCGCGCGCGACCTTATCTAAGCCATCCCCTTGCCGAAGTAAGCGCACACCATGACCTCCGCTCTGTCCATCCGGCAGCTGACCAAGACCTACGCCAACGGCTTCCAGGCCCTCAAGGGCATCGACCTGGAGGTGGAAGAGGGCGACTTCTTCGCCCTGCTGGGCCCCAACGGCGCCGGCAAGTCCACCACCATCGGCATCCTCTCCACCCTGGTGAACAAGAGCGGCGGTACGGTCGAGGTGTTCGGCCACGACCTCGACCGCGATCCCTCCGGCCTCAAGCGCTGCCTCGGCGTGGTGCCGCAGGAGTTCAACTTCAACCAGTTCGAGAAGTGCTTCGACATCCTCACCACCCAGGCCGGCTACTACGGCATCCCGCTCAAGCTGGCCAAGGAGCGTGCCGAGCAGTACCTGACCCAGCTCGGCCTGTGGGACAAGCGCAACAATGCCTCGCGCGAGCTGTCCGGCGGCATGAAGCGCCGTCTGATGATCGCCCGCGCGCTGATCCACCAGCCGCGCCTGCTGATCCTCGATGAGCCGACCGCCGGCGTCGACATCGAGCTGCGCCGCTCGATGTGGAGCTTCCTCACCGAGCTGAACCAGCAGGGCATCACCATCATCCTCACCACCCACTACCTGGAAGAGGCCGAGCAGCTCTGCCGTAACATCGGCATCATCGACCACGGCCGCATCGTCGAGCGCTCCAGCATGAAGGACCTGCTGAAGACGCTGCACGTGGAAACCTTCCTGCTCGACCTCAAGGAGTCGACCCTGGTCATGCCGCAGCTGAGCGGCTACCCGGCGCAGCTGGTCGACGACCATACCCTGGAAGTGCAGGTGGAGAAGAGCCAGGGCATCAACGACCTGTTCCGCCAGTTGGCGGCGCAGAAGGTCGAGGTGCTGAGCCTGCGCAACAAGAGCAACCGCCTGGAGGAGCTGTTCGTCTCCCTGGTCGAGAAGAACCTGGAAAAGGTGGCCAAATGAGCCCGGAACTCGCCTCCAACTGGGTCGCCCTGCAGACCATCGTGCGCCGCGAAGTGCGCCGCTTCATGCGTATCTGGGCGCAGACCCTGCTGCCACCGGCCATCACCATGGCCCTGTACTTCGTGATCTTCGGCCGCCTGATCGGCAGTCAGGTCGGCGGCGTGGGGCAGTACTCCTACATGGAGTTCATCGTGCCCGGCCTGATCATGATGTCGGTGATCACCAACTCCTACAGCAACGTGGTGTCGAGCTTCTTCTCCAGCAAGTTCCAGCGCAACGTCGAGGAGCTGCTGGTATCGCCGGTATCGCCGCACACCATCCTCATCGGCTACACCATTGGCGGCGCCCTGCGCGGCCTGGCGGTAGCCCTGATCGTCACCCTGCTGTCGCTGTTCTTCACCCACCTGCAGGTACACCACCTGGGCGTGACGGTGCTGGTGATCCTGCTCACCGCCATCACCTTTTCGCTGGGCGGTTTTATCAACGCGGTGTACGCGCGCAACTTCGACGATATTTCGATCATCCCGACTTTCGTGCTGACGCCGCTGACCTACCTGGGCGGGGTGTTCTACTCGATCAGCCTGCTGCCCGAGTTCTGGCAGACGGTGTCGCTGGCCAACCCCATCCTGCACATGGTCAACGCCTTCCGCTACGGCATCCTCGGCGTGTCCGACATCAACATCGGCATCGCCATCGGCATGATGCTGCTGGCCAGCACAGTGCTCTACATCGTCTGCATTCGCCTGCTGAAGAGCGGCCGAGGCATGCGCCAGTAAGCATCGCGTAACATTTGCGGCGGTCGGCAAGCCCGCCCGGCATCGGTAGACTCGACCACTTGGACAACAAGAGGTCGCTCGATGACTACCCGCCGCCGTCACGCTCTGTTCATCGCTTCCCTGCTCGCCATCGCCGCGCCGGCGGCCCTGGCCGAGCGACCTCCGCGGGTGGAAGTGGTGCAGCCCGAGCGGGCGCTGGTGCGCGACGAACTGGTGACTTTTGGCTCGCTGCGCTCGGACGAGTCGACCATGATCCGTCCGGAAGTCGACGGCCGCGTCGCCAGCCTGCAGTTCCGCGAGGGGCAGGCGGTCAAGGCCGGCGAGCTGCTGGTCAGCCTGGATGACGCCATCGCCCGCGCCGAGCTGGCCCAGGCCCGCGCCAATCTGGACCTGGCCGAGAAAAGCTTCGAGCGCACGCAGATGCTGTTCAAGCGTGGCGCCAGCAATGCCCAGACCCTCGACGAAGCGCAGTCGCAGCTGCAGGCGGCACGCGCCAGCCTGGCCCTGGCGCAGGCACGCCTGGACAAGACGCAAATCCGCGCGCCCTACGACGGCGTGCTCGGCCTGCGCCTGGTCAGCGCTGGCGACTACCTCAGCGCTGGCGACGATATCGTCAACCTGGAAGTGCTCGACCCGCTCAAGGTGGATTTCCGCATCCCGCAGAAGGCGGTCAGCCAGGTGCGCCTGGGCCAGGCCATCGAGCTGAGCCTGGACGCCTATCCCGGCGAGCGTTTCCGTGGCGAGATCATCGCCCTCAACCCGCGTCTGGACGAAGTCGGCCGCAGCCAGGCGTTGCGCGCGCAGGTGGCCAATGCCGACCGGCGCCTCAAGCCCGGGCAGTTCGTCAAAGTGTCAGTGATCCTCGCCGAGCGTCCGCAGGCCCTGCTGATTCCGGAAGAGGCGGTGATGCCGCTGGGCCAGCAGCTGTTCGTCAACCTGGTGGTGGGTGGCAAGGTCGAACGCCGGCAGATCGGCCTGGGCCAGCGCCAGCGCGGCAAGGCCGAGGTGGTCGAGGGCCTGGACGGCAGCGAAACGCTGATCAGCGCCGGCTGGCAGAAGGTCGCGCCGGGTCGCGAGGTGCGTAGCGTGGCGCGGGGTGAGGCGCAATGACCCTGTCCGATGTCTGCATCCGCCGGCCGGTGTTCGCCACCGTGCTGTCGCTGATCATCGTGCTGCTCGGCCTGCTGGCCTACCAGCGCCTGGCGGTGCGCGAATACCCCAACATCGACGTGCCGATCGTCACGGTCAACGTCATGTACCCCGGCGCCAGCCCGGAGATCATGGAATCGCAGGTCGCCCAGCCGGTCGAGGATGTGCTCTCCGGCATCGAGGGCCTGGACTTCGTCAGCTCCATCAGCCGCTCGGAGAACACCCAGATCACCGCGCAGTTCCGCCTTGGCACCGACTCCGACGAGGCGGCCAACGACGTACGCGACCGCCTGGGCCGGGTGCGCAGCCTGCTGCCGGACGAGATCAACGAACCGATGGTGCAGAAGGTCGAGGCCGACGCCCAGCCGGTGATCTGGCTGGCCTTCTACAGCGAGCGTTTCTCCGCCATGGAGATCACCGACGTGATCGAGCGGGTGGTGCAGGATCGCCTGCAGACCATTCCCGGCGTGTCCGAGGTGCTGATCCGCGGGGCGCGCACCTATGCCATGCGCATCTGGCTGGATCCGGAGAAGCTGGCCGCGCATGACCTGACGGTGCAGGACGTGGAGGACGCCCTGCGCCGGCAGAACGTGGAGATTCCCGCCGGGCGCATCGAGTCGGTGCAGCGCGAGTTCTCCGTACTGGCGGAAACCGACCTGCAGACCCCCGAGCAATTCAACCAGTTGATCCTCGACGACTCGCGCGGCTACCTGCTGCGCCTGGCCGACGTCGGCCACGCCGAGATCGGCGCCGCCGACGAGCGCACCCTGGCGCGCTTCAACGGCCGCTCGGCGGTGGCCGTGGGGATGATCAAGCAGGCCACGGCCAACCCGCTGGACATCTCCGATGGCCTGGAGCAGGCGTTGCCCAGCCTGCGCAAGCTGCTGCCCGAGGGTATGGAGATGCAGGTGTCGAACGACAACTCGCAGTTCATCCGCGAGTCGATCGACAACGTCTACACCACCATCTGGGAAGCGGTGCTGCTGGTTATCCTGATCATCTTCCTGTTCCTCCGCTCGCTGCGCGCCACCCTGATCCCGCTGGTGACCATCCCGGTGTCGCTGATCGGCGCCTGCGCGCTGATGGCGCTGATGGGCTTCTCCATCAACACCCTGACCCTGCTGGCCATGGTGCTGGCCATCGGCCTGGTGGTGGACGACGCCATCGTCGTGCTGGAAAACATCCACCGGCACATCGAGCAGGGCATGAGTCCCCTGCGGGCGGCCTTTGTCGGCAGCCGCGAGATCGCCTTCCCGGTGATCGCCATGACCCTGACCCTGGCCGCGGTGTACGCGCCGATCGGCTTCATGCAGGGCACGACGGGAAAACTCTTCACCGAATTCGCCTGGACTCTGGCCGGCGCCGTGCTGGTGTCCGGCTTCGTCGCCCTGACCCTGTCGCCGATGATGTGCGCCTACCTGCTCAAGGCGCACCAGCCGCAGCAGCGCCACAGCCGCCTGTACAATGTCATCGAGCGTGGCCTGGAGGGGCTGAACCAGGGCTATGGGCGTCTGCTGCAGCGGGTGCTGCGCGCCTGGTGGCTGGTGCTGGTGGTGCTGGCGGCGATGCTCGCCCTGAGCGCCTGGCTGTTCCTCGGGCTGCGCAGCGAGCTGGCGCCGACCGAGGACACCGGCACCATCGTCGGCTCGATCAACGGCCCGGACGGCGCCACCCTCGGCTACACCAGCCGCTACGCCAAACAGCTGGAGGAGGCCTACGCCTCCATCCCCGAGGCCAATCGCTACATGGTCATCGTCGGTTTTCCCACGGTGGCCCAGGGCCTGTCGTTCATGAAGCTGGAGGACTGGGACGAGCGTGAGCGCAGCCAGTTCGAGATCCGCGACGAACTGCTGCCCAAGCTGCAGGATATTCCCGGCGTGCGCGCCTTTCCGATCAACCGGCCGCCGCTGGGGCAGAGCGCGCGCAACCAGCCGGTCAACTTCGTGATCCGCTCCTCGCTGGAATACGCCGAGCTGCAGCCCTACGTCGAGCAGCTGCTGGCCGAGGTGCGCCACTACCCGGGCCTAGAAAGCCTGGACAGCGACCTCAAGCTCAACACGCCGCAGCTCAAGGTCACGGTCAACCGCGAGCAGGCGGTGGCGGTGGGCACCGACGTGGCCACCATCGGCCGCAGCCTGGAGAGCCTGTTCGGCAGCCGCCAGGTGACCCGCTTCAAGCAGAACGGCGAGCAGTACGACGTGCTGGTGCAGTTGCAGGACGTCGACCGCAGCAACCCCGACGACCTCAATCGTGTCTACGTGCGCGGCCGTGACGGCAGCATGGTGCAGCTGTCCAACCTGATCGAGGTGCGCGAGACGGTGGCGCCGCGCGAGCTTAACCACTTCAACCAGCTGCGTGCGGTCACGGTAACCGCCAACGTCGGCTCCGGCTACACCCTGGGCCAGGCACTCGATCACCTGGAGGAGCGGGCAAGGGCGATCTTCCCGCCCGACACCCAGTTCGACTACACCGGCACCTCGCGCGACTTCAAGGAGTCCGAGAGCGGGGTGGCGCTGATCTTCGTGCTGGCCCTGGTGTTCATCTTCCTGGTGCTGGCGGCGCAGTTCGAGAGCTTCCTCGACCCGCTGATCATCCTTTTCAGCGTGCCGCTGTCGATGGCCGGCGCGCTGCTGGCGCTGACCCTGTTCGGCGGCACCCTGAACATCTACTCGCAAGTTGGCCTGGTGACCCTGATCGGGCTGATCACCAAGCACGGCATCCTTATCGTCGAGTTCGCCAACCACCTGCTGCGCGAAGGCCGCGAGTTGGGCGAGGCGGTGCTGGAGGCGGCGCTGCAGCGCCTGCGGCCGATCCTGATGACCACCGGGGCGATGGTCCTCGGCGCGGTACCCCTGGCCATCGCCAGCGGCGCCGGCGCCGAGAGCCGCCAGCAGATCGGCATGGTCATAGTCGGCGGCCTGCTGGTGGGCACCTTCTTCACCCTGTTCGTGGTGCCGACGCTGTACATGCTGCTGCGTCGCTGGCGGCCGATTAAGGTGGGGCAGGGGGAGGTGGGGTTGGCTTAGGGTGTTTGCAGGCGATGTGGTTGGCTGTTGTCGGCCAGAAGCTGCCAGCCTGCAAAGTTCATGTACCATTTGTCTGAATAACCATCTAGCGAGCATGCACGCATGGAAGCAGGAGCCGTACACGAGGCCATAGAGTTTTTCTTGGGAGATAAAAAGCTGTCGGAATTGTGCGAAGTCCTTAAAACGGGGGACGACATCCTTGATGTCATTGCTCTGAGCGAAAACCAGCACTCAGACCTTCTCGCCTGGATGTTTGACCCTCGCGAAGGGCACGGTCAAGGCGATCAAATCCTCAGTGACTTGCTCCTAGGCGCCGCTCAAGCAGCTTCGCAAGGTTGCGGACTGGATCGCAGAGGAACTACAGCACGTTTCTTTGCTGAGTGGACGCCCTCCCGGATTCGCACCTCAAGTTTTGGCACGGTATTTACCGCCCGTGAACTGGGTATGAAAGCATCGGAGCGAGTGGATCTGTTTGTGATTGACCCAGCCAACAAGTTCGTTCTGCTGATTGAGAATAAGGCAGGCGCTACCCATAGCAGTGACCAACTAGACGGTTACCGTGATAGTTGGATGGAGGCTATCGCCAGTAACGCACATCTCCGAGAGTACAGCAGTGTATTCATTGCCTTGGACCGGCAGTTTGCGGGTGATGACTGGTCTGATCGCCCTTCAAACAGCTATTGGCTACACCTTGGCTACGACTGGTTGAAGGCATCTGCTGACAGGGCGTTGCTCCATGTTGAGCGCGGTAATGCTGCGGCTCGGCTTGTTGTCAGTTATTGCAATCGGCAGACCGACTGGGAGAGTCCGGCAAGCCAGCGGGCCATAACGCTTGCTGCTGAGCTTCATGAATCGCATGGAGCAGCTATCAAGCAACTGCTTGAGGCCTCTACCGGTCGCCTTGAGAAGAATTGGATTGAGAGCCGCAGCGATACCCACAAGCTGTTTATGCTGCAGAACAAAGCTGCTATTTCTCTTCTACGTGAAACCCAAGGCATGGCTTCAATCAAGGAGACAATTGCAGCGAAAGTGCCTCGTCTGAAGCGTGAGAATATCGCCCACTCCCGTGCTTGGCTGGATATCTGTCCGCCTGGCTGGGAGAAATACGAAGGGGAGAACTGGTGGCCGGTTTACTTCAGTGTCAGCTACTCCGATAGCTCCAAATCAAAATGCGACGTTGCACTGATTTTGGACAAGGGCCACGCAAATTCTGAGGAAGAAGCCGAGGAACTCCGAGAATGTCTGAAGGTATTCGATACACGCTTTGCCAAGCATCAGAGTACTGACCGGCGCCGAGTTGTTCTAGATAAAGGCCTCAGCGTTTCAGAGCTCGTACGGAAGCTTGATGAACACTCCATACGCTTGCTCAAAGCTATTGCATAGCTCAGGGGAGGCCAGTTCAAGCCTGCACAATGAGCTGACTGAAGCGGTCTAGCTATGTGGGCGCAGGGTGACCGCTCTTGGCCGCGTCCTGCCTGATGCGGCTGGCTAGCCCGGGCCAATCCCGGACACTTCCAATAATGGAGTGAGGCTATCAACTCGCTAACTCAAGCGCGTAGAAAAGATTAGCCTCGCTCTTAATGAGGCTCGCCACTATCAGTCCCCAATGCGGGTCATTGCTTCCAAGGTTTTTTTAGCATGAGTTTTGAAGCTCTCTCGATTTGGTACTGCTCCAACCATTTCTCTGAACTCATCCGTGAAATACAGCACTGACAGCGCCCCGCCATACCGGCGTGAGTCTCGGGCAATTTGATCATGTCGACTCCATGTGTTGATGACGTGCCTCATATAGCTCGCATGATTTGGATGGGCTAATGAACCTTTGCAGACGTCGCTGTAATCCGGAGCATTCAGCCATTGACCACGGTTCAGCCAACTAAGAGCCGCAACAAATGCGGCATCCGAAAGGCGTTTCACAATAGCGGATTTTTCCTCTGTAACCCGAAGTTGCTCAGAAAAAAGATCTATTCGCTCTGCATACAATTGAACCCAGTAGTCCATCCGGATTACCGGATACGGATGGGTACCAACTGGTTCGGCATCAAGCTGAACAGGTCTATCTCCGTTGAACAGAAACATGATGCAACTGACCATCGCGCAATGAAGGTAGGCATGATCCAAATAGTCACTGTCCTCAAATACTTCTAGCTGCGTCGCCATCCAGTCCAGTGCTTCAGCGTCCGCTGCGAACTCTGTGGCATGAGAAATCGCTGCCTCAGCCCCTGATATCGACTCTTCACCGGCAATCTCGAAATCATCTATTGTGCAACTTGCTGTACCAGTACCGTACAGACTTCGAATCGCCCCATGGTTCTGGTTGAGATGGCCAATCTCGTGATAAATCACGAAAAGAACCCCGGCCGTGAACATAAGATCCGCTGCCTCCAGCAAATCGAACTGCGCCGGAAGCATATGTACTCCGAGATGAACACCCTGCTGCTCGGGACGGCCTTTCGTAAAACGGGCGAATTCCAAAGCAATTGAGTACAGCTCTTGGATCAGTCCATAGCTCAAAGAGATGACATGGCGACGAACCCGATCAAGTGAAGGTTCGACGGAAGCGGTCGCTCGGATTTCATTGGTATGCAGCCATCTAATGCAAAGCTCGATGTCGGAGGCTGCGTACCACCTAGAGTCCAAATCCCCCTTAATATGGTCTGCTAAGTGAACAGCGCGATCTATAAGCTCAGGCAACTGGGGTAACGTCATGACCGTCTCAACAACTGTGAAATAGATATTAGAACAGAGAAGTGTCAGTCAACCTCAGCTCAATTTCGCCAATCGAGAAAAAGTATCATCGATGTTAGAGGTTGCGCCAACTGCCCAGCGGTCACTATGAAGCCGCTGGTGCTGGGTCATGAGGCTTGATTTCCTCCATACCCTGTACCTCACCTGGGGCATAAGGGCGTATAAAGTCGTCGTAAGTCTCGCAAAGGTGGATCAATAGTGATATGTCGTCACTGAGCTTTCGGGCGGTTTTTTCCGTCTCTCTGAGCTCTGCATACGTCATGGTCGCCATTTGATCTGTTTTTTTATCGTATCTAATCATCTCCATCTGCCCATCACCGACAAGCGCTAATACACCATGGGCGATATGATTACGATTATCCATTAACACCTTAACGCGTGCGAAGATTCGTTTTATACGTAAGGTGGCTGGAGACTCAGGCATTTTATACAGCCCAGCCTCAACCAGCTTTAGTCGATCAGAGGTTGTTAGCTTTTGCCATTTGTTTGGTAATTTGATTGGCCTTTTCTGTTGAGTAATAAAACCATAAAAATTAATAAGCATCATGTCTACTTCATTGACTGAGTAGATGATCCACCCCATCCCTGATGCCCAATGACTCCGCATCGAGCCTTCTACGTCTTGCATTACTAACTCTCAAAGTAAATACTGAAAAGCTGCGCTAATGTTTACAGCCGCCCAATGCTGCCGAAAAAAGAAACATCGGCTTAATCAGCCGGCTCTTGTGCGATCATTTCATTAAGCTCTCGATAGCCTACGAGCTTTAAGCGTACTCTCCCTTAAACAGCTTCGATAGACCGCTGACGGCTTTGGACCAATCAGCGTGTCGTTGATTTCTTGCTCCGCATAGTCGCTGGTGATGAACTGACGATCTCGGGCTCACTGAATCGCCCAGCGTTTTGAAGACGCTGAACGACTGCTTCTGGCCGAAAGCAGTCACTCAGCACTGCCTCAAGGGCGTAGTTCAAGTACCCGATTCAAGGCTGCATCTACCGCCAGCAATGCCCCTTCCATATAGCCGCCGTGTTCACCGCCAGCTTCACTGCCGATCAGTGCTAGTCGGGCGTCCCAAACGGGATCAAGCATATGTGTTAGGTCGTAGAGGCTATGCCCGCGAGGGGGCGTTCGGTCTTCCGTGGTCGCAGTGAAGGGTTCTGCGGCCCAGTCCTGAATCCAGTCTTCCAACGGATTGACTGCCTCGTCACCGAACAGGCGGCTCAGCTGCGCCCGACAGTGGTCACGGAGTTCTGCGTCACCGAATCGCCCGCGCCGCGTGACGCTTATGGCGAAGAACCCAAACAGCGCCGCAGCTTCACCAGTGCTTGCATCGTGGATTTCCCCGAGCGGGCCCACGGAGCTGAAGGCATCCCCCGAGAGGCCTTGTTTCCGCCAAAACGGATGAGAGTAGCGCGCCACATATTTGGCATGAGCCGCCATCCAAGTTGGAACGGAGGAAAGGTGCCTGACGCTGTGGTCTGAAAGCGCCGGGGTGAAGGCAATGCGCTGTGTGAGGCGCGGAGGTGTTGCCAACCAAATATGGCTGTACGAATGCCGTTCGGAATGATCGGCGCCCAGACGCAATGCCGCACCGACTTCATCCAGATAGGCTGCGACCACCTCGGTACCGAGGTGGATTCGACTGGCCGGCAAGTTGGCAGACAGGGCTGTGATCAGACGAGTCGTGCCGCCCTCGATGCGCATTGAAGTATTGCCCGAACGATAGCCCTGACGGCGCGATACTGGGCCAAACCCTCGCTCTAGCAATGCGTCGCCATGTTCGTGCTGGGCGAATGTGAGCAGGCCCAGTTCAGTCACCAGCGCCTGCATGCGGGGTTGGAAGTCAGGCCAGAACCAGGTTGGCCCCAGATCCAAACCCGTCTCGGTCGAATGGATACGGCCGCCCAGACGATCGCGCGCCTCGAATAGATCAAAGTCGATACCCGCGTGGTCGAGGCGGTAGGCGGCATAAACACCCGCTAAGCCGCCGCCGACGATGGCAATCTTGTGCTTGCGCATGTAAGGACTCCAGCAAACAAAGCGGACGCCCTAAGGCGTCCCCAGATCATCACGGCTTGTCGAAGGCAGCCACGGCGTCAAATACCCTGGCGCTGTAGGTCAGGGCCGCTCCGGCGTTCAGGGCGATCGCCACACTCAGGGCCTCGGCAATTTCCTCCTTTGTCGCGCCATGTTTCAGTGCGGCCTGAGCGTGCACCGATATGCAACCATCGCAACGGGTCGTCACTGCGACGGACAGGGCGATCAGCTCATGCACCTTCGGTTCCAGATGCTTCGCCGGCACATTGCCAAGCGTGTTCAACCCACGCATGGCTTCCGGAGCCAGCTTGCCGAACTCGCCGACGCGTTGCATGAGATTGGCGAAATAGTCTTTCCAGCTCTTCATTCTGGTCGTCCCTCAGTTCCGCCCAGCGGTGACACCACCGTCAACCGGTAGTACGGTTCCGGTGATCCACGCAGCGTCCTGCGAGGCGAGGAAGAGGATGGCTGACGCCACGTCCGCGGGTTGGCCATTGCGTCCCAGCGGGTGGAAAGCGTTGAAGGTCGGCAACACTTCCTTGACCTGCTCGGCATCCATAAAGGTGCCGTAAACCGGAGTCTCTACCACCGCCGGAGCCACGGTATTGATGCGGATGTTCGAGCTGGCCAGCTCGATGGCCAGGTTGCGGGTGAGTGCATGTACGCCGGCATTGGCGGCGGAGTAGGCAGCCGAGGGCGTGGCACCGATAGCCTGGATGGCCCAAAGCGAGCCGGTTTGTACGATGGCGCCGCCACCACGCTGTTGCATGGCTTTGGCCGCCGCCTGCGCCATGAAGAACTTGCCTTTGAGGATGGTATCGAGGAACCAGTCGTACTCGGCTGGATTGACCTCCAGGAAGGGCTTTGGATTAAAGACACCGGCGTTATTGACCAGGATGTCCAAACCACCGAATTCGCTCACAGCCAGGTCGACCAGTGCCTGCGCAGTTGAAGGTTGAGCGATGTCGCCGGCCAGGGTACGGATACGGCTACCACTGACGTCGATATCACGCGCCGCTTGCGCCAGTTTGGCTGCGTCTCGGCCGCCGATAACTACCGACGCGCCAGCTTCCACCAGACGCTTGGCAACTTCCTTGCCGATACCCGAGCCACCGCCGGTAACGATGGCAACCTTGTTAGAAAAACTTTTCATATTCTGATCTCCTCAGTCGTGCTGAGCGCAAGGAATGGATGATGCCCAAGGCCTTGAGGAAGCTTCACCTTCTGCTATCTTCGCGGTGTATGGCTCCCGACCTGGTGTGCATTGTTGATTCGCGAGATGACTCCAACAACGCATAAGATTTTGTCTGTTGAGATAGAATTTCTTTCAATGACAACGCCTGCTTATCTCAATGCTCTGCGTGCTTTCGAGGCTGCCGCCCGCCACCGAAGCTTTTCCGCCGCCGCCGCCGAGCTGAACGTCACTCCAGCCGCGGTGGGGCAGCAGGTACGTAATCTGGAATCGTGGCTCGGTATCCCGCTGTTCTCTCGCGCAAGTAGCGGCTCGGCACGACTGCTACTGACCGATGCGGCACGGGCCGCCCTGCCTGACATCCGAGAAGGCTTCGAGCGATTGAGCCTGGGGCTGGCACGATTGAAGGATGCCGGGGGGAATGCGGAGCTGACGGTCACCGTGAGCCCGGCATTTGCCTCGAAATGGCTGCTGCCACGGATCGAACGTTTCCAGCAGGCCTATCCGGATCTGGATGTGCTGCTCGATACCAATTCGCGGTCGGTGGACTTTCAGGCTGAGCGGATCGATGTCGGAGTGCGTTACGGTGCCGGTAACTGGCCCGGCCTTAACGCTGTTCGGCTGATGGATGAGGTCATTTTCCCGGTCTGCTCACCCGGCTATCACCTGCTAGAAGGGGGGCGCTTGCAGCCTGAGGTGATACCTCGCTGTACGCTGATCCATGATCTTTCGATGGCCAACTACGCCGACTATCCCACTTGGAGAATGTGGCTGGATGCCGCTGGATATGGCCAGGTGAAAACCGAGCACGGATTGCGCATCAACAATTCAGCGGCAGTGTTGCAAGCAGCAATAGACGGGCAAGGATTGGCGCTGGCACGCAGCGTAATGGTCAAAGACGACCTGGCGGCGGGCCGGTTGATTCGCCCGTTTGCTGACAAAGGCATGGATTGCCCGCTGACCCAGGCCTATTACGTGGTCTATCGCCCAGAAAGTGGTGAGCTGCCGAAAGTACAGGCCTTCCGCGACTGGTTACTCAGCGAAGTAGATCGGGTGTCAGAAGCCTAGAGTGGGCGCTGCATCGTTCACCCACAGGCATGCACCACTGCGCCTGCCTCGGCCTCTCATGCAACGCCCGGTGTCAGCTGCATCCAGCCAGTAGCCGGGGTCGCTGCACGGTGGGAAGCGCTGCGCGATTTTCCACCCTACGATCGCTTCGGGTCGTTTTTGAAGGCCAGGAGAAGATCCACTCAAGCGGCGCTGCGCAGACGGGCGTCAGCCTTCTTCAGCCAGCAGTTCGCTGATCCAACGGGTCTGCCGGGTGAGCGCCTGCACCTTGTCCTCAGGTACGGCCTGCCGAGCCTGGGCGAAGTGGGTCAGGGTTCGTTGCTTCAGCTGCAACAGGCGCTGCCATTTGGCCAGAAAGGCTGGGCTGCGTTCCTGTAACTGCAGTGGGCCGAAGTACAGTTCCTGGGTGGTATAGCGCACCGGCCCGCTGCGTTCGGCGACGATGATTTCGTAGTTGAAGCGGTTTTCCCGCAGCACTTCCTCGTGGAGGATACGGTAGCCATTGTCCATCAGCCATTGGCGCAGGGGTTGCTCGCCGCCGTTGGGCTGCAGGATCAGGCGCTCCTCGCCAGTGAGGCGCGACTTGTCGCGGTCGAGGATGTCGCGGATCGTCTCGCCGCCCATGCCGCAGAGGCTGATGGCGCTGATTCTGTCTTCCGGCTCGATCGCCGCCAGTCCACTGGCCAGACGCACGGCGATTCGCTGGCTCAGGCCATTTTCGCGCACGGTTCGCTGCGCCGCGTGAAAGGGCGTCAACGCCACCTCGCCGGCCACCGCCGCCGCGATGACGCCGCGCGTCATCAAGGCTACGAGCAGGTAGCCGTGATCCGAGCCGATATCGGCCAGCCGCGCGCCTGCCGGGACATGCGCCGCCACGCGCTCCAGGCGCTCGGACAATCTTTGTTCGTTCAACTGCTGCCTCTGCTCACCACGATCGTCCGGCACGTCGGGCCGGAACGGCGGGCGATTCTGTCGGGCAACAGTGGGCCTGGCAAACTTCGGCGACCAATGCCCTGGCTCGGCGTGCAGGGGCCATGCATGCACATGCCTGCTCATGGGGGTGTAGCGATTGAGCCGATGCGGATTGCTTTAGCCCCTCTGCCACAAGTGGGAGAGGGGAGGCACTCGGGCTCTTAGGCGGGAAACTCCAGGATAAAGCGCGTCCAGCCCTTGGCCGACTCGCACTGAATCGCGCCACCGTGGGCCTGGACAATGGAGCGGGTGATGGCCAGGCCCAGTCCGGCGTGCTCGGTGCCGCCTTCGCGGCGTGCCGGGTCGGCGCGGTAGAAGCGGTCGAACAGGCGCTCGCGAAGATCAAAGGGGATCTCGGGGCCCTGGTTGGCCACCTCGATGCGCACCTTGGCACCCTGTTGCGCGCTGCTCAGGTGCAGCTCGCCGCCGCGCGGGGTGAAGCGCAGGGCGTTGTCGATCAGGTTGCTCAGGGCGCGGTGCAGCAGGGCGCGGTCGGCGCTCAGCGTGGCCTGGCCGTCGACCTGCAGCCGTACCCCGGCTTCCTCGGCCAGCGGGGTGAAGTATTCGGCCAGCGCCGTCAGTTCCCGTTCCAGGTCGAACGTCTCGCGGCGGGTCTGCAGCAGGCCGTTGTCGGCCTTGGCCAGCAACAGCATGTCGCCGACCATCTGCGCCAGGTGCTGCAGCTCCTCCAGGTTGGAGTGCAGGGCTTCCTGGTAGTCCTCCAGTGCGCGCGGCTGGCTGAGGATGACCTGGGTCTGGGTCAGCAGGTTGGACAGCGGCGTGCGCAGTTCGTGGGCGATGTCGGCGGAGAAGGCCGAGAGGCGGGCGAAGGCGTCTTCCAGGCGGGCCAGCATGGCGTTGAACGACGCGGCCAGCTCGCCCAGTTCGGCCGGCAGGGCGTCCGCCGGCAGGCGTGCGGTCAGCGAGCTGGCCGAGACCTGCTGGGTTACCCGGGTCATCTGGCGCAGCGGACGCAGGCCGCGGCGCGCGACCCAGGCACCGAGCAGGGCAGTGGCCAGGGCCGAGAGGCCGACGCATAGCCAGATCAGCCGCTGCATCTGTTCGAGGAAATGCTGGTGGTGGGTGATGTCCAGCAGCAGGGTCAGGCGCAGGTCGCCCTGCTTAGCGCTCATCACCCGGTAGGCCGTGTCCTGGTGATTCCAGTGCTGCGTGTGCGGCAGGCTGTCCGGCAGTGCGCGGCTGCTGAACCAGACCTGGCCGTCCGGCCCCTCGATGCGCAGCGCCAGTTCGGGGTGGCGCTGCAGCTCCTGTTCCAGTGCCGGGCGCCGCGCGACCAGCGCCGTGGTGCTGGTCACGCCGTGCAGCAGCTCGCTGAACACCGCCAGCTTGCCCTGCAGCTGCTGCTGATCGAGTTCGATGAAGTGCACCTCGCTGGCGCGGTTGAACAGGGCGCCGGCCAGCAGCGCGACGGCGGCGGTGCAGGCGGCGAACAGCAGGGCCAGGCGGTTGGCCAGCGACATCAGGCGCGCGCCTCCAGCACATAGCCCATGCCGCGCACGGTGTGGATCAGCGGCTGGGCGAAGCCGTCGTCGACCTTGGCGCGCAGGCGGCGGATGGCCACCTCGATGACGTTGGTGTCGCTGTCGAAGTTCATGTCCCACACCTGCGAGGCTATCAGCGACTTGGGCAGGACCTCGCCCTGGCGGCGCAGCAGCAGTTCCAGTAGGGCGAACTCCTTGGCGGTCAGCTCGATGCGCTGGCCGGCGCGTTCAGCGCGGCGGCGCAGCAGGTCGAGGCTCAGGTCGGCCACCTGCAGGGTGTTGTCCTGCGGCGCGCCGTTGCTGCGCCGCAACAGCGTGCGCACACGGGCGAGCAGCTCGGTGAAGGCAAAGGGCTTGACCAGGTAGTCGTCGGCGCCAGCTTCCAGGCCGCGTACGCGGTCCTCCACTGCATCGCGCGCGGTGAGGAACAGCACCGGCACCTCCAGCCCGGCGCCGCGCACGCTGCGCAGGATCTGCCAGCCGTCGCGGCCGGGCAGCATCACGTCGAGGATCAACAGATCGTGCTCGCCGGACAGCGCCAGCTGCTCGCCGCTGACGCCATCGCCGGCCAGCTCCACGGCGAAGCCGGCCTCGGCCAGGCCCTGGCGCAGGTACTGGCCGGTCTTGGGTTCGTCTTCGACGATCAGCAGCTTCATCGGGGCATTCGCAAGGTGGGGGCGTTGCCGGCTTTATACGCCAGGCGCCGGGCTGAATGAACCCAGCTGACAAAGTTGTAATCTTCGCGTCAGCTTGGCGCCAGTTGCTGCGGCCTAGAGTGGGGCATCTTCCATCCCCGGAGCCTCACTCATGTCCGTACGTCTTGTTCTGCCGCTGCTCTGTGCCCTCAGCCTGCCGGCGCTGGCCGACCAGAGCCATCACGCCTTCGGCAAGCCGGCCAAGGCCGCCGATGCCGATCGCACCGTCGAGATCACCCTGGGCGACATGTACTACGAACCGGACTCGGTGCAGGTCAAGGCTGGCGAGACCGTGCGCTTCGTGCTGAAGAACGAGGGTGCGTTGCTGCACGAGTTCAGCCTGGGCAGCGCCGCCATGCATGCCGAGCACCAGAAGCACATGCTGGCGATGCAGCAGATGGGCATGCTGACGCCGACCTCCATGCAGCACGACATGAGCAAGATGGATCACAGCCAGCATGACATGAGCGGCATGCAGCACGGCAAGATTACCCATGACGACCCCAACACCGTGATGCTTGAGCCGGGGCAGAGCGCCGAGCTGACCTGGACCTTCGCCCAGGCTACCGGCCTGGAGTTCGCCTGCAACATCCCCGGCCATTACCAGGCCGGCATGGTCGGTAACGTCGAGGTGCAGCCGTGAAACGCCTGCTACTTGCCGCCGGACTGCTGGGCCTGAGCCTGGTTGCCCAAGCTGGTCGTTATGAACTGGTGATCGACGAGGGCCAGGTGCGCTTCTCCGACGGTGTGCGCCCGGCGCTGACCGTCAACGGCCAGAGCCCGGCGCCGGCGCTGCGCTTCCAGGAAGGCGAAGAAGTGGAGATCGCCGTCACCAACCAGCTCGACCGCATGACTGCGTTGCACTGGCACGGCATCATCCTGCCCTACACCCAGGACGGCGTTCCGGGCATCAGCTTCCCCGGCATCCAGCCCGGCGAGACCTTCACCTACCGCTTCACCCTCAACCAGTCCGGCACCTACTGGTACCACGCCCATGCCGACTTCCAGGAGCAGGAGGGCATCTACGGCCCGCTGATCATCGAGCCGAAGAAACGCGAGCCGTACCGCTACGACCGCGAATACACCGTGCTGCTGTTCGACTGGCAGGACGAGAAGCCGGAACGCACCCTGGCCAACCTGAAGAAGCAGGCCGACTACTACAACGACCAGCAGCCGACGCTTGGCGACCTGCTGCGCGATGCCAAACGCGATGGCTGGGGCACGGCGCTCAAGGACCGCTGGGACTGGGGCAATATGCGCATGGCCAAAACCGACATTGCCGATGTCAGCGGCTTCCGCTTCCTGGTCAACGGCCGCGACACCGAGCAGAACTGGACCGTGCTGTTCAAGCCGGGCGAGCGGGTGCGCCTGCGCATCATCAATGGCTCGGGGATGAGCTACTTCGACCTGCGCATCCCCGGCCTGGCCATGACCGTGGTGCAGGCCGACGGCAACGATGTGCAGCCGGTGGTGGTGGATCAGCTGCGTATTGCCGTGGCCGAGACCTATGACGTGATCGTCCAGCCGCGCGAGGACAAGGCCTACACCCTGTTCGCCGAGTCCATGGACCGGCGTGGCTATGCCCGCGCCACTCTGGCGCCGCGCCCTGGCATGCAGGGCGAAGTACCGGCGCTGCGCGAGCCGCGCCTGCTGACCATGGCCGACATGGGCATGGCCCATGCCGGTATGGATCACGGCGGTATGGATCATTCGGGCATGGCCGGTATGGATCATTCCCAGATGGCGGGTATGGACCACTCGCAGATGGCCGGTATGGATCATTCGGCCATGGCACCTGCTGGCAACCCGGACTACGCCGCCGGCAGCGGCATCGCGCCCGAGCCGGTCGATGGCGGGCGGGTGCTGGTCTACGGCGACCTCAAGGCGATGCGCCCAGCCGCCGGCTACCGGGCGCCGGACCGCACCATCGAACTGCAGCTGACCGGCAACATGGAGCGCTACTTCTGGTCGTTCAACGGCGTGAAGTACTCCGAGGCCGAGCCGATCCGCCTCAAGTACGGCGAGCGGGTGCGCTTCCGCTTCGTCAACCAGACCATGATGAATCACCCCATGCACCTGCACGGCATGTGGATGCAGCTAGACAAGGGCAACGGCCAGTTCAACCCGCTCAAGCACGTGGTCAACGTGGCGCCGGGGCAGACCCTGGAAGTGGACGTGCCGGTCGATGCCATGGGCGAGTGGGCCTTCCACTGTCACCTGATCTACCACATGGGCAGCGGCATGTTCCGCAAGATCGTGGTGGAGGCGGCCGATGGCAGTACCCAGCCGTTCTACAGCGAGCAACCGGCGGCCAAGGAGAGCGAACATGCGCATCATTAATCTGCTGCCGGCCCTGCTGTTGGCCACTCCGGCGCTGGCCATGGAACAGCACATGGACGCCATGCCGGTGGCCAAGCTGGCCGTCGATCATCTGGAGCAGCGCTTCGACGGCGATGAGCAGGCCCTGGCCTGGGAGCTGGAGGCGACCTATGGCAACGACTTGCACAAGGCCGTGTTGAAGAGCAGCGGCGAGCGCGCCGACGGCGGGCCCACCGAGTCCAGCGAGACCCAGCTGCTGTACCGGCGCATGGCCAGCGAATTCTTCGACTGGCAGGCCGGCTTGCGTCATGACGACCAGCCGGGCCCTTCGCGCGCCTATGTGGTGCTCGGCCTCAAGGGCCTGGCGCCGCAGTGGATCGAGCTGGACGCCAACCTGTTCGTCAGCGAGCGCGGCGACCCCTCGCTGCGCGTCGAGGCCGAGTACGAGCTGCTGCTGACCCAGCGCTGGGTGCTGGAGCCCAAGCTGGAGTACGACCTGGCGCTGGCCGACGATCGTGATCTGGGCGTCGGCGCCGGTGGCAGCACCCTGGAGGCGGGCCTGCGCCTGAACTACCGGGTCAGCCCGCAGTTCTCGCCCTATATCGGCTATGTCTGGGAGAAGACCTATGGCCGCACCGGCGACTGGCTGCGCGAGGAGGGCGAGCACGATGAGGAGGGCGCCTGGGTGGTGGGGTTGAAGTTCTGGCTGTGAATCACCCCTCTCCCATTTGTGGGAGAGGGGCGGCCAGCGCATGGCCATTTACCCTCTCCCCAGCCCTCTCCCGTGAACGGGAGAGGGAGTAAGCCAGCCTGTAGCCCGGATGCAATCCGGGGGGCTTGGTAGTCTGCTTCCCGGATTGCATTCGGGCTATGGGTGACGAGAGGGCGGCGGGCATGGGGTACAATGCCGGCTGTTTTTTCGTTTTCAGGCCACCGCCATGCAGCATCCCGCCGAACACTCGCCGCTGGGCAAATCCAGCGAGTACGTTTCCCAGTACGCACCCGAACTGCTGTTCCCCATTTCCCGCACCACCAAGTGGGCCGAACTGGGGCTTGAGGCCGGCAAGCTGCCGTACCAGGGCGTGGACTACTGGAACTGCTACGAGCTGTCCTGGCTGACGCCCTCCGGCAAGCCGGTGGTGGCCATCGGCGAGTTCGCCATTCCGGCCGACTCGCCGAACATCATCGAGTCCAAGTCGTTCAAGCTCTACCTCAACTCGCTGAACCAGAGCGCCTACGCCGACGCGGCGGAGGTCGAGCGGCTGCTGGCGCGCGACCTGTCGGCCTGCGCCGGTGCGCCGGTGGCGGTGCGCGTGCGCAGCCTCGACGAGGTGGCCGCCGAGGGCGTGGCGACTTTGCCGGGGCGTTGCATCGACGGCCTGGACATCGTGGTCAGCGACTACGCCCATCCGCGGCCCGAGCTGCTGCGCTGCGCCGCGGGCGAGGTCGTTGAGGAAACCCTCTATAGCCATCTGCTCAAGTCCAATTGCCCGGTCACCGGCCAGCCGGACTGGGGCACGCTGGTCGTCGACTACCACGGCGCGCGCCTGGATGCGGCGAGCCTGCTGGCCTACGTGGTGAGCTTCCGCCAGCACCAGGATTTCCACGAACAGTGCGTGGAGCGGGTATTCCTCGACCTGCAGCGCCTGCTGCAGCCCGAGCGGCTGACGGTGTATGCCCGCTATGTGCGCCGTGGCGGGCTGGACATCAACCCCTACCGCAGCACCGAGGCCATCGCGCCGGACAACCGTCGGCTGGTGCGCCAGTAACGAAAAAGCCCGCGAATGCGGGCTTTTTGTTGGGCGCTCGGTTCAGATGCCCATGTTGGCCAGGCTCTGCAGGATATTGCGCAGGGTGCCGGTGAGGGTCGGGTGCTGGCTCTCGAAACGCTCCACCGCCAGGTTGACGCCGTCGACCAGTGTGGCGTCGGGATCGCTGGCCAGCTCCTTGGCCAGCTTCAGGTCGATCTCCTGCATCAGTTCAAGCAGCGCGGCGCGGTCATCCGCGTCCAGCGGGATATCGGCGGCGAGCTCTTCGCGCAGTTGCTGGAAGTGTTGCTGCAGGCGTGCGGACATGGTCGTCTCCTTCTGGGCTACTGCAGAGTTGACCCGAACATCGTGTGCGGGTTCGCTCCCTCTGCCTGAAGGTTAATCCATGGCCTTTGCGCCTGCCTGATCCAGGACAAGTTTTGGATGTCAGGGTTTTTCGCCCTTGCTGCGGCGTATGGCCAGGTCATCCAGGCAGGCGGGTAGCTCGCCGGGATGATCGATCACTGAGTGTGCGCCCAGGCGGTACAGCTCCAGGGTGGCCTGGGCGCGCAGTTTTTCGCGCTCTGCGGCGGACAGCGCCTGCCAGTCGCCCAGCGCCAGGCCGCACAGCGGGCCGCAGGCGGCCAGGCCGACGCACCAGAGACCGGCGTTAAGCCCGGCCTGCAGCAGGCGTGGCTCGCTGGCGATCAGCACGCAGCCGTCCAGGCGCTCCACTTCGAGTTCGCCGAGGGCCTGCCAGATGGCATCCGGTGCCGGCCAGCGGCGCGCAGTCTGCTGGCGACAACCGCGAACGCCGCGTGGCAAGGCTCTGGCCAGGGTTTGGGTGACGACATCAGGCAGTTCGTCCAACCAGGCGTGGGGCAAATGGCGGGTGTGCAGCCGCTGCAGCAGCTCG
The DNA here is from genome assembly GCF_048595745.1 of Pseudomonas stagnisoli. Taxonomy (NCBI): domain Bacteria; kingdom Pseudomonadati; phylum Pseudomonadota; class Gammaproteobacteria; order Pseudomonadales; family Pseudomonadaceae; genus Pseudomonas; species Pseudomonas stagnisoli. The sequence continues at coordinate 1,929,037 of NZ_CP184361.1, forward strand.
ACTATCCCGGGCAGGGCCTCGGCGCGCTCGGCGGCGCTGGCTTGCAGCGCCGGCAGCAGGCGCGGGTCCTGGGGATCGCTCAGGCCGCTGTGTTGCAGAGCGACCGGCAGGGTGCGGGCACCATGGTCGACCAGGCAGCCGGTGAGACCGAAGAGCAGGGCAGTGAACGGGGACTCTGGCATGGGGCTCGTTTCCCGAGGCGGTCGGGGCAGGCTAACGAGCGCGTATGACGATCCGGTTACGCGCCCATGACCTGGCGCAGGTCCTCTGGCACCGGCACCGAGGTGCCGCTGGCATGGTCGATCCAGACCAGCTTGCAGTGGCCCTCGCCGTAGCAGTTGTGCGGATCTTCCAGGGTGCGCAGGCGGTGCTCCACCACCAGGCTGCTGCGCCCGACCGCGCCGGCGTAGAGCTCGATCACCACGGTGGCCGGGTGCACCACCGGCTTCAGGTAGGTGTGCAACGTCTGCAGGACCACCGGTCCCTGAGGTGCATGATCGATGTGGATGCCGACGCGGGTGAACCAGTCCACCCGTGCCTCCTGGACGTATTCCAGATACACGGTGTTGTTGACGTGGCCGTAGTTGTCCATGTCGCCCCAGCGCACGGGAATGTGGGCAGTGTGGAGTAGGCGTTTATCCGGCATGCTGGAGTCCGCTATGCTGCTGCCTTATCAGGCCGCGATGTTTATACTGCGCGGCCTGGAAGGATTTCCGGACGGCGTTGCGCCGCCACACTACTGATGCGATGGGGAGACTGCAAATGCGAGTGATCGAAGCGAGCTGGCTCGATCGTCTGGGCCGCCTGTGCGCTTGCGCCGTGCTGGCTGTACTGCCGCTGGCGGCGAATGCCGCCGACGAAGACCCCTGGGAAGGTTTCAATCGCCCGGTCTTCAGCTTCAACGACACCCTCGACACCTATGCGCTGAAGCCCGTTGCCAAGGGCTACCAGGCTGTAACCCCGCAATTCCTCGAAGATGGCGTGCACAACGTATTTCGCAATATCGGCGACGTCACCAACCTGGCCAACAACCTGTTGCAGGGCAAGGTGCACGACGCTGGCGTCGACGGCGGCCGCCTGATCTTCAATACCACCTTCGGTCTGCTCGGCTTCTTCGACGTGGCCAGCGAGATGGGCCTGCAGCGCAACGACGAAGACTTCGGCCAGACCCTGGGTGCCTGGGGCCTGGGCAGTGGCCCGTACCTGGTGGTGCCGTTCCTCGGCCCGAGCAGCCTGCGCGACGCTCCGGCCAAGATCCCGGACAGCTTCCTCGGCCCTTACCCCTACATCGACCATGTGCCGACGCGTAATGTCACCCGCGCGGTGAATGTGGTCGATACCCGCGCCAGCCTGCTGTCGGCGGAGAAGATGGTCTCCGGTGACAAGTACATCTTCGTCCGCAACGCCTACCTGCAAAACCGCGAGTTCCGGGTGAAGGACGGCGAGGTGGTGGACGACTTCTGATTCGTCCAGCGCAAACAGCAGAAAGGCGGCCTAGGCCGCCTTTCTCGTTTCAACTCATCGACAGTATCGCCAGGCCGATCGCTGTGCGGCCATCTTCGAGTGGAGTAACGCGCACCACTTCGGCGTGGGCGTCGAGGCCCTTGAGTTCGCTGTGTTCGGACGGAATGTGCACTTTCACCTGGTCACCCATGGCGACCTGGCAGTTGGCCTCCACCTGCATGCCGGTGCTGGACAGGTCGAGGCACAGGGCCTGGATTTCCTTGCCGGCGTGATGCAGGGTCACCGGGGTTTCGAGTTGCATGCGGATGAAGTCACGCTTCTCGCTGTAGGCACGATCGTTCTGGCTCATGGACCCTATCCTCTTGTTGTAAGGGCGCTCCCCGAGGGTCTTATAACCCCCGTCGATTTGAGGTGTAAAGGCGCCGGGCGACAATCGGCAGGCGGCTTGAATCACCCGGAAGATGGGAGTACCGTCTGCGCCGTGAATCGTCCGAGTGCAGCTGTTTTTTCTGTGTGCGGATGGCAAACCCAATCATTTTCCGGCGTCGTTTGCCTGGATGGCCCATGCACAAACCCAGCGCCAAGCTGCTGCTTATCGATGATGACGAGGTGGTGCGAGCGAGTCTCGCCGCCTATCTAGAGGACAGTGGTTTCCAGGTGCTGCAGGCCGGGAACGGACTGCAGGGTCTGGAAGTGTTCGAGCGCGAACAGCCCGACCTGATCATCTGCGACCTGCGCATGCCGCAGATCGACGGTCTCGAACTGATCCGCCGGATCAGTCAGATCAACAGCGAGATGCCGGTCATCGTGGTGTCCGGCGCCGGGGTCATGAGCGACGCGGTGGAAGCCCTGCGTCTGGGCGCTGCCGACTACCTGATCAAACCCCTAGAAGACCTGGCTGTGCTGGAGCACTCGGTGCATCGCGCGCTGGATCGGTCTCGCCTGCGCCTGGAGAACCAGCGCTACCGCGAGAAGCTGGAGGCGGCCAACCGCGAGTTGCAGGCCAGCCTGCACCTGCTGCAGGAGGATCAGAACGCCGGGCGTCAGGTGCAGATGAACATGCTGCCGACCACGCCCTGGGAGGCGGACGGCCTGCATTTCGCTCATCAGATCATCCCTTCGCTTTACCTGTCCGGCGATTTCGCCGACTACTTCCGTGTCGACGAGCATCGGGTCGCCTTCTATCTGGCCGACGTTTCCGGCCATGGCGCCTCCTCGGCCTTCGTCACCGTGCTGCTCAAGTTCATGACCACGCGTCTGCTCTACGAATGGCGGCGTAACGGTGTGTTGCCCGAGTTCAAGCCTTCCGATGTGCTCGGCCATATCAACCGTGGTCTGATCAACTGCAAGCTGGGCAAGCATGTGACCATGCTGGGTGGCGTGATCGACCTGCAGAGCAGTCAGCTGACCTACAGCATCGGCGGGCATCTGCCGCTGCCGGTGCTGTTCAGCGAGGGCGAGGCCCGCTATCTGGAGGGTCGTGGCCTGCCGGTGGGGCTGTTCCAAGAAGCCAGCTACAACGATCTGGTGATGCAGCTGCCGCCATCCTTCAGCCTGAGCATGATGTCCGACGGCATTCTGGACCTTTTGCCTGGCGACACGCTCAAAGAGAAGGAAGCCGCGCTGCCCAGACTGGTCAGCGAGGCCGGAGGCACGCTGGATGGCCTGCGTCAGGTGTTCGGGCTGGCCAATCTGCGCGATATGCCGGATGATATTGCCTTGCTGGTGTTGAGCAGGAACCTTGCATGAATCCTGGGAATAGCCCCGGTAGGATCCAGTTCGCCGAGCAGGACGGTACCTTCGTTCTGAAGTTCATTGGCGAAGTCCGCCTGACCCTGTGTTCGGCGCTGGATTCAACAATCGAAAAAATCTTCTCGGCGCTGAATTTCTCGGCGATCGTGATCGATCTGACGGAAACCCGCAGCATCGATAGCACCACCCTCGGGCTGCTGGCCAAGCTGTCCATTCTGTCGCGGCAGAAGATTGGCCTGTTGCCCACCGTGGTGACCACCCACGAGGACATCACCCGTCTGTTGCAGTCGATGGGCTTCGATCAGGTGTTCAACATCGTCGATCGCCCGATTCCCTGCCCGGAGTGCCTGAGTGACCTGCCGTCGCAGGATCAGTCGGAAGAGGTGGTCAAGGCCAAGGTACTGGAAGCGCACCGCATCCTGATGGGGCTCAACGAGTCCAACCGCGAGGCCTTTCACGACCTGGTGAACGCACTCGAGCGCAGCTGACCGAGCCAACGCGCATGAAAAAGGGCGATATCCCCGCGGATATCGCCCTTTTTGTTTGCGCCGGGACTAGCGGCGAGCGGCCAGCAGCGCCTCCAGTTTTTCCTGGTCGCGGGCGAACAGGCGGATGCCCTCGGCCAGCTTCTCGGTGGCCATGGCGTCTTCGTTCATGGCCCAGCGGAAGGCGCTCTCGTCCAGTGCCTGGCGTGCTTCGCCGGCGCCGGGGGTGAGGATGCGCGGCAACTGGCCCTGGTCATCGGCCAGCTGCTGCAGCAGCTCGGGGCTGATGGTCAGGCGGTCGCAGCCGGCCAGCTGCTCTATCTGGCCCAGGTTGCGGAAGCTCGCGCCCATCACCACGGTGCCGTAGCCGTTGGCCTTGTAGTACTGGTAAATGCGCGACACGGACTTAACGCCCGGGTCCTCGGCGCCGACGAAGTCGCGGCCCTCGGCCTTTTTGTACCAGTCGTAGATACGTCCGACGAAGGGCGAGATAAGGAATACCCCGGCCTCGGCACAGGCCACGGCCTGGGCGAAGGAGAACAGCAGGGTCAGGTTGGTCTGGATGCCGGCCTTTTCCAGCTGCTCGGCGGCGCGGATGCCTTCCCAGGTCGAGGCGATCTTGATCAGCACGCGCTCGCGGCCGATACCGGCCTGGTCGTAGAGGCCGACCAGGCGCTCGGCGCGGCGCAGGGTGGCCTGGGTATCGAAGGACAGGCGGGCGTCCACCTCGGTGGAGATGCGCCCCGGAATCACCTTGAGGATTTCCTGGCCGACGGCCACGCCGAAGCGGTCGCAGGCCAGGCCCAGGTCGCCGGCGCAGCCGGCCACGGCCTGGTCGAGCAGCTCGACGTAGCGGGGCAGGGCGGCGGCCTTGAGCAGCAGCGAGGGGTTGGTGGTGGCATCCACCGGCTTGAGTCGGCTGATGGCGTCGAGGTCGCCGGTGTCGGCGACCACGGTGGTGTACTGCTTGAGTTGTTCCAGCTTGGAGGTCATGACGAGGCCCTGTCGTTACATGACCCCGACCTTACCCGAGCCACGCGGGGCGCTTCAATGTCTGGCTCGGGCTTTTCCGCTGCTGGGGGAGAGAAGCGCTACCACGCGCGCTGGAATGACCGTTTCAGTGGCCAGCGAGCAGCTCGATGGCCTGGTCGAGCAGGGCCAGCGGGTCGGTGGTCTTGTGCACGTCCACCGAGAGCAGCTGGCGGAAGCGCCGCGCCCCCGGAAAGCCCTGGGCCAGGCCCAGCACATGGCGGGTGATGTGGTGCATGGCGCCGCCCTCGGCGAGGTGTTGCTCGATGTAGGGGCGCATGCGCGTCAGTGTCTCGGCGCGGCTGATCACTGGGCGGTCCAGGCCGAACAGCAGCTGGTCGACCTGCGCCAGCAGATAGGGATTGTGGTAGGCCTCGCGGCCCAGCATCACGCCATCGAAGGTCTGCAGGTGCTGCTGGCACTCTTCGAGCGTCTTGATGCCGCCGTTGAGGATGATCTCCAGGTCCGGGAAGTCCTGCTTGAGCTGCGCGGCGATCTCGTAGCGCAGCGGCGGGATCTCGCGGTTCTCCTTGGGCGACAGCCCTTCGAGGATGGCGATACGCGCGTGCACGGTGAAGCTGGTGCAGCCGGCCTCGCGCACGGTGCCGACGAACTCGCACAGCTCGGCGTAGCTGTCGCGACCGTTGATGCCGATGCGGTGCTTGACCGTCACCGGGATGTCCACCGCGTCGCGCATGGCCCTGACGCAATCGGCCACCAGCTGTGGATGGCCCATCAGGCAGGCACCGATCATGTTGTTCTGCACCCGGTCGCTGGGGCAGCCGACGTTCAGATTGACCTCGTCGTAGCCATGCGCCTGCGCCAGCCGCGCGCAGGCAGCCAGGTCGGCCGGGTTGCTGCCGCCAAGCTGCAGGGCCAGCGGGTGTTCGCAATCGTGGTAGCGCAGGAAACGCTGGGTATCGCCATGCAGCAGCGCGCCGGTGGTGACCATCTCGGTGTATAGCAATGCCTGGCTGGACAGCTGGCGAAGGAAATAGCGGCAGTGGCGGTCCGTCCAATCCATCATAGGGGCGACACTGAATCTTCTGTTGATAGGGCTTCTATTCATCGTTCTTCGAGTTCGGCGAGTCCGGCAGGCGTGCCGGCAAAGAGTGGCAGTATACAGGGGTGTGCCCCTGCCTCGCGGGGGAGAGAGGTGCGTGCGCAGCCGTTTGGCGCCGCCAACTGCCAATGGGCACCCCTGAATCCGAAGGGCAAGGTTGGCAATTGGATTTCAATCGATCGCGGCCCTGAGCTATACAGGGCGGTAACAGCTGCTGAGGATGATGCTGATTGAAGCTCGCGAGAATTAGCAATTTGCTGACCTGGTTGGTCGTTGGTCTGTTGGTGAGTGCGTGTGCCTCGGTCTGGCTGGCTTTCGAACTGAATGGCCGTTACCGCACCGAGGTCGACCAATTGCACCGGGCCGGAGATGCAATCAATCACCTGCAATTGCTCTCGCACCAGCGCAGCATGGCGGTGCGCAGCTATGTGAGTACTACCGAAGAGACCTACTACCGCAACTATCAGGCGCTTCGGGCATCCGCCAACGACTTTGACAAGGTGGTACAGGGCTTCGTCATCCAGCGCATGCCGGAGAGTCAGGTGATGCAGGTGCTGGAGGCCCGGGATAAATCAGCCCTGATGGCGGAGTACGAACTGCAGGCATTCGCGCTGGCGCGTGAGGGGGACTGGAAGCAGGCGATTGAGCGGGTCTTCGGGCAGGAGTACCAGCAGGTATCGCTGGCGGCGCTGGAGCCGCTGAGGTCCATCGAGCAGGCATTGCATGAACGCGGGCAAGTTCAGGTCAACCAGGTTGAACGGTATGCTCGCATAGCCATGTACTTTGCCGTGCTCCTGACCCTCGGCGGGTTGCTGCTGGTCGCACTGGTGCTGCGCAGCTTCTATCATCGGCGCGTGCTGAAACCTCTGGTCGAGATGACGGCGGCCACCGATCATCTTCTGCATGGCCAGCGCGACATCCAATACCGTCATGCCGATGAGCAGTCGGAGATTGGTGACTTGAGTCGGGCGTTGTGCCGTTACCGTGACGCCATGCATGAGCTCGACTGTCAGCGCCGACAGTTTTCCGAGGCCGAAGCCTGGTACCGGCAGATCATCGAGTTCGCGCCTGATGGCATGCTGGTGGTGGATGAAGCGGGCACCATCCTGATAGCCAATCCGAAGGTCCATGAGCAGTTCGGCTATGTCCATGGGGCCATGCTGGGGCTCTGTGTCGATGATCTGGTGCCTTTGAGTGTTCGCCCCGTGCATGCGCAGATGCGTGCCAAGTTCATGAACTCCAACCGCTCCCGGGCCATGGGCAGCATCAGTGGCGATTTTCGGGCCGTCGATCGGCAGGGCAGGGAGTTCCCGGTAGAGCTGGGACTTACCCGTTTGCCGCTGATCGAGGGACGCAGCCCCTGTGCTTGCGTGACCATTCGCGATATCAGCGAGCGCAAGCGCCTCGACCGGCAGATATCCGATCAACTGGCTTTCCAGCGGGTGTTGCTCGACACCTTGCCTTATCCGGTGTTCGTGAAGGACGCCGATATGCGTTACATCGATTTCAACCAGTCCTTCCTCGATACCTTCGGGGTGCGTCGCGAGGATTTGCTCGGGCGTACCGTGCTGCAGTTTGCAGGGCTCCCGGCCGAGGACATTCCGACCTATCAGGAGGCCAATCAAAAGGTTATTCGCGAAGGCGGCAGCCATGTTGCCGAGGTGCGCATCCCGCTTTCTGATGGTCAGCTGCACCCGGCTATCTACTGCCTCTCCAGCTACAAGGGCAGTGATGGTCATGCGGCTGGCTTGGTGGGGACGCTCATCGACATCAGCGCGCAGAAGCAGGCAGAACTGGATCAGGCGCATGCCAAGGAGTTGGCTGAGGAAGCGACGCGCCTCAAGTCGGACTTCCTGGCCAACATGAGCCATGAAATCCGTACGCCAATGAATGTCATCATGGGTATGGCCCATCTGGCGCTGGAGAGTGGATTGGAGGGGCGCCAGCGCAGTTATGTCGAGAAGATCCAGACGGCTGCGCAGGGGCTGCTCGGCATCATCAACGACATTCTCGACTTTTCGAAGATCGAGGCTGGCCGCATGCACTTCGAGCAGGTCGACTTCTTTCTCGAGGATGTGCTCAGCGGCCTGGTTGACCAGGCGACGCTCAAGGCCCAGGAGAAGGGCCTGGAGCTCCTGTTCGATATCGCGACCAATGTGCCGACCGCTCTGGTGGGGGACCCTCTGCGTCTCGGACAGGTTCTCAACAATCTGCTGAGCAACGCGCTGAAATTCACCGAGCGTGGTGAGGTCACCCTGTGCATCCGTCCTGAACAGGAGAGTGATGGCAAGGTCTGGCTGTATTTCGAGGTGCAGGACACGGGCATCGGTATGAGCGCTGAGCAGATTTCCCGGTTGTTCAGGGCGTTTACCCAGGCCGACAGCTCGACATCGCGCAAATACGGCGGCACCGGCCTGGGGCTCACGATCTGCCAGCGTCTGGTGCAGTTGATGGGCGGCGATATCGGCGTTGACTCGGAACCTGGTATTGGCAGCAGCTTCTATTTCCGTGCGCCGTTCGGGCTGCAGAAGGAGCAGCGTCAGCTGATCATCGGCATGGATGATCTGTTGGGCATGCCGGTGCTGGTGGTGGATGACAATGCCACCGCCCGGGAGATTCTCACCAGTATGCTGACCTCCCTGAGGTTTCAGGTCGACAGCGCCGCCTCCGCGGTGCAGGCCATCGACAAGCTTGAGCAGGCACATGCGGCCGGCAAACCGTTCCGTCTGGTGCTGATGGACTGGATGATGCCAGGCGTTGATGGTGTCGAGGCATTGCGGCGTATTCGTGGCGATGAGCAGATCGCTGACACCCCCTTGTTCATCATGGTGACCGCATACAGTCGTGATGAGCTGAGAGAGTGCTTGGGTGAACTGGAAGTCCAGGATGTGCTGGTCAAGCCCGTAACGCCTTCTACGCTGCTGGATAGCATCCTCAATGCTTTTGGGCGCGAGGCCCTGGCCAGGCCCAGACGGCGCGAGGTTGCGCAGGAGGTCGAATGGGCACAGCGGCAGCTCTCCGGAGCCCATTTGCTTCTGGTCGAGGATAACCTGGTCAACCAGGAAATGACGGTTGAGATTCTCGGGCGAGCCGGCATTCGCGTGGATGTCGCCAGTAATGGTGCGCAGGCGTTGGCCATGGTCGTGCAGAGGGCGTATGACGGCGTGCTGATGGACTGCCAGATGCCGGTGATGGATGGCTTCGAGGCCACCCAGCGCATCCGGCAGTTGCCCGGCATGGCGCAGCTACCGATCCTGGCCATGACGGCCAATGCCATGGCGGGCGACAGACAGCGTTGCCTGGATGCGGGCATGAACGAACACATTGCCAAGCCGCTGGATGTCGGTCAGTTGTTCATCACGCTCAGTCGCTGGATCAAGGGGCATGGGGTGCAGTCTCCGGTGGTGGTGCCAGAGCCAGGCCCGTTGATTCCGGTCATCGAGGGGCTTGAACTGGAAAGTGCATTGCAACGCCTGGCAGGTGATAGCGCTCTGTTGCGCAGGCTGCTGGAGCGCTTCTGTGATTCCGAGCAGGGCTCCATCGCACGGGTTCGGCAGGCGCTGCTGGCGGGTGAGCGTGGTGAAGCAGAGCGTCTGGTTCATTCGCTCAAGGGGCTGGCAGGCAACATTGGGGCTCGCGAGCTGGCCCAGCGGGCCGGCGATCTCGAAAGCATGTTGCGCCACAAGCGTGAGGGCTTCGAGTTTGAAACACTGCTGACACGTGTAGAGCAGGATCTTCGCAGGTTGGTCGATTCGATCAGAGCGGGGCTCCGGTCCGCTGACGCTGAGCCCGCCAGCTCAAGGCAGCAACCTACAGGCGAGATGGATAGCGCGACACTCGTGGCATGCCTCGATCGGCTGGAAACGCTCCTGCGTAAGGATGATGGCGAATCGATGCAGGCTCTGGAGCCAGTGTTGCCAGCGCTCGAGGCTCTGGGGTACGGACATGAGGCCAGCATCCTCGCGGAGCTTATCGGCCGTTATGCATACGAGGAGGCGCTGGATGGACTGGCGTCGCTGCGCCAGTCACTGAGTACGGGCAAGGGGGCATGATGGATAGCACTGAGGCGCGGGCGACGATCCTGGTGGTCGACGATGTTGTCGACAACATCGATATCCTCAACCGCATCCTGCTGCCGCACTACCACACCAGGATTGCCCTCAATGGGGAAAAAGCACTGAAAATCGTGTGTTCGGGCAATCCTCCGGATTTGATTCTGCTCGATATCATGATGCCGGGGATCAATGGCTACGAGGTATGCCGGCGACTCAAAGACAACCCGGAGACTCGCGATATTCCTGTCATCTTTGTGACCGCCATGAGCGAGGTCGAGGATGAGCGGCATGGCCTGGAGCTCGGCGCGGTCGACTACATCACCAAGCCGGTCAACCCTGCGATCGTGCTGGCGCGTGTGCGAACGCACCTCGCGCTTTACGACCAGAATCGCGAACTGGCCCGTCAGGTTCGGGAGCGCACTGCAGACCTGTTCAATACCCGTCAGCAGATCATTCGTCGGCTCGGGCGTGCGGCGGAGTTCCGTGATAACGAAACCGGCAATCACATTATTCGCATGAGCCACTTTTGCCGCCTGATCGGGATTGCGGCTGGTCTTGGCGAAAAGACGGTGGAAATTCTCTACAACGCATCGCCCATGCACGATGTGGGCAAGATCGGTATTCCTGATCATATCTTGCTCAAGCCCGGCAAGCTGACCGAGGACGAGTGGCAGGTCATGCGGCGGCATCCGCGCATCGGTGCCGACATCATCGGTCAGCACAGTGATGACCTGCTGCAGAGCGCCTGGGCCATTGCCCTGTGCCACCACGAAAAGTGGGATGGGACAGGATATCCCTCCGGGCTCAAGGGGGAGGCGATTCCGCTGATGGCGCGCATCGCCGCGCTGGCCGATGTGTTCGATGCTCTGACGACCGAGCGCCCCTACAAGAAGGCCTGGACGGTCGAGGCTGCCGTGAGTCATATCGAGGCGCATGCCGGCAGTCATTTCGATCCGGGCCTGATGGAGCCCTTCAGGCAGGCCCTGCCGGAGATGCTGCGTATCCGCGAACAATTTTCCGATACGTTCGGCGCCATGGAGGACTATGGGCCGTCGCAGCCCTAGGCTGCGCCTTCTGCACTTGCGTGCAACCCTGCTATAACTTGATCATGCAATTAGACAGTTCGTGCAACAGTTTCATCTGCAACAGGAGTTTCATTATGCACAGCAAGTACTGGTTGGCCGCAGTGGCGTTGGGGCTCAGTCTGCAGGTGGGTGCCACCAGCTTTGTGGTGACCACCGATGGTCTGGTGAATACGGTTGACGGCACCACTGACGTTACGTCGTCCAGCTTCGGTGACGACAAGATCGTGCGCGAGGCCAAGGATGATGCCGCCAGCTTTGTCGCCAGTGCCGGCGCCATCCGTGGTGCACATCTGGAAGCGGCCTTCCTGCACATCCGGAGTCAGCAGCCGACGCTGCAGATGGACGATATGCAGCTGGCTCAGGCCATCCTGGCCATCTGAGCGATCTGCGGAAATGAAAAACGGCGCCCTTGGGCGCCGTTTCTGTTTGCGGTCGGTATTACAGGCCCAGCTTGTCGCGCAGGCTGTAGTACCAGGCGCCCATGGCGGTGAAGGGCACGCGGAACAGACGACCACCCGGGAAGGGGTAGTGCGGCAGGCTGCCGAAGGCGTCGAAACGCTCGGCCTGGCCACGCAGGGCTTCGGCGAGGATCTTGCCGGCCAGGTGGGTGTAGGTCACGCCGTGGCCGCTGCAGCCTTGCGAGTAGTAGATGTTGTCGCCGATGCGGCCGACCTGCGGCAGGCGCGACAGCGTCAGCAGGAAGTTGCCGGTCCAGGCGTAGTCGATCTTCACGCCTTTCAGTTGCGGGAAGGTCTTGAGCATCATCGGGCGGATCATCGCCTCGATGTTGGCCGGGTCCTTGGCGCCGTAGACCACGCCGCCGCCATAGATCAGGCGACGGTCGCCGGTCAGGCGGAAGTAGTCGAGCAGGTAGTTGCAGTCTTCCACGCAGTAGTCTTGCGGCAGCAGGCTCTTGGCCACGTCTTCGCTGAGCGGCTCGGTGGCGATCACCTGGCTGCCGCACGGCATGGTCTTGGCGGCCAGTTCCGGCACCAGATTGCCCAGGTAGGCGTTGCCGGCGACCACGATGAACTTGGCCTTCACGCGGCCTTCGGGGGTATGCACGACCGGGTTGGCACCGCGTTCGATGCGTACGGCCGGGCTCTGTTCGTAGATGACGCCACCCAGGCTTTCCACCGCTGCGGCTTCGCCGAGCGCCAGGTTCAACGGGTGGATGTGGCCGCCGCTCATGTCGAGCATGCCGCCGATGTAGTTCTCGGTCTTGACCACTTCACGGATGCGCTGGGCGTCCATGATCTCCAGCTGGGTGTGACCGAAGCGCTCCCACAGCTTCTTCTGCGCTTCCAGGTGCTTCATCTGCTTGGGCGTGAAGGCGGCAAACACGCCACCGTCCTTCAGGTCGCACTTGATGTCGTACTTGGCGATGCGCTCGCGAATGATGCGACCGCCTTCGAAGGCCATCTGGCCCATCAGCTGGGCCTGCTTCGGGCCGACGGTGCGTTCGATGACGTCGATGTCGCGGCTGTAGCTGTTGACGATCTGGCCGCCGTTACGGCCGGAGGCGCCGAAGCCGACCTTGGCGGCCTCGACGATGCTGACCTTGAAACCGTTCTCCAGCAGGAACAGGGCGGTAGACAGGCCGGTATAGCCGGCGCCGATGATGCAGACATCGGTCTCGGTCTCGCCCTGCAGGGCCGGGCGCTGCGGCACCGGATTGGCCGAAGCGGCGTAGTAGGACTGGGGGTAGGGGGTGTGCGCCATATTTGAACCTATGTTCTTTATTTTTTACGGAATGAGCGGATGCTACCCGAGTCAAAATGCGCCGGCTAGCCTCTGTGCAAAATTTTCAACGTACCGCTGTGCGGCAAAAAATCCACTTTTTCAGAGGCTTAGCGAAAAAAGGTGTTGACACCTCGGCGAATCTCCCTAAAATGCGCCTCCATTGCAGGCACATAGCTCAGTTGGTTAGAGCACCACCTTGACATGGTGGGGGTCGTTGGTTCGAGTCCAATTGTGCCTACCAAATCCGAAAGGGGTCGTTGATACGACCCCTTTTTTATTGGCTGCTTGCCAGAGAATAGGCTTTCTGGAAGCATCCGCGATTCTGTTTACCTCCAGTGACTCTGGTTCGGTTCTGGTTGGCCCGCAAGGCTCCTGCCATCGTCAGGCAGGTATACCGCCGGATCGCTTCCTGGCTCATCCCAACCCATGTGACCTTTGGTAGGGGTCACCACTAGGAGAGGAGGCGCCATGCCCATCATTACTCTTCCCGACGGCAGTCAGCGTTCGTTCGATCATCCGGTGTCCGTGCTTGAGGTGGCTCAGTCCATCGGTGCAGGCCTGGCCAAGGCCACGTTGGCCGGCAAGGTCAATGGCAAGCAGGTGGATGCCTGCGATCTGATCGAGATCGATGCGACCCTGCAGATCATCACGCCGAAGGACGAGGAAGGGCTGGAGATCATTCGCCACTCCTGTGCGCACCTGGTGGGGCATGCGGTCAAGCAGCTCTATCCGAACGCCAAGATGGTCATCGGTCCGGTGATCGAAGAAGGCTTCTATTACGACATCGCCATCGATCGTCCTTTCACGCCGGAAGACATGGCGGCTATCGAGAAGCGCATGGCCGAGCTGATCGACAAGGACTACGACGTCATCAAGAAGATGACGCCGCGTGCCGAGGTCATCGAGCTGTTCCAGGCGCGTGGCGAGGAATACAAGCTGCGTCTGATCGACGACATGCCGGACGAGAAGGCCATGGGTCTGTACTTCCATGAAGAGTACGTGGACATGTGCCGTGGCCCGCACGTGCCCAATACCCGCTTCCTCAAGTCCTTCAAGCTGACCAAAATCTCCGGTGCCTACTGGCGCGGCGATTCGAAGAACGAGCAGCTGCAGCGTATCTACGGCACCGCCTGGGCGGACAAGAAGCAGTTGGCGGCCTACATCCAGCGCATCGAGGAAGCCGAGAAACGCGATCACCGCCGCATCGGCAAGCAGTTGGACCTGTTCCACCTGCAGGAAGAGGCGCCGGGCATGGTGTTCTGGCATCCGGCTGGCTGGACCGTCTACCAGGTGCTGGAGCAGTACATGCGCCAGGTGCAGCGCGAGAACGGCTACGTCGAGGTGCGCACGCCGCAGGTGGTCGACCGCATTCTCTGGGAAAAATCCGGCCACTGGTCGAACTACGCCGAGAACATGTTCACCACCAGTTCGGAAAACCGCGACTATGCGGTGAAGCCGATGAACTGCCCGTGCCACGTGCAGATCTTCAATCAGGGGCTGAAGTCCTACCGTGATCTGCCGCTGCGCATGGCCGAATTCGGCTCCTGCCACCGCAACGAGGCGTCCGGCGCCTTGCACGGCATCATGCGCGTGCGCGGTTTCACTCAGGATGATGCGCACATCTTCTGCACCGAAGAGCAGGTGAAGAAAGAGGCCTCCGACTTCATCAAGCTGACCCTGCAGGTCTACGCCGACTTCGGCTTTACCGACATTTCCATGAAGCTGTCGACTCGTCCGGCCAAGCGCGTAGGTTCCGACGAGCTGTGGGATCGTGCCGAAACCGCGTTGGCGGATGCGCTGAACGAGTCTGGCCTGGCCTGGGAATACCAGCCGGGCGAGGGCGCCTTCTACGGCCCGAAGATCGAGTTCACCCTGAAGGATTGCCTCGGCCGTAACTGGCAGTGCGGCACCCTGCAGTATGATCCGAACCTGCCGGAGCGCCTGGATGCCAACTACATCGCCGAAGACAATAGTCGCACGCGCCCGGTGATGCTGCACCGCGCCATTCTCGGCTCCTTCGAGCGCTTCATCGGCATGCTCATCGAGCACTACGCCGGTGCATTCCCGGCCTGGCTGGCGCCCACCCAGGCGGTGATCATGAATATCACCGACAAGCAGGCTGATTTCGCCCTGGAAGTCGAGAAAACTCTCAACCAAAGCGGATTCCGTGCCAAGTCGGACTTGAGAAACGAAAAAATCGGCTTTAAAATCCGCGAGCATACTTTGCTCAAGGTTCCCTATCTCCTGGTTATTGGTGACAGGGAAGTTGAGACACGATCCGTTGCTGTGCGTACCCGCGAAGGTGTCGACCTGGGCTCCATGCCTCTGGAACAGTTCGCCGATCAGCTCAAGCAAGCGGTTTCCCGGCGTGGTCGCCAAGATTCGGAGTAATCATTATTAAGCGTGAAATGAGACAGGATAAGCGGGCCGTACCAAAGGCTCCGATCAACGAGAACATCACTGCACGTGAGGTCCGCCTGATTGGCGCGGATGGCGAGCAGATCGGTATCGTTTCGATTGATGAGGCATTGCGCGTGGCTGAAGAAGCCAAGCTGGATCTGGTAGAGATCTCGGCTGACGCGGTACCGCCAGTTTGCCGAATCATGGACTACGGCAAGCACCTGTTCGAAAAGAAGAAGCAGGCTGCGATTGCGAAGAAGAATCAGCACCAGCAGCAGATCAAAGAAATCAAGTTTCGTCCAGGGACGGAAGAAGGGGATTACCAGGTAAAGCTACGCAACCTGGTACGTTTCCTTAATGAAGGGGACAAGGCCAAGGTATCCTTGCGATTCCGTGGTCGTGAGATGGCCCACCAGGAGCTGGGAATGGAGCTGTTGAAGCGGGTCGAAGCCGACCTCGCCGAATTCGGCACCGTCGAACAGCATCCCAAGTTGGAAGGACGCCAGCTGATGATGGTCATCGCTCCCAAGAAGCGTAAATAACCTCCCGGGCACTGGCAGGCCTGATGGTTATCAGTTGTTAATGAATGCGGAGTACTAAACATGCCAAAGATGAAAACCAAGAGCGGTGCAGCCAAGCGTTTCCTCAAGACCGCTGCTGGCTACAAGCACAAGCACGCTTTCAAGAGCCACATCCTGACCAAAATGTCCACCAAGCGTAAGCGTCAACTGCGCGGTAGCGAGCTGATGCATCCGTCGGACAAGGCAAAAGTCGAGCGCATGCTGCGCGTTCGTTAATTCGGTCAAGATATTTTAGAGGTTATTACTCATGGCTCGTGTTAAGCGTGGCGTTATCGCTCGTGCTCGTCACAAAAAAATCCTGAAACTCGCCAAAGGCTACTACGGTGCGCGTTCGCGCGTGTTCCGCGTTGCCAAGCAGGCTGTGATCAAGGCAGGCCAATACGCCTACCGGGACCGCCGTCAGCGCAAGCGTCAGTTCCGCGCTCTGTGGATCGCTCGTATCAACGCTGGTGCTCGCGTCAACGGCCTGTCCTACAGCCGTCTGATCGCTGGCCTGAAAAAAGCGTCGATCGAAATCGACCGCAAGGTTCTGGCCGATCTGGCAGTGAACGAAAAAGCGGCGTTTGCTGCGATTGTCGAGAAAGCTAAGGCCGTTCTGGCTTAAGTCCCCCGACAATCACCGGGCTTGCCCGGTGGCAACGTCAAAGATAGGGGAAGAGCCTTCAAGCTCTTCCCCTATTTCGTATCTGGAGTCCGTACATGGAAAACCTGGATGCATTGGTCTCGCAAGCGCTTGAGGCCGTGCAAAGCACCGCAGATGTGAACACCCTGGAGCAGCTCCGGGTCCAGTATCTCGGCAAGAAGGGCGAACTGACCGCCCTGATGCAGACCCTTGGCAAGCTCTCCGCCGAGGAACGCCCGCAGGCCGGCGCCCTGATCAATGCCGCCAAGAACCAGGTTCAGGATGCCCTGAACGCCCGCAAATCCGTGCTTGAGCAGGCCCTGCTCGCCGAGAAGCTGGCGTCCGAGCGTATCGACGTAACCCTGCCGGGCCGCGGTCAGGCCTCCGGTGGCCTGCATCCGGTCACCCGTACCCTGGAGCGCGTCGAGCAGTTCTTCACCCATATCGGCTATAGCGTGGCCGAGGGTCCGGAAGTCGAAGACGACTACCATAACTTCGAAGCGCTCAATATCCCCGGCCACCACCCGGCGCGGGCGATGCATGACACCTTCTATTTCAACGCCAACATGCTGCTGCGCACCCATACCTCGCCGGTGCAGGTGCGCACCATGGAATCGCAACAGCCGCCGATTCGCATCGTCTGCCCCGGCCGCGTTTACCGCTGCGATTCCGATATCACTCACTCGCCGATGTTCCATCAGGTCGAAGGCCTGCTGGTCGACGAGGGCATCAGCTTCGCCGACCTCAAGGGCACCATCGAGGAGTTCCTCCGGGTGTTCTTCGAGAAGCCGCTGGGCGTGCGTTTCCGTCCGTCCTTCTTCCCCTTCACCGAGCCGTCGGCCGAGGTCGACATGCAGTGCGTGATGTGCTCCGGCAAGGGCTGCCGCGTGTGCAAGCAGACCGGCTGGCTGGAAGTGATGGGCTGCGGCATGGTGCATCCGAACGTGCTGCGCATGTCCGGCATCGATCCGGAGAAGTACCAGGGCTTCGCCTTCGGCATGGGCGTCGAGCGCCTGGCCATGCTGCGTTACGGCGTCAACGACTTGCGCCTGTTCTTCGATAACGACCTGCGGTTCCTGGCGCAATTCCGCTAGCCGCATGCCCCGTATCGAATTCGCTTAATGGAGAACAGACAGCATGAAATTCAGTGAACAGTGGCTGCGCAGCTGGGTAAACCCGGGCGTTTCGCGCGACGAACTTGTGGCCCGCCTGTCCATGGTCGGCCTGGAAGTGGACGCCGTGATCCCGGTCGCCGGCCAGTTCAGCGGCGTGGTGGTGGGCGAGATCCTCAACGCCGAACAGCACCCGGACGCCGACAAGCTGCGCGTGTGCCAGGTCAGCAACGGCAGCGCCACCTTCCAGGTGGTCTGCGGCGCGCCCAATGCCCGTGCCGGTATCAAGATCCCCTTCGCCATGATCGGCGCTGAGCTGCCGGGCGACTTCAAGATCAAGCAGGCCAAGCTGCGCGGCGTGGAGTCCCAGGGCATGCTCTGCTCGGCCTCCGAGTTGCAGATCAGCGACGACAACAGCGGCCTGATGGAGCTGGCGGCGGATGCCCCGGTCGGCCAGGACGTCCGCGCCTACCTGGGCCTGGACGATGCCAGCATCGAGATCGGCCTGACCCCCAACCGTGGCGACTGCCTGTCGCTGGCCGGCCTGGCCCGCGAAGTCGGTGCCATCTACGGCGCGCAGGTTACGCCGGTGTCCATCGCGCCGGTCGCCGCCGCCCATGACGAAGTGCGCACGGTCGAAGTGCTGGCGACCAAGGCCTGCCCGCGCTACCTGGGCCGTGTCATCCGCAGCGTCGACCTGTCCAAGCCGACTCCGCTGTGGATGGTCGAGCGCCTGCGCCGTTCCGATATCCGCAGCATCGACGCCGCCGTCGACATCACCAACTACGTGATGCTCGAGCTCGGCCAGCCGATGCACGCCTTCGACCTCGCCGAGATCAACGGCGGCATCCGCGTACGCATGGCGGAAGAGGGCGAGAAGCTGGTCCTGCTGGATGGCCAGGAAGTCAGCCTGCGTGCAGATACCCTGGTGATCGCCGACCACAACCGCGCCCTGGCCATCGCCGGCGTGATGGGTGGCGAGCACAGCGGTGTCAGCGGCAAGACCCGTGATCTGTTCCTGGAAAGCGCCTTCTTCGACACCGTCTCGGTGGCCGGCAAGGCCCGCTCCTACGGCCTGCACACCGACTCCTCGCACCGCTTCGAGCGTGGCGTGGACTCGCAGCTGGCGCGCAATGCCATGGAGCGCGCCACCGCGCTGCTGCTGGAGATCGTTGGCGGCGAAGCCGGCCCGATCATCGAAGTGGCCAGCGCCGCTGACTTGCCGAGCGTCGCACCGATTACCCTGCGTGCCGAGCGCATCAGTCAGATGCTGAGCATGGACATGGACGGTGCCGAGGTCGAGCGCCTGCTCACCGCGCTGGGCCTGGGCGTGACCGCTCAGGGCGCCGGTCAGTGGCAGGTCAGCGTGCCGAGCCACCGCTTTGACATCAGTCTGGAAGTGGACCTGATCGAAGAGCTGGGCCGCCTGTACGGCTACAACCGCCTGCCGGTGCGTTACCCGCAGGCTCGTCTGGCTCCGCAGGCCAAGGCCGAAGCCCGTGCCGAACTGCCGGCCCTGCGCCGCCTGCTGGTCGCTCGTGGTTATCAGGAAGCGATCACCTACAGCTTCATCGATCCCAAGTTGTTCGAGCTGTTCAATCCGGGCGTGGCGCCGCTGCAACTGGCCAACCCGATCTCCGCCGACATGGCTGCCATGCGTTCCACGCTGTGGCCAGGCCTGGTCAAGGCGCTGGAGCACAACCTCAATCGCCAGCAGTCGCGCGTGCGCCTGTTCGAGAGCGGCCTGCGTTTTGTCGGTCAGCTCGAAGGTCTGCAGCAGGAAGCCATGCTGGCGGGCGTGATCAGCGGCAGTCGCCTGCCGGAAGGTTGGGCCAACGGCCGCGAGAGCGTGGACTTCTACGACCTCAAGGCCGATGTCGAGGCGCTGCTGGGCTATGCCGGCGCCGCCGCTGCCTTCAGCTTCGTGCCTGGTGAGCACCCGGCTCTGCATCCGGGCCAGACCGCGCGCATCGAGCGGGAAGGGCGCCTGGTTGGCTTCATGGGAGCACTGCACCCGGAGCTGGCCAAGACCCTGGGCCTGGATCAGCCGGTGTTCCTCTTCGAGCTGGTGCTGGCCGAAGTCGCCACCGGGCGCATGCCGGCGTTCAGCGAGTTGTCGCGCTTCCCCGAGGTGCGTCGGGACCTGGCGCTGCTGGTGGATCGTGAACAGCCTGCCGAAGCCGTGCTCGCCACCATTCGCGAGGCTGCAGGCGAATGGCTGACTGACCTCAAGCTATTTGACGTCTATCACGGTAAAGGTATTGATCCGCATAGAAAAAGCCTGGCAGTCGGCTTGACCTGGCAACATCCATCGCGCACTCTTAATGACGATGAGGTGAGTACAACTACGCAAAACATCATCACCTCGCTGGAAGAAAGGTTCAACGCCACGTTAAGGAAGTAGCGTATGGGGGCTCTGACGAAAGCTGAAATGGCGGAACGTCTGTATGAAGAGCTTGGCCTGAATAAGCGGGAAGCCAAGGAGTTGGTGGAGCTGTTTTTCGAGGAAATCCGCCACGCGCTGGAAGACAACGAGCAGGTCAAATTGTCCGGTTTCGGCAATTTTGACCTGCGCGACAAACGTCAGCGCCCAGGTCGCAATCCCAAGACAGGCGAAGAAATCCCGATCACGGCTCGCCGTGTCGTCACCTTTCGTCCGGGCCAGAAATTGAAGGCCAGAGTAGAGGCATATGCTGGAACCAAGTCATAACGACGAGCTGCCGCCTATCCCTGGCAAACGCTACTTCACCATTGGCGAAGTCAGCGACCTCTGTGCCGTCAAACCTCATGTTTTGCGTTACTGGGAGCAGGAGTTTCCCCAGCTCAATCCGGTGAAGCGGCGGGGTAACCGTCGCTATTATCAGCGCCAAGACGTGCTGATGATCCGCCAGATCCGAGCGCTCCTGTACGACCAGGGCTTCACCATCGGCGGGGCGCGTCAGCGTCTCTCCGGCGACGAGGCCAAGGACGACACCACCCAGTACAGGCAGCTGATCCGGCAGATGATTGCCGAGCTTGAGGATGTTCTGCTGGTACTGCGTAAATAAGTGCCCTGCAGTAAAAAAAACTTCCACAATTCAGCAGCTTATTGTAAAGTCCACCTCGCTTTCGGTAACACGGAAGCATCGTCGGGGCGTAGCGCAGCCCGGTAGCGCACTTGCATGGGGTGCAAGGGGTCGAGTGTTCGAATCACTCCGTCCCGACCAAAAAACCCTAAAAAATCCAGTCACTTAGCGGTGACTGGATTTTTTTATGGGTGCGGTTTTCTTTTCTGAATGTCGAAGGCCGTTTCTGGTGACCGTTTGGTGACCGTTTGTGCTGGACTCGCTTTGGTGGGTTTACCCCTATCACAATCGCAAGCGTGTTTGAGGCGGTGGTTGTTCGTGGCGCTACAATCTGAAAGTGCTGGCCAGCCCATTCCTGACTGGCTTCTTTGCTTTGGCGATCCCCTAGATAGAGCTTCCCGGGCCTGCAGAGCATTGTCGCAGGCTACTTCGCTCTGGCTAAATATCCCACTTTAATCTGAGCCTCTAGGACACATCATTGTTATGGAATTCGACGAAGACGCGGTACTTGCAAAGCGGAAGCAGCTAATAGAGTACGCGGCGCTCAGTTCAGTTGGTGCAACCCTTACGGCGGAAGATAGGCTTCGCGTGGTGAACGCTTTCGCTAGGATCACCCCACCCGAAGAGCCTGAGTTCACGGTTGGACTCATAACGATCAACTCTTTGTACGACTCGCCGAGAGCACGGTCCCGGAAGCCTGGCAACCTCGTGCTGAACTGGAGGAAGCTGCTCGAGGTTGTCCCAGATGTGACGCTTGCCGGTCTCGGTGCTGCATCACTGCCCGTCGCGCCGCAAATCGCCATCGCCCTTGTTGGTCTTTACATCTGGAACAAGGTGTGGCGCGGAGCGGTTGAAGAGTTTTCGGAGATCGAGGCCGTCACGATACTTGCACTTTGGAATCATCGAAATGGTGAGCGCAAGATAGCTGAGTCGGAGGGCTTCAAGCGCGTAAACGAACTCAGAGCCAATTGCACTTTACCTCCGCTGACCGCTGGCCAGTATGCGTCGGCGATCAACCGGCTAGTCCAATTGGAATGCATCGAACTCGAGAATGGCGTCATTTGGCTGCGCGAGTGGATTCAGGTGAAGTTCTCATAGATCCGTCAGGCGCAAGCGGCTTTTAATCACGGGCTCCAGTCAACCGCTTTCGGCCCCAAAGCGGATTCTGTACAGGCTTGTCGCGAGGTTAGATTTCCGATCTCCAAGCCTCCAGCCGGAAGCTAACTCTGTGCTGCATTTGGCTCAGTTTGCTGAGTTGCGGCACTGGGGATTGCCCTGCGTAGGAAGTTGCCCAGATGGAGCCTCGCGCGACACCTACCCGTGTAATCCAGCGGCAAGGTAAAGTCGACTCAGTACTGCAGTGCTATTACTGCGATCCGATCTATGGACGTCGGTGCGAAAGTTCAAAACGACTACGGTATTGAGGGGTAGGGGGCAGGGTGAGCGAATATCAGGGGATGCGCTGGTTCAAAATGGATTTTCAGGTTCAGACGCCAGAGGACAATCGCCACTGGGCTGATGACGATATGCGGCTGCTGAGCCCGCGTCGGCCGATGCAAGACGGCATACCTAACGAGGACGATATACAAAGCAAGGCCAAGCGCTTTCTACATCGCTGCCATGAGTTGGAGCTCGAGGCTATCGGTATCACCGATCACAACTTTTCTGAGAAGACTGAGCCCCGCGATTGGTTCCTTACCCATCTAATCGAGCAGAACAAGGCTGTTGCTAGGGAGCTTGGTCGTCCACCTCTCTGCATTCTGCCGGGCTTTGAGGTGGATATTGGCTACCACGTCTTGTGCCTATTTGAGCCTGCCACCAAGGTAAGTCACCTGCGGCGTGTCAACATGATCCTAATTAAGCTAGGACTCGCAGAGAATCAGCGCTTTCGTGCTGGGATGCCTACTGCGTTGCGGCGAGGGGACGAGCCGGTCAGCCTGAAGACTTTGCTTGAGGTAGTTCAGAAGGATCATGGCGGGATTGTAATTGCCGCCCATGCTGACCAACAGGACGGCTTGCTTTCGGCATCTCGCAATATTGATGACTACAAGCTGCCAGGGCTTTTGGCTCTGGAGGTAACCGGTTATCCAATGTCCGAGAAATATCGCTCGATCTTGGAGGGGCGCAATAAGGACTGGTCGCGTGCTGGGCGGCAGCCCGCATATGTGCAGTCGTCGGATGCAAAGTCGCTGCAAGCAGATGCTGAGGGGCATCCTCTCCAAAACGCGTTGGGCTATCGCTACACCTGGGTTAAGTCATCAAAACCTTCGATCAGCTCGCTCCGCCAGGCTTTTCTCGACGGTAAGTCGAGGCTTCGTCTGCAAGAAGACCGGCCCTCAGACGCGCAAACACACCCGCGAATCGTGTTCCTGAAGTGCCGCGGTTTCAAGTTTCTCGCTGATCAGGAGATTTATTTTTCACCGAACCTCAATACGTTGATTGGCGGGCGAGGTACGGGAAAATCTACGGTTCTGGAGCTATTGCGGTTTGCATTCGGACGCGACCGAGGGGACTCCTTCTCTGCCTCTAACCGGGCGAAATTCGAGCGGGTTAAAGCGACCTTTACTGAGGAGGCAGAGGTGCAGGTGGGCTGGGAGGGAATTCCAGGCCAGGTGGACGTCATCTCGCTTAAACCGCAAGAGGGCCATGCGCTACTCCAGGGTGAGGCGCATGACCTTGAGGTCTTTCTCCGCCAGCTTCCCGTGCAGTTCTATAGTCAGCAGCAACTGAGCGAGCTCACGGATATTAATGGTGGTGACAGTCTGCTGGCGATGATTGATGAAGCTTGCTCCGTTGAGCTCCAAGAACTGAAAGGTCAGGAGGATACTCTACGAGCAGAGATCCACCAGCTGTTCGCTGGCATGGATCAGATCGGCGCTTTGACTGAAGAAGTCAGGGTTCTCAAGCAGGAGATCCAGGAGCTTAATCGACAATGGCAAGCGCGGCGTGAGGTTCAAGAGGAGGCGCAGCAGTATCAGTATGCAGAAGCGGCCCGACGTTATGCCGATCAGGTGCGCACTCAGGTCGATGAAGACATACAGCGGTTTTCCCAGCTGGCCGAAGATCTGTCAACGCGGGGCGTGCTCAATGATGGTCATGTACAGGTCTGGCCCAGGTCAGAGTGGTTCAATGAGTTCACTGAAGAGGCAGCCAAGATGCGGCTGGGTTACCAAGCACAGGTAGCCGCACTGGCAGCACAGCTTAGGCAAGATGCGATCAAACTCTTCGGCTGCGGTGAAGGATGGGAGCAGGTTTCGCGAGAGTTGGAAAGCACCAAAGGGACGTTCCTCCGGGCTTGCCATGAGCGAGGCTTGCAGCCGCAGGATGTAGCGCGGTTGCAGGAAATTGATAGATCTCGACAGGCCAAGCTGCAGTCTTTGCAGGGGAAGGAGGAGCGGTTAAATGTGCTTGCTCCTCAGCGTGAGCGTTTGAGTAACGCCCTGGATGAAATAAGCGCGTTGTGGGGGAGACAGTTTGCTGTTCGACAGAGCACTGCCATTGAAATAAATGAAAGAGCCCAAGGCTCTATTCGTGTGCTTATCCAGCAAATGGCAGACGCAGGGGGATTCCTTCAGGCCTGGGAGCTTATGGCCCCTGATGGTCGAAGCCGCTTGGGAAGGGCGTGGACGCACATTGGCACAATAATGTTTGAAAGCTTCTCTAGTCATCTGCAGGAGGCTCCGCAGGAAGCATGCTCACCTTGGTTGCATATCCGTGAGGTGATGGCAGGGCGGCGCGATTTGCCAAAAGCGCTGCTGGAGTACAAAGACGAGCTGAAGGGCTACATTAACAATCAGAAAGATTCGTGGCGAATCGCTCGACTGACCCGAGTCGAGGAGCGCGTCGATATTGAACTATACCGAGCAGATAAAACACTGGTTGGTAGTGTGCAGAGTCAGGCCCTCTCTGAGGGGCAGCGTAATACGGCGATCTTGCACTTACTGCTGGCCAAAGGTGAGGGGCCAATTGTCATTGACCAGCCAGAAGATGAACTGGACTCAAATTTTATCTATCGCGAACTAGTGCCTTTGCTACGTAGCGTGAAGAACCAGCGTCAGCTAATTCTGGCCACGCATAACGCCAACCTCCCTGTGAATGCGGACACCGACTTGGTGTATGCCTTAGAGGTCACCGACGGAAGGGGCACTAAGTTGGCTGCAGGCGGCTTAGATCGGACTGATACGGCCACTGCAGTTCTGGACATCATGGAAGGGTCTGCTGAGGCCTTTAAACGCCGGTTCGACAAGTACCATTTCTAGATGTTGCGCCTGTAGGTGTTATCGGAAGGTGGTTTTTCTTGAGATGTAGCCCCATGCATGGAGCAGTAGATGACTGACGTCGTAATCAACGAAATGGATTTGAAGCGTTTCTCCGCTCTAATAGGCCAGTCCCGCAGCCCAATGACCGAGTTTTTTACCCGCGAAATTGGGTGGTTCGCAAACCAAGATGAAACTGTCCTAGGCGTCGTGCTCATCGATATCCACGACAAAGACTTCACTGCAATTCTGCTGGGAAGAGATGCTATAGGTCGTTACCGTTGTATCGATCAGAAAGTCTCTATGGAGACACCGCAGTCCGCGCATGCCTGGCTGGTAGATAAGATCACCGCCATGACGATGGGTGGGGAAACGGTTTTCGAGCAAGGCGATGAAGAGGGTAAAGCCCTGGATATCTTCACCCCGGTTAAAGCTGAGGAAAAACTCCACCCCTACTTTCAAATCCTCTCGAAGGAACCGTCGCACGTGGCTGCCAGGGGCATTATCCGCGAGATGATGCCTCACTACATCGATATTGATGGAAACTTTATCGAGCAGTTTCAGACCACAGGCTTCGATGCCAGGGTATGGGAGCTCTATCTAAATGCTTATTTGGTGGAAGAGGGGCTCTTCTTCGACCGAGCACATTACGCTCCTGATTTCATCGTTCAAAAATACGGACATACAGTAGCTATCGAAGCGACCATCGTTGGCCGTAAGGGGGCGCTTGAACTCAACACATTCCCTGAGATGACTCTGGAGCAGATGCTAGAGAAGACTCGGAATGAAATGCCTATAAAATTCGGCAGTCCACTCTTCTCTAAGCTTCAAAAAAAGTATTGGGAGATGGAGCACGTTTCCGGAAAACCTATAGTTATCGCTATCGCGGATTTCCATGACAACCAGTCCATGCTGTGGACATCTACTGCTCTCATAAATTATCTCTACGGCGTGCATCACGACCATCACTATGATGAATCGGGAAGGCTGGTCATCACCCCTCAGAAAATTGATAAGCACATCTTGGGTAATAAGGAGATCCCTTCCGGCTTCTTCTTCCAACCTGGTGCAGAAAACATCAGTGCCATCATGTTTTCTGCGAGCGGAACGATCTCCAAATTCAATAGGATGGGCAAGCAGGCAGGCTTCGGTGATAGCAACATCAGATTGATCCGCAGAGGCGCCATGCATGATCACGATCCCAATGCGTCGCTGCCAAAATTGTTTGCCTATGAGGTCGACGAGAACTGCGAGGAAACCTGGGCCGAAGGTATGAACATGTTTCACAACCCTCGCGCCTTGTATCCTGTGCCGGAGGAGTTGTTTCCCTCAATTGCTCACCACTACTTCAAGGACGATATGATCGTGGCTAATCTACCGAAGGTTCATGTCTATTCGTCGATGACCATGATTCTAAATGTCGTAAGCGATGAGGAGTGGAAGAATAAAAAGTGACAGTGACCTAGCAATTCGTTTTGCCAAAGTCCTTTCCATCGACAAAAAATGGGAGGGGCTCTTAGTGTCGGATGAGGATCTGGCTCCATTAGCGCTATTGGTAGAGAGTGGTTATAAAAAAATCACTGTCTACAATAATGATTTGGTCGGAAGAGTATTAAGCCGTACCCGTTTTAGTGATCGCTGCAACAGTCAGGGAAAACTTTCTTCGGCCTACCAGCTTGCCGAGCTCTTTCATCTGCTCGGCGTTTCGCCTCGATGACTCGCTCTTCGTCATCCATCGCAAATTATCGGGGAAGAACCCCTGTGTTTTATCTATCCGGGAGAGTGCCATTCCGGCCTGGCTGGGCTGGCCAACATCAGTAAGAAAGTTTGAGAAATTCCACCAAGGTTCATGCATGTGGATATCCTTTATGTAGATCTTACTATTCGGATTCAGGACGCCGTGAACCAGCCTACTCCAAGATTTATAAGCAGGTGTTTTGCATAGTCCCTTACCTGGTTTGGGAGGTGCTTTTACATCAATACGTCCTGTGCGAATCCTTGCTTTGGCTGCTGCTAGAGAAATTACTCTTGTCTTAACAAGATACTCGGCGCCTGATCTTTTGCTGGGGAAAATGATCCCGTCAATAGGGGTTGTCATACCACATGAGCCACCGCTACATCCTCCTGCTGAAATATTGTAGCCGTGAGGAGCTAGTGTATTTAGCTTGGAGATCCAATATCGCTCTAGCTCCTCAAGGCCGGCCTTTGTAGTGCCACTATCAATTTTTTTAACGTGGAATTGGTCAGGGCCATATTGGCGTATGGCTGCATGTAATGAGAATGAGTTTTTAATTATCCCTCTAGCAGCTTGTTCGCAGTGTCTCTGCCAGCGTTCTTCGAGAGTAAGTATCGAAAGACCAATATATTGTTTTCTATTTAATTTGTTTTCGGCTAAATAAATTATGCCGTTTGCATAGCCTGGGTTGGGTATTTTGGCGAAGGCTTCATCGGAGGAGATTCCAGATTTTAGCCAGCGGGAAATAGTTGTGCTCGTTGCAGGTGGATCTATAGCGCGAACTGCGGCCTCTACATTTGGGTAGCTAATTCCGTAAACAGTTATCTCGTTGATTGCTCTTTCAGAGCGTAGCGGGGACTCACTAAAGACTCGCTCATAAGACATGCCGGATTGGCGGCGTTTAAGTGCGCTCCAATAGTTGACGCCATGCTTCTCGCATTCGGATTTAAATGATCCTTTGTGCTTTAGTTTTTTTGCGCAGGCTGGGCATTTTGTGCCGCGAAGGTGGTTGTTTGGAGATTGCCAAAAGCTTCCATGCTCAGGGCAGATAATTTCACCCTTTTCTCTAGCTCCTCGATAGATGAATTTACTGTAGTCGTAATAATTTCCATGGCGTGCAGCTGCCCGTCGAAGAAAGTCCATGATGGATCCTCGTGTGGTAATAAAAAAGGGGGAGGGTATGCGGGTGTTCTATTTTTCGGAATCGTTTCCGTAGAACATTTCTTCTATTTCTTGAGCGAAGGGGGTTTTTATGTCGTCAGGCACCTCGTAAACCCCTTCAAGCATCCCTGTGCGTGAATGTTTAACTGGTACAATTCGTGCAATTGACTTCCCGTTCCTGCTGATTGTAGTGATCTCTCCGCGTGCCGCGGACTCAATCATTTCGAGGAATAGTGCTTGGGCTTCGCTTATGTCGACTTCTTTCACAGGCAGGCTCTCTTGTGTATGGAGGTCGTGATTGCCTGGGTGTGGATGATGCAGGTGATGAAGAAGTAAATAAAATATCGTTTTGTTATTTTTTTGCGGGTATTTTTAGTGGATTTGGTTTATTCACTAATTGCTTAGTTATTATTTGAGGGGCGCGGCAGCTGACAGCGAAGCCAGCTGCCGTGGCTATTAGTTCAGTATTAACTCCAGAACCTTGTCCATGTAGTTGTCTTCCCCAATGAAGAATACGTGCAGATCGCCCAGGTTAGGTGCGCCAAGGCCTTGTTGGCTCCACAGATGCTCGATACGCATGCGGTTCGTACTTGGCGATAGGATGGCCGACTCTAGCCTCACTTCTGGATCATTCAGGCGCGCTTCAAGATCTTTGATGTTTTGGGCGAGCTGAACCTTGTCGCTGCCAGGGCCTTCATGCTCAAGACCGTGCGGGTCGATGAAGCAGATGCGCTGGCTGCCGTCAGACTTCAGGCACCAAAGGATGAAGTCGGGATAGAAGTTACCTGCCTCGAAGAAGCCAACGCCTTTGCGAGCCAGGTTGCGTAGCAAGAAGATGCGCTCACCACGCTCGGCAAGATTCTCCTCGTTGGCTTGCAGCCATCG
Source organism: Pseudomonas stagnisoli (assembly GCF_048595745.1). Lineage (NCBI taxonomy): Bacteria > Pseudomonadati > Pseudomonadota > Gammaproteobacteria > Pseudomonadales > Pseudomonadaceae > Pseudomonas > Pseudomonas stagnisoli. The sequence continues at coordinate 1,957,530 of NZ_CP184361.1, forward strand.
TCGTAGGTCGTCAACGAACTGGAATTCGGATTTGTTCAGCGCGACAGGCTGGATCTTCACCTTCTCGCTGGAAAGTAGTGGCTCGTAGAGGTGAGCATCCAGCCTCAAACCCTGGATATAGCCGCTGTCGCGCCAGCCAACCTGAACGAGCTCGTCCTTCAGCTTGCGGATGTCGTCGATCAGGTATTGCTCCGTTGCTTCGACGATCAACTGATAGCTGGCGTCGTCGCCTGGCAGGTTTTCATGCTCACGCGTGAGCAGCACCAGCTCCATGCGCGGGTCGAGGTATTTGCGCTTCTGGTGATTGAAGCAGCGTTCGAGAGCGCCACAGAGCAATTCCAGTGCAATGGACTGCCAGTGACGCTGATTGGCCATCGAAGGTGTCCAGCAATGCGCCGGCACCAGGATGCGATACCAGTCCGGGATCTCCAGCAGCGAGCGTAATGCCCCGGCTTTGATAATGACGTTATCCAGATGTCGCTGGCGACGGAAACGCTCCAAATCGAACCAAAGCCGATCCCAGTCCAGCATCGACAGCCGCAGATTGTCGAAGTGGCGAGGTGGGTTGGCCATAGCCTCTGGTGTCTGGCCGGTGACCTCGGTGGCCTGGAGCATCTGCAGGCGTGGGAAGCGATCGACCACCAACGGCATGGCGCCTTTGGTCATGCCTGGGGGGAGGGCATCGATACTGAGATCCACGATGGGGCCATGTTTGCGGAAGTCGTACTGTTCCTGAGTGTCCTTGCGGAACTTGGAGCGCAGGATCTTGAGCTTCTGGCCGAAGTCATGGGTGACGTTGAGCTTGATTTCCTCGACATGCGGCGCGTCGTTCGGAGGCAGACCTTCGCTTTCCAGAAAGTCGCGGAAGGTCGCCATGAAGTCAGCCTGCACGCCGAACACGTTCAGCGTTTCCAGGAAGTGAATATCCTGTGGCGGATTGACCGGCTGATAGCGGCTGGTACGCATCAAGCTGATGTCCTTGCCTTGCAGGCGCACGCCACGGCCGAAAAGCTGAATGATCTGTGCGCCCTCGCTCTGGCCCATACGCATCAAGCCAAGGCTGGACACGCGCCAGCAGTCCCAGCCCTCGATGAATTTCTTCGAGCCGACCAGCATATGGATGGGCGAAGTCGGCTTGTGCACGTCCGCGAATACCGGCTCGCCAAACTCGCTCGGGCGAACCTCGGCCAGGGAGTGTTTGTCTTCCAGCTCGCTCTGCACATGCTTGGCCAGCGCTGCGGCGTCACCCACGTTGATCACGCCAAAGGGTTGTTCGGCCTCGCCCACCTTGAGCAGCAATTCGCCGCTGTCGCCTTTCACCCGCTCGACCACCAGATGACCACCACCAGGGGCATGGAACAGGCGTTGGCAGATATCGGCATAAAGCTGCGCCGCGCTGTGCTTCAAGCTTTTCAGGTAGGGGAACGACTGTATGAAGATATCGCGGCCCTGGGCGTCGAGCAGGCCGGTCTGCTGGCTATTGCCGTTGAGCACGGTGTCGATGAGCGTAGTGAAGGCTTCACGATGGGCCAGGAAGCGCGCGAGGAAATCGAGGATCTGCGCGACGTCCGAGGGCGATACGCTTTCCTCGTCGACCTTGCGCCCGCTGACGCTGGCGCCGACGAAGACCCACAGTGGTTTTTCCAGGTTATAGCCGGCGTAACGCTTGCCGGCCTCCGTGTACATGCGTAGCTGCTGGTAGAACGCCAGCAGAGCGGCGGTGAGGTAGGTGTCCTTGTGCGCCAGCTCATCCTTGGGCAGGTTGAATATGCGGTAGTCCTTGCCGTAACCGTCTGCATAAAAGTAGCGGTAGCTGTAATCGAACAGCACGGCCTTGGCGTAGCTTTCAGCCAGTGCACGGTCATTGGCCGCCTTGACGGCCTGTTTGAAGGTGGCGGAGTACTCGAAGGTAAAGCCCTTGGCGGCCAGCTTGTCGCGCTTGCTCTTCCAGTCGCTGCCGCTCATGCCGCGATGGCCTTCATCCACCAGCAGCAGGTTGGCATCGCCGAAGCTGTCGACAGCCATCTGCTTGACCTTTTGCTCGTCCGCCAGCTTGGTGATTTCGGTCAGCAGCGGCACATCCAGGGCATTTTGCCCGCGTGAGATAAGGTCGCTTTCTTGCCTGAGCGGCTCGGGATAGAAGCCGTTCTCACGCAGCTCACGCTCGTGTTGCTCGGATAAGCGCTCATTCGGCGATAGTACGATCACCCGGCTGTAATCATCGGCTTGGCTGGTAGCCCGTGCATGCTGGGCAAACTGCAGCAGGTTGACGTGCATCAGCAGCGTTTTCCCGCTGCCTGTGGCGTTTTGCAGGCAGAGCTTGTTGAGGTCTTCGACGGCGTAAGCGCCGATGCCGGTTTCACGCCCCAACGTGAGGTGGTGCTGGTTGAAACGCTCGATAAAGGCGTTGAGAGCAACACAAAGCCCCTGGCGGTCGTTGAAATAGCGGTCGAGGTAAATCTCGACGAACAACAGCGTCAGCCACTGGAAGTACTTCCAGGCAATTTCACCTTTGTGCTTGCGGCGCGCATTGATGGTGCGCGTATGGGCCACCAGATTGGCGTCGTAGCGCTCCAGCTCCGCCGGGCTCAACGCAGCATGGGGCGGCAAGTGCGAGAGCAGGGCGGTGAGAAAGTGATGCTTGCCATTCTTGTCGATGCCCGCCGTGGCACCGCGCAGGCTTTTGGCGATGATCTCCAGCGGGCGAACGTTGTGAGTGCCGTCCTTGTGCGTGACCAGCGGGTCGATACCAAACAGACTGACCAGGTACTGGTTGAGCACCAACGCCTCTTGGAAATGGCTGGCCACCAAGGGCGGTTGAGCTTTGCCTTTACGTGGAGCACGAGCCATCTCAGGCGTCCTCCCACATGCGCTGAGCGAAGGTTTCTTCGATCAAGCGCACACGCATGGCCGCTTCCCCATCGCTGGGCAGTGCATGGTTGCCATTGACGTAAATGGTGGCGAACTCACTCTCAAGTGGGGTGATGCCACGTTTGCCCAACCAGGCCTCCAGCGCCGCCTGGTCGCGACCGGAGTTACCGGTGAGCTTGCGCCAGATGACCAGCACGCGCTCACGTGACAATTCATCACCCGGTACACGCAGCACATGGCCTTCCACCGCGCGGAACCAGAACTCGCCGTCTTCACGCTCCTTGATTGAGGTGGTGCGCCAGCGCGTGTCCTGATCCTGCGGCAGCTCGGGGTCGGCTTCGCGCACCATTTCAATGGCATAACGGCGCGGCTGATCGAGGTGGGCGACATGCAGGCCAATCAGCCAGTTGAAGGTCTCCACCAGGTCGATGGTTTTCTCCACCTGAGCATCGCTGCCTGGCTGTTTGACCTTGAGTGTGTAGGCAGTCGGGTCACTAAATTCGCTAACATTGAGCAGGCTCGGGCTGCTAGTTGTTTCGAATTCCAGCCAGTATTTGAGCAAGTAGTCGCGGGCCATCTCGCTGGTGTCGGTCGAGCTGACATTCAGGTGAGGCGTGTCTGGAAGTTTCAGGTTATTTAGGGTGTCCTCGAAAGACTCCAAGCGCAGATATTTAAAGCAGTGGCTAATACCTTTGCGAGAGGTTGGTTTGCCGTTCTTCCAGTCCGTAGAATAGGAAGCTTTCTGTATTCTTGGTCTTAGGACTTCGTCAAAATGCTTGCCTTGCTCTATTAGTATGTACTTCCTGGTGCTCTTACCTTCTTCTTTGTTGATTGCGATAACCGCATCTGCTGTAGTGCCAGAGCCGCCAAAGAAGTCTAGTACAACCGCATTGTTGTGATGGCCGGCGCCACAGGCTCGTAAAGAGTCCTCTACAAGTTTTTTGGCTTTTGGGTAGTCAAATGTGTTTTCCTGAAAAAGTGCCTTCAGTTCTGCAGCGCCATAGTTTGCAGATGCATATTCAGGCTTGTCCCACCATGTAACAGGCAAGGCGTCTTCATCCATCCGGGTTTTGAAATCTATACTGATCTCTCCCGTGTTTGTTCGACGTACTCTGTAGTCACTGTAGTCCGAGTGGACGCGAACGTGCCCGCGCTGCCATCTTTTCTCTATGCGACTCCCGTTGATCTCCTTGATCGGGAACACTAGTTGTTCATCAGGAGCTATCTCTTCCTGAAGCTCATAGCTCTGGCTTTCAGCATTCCATGTCATTTTAGGAATGCGTATGTTGTTTTCTGAGTTGACGGCAATAGGGTAATAAAGTGTTGGTCTATCTTGTCGCAGATCATTGTTGCCGGTTCTTATGAAGTTAAGCCAGGCGTAACGACCGTTTTCGTCGCTAAATGGATATCGTGCCGCTTTTGTTTCGCTATAGCCTATAGAATATGGCGTTGTTTCTTCAGAGTTTCCGTAAAATAGGATGTACTCATGAACAGGGGAAAGTTTTCCTGTGGCTTTTCTGCTTTGAGGGTTAGATCTGACGATAGCTACGCCTAGCTCCTTCTCAAATATTTCGTCAAGAATAAAACGGAGTGGCGAAACTTCCTCGTCATCAATGGCGATTGCGATGATTGAATGATCTTTCATCAATTCCTTTGCAAGAACTAATCTGTCTTGCATTAAGGTGTGCCAGGAGGAGTCTTTGTAATTGTTTTTGTAAATGATAGATGATGCGCTTGTGTTGTATGGTGGGTCTGTGTAGATGCAATCAATATTTTTCTTGTACTTTGCCTGGAGTAGGTTTAGAGCTTGAAAATTATCAGAGTGAACCAGGATTCCATTATTTGTTGAATCTAGGTCTTGTTGCGAGGCAATTATTCTGTTTTTCGTGCTTTCATCAAAAAAGGCAGTGTCAATCTGCAGGTACGGATTACCCTTTAAGAAGTCAATGGTGAGTGGTGTGGTATAGCCTGATTGAGTCATATCTTCCTTGATTTCATCAATGGCAAATAGCTTTACCCACTCATCCCGTTGCCGAGCATTGGCCGCAATTTCAGGATAAAAACTTTCCGGTATGCGATCCAAAGTGATGCAGTACTGAGTCTCGACAACGAATTTTTTCTTGAGCCAAAGCTTCTTCTGAAAGTCTTCGAGCTGGGCGAGAAAGTCGATAATGCGGCGGGCAATCTTGCGCAGCACACGCAGTTTCTTCAGGTATTCATCCACGCGCGGAGCATCGGCGGCTTCGATATCGTCGAGGCGGATGATCTCGTTCTTGATATAGAAATCCAGCTCACGACGCAGGAAGCCGCCGAGGTTCTTGTGGATGAAGTAGTCCATTGTATTGCGGGCGGTGAACTGCCCCAGGTATTTACCCAGCAGCGTACGGTTGGGCTGTTTATCGGTCGGTGCGGGGGCGAACAGCAGTTCCTGGAATGGGCGAAGTTCTGGATGAGCGAACAGCAGATTTTCCAGTTGCTCGGCGACTACCTGTTCGGCCTCTGCCAGGCGCTTTTGCTGCCAGGTGCCGGTCTGGCCGGATTTTTCAGTATCGGGGCGGTAGTCGAACTGGACGACGAGCTCCGTTTGGCCCTGGTCGTTGACTTCCAACTGCAGGGCTTGCGAGTCGTGGATGATAAAGAAACGCTCCTGGCTTTCTTTGACGTTGTTGTGCTCGCCTTCTGCGGCAGCAGCCAGGCGGAAGTGCACCTTCAGCGGGCTGGCCTGTGCGGGTTGGAAGTCGAATCCGCTTTGCTGACCTTGTTCCTTGGCCTGTGCCGTGCTGAGGTCGAAGGTGAAGTTGCTCAGCGCTTCGCTCGACTTGATGTAGTACTGGTCTTTGTTGGCCCAGTGCAGCATGACTTCACGGCCGTCATAAGGCACGGCATAGGGTGCGGCGCGACTGTCGTTCTCGGCGACGAAGTAGCGCTTGGACATGAAGTCGCCTTTGTCGTAGTAGCGGCTGAAGAATCGGTACAGGTGCTCGTATACCTGGGCATCGTCCGCTAACACGCCGCCGCCGTCGCGGGCTTGCTGCTGAGCGAGCTCGAACTCCTTGCCAACCTTGGTGCCGCGATACTCGGGTTTCAGTTCACCCGTGGGCAGAAAGGCATCTTCGCCGAGTGTTTCGGCGACCTTGACCCGGGCGGCTTCGAGCGAGTCGTGAGCGTTGCTTTGCGATTGCTCGGCAAAGTGGGCATCAATCTCGCTGCCCAACTCGGTGTCGATAAAGGCCTTTATCTGGGCGCTACGGGCGTGAAGGATGCGGTACAGGCCAAAGTCGAGCTCGGGTTGGTTGAGCTGGAACAGTTCCCCCAGCAGGGCGATGAATTGGTCTTTTTGCTTGCTCATGGGTATGTCTCGATAAAGGTCAGGCGTAGGCCTGGAATACGTTGCTGTCGCGCGTCAGGAGCTGCATCAGCTTGGGATGAATGAAGAGTTTTTCCTTACCGACCTGCACTTCGCGCAGGACGTCGATGCCGACCAGCTCTTTCAGATAGCGGGAGGCGGCCTGCCGCTGCGCGATCTGCTTGTCGACCAGGTTGCTGATACGGCAGTAGGGCTGTTCGAAAATCACGTCGACCAGCTCACGGGAATAGGTTTTCGGCAGGCGTTCGCGCACGAACTCGGTGGTGTGTTCTGAGAGGCTGCGGATGGCGGCGATTTTGGCGGTGGTCCAGCGGGCGGTTTCTTCCACGGCGCTGAGCATGTACAGCAGCCAAGGTTCCCAGGCCTGTTCGCGGGTGACATCCAGCAGCAGGCGGTAGTAATCAGCGCGGTGGGCGATGATGTATCGGCTGAGGTAGAGAATCGGCAGGCTCAGCAGACCTTCCTGAATCAGGTACAGGGTGTTGAGCACGCGCCCGGTGCGGCCGTTGCCATCGGCGAATGGATGGATGGCCTCGAACTGGTAATGCCCAACGGCCATGCGCACTAGCGGGTCTAGGTCGGTTTCGTTGTGCAGGAAGCGCTCCCAGTTGGCGAGCAGGTCGCGCAAATGCTCTTCACCTTCCGGTGGTGTGTAGATGATCTCGCCGGTGCGGTCGTTGGCCAACTGGGTACCCGGCACCCGACGAATATCCATATTCACGCCCTTGAGCGTGCGGCAGATCTCGACTGCCGTGACGGTCGATAGTGGGCGCGCCCTTAAGGACTGATAGCCCTGGTGTAAGGCTTTGCGATAACGCAGGGCTTCCTTGGTGGCCGGGTCGGCGTGATTTTCACCATCCTGTGCATGCTGGAAGAGCAAATCCGTGGTAGTGACGATGCTTTCGATTTCCGAGCTGTCCTTGGCTTCCAGCAACGGGATGGTGTTGATCAATACCGTTTGGTTCGGAATCAGCTCGGCTGCTTGCTTCAATTCCGCCAGGGCTGTGCGGGCCTCGATGCAGCGCTTGAGCACTGCACGGGTCTCCAGCTCTGCCGTGGGCGGCAATGGCGGAAGTTGGTTATAGGGCTTGTCAGCCTGCCAGGGCAGGGGGGATGCAGTCATGGATGCAATCCTGATCCTTGGTATCCATCTAATGGCAAGGGCGCTCTGGTGAGCGCCCTTTTCGTGGTTGCAGTGTAAACATGTATGCACGACGTGTCGCTATTTTTAGATTTCGGCGACACGTTTTGCGTTCATGTCGCTGTTAGCGACATGTGTGCCCCTCGTGTTCTCGAAATGCTCTTTCGGAGACGTGTCAAATCACGGCCCAGCGCACGGTGAAGAGTGTTTGGGTACGGCTGGCGCGATGCAGGCGTTTCTCCAGAGCTTCTATGAGCGCATCGCGGCGAGCCTCGATTTCGTCCTCCACGGAGAAGATTTCCTGGCGTTGACGCCGCTGTTCTCCCTCTACCTTGCGAATGTCATCCTGCAGACGGCGGGCCTCGTCCATGCTCTGGGCAACTCGCGCTTGACGTTTCAGTCCTTTGAGCTTGAGCTTGGTGTCTTGTAGGGCTTGCTCGGCAGCGAGAATGCGGTCTTCGGCCCAGGCATCCAGCTTGTCGCGTTCTTGCTGGAAGAACTTGTCATTTTGTTCCAGTGCTTGGCTCAATGCGGCATCGATCTGGCGACGGGCATTGCCATGTAGATCATCAGGCGGGCTGATCTGCGTTGGCTCTACATTTGCGCAAAGCTGGAAGAGCTTCTCGCACGTTTCTTGATCGAGTAGCTCGCCGCTATCGGTCATGGCGGTGAAAACCAAGTGCTCTTCGCGCTGAAAACTATCGAGCTCAAGCAGGTTGAGCTGAAGCCAGCCCTGTTTACCCAGCAGTTGCTCGATAACGCTGATGCGTGGGTTACGGGCTTCAAGCCATTGCGCATAACTGAAGTGCAGCGTTGAGCTGGGTGTCGAAGCGCTGCGGCCTCGATCGAGAACGTATTCACCAAGCGGGTGTGTAAGCCGGTAGATGCGGGTGTTTTCAGGCTGAATCTGCTTGGCCTGTTCGCCTTTGCGGATGAGCTGATAATGCCCTATGACCACCTGTGGAAGAGGTGGCAGCTTGAGATCGAAAGCCAGGTTCTGACTGTCGAATTTAGCGTGCTCAGCCAGGATGTACTGAGTTAGCTTCCAGAACAGGCGGGTTATACGGTCTAGCTGGCTTTCGGCGCGCTCTTTGTGGGTCTTGAGCAGGCTGTGAATGTCCGCGTCGAAGTTTTCCAGCAGGAGCTTTTCGGTTTCCAGCATTTTTGCCTGGATGTCGGCGTCCAGCTCAGCACGCAAGCTGGCGAACGCTGCGTCGATCTCTTGTGGGGTGCGGCAGCAGTCGTAGATCTCAGCAATGCGTTTCTCGAAATCAATGCCGGCTTCGATCCTGCCGAGCACCTGGTCGGACGCACCAAAAACGCCATCGAACAAATGAAACTTGTCCTGAAGGAGTTCCAGGACTCGTCGATCTGCGGCATTGCGCTGGTTGAGGAAGTTGATGACGACCACGTCAAACCGTTGGCCATAGCGGTGGCAACGCCCAATGCGCTGTTCTACCCGCTGCGGGTTCCACGGCAGGTCATAGTTCACAACCAAAGAGCAGAACTGCAGGTTCACACCTTCAGCGGCAGCCTCGGTCGCAATCAGAATTTCGGCCGTATCACGGAAGTGATCGATAAGCGCTGTGCGGCGATCGATAGCTGGCGAGCCGGTTACACGGTCACTACCGTGGTAGCGAGCCAACCAGCGTTGATAGATGCCGGTAGCGGCCTCACCCTGGTTGCCGCCACTGAAGGTGACGACTTTGCCAAGGTGGCCGTGGGCTTCTAGAAAACGGGCCAGGTATTCTTGAGTCCGGCGTGACTCGGTGAAAATGACGGCCTTGCGTGGGGCGCCCATGCCGGACATGCGTGCAAAGCCTTGCTCCAGCGCATTGAGCAAGGCGAATGATTTCTGGTCTTCGCGGATGCTGTGGGCAATCTCGATGTAGGTATCGAGCTCGGTGATTTCCTTGCTCAGCAGCTCGAAGTCGATCTTGCTTGCAGAGTCTTGGGATTCGTAGCTAGCTGCGGCTTCCAGTAGGTCTTCTTCGAGTTCGTTCTCTTCGATCAGATGCTCGAACCATTCCTCATCGATGCTCTGGCGATCCAGTAGCTTCTGTAGACGCGCTTTGATTGCTTCCAGGGTAGCCAGAACGGCTTCTGTAGAAGAGGCCAGGAGCTTGCGCAGGATGAGTGCGACGAGATGTTTTTGCCGCTGTGGAAAGCCGTAGCTGAAGTCGCGATGCAAGTAGGCGGAAATGAGATCGTAGAGGCGCTGTTCATCATCGCTGGGGGTGAACGGCGTAGTCAGTGCGTGACGCTGCGTATAGGGAACGTACTCAAGGACGTCTTTACGCAGTGTGCGCTTGATGAATGCATGCAGGCGGCGACGTAGCGCAGCCAGGTCCGCGTCGATGTTGCTGTACTGGGCACGGAAGCTGCGCTCATCGCCGAAGATGTCTTCGTCTATCAAGGAGCTGAGACCATACAGCTCCATCAATGAGTTCTGCAGAGGGGTGGCGGTCAGCAGAAGCTTGCGCCGTCCAGCCAATGAACGCTTGAGCGACTGGCCGGTTTCATTGCTTTTGCGATGGGCGTTGCGCAGCTTGTGGGCTTCATCGATGGCGACCAAATCCCAGGGAATGTTGCCAAGCTGCTCTTCCATCCGGGCTGCAAAGTTCAGCGACATAATGCTGATGACGTCGCGATCCAATGGGTCGTAGATGCCTTGCTCGCGGAGCAATTTCCAGGTCCGTGCGTCCAGCACCTGGGTCGGTAGATTGAATTTGTCGGAGAGCTCCTGTGCCCACTGTTTGCGCAGTGCTGCCGGGCAGATGACGAGCAAACGACGGCGGCGTTCTGCCCACATCTGGCACAGGACCAAGGCGGCCTCGATCGTTTTGCCGAGGCCTACCTCATCCGCCAGCATCACCCCTTTGCTGAGTGGGTTCTGCAAGGCGAAAAGAGCTGCGTCTATCTGGTGTGGATTGAGATCGACACTGGCATCGAACAGAGATTGGGAGAGCCGATCCTCTTCGCTGGCAGCGCGACGGCGCGTGAGCTCCCAAGCGAAATACTTGGCGTGATGAGGGGTAAGGCTGCTTGGGGGAGTGAGCGACGACATCAGGTTCCCTCGGTAATGTCCATTGATCCGAGCGATGCAAATCCTGCACCCGGGCTCAGGATCATATTGAAGCTTTAGCGTGAGGGGAACTGTCTTCTGAGGCGAGTACGAGTTTTGGGATCCGGATTAGGAATCGGTAGACATTCGTTATGCGCTGGTTATATCTGTAAGGTTATTTTTCCGGGGTGCAGGCGGGAGAAGGAATGAGTGTGTTGAGAAAGTTAAAATTTACACAAAATACTTACTCTGGCATGAATAAAGCCTGAACATTTTTTAACTTTTCCGAGTGTGGCTCTAGTGTAAGGTGTGATGTGGTTTTTTGTCGGCTTTTAGACTTGTATAGGGTTGGTGTTGGCGTTGGTTTCTAAGACTTTGACAAGCTCTTGTTTCGGATTGTGTGACTGCGCATAGATAAAATTATTAAGGTTTATTGTGGATGTTAAAAAGGGGGTGAAATTACCCCCTTTTTATCTAGCTAGCTTAGCTCTGTCTCTAAGTCGAAGAGGTCTTCAGGTAATTCCTCTTGCTCTATGTAAGATGCCCACTTAGCAAACTCGGGATGCCCTCTGTAGCGCTCTATAAGCTCGATTGGGCTTGCTGCAGTACTCCGGGTGCTGCTGGGTGAGATCGTCGCATGTTCGAGCTTATAGAGCGTTTCTGGTGCGCATTTTTCTGGGCTTTGAGTGGTTTGCTTTATCTCTCCATTCTGGTCAGCGTACTGCTCATATCCGAGTCTCTCGGCAAGTTTCCGGCGAAATACTTCCGGGTCGTTGGCTGCCTGTTTTTTATAGTCCCAGGTTCTTCTGTAGCGTTCTCGCCTAGTCAGTACCTTTCGAGCACGGTGTTGCTCAATCAACAAAACTAAATTCGGGCAGGCAGGAGCGCTAATCGAGAGCTTCTTCAGGCTGTTGATTTCATTTTTCAGAGTTTTCAACGTGGGAATGCCTTGCAGCCATTTTTTAAACTCGTTATAAAGCTCTTCCCCGGCCTGGCTTGCTTGCTTACTTGCAAATGTGGCGGCCTCAAGGCATTGGTCTGGCGTGTTCAATGTCGCTGTGCAATATGCTGCCCATCCTCCGGTGGTTCTAATAGGTTTAATACAAACGGCTTTGTTATTCCAAGCTTCGATATAGTCTTCGGCAAACACTTGCTTCAGTCGCTTGGTCAGCTGACTGATTTTTTCAGCCGGAGCTCTGAGGGCCGCATGAAAATGAAGTCCAGGGTTATTGCCTTTTCTATTGGTGGAGTCTTCAAGTGTGAGTGCAATCATTGGGGGGAGGCCAAGCTCAATCGCCAGATATCGCAGCTTTCTGCCAATGTAATCTGCGGCCCCTCTATATGAGCTGTTTGCTCGTGTGGCAGTCAGGTGGGAGAGGTTGCAGCTAAGGGCGATAGAGCTTTTATCCCGGCCGCAGGCAGCTGTTCTAAAAACGTGCTTGAGATGGTCTGGTAGTTTTTTCCATGCCGGTAGACTGATTTTCTTTCGGTAGTGTTTGGCTTTGGCTAGGTTTTGGAATTTTTGGAAGGTTAAGAAGGATAATTCATCTTCTTGGTCTATCTTTTCTTTTTCACTGTTACTAACAAGATAGTTATCTATAACTACGCAGAGCTCCTTGAATCGCCCCAGCTTTCCTAGACACTCTCCAAGCTCTGGTGGACTACCCCCGCTCCGGTAGACATCCCCGGCCTATGCTTTGAGCATAGGAGGAAGTCTATGAGCACCCAGCGATTCACCCCGGAATTCAAGGCAGAAGCCGTCAGACAGGTCGTTGAGCGCGGATATTCAGTAGCGGAGATCGCCGCGCGCCTCGGAGTCTCTACTCACAGCCTCTACAAATGGGTGAAGGTCGTCACCCCCGATAAGTCGGAGAAGCAGGCCAGCGAACTGCTCGAAGCCAAGAGTGAAATCCTACGGTTGCGAGCCCAGATGCGCCGCCTTGAAGAAGAGCGGGATATCTTAAAAAAAGCCGCGCGGTACTTTGCCAGGGAGCCCGAGTGAAGTACCGCTTCATGAACGAGCATCGCCACCAGCACGCCATCACCACGATGTGCCGGGTATTGCGGATTGCTCGTGCCGGGTTCTATCAATGGCTGCACAAGCCCGTTTCTGATCGTGAGCAGGAAAACCACCGGTTGCTGCAACTGATCCGCGACTCCTACGCGGCCAGTCGTGGTGTTTACGGCGCACGCCGGGTCTTTGGCGACCTGCGGGAAGCCGGTGAAACTTGCGGCAAACACCGCGTCGCTCGTCTGATGCGTGCCCACAAGATCAAGGCCCTGCGGGGCTACAAGGCGCCACGCCCAATCGCTGGGCGGCCCTCGATAATCGCACCCAACCATCTCAACCGTGAATTCACTGTCGATGCTCCCAACAAGGCTTGGGTGACCGACATCACCTACATCCGTACCTGGCAGGGCTGGCTGTACTTGGCTGTGGTGGTGGATCTCTATGCACGCAAGGTGGTCGGTTGGTCGATGAAGCCGACACTGACCCGCGAGCTGGCCCTGGACGCGCTACTCATGGCGCTCTGGCGGCGCAAGCCTAAGAGTCGGGTCATTGTTCACTCCGATCAGGGTAGCCAGTACGGCAGTGATGACTGGAAACGTTTCTGCGCTGCCAACAACCTGGAGCCCAGCATGAGTCGCCGCGGTAACTGCTGGGATAATGCGGTGGCCGAGTCCTTTTTCAGCAGCCTGAAGAAAGAGCGCATCCGTAAACGCATCTATAAAACCCGCGACCTGGCTAGGGCTGATGTGTTCGACTACATCGAGGTTTTCTACAACCGAACCCGACGCCACAGTCACTTGGGTGGCGTCAGTCCCGAGGCCTTTGAAAGCGCCTCGTTATGAGGCCGGAAAATGTCTACCGGAGCGGGGGTAGTCCAAAGCATAGGCCGGGGATGTCTACCGGAGCGGGGGTAGTCCAAGCCCGAGCCGCTGCTGACCTTCAAACGCGGTGCGCTAGTGCACTTTGCCGTGAGCCAGGATGAGGTGGCGATGACCACTAAGCTGGCCGGCAAGGAGACCTTCTTCCTGCCGTTCAACCTGGGCAGCCTCGACGGCGGCGCCGGCAACCCGCCTGCGCCGGATGACAGCCAGTACGCCACCGGCTACCTGTGGCAGCGCCTTTTCCAGCCGGATGCCTGGCTCAAGGTGCTGGGCCGCTTCCTGCACCTGCAGAAGAGCGTGAAGGAAGATGCCGACGGCAATCGGGTGACCAAGGAAACCCTGATCTTCCCGCGCTACCACCAGTGGGAAGTGGTCAACACGCTGATCGAAACCACCCGCGCCGAAGGGCCGGGCAAGCGTTATCTGATCCAGCACAGCGCAGGTTCCGGCAAGTCCAACTCGATTGCCTGGACGGCGCATCAACTGGCCTCGCTCTACGATGCCGAGGGCCAGCGGCTGTTCAATTCGGTGATCGTGATTACCGACCGCACCGTGCTGGACAAGCAGCTGCAGGACACCATCTACCAGTTCGAGCACGCCCAGGGCGTGGTCAAGTGCATCACCCGCGATATCGGCAGCCAGAGCAAGTCCGAGCAACTGGCCGAAGCGCTGGCCGAGCAGACGCGCATCATCATCGTCACCATCCAGACCTTCCCGGCGCTGTTCGATGCGCTGGACAAGTACCCCAAGTTGGCCAGCGGCCGCTATGCGGTGATCGCCGACGAGGCGCATTCCTCGCAGACCGGCTCATCGGCCAGCAAGCTCAAGCAGATACTCGGCAGCGATGCGCCAGAGGCCGAAGAGATCAGCGCCGAAGAGCTGCTGGACGCCGCCGTGGCCGCACGCGCGCCCAACGAACGCATCAGCTACTACGCCTTTACCGCCACGCCCAAGGCCAAGACCCTGGAGCTGTTCGGTCGCCCGGCCAATCCGGCGCTACCGGTGAGCGCCGACAACAAGCCCGAAGCGTTCCACCTGTACTCCATGCGCCAGGCCATCGAGGAAGGTTTCATCCTCGATGTGCTGCAGAACTACACCACCTACAGCACCGCCTGGAAGATCGCCCACCCGGACGGCGACGACGAGGAAGTGGACTCGAAAAAGGCGCGCATGAAGCTGGCGCGCTGGGTGCGCCTGCATCCGTACAACATCAGCCAGAAGGTGGAGGTGATCGTCGAGCACTTCCGCGCCAATATCCGCCACCTGCTGGGCGGCCAGGCCAAGGCCATGGTGGTCACCAGCAGTCGGCAGGAGGCAGTGCGCTATCAGTTGGCGGTGCAGGCCTATGTGAAGCAGGTGGGCTACAACGATGTGCATCCGCTGGTGGCCTTCTCCGGCAGCGTGCTGCCGGATGGGGTGATCCCCGAAGAGGTGACGGAAAGCAGCAGCCTGCTAAATCCCGGCCTGAATGGACGTGACCTGGCTGAAGCCTTCGACACCCAGGACTTCAACGTGATGATCGCCGCCAACAAGTACCAGACCGGCTTCGATCAGCCCAAGCTATGCGCCATGTACGTGGACAAGAAGCTGCAGGGCGTGGACTGCGTGCAAACCCTGTCGCGGCTGAACCGCACCTTCGGCGACAGCAAGCCGACCTTCATCCTCGACTTTTTCAACGACGCCCAGGACATTCTCGACGCCTTCCTGCCGTACTACACCAAGGCCGAGCTGACCGACGTAACCGACCCGCAGCTCATCTATGACCTGCAGAAGAAGCTGGATGCCGAGGGCATTTACCACTGGGAGGAAGTGACGGCGTTCGCGCTGGCCTTCTTCGACCCGAAAGCCGCAGCCAGCAAACTCAGCTACTACTGCGCGCCGGCCAAGGAGCGCTTTGCCAAACGCTACAAGTTGGCTCAGGAATCACGCCAGCACGCGCTGGACTTCAAGCGTACCGCCGAGAAGAACGGCGACAGCGCCGGCCTGAAAAAAGCCGAAGCAGCTGTCAAGGAAGCCGGCGAGCAGGTGGATCAGCTCGACCTGTTCCGCAAGAACCTGCAGAGCTTTGTGCGCCTGTACGAGTTCCTCTCGCAGATCATTCCCTATGAGGATCGCGAGCTGGAGCAACTGAGCGTGTTCGCCCGAAACCTCTATCCGCTGCTGCGCGTGGATCGCCTGGAGCAGGAAGACGTGGACGTGGGCGAACTGCAACTGACCCACTACCGCCTGACCAAGCGCGCCGAGCATCAGCTGCGCTTGAGCGAGGAGCAAGGCGACTACGGCCTCGAACCGGCCACGGGGTTGGGCAGCGGCAAGCCCCATGATCCGGAGAAGAAGCGGCTATCGGAAATCATCGAGGCGCTGAACGATATCTTCGGCGCCGAGGTGAGTGATGAGGACCAGCTGCAATTCCTCACCGGCATCGCCAACCGCATCAGCCGCCAGGAAGATGTGATGGCTCAGGTCAACAACCACTCGGTGGAGCAAGTGATGCACGGCCTGTTCCCCAAGCGGGTGCTCGATACCGTGCTTGACGCCATGACCGACAACGAAAAGATGTCGTTGGAAGTGCTGGATAACGAGACCAAGAGCCGGGCGTTTGCGCTGGTGATCCTGAAGATGCTGAAGTCAGCTGTGGGGCTCGATGAGAGCAATTTGCGCGGTTTCTGAGGGCTGTCAGCAGGCGATGCGGGGGCTGTAGATCGCCAACGCCCGCTGTTGTTGCCGACAAGCTCGAGTGCGTAGCGCCTGGCCCGGCAGAGAAAAGCAAAAAGCCCCTGGTCGTGAGGCCAGGGGCTTTTTTACTTGGGGCTTTAGCTGGGGGGCAGCCGCTTTATCGGTGGCTGAAGACTCGATGCCACGCCAGGGGCTAGCCCTCGGCCTGTTCTGCCACTACGTCAGCGGCGGGGGCCTGGGCAGCCGCTTTCGGCTTGGCCTGAGCTCGTCGGGCCTGCCCGCGCTGTCGCTTGGCCTGCTGCTTGGCATGCAGCGCCTGGTTGGCGGTTACCACGCCCGCTGGCTGGCCGTTAAGGTCCAGGCGCGGTGCGTTCTCGGTCATGCTGGCCCAGTATCGACTGCCGCGGCACCAGGTGGCGATGCCCTGCTTGAGCTGTTCGCTGGTGATGCCAAGCAGTTCCAGGTGTTGCTCGGCATCTTTGAGAATGCCTTCCTTGAGCGGAACCTTGGGCGCCGGGTTGACCGGGAAGGCCAGCGGGAAGTGCTTCTGCAAGCGCCAGATGGCCTCCACCGCAGGGTCCTGCTCGCGAGGGCTCTTTTGTGGGGAGGGCTGCCGTTTGCGCGGCTTCGGGCTATCGGTCTTCACCTGCTCTTTTTCGGCCCGCAGGCGGTCGCGTAGCTCAGCTAGTTGCTCAAAACCCATTGTTCAGTTCACAGCCTCGTGGTTGATTCGCGGCGCGAGGTCATCCCGCGCAGCTTTTTGGAACGCTAGTCGGGCGGCGACAGGTGTCGCTGCAATCCCTGCGCATGCTGACAAGCAATGCAGCAGCATGACATGTGGCCGTGCCGGACCCAAGGACAAGCGTCTGATTCCGGCCGAAAGTGGCGACAGTTGCGCCGCCTTACCCCTTGAAGCCTTTGCCTACCAGGTACACCTCGCGCGAGCGCGGGCGCGAGGCTTCCGGCTTGCGGATCATGACTTTCTCGAACGAGCTGCGCACGTCCTTGAGGAAGGCTTCCGAGCCTTCGCCCTGGAACACCTTGACCGCGTAGTTGCCGCCGGGCTTGAGCACCTGGCGCACCATGTCGAGGGTGAGTTCGACCAGGTACATCGACGCGGCCTGGTCGGCGACGGCGACGCCGCTGATGTTGGGGGCGATATCGGAGATGATCAGGTCGGGCTGGCGGCCGTCGAGCGTGGCGAGAATCTGCTGGAACACGCTGTCTTCGGTGAAGTCGCCCTGGATGAAGTCGACATTGTCCAGCGGGTCCATCGGCAGGATGTCGCTGGCGATGACCCGGCCGCTGTCGCCGACGATCTTGCCCGCCACCTGCGACCAGCCACCGGGTGCCGAGCCCAGGTCCATGACCAGCATGCCGGGGCGGATCAGCTTGTCCTTCTCGTTCAGCTCGAGCAGCTTGTAGCTGGCCCGCGAGCGGTAGCCATCCTTCTGCGCGCGTTTGACGTAAGGGTCGTTGACGTGTTCGTTCAGCCAGCGGCTGCTGCTTTTGGAGCGTTTCATGAGGGGGCCAGGCACGGAGAAGCGAGTGAGAGGCGCGCTGCCTTGGAGCGGTGCAGGGCGCACAGTGGTGGCGATTATAAGCCGAGAGTGCCGCTCAGGTTAAATCCGCGGGCCACACGGCCCTGACAGAGGCGCGCGGCGGCGGCTACAATTGCGCGCTTACCTACCTTCTATTGCCTCCTTTGCCGGAGTCACCGGCCAGGATACCGCCATGATTCGCATCACCGAACTGTCCCTGCCCCTCGACCATGCCGCTGGCGAATTGCGTCAGGCCATCGTCCGTCGCCTGGGTATCGCCGACGCCGACCTGCTGAACTTCACCGTGTTCAAGCGCAGCTATGACGCGCGCAAGAAGAACAGCGTGATCCTGTTCATCTACATCATCGACCTGGAAGTGCGCGACGAGGCGGCCCTGCTGGCGCGCTTCGCCGATGATCCGCACGTGCGCCCGGCGCCGGACACGAATTACTACCCGGTCGGTCAGGCGCCGGCCGGGCTGAGCGAGCGGCCCATCGTGGTGGGTTTCGGCCCCTGTGGCCTGTTCGCCGCACTGCTGCTGGCGCAGATGGGTTTCAAGCCGATCGTGCTGGAGCGTGGCAAGGATGTACGCCGGCGTACCAAGGATACCTGGGCGCTATGGCGCAAGAAGACCCTGACGCCCGAGTCCAACGTGCAGTTCGGCGAGGGTGGGGCGGGGCTGTTCTCCGACGGCAAGCTTTACAGCCAGATCAAGGACCCCAAGTTCTACGGGCGCAAGGTAATGCATGAGTTCGTCCGTGCCGGCGCGCCGGAAGAGATCATGTACGTGAGCAAGCCGCACATCGGCACCTTCCGCCTGACAGGCGTGGTGGCGGCCATGCGCGAGGAGATCATCGCGCTCGGCGGCGAAGTGCGTTTCGAGAGCAAGGTGACCGACCTGCTGATCAGTGATGGCCAGCTCGAAGGCGTGGTGCTGGCCAGTGGCGAGACCCTGCGCAGCCGCCATGTGGTGCTGGCGCTCGGGCACAGCTCGCGCGATACCTTCCGCATGCTGCATCGCCAGGGCGTGTTCATTGAGGCCAAGCCTTTCGCCATCGGCTTCCGTATCGAGCACCCGCAATCGCTGATCGACCAGGCGCGCCTGGGCAAGTACGCCGGCCACCCGGAGCTGGGTGCCGCTGACTACAAGCTGGTACACCACGCCAAGAACGGTCGCGCCGTGTACAGCTTCTGCATGTGCCCGGGCGGCACCGTGGTGGCCGCCACCTCCGAGCCGGAGCGCGTGGTTACCAACGGCATGAGTCAGTACTCGCGCAACGAGCGCAACGCCAACTCGGGCATCGTCGTCGGCATCAACCCGGAGCAGGACTTCCCCGGTGGCCCGCTGGCTGGCGTGGAGTTCCAGGAACGTCTCGAATCGCGTGCCTATGAACTGGGTGGGCGCGACTACTGTGCGCCGGCGCAGCTGGTGGGGGATTTCATCCGCGGCACGCCGTCCAGCGAGTTCGGCGAGGTGGAGCCTTCGTACAAACCCGGCGTGCGCCTGGGCGACCTTGCGTCGTCGCTGCCGGACTACGCCATCGAGGCCATTCGCGAGGCGCTACCGGCTTTCGGCAAGCAGATCCGCGGCTTCGACCGGGATGACGCGGTGCTGACCGGTATCGAAACCCGTACCAGCTCGCCTGTGCGCATCACCCGCGACAACGAGACCCTGCAGAGCCTCAACCTCAAGGGCCTGTACCCGGCCGGCGAGGGCGCCGGGTACGCCGGCGGCATCCTCTCGGCGGGGGTGGATGGCATCAAGGTCGCCGAGGCGGTGGCCAAGGCGATCCTGGCGGGCCACTGATGAAACTCGACGACATCAAGAAGCTGCAGCAGAAGAAGTACCGCGCCGAGTTCGGCCACTTCCTGGTGGAAGGCGAGCATCTGGTGCTGGAGCTGCAGAAGGCGGCGCAGCACAACCCGTTGCTGCAGCGCAGCCAGCTGTATGTCACCGAGGCTCATGAACAGTGGGAAAGCCCGTTCAAGACCCAGGTGATCAGCGAGCGGCAGATGGCGCAGATCTCCGACACCAAGACGCCGCAGGGCATCATCGCCGTGGTGCCTATGTTGGAGAGCGCCGCGCCGGTCTCTGCGGGCGAGCGCGCCATCTACCTGCACGAGGTGCAGGACCCGGGTAATCTCGGCACCATTTTGCGCACGCTGGCCTGGTTTGGCGGCCTGCGCTGCCTGCTCAGCCCTGGCAGCGTCGATCCCTACAATCCCAAGGTGGTGCGCTCCAGCATGGGGGCGATCTTCCATGTGCCGCTGGAGCTGGATGTCGAGCTGGGCGCGCTGCCGGAGCGCTTCCCGCGCATCGCCTGCCTGGATATGCAGGGCGAGCCGTTGCAGTCCGCCGGCTTCGCCGACTTCGATTGCTATCTGTTCGGCAACGAGGCCCGTGGCGTACCCCGCGAGCAGTTGGGCGCGCTGGGCGCGCGGCCGTTCACCATTGTCGGCTGTGGCACCATCGAATCACTGAACCTGGCTACCACCGTGAATATCTGTGCGTACGAGCTGAACCGCTAGCCTGGCGGCCAGGGGTAGCAACCTGTTTGCCTGGACAGCTTTTCATCCAGTAGATTGCGCAGCCTCTTTTCTGCCTGGGGACTTGCGTCGTGTCCGCCGAACCTTCCGTCTATCGCCAGCCCGGTTTTTTGCCGTTCCTTGCTGCCCGCGTGCTGGCCATGTTCGCCGTGCAGATCATGGCCGTGGTGGTGGCCTGGCAGGTCTATGACCTGACGCGCGACCCGATGAGCCTGGCCTATGTCGGTCTGGCGCAGTTTCTGCCGATGCTGTTCCTGTTGCTGCCGGCCGGCGACCTGATCGATCGCTACGACCGCAAGTGGATTCTCGGCCTGAGTTGGGCGGTGGAGGCGGTATGTGCCGGCGTGTTGCTCTGGCTGTCGCTGGTTCACGGGCCGGTCGAGGCGTTCTACGGCGTGCTGGTGGCCTACGGTTGTGCTCGCGCCTTTACCGGGCCGGCACTGTCCAGCCTGCTGCCGCAGATCGTGCCGCGCGAGCGCCTGGCAGCGGCCATCGCAGCCAACAGCATGATCGTGCGCGCCTCGACCATCTCCGGTCCGGTTATCGGCGGCGGGCTCTATGCGCTGGGTGGCGGCGAACTGACCTACTCGCTGTGTCTGCTGTTCTTTGCTGCCGGCGTGTTGATGCTGAGCCTGGTGCAGGTGCGTTACCGCGAGGACAGCAAACCGTTGGAAGCGACCGCCTGGAGACGCTTTACCGCCGGCATTCAGTTCATTCGCTCGCGGCCGATTATCCTCGGCACTATCTCGCTGGATCTGTTCGCTGTGCTGCTGGGCGGCGTGGTGGCGTTGTTGCCGGTGTATGCCCAGGAGGTGCTGCACGTGGGGCCGACCGGCCTCGGCATCCTGCGCAGTGCCATGGCCATCGGCGAGGTTCTGGTCGGCTTCTACCTGAGCCTGCGGCCGTTTAACCGCCATGTGGGCATGAGCATGTTCATCGCGGTAGCGGTGTTCGGTGTGGCCAATCTGGTGTTCTCGTTGTCCAGCCTGTTCTGGCTATCGTTCGCTGCGCTGGTGGTGGCGGGCGGGGCGGACATGGTGAGCATGTACATCCGCTCCTCGCTGATCCAGTTCTCAACCCCGGACGTGATGCGCGGCCGGGTGAATGCGGTGAACATGCTGTTCATCGGCTCCTCCAACGAGCTGGGCGAGTTCCGCGCAGGCAGCAGCGCCGCCTGGTTCGGCGCCGTACCGGCAGCGCTGCTGGGCAGCCTGTGCACGCTCGGTGTAGTCGGTGGCTGGATGTGGGGCTTCCGCAGTCTGCGTACGGTGGACCGTTTCGAGGATGCGGCGCCGAAGCCCTGAATGCGGGCGCCGGCAAGGGTTTGCAGGGCAAGGTCGTGTTGCCGGGCGCAACTGGCGCGGAGACCTGGCAACGTAGAGGAGTGGGCGAGCAGCTAGCCGCTAACGTGGATGGTCATAGAAGTGGACGAGACTCTCGTCGGCCGGATCAGTCCCCGGTCTGCTGCGCAGTAGACCGCGGGTAGCGGTTCGTAGCAGCTCCGCTAGCTCCGGTCGTTGACGCTGCGCGACAGCACCAGAGCACCGACCATGGCTGAGAGGACAAGCGCGCTCTGCTTCTCGGTATCCTCCCCGGGTAGGTGTGTGGCGATCATCGCCAGGCGATCGCGCACTATCTGGTCGGTAACCGGGCTGGGCTGACCGCGTTGGCGCAGTTCGGCGGAGATGGTCGGTAGCGGACAACCTGCGCCGGGCGCCTTGCAATGGGCGGTTTGATCAGGCCCTGCAAGGGGGGGGCGGGTCCTGCTCCAGCTCCGACCCAGGGCTCTAAGACCAGCTGCTATTGAAGATGGGGAGACGTCGCCTGGGCCGGCTTGAGCGATTGGCTGGATGCTGAAGTGGAGCGTCTGTATGTTCGGCCATCTCATTGGCCGAGGATCTGCTTGGGCGCGCGTGGTGTGTGACGCTGATGGGCTGCAGGTTCAGCTATTGCCTATGTATAGTTAGAGGACGTGCCCAGGAATATGTTCCGAAAGCAGTTGACGGCCCGTTCAGGGTCCTTATAATGCGCGCCTCTTCCGGTGCAGTCCTCTCGGAAAACTCCTTGAAAATCAAAGAGTTGAACGAAATAAAAGACTGCATCGGCGGCGGATTCAGTTAGAATGCGCCGGGCTGGCAGGGTGGCGGTTTGGCTCTGTCAGTGCTTCGATTCTGCGGAGTCGAAAGCGCTAGAAAGGAGGTGGTTGACAGCGGTTTTGAACGCTGTAGAATGCGCCTCCCGCTGATGAGATCGGAAGCGATGTCGGAAGCGCAAGCGGTTGAGAAGAAACGAAAAATTCTTCAAAAACAGCTTGACAGGTTGAAAGGCTGCTGTAGAATGCGCGGCCTCGGTTGAGACGAAAGACTTAATCG